>NZ_JXRU01000031.1 GCF_000967865.1 Microbacterium sp. SA39
GCCAGCGACGAAGCCCGAGCAGCAACCTACGACACCTGGCTCCATCACTACAATCACCACAGACCCCACACCGGCATCAGCGGCCAAACACCCTCAGACCGCGTTCACAACCTCACGGGGAAGAACACCTAGCGCTCGATGAAGACGCCCTTGCCGACGACGGTGATCCCCGACTCGGTGACCGTGAAGCCGCGCGCGAGGTCTCGCTCGCGGTCGACGCCGACGGTCGCACCGTCGGCGAGCACGACGTTCTTGTCGAGGATCGCGCGATGGATCCTCGCGCCCTGCCCGACATGCACGTGGTCGAAGACGACCGAGTCGGTGATGGTCGAGCCGCCACCCGCGAGGGTCCACGGCCCGACGACGCTGCGTTCCAGATGCGTGCCGGACAGCACGGACCCGAGCGAGACGATGGAGTCGATCGCGTTGCCGATGCGGCCGACCGAATCGCGCACGAACTTCGCCGGCGGCGAGTTGACGGCCTGCGAGTGGATCGGCCACTCCATGTTGTAGAGGTTGAAGATCGGCAGGGTCGAGATCAGGTCGCGGTGGGCATCGAAGAACGAGTCGATCGTTCCCACGTCTCGCCAGTACGAGCGGTCGCGCGGCGACGAACCGGGCACCTCGTTCCGCTTCATGTCGTAATAGCCGGCCTCGCCGCGGTCGACGAAGTAGGGGACGATGTCTCCACCCATGTCGTGCCCCGAGGTGGGGGATTCCCCGTCGGCCTCGACGGCGGCGATCAGCGCGTCGGCGTCGAAGATGTAGTTGCCCATCGAGGCGAGCACCTCGTGCGGCGAATCCTCGAGCCCGGCGATGTCGGTCGGCTTCTCGAGGAACTGCTTGATGCGGCCGGACTCGGCGTCGGCGTCGATCACACCGAACTGCGAGGCAAGCGCCAGCGGCTGACGGATGCCCGCGACGGTCGCCTTCGCCCCTGAGGCGATGTGCGCTTCCAGCATCTGCCGGAAGTCCATCCGGTAGACGTGGTCGGCGCCGATGACGACGACGATGTCGGGCTTCTCGTCGTTGATGAGGTTCATGCTCTGCAGGATCGCGTCAGCGGATCCGGAGAACCAGCGCTTGCCGAGCCTCTGCTGCGCGGGCACGGAGGTCACGTACGAGTCGAGGAGCGCCGACATCCGCCACGTCTGCGAGATGTGGCGGTCGAGGCTGTGCGACTTGTACTGCGTCAGGACGACGACCTGGCGGAGGCCGGAGTTGATGAGGTTCGAGATGGCGAAATCGATCAATCGGTACTGTCCGCCGAAAGGCACAGCAGGTTTGGCGCGATCGGCCGTCAGCGGCATGAGCCGCTTGCCTTCGCCGCCGGCGAGGATGATTCCGAAGACCTTCTTTGGAGCGGACATGGGTCCACCCTAGATGCCAGGAAGGCCGCGGAACTAGCGTCTGGACAAGTGAGTCACTAGCGTCTAATGCATGCGCGTCGAGATGATCACCAAGGAATACCCGCCGGAGATCTATGGCGGGGCCGGCGTCCATGTGGCCGAGCTCGTCACCGCCCTGCGGGAGAGCATCGAGGTGCGGGTCCGGGCGTTCGGAGCCGCGCGGGACGAGCCCGGCACGTTCTCCTATCGCGCGCCGTCGGAGCTCGCCGACGCGAACGCCGCGCTGCAGACTCTGGGCACGGATCTCGAGATCGTGTCAGCGATCACGGATGCCGACATCGTGCACAGCCACACCTGGTACGCGAACTTCGCGGGCCACCTCGCGTCGCAGCTGCACGGCATCCCTCACGTGCTCACCGCGCACAGCCTCGAGCCGCTGCGCCCCTGGAAGGCCGAGCAGCTCGGCGGCGGCTACGCGGTGTCGAGCGGCATCGAGAAGCTGGCGTATGAGAACGCGGCCGCGGTGATCGCGGTGAGCGCCGGAATGCGCGCCGACATCCTGCGCAGCTATCCGCAGGTCGACCCCGCCAAGGTGCGCGTGATCCACAACGGCATCGACGTCGAGCGCTGGCGCCCGGTGCAGGATGCCGCCTTCCTGCAGTCCATCGGGATGGATCCGGCTCGCCCGTCGGTCGTCTTCGTCGGCCGGATCACTCGGCAGAAGGGTCTTCCGTATCTCCTTCAGGCGGCGCGGCTGCTGCCGCCCGAGGTGCAGCTGGTGCTGTGCGCCGGCGCACCGGACACCCCGGAGATCATGGCGGAGGTGCAGGAGGGCGTGCGGCTGCTGCAGCAGAGCCGCGACGGCGTGATCTGGATCGAGCGGATGCTGCCGCGAGACGAGCTGTCCGCCATCCTGACCGCGGCGACGACGTTCGTCTGCCCGTCGGTCTACGAGCCGCTCGGGATCGTGAATCTCGAGGCCATGGCCTGCGGTGCAGCCGTCGTCGGCACCGCGACCGGGGGGATCCCCGAGGTCGTCGCGGACGGCGTGACCGGGCGACTTGTGCCGATCGATCAGCTGCAGGACGGTACCGGGACGCCCGTCGATCCCGAGCGCTACATCGCCGATCTCGCTGCCGTGCTCACCGAGGTGGCGATGGATCCGGAGCGCGCGCGCGAGTACGGCGCGGCCGGACGCGAGCGCGCACGGAACGACTTCAGCTGGGGCGCGATCGCCGACACCACCCGCGCGCTCTACGCGGAGCTCATCAGCTGAGCAGATAGGCTGGAAGCATGCCGAGCGCTCTGGAATTCACCGACGTCGTCGTGCGCCGCGAGGGTCGCAACATCATCGATCACGTGACCTGGGAGGTCCAGGACGACCAGCGATGGGTGATCCTGGGACCCAACGGTGCGGGTAAGACGACACTGCTCCAGCTGGCCGACACGCTCATGCACCCGACATCCGGAGCGGTCGAGATCCTCGGCGAGACGCTGGGCCGCACCGACGTGTTCGAGGTGCGACCGCGCATCGGTTTCGCATCCTCCGCCATGGCCAAGCGCGTGCCGCGCGACGAGACGGTCCTCAATACCGTCCTGACCGCCGCGTTCTCCGTGCTCGGACGGTGGAACGAGAACTATGAGGACATCGATGAGCGACGCGCGCTGCGGGTCCTCGGCGACTGGCGACTCGAGCATCTCGCGGAGCGCACGTTCGGCACTCTGAGTGACGGCGAGCAGAAGCGCGTGCAGATCGCCCGGGCCGTGATGACCGATCCCGAGCTGCTGCTCCTCGACGAGCCCACGGCATCCCTCGATCTGGGTTCGCGCGAGGAACTGCTCGCGCTGCTCAGCGGCTACGCCTCATCTCCGACGACGCCGGCCATGCTGATGGTCACGCACCACGTCGAAGAGATCCCGGTCGGATTCACGCACGTCATGCTGCTGCGCGAGGGGCGGGTCGTCGCCGCGGGGCCGATCGCCGAGGCTCTGTCGGAGGAGTCGCTCAGCGAAGCCTTCGGGATGCCGATCACGCTCAGCAGCGAAGAAGGCCGCTACGCGGCGCGCGCCGCCGTCTGAGCGGGTTCGTCGGAGCGGCCGAGAACTGATAGAATCGACCTTTGGTGCGCCCAGCGCCGCAGACTTCCCTCGTCCCTGGCACAATCCAGGGCAGCAACTAAGGAATCCCATGAAGACTGACATTCACCCCGACTACCAGGCTGTCGTGTTCCGCGACCTCGGCTCGGGCGAGACCTTCCTCACGCGCTCCACGGTTCCCGTGGCCGGTGGCAAGACGATCGAGCTCGACGGTGTGGAATACCCCGTCATCGACGTCGAGATCTCCTCGGCCTCGCACCCGTTCTACACGGGCAAGCAGCGCATCATGGACTCGGCCGGTCGCGTCGAGAAGTTCAACCAGCGCTTCAAGGGCTTCGGCGGATCCAAGTAACGATCTCCGTCTGCAAAGGCCCCGTACTCCTCGGAGTGCGGGGCCTTCGTCGTCCTCGGGTGCCGCTCAGATGTCGATGACGATGCGGTGGCCGTCTATCCGACTCGGCTGATCGCCGGGGGAGGGTGCGGGAGCGGTCCGCTGCGTCTGCCGATCCCGTTCCTGGCCGGCCTCGTGCGCGGAGGGGGACCACACGGCGTCGAACGCTCCGCCGATGCCGCCTGCCGTCGAGTTCTCGTACTTCTCCTCGACGGGTTTGCGGGAGAACGTGTGTATCATGCCGAGCACGAGCAGCGCCGGCCCCATGGCGAGGACCAGCGCCAGCGTCAGCCACGCCATCACATCGGTCATACGACAACGATAGGCACGGCGAGCTGCCGTGGCATTGTCCGGAGGGGGAGATTCCTAGCGCACGCGCCGTCCGTGCGCGAGGTCGATCAGGTGCGTGAGCACCGGACCCGAGCGCAGCCCGTTGTGCTCGTGCTCGCTCGTGACCCAGAGGTCGACGCCCGGCAGGAGCCGTGCGGTCTCGAGGGAGAACTCGAGCGGCACGTACACGTCGTTGACGTAGACGGCTGCGGCGCCCGTGGCTCCGGATGCCGAGACCGCCGCCCCATCGTAGAGCTTCGGCCATTCGAACTCGGCGAGTTCGAGCACGACATCGCGCCAGGGCTGGAAGGCGGGGACGGTCTCCGTCCACTCCCGGCGGATGTGCTCGCCCGTGAAGAGCGTGGGGTCGTCGCGGAAGTCCTCGGGTTCGGTGCGTTCCGCAGACCACCGCGTCGCGTCGCCGTCGGCGTAGCTCGACTCGTGGAACGCGAAGTACATCGGATTCCGTCCGCCGTAGGGCATCGCGTGCATCAGGTCGTAGCGGAAGGCGTTGGACCGCGGATCGCGCTCCAGAAGCGACCAGACGGTCTGCCAGCCGTCGTTCGTGCCGAGTGCGGAGCCCAGCGAGCGCAGCCGCGAGCGTGAGACGACTTCGCCATCGGGAAGCACGATGTCACCGGCATCCGCTCGGTCGACGAGCCGGCGCATCGCACCCCGATGCTCCGGGAAGCGGCGGTAGTACCGCTCGGATGCCGCGCGCATCTTGTCGTAGCAGAGGGAGTACACGTCGTCGGGGTGGCGGCCGACCGCGCTGAGTCCGCCGGTGAAGTAGACGTCCGCGAGGGAGCCGGCATCGGTCGACAGATAGGCCAGCGTGGTGAAGCCGCCGAACGACTGGCCGAGCACGCTCCAGGTCACAGCCCCCAGGTGCTCTCGTAGAGCTTCACAGTCGCGGACGATCCCGTCCGCGCGCAGGTGGGTGAGATGCTCCGCGACCGCCGCGGCGCCTCGGGCGAGGTCGTCGTCGCCGACAGGAGTGGACCGACCGGTGCCGCGCTGGTCGATCAGCACCACCCGGTAGTGGGCGAGGGCCGCGTCGAGCCACGAAGGCGCGGCGGGGGACTGGAACGGGCGGGGCGCCTCGTGCCCCGGGCCGCCTTGGAGGAAGACGAGGAAGGGCAGATCCTCACCGCCCTCGCGCGACACGACGGCCGCGAACACGTCGATCGTACGGTGATCCGACGCGTCTCCCCACACGAGGGGAACGGTGAGGGTGTGCTCTTCCACGGTCAGATCCAGCATCCGACGGGTGGCGGTCTTGGCGGTGGTCATCACATCACGTTCCCTATGTAGGAGTACTTGACGAAGACCTCGGAGGCGATGCCGGACTCCTCCAGCACCCCCTGCACCGCGGTCATCATGTAGTTCGCGTCCCAGCCCATGTAGAGGAAATGGGAGCCGTCGAGCTCATCCCACTGCCCCTTCCAGGCCATCTCGTCGTAGATCGGCCCGCCGTGACGCGCGCAATACGTGAGCGCCGCGGGACGGCTGTCAGTCCAGGCGCGGCGGAACACCCGATTGAACAGGTATTTCACGTCGGGCACCTCCCACCGCTCGCCGCGGTACTCGACGTAGTCGAACTCGCGCTCCCAGCCGGCCGGCCATCCGCGCCGGCGGACGGCGTCGAGGATCGGCGTCAGGCCGTCGTCGTCGATCTCCGGCAGCTCGGGCCGTGCCCAGACGCGCAGAAGCCGGGCGGTGAGGGCGACCGTGCGCTGGGTGATCGATGCGGTGCCCCACGACGGGGCTTCGCCCAGGGCACGCGTGCCGGGGACGGCGCTGCGGTCATAGGCCTCGGTGCGCTTGACCGGGAACGAGGCTCCGAAGACGCGCTCTGCGAGCGGCTGCTCGAGCAGCGTCAGGTTGCCCAGCGTGGGGGCGAGCGCGCGGTGGCTGTTCTGCTCGTCCTCGGAGTACTCGCTCCAGGGGCGCAGGCCGTCGCCCGTCCAAGCGTCGCCCGGCACGGTGGGAACGACGTGCTCGACATCGAAGCCGTCGACGTCGTCCAGTTCCTCTATCCGTCCGAGCACGTAGGCGGCGTGGGGGAGTTCGCTGTACTTCAGCACGGCGCTGACGCGCTCGTCCGAGGGGGTGATCCGGGCGAAAGCCCGAGCGAGGGCGTCGCGGCCGCCGGAGCGCGCGCGGCAGAGTCGTGCGATGAGCCGCTCGCCGGGAAGGTTCACGAGCGTGCGTCGCAGGTGCATCGCCTGGATCCACTCCAGCGTCTCGATGAGCTCGTCCCGCGCGATGATGCCGCGGCGGTGGTCGCTGTACGCGCTCATCACCAGCGGGTACGTGGAGCGCCCGAAGGTGTTCACGTACCGCAGCTGTCGAGCGATCTCGGCATCCGGTTCCCGCGAAGGATCGAGGAGGATGCCGTAGATCTCGGCGTAGTGCCGCCAGTTCTCGGCATCCGCCTGCAGCCGCGCGACGTCGACACGGGGGAACGAGCGGCGGAAGGCGCTGTAGACGCCGTGCTCGCCGTCGGCCGCGAGCTCTCGACCGGTCGTCATCACGAGGTAGTGCCGCCAGAACGCGCCGATCGCCTCGCCCGTGTGCTGCTCGATCGGCAGCCAGAAGCGGGCTTCCACGTCGAGCTGCTCTGCATGCGTGAGCCCCATGAGGATGTAGTTGTGGATCAACTCATGGTCGCGCAGCGGTTCGCCCGTGGAGTTCAGGCTCTCGAAGATCTGCTGCGCGTTCGCCTTCGCGCCCAGCGTGATCGAGACGTGCTCCAGCCTCTGCAGCCCGCGCCAGATGCGCGCCGTCTCCTCCGCGTGGATCTGGCTGCGGAAGAAGGCGTAGTTGTCGTCGAAGCGCGATTCCCGCTCGGAGTCGTCCCGGCGATCGAGCACGACGGATTCGTAGAGCTCGGCCCAGGCGTCGTGGGGTCGCAGCTTCGTGCGATCGGGCGCGTCGCGCCGGACCAGCACCCGCTCGAGCTCCGCCGCCAGCGTCGGATCGGTGTCGCGGACGGCGTGGTGGAGGGCAGCGACCAGCAGCATCAGCGTGGTGATGCGCTGCTGGCCGTCGATGAGGATGAGGTCGGCGCCGGGCTCGGGGCCGTCTTGTGCAGACAGGATCGACCCGATGAAGTGCCGGTGCTCGTCGTCTTGGGCTGCGACAGCGCGGATGTCGGAGAGCAGCCGTTCGCAGCCGCCGATGTCCCACCGGTACTGCCGCTGATACACCGGGACCACGATGGTCGTCGTGCCCGCCGCGAGCCATTCGATCGTGTTGACTGCTGTCGCCTCGACGTTGGTCGCGGTGCTCATGCTGGTGTCTCGTCCTCCCGTAGAGCGGGCCCCGAGGACTCGCCGAGGGCCCGGATCAGTCTATTCGGTTATGCACGGCCGACCTCCGAGGAGCGCCGGGCGGTCGCTGTTAGGCTTGCCTTATCAGGGCCTGTTAAAACGTGCTGGCCCCCGATGAAAGGATCTGACTCAGATCATGGGATACATCAAGTCCGCTGCCCTCGAGGAAAAGGGATTCGTCGTCCTCGACAGCTACAACCAGGAGCTCGACCCCAAGGAGTGGCTCGACATCGAGTACAACGACTGGAAGTCGTCCGGCGACACCCGGTTCGCTCCGCTCGCGAGCGCATTCGGAGACATCGAGTGCAACGGCTTCTGGAATCACAAGCCGCCGCGCACCGACAAGGACGGCGTCTGGATCGACTCGCAGGTCGAGAAGGCGCCGAACCTCACCCGCCGAGCGCAGGAGCCGGGTGCCAACGTCGGTCGCTGCCGCGTCATCGAATTGCAGCCCACGCCGTACGGGGAGTGCCTGTACAACCTGCATCAGGATGACAACAACCGCCTGAATCCCGACGGCACCGGCTGGGTCGTTCGTGGCTTCTTCAACCTCACCGACGACAAGGACAGCTACTTCGTCCTGCGCGAGAACCGCACCGACCCCAGCATCGAGTACCGCATCGCGCTGCCCGCCGGCGCTCAGTTGATCGTCGACACGCAGCGCCTGTGGCACGCGGCCACGCACAACGGCGACGAGCCGCGCTACTGCCTCATCACCTCGTGGACCTCGGGCCCCGAGCTCGACGCGTACATCGAGAAGTACAACGGCACCGACGACGTGCCCAACTACGAGGTCGACCAGGAGACGCTCGAGCTCGGCTACGCCGAGCAGGCCCGCAAGGATGCTGCGCGTGCGGCGTACTACGCGGCCAAGGGCCAGCAGGTCAAGCAGGCGATGAGCGAGGCGTAAGCCACGGATCGGGGGTGCGCTGAGCCCGCCGAAGCGCAGAGGGCCCCGGTCGATTCGATCGGGGCCTTCTCCGTTCTGAATGACACGCTTGTGATTTCGCCCGGACTGGGCGAGAATGGGCCCATAACCGCATATTCACGCCACTCTCGTGGTTTCAGGTCGTTGGGGAAGACGCACCTGATGAAACGGAGAGATCATGGCGACGGCTTACGCACGCGGAGTGGTGTTCATCCACTCTGCGCCTCGCGCGCTCTGCCCGCACCTGGAATGGGCGGTGGGACGCGCTATCGGGCGCGCGGTGAACTTCGACTGGACTGAGCAGCCCGTCCTCGACGGTGCTCGCCGCGCCGAGTTCTACTGGGACGGCCCGGTCGGTACGGGCGCTGCTCTCGCGACCGCGATCCGAGGCTGGGAGCATCTGCGCTTCGAGGTGACAGAGGACCCGACTCCGCGCAGTGACGGCGGACGCTGGCTGCATACGCCCGATCTCGGCATCCACTACGCCCAGACGGATGCCGCGGGCAACATCGTCATCGGAGAGGACCGCATCCGCTACGCGATGGAGATCGCCGGAGGCAACGCGGTCGAGCTGCAGCGCGAACTGGACATCGCCCTCGGTTCGGCCTGGGACGAGGAGCTGGAGCCGTTCCGTCACGCCAGCGACGACGCGCGCGTCGTCTGGCTCCACAAGGTCGGGTGACCGCCGCACACAAGCCTGGAGCGCGGAGGCGTGAGTATCGGATGCCGGTGACTCGTCCCGGACGCTGAGAAGACGTTTCCCCGCTTCACATGACGAAGACCCCGCCCCGAGGGGCGGGGTCTTCGTCGCTACGGGGAGCAAGCGGAGAGCGCTCAGATGACCGCGGCGTGCGTCTCGACGGGACGTTTCACGGAGCCGCCCTCGCGCAGGTCCGCCCAGGCGCGGCCCAGTCTCTCCATGGCAGCGGCGGTCTTCTCCGGCGGGTGCGTGATCGGAACCCGAAGGAAGCGCTCGAGCACACCGCCCGTGGAGAACCGCGGACCGGGAGGGATGATCAGCTGATGCTCGCGCGCGGCCAGAGAGAGCTTCGTCGAGATCGGGGCCTCGAGGTCGACCCAGGCGGAGAGGCCGCCGGGAGTGCTCGGCATCCGCAGTCCGCCGATCGTCTCGAGTCCGGCGGCGACCGCGGCGCGTCCTCGCTGCAGCCGTGAGCGCACGTGTGCCGAGAGAGCGGGCATCTCGTCGAGGAGCTCGACCGCGATGCACTGATCGAGGAGTGCCGTGCCGAGTTCGAATGACGGGCGAATCGCGAGGACCCGGGAGATGACGGACCGCTCGGCGCGGATCCAGCCGAGGCGCAGGCCGCCCCACGCGATCTTCGACATCGACCCGATCGTCACGATCTTCGGACTGAACGCCGACAGCGGACGAGGCGTCCATCCACGGTCGACGTCGAGCTCGGATGTGGTCTCATCGGCGATCACGTGCGTCCCGGTGTTGCGGGCCGTGGTCGCGAGGTGCTCGCGGTCGAGATCGGTCATCGTCGCGCCGGTGGGGTTGTGGAAGTCGGGGATGAAGTACGCCGCAGTGGGACGGGTTCGCAGCAGCAGGTCGGTGAGATGACGCGCATCCCATCCGTCGACGCCGACCGGGGTTGGGAGCAGACGATAGCCGCTGCGATGCAGCGCGTCGAGCGCGTGCGGGAAGGTCGGCTGTTCGACCACGGCGCGGTCCCCTCGTCCGCCGAGCGCCGCGAGGACGAGGTTCAGCGCGTGCAGGGCGCCCGAGGTGATGATGATGTCGTCGGCGGTCGTGGGAACCCCGCGCTGAACGAAGCGCTGTGCGACGGCGTCGCGGAGTTCCGGGAGTCCGCGGAGCGAGTAGCCGCTCGTGTTCCGCAGTGCTGCGAGCCGGGGCAGCGAGCGCACCGTGGCGTCGTAGAGCCCCGGGGTGGAGTCCATCGCCGCGATCGACAGGTCGATGGCGTCGTCGTCGTCCAGCCCGGGGGTGAACGTCCCGCGCTGGGGGAGCGCGACCCGCGTGCCGCCGCCGTGCAGCCGTGTCACATAGCCGTCGCTCTCCAGCAGACTGTAGGTGCGCGTCATGGTGGATCGCGCGCGTCGGAGTTCGAGAGCCAGGCTGCGCTCGCTCGGCAGCCGTTCGCCGACCGTGAGCCGTCCGTCGAGGATCAGTGCCCGGATCTGCGCCGCGAGCGCGGCGGCG
Source organism: Microbacterium sp. SA39 (assembly GCF_000967865.1). Lineage (GTDB taxonomy): Bacteria > Actinomycetota > Actinomycetes > Actinomycetales > Microbacteriaceae > Microbacterium. Next base: position 10,616 of record NZ_JXRU01000031.1, read on the forward strand.
GTCGCGCCTGCCGCGTTCTGAGCACCGAGCTGTTCCACGAGTCGTGACGTCATCGGTCCAGTCTGCCGCAGAAGTGGACTCGGAGAGGCAGGCCACTTTCCGGAGAGTGGTCTCGGGTCGGCGTTGCTCACGGCAGCGATGATGGAGACATGCCCTTGCGTTCCCTCTTCCTCCCCGTCGTCGCGACGAGCCGTCGTGACCTCATCGAGCGCGCCGTGCAGCTGCTCGTCGGCCTCTTCCTCTACGGCGTCGCGCTGGGGCTCATGGTGCGGGCTGGAATCGGCGTTGCTCCATGGGACGTGCTCGCGCTCGGCGTGGCCGGCCAGTCCGGCATCGGCTACGGGACGGTGACGGTGCTCGTCTCGATCGTGGTGCTGCTGCTGTGGATACCGCTGCGCCAACGGGTCGGCGTCGGCACACTGCTCAACGCTCTCCTGGTCGGGCCCAGCGCCGACCTGACGTTGGCGGTGATTCCACCCGTGCCGTCGATCTGGGTCGGTGCGCCGATGTTCATCGTCGGACTCGTGCTGCTCGCGTTCGCCACCGGGCTGTACATCGCCGCGAGCTTCGGGCCTGGACCGCGCGATGGCCTGATGACGGGACTGGTCCGCGTCACCGGGTGGAGGGTGTGGATCGTGCGCACTCTGATCGAGGGGAGCGTACTGCTCGTCGGCTTCGTGCTCGGCGGCCCGGTCGGCGTCGGCACAGTGCTGTTCGCCCTGGGAGTCGGCCCGCTCATCGGCTGGTTCCTGCCCCGTGTCACCCGGCGCCGCGAGGAGCGCTCCCGTCGGGTGGCCACCGCGCCCGCCCGCTGAGCCGCCGCAGACGAGAGAAGGCCCCGGGAGTCATCTCTCGGGGCCTTCTCTCGTTCACGCGTGCCAGACGGTCAGTCTGCGTTCGCGAACACGGCGACGGCGTTGTGGCCGCCGAAGCCGAACGAGTTGCTGATGGCGATCTGCGGGCCGTCGCCGAGCGGTGTCGGCTCGCCGGAGAGGCGGAACGGCACAGCAGGGTCGGGTTCGGTCATGTTGATCGTGGGCGGAGCGACGCGGTCGCGCAGCGCCAGAAGCGAGAAGATCGCCTCCAGGGCGCCGGTGCCGCCGAGGAGGTGACCCGTGGAGGCCTTGGTGGCCGAGACGGGGATCTCGTCGATCCGGTCCCCGAAGACCTTCTTCAGGGCGACGTACTCGTTCGGGTCGCCGACCGGGGTCGAGGTCGCGTGCGCGTTGATGTGGGTGACCTGATCGGCGGTGACGCCGGCCTCTGCGAGGGCCTGGGTGACAGCGCGCGCGGCGCCGGTGCCCTCGGGGTCATTCCCGGTGATGTGGTACGCGTCCGCGGTGACGCCGCCGCCGAGCACGTAGCCGTAGATCTTCGCGCCGCGAGCCTTCGCGTGCTCCTCGGTCTCGAGGATCAGCGCGGCCGCGCCCTCACCCATGACGAAGCCGTCGCGGTCGATGGCGCCCGGGCGGGAAGCGTGTGCGGGGTCGTCGTTGCGGCGCGACAGGGCCTGCGCCGAGGCGAACGACGCCATGGTGATCGGGTGGATCGCGGACTCGGTGCCGCCGGCGATGACGACGTCGGCGTCGCCATCCTGCAGGTGGTGGAACGCGTGGATGATCGACTCGGTGCTGGACGCGCAGGCACTCACGACGGTCTGGGCGTAGGCGCGGGCGTGGAACTGCAGCGACAGGTTGCCTGCGGCGGCGTTCGGCATGAGCATCGGGACGGTCAGCGGCATGACGCGCCGCGGTCCCTTCTCGCGCAGCGTGTCCCACGCGTCGAGCAGTGTCCAGAGTCCGCCGATGCCGGTGGCGAAGTCCACTCCGAGGCGCTCGGGGTCGACCTCGGGGGATCCGGCGTCGGCCCAGGCCTCGCGGGCGGCGATCAGCGCGAACTGAGAAGACGGGTCGAGACGCTTCGCCTCGTGCCGCGGCAGCACTTCTTCGGGCCGGACGATGGCCTCGGCGGCGAAGGTGACGGGGAGTTCGTACTGCTGCACCCAGTCGTGCTCGAGGGTACGCGTGCCGGACACGCCTGCGAGCAGGTTGCTCCAGTTCTCCGGAGCGGTCCCGCCGATGGCGGACGTGGCGCCGATGCCGGTGACGACGATGCGCTTGGTCATGGTGTGGTTCCTTGTCGAGCGGATGAAGCAGGATGAGGGCAAGGCAGAGGATGCCACGCCCCGCGGTGGCGGGGGTGGCATCCTGCGGGGATTACTCCTGGCCTGCGACGATGAAGCTGACGGCGTCGCCGACGGTCTTGAGGTTCTTGACCTCGTCGTCGGGGATGGTGACGCCGAACTTCTCCTCGGCGTTGACGACGATCGTCATCATCGAGATCGAGTCGATGTCGAGGTCGTCCGTGAAGGACTTCTCGAGGGCGACCTCGGAGGCGTTGATGCCCGTCTCGTCGGTGATCAGCTCTGCGAGGCCGGCGAGGACCTCATCGTTGGTGAAAGCCATGTGGTCTTCCTCTTTCTTACGGGTTGTATTCGGAACCGTGGAACAGTCTAGAGAAGGTCGCGCGATCTCAGGGGAGGACGATGACCTGTGCGGCGAAGACGAGGCCCGCGCCGAAGCCGATCTGCAGGGCGAGTCCGCCCGACAGCTCGGGGTGCTCGGCCATCAGGCGGTGGCTCGCGAGCGGGATGGAGGCAGCGGAGGTGTTGCCGGTGGTCTCGATGTCGCGCGCGATCACCGTGGTCTCCGGCAGCTTCAGCTGCTTCGCGAACTCGTCGATGATGCGCATGTTGGCCTGGTGGGGGATGAAGGCGGCGATGTCGTCCGGTCCCACGCCGGCCTTGTCGAGTGCCTCTCGGGCCACCTTCGCCATCTCCCAGACCGCCCAGCGGAAGACCGTCTGGCCCTCCTGACGGAGCGTGGGCCACGGCACCTCGCCGTCGCGGAACTGGGTAAGGGTGCCGTTCATGCCGACGGCATCCGCCTTCGAGCCGTCCGACCCCCAGACGGCCGGGGCGATCCCGGGGGTGTCGCTCGGGCCGATGAGGGCTGCGCCCGCGCCGTCGCCGAGCAGGAAGGAGATGCTCCGGTCTGCCGGGTCGACCACGTCGGAGAGCTTCTCGGTGCCGATCACGAGCGCGTAGCGCGCGGCTCCCGCCTTGATCAGGGCGTCGGCCTGCGTGATGGCGTAGGCGTATCCCGCGCAGGCGGCGTTGACGTCGTACGCGGCCGCCGGGTTCGCACCGACACGGTCCGCGACGATCGCCGAGACCGAGGGGCTCTGCTTCGGGTTGCTGATCGTCGCGACGATCACGAGGTCGACCTGGTCGGCCGCGACGCCGGACTTCTCGATGGCCTCGGCCGCCGCGATGGTGGCGAGATCGATCGCGTCGGTGCCCTTGTCGGCACGGGCACGGGTGATGATGCCGGTGCGCTGGCGGATCCACTCGTCGCTGGAGTCGATCGGGCCGATGAGGTCGTCGTTCGGGACGGCGTTCTCACCGCGTGCGGCGCCGAAGGAGTAGATGCGCGTGTAGGCGGGGCCTGCGACCTGGGCGAGGGTGATGCTCATGCGGCTTCTCCGTTCAGCAGCGCGACGGCCGCGTCGAGGTCATCGGGGGTCTTGACGGCGACGGTGGGCACGCCGCGGAGGCCGCGCTTCGCGAGCCCGGTGAGCGCACCTGCCGGGGCGAGTTCGATCAACCCGGTGATCCCGGCGTCGGCGAACGAGTTCATGCAGAGGTCCCAGCGCACGGGGGACGAGACCTGGTCGACCAGGTAGGAGAGCGCACGGGGGCCGCTGTCGACGACGGAGCCGTCGCGGTTGGTCCACAGCGCGATGGAGGGATCGGCGGGAGCCACGGCCGCGACGGCGTCGCGCAGTGCGGTCACCGCCGCCGCCATGTACGTCGTGTGGAAGGCGCCGGCGACCTGCAGGGGGATCACACGTGTGCCCTTGACGGGGTCTGTCGCGAGGGCCTCGAGTCCGGGGAGCTCACCGGCGACGACGAGCTGGCCGCCGCCGTTGTAGTTCGCGGGGGAGAGTCCGAGCTCGGTGAGCCTTTCGAGGATCGCCGACTCGTCGCCGCCGAGTACCGCGCTCATGCCGGTCGGTGTCTGCGCCGCGGCATCCGCCATCGCCCGTCCGCGGATGCCGACCAGACGCATGCCGGTCTCGGCGTCGATCACGCCGCTGCCGACGAGTGCGGCGATCTCGCCGACGGAGTGTCCCGCGATCCCGTCAGGACGGCGTCCCGCACGCTCCGCCAGGGCATCGCCGGCGAGCAGCGAGGCCGCGACGATCAGCGGCTGCGCGATGCGCGTGTCGCGGATCGTGTCGGCATCCGAGTTCGTGCCGTGCTCGCGGAGATCGACCTCGGCCGCTTCGGAATACGCGGCGAGGCGCTCGGTCACCCCGTCGAGCTCGAGCCAGGGGGCGAGGAATCCGGGGGTCTGCGAGCCCTGTCCCGGGCATACGACGACAATCACACCCTCAGTCTGCCAACGATTCGCGCTGAGCGGTGGATGATCCATCACAAGATTCTCGAAAACCCTTGTGTATGGCGTACAGGCAGGGCGTCTGCGCGTGCTCAGCGCGGGGTACGGCGGAGCGTGGGACGACGACGCGCCTGGTCGGCGACGCCGATGGAGCCGAGGATCAGCGCCGTCTGAAGGATCAGGGCCTCACGCGGGCCGGTGGCGTCCCAGCCGATGACCTCGCTCACCCGCTTCAGGCGATAGCGCACGGTGTTCGGGTGCACGAACAGCTCGCGGGCGGTCGCCTCGAGGGAGCGGCCGTTGTCGAGATAGCTCCACAGCGTCGTCACGAGATCCGTGGAGTGCGCCTGCAGTGGGCGGAAGATTCGCTCGATGAGCGTCTGCTTGGCGAGCGGGTCCCCGGCGAGGGCGCGCTCCGGGAGCAGGTCGTCGGCCTCGACAGGTCGTGGTGCGCTGCGCCACGCGCGGGCGACGGCGAAGCCTGCGAGGGCAGCACGGGCGCTCTGACTCGCATCGACGAGTGCGGCGACCGCCGGCCCCAAGACGACATAGCCCGGGCCGAACGACGGCTCGAGCCGGGTGGCGATCTCCTGGAAGCCGAGTTCTTCCTCGCCTTCGCCTTCCTGTCCCTCTGCTCGGGCACGCCCGAGCACGAGGACAAGACGGGAACCCTGCACGCCGATGAGCACATCGACGGCCAGCTTGCGCGCCGTGCGGCGGACGAGGTCGACGTCGAACTGCGGGGGAGTCGTGCCGACCAGCACCGCGACCTCGCCGTGGCCGTGCCAGCCGAGGGCCGCGATGCGGCTGGGCAGCTCCTCATCGGCCTCGCCCGTGAGGATCGAGTCGACGACGAGGGCTTCGAGTCGGGCATCCCACAGCCCGCGGGCCTCGGCGGCGCGGGCGTAGACGTCGGCTGCGGCGAACGCGACATCGCGCGAGTACAGCAGGATCGCCTCGCGGAGGTCGTTTCCCCGACCGGCGACACGCTCCTCTGTGACCTCCACTGTCACGCGGATCAGCTGCAGGGTCTGCTGGAGGCTGACGCTGCGCAGCAACTCGCGGGGAGCGGCGGCGAAGATGTCGGCCGCGATCCACGGCGTCGAGGTGGGGTCTTCGTACCACTGGATGAACGAGGTGATGCCCGCCTGTGCCACCAGCCCGACCGCAGAGCGGCGGGCCGGTGGCATGTCGGCGTACCAGGGCAGCGTGTCTTCGAGCCGCTTGATCGTCACCGAGGCGATGTCGCCGGAGATCCGGCGCAGCCAGGTGAGGGTCGCGGCCTTGTCCATGTCGCGGGAAGACGAAGCTGTCACCGAGGACTCAGCTCTCCCCGCCCGCATTGCCGCTGGTGCCGGCGTTCACATCGTGCAGGCTGTACTTCTGGATCGCCTGCGCGGCGAGCGACCGATCGACGACGCCGTCCTCCGCGAGGGCCTGCAGCGTGCGCACGACCATGGACGGACCGTCGATCTTGAAGAAGCGACGAGCAGCGGCACGCGTGTCGGAGAATCCGAAGCCGTCGGCGCCGAGCGTGGCGAAGCGGTTCGGCACCCACGGGCGGATCTGGTCCTGGACGGCGTGCATGAAGTCGCTGACCGCGATGACCGGGCCCTCGGCGCCCTGGAGCTTCTGGGTGAGGTAGGCCGTGTGGGGCTCTTCTTCCGGGTAGAGGAAGTTGTGCTCGTCGGCGGCGAGGCCGTCGCGGCGCAGCTCGGTCCAGGAGGTGACCGACCATACGTCGGCGATCACGCCCCAGTCGTTCTTCAGCAGCTGCTGCGCCTCGAGCGCCCAGGGCAGACCGACACCCGAGCCGAACAGCTGGGCGCGGGGGCCTTCGCCCTCGCCGACGGAGACGCGGTGGATGCCGCGGACGATGCCGTCCACATCGACGTCCTCCGGCTCCTTCGGCTGGATGAGCGGCTCGTTGTACACCGTCAGGTAATACATGACGTTCGGGTCCTCGTGGTTCCCGCCGTACATGCGCTCGAGACCGGAGCGCATGATGTGCGCGATCTCGTAGCCGTATGCCGGGTCGTACGAGACCGTCGCCGGGTTGGTCGCCGCCAGCAGATGCGAGTGACCGTCGGCGTGCTGCAGGCCTTCACCGGTCAGCGTCGTGCGACCGGCCGTGGCGCCGATGATGAATCCGCGAGCCATCTGGTCGCCGGCGGCCCACTGGGCGTCGCCGGTGCGCTGGAAGCCGAACATCGAGTAGAAGAGGTAGATCGGGATGAGCGGCTCGCCGTGCGTCGCGTACGACGTGCCGGCGGCGGTGAACGCCGCGAGAGCGCCGGCCTCGTTGATGCCGACGTGCACGATCTGGCCCTGCGGGCTCTCCTTGTAGGCGAGGAGCAGCTCCCGGTCGACCGAGGTGTAGTGCTGGCCGTTCGGGTTGTAGATCTTCGCCGTCGGGAAGTACGCGTCCATGCCGAAGGTGCGCGCCTCGTCCGGGATGATCGGCACGATGCGGTGACCGAAGTCCTTCGAGCGCAGCAAGTCCTTCAGCAGACGGACGAACGCCATGGTCGTGGCGATCTCCTGCGTACCGGAGCCCTTCTTGGGCAGGGCGTACGCCGAGTCGTCGGGCAGCGAGAGGCCGACGTGGGTGGAACGGCGCTCGGGCAGGAAGCCGCCGAGTGCCTTGCGGCGCTCGAGCATGTACTGGATCGTCTCGTCCTGGGGTCCCGGGTTGTAGTACGGGGGCAGGTACGGGTTCTCCTCCAGCTGCGCATCCGTGATCGGGATGTGCATGGCGTCGCGGAACGTCTTGAGGTTGTCCAGCGTCATCTTCTTCATCTGGTGGGTCGCGTTGCGACCCTCGAACTGCGGACCCAGCCCGTAGCCCTTGACGGTCTTGGCGAGGATGACGGTGGGCTTGCCCTTGTGCTCGGTCGCAGCCTTGAAGGCGGCGTAGACCTTGCGGTAGTCGTGGCCTCCGCGCTTGAGGTTCCAGATGTCGTCGTCGGAGTAGTCCTTGACGAGCGCGGCGGCGCGCTCGTCGCGGCCGAAGAAGTGCTCGCGGATGTACGCGCCCGACTCCGCCTTGTAGGTCTGGAAGTCGCCGTCGGGGGTGACGTTCATGAGGTTGAGCAGCGCGCCCTCGGTGTCGCGGGAGAGCAGGTCGTCCCACTCGCGCCCCCAGACGACCTTGATGACGTTCCAGCCCGCACCGCGGAAGAACGACTCGAGCTCCTGGACGATCTTGCCGTTGCCGCGCACCGGGCCGTCGAGACGCTGCAGGTTGCAGTTCACGATGAAGGTCAGGTTGTCGAGACCCTCGTTGGCCGCGACCTGCAGCTGACCGCGGCTCTCGACCTCGTCCATCTCGCCGTCGCCGAGGAAGGCCCAGACGTGCGAGGCGGAGGTGTCCTTGATGCCGCGGTTCTCGATGTACTTGTTCGACATCGCCTGGTAGATCGCGTTGATCGGGCCGAGACCCATCGAGACGGTCGGGAACTGCCAGTACTCCGGCATGAGGCGCGGGTGCGGGTAGGAGGGGATGCCGTTCGGGGCGTGCGACTTCTCCTGGCGGAATCCGTCGAGCTGGTCCTCGGTCAGGCGACCCTCGAGGAAGGAACGGGCGTAGGTGCCGGGGGAGGCGTGACCCTGCACGAAGATCTGGTCGGCACCGCCGGCGTTGTCGGCACCCTTGAAGAAGTGGTTGAAGCCCACCTCGTAGAGCGCGGCCGAGGACGCATACGTGGAGATGTGGCCGCCGACGCCGATGCCGGGGCGCTGCGCGCGGTGCACCGTGATGGCCGCGTTCCAGCGGATCCAGGCGCGGTAGCGGCGCTCGACCTCTTCGTCGCCGGGGAACTCGGGCTCGTTCTCCGGGGCGATGGTGTTGATGTAGTCCGTCGTCGGAACCATCGGCACGCCCAGGTGCAGCTCCTTGGAGCGCTTGAGCAGGCTGAGCATGATCTCGCGGCCACGTCCGTGGCCCTTCGCATCCACCAGCTCATCGAGCGACTGCTGCCACTCGCCGGTCTCTTCCGGATCGCTGTCCTGGGGGCCCTGGGAATACGGATCCTGGTCGTGCACGGTCACGGGGCGAACCTTTCGTCAAGCTGGCAGGTCATGCCAAGGAAACGGGAAGCGACGCGGGCAGCCTTGTCGGCTGTGCACAACGCGCGCCGGGTTCAGCCTATCCCTCTTCCACGACACGAGCGCGCAACGGGTGCCCGATACACTGGAAGCACCAGGGCCTTTAGCTCAGCTGGTAGAGCGCCACGTTTACACCGTGGATGTCGTCGGTTCGATCCCGGCAGGGCCCACCTCGGACGAGGAACGGGAGCGACCATGGCGCGACGCATCGTCATCAGCGGAGCATCCGGACTGATCGGCAGCGCGCTGGCATCATCGCTCCGCGCCGACGACATCGACGTGACGACGCTCGTGCGGCGGCCCCCGAAGGACGACACCGAGCGGCAATGGGCGCCGGGGGAGCGCGACCTCGATCCGGACGTGCTCGACGGCGCGGAGGCTGTCGTCGCTCTGGGCGGCGCGAGCGTCGGACGGCTGCCGTGGACGCCTCGGTACAAGACCGAGCTGGTCGATTCGCGACTCAAGAGCACGCGTACGATCACGACCGCCCTGCGCGCTCTGCGCCAGGATGCTCCGGCGTTGATCTCGGCATCCGCCGTCGGCTACTACGGCTCAGCGCCCGGGGAGCAGCTGACCGAGGATTCGCCGGCCGGACAGACCTTCCTCGCTGAACTGTGCGTCCAGTGGGAGGCCGAGGCGCGCCGTGCCGAGGACCATACCAGGGTCGCCCTGCTGCGGACCGCGCCGGTGATCCATCGCCAGGGCGTCCTCAAGCCGATGATCCAGCTGACCCGCTTCAGGCTCGCGGGGCCGCTGGGCCGAGGCACGCAGATCTGGCCGTGGATGTCGCTCGAAGACGAGGTGCGCGGCATCCGCCACGTCATCGATCAGAAGATCGCCGGGCCCGTGAACTTCACCGGACCGACGCCGGCCTCGGCGAACGACATCGGCCGCGCTCTCGCGCGCGCGATGCGCCGGCCCTTCTGGCTGCCCGCGCCCGCCTGGGCGCTGCGTCTCGCTCTGGGCGCCGCGGCCGACTCGCTCCTCCTCACCGACGCCGACGTGCGTCCGACCGTGCTGGAGACGTCCGGCTTCGTCTTCACGCACCCCACCGCGGCCGAGGCGGTCGCCTCCGCGGTGTGATCCATCAGCCCAGCGTGGATCGAATGTGCTTGTGAATCGACGGCTGAACCAGCGTTTCTGATCCACCGTGAGCGCGGACCTCGCCGACTGCGAGACTGAGCGCATGGAGATCATCGAGAACTCGAAGCTCACGGTCGTCGGTGCGGGAAGCGTGGGATCCAGCGCCGCCTACGCCGCCCTCATCCGCGGCTCCGCCCGCCACATCGCCCTCTACGACATCGCGACCGAGAAGGTCGAGGCCGAGGTCCTCGATCTGGCACACGGCACGCAGTTCACGGGCACGAGCGACATCATCGGGGGCAGCGACATAACGGTCGCGGCGGGTTCGCATGTGGTCGTCATCACGGCGGGCGCCAAGCAGAACCTTGGTCAGACGCGCACCGAGCTTGCCGAGGTCAACGCGGGCATCATCCGCACCATGATGCCGCAGCTGCTCGAGGTCGCGCCGAACGCGATCTACGTCATCGTGACGAATCCGTGCGACGTGCTCACGGTCATCGCGCAGGAGGTCACCGGGTTGCCGCCTGAGCGCGTCTTCGCTTCCGGCACGGTGCTCGACACGTCCCGTCTCCGCTGGAAGCTGGCGGAACGCGCCGGGGTGTCGACCGCGAGCGTGCACGCGCACATCGTCGGCGAGCACGGCGACACCGAGTTCCCCCTGTGGTCGCGCGCCACGATCGGCACGGTTCCCATCCTCGACTGGGAGCTTCCAGGACACCCGCGCTTCACGCTGAAGGAGCTGCAGACGATCGCCGTCGATGTGCGCGACGCGGCCTACAAGGTGATCCGGGGGAAGGGCGCGACGAACTACGCGATCGGGCTGTCGAGTGCGCGCATCGTCGAGGCGATTTTCCGCGACGAACACGCGGTGATGCCCGTCAGCACGGTGCTGCGGGACTTCCAGGGCGTCGACGGCGTGGCGCTCTCGGTGCCGTCGATCGTGAGCGCATCCGGAGCGGTCCCGATCCGGAACACGTCGTTCTCCCCGGAGGAGCTCGAGCTGTTCCGTCATTCCGCGCACGCCCTCGCCGAGGTCAGAGCCACGCTGGACAGCTGACCTCGGCGGGTGCGCTCAGCGCCCGTGCGGGTCGCGGCCGTTGAGCGTCGCGACCACCTGGTCGTAGTCGCCGCGCGCCTCGCCGTAGCGCAGGAACTTCACGTTCTCGACCTGGATCTCGGCGGCATCCGGCTGCGCCTCGATCAGCCCGACGACCTCGGAGATGAAGGAGTCGAGGGGCATCGCGAAGTCGCTGTCCCGCTGCCCGGGCAGCAGGTCGGTCTGCACCGACGGCGGCTCGAGCTCGACGACCTTCACACTCGTGCCGGCGAGCTGCAGACGCAGGGACTCGCTCAGCATGTGGATCGCCGCCTTGCTCGCGTTGTAGCTGGGCGTGGCAGCCAGGGGAGCGAAGGCGAGACCGGAGGACACGGTCATGATCGTGGCATCCGGCGTGCTGCGCAGGTGCTCGATGAAAGCGCCGATCAGACGGATCGGTCCGAGCACGTTGGTGGTGATCGTCTCCTCCGCGGTCGCCAGGAAGCCCGCCGGCTGCGACCAGTCCTCGACGCGCATGACGCCGGCCATCGCGATGATGACGTTGAGGTCGGGGTGCGCCGAGAGGACCTCGGAGGCGGCGGAGCGGATGCTGTCGGCATCCGTCGTATCGATCTGCACGGTGTGGATGCCGGGATCGCTCGCTACGATCTCGCGGAGCAGCGCCGTCCGCCGCCCGCCGACGATCACGGTGTTGCCCTTGACGCGCAGAGCGCGGGCGAGAGCGAGGCCGATGCCGCTCGTGGCTCCGGGGATGAAGATGGTGTTTCCGGTGATGTTCATGCGTCCAGCCTCGATCGGCTGCCGCGCGCCCGCCAGAGACCGCTCATCCAGGGAGCGGCGATCCCTGGATGCGATCGGCCGCCCGGGGGATACTTCAGTGGTGGATCGACAAGCGCTGGCCGAGTTCCTCCTGCGGAGGCGCGAGATGCTGCAGCCGAGCGACGTCGGTCTGAGCGCGGGGCCACGACGGCGGACTCCGGGACTCCGCCGCGAAGAGGTCGCCCAGCTCGCCGCCATGTCGACCGACTACTACACGCGGTTGGAGCAGCACCGCGGCCCGCAGCCCAGCCTGCAGATCGTCGCCGCCCTGGCGCGGGCGCTGCGGCTCACCTCCGACGAGCGCGACTACCTGCACCGCGTGGCGGGATACAGTGCGCCCGACCGAGCCGGTTCCACGTCACCCCACGTCCGCCCGGGGATGCTGCGGATCCTCGATCGGCTCCACGATGCGCCGGCCTTCGTGGTGTCGGTGCTCGACGAGGTGCTCGTGCAGAACGACGCGGCTCGCGCGCTGCTGGGCGACGCGGAGCAGTGGACGGGCATCGAGCGCAGCGGGATCTACCGCTGGTTCGCCTTCCCCGAGACCGAGCGGCGCCGCTACCCCGAACGGGATCACGCGCGGCAGAGTCGATCGCTCGTGGCTTCGCTGCGTGCGGCGCAGGGACTGCTCGGCACTCGCTCGCGAGCAGGTGACATCGTGAAGGAGCTCGCCAGACAGAGCCCCGAGTTCGTCGAGCTCTGGCAGGACCAGGAGGTCAGACGGCGGTTCGAGGAGCACAAGGTGCTCGTCCACCCCGAGCTGGGCGAGATCGAGGTCGACTGTCAGGCGCTGTTCACCGAGGACGAGTCGCAGGCGCTGATCGTGCTGACCGCCGCGCCCGGGAGCGAGGCGGCCAGCAAGCTCGAACTGGTGCGGGTGCTCGGAACCCAGGTCGTCTGAGCCTGATCAGGATTCCTCGTGCGTGCGAGGGTCCGCATCGAAGAGACGTCCGTCGGGGCGGCCGAGCGCGGTGAGCGCGGCGACCTCCGCGTCGTCCAGGACGATCTCGGCGGCGGCGAGGTTCGAGACCTGGTGCTCGAGCGACGAGGCCTTGGGGATCGACACGGTCTCGCGTGCGACGTGCCAGGCGAGCACCGTCTGCACCGAAGTGATGCCATGCGCTGCCGCGATCTCGGCGACCACGGCCTCGCCGATGAGCTCCTTCGCACGTCCGAGCGGGCTCCACGCCTCGGTCAGGATGCCGTGCTCGCGGTGGTATGCCAGCTGCTCCTCCTGCGGGAAGTACGGGTGCAGCTCGATCTGATTCACGACCGGGCGCACGCCGGTCTCGCGCTCGATGCGCTCGAGGTGCTCCGGCAGGAAGTTGGACACGCCGATCTGACGCACGATGCCGCGCTCCTGCGCCTCGACCAGGGCGGCCCACGCCTGCACGTACTCGTCCTGGCTCGGGTTCGGCCAGTGGATGAGGTGCAGATCGGTGATGTCGAGACCGAGTCGCGACCGGCTCTCCTCGATGCTCGTCCGCGCCTTCGCGGTCGGGTGGTGGCGACCAGGGAGCTTCGTCGTGACGATGATCTCCTCCCGTGCGACATCGGAGGCCGCGACTCCCAGACCGACGGAGCCTTCGTTCTCGTAGTTGAAGGCCGAGTCGATCAGGCGGTACCCGGCGTCGAGGGCTCCCGCGACGGCGGCGGCGCCCTCGTCTCCGTTCAGCCCATAGGTGCCGAGGCCGATGGCGGGCAGGGCGAAGCCGTTGTGGGCGGTGAAGGTGGGGACGGTGGTCATCGGTTCTCCTTCGTTGCAGGTGTCTCTTCAGCGTAGTTGGACGGCGGCGCCGCTCTGCGTGATGCTGGCTCTCATGGATTCCGCTCATCCCGCCGCTGCTCCCGCGCCCGTCGTCGCGCGCTGCCCCTGTTCGTCCGGGGACGTCTTCACGGCCTGCTGCGGGCCGATTCTCGGTGGCGCCGCCGCGCCGACGGCCGAGCGGCTGATGCGCTCGCGGTACACCGCCTTCGTGCTTGAGGACGCGGACCATCTGCTCCGCTCCTGGCATGCGTCGACCCGCCCGGCATCCCTCGAGTTCGATCCTCAGCTGAGCTGGCGGCGCCTCGTCATCCTCCGCACGGTCGCCGGCGGACCGTTCGACCGGGACGGCGTCGTCGAGTTCGAGGCGTACTGGCGCCAGGGCGCGGAGCGCGGGTCTCTGCACGAGCGCAGCCGGTTCGTGCGCGAGGACCGGCAGTGGTTCTACGTCGACGGCGACGTGCGGTGACGGGCGGGATGGCCGGGCAGCGGCTAGATTTGAGAGCGTGAACGCCAGCCCCGAGAACCAGCGCACTCTGCTCGACATCGCCGACCTCGACCGGCGCATCGCGCAGGCTGAGCGTGCCCGAACCCAGCCCAGCCAGGGGGCGCGGATCACCGAGCTCGTCGCCATCCGTCAGGAGCAGCTGCGCGAGCTCACCTCGCTGACCGGCGTCCGTGACGACGTGCGCACCGAACTGAAGCGCCTGGAGTCCGATGTCGCCGTCGTGGAGCAGCGCCGGAATCGCGATGCCGAGCGGCTGGCCGCCTCCACGAACTCGAAGGATGCGCAGGCCCTCGAGCACGAACTGGCGAGCCTGGCTCGTCGGCAGAGCAATCTTGAGGATGCGGAGCTCGATGTCATGGGCCGCCTCGAAGAGGCCGAAGCCGCGGTGGCCGCGCAGCAGGCGCTCCTGGCGACCACGACGGCGGAGGGCACTGCCCTCACCTCCCAGGCGAAGGCCGATGTCGCCGCAGCGACGGATCGGGGCGCCGAGCTCGCGCGGGACCGCGCGGCTGTCGTGGCGACGGTGCCGGCCGACCTCCTGGCCGAGTACACGCGCCGCGCGGCGAACAGTGCCGGCGCGGCCTTGCTGACGCGTGCCACCTGCGAAGGATGCCGGATGGTGCTTCCGAGCACCGACCTCAACGACATCCGTCGTGCGAAGGACGATCTCGTCGTCTTCTGCCCCGAGTGCGGATGCATCCTGGTGCGCACCGAGGAATCCGGGCTCGCTTGAGCAGAGTCCGCGCTCGACGGCGATGAGTGCGTCGATGAGCCCTCGGACATCGCCGGGCCGGCGGATCGCGCTCGTCGCGGTCGACGGCGGCCGGTTCACGGCCGTCGAACTCGACGAGGCCGATGAGGAGCGCAGCCGTCTGACGCTGACGCCCGCGGAGTTGCTCACCTGGGTCGCCGATCTCGAGAAGACGGATTCCCCACGCTGGGTCATCCGCAGTGCGCGAGACCTCTATCCGCTGCTGCTCGACGGCGGGGTGCGACTCGGCAGGACGCACGATCTGCTCCTGTGCCATGCGATCCTGCGCGACACCGACGCGGTGGCAAGACCGCTGCCTCCGTCCGCCACGTGGATTCGTCAGGACCCGACGGATGCCGCGCCCGCACTCTTCGACGTCCTCGGACACGATGACGAGCACGACCCCGTCGCCGAGGTCCTCGAGCAGTTCCGGGCGCAGCGCCGGGTCATCGCTCAGGAGCGGGATGGCCGCCTCAGCCTTCTCTGCGCCGCGGAATCGGCGGGCGGGCTGATCGCCGAGGAGATGCGGGCGGCGGGCCTGCCCTGGGACGAGGGCGTGCACGATGCGATTCTGACCGAGACGCTCGGCACGCGCCCCGTCGCGGGAGGGCTGCCCAGCCGGATGGTGGAGCTGGGCGACCGCGTGCGGGCGATCCTCAGTGATTCGACCCTGCACCTCGACAGCCAGCCGAAGCTGCTCCGTGCCCTGCATCGCGTCGGTGTGCAGGTCGAGTCGACCAGCAGGTGGGAGCTCGCCTCGCAGTCGCACGCCGTGGTCGAGCCCCTGCTCGCCTACAAGAAGCTGTCTCGGCTGCTCAGCGCCAACGGCTGGGCGTGGCTGGCGGAATGGGTGCACGACCGGAGGTTTCGGCCGGTCTACATCCCGGGCGGCGTCGTGACCGGACGATGGGCGTCTGCGGGCGGCGGAGCGCTGCAGCTTCCGCGCAGCCTTCGTCCGGCCGTCCGCGCCGACCCCGGCTGGACCCTCGTCGTCGCCGATGTGGCGCAGCTCGAGCCGCGGATGCTGGCGGCCATGGCCGGTGACAAGGCGATGGCCCGGGCGGCCCAGGGGAGCGACCTGTACGAGGGGGTCGTCGCCTCCGGCGCGGTCGGCACGCGCGAGGAGGCGAAGTACGCCGTGCTGGGCGCGATGTACGGTGCGACCACCGGCGACAGCGGGCGCCTCGTTCCTCGGCTGCGCAAGGTGTACCCGCGCGCGATGGCCCTGGTCGACAAAGCGGCGCGCACCGGCGAGGACGGTGGCGTGGTCTCGACGTGGCTCGGTCGATCCTCCCCGAGGCCCTCCGCGGAGTGGGCAGACCTCCAGTCGCGGGCGACCGGCGCGGATGCCGATCCTGCCGAGGTCGCGCTCGCCCGTCGCCGAGCGCGGGACTGGGGCAGGTTCACGCGCAACTTCATCGTGCAGGGGACCGCGGCGGAATGGTCGCTGATCTGGCTGGCCGAGATCCGGCACCGACTGCAGCGGGCTCCGGAATCGGAAGTCCCTGTTGCGGCATCCGGTCCGTTCGCGCGACAGCCGCACCTCGCCTTCTTCCTGCACGACGAAGTCATCCTGCACGTTCCCGAGGAGCAGGCCGAAGCCGCGGCCGACGCCGTGCGGGTGGCCGCCGCTGTCGCCACGCGGCGCCTGTTCGGCGACTTCCCGATCGACGTGCCGCTCGACCTCCGCATCGCGGAGTCGGCCGAGAAGTGACCGCCGTGGTCGCGGTCCGGAGAAAGTAGACTGGACTCGCGAATGGGTCGACTGGACGGCCGCGTGGCGGGAAACCGCACCGAGGAACGTCCGGGCTCCACAGGGCAGGGCGGTGGGTAACACCCACCCGGAGTGATCCGCGAGAAAGTGCCACAGAGAGCAGACCGCCCCGCAAGGGGTAAGGGTGAAAGGGTGGTGTAAGAGACCACCGGGGGTCATGGTGACATGACCCGCCAGGTAAACCTCGCCCGGAGCAAGGTCAGACAGAGGATGTTGACGCGGCCCGCCGAGTCCTCGGGTAGACCGCTAGAGTGCCACGGCAACGTGTCGCCGAGAGAGATGGCCGTCGAAGGGGCGAAGAACCCCGGAACAGAACCCGGCGTACAGGTCGGCCCATTCGCACTTCACCTGCCGACCAGGACCCTTTTCCAGAGAGCCGCGCCGATCGTGTCCGACGATGGCATTCCGGGCGGTGTGCCGATAGCGTGCCCTTCATGTCGAACCGCACAGCCGGAGTAGCCGCGGCACTCCTCGTCGTCCTGTCCGCCGTCGTGCTCACGGGCTGCACCACGCCGGTGCCGCACACCGTCGAGACACCCGTGGCCGTGGCCGCCGAGCAGACGCCGAGCTCACCGCCCTCACCGGCGTCGACTCCCGAATGCCGGCCGGAGAACGCCGACGTCCTTCCCGGTGAGCCGCTCGACGTGGGATTGTTCGCAGGCATGGTCGACAGGGGACCCCGCGAGGGCGCGAACGGGACGGTGGCGTACGCTTCGGACGGCACTCTCGCGTCGTATCTCGTCGCACCCGACGACCACACCGAAGCGATCATCGACAGACTGTGCGTGAGCGCCTATCCGTTCGCGGCGTTGAACGCTGTCCGCCGAGGGACGCTGTACTCGACCGACCCGACGAGCCAGGCGTACCTCACCCCGCTCTACGCGGGCGACACGCTGAACCTCAGTCCCCACATGATCACGAGCGTGGGCGACGTCGACGGCGAGGTGCGCGCGTACGAGACGACGTTCATCCTTCCCCCGCAGAATTGACGCGGAAGGCCCCGCTCGATGAGCGGGGCCTCCCGGCCGTCAGCGTCGAAGGGCTAGTCGCCGGCGAGGGATGCCGCGCCGATGATGCCCGAGTTGTTGCGGTGGATCGCCGGGACGATCGGGGTCTTGAGTTCGAGCAGCGGCAGGAAGTCGCCGGCGTTCTTGGAGACGCCGCCGCCGACCACGAACAGGTCGGGGCTGAAGAGGAACTCGATGTGCGAGTAGAACGCCTGCAACCGTTCTGCCCAGGCCTCCCAGCTGAGGTTCTCCCGCTCGCGCGCCGAGGTCGCCGCCCACTGCTCGACCGAGTCGAACTCGCCGAAGTTCAGGTGGCCGAGCTCGGTATTCGGGAGCAGCACGCCGTCATAGATGAAGGCCGAGCCGATGCCGGTGCCGAGAGTGGTGAGGAGCGTGAGGCCGCGCACGTCCCTGGCTGCTCCGTGGCGCGCCTCCGCGACGCCGGCGGCATCCGCATCGTTCACGAAGACGATGTTGCGTCCGAGGCCGTCGCGGAAGAAGCGCTCCGCGTCGAAGTCGAGCCACTCCTTGGAGACGTTCGCGGCCGACAGTGTCTTGCCGCGCTTGACGATGGCCGGGAAGGCGACGCCGAGGGGCATCGTCGCGTCGTGCACATCGAGGGTCTTCAGGACCGACTGGACGGCCAGAAGCACGTCCTGCGGTGCCGCGCCCTCCGGAGTGGGGACGCGCACGCGATCAGAGGCCATGGTGCCGTGCGTGAGGTCGACGATTCCTGCTTTGATTCCCGTGCCGCCGATATCGACGCCGATCGCTTTTGCCATGAGCGATAGCTTAGCGACCGCCGCACACGCCAGTAGGATCGATGACATCACGCGAAGAAGGGACAGCCATGTCTGACGGCGACGCAAAGTACTGGTACAACTCCGAGACCGGTCAGGTCGAGTTCGGCATGATCTCACCCTCCGTCGACCGGGTCGGCCCCTTCGACACGGAAGCCGAGGCCGCCCGTGCGCCCGAGGTGCTCCAGGCACGTTCGCGCGCCTGGGCCGAGGAAGAGGCCGCCGAGCAGGGCTGGGACGCGAAGTCCACCGACGCACAGGGCCAGGGCGCAGAGTAGTCATGGACAAGCAGAGGGATTTCGTCCTCCGGACCATCGAAGAACGCGGCGTCAAGTTCGTGCGCCTGTGGTTCACCGATGTCATCGGCACGCTCAAGTCGGTGGCGATCGCGCCCGCCGAGGTCGAGGGCGCCTTCGCCGAGGGCATCGGCTTCGACGGCTCGGCGATCGAGGGGCTCACCCGCACCTACGAGTCCGACCTGCTCGCGCAGCCGGACCCGACGACGTTCCAGACGCTGCCATGGCGGGGCGAGATCGATCCGACCGCGCGCATGTTCTGCGATCTGACGACGCCTGACGGCCAGCCCGCCGTCGCCGATCCGCGTCACGTGCTCAAGCGCACGCTGGCGAAGGCCGCGGATGCGGGATTCACGTTCTACACGCACCCAGAGATCGAGTTCTACCTGCTGAAGTCCTCGTCGTTCGGCCCTGAGGGCCCCGTGCCGGTGGACTCCGCCGGGTACTTCGACAACGTCCCCGGTGGCACGGCGCATGACTTTCGTCGTCGTTCGGTGCGGATGCTGGAGGATCTCGGCATCTCGGTCGAGTTCAGCCATCACGAGGGCGGCCCCGGCCAGAACGAGATCGACCTCCGCTACGCGGATGCGCTCACGACGGCCGACAACATCATGACCTTCCGTACGGTGATCAAGGAGGTGGCGATCGAGCAGGGCGTCTATGCGACGTTCATGCCGAAGCCGCTCAGCGATCAGCCGGGCAGTGGTATGCACACGCACATGTCGCTCTTCGAAGGCGACCAGAACGCCTTCTACGAAGAGGGCGCGAAGTACCAGCTCTCCAAGACCGGTCGTCACTTCATCGCCGGTCTGCTGCGGCACGCGAACGAGATCTCCGCGGTCACCAACCAGTTCGTCAACTCCTACAAGCGGCTCTGGGGCGGCGACGAGGCGCCGAGCTTCGTCACCTGGGGTCACGCGAACCGGTCGGCCCTCATCCGCGTGCCGATGTACAAACCGAACAAGAGCCAGTCGTCGCGCGTGGAGTACCGCGGGATCGACTCCGCCTCGAACCCCTACCTCGCCTACGCGCTGCTGCTGGCGGCCGGACTCAAGGGCATCGAGGAGGGCTACGAGCTCCCGCCCGAGGCCGAGAACAATGTCTGGTCGCTGAGCGACGCCGAGCGGCGCGCACTGGGCTACGAGGCGCTGCCGGCGAGCCTCGATCACGCGCTCGAGTACATGGAGGCATCCGAGCTGGTCGCCGAGACGCTGGGGGAGCAGGTCTTCAACTATGTGCTGCTCAACAAGCGCAAGGAATGGGAGGCCTACCGCGGTCAGGTCACCCCGTTCGAGCTGAAGAGCAACCTCGAACTGCTCTGACCCGCGCCGATGGCCCGACCGGACGATTCCGTCTCCCTCTCCGCGCTGGCCAGGCTCGGCTTCGCCGAACTCAGCGAGGCGGCAGCATCCCTGTCCGAGCTGGCGACGATCCTCGGGATCTCTCGATCTTCGCTGCTCGAAGGAGCGGATGCCGCCGACCCCGACGCCGCCGTGCGCGGCATGGTCCGTGTCGCGCGTCGTGACGCCGGCCCCCTGAGGGTGCTGCTCGACGACGCCGCGGCGCGTCATCGCGTGTGGCGGGTCTTCGGCGCCTCGGAAGGGCTTGCGAATTTCTTCCTCCGGCATCCGGGTCAACTCTCGGTGCTGGAAGAGCCCCTCGCCGCGCTGCCGTCGCCGGAGGCGCTCCGCGCGCAGCTGCTGGCCGCGGTCGGCACTCGAGACGGTTTCGCGGGGGCGGGGGATGACGCGGCGGTCGTGGCGATCCGGGTCGCGTACCGTCGCAGTCTCGCCGCCATCGCTGCCTACGACCTGACCCACCCCGAACCGCAGACCGTGGTCGCCGCGGTGTCCGCCGCGCTGTCCGATGCCGCCGGCGCCGCCCTGGAAGCCTCGCTGGCGATCGCGCGGGCTCGCCTTCGCGAGACCACGCCGGAGGAGCAGATCGCCGCGACGCGTCTCTCCATCATCGGCATGGGGAAGGCCGGCGCCCGCGAGCTCAACTACGTCAGCGACGTGGACGTGATCTTCGTCGGCGGCACGGGCGATGAGGAAGTCGTCACGGAGGCTCGGGCGATCGACATCGCGACGCGACTGGCCCGCGAGACCATGCGCGGACTCGACAGCATCGAGGTGGAACCGCCGCTGTGGGAGGTCGACGCCAACCTGCGGCCCGAGGGCAAACAGGGCGCGCTGGTGCGCTCGCTCGCGTCGCATCTCGCCTATTACGACCGCTGGGCCAAGAGCTGGGAGTTCCAGGCGCTCCTCAAGGCGCGACCACTCGCCGGCGACGCCGAGCTCGGTGCCGAGTACATCGCCGCGGTGCAGCCGAAGATCTGGTCGAGCGCGGCGCGCGAGGACTTCGTCGAAAGCGTCCAGCGCATGCGCGAGCGCGTGACCGAGCACATCGATCCGAACGACGCGCCGTATCAGCTGAAGCTCGGCGCGGGCGGACTGCGCGACATCGAGTTCACCGTGCAGCTGCTGCAGCTGGTCCACGGCCTCACCGATGAGTCGCTGCGCACACGCGGCACGCTGGAGAGTCTGGACGCGCTCGTTGCCGGCGGATACATCGGGCGAGCGGATGCCGCCACATTCGCCGACGACTACCGCATCCTGCGGCTCATGGAGCACCGCCTGCAGCTGCGCGAGCTGAGCCGCACCCACCTGCTGCCGCGGACGCCTGCCGGGCTCCGCGTGCTGGCGCGCAGCACAGCCCTCGCCGAGAGCGGCGACGGCGTGTGGACGCGGTGGGAAGGCGTGCGCCGTGACGTCCGCGAGATCCACACGCGCCTCTTCTATCGTCCTCTTCTCAGCGCGGTCGCCAGCCTTCCCGAGGACGAGCGCACGCTCTCCACGGCGCAGGCGCACGACCGCCTCGCCGCGATCGGGTTCCGCGATCCTGCGGGGGCGCTCCGGCACATCGGCGCACTGACGACCGGGCTCAGCCGCAAGGTGACGATCCAGCGGGCGCTGATGCCGATCATGGTGCGTTGGTTCGCCGACGGCAGCGATCCTGACTACGCTCTGATCGCGTTCCGGCGGATCAGCGAGCGACTCGGCGACACCCCCTGGTTCCTCCGGATGCTGCGCGATTCGTCGGGTGCCGCCGAGAGCCTCACGCGCCTGCTGTCGTCTTCGCGGTACATCGGCGAGCTGATGGAGTGGATACCCGAATCCGTCGCGTGGCTCGACAGTGCGGGCAAGCTTCGTCCTCGCGGTGCAGCGGCTCTCGACGAGGAGGCTCGCGCGATCCAGACCCGGCACGAGACGGTGACCGACGCGCTGCGCGCCGTGCGGGCGCTGCGGCGCCGGGAGCTGCTGCGCACCGCCATGGGGGCCGTGCTCGACGTGCTGACCATCGAGGAGGTCGCGACGGCTCTCACCGAGATCACCGAGGCGACGATCCAGGCGGCCCTGCGCGCCGTGATCCGTGAGGTCGTGCCCGCGGAGGACGCTGCACTGGATTTCGCAGTGATCGCGATGGGACGCTTCGGCGGTGCCGAACTCGGCTTCGGATCCGACGCCGACATCCTCTACGTGTACGACGCGAACGGGATCGACGGACAGCGCGCGCAGACGCTCTCCACGCAGATCGTCGCGGGCCTGCGCGAGCACCTCACCGATCATCGGGTGCCGCTGGACCTGGACGCGGATCTCCGCCCGGAAGGCCGCCAAGGCCCGGTCGTCAGGTCGATCGAGGCCTACACCGAGTACTACCGGCGCTGGTCGCTGTCGTGGGAAGCGCAGGCGCTCCTCCGTGCTCGGGGCGTCGCCGGCAGCTCCAAGCTCATCACCCGGTTCACCGCCCTCGCGGACTCGATCCGGTATCCGGAGACGGTGGATCTGCAGGGGACGCGGGAGATCAAGCGCATCAAGGCGCGAGTCGAGGGCGAGAGGCTGCCGCAGGGCGCCGACCCCCGACGTCACCTGAAGCTGGGGCCGGGCACGCTCAGCGACGTCGAGTGGCTCGTGCAACTCCTTCAGCTCCAGCACGCGAACGAGATTCCCGGGCTGCGGACGACGTCGACGCTGTCCGCGCTGGATGCCGCGGTGGCCGCGGACCTTGTTCCCGCGGCGGATGCCGAGCGGCTCAGGGAGGCCTGGCGTCTCGCGAGCCGCCTGCGCTCCGCGATCACCCTCCTGACGGGGAAGACCAGCGACGTGCTGCCCTCGGATCGTCGTCAGCTGGACGCGATCGCGCGACTGCTGAGCTACCCAGACCGCTCGGCGTCGCAGCTGGATGAGGACTACCTCGGGGTCACCCGGCGGGCGCGCAAGGCCTTCGAGCAGCTGTTCTACGGCTGAGTCCGCAGGGTGATTTGCAGTATCGGACGCCGTGACCCAAGCTGACGATATGACCCACGCGCGCATCGGAATCGTCTGGAACCCCTCGAAGGTCGAGAAGGCTGTTCTGCAGGATGCCGTGAGCGCCGTGTTCGACGATCAGTACGATATCCGGTGGTGGGAGACCACTCCGGAGGACCCGGGTCGCGGCATGGCACGCGAGGCGCTCGAAGACCGTCGTGAGATCGTGATCGCTGTCGGCGGTGATGGCACGGTCCGCGCCGTGGCCGAGTCGCTGGCCGGCTCCGAGACCGCGCTGGGCATCGTGCCGCAGGGGACGGGAAACCTGCTGGCCCGTAACCTCCAGATCCCGTTGAACACCGTGACGGCGGCGCTGACGCGCGTGCGCGACAGCGATCCGCAGCGCATCGACCTGGGCTGGGTCTCCTACGACGGCACAGAGCACGCGTTCGCCGTGATGGTGGGTTTCGGCATCGACGCGCAGATGCTCGTGGAGACCGACGACGACCTCAAGTCGAAAGCAGGCTGGCTCGCCTATGTCGAGGCGATGGGCCGTGCCCTCGCCGGCACCGAGATGACGGAGATCACCTTGGCCATCGACGGAGAGAAGGCTGTCGCGGCGCGGGGCCACACCATGCTCATCGGCAACTGCGGGATGATCCAGGGCGGCATCCGGCTGCTCCCCGATGCCGTGATCGATGACGGGAAGCTCGATGTGCTGATGATCAGCGCAGACGGTGTGCTGCAGTGGCTCGACACGCTGCGCTCGTTCGTCTGGGACAACGGCATCCGTCGTTTCTTCGCGGCCGACGACGAAGCCGTCAGCACGGACTCGGCGCGTCACCTGCCCGTCGAGACCCTCTCAGTCCAGCTCGCGACACCGCTCATGTTCGAGATCGACGGCGAGGAGATCGGCGAGGTCGAGTCGTTCGACGTCCGCGTGCAGCCGGGGGCCTTGCTCGTCCGCTGAGATCGGCCGGTCAGAGGGTGACCTCGGGCGCGACGAGCTTGCGGTCCTGAGCCGGGAACGTCACCTTCTGCACGATGATGATGATGCTGGCGGCGACGGGGATGGCCACCAGTGCGCCGAGGATGCCGCCGAGCGCGCCACCGGCGACCGCCGCGATCACCACGAGGGCTCCGGGCACCGCCACCGCCTTGCTCATGATGCGCGGCGACAGCACGTAGGCCTCGATCTGCATGTAGACGAGGTAGTAGCCGATCGAGATCAGTGCTGTGACCGGGGAGACGAAGAGGCAGATCAGCGAGATGATGATCGACGCCGACAGGGTTCCGACCAGCGGGATCATCGAGCCGATGAACGCGATCAGCGCGAGCAGTCCCGGCACGGGGGCGCCGATGATGCTGAGGAAGATCAGGCTCAGCACGCCGTTGATGAGCGCGAGGCTGGCCTGTCCGATGACGTAGCGGCCGACCGCGCCGGACACGTCGTCCAGCAGCTCGCGGAAGGTGTCGCGCTGGTACGCCGGAACGAACCGGGCGGCCGTGCGCTTCATGCTGCGCAGTGACGCCATGAAGTAGAGCGTGAGGATCAGCACGATGGTGATGCCGGTGAAGCCGCCGGCGATGCCCGCGCCCACGGCGAAGACTCCGCCGCCGATGTCGGCGAAGTTGCCCGGGTCCTGCACGAACGACAGCACGCCTTGCACGGCATCCTCGATCGTGGAACCGAACTGACCGCTGACGTCTTTGAACCAGGCGGAGTTCATGAAGTCCTGCACCATGTCAGGGCCGTCCTTGATCAGGTTGCTGATCTGCTCGACGAGGAGCGGGATGATGGCGAGGATGATGCCGGCGAACGCCGCGACCACGGCGGCCACGACGATGGCGACGGCTGCGGCGCGGGGGAGCTTCTTCTCGATGAAGGTGACGATCGGGTCGAGGCCGAGCGCCAGGAAGATCGCGACGCCGATGTACACGAGGACCGTGGCGAGCTGGTCCACGATGCCGCCGATGACGAGCGCGACCAGTACGCCGAGGGCTCCGAGAAGTCCGAACATGAACGGGTTGGTGCGGGCATACGCCGCCACCCCGTTCGACGGTTGTACGGGCTTGGTCTGCTGCACGAGGTCCACCGCAGGCGCGGTGTTCGTCGTCACTCGTCTACGGCGCATGATTCCCCCGGTCGGCTTGCGAACCCATCACTCGATCATCCACCATCCGCCCCGTCATCCCGGGGGACACGCGCGGAGCGCGGGCTCACTCCTCGCCGTCACCCGTCTTCGTGTCGTCAGAGTTGTTCGCAGCGGCGTCGTACGCCACGCCCAAACACAACCCGATGGAGATTCCGAAGCATGAGTTCGACGCTACGCACGGCGATCTCCCCGCGCATCCGTCGCGCGGGGGAGATCGTGTGGCGTCAGTTGCCGGAGAGCTCGACGGTCTCGTTGTCGGCGTCGTACGGCTGGCCGGTGATCTTCGACTTCACGAAACTGAAGAGCGAGGCGATCTTCCCGCCGGGGCTGTCCCAGTACTCGGCGGACTCCGCCGAGAACTTCAGCAGTCCGACGTCGGGGTCATCCGGGCCGTTGGTGAACCAGGCCTCGACCGTGGGGCTCCACAGCTCGTGCACTCTGGCCTTGTCCTCCACCAGGCCCGCGGTGCCGGAGAGCGACACCCACGAGTCGTTCGAGCTCAGCGAGACCCCGGCACGCTCATCGCGAGCGAGATCGACGATGAACGACGCGCTCTTGGACACGAGGAACCAGAGGTCGCCGTCGAACTCGGTCTCCTGGACGGTGAGCGGGTGGGCGACGAGCCGGTCGTTCGCGTTGCGCGTGGTGAACATCGCGAAGCGGAAGTCCTTGATCAGCTCGGCGACCCGCTGGGTGGGGGTGTTGTCGGTCATGAGTGTCGTCCCTTTCGCGTCTGTCGGATTCTCATCCTGCGCGGGGCGACCTCGGAAGCCGAGGGGGTTGCGACCCGGACGTCAGCGCACTAGACGCTCTCGTCGCGCTTCTGCCGGAACGGCCGGGCGGGTGTGTGCGGCCCGTCCCACACCGTGATGACGCCCCAGGCGGCAGCGGCGAGAGGAACGGACAGGACGGCGCCGACGATGCCGCCGAGGATGGTGCCGGCGGTCAGCGCGAGCAGGATGACGAGAGCGTGCAGCTTCAGTGAACGACCCATGACGACCGGCTGCAGGAAGTTGCCCTCCAGCTGGTTCACGAGAACGACGATGCCGACCACGATCAGGGCGGCGACCGGGCCATGGGTGACGAGGGCGACGAGAGCGGCGAGGATGCCGGCGGCGGTCGCGCCGACCAGGGGGATGAACGCGGTCAGGAAGACGATCACGGCGAGGGGGAGTGCCAACGGGATCTGCAGGATGGCGAGGCCGATCCCGATGCCGAGGGCGTCTGCGGCGGCCACGATCGAGGTGCCGCGGACGTAGCTGCCGAACACGTCCACGCTCTTGTCGCCGATGCGTCGCGCCCGGGCGTAGCTCTCACCGCTGAAGGGACGGAGCAGGAACTCCCAGATGCGCGGACCGTCCTTCAGGAAGAAGAACAGCACGACGATCATCAATGCGAGGCCGGTGAAGAAGCTCGCCGTCGCGGACACACCGGCCAGTGCGCCCTGCCCGAAGGACGCGCTGGTGAGGAAGTCCTGGGCCTGCGCCCACACGTCGTCCAGATCGATGGCGGCGGTGTCGAACGGCAGTGTGCCGAGCCAGGCGGTCACCTCAGAGATACCGGTGGTGGCGGAGTCGACGAGATCGTCCCACTGGGTGCGGACCGTGAGCACGATCACCCAGACCACGCTGCCGAGGATCGCGATGATCCCGATGAGGGCGATCCAGGTGGCCAGGATCGACGGCATCCCGCGGCGACGCATCAGGTTGACGAGCGGGTGGATCGCGCAGGCGAGGATCAGCGCGATCGTCACGGGGATGAAGACGAGCGACAGCTGGGTGATGACGAGCACGCCGACGGCGACGAGCGCCAGCACGGTGAGCGTCTGCAGGCTGCGCGTGGCGACGACTCCGAAGCCGCGAGACCACAGCCCCTTCTCCGGGGGTGCGATGGGATCCTGCGGTCGTCCGAAAATCGGGAACATCATCCTGCACTCCTCTGAAAGCCGCTGACATGCAACCGTATCGCGACACAAAAGAAGCCCGCCCCGGCTTGACGCCGGAACGGGCTTCTGAGTGGAATGCGAGGTGTCAGACCCCGAAGTACAGCTCGGACTCTGCACCGGTGGGTGGCGGGAGTTGCCGACTGATGAGATCCGCGGAATCTCGCGGATTTTGTGATGTGGGATGGTGGTCGCCCTCACCCTGGCGTGAGCGTTCTGCGGACTTTCTGCGGACCTGACCCGTCGCTCGAGAGCAGCGCGACGCGTCGTCGACGGCCGCCTGCGACGCGTCGCGCAGGTCCTCCGCGACGCGTCGACCTGGTGCACGCGACGGGTGAGGTGGTGCTCCGCCACCTCACCCGGGGCGCTAGTTGGCGCGGTGCTGCGCCGTGGCGAGGAGTTGCAGGAGCACGGCTTGCCGGATGTGGTGAGGGTTGGCGGCCCAGACGTGCGTGAGGGCGTCGACGGTATCGGCGTCGCCGTTCGCGGCGGTCGTGATGAGTTGCCCACACATCGTGTCAATCGCTGTCGCGTCCGGGCGGAGCTGCAGGCTGTGGAACCGGCTCGGGCCATCTGTGATCGCCGCCGCGGTGAATGCCGCGAGGACGGTGAGGATGTGGCGTTCACGTCTCCGGGTCCGGATGGAGTGGCGATATGCCCAGAGGCTCATCTGCTCGACGGTGGTGAGATCGGCGAGCTCTGCGAAGGCGCCGAGCGCGAGCGGGGCCAGGGGTGCGGGTGCTGCGGCGCTGAGTAGGTTCGCGACGCGGAGGGCCTGGACGTACCGCGTGGTCGAGGTCATCAGCCGATCCCTTCTGTGCCCTCGTCATCGCGAAGCTCTCGCATCGCGCTGAGCCACTCGCGCTCGATGTTGCCAGAGAGGCTGACGTTCGGCCGGCTGAGTGAGCCGCGCAGGGCGCGGATCTCATTGATGAGCGTGGCCATGTCGCCGAGCGCCCCGCCGCCCGTGACGGCCCCGTTCGCCATCATCTGCGGCGGGCTTCCCGGCATCCGGGCGAAGCCCTCCATGAGCAGTGCCCAGGAGCGCGCCGACCCGTCGAGCGGGGCGAACAGCTCGGGGACGTCGCTCCGGTCGCCAACGACGCGCCAGGTGTTCTGAGGGACCATCTGCGCGAGCGACGACATCGGCGTGAGACCGCCGTTCGCCATGAACTCGACGACGCCTCCGTTCGCCTGAGCCGTCACCGTGCGCCCACCCGGGAGCTTGAACCCGGAGCCATCGGCGAACACCTTGATCTTGATCTGCTTGCCGTTGCTCGTCGTGATCAGGCTGTCGATCATCCCTCGAGCGGGCGAGGTGTCGGCGTAGATGACGGTGCTGCCGTCGGGAAGGGTGATGATGCGGTTGCCGAGATCGATGACCTTGCCGGTCTCCGTGTCCGCGTTCGACGTGTAGGTCGTCGACGCCTCCTCGGGCGTCTGCAGAACCGTGTCGATGAGCGCCTGCGCCTGCTCGGTGTTCAGTCCCAGCGCGGTGAGCTGTCCCATGAGCGCATCTCGCGTCGCGGTATATCGGTCCTGCAGGTTGGCTTGCGAGTCGCCGGCCGCGATAGCCGCCTCGTACTCGGCCGCGAGTGCCGCAGCGGACGCGTCGAGTTGCTCCTGCAGTGCCCGACCGGACGCCGTCGCGCCCAGGTTGGCAGTGTCGAAGCTTGTCAGCGAGAAGGCGGTGCCATCCGCCGCGATGCCGACCTTCGCCACCGACTCCGCGGTGCGCAGGGCCGCGTCATTCGCGTAGCCGAGCATGACGACCGGTTCGCCCCACTTGTTGAGTTCGCCTCGGGCCTGCTCGATCGAGCCGAGCCAGTCGGTGCGCATGGTGTCGGCGGCGGTTGCCGTCGTCTCGTCGAAGTCGCGCATATCGTCGGCGAGCGTCTTGAGTTCTTCGCTGTTCGAGATCGAGCCGAGCCACCCGACGAGGTCTGCCATCGGCCCGGCGATGAACGTTCCGATCGCTTCGGTCGCGTCCGCGGCGCTGGTGACCATCGATGCCCCAAAATCGAGGGCACCGTTCGCGAGGTCGAGGAGGAACTGCGTCAGCGGGCCTCGGTTCTGCGAGACCCAGGTCGCGAGGTTCTCGAGCGGTTCTCCGAACGCGGCGGCGAGAGCGCCCTTGATGCCGTCGGCGGCGACTTCGATGTTCCGGCCAGCCTGCTCGATCTTCGAAGCATCGTTGTCGGCGAGGGTGTCGAACATGCGCTGCGCGGCTCCTTGCACGCCGTCGAGCTGCTCGACCGCGGTCGAGAGATCCATGCTGAGGAGTGCTGCAGCCA
The DNA here is from genome assembly GCF_000967865.1 of Microbacterium sp. SA39. Lineage (GTDB taxonomy): Bacteria > Actinomycetota > Actinomycetes > Actinomycetales > Microbacteriaceae > Microbacterium. The sequence goes on from NZ_JXRU01000031.1 coordinate 39,742, forward strand.
TGTCCTCCGACTGGGTGCCGAACAGCGCCATCGCAGCCGCAGCTTGCTGGGCAGGATCGGGCATTTCTCGGATGCGGTCGAGGGTCTCATCGAGCGCGGCGGCGGCCGTGGGGCCACCCTCAGCGATGCGACGTGAGAGATCGTCCCAGGAAAAGCCGACCTCTTCGAATCCCTGCTTCATGGCCGGGTCGATGGCGCGGATCGCAAACTCTTTCAGCGCGTCAGCTGCGACGTCGCTGTCCCGAGCTCCCGCGCGAAGTCCCTGGGAGATCAGGCCGAGTGCCTGAGGCCCGTCGAGACCGAGCTTCCGGAACTGCGTGCTGTACTCATCGAAGGTATCGAGGAGATCTCCACCGATGTTGACCCCCTCGCGGGCGCCGGTGGCGAGGATGTCGAACGCATCCTTCGCGGAGGCCGCGAGACCCGTGCGGAGCAGTTGCGCCACCGTGCGAGCGACTGGCTCGACGTCTTCGCCGAGCACGTCGGCGATTCCGGCGAGTCCCTGCACGACGAGCTGTGCGTCGCGTGTCGTGGCCGAGGGGTCGAGGATGCGGAACTGCAGGGCGAGCCGGGTGGCATCCATGTTGGATTCGATGGAGTCGCCGAAGTTGTTCGCGTATGCCTCGCCGGATGCGCGGCCGAGGCGCAGTGCCTCGGCTTCGGTGATGCCGGTGAGGCCCTGCAGTCGGTCGGTGTTCTTCTCGACCGCGAGGCCGTCTTGAATCGCGCCCGTGATGGCCTTGCCGATGGCGACGCCGGCGAGGATGATTCCACCGGCGATCGGGATCGCGGAGAGGGCGTCGACGAGGGTGGACTCGATGTCGCCGCCGACGACGTCGCCGACCTTCTGACCTGCGCCGCGCGTGGCCGCGTCGAGGCCCTGCCCGAGCGAGCGGCCGCCTTCGGACCCGGCCTCCTCGGTCTTCTTGCGGAACAAGCTGAGGAACCGCTTCAGGTTCGACTCTGCGGGTTCCGGGTCGACGTCGACGTCGACGACGTTGCGCGCCTGCTTCAGTCCCTCGAGCTGGCGCTCGAACCGCTGGATCGACGCCTCGGCGCGGCGGACGTCGGCGGTCACGTCGATACCACCCTCAGCGCGGACGTGGAGATCCTCGAGGCGGTCGATGGCGCGGCCGAGGTTCTTCTCGGCGCGGGACACGTCGGCGTCGAGCTTCAGGACGGCGCGCTCGGAGACGAGCTTCTTGGCTCGCGCCTCGACGCGTTCGATGCTGCCGAGCACGCCCTTGGCGTCGGCGTCGAGGGTGAGCGGCTTGCTCTCGATCTTCTTGCCGATCGCGACGATCTGCTTCTCGGCCTTCTCGACCTTGTCGACGTTCGCGGAGAACAGAACCTCGAGGTCAGCGACGGTGAGTTTCGCCATCAGGAATCACCTCCTCGCGCGCGCACGCGTACGCGCGACCCCCTATCGGAGTTATCGGGGAGAGAGGAACACCCACCCGGCGGTGTGCCGTCCTCCGCGTCTGGGGCTGGATTTTCGGGGGCATGGGGTGTCCTTCGGTCTCGTGTGCGCTTGTCTGAGCGTGTGTGAGGGGCCGACCCCGCCCAGCTTCGGCCCCATCTGTGTTGCTTCCTCTGGTGGGTTCCACTCCCACCGTGTGAAGCGTCGTACGTGAAGGCCCCATACCGGAAAGAGGACGGCGGGCGGGCGACACGTACGAGAGTCTGGTCATGAGCGAGGGAAGGTCGGCATCGGTCCGTACGCCGGGATCTCTACGAAGACGAGATCGCCATCCGCATCCGCCGTGACGGTGTTCGGCCGTGCTCTCCGTGCTCGCAGCTTGTTGTGGACGTCGGTGATGCCGTTGAGCGTCACACCGCCGGCCGTGAGCGCGAACCAGTCGAGGTGAGACTGCGTCTTGCCCTCGAGGTAGTAGCGGCCACCGTGGCCCCAGTTGTCTCCCGCGGCGAACAGAACCGAGAAGTCGTTACTCATCCCACCTGTCGGCTCGAGACCGAACGTCTTCGAGATGTCGATCCGGAAGGAGGCGATCGGTTGCACGGCGAACCAGGCGCGCTTCGCGGCTCGGTACGCGGCGATCGTCGCATCGTCCTGGTCGATGACGAAGTCCGACGTCGTGGCGTAGGTGATGCCGTGGTTCTGTGCGGCGTCGACGAGCGGGGCGATCGCTTCCTCGAAGCGTGGCCGCAGATCCGTGATGAACTCCTCGAGGTGCGGGACGGTGTCGATGACGACCTCGCGCAGCAGATCCTCTTGCACCTTGCGGACGCCGGGTGCCATGCCTCGGTTGGAACCGATGCCGTCGCGGTCGTGGAGTCGGATGGCGATGTCCGTGACGCGGTCGCGCAGCTCGTCGTCGGTCATGTCGATCAGGCGACCGGATGGTGCCTGCTCGTGGGCGGAGGCGACTCCGGCGAGGTGGAGTCCTCGCACGACGGGTTCGGGCACGGTGATACCCAGCGCCTGGCAGCGCTTGGCGAAATCGCGGATGTTGGTCCAAGACATCATCAGGCCTCGACCTTCTCGATGGAGTGCTGTTCGAGCAGGTGCTCGATTTGCGTGGGGCGGGTGTTGGCGGGCAAGTAGCCGTTGCGGTAGACGTACCGTTGTCGCACGTCGCCTCCGACGAGGTCGACGACGACGCAGGGCGCGAGGACGACGTACTGCGCGTCGCCGTGGATGTAGGTGTTGACGTCCACGGTCATGCCTTCCCGCGGGTGGTCCAGCCGGCCTTCGCGGCGAGCGCGGCGATGGCGCTCTCCGAGGGCGCGGCGGGACGCGGGGCGACGTTGGCGGGCGCGGCCCAACCCGCGCGGGCGGCGAGGGTTGCGGGGGCCTGAACGCGGGCGGCTCGCTGGGCGTCGAACGCGGCCAGCGCCGCGGCAGGAGTCGATCCTGCGGCGAGTCCGAGACGGTCGGCCAAGCGATCCATGAGGGACGGTGCCGCCGCCTGGCGCCCGGGGTGGTTCGGGTGCACGGTGACGGCCGGCATAGCTGCTCGCGCCGCGTGAACCATAGCGGTCGCGCGTGCGATGGCGGGAGGGGCGGTGAGAGAAGTCAGCGCCGGTTGACGATTGAACATGCGTGTCTCCGAAAGGTGTGAGACTGCACGCGCGGCGCTCAGGCCCGTCCGCGTGTTCCCCAACCAGGAGACTTCTGACCGTCGAAGCGAGCGACCCATACAGCCGATCACGCTCCCGTCGAGAACCAAGATAGCGCACGTCGGCCGCGTGGGCGTGGTGAATCTGTTGCCGTGGCCGCGAGATACGGCCGATCAGCGAGCAGACGGTCGAGGGTCGCCCAAATCTCGGCCCAAACGAGCGTGCCGTCCGCGGAATGCAAGGCGTCGACGTCGACGAAGCGGGCGAAGTCGGCGGGGTCAGCGAGGACGTCGCGAAGCACAATCCCGAGGAGCATCTGATTCTGCGTCTCGACGGCCCCGCGCAGGCGGTCGCGCTGCGCCTCGGCGGCACGAGCTCGTCGGCGAAGGCCTTCGGCGATCTTCGGGTAATTGCGGGTGTCGGTCATGATGCCTCCCTCGTGCCGAACAGGGCTTCCCACAGCCCCTCGTCGTCGCGGTCGTTGCGTTCCCAGTCGCAGGAGGTGCACGAGTACCAGACGGGTGCGAGCGGTCGTGCGGGCGGGGTGATCGAGACGCTCATCAGGTCGCAGGCGGGGCAGGGTGCGGATGCCCACCGTCGGCGGTCTTGGAGCGGCCACCGGGCGAGGACGCGGCTGATCGTCCAGAACTCCGGGTGGGTGGGCACCTCTTGAGCGACGACGATCTGCCACCACTGGGCGAACGAGTCCGCGTCGTTGGCGATCTGATCGAAGTGGGCGAGGAGCTCGCGGACGGCACCCTCCGCCGCGGTACGGGCGCTCTCAGGCGTCACCAGCGTCGCGAGGTGGCTCACGCCGATGGTCGCCATGACGTCGCGGTAGGCGTCGAGCATGTCGGCGGACGCGGGGGCGCGAGTGTGGGCTGCGGCACCGTGGCTGACCTCGCTGTCGTAGCGTTTCGCGCTGACGTTGCCCGTGAGGGTGCGAACGTGCTCGACGAGCTCGGGCGCACGGTCCAGGGTGCGGTGCAGTCGGCCGTAGCATCGTCCGCACACGAGAGCGTCGTCTCGCGAGGCGGCGGTCACGCATCCGGTGCAGAGGCCGTCGGAGCGGCCATAGCTCTCGCATGCGGCGTAGTGCAGGCCGGGGACGGTGCACCCACGGATGCAGGGTCGTTCGATCATGCGGCGGTGTCGTCCTTCGGTTCTGGGTACTGGCGGCCGGCCCAGAAGCCGACCGGGGGGAGTGCGGCGGTCGCGAAGGCGTCGCACTGCACCACGGCGTGACACATCGAACAGATGGCGCGCATCTCGGCTGTGTCAACGACCGTGAGCAAGGCGGGGCGGTCGAACGTGTAGCGGGCGTCGTCCACGCAGAGCGCCGGTAGGTCCGATGTGGCGTCGGCGAGCGCGAGGTACTCGCGAGGGCTGTCTCGCATGAGCGTTACCTGCTCATCGACGAGAGTCTCAGCCGCGATCATCGCCAAGCCTTCGAGGCGCTCGAGCACGGCGACCGGGGGAGGGAAGCCGGTCACTTTCCCGCCCCGGGCATCCTGGCCTCGAGGGCAGCACGCCACGCAGGGGAACCCTCCGCGAGCTTGCCGTCGTCGCGTGTGCCGCACCCGCACCAGCCCGACACCGGGTCGAACAGATGCTGGCTACACACTCCGCCAGGGGTACGTACTGGTCCGCACCCCTGGCTGGTGTCCGGTCGACGGATGCCAGCCCGCCTCGAAAGGCCCTGCCGACTCTGCACCCCCCCACCGAGATCGGCATACGCCTCACTGATCTCGCTCATGCGACGTCCCAGAGCGGATCGCGGTACTCGCAGACCATGCAGGTCTTGTCGGGAAGGAGGCGATGGTTTCCGGACCCGCAGTCGAGGACTCGAGGACTCATCGTCGACGGAGTACGCACGTTAGCGAGCGCCTCAGCAGCTCGACGGTCAGCTGCGCACGCTCGGCACGGTTGATCGTGCTCCCAGCTCGAATGGCGACGACAGGTTCGGGTGGGGGCGCTCGCGCGCGTCTCCTCCTCTTTATCCTCCCTACTCCTCAGGTCCACGCTCACCGTGGTGTGTTCTGACCGCTCACCGTGGTGTGTTCGACCGCTCACCGTGGTGTGTTCCGAGTTATTCACAACCCGCTCACCGTGGTGTGTTCGCCGATCACCCGACGCTGACCGTGGTGTGTCCGCGGAGAGCGGCGATCCCGTCTCGTCCCGGAGCAGATATCGGGAGTGGCGACCCGGGGCACCCTTGCGGGCAAGCGCTGTCAAGCCGCGCCTCGACAGCGTCGACATGGCTCTGTCCACGGCTCGAAACCCGCTGGTCGTGGCGGGGGCGCCGAGGGATTCGGCAAGCGCCGTGCGGCCACCGAAGTAGCTCGGCTCGGGGTCGGAGTCCAGCGCCACGAGAGCCATGTACACGAGAACCCGGGTCGGAGCATGGTCGACCCCGGCTTTTGCTGCGGCCAGGTAGGCCGCCTTCGCGAGGCCTGCGCCCATCATCACTCCTGCTCCCTCTGCCGGATCTCGCGCAGTTCGTCGCCGACGGATCTCATCACTTCTGCGTACGCTGCGGCCTGCTCGGGAGTGCGGATCTCCAGGTCATCGGGGAAGCGTGCGAACACGGCGTCCTCCCACCAGTGCATGGTGCCGATCGGGTCGCCGTTCTCGTTCTCGCCGACGGTGACGTACAGACCGCCCTCGAGCATGGCGCTCACCTCGCCCGAGCGGTGTTCCCGCCCATAGAACATCACTGCGGTCTCGCCGCCACTGGAGCTCCAGTGGGTCTCGCTACTCACGGCCCACCAGGGGAGCGCTGAGAGCGGGAACGCGGGCATCTCCGCGTCGCGGAGCACCTCGTCGAGGCAGGCCTTCATTGTGCGAAAGCCCTCTTGCGACTTCGCCCACTCGTTGAACTTGGGACTCTGTTCGAGGGCAGTGCTGAGCGTCTCTCGATGAGCAACGTATGCGAGCGCCCACTCCGCCGCCGCCTCGACGGTCACTTCGACTCCTCGAATCCTGCCTCGATGAAGGCGTCGAGATCCTCGGGCTTCACGACGACGCGGCCGGCGATCTTGCCGGTCTTGATGCGCTTCGTGGCGATCAGCCAGCGCACGGATGCCTCGGAGCGGCGGAGTTCGATCGCGACCTCGGGGACGAAATAGAAGCGCGGTCGCTCGGCCTGTGCGTGCATGCTCATGAAATCCTCCTGTGTGGTGATGACACATACGGAGTTCGTATGTGTCCTTGATGCACAGTGTCGCACGTGATTGAAATTGGCGCAAGCTTCGCGATAGTGTGTCTTCGTGGCACAAGATGATGAAGGCCTTGGTCAAAGAATCCAGGCGTACCGAAAGCTCTCCGGCATGAGCGCGCAGGTGCTTGCCGACGCCGCGGGCCTGACCCGCTCGGTGATCGCCAACATCGAGAACGGTCGACGCTCGGATCTGAGTGTGACCGAACTGTTCGCGATCAGCGATGCTCTCGATGTGCCACCCAGCGCGCTCCTGTTCGACGTGTCTCGCCCGTTCAGGAAGATCCAGGTCGGCTCACGTGTGATCACCATTTCAGCGGCGACACGATGGCTTTCTCGCGGGCTGGGGGCACCCAAGACGAGTGGTGGCAAGCGCGCTGCCGAGTTGCTCTTGTGGGGGCGGCAGGTCGAGGAGGCTCGGACGCGCATTCGACATCTCCGGGATGAGATGCAGACCTATGTCTCGCTCGTCGGCTCGGATCTTGGGCTGTCGCGCGCGCTCGGTGGCGCGGAGGCGGCGACTGATGCCGCCGGGGTCGCCTTGGTCGAGGCGGTGGCGCGAACTTCGCCGTCAGCCAGCGCAAGCCTGCGAGCGCTTCTACAGCAGCACGACGCGGAGATGCGCACTCACGAGATCGCGGTCCGCTCGTTCGTCAGCGCGGGCGGCGACGCCGGTGTACTCGAACCGGCCGCGATAGTGCCGGGGGATTGAGTGGCGAGCGTCAAGCAAAGACCTGACGGGGTCTGGCGCGCCCGCTATCGCGACGAAACTGGTCGGGAGCACTCGGCGCACCGCGACACAAAGCGGGAGGCGCAGGCGTGGCTCGACGAGCGTACTGCGGAGCTGGTCACTGGTACGCACCTTGCTCCATCGAAGGCGCGCGTCACGGTCGGGGAGTGGGCGGAAACGTGGCTCGCTGGGTACGAGCGTCACAGGGCGTCGACGGTGCGACAGGCCCGCGTGCATGTGCGTGTCATCGTCGAGGATCTCGGGGGGAGACCGCTGCGCGATGTGCGTCCGTCTGAGGTCCGTTCGTGGGTCGTCGCTCTCGCGGCACGCGGTTACGCAGATTCGTACGTCTACGCGTTGCACCGACGCCTCTCGCAGCTCTTCGCGGACGCTCAGCACGATGGCCTCGTCGCCAAGAATCCGTGCTCGAGGCGCACGTCTCCGGCGGCGCCGAAGCAACGTGCGTACGTCGCGACCACGGAGCAGGTGTGGGCGCTTCACGATGCCCTACCTGAGTACTTCCGACCCGTGGTACTGCTCGGGGCGTTTGCGGGGCTGAGGGTGGCCGAGATCGCCGCCCTGCGTGTCTCCGACGTCGACTTCATGCGCGGCATCATCACGCCGGCCATCCAGTACCCCGGCGACGAGCTCAAGACCGAGACGAGCAAGACGGCCATCCCGATCCCTGCGGATCTGGCCCTCATGCTCAACGCGAACCCAGTGCAGTGGGGGAGCGACACCATCGTCGTGGGAGCGTTCGGAAGGCCGGTCGCGCCGTACACCATCGAGACAGCGTTCAAGAGCGCGAGAGTCACCGTGGAGGGCCTGCCGGAGGGCTTCCGGATTCACGACCTCCGTCACTACTTTGCCTCCCTGCTCATCGCGGCGGGTCTCGACATCAAGACCGTGCAGACGCGGCTCCGCCATGCATCGGCGAAGACCACGCTCGACACGTACGGGCACATGTGGCCGGACCGCGACGAGTCGTCGCGCGCGGCCGTCGACGACGTCTTGAGAGCACGAAAGAACCCGCCCCAGCGCGACGCTGAGACGGGTTCAATCTGAGATTCTGCGGACCTCCTGCGGACTAAGGCCCGAAATCCCGCGGTTTTCCGCTACACCCCGAAGTACAGCTCGTACTCGAACGGGTGCGGGCGCTGGGCCATCGGCAGGATCTCGTTCTCGTACTTGTAGGAGATCCAGGTCTCGATGAGCTCCTTGGTGAACACGCCGCCCTCGAGGAGGAACTGGTGGTCCTCCGCCAGTGCGTCCAGCGAGTCCAGCAGCGAGTTCGGGACCTGCGGGATGCCCTTGGCCTCCTCGGGGGGAAGCTCGTAGAGGTCCTTGTCGACCGGCTCGTGCGGCTCGATACGGTTCTTGATGCCGTCGAGGCCCGCCATCAGCTGCGCGGCGAACGCGAGGTACGGGTTGCCGGAGGCGTCGGGCGCGCGGAACTCGATGCGCTTGGCCTTCGGGTTGGAGCCCGTGATCGGGATGCGGATCGCGGCGGAGCGGTTGCCGGCCGAGTAGACCAGGTTGACCGGGGCCTCGAAGCCCTTGACCAGACGGTGGTAGCTGTTCAGCGTCGGGTTCGTGAAGGCGAGCAGGGCCGGCGCGTGCGCCAGGATGCCGCCGATGTACCAGCGCGCGATGTCGCTGAGCTGGCCGTAGCCGGCCTCGTCGTAGAAGAGCGGCTTGCCGTCTGCCCACAGCGACTGGTGCGTGTGCATTCCGGAGCCGTTGTCGCCGTAGAGCGGCTTGGGCATGAAGGTCGCGACCTTGCCCCACTCGTTGGCGGTGTTCTTGACGATGTACTTGAACTTGAGGATGTCGTCCGCCGCGTGGACCATCGTGTCGAAGCGGTAGTTGATCTCCTGCTGGCCCGCGGTGCCGACCTCGTGGTGCGAGCGCTCCAGGATGAATCCGGCGTCGATCAGCTTGAGGGTGATGTCATCGCGCAGGTCGGCGGTCTTGTCGACGGGGGAGACGGGGAAGTAGCCGCCCTTGTAGGGCGTCTTGTTGGCGAGGTTTCCGCCCTCTTCCTCACGGCCGGTGTTCCAGGCAGCCTCTTCCGAGTCGACCTTGTAGAAGCTCTCGCCGGCGGTGACGGAGTAGCGCACGTCGTCGAAGATGTAGAACTCGGCCTCGGGAGCGAAGAACGCGGTGTCGGCGATCCCGGTCGAGGAGAGGTACTTCTCGGCCTTCTTGGCGACCTGGCGCGGGTCCTTCGAGTAGATCTCGCCGGTGCGCGGGTTGTAGATGTCGAAGATCATCACGAGGGTGCTCGCCTCGCGGAACGGGTCGATGTACGCCGTCGTGACATCCGGGATGAGCTGCATGTCGGACTCGTGGATGCTGGCGAAGCCGCGGATCGACGAGCCGTCGAACAGCTGGCCCTCCGTGAAGAACGCTTCATCGACCGTCGCCGCAGGAATGTTGAAGTGCTGCTGCACACCAGGGAGATCGGTGAAGCGAATGTCGAGGAACTTGACCTCGTTCTCCTTGATGTAGCTCAGAACCTCGGACGAATCTTTGAACATGTACGACTCCTGGATTGCGGATCGATGGCTTCACGGCCATTGTGCACAGTACGGCCGGGGCGTTTCTCCGGGGTGTCCGTATTGTTTCGGGCATGTTACAGGGGTCGCCTAGGCTGGAGCGGTGACTGATGCTGTGAACACATACCCCGGCGAGCGACTCGGACTGCCGGCGACGGGGTCGGGGAGCATCGGCAGAGTCGGTCGCCGCATCGGCGCTCTCGCGATCGACTACACCGCGGCGACCATCATCGCGACGGCCTTCCTCGGCTTCGACCAGTTCGCGCTGCCGACCGAGGCCGGGCTCTCGCAGTTCGCGCCGATGCTGGTGTTCGCGCTCCTGCAGATCCTGTTCATCCCGACGGCCGGCGGCAGCCCGGGGCATCGCATCCTCGGCATGCGTGTCGTGCGGCTCGACGGCGGATGGGTCGGCCTGTGGCGTCCGATCGTCCGCACACTGCTGCTGATCGTCGTCGTGCCCGCAGTGATCTGGGATGCAGATCAGCGAGGCCTGCACGACAAGCTCGTCGGCACGGTGCTGATCCGCGCCTGACTCCGGATCCGCCTGCGGCTTCGGGTCAGACCCGCCCGCGGTTGCGGCGGCGGGCTTCGCGCGGCGCGCGTCCGCCCAGGAACGACCGTGCCGGGTCGACGATGTAGCCGTGCCGCAGGGCTTCACGTCCGATCAGCATTCGGAAGCCCATCTCGTCACGATTGCTCAACGTGACCTCGGCGAGCACCTCACGGTCGACCAGACGGATCAGCATCTTCACGACGAGACGCTGTTGCGCGTGCCCTGAAGAGCTGCGCACGGCGCGCCGATCGTGCACGGGAGTCTCGACGACGACGGCATCCTCCTGGCTGTCCTGCCAGGGTTTGACCCGGAAGCGGACCCAGTCCTCGCCCTCCCGTTCGAACTCGTGCACATCGAACGCGTGCAGCGAGGAGGTGCGAGCGCCGGTGTCGATCTTGGCCTTCAGCCAATCGACTCCGAGATCGGGCAGACTCACCCACTCGCGCCACCCCGTAAGGGTGTTTGAATGGGGAGACTTGTTCACTCGACCCATCCTGGCAGGAATCCTCCGTGAAGATCGCTGTGCTCTCCCGCGCGCCCCAGGCGTACTCCACCCAGCGACTGCGTGCGGCTGCGCTTCAGCGCGGTCACAACGTGAAGGTGCTCAACACCCTGCGCTTCGCGATCGATCTGACGTCCGACGAACCCGATCTTCACTACCGGGGCCGTCAGCTCAGCGACTACGACGCCATCCTGCCGCGCATCGGGAACTCGATCACGTACTTCGGCACCGCCGTGGTGCGACAGTTCGAGCAGATGGACGTGTACACGCCGAACACCGCCAACGGCATCTCGAGCGCGCGCGACAAACTGCGGGCGAATCAGATCCTGTCCCGACACAACATCGCCATGCCGCCGACGGCCTTCGTGCGCAATCGCGCGGACGTGCGTCCCGCGATCGAGCGGGTCGGCGGTGCACCGGTCGTCATCAAGCTGCTCGAGGGAACGCAGGGCATCGGTGTCATCCTCGCCCCGCAGGTGAAGGTCGCCGAGGCGATCATCGAGACCTTGCATTCGACGAAGCAGAACGTGCTCATCCAGAAGTTCATCTCCGAGAGCCGCGGGCGTGACATCCGCGCTCTCGTGGTGGGGGACCGCGTGGTAGCGGCCATGCGGCGGTCCGCGGCCGGCGACGAGTTCCGGTCGAACGTGCATCGGGGTGGATCGGTCGCGGCGATCGAGCTCGATCCGGTCTACGAGCGTGCAGCCGTACGGTCGGCACAGATCATGGGCCTGCGGGTGGCCGGTGTCGACATGCTCGAGGGCGAGGACGGTCCGCTCGTCATGGAGGTCAATTCCTCGCCGGGCCTGCAGGGCATCGAGACCGCGACCAAGCTCGATGTCGCCGGCGCGATCATCGACTACATCGCCGGCCAGGTGGCGTTCCCCGAGATCGACGTGCGACAGCGTCTGACGGTCTCCACCGGCTACGGCGTCGCAGAGCTCATGGTGCACGGCGCGGTCGACCTCGTCGGCAAGACGCTGGGGGAGGCGGGGCTCTGGGAGCGCGACATCACGGTGCTCACCCTGCACCGCGGTGTCAGCGTGATCCCGAACCCGCGCAAGCACGTCGTGCTCGAGGCAGACGACCGGCTCTTCTGCTTCGGCAAGCTCGAGGAGATGCGTTCGATGGTGCCTGAGCGTCGCCGACGCAGGGCGAAGGTCCGTCGCCTGCCGCGTCAGCCTCTCTCCGAGTGAACGAAAAGCGCGGCCTCACCTCGGGAGAGGGCGGCCGCGCTTTCGTGGCGGATGCTGCGGCTCAGCGTGGACGCTGAGCGCGGACCTTCGTCGGGTCGATGCCCTTCGGGATCGGCAGTGACGACACCGACTGCGACACGGAGTCGATGCGTCGGATGACGGCGGCCATCGTGGTCTTGTCGATCGCCTTCGGCAGCTTCTTGATGGTCTTGGAGAGGTCAGCGATCGGGACCTCGTCCTCGCCGTGACCGACGTACAGGACCGTGACGGGAACACCGTGGGCGACGCGCTGCGCCTTGCTGCGCTCCTCATTCACGAGCCGCGTGAGCCGTCCGCGGGCGCCTTCGCCGACGACGACGATGCCACCGCGTCCGACGGTGCGGTACACCGCCTCCTGCGTCTTCGGGTTGATGCCGACCGGCGTCTCGGCGGCCTGCCAGCTGCGGCCGAGGCTGGTGCTGAGCACATGGCCCGTGGCACCGGGCATGCCGTCGATCTTCGTGTACATGGCCGAAGTGGACATGCGCGTCATCAGGAACAGGGCCCCCAGGACACCCAGCATGAGACCGGTGATGCCCCACAGCACGAGCGTCCAGATCTGGAACGGCGGAATGAGGTAGCCGGCGATGAGGCCGAGGAGCACACCTGCGATGAGGATGCCGACCTGGACCCACGGAAGCCACGGGTACGCCTCGCGAGTGAACCGGAAGAGGGACTTGATCTGGGAGAAGAACCCAGGACGCTTCTCGGGTTCGGGAGCACGCTTTGCCATGGGCACCAGCCTACCCAGTTCACGGATGCTGTGATGCCGAGTTCGCGTCCAGCGGAGCGATCTGTCAGGCGACCCGTCCTGCACAATCGTTCGACTGCGGGTGATCCGTCCACATCCTGCCGGATCGCTGCCGCGAGGGTGGACGCTGGGCTGTGATGGAGGCATGGCAGACGTCGAGATCGAAGACCGGAGTACCGCGCTCCTCCCGGGAGCGCATCGGGTGGTCCGAATCCTCGACCCGACAGAAGGCCCGTTCGCCGGCGCACTGGTCACTCGTGGGGACGAAGTGGCCGTGCGGGTGGATGCCACCGCTCTCGCCGGATGGGTGGGGTGGCGATTCGCGGGGGCGGAGCATGTCGTGGGTCCCGTCGACGTCATCCGGCGTCGCGACGGCCACGACGCTCTGCTGCCGTGGTGCACGGACCGGGTGCTGGGGCTCCTGGTCCGTCGCATGGCCGCAGGCTCCGCCCTGTCGTCGGGGGAGTGCAGCACGCTCGTCGTGAGCCTGCTGCGGGGACTCGACGAGCTCGGAGCAGGCGTCGACGAGGTGCAGACGGGGATGTGGTGGCTGACCGACGGCGGCCGCCCCGTCTTCGTCATCGGTCAGGGTGACGATCCGCGAGCGGGGGCGGCGGGGATCGTCACGAGGCTCGCCGAGCACTGCGGGGACAAGACGCTGGGACGGGCGCTCCGGGCGATGCAGCAGGGTCTCGAGAAGGCGCTCTCCCAGCCGCGCGTGCCTCGACGACTCCTGGAGCAGTGGGAGCAGGAGCTCTTGGCGATCGCCGCGCCGCGGCCGCTCGGACGGGAGACGCTCGCGCCGGAACGTTCACGAGACGTCGCGCGGGCGGCAGCGGCGGAGCATGCCGCGTCACCGAGCCGCGCTTCGCGGCGGGGCGATCGGCGACGTTCGGGGCCACGCGGGTCGCGGGCGTTGTTCGCGGACGGCTCCGCAGTTCTGATGTCGGCTCTCGATGTCGTCCGATCCCGCATCCGCGGGCGCCACTCGATCACGACCGGGTCGCCCGAGAGGCCCGCGGAACCGGGGACCGACCGCGCGGTCCCTCCGCGTCGCCGTCGCGTGCTGATCCTCGCCGGGGCCGCAGCGGCAGCCGTCCTCGTCGGGGGTCTGCTGTGGCCCACAGGCGAGGCGACGAAGTCTGCGAACGCCGCGCGGGAGCAGAGACCCTTCGCTCAGCCATCGGATGCCGCATCGGCGACTCCGAGCACGGACCACGCGGAGCGAAAGGACGCCGCCGCTCCCGCTCCGCCGGCGCAGGAGGGGCCGGCGGGCGCGGCCGCCGCACTCCTGGCGGTGATCGATGGATGCCGGGCCGCTGGTGACCTCGTCTGCCCGGCAGCGGTGGCCGAGGGCTCCATCGGGGTGGTGGAAGCGCTGGCCGTGACGGCGGGACGTGATCCGACCTTCGAGGTGGTCGATGAGTACGGTGACGTCGCGGTCATCCGCGTCGGCTCCTCGAGCGCCGCCGCCGCACCGGGTGACGACGTCGAGACCGAGGCAGCCGATCAGATGATGGTCCTCGTGCGGCAGGACGAGAAATGGCTGGTCCGCGACGTCTACGGCGTCGCGGACCAGCCAGGGTGATGCTGTGGCGTCAGGCTCCGAGCTGAGCGGCGAACTGCGCCGCCTCGAGGCGTGCCTTCATGGCGCCGAGGAACCGCGCGGCATCTGCACCGTCGATGATCCGGTGATCGTACGACAGCGCGAGGTACACGTACGAGCGGACCGCGATCGCGTCAGCGCCGCCGACCTTCACCAGACCGGGACGCTTGACGACCGTACCGGTGCCGAGGATCGCCGACTGCGGAAGGAACACGACCGGAGTGTCGAACAGCGCGCCACGCGATCCCGTGTTGGTCAGCGTGAAGGTCCCACCGGCGAGCTCATCGGGCTTCAGCTTGTTGTCACGCGTGCGCGCCGCGAGATCAGCGATCTCGCGGGCGATCTGAGCGATGTTCTTCGACGCCGCGTCGCGCAGCACCGGAGTGAGCAGGCCGCGCTCCGTGTCGACCGCGATCGAGACGTTCTCGCTCGCGGGGTAGACGATGTTCTCGCCGTCGACCGTGGCATTGACGATGGGGAACGCCTGCAGAGCCTCAGCGGTCGCGAGAGCGAAGAACGGCAGGAACGACAGCTTGTCGCCCGTCTTCTCCAGGAACGACGCCTTGACGCTGTCGCGGTATTCCGCGAGAGCAGTCACATCGACCTCGACGACAGTGGTGAGCTGAGCGGTCTGCTGCATCGACTCGACTGCGCGCTTCGCGAGCACCTTGCGCAGACGCGACATCGGCTGCGTGGTACCACGCAGCGGCGACACCTCGAGCGGGGCGGGCGCAGCGGCGGCGGGCGCTGACGCCGAGGGAGCAGCCGAAGCGGTCTCCGCAGCCTTGAGCACGTCTTCCTTGCGGATGCGACCACCGACGCCGGTACCGGTGACCGACGCCAGATCGACGCCCTGCTGCGCGGCCAGGCGGCGCACGAGCGGGGTGACGTAGAGGTTGTCGCTCTCCGTCGGCAGGTTGAGCTTCGGCGCCGGAGCTGCTTCCGCAGCAGGAGTCGACGCCGCGGCGGGTGCCGGCTCGGCTGGTGCTGCCGCAGGCGCGGGAGCGACAGGGGCAGGTGCGGCCTCAGCCGCCGGAGCCTGAGCGACCGGAGCCTCGGCCGCAGGAGCAGCCGGGGCCTCGGCGGGAGAAGCGGGCGTCTCGGTGGGGGCGGCCGTGGGAGCCTCAGCGGCAGGAGCCTCGGCAGCAGGAGCAGCTGCGGGAGCAGCGCCCGAACCGACGCGAGCGAGAACAGCGCCGACGGCGACGGTCTCGTCTTCGGCGGCCACGATCTCCTGCAGCACGCCGGCGACCGGGGACGGGATCTCGGTGTCGACCTTGTCGGTCGAGATCTCGAGCAGGGCCTCATCCACTTCGACGGTGTCGCCGACCTGCTTGAGCCAGCGCGTCACGGTGCCTTCGGTCACGCTCTCACCGAGTTCGGGGAGCACGATGTCCTTCGCGTCTTCCGAAGGAGCGGCGGCGGGTGCGGCCTCAGCAGGCGCGGCCTCAGCCGCAGGAGCGGGCTCTGCTGCAGGCGCGGCGGGTGCTTCTTCGGCCGGCGAAGCTTCCGCAGACGCGGCTTCCGCGGGGGTGGCTTCGGCTGCAGCCGGAGCGTCCGACGCGGGGGCCGCGGCGCTGCCGTCACCGATGCGAGCGAGCAGTGCGCCGACTTCTACGGTCTCGTCCTCGGCTACGAGGATCTCTTCGATCACTCCGCTGACCGGGGAGGGGATCTCGGTGTCGACCTTGTCGGTCGAGATCTCGAGCAGGCCCTCATCCGCCTGAACGGTGTCGCCCACCTGCTTGAGCCAGCGGGTGACCGTACCCTCTGTGACGCTCTCACCGAGAGCGGGGAGGACCACGGATGTGCTCATGACTGAGTCTCCTTCAAGAAGTTGTATGACGCGTATCTAGCTTAGTGACTCGGGCACCGGTTGGTGCTCAGAGGGCGTGCAGCGGCTTTCCGGCGAGAGCGAGGAAGGCTTCGCCCAGGGCTTCGCTCTGTGTCGGGTGCGCGTGGATGAGGGGAGCGATGTCTTCGGGATGCGCCTCCCAGGCGACCGCGAGCTGACCCTCGGTGATCAGCTCGCCGACACGGTCGCCGAGCAGGTGAACGCCGATGACCGGCCCGTCCTTGAGCCGGACGACCTTGACCAGGCCGCTCGTTCCGATGATCTCGCTCTTGCCGTTGCCGGCGAGGTTGTACTCGTAGGAGGCGACGGCATCCGCGCCGTGCTCGGTGACCGCAGCGTCTTCTGTCACACCGACCGAGGCGACCTCCGGGCTGGAGTAGGTGACCTTGGGGATCTGCGAGTCGGGGACGTTCACGGGGGAGAGGCCCGCGATGCGCTCCGCAACGGCGATGCCCTGCTGGAAGCCGCGGTGGGCGAGCTGCAGACCGGGGACGATGTCACCGACGGCCCAGACTCCCGGAACCCCTGTGCGCAGATCCTGATCGACTGTCACGAAGCCGCGGTCGAGCTTCACGCCGGCCTCTTCGAACCCGAGGTCCGCCGTGACCGGGCCGCGCCCGACGGCGACGAGCAGGTAGTCGGCGGTGAACTCCTTGCCGTCTTCCAGCGTGACCGTGACCGAGTTCTCGTCCTGGCTCGCGGTCTGGAACCGCACACCGAGCGAATACTGGATGCCGCGGCGGCGGAAGGCGCGCTCGAGGCCCTTGCTCATCGCGATGTCCTCGTTCGGCACGAGGTGCGGAAGCGCCTCGACGATCGTGACCTCGGATCCGAACGAACGCCAGACGCTGGCGAACTCCACTCCGATCACACCCCCGCCGAGCACGAGGACGCGCTCCGGAATGACGTCGAGAGCCAGTGCCTGCTCGCTCGTCAGGATGCGTCCGCCGATCTCCAGACCGGGCAGGGAGCGGCTGTAGGACCCCGTGGCGAGGACGACGTCGGCTCCGACGTAGACGTCATCGCCGACGCTGATGCTGCGATCGGCATTCAGTCGCCCAAAACCGGCGACCGTCGTGATCCCGCGCGCCTTGACGAGGCCTTCGAGTCCCTTGAACTTCTTGGCGACGATCCCCTCCCGGTAGGCACGGACGCCGGCGGGGTCGATGCCGTCCAGCGTGGCCGTGACGCCGACCGACGCGGCGTCGCGCACGTGCTCGGCGACCTCTGCCGCATGCAGCAGTGCCTTCGTCGGGATGCACCCGCGGTGCAGGCAGGTGCCGCCGACCTTGTCCTTCTCGACGAGGGCGACCGACTTGCCGAGCTCGCTGGCACGAAGAGCCGCCGCGTAGCCGCCGCTGCCGCCGCCCAGGACGACGACATCGAAGGTGTGGGTTGTCATGTGTCATGCCTCCTTGTGGGATGCAGCGCCGGGGGATGCTGCGGCGAAGGCGATGATCGATCGGACCATCGCCCCGGTGGGGCCCTTCTCGGTGAAGCCGAACGACGAGCCCCCGTGCTCGCCGGAACCTGCGATGTCGAGGTGCACCCACGGGATCCGCGGAGCATCGTCCGCGTCGGAGGTGCGTCCGACGAAACGGCGGAGGAAGAGGCCCGCGTAGGAGGCACCACCCATGCGATCGCTCATGTTGACGTTCTGCAAGTCCGCGATCGGAGACTCGAGCGACTCCTCCATGTACTCCGGCAGGGGCATGTGCCAGGCGAGTTCATCGGCCTGCTCCGCGGCGGCGAGCAGTTCGGCGACAGTATCGTCGTCGCCGAACACGCCGGTGTGGCGGTGGCCGAGGGCGGCGACGATCGCGCCCGTCAGCGTGGCGACGTCGATGATGACGTCGGGGTGCTCGCGGCTCGCGGCGACGAGCCCGTCGGCCAGTACCAGCCGGCCCTCGGCATCCGTGTTGAGCACCTCGACCGTCGTGCCGTCGAGGATGCGCACCACGTCACCGGGGCGCAGAGCGCGACCCGACGGCATGTTGTCGGTGATGGCGAGCCACGCCGTCACGCGCACGGGGAGTCCGAGCGTCGCGATCGCGCGAAGCGCGGCGAGGCTGGTGGCGGCGCCTGCCATGTCGAACTTCATGCCGACCATGGATGCCGCCGGCTTCAGCGAGAGCCCGCCGGTGTCGAACGTGATGCCCTTGCCGACGAGGGCGATGTGCCGCGTCGCATCGGTCGGCGAGTAGTCGAGGCGCACCAGGCGCGGCGGACGGTCGGAGCCCTGCGCGACACCGAGGATGCCCCCGAAGCCCTGTGCCGCCAGCGCGACCTCGTCGAGGATCTCGACGGTGACGTCGAGGTCGGCGACGCTGTCTGCCGCACTCTGCGCGAGCTGCTCGGGGCTCTGCCACTCGGCCGGCACGTTCACGAGGTTCTTGATCAGCGCGACCGCGTCGCCCGTGGCCTGAGCCCGCGCGATCGACTCATCGCTGATCGCAGCGTGCAGCGTGACGGCGGTCGCCCGGGTCTTGCCCTTCTCAGAGCGGTAGGTGTCGAATCGGTAGCCGCCGAGCACGGCTCCCTCGGCGGCTGCGGTCGCGTACGACTCGAGCCCGCCTGCGAGGGCGACGGCGACGTGATCGAAACCCGTGAGCGACCGGAGGGCGGTCCCGACGGCGTTCCGCACGGCCGTCTCGCCCACGGCCTTGCCGGTGCCGACGACCGCGAAGGGGAGGGAGGTCACCTCGGGTACGTGGACGCGGGCAAAGGAGGACGACGATCCGGTGAAGCCGATCCCGGCGAGAGCGTCGGCGAGGCCGGGGTAGCCGTCGAGCGACTCGGCCGATCCGGAGAGATCGGGGACGACGAGCACTGCGGCATCTGCAGCGCTTCCGGGGAACTGATCAGTGGTGTGCGAGAGCACGGGAAGCGTCATGCCTCCATCCTAGGATCCCCTCCGCGGCACCGGTGCGTGGGCGCGGTCCGCGTGTTCGCTCTCAGCATGACGACCCCAGCCCGGGCATCCGGACCTGCTCGTAGCATGGAGTCATGCCCCTCTCCGGTGAGATCCACGAACGAGTCGCGAACGCCCCGGCGGTACCCCATGGCCTTCCCCTGGTGGTGCTGCTGACCGGCTTCACCGACGCGGGAAGCGCGGTCTCCGGCCTCATCGATCACCTGCGCGAGACGGCGTCGCCGCAACCCGTCGTGGTGTTCGACAACGACGTGCTCCTCGACTATCGCGCTCGTCGCCCGATCATCTCCTTCGATCAGGACCACCTGACGGAGTTCCGTCCCTCCCGTCTCGAACTCTCGCTCGCGACCGACGCACTCGGCCAGCCGTTCCTGCTTCTCGCAGGGTACGAGCCCGACTTCGCGTGGAACGCCTTCGCGCAGACCGTGCTCGATCTCGCGGCTGAATTCGAGGTCTCCGGGCTCAACTGGGTGCACTCGATCGCGATGCCCGTGCCGCACACCCGGCCGATCGGAACGACCGTCAGCGGGAACCGCCGCGAGCTGACAGTCGCGCACTCCGTGTGGCGCCCGCGGACGCAGGTGCCCGCGACAGCCGGACACCTCCTGGAGTTCCGCTTCGTCGAGGCGGGTCATCGCGCCGTGGGCTTCGTGCTCCTGGTGCCGCACTACCTGGCGGAGACCGAGAACCCGGATGCCGTCATCGCGGCCGCCGACAAGCTGATGGCCTCGACCGGTCTCGTCCTGCTTCTGGATGCCGTGCAGGAGCGCCGCGAGGACTATTTCACCCGCGTCGACGAGCAGGTCGCCGGCAACGAGGAGCTGCAGCAGATGGTGCACAACCTCGAGCGCCGCTACGACGCGTACATGGCGGGACGGAACCCGGATGACGACACGTACGACGAGGGCGGGTTCAGCGAACGCGATCTGCCCAGCGCCGACGAGCTCGCCGCGGAGCTGGAGCGCTACCTGGCGTCGCGTCCGTCCGGCGACGACGACAAGCCCGGACGCCGCTGAGACGAATATCCGACAACTTCGCCGGAATGCATCCGCATCGCCACACGTGTGCGATACTAGGAGTCCGACCCGTTGTCAATCGGTGTTTTCGAACACCGGACTTGACAAGGGTCTTACTAGTGTCCGAAATGTCCCGGGGTGGTCCCATAGCCCCGTGAAAGGCGAAACGTGACTCCTGCCACGACGAAGAAAACCCGGACGACGAAGAAGGCCGAAGAGACCGCCGTCGACACCGAGGTCGAGGTCGACGCTCCTGAGAAGCCCGCGCCGCTGAGCGCAGCGAAGCGCGCGGCCGCGAAGCGCGCCCCCGTGAAGAAGAAGAAGTCGGATGACGTCGTCGAAGAGGACGAGACCCCTGTCGCCGCGGTGGAGGACGACGAGGACGAGGACTCCAAGCCCCAGTTCACCGAGCCGCTGCCCACCGGCGCGATCGTCATCTCGTCGAACGACGACGAAGACGTCCCGGTCTACTCGACGCAGATCACCGGCGCGACGGCCGACCCCGTCAAGGACTACCTGAAGCAGATCGGTAAGGTCGCGCTCCTGAACGCGGCCGAAGAGGTCGAGCTCGCGATGCGGATCGAAGCCGGTCTGTTCGCCGAGGAGAAGCTCTCCGCGATGACCGCGGCCGAGAGAACCGGCCAGCTCGGTCTCGACCTGCAGTGGGTCGCCCGCGACGGTCAGCGTGCCAAAAGCCACCTGCTCGGCGCCAACCTCCGCCTCGTCGTCTCGCTCGCGAAGCGCTACACGGGCCGCGGCATGCAGTTCCTGGACCTGATCCAGGAGGGCAACCTCGGTCTCATCCGCGCGGTCGAGAAGTTCGACTACACCAAGGGCTTCAAGTTCTCGACCTACGCGACGTGGTGGATCCGTCAGGCGATCACGCGCGCCATGGCCGACCAGGCCCGCACCATCCGCATCCCGGTGCACATGGTCGAGGTCATCAACAAGCTCGCCCGCGTGCAGCGCCAGATGCTGCAGGACCTGGGCCGCGAACCCACCCCGGAAGAGCTCAGCCGCGAGCTGGACATGACGCCGGAGAAGGTCGTCGAGGTGCAGAAGTACGGCCGCGAGCCCATCTCCCTGCACACGCCCCTCGGCGAGGACGGCGACAGCGAGTTCGGCGACCTCATCGAGGACACCGAGGCGGTCGTGCCGGCAGACGCCGTGGGCTTCACCATGCTGCAGCGTCAGCTCGAGCAGCTGCTCGACTCGCTGTCGGAGCGCGAGGCCGGCGTGATCCGCATGCGCTTCGGCCTCGGCGACGGTCAGCCCAAGACGCTCGACCAGATCGGCGACACCTTCGGCGTGACCCGTGAGCGGATCCGTCAGATCGAGTCGAAGACGATGGCGAAGCTGCGTCACCCGAGTCGTTCGCAGTCGCTGCGGGACTACCTCGAATGAGCCAGGCGAACGACGGCAAGGCGCTCGAGACGAGCGTCGACGGAAAGAGCTTCGCACGGATTCCGCTGCGCACTCGCGTCGTGATGCCCGACGACGATCTCGATGCCATCATCACGGAGTACGCGAAGGACGCCGTGCAGCCGGGCGACCTGCTGTTCGTGACCGAGAAGATCGTCGCGATCACGCAGGGCCGGTCGTACCGTCTCGACGAGATCACGCCGCGCAAGCTGGCGCTCTTCCTGTCGAAGTACGTCACGCGCACGCCGTACGGTATCGGGCTCGGGATGCCGGAGACGATGGAAATGGCGCTCCGCGAGTGCGGCACTCCTCGGATCCTGCTGGCCGCCGCGGTCGCCGCCGTGACCAAGTCACTCGGTCGAAAGGGCGACTTCTACCGCATCGCGGGTGACAAGGCGCGCGCGATCGACGGCCCGACCAAGCACACCATCCCTCCCTATAACGAGGCTGTCGTGCTCGGGCCGAAGGATCCCCGTGGCGTCGCGACGCACCTGAAGGCTCTGCTCGGCGGCGCACTCGAGGTGGCCGTGGTCGACATCAACGACCTCGGCGGCAACATCCTCGGCTCGACGCTCGACAAGGACGGCGAACGTCGTCTGGTGAAGATCCTCGGCGACAACCCGCTCGGCCAGGGCCTGGAGTCCACTCCGCTCGGCATCGTCCGCGCGGTCTGACGCGCCCTTCGTCAGGCTCAGGGACTGAATCGAGGAAGGCCCGGATGCTCAGCATCCGGGCCTTCTTCGCGTCGAGCTGAGGAGTCAGAACCCGATGACCTCGCGATAGCGCGGTTTGTGACCGGTGCGGATGCCGGTGACGCTGGGCTTGTTCTCGTAGACGCCGGCGCCCCAGTTGCCCTCCACCAGCACAGGGCCGTCGGGAGTCACCACGACGTCCCACCCGACGTACTGGACCTGCGGCACGACGCGGGCGACCTCGTCGATGAACGCGCGCACCTCGTCGATGTAGGGGAGTTGGAAATCGGCGATCCGGAAGCCGGAATCCGGGTGGGTCTCGTGCACGTGACCGTGGGAGTCGTATCCGGCCCCGACGGAGCGGCCGTTCTCGTCGAGCATCGTGTAGAAGCCACCGAACGTCATCTGATCGCTCACCGCTCCGCGGCCGAACTTCTGGGCCATCGCCAGGATGTGCGCCTTCTCGCCGTCGAAGAACGCGGTGATGCGGGTGGTGTTCACGGTTCCGGGGCAGACGGCGGCGAGGGCGTCGTGCTGACGGATGACCTCTTCGATCAGCAGCTCGCCGCGGCTCAGCAGTCCGCGGTGGAATTCGTCCCAGTCGGTGATCTCTGCGGCGTGATAGCGGTGCACTCCGGTGCCGGCCTGGCCGACCGGCTCCTTCGTGACGATCGTCCCGAGTCGCTGCGTGAGCTCTCGCACGGCATCCGCATTGCCCTCCTCGACGACCAGCCAGTCACGGTGGAGATGCTGCGCGAAGTGCCGGTTAAACTCGATCTTGTCCTGGAAGATCCAGCGGAAGTCGGGGTGGTCGTACCGCTGCGAGAGCTGGTTCGAGACGGGGTGCGTCATGAACGTCTCGCGCTCCGTCTTGGTGAGCATCGCGAAGTCGTAGTCGATGTAGTCCTGGAAGCCGACGTTGTGCCGAGCGGCCGACCACAGCATGTCGACGACGATCGCGGGAACCGCCTTGTGGTGCTGCTCCGACGCCTCCTTGGCTCGCTCCATCACCGATCCGACATCGATGCGGCGGGCGCGTCCCAGCAGATAGCGGATGCGGGGCGCGAGGGAAAGACGTGACATGAGGCTCCGAGGGTAGGGGTCCCGACCAGTCTACGGGGGCTCGCAGAACAACCTGGGAAGGCGGAAGCTAGGGTGGAAAGCGTGTGTGAGACGACTTCCAGCGCCCTGCCGCGTGCCGTGATCTCCCGCTCGGCTCTCGCCGCAGCGGCATCCGCCGCCGTAGCTGCCGGAGGATACACCGCCGATCTGCGCAGAGACGCCTGGGGGCACGGCGTGCTCTCCATCGCACAGGCGGTGACGGGCGCGGGCGCCGACCGTGTGCTCGTCGATTCCGAGGGAGAGGTCGACACGCTGCGGCTCGAGGGGATCACCGGGGTGACGTCGGGCGTCCCGGACATCGACTCCTCGCTGCTCTACGGTCTCCCGGACGACGACGGGGTGCTCGCTCTGCGACCCGTCATGCGCCTGACCGGGCGCGTGCTCTCGACGAAGAGGCTCAGACGGGGAGATGCCGTCTCATACGGCTACACCTATCGCGCACCGAAGGACACCGTCGTCGCGCTCGTCACGGGCGGGTACGCGCAGGGCATCGTCCGTGCTCTCGGCAATCGGGCGCACGTCGAGGTGGACGGCACCTCCCGGCCCATCGTCGGCCGTGTGGCCATGGACGTGTGCGTCGTCGACCTCGCGGGGAAAGACGTCGCGCCGGGCGCCGAGGTCACCTACTTCGGGGGAACCGGTCCTGCTGCGCCGTCTCTCGCTCGCTGGGCCGCGATCACCGGTATGACCGTGCCGGAGCTGGTCACGGTGGCCGGCGCGCACGCTGCCCGGGGGTGGGAGTCATGACTCGGCCGGAGTTGCGGATCAGCAGCGCGATCTTCCGCGCGAACATCCAGGCGGTCCGAGAACGCATCACCCCGTCCGCCCTGATGCTCGTGCTGAAGGACGACGCCTACGGGCACGGGCTGCGTTGGGCCGTCGAGACAGCCCTGGATGCCGGCGTCGAGTGGTTCGGGAGCTACGACATCCGCAGCGCCCTGGACGTGCGCCGCATCGCGGGGGAGGCGAGGATCTTCGCCTGGGCCACCTCGACCGACGACGAGATCGACGAGGCGCTCGCGCGGGACGTCGACCTGGGCGTCGGCAGCGTCGAGTATCTGCGGCGGATCATCGCCCGGGCTGCGGTGCTCGGCGTCAGCGCCCGCGTGCACCTGAAGATCGACACGGGCCTCCATCGCAACGGCGTGCTGCCGGAGAACTGGGAGTCGGCCGTTTCCGAGGCCAGAGACGCCGAGCAGCTCGGTCACGTCGTCCTGGTCGGGATCTGGAGTCACATCGCCGAGGCCAGCGACGCGGAGGACGACGAGGCGCAGGCCGTCTTCCTGGATGCGGTGCGCATCGCGGGGGGCTTCGGGGCGGCGCCTCTCCTCCTGCACCTCACGGCCTCAGCCGCCTCGTGGTGGCGTCCGGAGCTGCGCGGCACCGTGTCACGCATCGGCGCGTTCTGCTACGGCATCCGTTCCGCCGACGGTCCGGAACTCGAGGGTCTGCGTCCGGTGGCGTCGCTGACCGCCGTCGTGGAGGAACTCGTCGACGGTGCGGCCATGCTGTCGATCGGGAGCTTCGATGGTCTGCCCTCCACGCTCTCCGGCGCGCCGGTCGGCACGCCCGGCGGCAGGCGCACACTCCTCGACATCGGTCAGACGACCGCCAGGGTCGAGGGATGGCCGGGGATGAGCGTCGGCGACGAGGTCACGCTCTTCGGCGCGGGCGACTCGGGCGAGGTGGGTGCGACTGCCCTGGCGGAGCGGATCGACACCGTCGGCGAGGAGATCCTCACCCGGCTCAGTCCGCGGGTCCGCAGAGTCATCCAGGAATGAGAAGACTCCGGGCTGCGCCAGAGCGCAACCCGGAGTCGGAAGTCTGCCGGAATCGAATATCCGCCGGCGTCGGACGACAGCTGTCGGTCAGACCGTCTCGACGAGGCGAGCGCTCTCGTCGTGCCAGCTCGTCGCGATGCTGCGGAGCTTCTCTTCGTACTTGCGGCCATGGTGGGCGCAGAAGAGGAGTTCGGATCCGTTGACCTCTGCGGCGATGTACGCCTGAGCGCCGCAGGAATCACAGCGATCCATCGCCGTCAGACGGAACTCGAAGGCGGTGGCCTCACGTTCGGTTGTTGCATTCATCTCGGTGCCTCCTCGGGTGTCGGCCTCGCTGTGGGTCGTGCTCAATACAACCACGCTGCACCTGTAGGCATGCCCGGATCACGGCGTGTTTCGCTCAGCGCGTACGCGATCGGCGCGGGCTGCGGCCCGGTGGGGAGTGTCTGCGGCTCCCGAGTGGGCGGCGAGAATAGACTCGGAGATTGTGACCGCCGAGTATTCCGCCCATCATCTCCAGGTGCTTGAAGGACTCGAGGCTGTCCGCAAGCGCCCCGGCATGTACATCGGATCGAACGGATCCGCGGGGCTCATGCACTGCCTCTGGGAGATCATCGACAACGCCGTGGACGAGGCCGTCGACGGCAACGGCGACAAGATCGATGTGATCCTCCATGACGACGGCAGTGTCGAGGTGCACGACCGCGGCCGCGGCATCCCGGTCGACATCGAACCGCGCACGGGGCTGAGCGGCGTCGAGGTGGTCTTCACCAAGCTGCACGCCGGTGGCAAGTTCGGCGGCGGGTCCTATGCGGCGTCGGGAGGCCTGCACGGCGTGGGCGCTTCTGTCGTGAATGCGCTCTCGGAGCGGCTCGACGTCGAGGTCGACCGCGGCGGGAAGGTCTACGCGATGTCGTTCCACCGCGGCGAGCCGGGGATCTTCAGCGACTCGGGGGAGAAGCGGCCGGACGCGCCGTTCCGCCCCTTCGAGGACAAGAGCGAGCTGCGGGTCGTCGGAAAGGCGCCTCGCGGCACCTCGGGTACGCGCATCCGCTACTGGGCGGATCGTCAGATCTTCACGAAGGACGCGGCTTTCCAGCTCGGCGAGCTCGAGACACGGGCTCGTCAGACCGCGTTCCTCGTCCCGGGGCTCGAGATCGTCGTCCGCGATGACCGTGCGCTGAAAGGTCAGGCCGCGTCTGCGCTCGTCGAAGGGGGCGACAGCGGCGCTGTCGCGGAGACTCCGCGAGAGATCTCGTACCGCTACGAGGGCGGCATCTCCGAGTTCGTGGACTACCTCGCGACCGACCCGCCGGTGACGGACAACTGGCGCATCCAGGGCGAAGGCACCTTCAAGGAGACCGTGCCCGTCCTCCAGGCAGACGGACACATGGTCGCCACGGAGGTCGAGCGCGTGTGCGCGGTCGACCTGGCGATGCGCTGGGGGACCGGCTACGACACCACGGTGCGTTCCTTCGTGAACATCATCTCGACGCCGAAGGGCGGCACGCACCAGCAGGGTTTCGAGCAGGAGCTCCTCAAGGTGCTGCGTGCGCAGGTGGAGCAGAACGCACGTCGCCTGAAGGTGGGCAACGACAAGCTCGAGAAGGACGACGTGCTCGCCGGTCTCACGGCGGTGCTCACCGTCAACGTGCCGGAGCCGCAGTTCGAGGGACAGACCAAGGAGATCCTCGGCACTCCCGCGGTGCGCCAGATCGTCGCGCAGGTGATCCGCAAGGACCTCGCGCAGCGTTTCACCTCGACCAAGCGCGACGACAAGAACCAGGCGTCGCAGCTGCTCGACAAGATCGTCTCCGAGATGAAGGCGCGCGTCTCAGCCCGCGCCCACAAGGAGACGCAGCGCCGCAAGAACGCGCTCGAGTCCTCGACGCTGCCGACCAAGCTCGTGGACTGCCGCACCAACGAGGTGGAGCGCAGCGAGCTCTTCATCGTCGAGGGCGACTCGGCGCTCGGCACGGCCAAGAACGCGCGCAACAGCGAGTTCCAAGCTTTGCTGCCCATCCGCGGCAAGATCCTCAACGTGCAGAAGGCCTCGGTGAGCGACATGCTGTCGAACACCGAGTGCGCGTCGATCATCCAGGTGATCGGGGCCGGTTCCGGCCGCACGTTCGACATCGACGCCGCACGCTACGGCAAGGTGATCCTGATGAGCGACGCCGACGTCGACGGCGCGCACATCCGCACCCTGCTCCTCACCCTGTTCTTCCGGTACATGCGTCCGCTCATCGAGCACGGCCGCGTCTTCGCCGCCGTGCCGCCGCTGCACCGGGTGATCGTGATGAACCCCGGCTCGAAGCCGAACGAGACGATCTACACCTACAGCGAGCAGGAGATGCACGCTCTGCTGACCAAGCTGCGCAAGTCCGGCAAGCGCTGGCACGAGCCGATCCAGCGCTACAAGGGCCTCGGCGAGATGGATGCCGAGCAGCTGGCGAACACGACCATGGACCGTTCCGGCCGTCTGCTGCGCCGGGTGCGGATGGAGGATGCCGAGGCGGCCGAAGAGGCCGCCCGCGTGTTCGAGTTGCTCATGGGCAATGAGGTCGCGCCCCGTCGCGAGTTCATCATCGATTCCTCCGGACGGCTGTCGCGCGAGGCGATCGACGCCTGATCCGGTTCAGCGGACGGTGGCGAGTGCCGCCTCGTAGACGCTGACCGGGGCGGCGCGGTGCGTCGTCTGCGCGACGTCCACCGGGCGGGTGTCGCGGAGACACCGTGAATCTCTGCGGCACGGCCGCCGGGCTCACCGCGAACGTGCTCGCGCAGCGTCTGACGAGATCAGCCGCCGCACCCTCAGACGATGGTGCGACCGATGCTCCCGATCACTCCGTCGATGGGCTGACCGGAGGCGTCGCGGCGGGCGCCGACCTCAGGCAGCTTTCGGACGGCGCCGGTCGGATCGACGGCCTGCGCAGGATTCGGTCCCACCCAGGCGACCGTAAGCCGGTCCTCGCCCTTCAGGAACGAGTGCGCCCGCACTCCGCCGGTGGCGCGACCTTTCGCGGGGTACTCCGTGAACGCGGTGACCTTCGCGCGTCCAGGGTCGGTGCCGGGGAGGATGCTGTCGCCACCCGAGACCGTCGCCACGACGGCGTCGGCACCGGGGGCCACCACGCCGAAGAACAGGACGGAGGCACCCGCGCCGAGCTTGACCCCGGCCATGCCGCCCGCGGGCGCGCCCTGCGGACGGACGGCGGATGCCGTGAAGTGCAGCAGCTGCGCGTCGGTCGTCAGGAACACCAGCTCGGAGTCGTCCGGCGCCTCGGCGGCGCCGACGACGGTGTCGCCGGGCTTCATGCCGATCACCTCGAGCTCGGGTTTCACCGGCAGGCCGGCCGGGACGATGCGCTTGACCGTGCCCTGCGCCGTGCCGAGCGCGATCGGGGTCTCGCTGTCGAAGCGGACGAAGCCGAGAATCCGCTCGTTCTTGGAGAGCAGGCCGAGGTAGTCGCGCAGCGGCGTCCCGGCAGCGAGCTGCACGGACGACGGCGGGACCGACGGAAGGTCGACGGGGGAGAAGCGCATGACGCGCCCCGCGCTGGTCAGCGCACCGATCTCGGCACGGACCGTGGTCTCGACGGTCGCGAGGATCGCGTCGTGCTTGCTTCGGCGCGCCGGAACGCTGAGCTCCTGGCCCTCGCCGAGGTCGATGCGCACGGCTCGGCCCGTCGTCGACAGCACCAGCACCGTCGGAGCGTCGGCGATCTGCAGGTCGACGGCTCCCTTCGCGGCTCGCGGCTTCGGGGGCGCGGCGTTCATCAGCAGCGTGCGGCGCGGCGTGCCGTAGGCGTCGGCGGCGGCGTCCAGCTCCCGGGCGACGACGGCGCGGAGGAGCACCGGACTGTCGAGCAGTTCGCGCAGGGCGGCGATCTCGGCCAGCAGGGAGTCGCGCTCGGCCTCCAGCTCGATCAGGGAGAACTTGGTGAGCCGCCGAAGTCGAAGTTCGAGGATGTACTCGGCCTGCAGCTCGCTCAGGTCGAATACCGAGCGCAGCCGCGTGCGGGCCTGCTCGGAGTCGTCGGACGAGCGGATGACCTGGATGACCTCGTCGATGTCGAGGATCGCGACCAGCAGGCCCTCGACGAGGTGCAGGCGCTCCTCGCGGCGAGCCAGCCGGTAGCGGCTGCGTCGAGTGATGACCTCGAGCCGGTGGCCCACGTAGACGCTCAGCATCTCCTTGAGCCCGAGCGTGCGCGGCTGGCCGTCGACGAGGGCGACGTTGTTGATGCTGAAGGAGTCCTCCAGCGGAGTCAGCCGGTACAGCTGATCGAGCACGGCGTTCGGGTCGAAGCCCGTCTTGATGCCGATGGCCACGCGCAGACCGTGGTTGCGGTCGGTGAGGTCGGTGACGTCGCTGATGCCCTGCAGCTTCTTCGATTGCACCGCGTCGCGGATCTTCTCGATGAGGCGCTCGGGGCCGACCATGTACGGCAGCTCGGACACGATGATGCCGGTCCGCCGCGGGCCGAGCGGTTCGATAGAGACCTTGCCGCGCACCTTGAGGGCACCGCGACCGTTCGTGTAGGCGTCCTTGACCCCGTCGAGTCCCATCAGGATGCCGCCGGAGGGGAAGTCCGGTCCCGGGACGAACTCCATGAGCTCTTCCGTCGTAGCATCGGGGTTCTCGAGCAGATACGTCGCCGCAGCCACGACCTCGATGAGGTTGTGGGGCGCCATGTTCGTCGCCATGCCGACGGCGATTCCGCTGGCGCCGTTGACCAGGAGGTTCGGGAACGCCGCGGGCAGGACGGCGGGCTGCTGGAACTGACCGTCGTAGTTGGGGATGAAGTCGACGACGTCCTCGTCGAGGTTCTCGGTGAGGGCCATCGCGGGCGGGGCGAGGCGGGCCTCGGTGTAGCGCGCGGCGGCGGGACCGTCGTCGAGAGAGCCGAAGTTGCCGTGTCCGTCGACGAGCGGCACGCGCAGCGCCCACTCCTGCGCGAGACGCACCAGCGCGTCGTAGATGGCGGTGTCGCCGTGCGGGTGCAGCTTTCCCATGACTTCGCCGACGACGCGGGCGCTCTTCACGTGCCCGCGGTCGGGCCGCAGGCCCATCTCCGACATCTGGTACAGGATGCGGCGCTGCACGGGCTTCAGGCCGTCGCGCGCGTCGGGCAGAGCGCGCGAGTAGATGACCGAGTACGCGTATTCGAGGAACGAGCCCTGCATCTCGCTGGAGAGGTCGATGTCCTGGATGCGTTCCGGGGCGAGCTCGGGCGGCGGGGTTTTCGGCATGGACTTCCTGGGGGCGTGAAGGAGCCTGTGTCAGACTGGCTCGGATGTCACTCATGCTACCTTCCGAGTCGCCCAGTGCCCGGAGCGTCGTCGGGGTGGCGGGCGACCTGTTCGCCGCGCTCCGAGGCGAGTCCGAGACGCTGCCGCGTGCCGAATCAGTCGTTCTGGTGGTGATCGACGGGCTCGGTGCGATCAGCCTGCGCGCACACGCCGGCCACGCCCGCGCGCTGACGATGGGAATGACGAAGCGCGATGTCGCGTACTCGGTCTTCCCATCGACGACGGCGGCCGCGCTCACCAGCATCGTCACGGGCGTGTGGCCGGGCGAGCACGGCCTGGTCGGGTATCGCGTGCTCGATCCGAGCCGCGACGTACTCGTGAATCAGCTGAGCGGTTGGGAGACCGACGGGATCGACCCGCTCACCTGGCAACCCGCGTCGACGATCTTCGAGCGCGCCGCGGCCAGCGGCCACGCGAGTTTCGCCGTGGGGGTGGCCGCCTACGCCCGCAGCGGATTCACGAAAGCGACGCTGCGAGGAGCCGAGTTCGTGGCCGCGACGACGCCGGCAGATCGAGTGGCGACGGCGTACGACCTCGCGGAGCGGCATCCGGGATCCCTGGTCTACTGCTACCTGCCGGAGGTCGACAAGGCCGGACACAAGCACGGGGTCGACTCCGGCGAGTGGGTGACCGCGCTGGAAGACATCGACGCGGCGCTCTCAGCACGCGTGCCGCCCGGCGTCGGCGTCCTCGTCACGTCAGATCACGGAATGGTCGATGTGCCGGCGAATCGGCAGGTCGTGCTGGAGGAGGAGCACCTCGTCGGCATCCGGCATGTCGGCGGAGAGCCGCGGATGCTGCACGCCTACCTGCATGCGGATGCCGACGCCGCGGCCGTGACCGCGCGCTGGCGCGCCGACCTCGAGGGCCTCGCGGACGTCATCACCCGCGAGGACGCCATCCGTCTCGGACTCTTCGGCCCCATGGTCACCGCCGCGGCTTCCTCGCGGATCGGCGACATCATGGCTGTAGCCCGAGGCGCGGGCGCGGTGTACGACGGCACGGCGGCCGATCAGCGCGGACGAGGCATGGTCGGTCAGCACGGAGCCCTCACCCCGGAGGAGCGTCAGGTTCCGCTGGTCAGGCTCGGAACCTTCGCGCGGTGAGCCGCGCCGGCGCTGCCGGTCATTCGTCGGTGCGCGCCCCGAACACGATCTCGTCCCACGTGGGCATGGCGTTCCGGCGTCGACGGCGACCGCCGGACTCCGCAGAATCCGACGATGAAGTCTGCGGTGCGGGTTCGGGAGACTGCGGCTCGTCGGTCGGCTGATCGAACCCTTCGAACAGCGCGATCGGGGTCTGATCGTCCCGGTCCGCCCGCTCCTCGTGATCGACATCGTCGACGAGGGGTGCGGTCTCGCGCTGTCCGCGCCGGCGACGGAGCGCCTCGAGCAGGTCGGCGGTCTCCGGATTCGTCTTCTGGGACTCGGGCGCGCGGTTGATCGCCGCATCCTGCGCCGCGGCATTCGAGCGCTCCGGCAGCGACGGTTCTTCCGCGCTGCTCTCGGGGTTCGGGAGCAGTCGAGGACCGAAGGCACCGGAATCGAACCTGCTCTCGTCCTTGTACGGCGACGTCGTGCGCTCGTGATCGACCGCGCGAAGGCGGGGGATGAGCCCTTCCGGAAGAGAACCCTGACGGGAGAGCTGGGTCGCGTCGGCGTTGAGCGGCGAGAGGGCGCTGCGGCGCGGGTCGAAACTCCACCGTGCATCGTGCTCGACGTCGTTCGCGGTGAACTCCAGCTTGATGACCCAGCCGGAGTCCTCCTTCCAACTCGCCCAGCGCTCCGAGGAGGCGGCGACCTCAGCGAGCTTGTCGCGCACTGCGGCACCGAAGGTGGGCTGCGCGTCGGGCTCGACCTCGCTGCCGATGAGGACGGGAACGGCGAGCGCCTGCCCGATGATGTGTTCACGCTCCGCGAGGACCGGACCCTCGAACCGCGCCACGTCGTCGACGCTGATGCCCAGGAGCTCGGCCACCTCGACGGCGGTGAGTCCGGCACGGATCTGAGCCTGGATGTCGCGAGGACTCGCGGCGAGTCGGTGACCGGCGGGTTCGGCCTGGCGAGTGGCGCGTCGGATCTCGCGCTGCAGCATGTCGTCGATGGGCAGCGCGAAGCGCTCGCCCGACTCGGTGGCGAGTACGAGCAGTCCTGCCTCTGTGCCGACGATGGTGACGTTTTCCATGCGAATGCCCCTCTGATGGGTGTGCGTTCATGGTGTCACGCGACGGCCGCCGCGAGCGGGAATACCCTGGGCGTGCCGTCAGTTTGGTATGTCGCACGGACCGGCATTTGCTTATTGCGTTCGGGTCGTGCAAACTATGGCCGCCGATCACCCCACGGCGCACCACCCACTCGCACCATGAAAGTGGAGATTTACCGCATGGCAACCGATTATGACGCTCCCCGAAAGACTGAAGACGACTCCGAGTCGATCGAAGCTCTCAAGGAGCGTGTGCCGGACAAGCTCTCCGGCTCGAGCGGGGACGAGGACTCCGACAACCCGTCGAGTTTCGATCTCCCGGGTGCCGACCTCTCCGACCTCGAACTCGACGTCGTCGTGCTGCCCGCGCAGCAGGACGAATTCACGTGCATGAGTTGCTTCCTCGTGAAGCACCAGTCACAGCTCGACCACGAGGGCGCATCCGGGCCCATCTGCAAGGAGTGCGCTGCGTAAGCAGTCCTCTGAGCGACGTCTCACGCGCCCCCGATCATCGCGATCAGGGGCGCGCTGTCGTTGAGGGCCGCTTCGTGTGAGTGCGGAGGATGTCTCAGCGCGCGGCGCGGATGGCGGCGGCGAGACGGTCCGGCGTCCGGCTGGAGATCGTCCACGCCTGGACCGGGTCGCCCTGGTCGGTGTTCGGGACGACGACAAGGCCGTCGATACCGCCGCGGATCAGGTGCCAGCCGCGAGCGGGAAGCCCGGGGCCGCGTGCCTGGCGGGCGTCGTCGCCGGTGAGTGCCACCGGTTCGCCGAGGAACCGGACATCGATGTGCGCGCGGCCGGCGCGCAACGTCGACCCGTCCACGGAGATGACGGGCGTGGCCGCGATGCAACCCGCGACCAGGAGCGCCGAGACGGCTGCACCGACGATCAGTGCGACGGTCGAGCCGACTGGCACGAAGATCAGCGAGACCATGGGCCCGGCGAGTGCGACGGTGACGAGCAGCCGGAGGCTGGGAGCGAGCCGTTCGCGATAGCGCGGGCGTGCGTCTGTGGGGGTGTTCTGCATTAGCCTCATGGGGTGACCGATTCCGTTGATGTCCCCATTATCGCCGCTGTGGTCCCCGGGTACGCTCACCCGGGCGACGCCGGTGCCGACCTGGTGGCCGCGGAGGCCGTCCGTCTCGAGCCGGGGGAGCGCGCGCTCGTCGGCACCGGCGTGCGTATCGCACTGCCCGACGGCTACGCGGCGTTCGTGGTGCCGCGCAGCGGCCTCGCGGCGAAGCACGGCATCTCCATCGTGAACTCGCCGGGGACGGTCGACTCCGGTTACCGCGGCGAGATCAAGGTGAGCCTGATCAACACCGACATCCGCAACGCGTACGATGTCGGCGTCGGCGACCGCATCGCGCAACTGATCGTCATGCCCGTGACTCGCGCCGCGTTCATCCCGGTTGACGAGCTTCCGGACAGCGTCCGCGGCGACGGCGGTTTCGGCTCCACCGGATATCAGGCAGGGCTCCACCAGAACGAAGCAGGACAGACCTCATGACTGACAACAACGCGACACCCTCGAAGTCCGCACCCGACGATCGCGCCACCGAAGGCCCCTTCGACGACTCGGAGGCGAACCCGGTCCGGCCGTACATCGACCTCGGCGGGATCAAGATCCTGCCCCGCGAAGGCCTGAACCTGCGCCTCGAGGTGGAGGAGCAGTCCAAGCGCATCGTCGCGGTGGGCCTCGACTATGCGGACTCCTCGCTGCAGGTGCAGCCTTTCGCCGCGCCGCGCACGGGTGGCCTGTGGGACGAGACCCGTGTGCAGCTGCGCGATCAGGTCAAGGCGCAGGGCGGCCGGGTCGAGGAGCGCGAGGGCGCACTCGGCAAGGAGCTGCTCGCCGAGGTGCCCGCGACTGCGAACGAAGGGTCGGGCCTCCGGCTGGCGCGGTTCATCGGCATCGACGGACCGCGCTGGTTCCTTCGTGGCGTGATCGGCGGTGCGGGTGCGTCCGACCCCGAGGCAGCCGCCAAGGTCGAAGACCTCTTCCGCTCGATCGTCGTCGTGCGCGGCAGTGCGCCCATGCCTCCGCGAGACCTGATCCCGCTGAAGATGCCGGCGACACCGGGATCCGCGTGAGCGATCCGGAGCCGGGCGCCGAGCGCGAGCAGCGCGCGTCCGAGATCCTGGGAGCGGCACTGGGCGGCGCGGCCCGTCGAGCGGGCCTCCACCCGGCGGAGGGTGCCAGCACGCAGAAGGTCGTCTGGTCCGCCATCGGCGGATGGCGCGGCATCCTGGAATCGGTGCTCCCCAGCCTCGCGTTCGTCATCCTCTTCACGATCAGCCCTGAACCCCTCATCCTCGCGCTCGGTGTATCGGTCGGCCTCGCCGCCGTCTTCACGATCGTGCGGCTGGTGCAGAAGTCGCCTCCGTCGGCGGCCCTCGGTGGCCTGATCGCCGCTGCGGCGGCCGCCGCTCTGGCACTGTGGACCGGACGCGGGCAGGACAACTTCGTCCCCGGCCTGATCACGAATGCGGCGTACGGCACGGTGATCCTGATCTCCGCCCTGATCGGCTGGTCGCTGATCGGTATCGCCGCGGGTTTCCTGATGGGCGAGGGCATGGCCTGGCGCGGCGATCGGCGCAAACGTCGGGCGTTCTTCTGGCTCGGGATCGCGTGGGCCGCCCTGTTCTTCGCGCGCCTCGCGGTGCAGCTCCCGCTGTACCTGACCGAACAGGTCACGGCGCTCGGCACCCTGAAACTCATCATGGGTCTCCCTCTGTTCGCGCCGCTGATCGCCGTCACGTGGCTCGTCGTGCGCGCGCTGTATCCGCGCGAGCCGGCGCAGGACCGACCTGTCGAGGCGTGATAGATTTATCTTGACATCAAGATAAATCGCAGGCTTTCGCCGGCGCCGTGCGGGGAGCAGACTGGTTAGGTCCGCCTTGCTAGCCGCAGGGGCTCACCGGCGAGCAAGATGGAGGCGCCTGTCGCTCCCATTCGAGAAGAAGGAGACGGATCCGTGTCCACGGTGAACAGCTTCGGTGCCAAGAGCACCCTGACGGTCGGCAGCACCGACTACGAGATCTTCCGCATCGACACGGTGCCCGGTTTCGACAAGCTCCCCTTCAGCCTCAAGGTGCTCCTGGAGAACCTCCTTCGCACCGAAGACGGCGCGAACGTCACGAAGGCGCAGATCGAGGCGCTCGGATCGTGGGATGCCGCGGCTGAGCCGAACACCGAGATCCAGTTCACGCCGGCCCGCGTGGTCATGCAGGACTTCACCGGTGTGCCGTGCATCGTCGACCTCGCCACCATGCGCGAGGCCGTCACCGCCCTGGGCGGCGACGCGAACAGGATCAACCCGCTCTCGCCCGCCGAGATGGTCATCGATCACTCCGTCATCGCCGACCTGTTCGGCTCGGAGAACGCTCTCGAGCGCAACGTCGAGATCGAGTACGAGCGCAACGGCGAGCGCTACCAGTTCCTCCGTTGGGGCCAGACGGCGTTCAGCGACTTCAAGGTCGTCCCGCCCGGAACCGGCATCGTCCACCAGGTGAACATCGAGCACCTGGCCAAGGTCATCTATGACCGGGACGTCGACGGCGTTCTCCGCGCCTACCCGGACACCTGCGTCGGCACCGACTCGCACACCACCATGGTCAACGGCCTCGGCGTACTGGGCTGGGGCGTCGGCGGCATCGAGGCCGAGGCCGCGATGCTCGGTCAGCCCGTGTCCATGCTGATCCCGCGCGTCGTCGGCTTCAAGCTGAGCGGCGAGATCCCCGCAGGTGTGACGGCGACCGACGTCGTGCTCACGATCACCGAGCAGTTGCGTCAGCACGGCGTGGTCGGCAAGTTCGTCGAGTTCTACGGCGAGGGCGTGGCATCCGTGCCGCTCGCGAACCGCGCGACCATCGGCAACATGTCGCCCGAGTTCGGTTCGACCGCCGCGATCTTCCCGATCGACGATGTCACGCTCGACTACCTGCGCCTCACCGGCCGCAGCGATGAGGCCGTGGCGCTCGTCGAGGCGTACGCGAAGGAGCAGAAGCTCTGGCACGATGCGAGCGTCGAGCCGACGTTCAGCGAGTACCTCGAGCTCGACCTCGGTACGGTCGTGCCGTCGATCGCCGGCCCGAAGCGCCCGCAGGACCGCATCCTGCTCTCCGAGGCCAAGGCCCAGTTCGAGCAGGACATCCTGAACTACGCGTCCATCGGCGAAGAGACCGTCGAGGTCGAGGGAACGTTCCCGGCGTCCGACCCCGGCACGGCGCCCGGCGTGGAGCGCGAGCACGTCGCGGAGAACGGCGTCTCCCACCAGCACGAGGCCGAGCACGCCGAGTCGATGCTGCTCTTCAGCGGAGGACCGCACCCGGCCTCCAAGCCTGTCGAGGTGGCCACCCCCGACGGGCAGCGCTACATGCTCGACAACGGCGCCGTCACGCTCGCGGCCATCACCTCGTGCACGAACACCTCCAACCCCTCCGTGATGATCGCGGCGGGTCTGGTGGCGCGCAAGGCGCGGCAGAAGGGCCTCAAGCAGAAGCCGTGGGTCAAGACCACGCTCGGCCCCGGCTCGAAGGTCGTCACCGACTACTACGAGAAGTCCGGTCTCGACAAAGACCTCGAGGGCCTCGGCTTCTACACCGTCGGCTACGGCTGCACGATCTGCATCGGCAACTCCGGTCCGCTGATCGAGGAGGTCTCCGAGGCGATCAACTCGCATGACCTCGCCGTCACGGCCGTCCTCTCGGGCAACCGCAACTTCGAGGGCCGCATCAGCCCTGACGTGAAGATGAACTACCTGGCGAGCCCGCCGCTGGTCATCGCCTACGCGCTGGCCGGTTCCATGCACTTCGACTTCGAGAACGACGCTCTGGGCAAGGGGACCGACGGCGAGGACGTCTTCCTCCGGGACATCTGGCCGACGCCCGCCGAGGTGCAGGAGCTCGTCGACTCGTCGATCTCGCGTGAGCAGTTCATCAAGCAGTACGCCACCGTCTTCGACGGCGACGAGCGCTGGCGGAGCCTCCCCACCCCGGACGACGCGATCTTCCAGTGGGACGAGGACTCCACCTACGTGCGCAAGGCGCCGTACTTCGACGGCATGACGATGGAGCTGACCCCGGTCACCGACATCCATGATGCGCGCGTGATGGCGACGCTCGGCGACTCGGTCACGACCGACCACATCTCGCCGGCCGGCAACATCAAGGCCGGTACGCCCGCGGCGGAGTACCTCACGGCGCACGGTGTCGACCGCAAGGACTTCAACTCCTTCGGCTCGCGTCGCGGCAACCACGAGGTGATGATCCGCGGCACGTTCGCGAACATCCGCCTGAAGAACGCGATGGTCTCTGCGGTCAACGACGGTCAGGTCGTCGAGGGTGGATTCACCCGCGACTTCACGCAGCCCGGCGGCCCCCAGTCGTACATCTACGACGCGAGCATGAACTACCAGGAGCAGGGCACCCCCCTCGTCATCTTCGGCGGCAAGGAGTACGGCTCCGGGTCGTCTCGTGACTGGGCTGCGAAGGGTACGAGCCTCCTGGGCGTCAAGGCGGTCATCACCGAGAGCTTCGAGCGCATCCACCGCTCGAACCTCATCGGCATGGGCGTCGTCCCGTTGCAGTTCCCCGCGGGGGAGAGCTGGGAGTCGCTCGGTCTCGACGGCACCGAGACCGTCTCGATCACGGGCCTCACGGAGCTGAACAACGGCGTCACGCCCAAGACGGTGCGCGTCACCGCGACCCCGAGCGAGCACTCGCCCGAGGGCAAGCAGACCGTGGAGTTCGACGCGGTCGTCCGCATCGACACCCCCGGTGAGGCGGACTATTACCGCAACGGCGGCATCCTGCAGTACGTGCTGCGTTCGCTCGTCTGAGCGTCGTGCGAGAGGGGCTCGGGTCTTCGGACCCGGGCCCTTCCTGCATGTCAAGGGGTCGGCGCACTCCAGGGTTTCCCGGGGTGCGCGGGGTAGGATCGTCGGGACGTCCGGCTCCTGTCGGATGCTGCAGACGGAGCCTGTGAGGAGGTGCAGATGCCCATTCTTCCGAGCATCTCAGGACCCCGTGATCTGGACGCATTGTCCGCCGATCAGCTGGAGGATCTGGCCGCGGAGATTCGCGCCTTCCTCATCGAGAACGTCTCCCGCACCGGAGGCCACCTCGGTCCCAACCTCGGAGTGGTCGAGCTGACGATCGCGCTGCACCGCGTGTTCTCGTCGCCGGACGATCCCTTCATCTTCGACACCGGCCACCAGTCGTACGTGCACAAGCTCCTGACGGGTCGCCAGGACTTCTCCCGCCTCCGCCTGCGTGGCGGACTCGCGGGCTACCCGCAGCGCAGCGAGAGCGCGCACGACGTCGTCGAGTCCTCCCATGCGTCGAGCTCACTCAGCTGGGCGGATGGGGTCTCCCGCGCGCTCACCGCGACCGGCCGTGCAGATCGTCATGTCGTCGCCGTGCTCGGCGACGGTTCGCTGACGGGCGGCATGACGTGGGAGGCGCTGAACAACATCTCCGACGACAACGACCGCAATCTGGTGATCGTGGTGAATGACAACGGACGGTCGTACGCCCCCACGATCGGTGGCATGTCGCGGTACCTGAACCGCGTGCGCACGGCAGCGGCCTACAAGGAGCTGCACCACAGGTCCGACCGCCTCTTCCGTGCCTTCGGTCCCGTGGGGCGTGCGGTGTTCCGCGGTGTCCGTGGCGGCACGCACGGGTTCCTCTCGCGCTTCACGAACAACGAGGCGCTGTATTCCAATCTCGACATCAAGTACCTCGGGCCGGTCGACGGGCACGACCTTCCCGCGCTCCTGGAGACCCTCGAGCTCGCGAAGTCGTACGGCGCCCCGGTCCTCGTGCACGCGATCACAGAGAAGGGCCGGGGCTTCCAGCCGGCCCGCGACGATGAAGCGGACCAGTTCCATGCCGTCGGTCGCATCGACCCGTTGACCGGGGAGGAGCTGTCCTCCGGCGGCCGAGGATGGACGGACGTCTTCTCGGATGCCCTCGTGGCGGTCGGAGAGCGCCGCAGCGACGTGATCGCCATGACCGCAGCCATGCTGCGTCCGACCGGCCTCGCCCCGTTCGCCGAGCGCTTCCCCGATCGCGTGTACGACGTCGGTATCGCCGAGCAGCACGCCGTGGCCTCCGCCGCCGGGCTCGCCTTCGGTGGGCTGCACCCGGTCGTGGCGCTGTACGCGACCTTCATGGGCCGCGCCTTCGATCAGGTGCTGATGGACGTCGCCCTCCACCGCGCGGGAGTCACCTTCGTCCTCGACCGCGCTGGCGTGACCGGACCGGACGGCCCCAGCCATCACGGCATGTGGGACCTCGCGATGCTGCAGATCGTGCCGCACATCCGTATCGCCGCGCCGCGTGACGGCGCACGCCTCACCGAAGCGCTCGACGAAGCCGTCGAGGTGGACGACGCGCCCACGGTGATCCGGTTCCCCAAGGGCGCGCTGGCCGACGATCTCCCCGCCATCGAGCGTCTGGATGACGGCGTCGACGTGCTCGCCCGCGGCGAGTCCGAGGATGTGCTGATCGTCGCGATCGGTCCGTTCGCGGCTCTGGCGATGGATGTCGCGGATCGACTCCGCGCGCAGGGGATCGGCGCCACCGTCATCGATCCGCGCTGGGCAATCCCCGTGCAGCCCTCCGTCGTGAGTCTCGCGGCACAGCATCGCCTGGTGATCACGCTGGAGGATGGCATCCGCGTCGGCGGCATCGGCACGCGTGTGCGGCAGGTGCTGCGCGAAGCCGGCATCGACACGGCGGTCGACGAGCTGGGTCTGCCCGACGAGTTCATCGACCACGCCTCGCGTGACGAGATCCTCGCGGATGCCGGGCTCACCGCCTCCAAGATCGCGCAGGACATCGTCTCGCAGGTGCTCGGCACCCGCATCCCCGTGGCTCGTCAGACCGGCGAGACCGACGCGATCGATCTGCCGCTCCGCGAGCGCCGCTGAGTCCTAGTTCAGGGCGTGCAGCGCTGCGACGACCTCCGGCGCGTTGTCTGCACCGCGGATCGCCTGCGACAGCAGGTAGCCGTCGGTGAGGGCATCGCCCGTGATGAGCACGTCGACGACTTCCACACCACAGGCCCGCAGGACCTTCTCGGCGCAGGCCTCCCGGACCTGAGTGCTCAGGATGTCGTTTCCGGGCAGCTCGGCGCCCTCCAGCGTGCGGATGGCGTCGCGTAGAGCTGCCGAGATGATGTTCGCAGCCCGCTCCGTGACGTTGACCACGTCGAGCTCGAACACGCGCAGGTCTCGTCCGGTCACGACGGGTCGCCATTCGAAGGACGCGTGCACCAGGTGCTGATGGCCGGAGGCCGCGGTCAGGTGCCGCGCCGGGAGATCGGTCGCACGGCAGCGCACGTCGATGAGCTTGTACCAGTAGAAGAGCGGGAAGGCGCCGTGGGAACCCGGGGTGAGCACGACCACCTCGCCGACGCCGGGTGTGCCTGCCTTCCCAAGTCGCGCCCGGCGGATGATCGGCTTGCCGTTTCGGGTGCGGATGGCCGCCCAGCCCTCGTCCACTGTGACGATGAAGAGTTTCAGCATCGCCGGGACCACGAGCAGGACTGTGAGCACCGCCGTTCCGGTCTTGACCAGGCCACCCATCGCGCCACCACTGCTGAACATGCTGAAGATCGTGTCCACATTCATACTCTGCACGCCGTTGCACCGCCGCGGGGCACGCGGAGCACCTCGCGCACGCGATGTTCACGTGGATTTCCCGGTCGGTTCCTCCGGTGGTCGTCTCAACCGATTTCGGCGAGCGTCCAGGCGACGATCGTCTCCACGGCCACCTGGCTGCGTTCCCGGTCGGCGTCGACGAGTCCGATCCGCGTCCGTCGATCCAGCACGTCCTCGGCGGTCAGCGCTCCCTCGGCTCGGACAGCGAACTCGATCTCCGCGCGAGTCACCGCGATGCCCTCCGCGACCGCGTCCCCGGCGTCGGCGAATTCGGCGCGGTCGGCGGCATGATCGTCGATCAGCCGGAGGGAGGACGAGCGGCTGGGCGCCGCATCGAGAGCGCGGACGCGCACAGCGAGGTCGACGGCATCCTCCGCCATGCGCCGGTACGTGGTCAGCTTGCCGCCGAGCACGTTGATGAACCCGGCGTCCGCCGACGCGACCAGGTGGCGACGTGAGACATCGGCTGTCGCATCCGCTCCGTTGTCGATGAGGGGGCGCAGCCCCGCGAAGGCACCCCGCACCTGCGCCCGCGTCAGGGGCCTCGTGACGACGCGGTTGAGCGTGCTCAGCAGGAAGTCGACCTCCGGCTCCGTGGCCTGAGCGACGCGCGGAACGGGCCCGGGAGCGTCCTCGTCGGTGAGTCCGACGATCACGCGTCCTCCGCGCTGAGGAAGCGCGAAGACGTAACGGCTGATAGATCCTTCGTGCGGAACGGTGAGAGCAGCCGTCGGATGGCCGAGATCTGCGGCGTCCAGCACGATGTGAGTCCCGCGGCTCGGCCGCACGGCGATCGCCTCGTCGAGCGTGCCGGCCCAGACACCCGTCGCGTTGATCACGCTGCGTGCCCGGATGTAGAACCTCTCTCCGGTCAGCGCGTCCACCGCGCTGGCGCCGTCCGCCCTCAGCTCCTCGGCGCGGACGCGGGTCAGGATGCGGGCACCCATACCCGCCGCGGTCCTCGCCACCGCGACGACGAGTCGCGCATCGTCGACCAGCTGCCCGTCGTACGACAGCATTCCCCCACGGAGCCCTCGTGCATCGAGCGCGGGGAAGAGTCGCTGGGCAGTCCGCGCGGAGACCGGGCGAGGTGCTGGAAGGACCGACCGGGGTGTGCGCGCCTCCACGCGCAGCAGATCACCGAGCGTCATGCCGACGGCACCGGCGCCGCGCTGGCGCCAGGTCACTCCCGGGCGGAACGGCAGCAGCTGGGGGAGCGGACGGATCAGGTGCGGCGCGATCACCGTCATCAGCAGGTGGCGTTCTCTGGCGCTCTCCCTCGCGGTGGCCACATCTCCCGTCGCCAGGTAGCGCAGGCCTCCGTGCACCAGCTTCGAACTGAACCGGCTGGTGCCGAACGCCAGGTCCTCGGCCTCGATGAGCGTGACGGCGAG
Organism: Microbacterium sp. SA39; assembly: GCF_000967865.1. GTDB lineage: Bacteria > Actinomycetota > Actinomycetes > Actinomycetales > Microbacteriaceae > Microbacterium. The sequence continues at coordinate 82,382 of NZ_JXRU01000031.1, forward strand.
TCCCCGGGACGCCGCGTCCAGGGCGACACCGACGCCGGTGATCCCTCCGCCGACGACGAGCACGTCGGTCGTGTCGACAGCAGCATCCTCCAACTCCCTCCGGCGGCGGCGGGCGTCCAGGTCGGAGGATGACGGGATCACGGCCGCAGGTGCCCGTCGAGGGCTGTCCGGAGTTCGCGTTCCCACGCCTGCTCATCGATGAGCTCGGCGACGGTGCCGTGCGAGAGCACGGCGGACTGTGCGACGAGAAGCAGCATCACGGCGATCTCTTGAGGCGTTCCGACGCGTACCGATCCGTCGCCCTGCGCCGCGCGGATCGCGGATGCCAGCCAGTGCAGGATCATCCGTTGGCTGGAGCCGACCCGCTGAAGCGTGTAGCGCGTGAACGCCTCCGGTTCGTCCGCAAGAAGGCGGCCGTAGACGTCGTCGTTCCGGAACAGGGAGATGAAGCCCATGACGTCGTCGACGAGGTCCGCGCGGGTCCGCGGGGGAGAAGGGAACTGGTCGATCAGGCTGACGACGCGGCGCAGCAGAGCGGAACGGACCACATCGTCGGCGTCGCTCCAGTTCCGGTAGATCGTGGGTCGGCTCAGCTCGGATCGCCGGGCGAGTTCGGCGATCGTGACACCGTGCACGCCCCGCCGGCCGATCAGGCTGTCCGCCGCATCGAGGACGCGAGCCTGCGTCGTGTCCCACTGCGGGCGCTCCGTGACCTCGGATGCCGTTCTTGGTTGACGTTCTTCCATGATATGTCACACTGTAACGCATGGAGCAACCGAACGGCAGAGTCGCCGACGATCCACCGATGCGCTGGAACGGCTGGGGCGATCCGGCCGAGGCGCACGATCTGCCGCTCGCCGTGCGCACTCTGCTGCCGCTTCTGCTGGGGCGTATCCGGCGTCCGGATCCGGCCGCTCCGCTCGACCGCATCCGGATCCCGGAGAGCGCTCTGACGGCCGACGATCTCTCGGCATTCGGCGACGCGGTCGGCCGCGAACACGCCGACGTCACCGCCGAGGCACGGATCCGGCACGCCGGCGGGCGCTCGACCCCCGATCTTCTGCGTCGACGTGAAACCGATCAGCAGGCGCCTGATGCCGTGATCCGCCCCGGCAGCCACGACGAGGTCGGTGCCTGCCTCGCGGTCGCGGCGGCTCGCGGCATCGCCACGATCCCGTTCGGCGGCGGCACCAGCGTGGTCGGCGCGCTCGATCCGGAGCGCGGGGAACATCGTGCCGTCGTCAGCCTCGACCTGCGTCGCCTCTCTGGGCTCCTCCAACTGGACGAGGTGAGCGGGGAGGCGGTGCTGGCCGCGGGGACGTCGGGCCCCGAGGCCGAGGCGCTGCTGTCCGCACGGGGCTGGGAACTCGGCCACTATCCCCAGAGCTTCCGCTACGCCACGATCGGCGGGTTCGCCGCCGCGCGATCCTCAGGACAGAACTCTGCGGGTCACGGTCGGTTCGACTCGATGGTGACCGGCATCCGCGTCGCCACGCCGACCGGCGACATCGATCTCGGTCGGGCGCCGGGTTCGGCAGCCGGTCCCGATCTGCTCCGCGTCTTCCTCGGCTCGGAGGGCATCTTCGGCGTGATCACCGAGGTGCGGGTGCGCGTGCATCCGGTACCGCAGGATCGCGTCTTCGAATCGTGGTCCTTCCCCGACTTCGCGAGCGGCTCCGCCGGGTTGCGTGCCGTGGCTCAGGGTGGGGGCGGCCCCACGGTCATCCGGCTCTCCGACGAGGCCGAGACGGCGGTGAGCCTCGCGCAGGTCGGACGGATCGGCAGAGCGCTGGCGAAGGGGGCGAGCGTCGTCACCGTGTACGAAGGGCCCGGCATCGCCGAGAGACGGCAGCGCACCGCGGAGCTGCTCTCGGCGGCGGGCGGCACGTCATCCGGTGAGACGGGTGCGGAGGAGTGGCTGAAGGGGCGTTTCGACGGCCCGTACCTGCGCGACTCCCTGCTCGACGCCGGCGTCTTCTGCGAGACGCTCGAGACGGCGACCACCTGGGCGAATCTGCAGACTCTGCGGGCCGCCGTGCAGGAGGCCCTCCGGGCGGGCTTCGCGGATGCCGGTGCGAAGTCGTATGTGATGTGCCACGTCTCCCACATCTATCCGACGGGAGCGTCGCTGTACTTCACCGTGCTCGCCGGCATCCGGTCGGAACCGCTGACGACCTGGCGGGCCGTGAAGTCCCGCGTGAACGACGTGATCATTGCGACGGGTGGCACGATCAGTCATCACCACGCCGTGGGACGCGATCACGCGCCGTGGCTCGCGCAGGAGATCGGCGACACCGGCATCCGCATCCTCACCGCGATCAAGCGCGAGCTCGATCCCCACGGGATCATGAACCCGGGGGCCGTCATCGAGACGGCGGGCGCCAGGGCGGGGCGCGGCTGACATGGGGCACATCGCCGTGCTGGCCAATCCGTTCGCCGGGAAAGGGCGGGGCCGCGTCGCAGCGGAGCGCGCCATCGCCCACCTGCGTTCTCGGGGAGCCGACGTGCGCGCGTACGCCGGGCACTCCGCGGCGGAGACCCTCGCACTCACGACGCAGGCTCTGGCGGAGGAACCGGACGTGCTGGTGGTCATCGGTGGAGACGGGACGCTCTCCGCCATTCTCGACGTGGTGTGTGGATCTTCCGTCCCCCTGGCTCTCGTCGCCGCGGGAACGGGGAACGACCTCGCACGGGCGCTGGGTCTACCGCGCCACGACCCGGGCGCCGCGGCGGAGGTGGCACTCACCGGAATCGTCCGGCTCATCGATGTCGGCGAGGTGCGCACCCGTGACCGCGTCGCGCGCTTCCTGACCGTGGCCGCGCTGGGCTTCGACGCCAGAGTGAGCGACCGCACCAATCGGCTCCGCTGGCCGCATGGCGCCCTGCGCTACTACCTCGCCCTCGTCATCGAACTCGTGCGCCTGCGGCCGCTGCCGTTCACGGTGGCCGTCGACGGCGGAACGGCTGTCACCGCACTCGGCACGCTCGTCGCCGTGGGCAACACGGCGAGCTACGGCGGCGGCATGCCGGTGTGCGTGGGCGCCCTGCCGGATGACGGGATGCTGGACCTCGTCGAGGTGGCTCAGATCGGGCGGGCGCGTCTCCTGCGGCTCTTCCCGCTGCTGCTGAGCGGGACGCACCTCTCACGTGGCGAGGTGCGTCATCGTCGCGTGCAGACGGTGACGGTGAGCGCCCCGGGACTCGTGGTCTACGCCGACGGGGAGCGTCTCGGCGAGGACGAGTGCACGATCACGCTGCGGCCAGCCGCCCTAAGAGTGATGACCTCGGCCGTTCGGGACCCGTCGTGACCGCGTTCGATGAGGACGTCGTCATCGTCGGCTCCGGGTTCGGAGGCTCGGTCGCTGCGCTCCGGCTGAGCGAGAAGGGCTACCGGGTGCGCGTGTTCGAGGCAGGTCGCCGCTTCGAAGACGAGGACTTCGCGAAGACCAGCTGGAACGTGCGGCGCTACCTCTGGGCGCCGGCGCTCGGATGCTTCGGCATCCAGCGCATCCACCGGCTGCCGCACGTCATGATCCTCGCGGGGGCCGGGGTCGGTGGCGGCTCACTCAACTACGCGAACACGCTCTATCAGCCGGGTTCCGCCTTCTTCTCGGACAGGCAGTGGGCCGAGATCACGGACTGGGAGGCCGAGCTCGGCCCGCACTACGCCACAGCCAAGCGGATGCTGGGAGTCGTCGAGCACTACCCGCACAGCGGGCCGGTGGAACGGATCATGGCCGGTGCGGCAGAGGACCTCGGGGTCGGCGGCACCTTCCGTCACGCTCCCGTCGGCGTCTGGTTCGGCCGTCCGGGGGAGCGGACCGCTGATCCGTTCTTCGGCGGGGAGGGACCGGATCGCACCGGATGCACACTGTGCGGCAACTGCATGGTCGGATGCCGCGTCGGCGCGAAGAACACTCTGATGAAGAACTACCTCGCGCTCGCGGAGCGGCGCGGTGCGGCGATCGAGACCCTGCGCACGGTGACCGAGGTGCGCGCGCTGGACGACGGCGGCTTCGCCGTCACGACCGTGCGGAGCGGCGGCTGGCTGCGCCACGACCGGAAGACCGTGACGGCGGGTCAGGTGGTGCTCGCCGCGGGCACGTGGGGCACGCAGCAGCTCCTGCACCGGATGAAGCACTCCGGTGCCCTTCCCCGCGTCTCCGACGCCCTCGGCCGACTCACCCGCACGAACTCCGAGGCGCTGGACGGTGCGGTCGCCACGATCGTGCCGGACTCCCTGCAGCTCGCTCAGGGGGTCGCGATCACGACGTCCTTCCACATCGATGACCGCACCCACGTCGAGAACGTGCGATACGGACCGGGTTCCAACCTCATGGGCGCGCTGGCGACGGTGATGGTCCCCGGAGATCGCTCGCTGGGCCGCAGACTGAGCGCGGTGATCGGCCGGGTCCTGCGTTCACCGATCCGCCAGTTCCGCCTGGCGACGCTGCGCCGATGGAGCGAGCGCGGCATCATCGCGCTGGTCATGCAGACGGCCGACAACTCGCTCACCCTGTCGCTGCGACGACGATTCGGACGCCTCGTGATGACCAGCGCGCAGGGGCACGGAGCGCCGAATCCGAGCCACCTGCCGCAGGCGCACCGGGCAGCGACCGCCATCGCCGCACGCATCCAGCGGGAGAGCGGGGTGCCGGCCGAGGCGCGTGGGTCCTGGCCCGAGGTCTTCGGCATCCCACTCACCGCGCACTTCCTCGGCGGGGCGGTCATCTCCGCGTCACCGGAGGAAGGTGTCGTCGATCAGTATCACCGGGTCTGGGGTCATCCGGGTCTGCACGTCGTGGACGGTGCCGCGGTCCCGGCGAATCCTGGCGTGAACCCGTCGCTGACGATCACCGCGCTCGCGGAGCGGGCGCTGTCGTACTGGCCGCGCGCGGGGCAGTCCGATCGGAGGCCGACGCAATCCACGGGGCACTGAGCGAAGGAGCGCGTCGACCGAACCGAAACGCCCCACCTGACGCGGGAGGTCAGGTGGGGCGTTTCGTCGAGCGATTAGCGATCAGCGATCAGCGGTTTTCGATACCGCGGATCTGCGGGGTGTGGAACGATCCGCCGAACGCGCGCTCCGACGCGCCCTCGCGGTCGAGGTACGGCGACGCGCCGCCATCGATGAACGGCCAGCCGGCGCCGAGGATGAGGCAGAGGTCGATGTCCTCGACCTCGGGCACGACACCCTCGTCGAGCATCAGCTTGATCTCGGTGGCGAGCCCGTCCTGGACCCGCTGGAGGATCGTGGCGGCCGAGGCCGGAGCCTTGCCGACCGCCGGCTTGAGCAGCTTCTCCGCCTGCCTGGTCCAGCCGGTGACACGGCCGCCCTTGTCCTTCTCGACCACCGCGTTCAGCTCGGCGAGAGCGTGGAAGTTCTCGTTGGCGTAGAAGCGGTCGGGGAACGCGTGCACCATGGTGTCCTGCACGTGCGCGGCGACCTTCCAGCCGACCAGGTCGATGAGCTGGAACGGGCCCATCGGCAGTCCGAGCGGTCCGAAGGCCTTCTCGACATCGGCGATCGGGGTGCCATCGTAGACGGCTCGTGCCGCCTCGCCCATGACCTTCGCCAGCAGGCGGTTCACGACGAAGCCCGGTGCGTCGGCGGTGAGCACCGCGTTCTTGCCGAGGTTCTTCGCGACGACGAAAGCGGTCGAGAGCGCAGCATCCGCCGTTGCCGAGGTCTTCACGATCTCGATGAGCGGCATGACCGCGACCGGGTTGAAGAAGTGGAAGCCGACGAGCCGCTCGGGGTGTGCGAGCTTCGACCCGATCTCCTCGACCGAGAGCGACGAGGTGTTCGTCGCGAGGATCGCGTCTTCGGCGATGATCTTCTCGATCTCGCCGAAGACCTGCTGCTTGACGCCGACCTCTTCGAAGACCGCCTCGATCACGAAGTCGCAGTCTGCGTAGAGGCTCTTGTCGGTCGTGCCGGTGACGAGCGCGCGGAGCTTGTTCGCCGTGTCCGAGTCGAGGCGACCCTTCGCCTCGAGCTTGCCGATCTCCTCATGGATGTAGGCGACGCCCTTGTCGACGCGCGCCTGGTCGAGGTCGGTGATGAGCACCGGAACCTGGAGCTTGCGCACGAACAGCAGCGCGAACTGGCTGGCCATGAGGCCTGCGCCGATGATGCCGACCTTCGTGACCTTCTTCGCGAGCTCTTTGTCGGGGGCGCCGACAGGCCGCTTGGCCCGCTTCTGGACCAGATCGAACGCGTACATCGACGCGGCGAACTGGTCGCCCGTGACGAGGTCCGCGAGAGCCTCGTCCTCGCGTGCGAAGCCCTCGGCCTTGGTGCCGCTCTTCGCCTTGTCGAGCAGCTCCAGAGCCGCGTAGGGAGACTTCGGCATGGTGCCGATCTTCGACTCCAGCATCCCGCGCGCCATCTTGATGGCGATCGGCCACTTGGTGAGACGCTCGAGCTTGCCCGGCTCGTTCCTGCGCTCGACCTTCTTGCCGCCGAGCACCGCGTCGGCCCAGGCGAGCGAGTTCTCGAGGTACGTGGCCGCGGGGAAGATCGCATCGAAGATGCCGAGCTCGAACGCCTGCTGCGGCTTCAGCATCCGGTTCTGTTTGAGCGGGTTCGAGATGACGACCTCGAGGGCGTTCTCGATGCCGATCAGGTTCGGCAGCAGGTAGGCGCCTCCCCAGCCGGGGATGATGCCGAGGAACACCTCGGGCAGCGCGACGGCCGCGGCCGAGGCGTCGACCGTGCGGTACGACGAGTTCAGCGCGATCTCCAGGCCGCCGCCGAGAGCCAGGCCGTTGACGAAGGCGAACGAGGGAACGCCGAGCTCGCTGAGCGTGCCGAGCACCTTGTGACCCAGCTGCGCGATCAGCCGTGCGTTGTCGCGCGAGCCGACCTTGCTGATGTCGGAGAGATCGGCGCCTGCGGCGAGGATGTACTGCTTGCCGGTGATCCCGACCGCCTGGATCTCTCCGGCGGCGGCACGCGCCTTGAGCCCGGCGAGTGTCTCGCCGAGTTCGGTGAGTGTCGCGGGACCCAGGGTGTTGGGCCGGTTGTGGTCGCGCCCGTTGTCGAGCGTGATCAGGGCGAGGACCTTGCCGGAGGCGAGACGGATGTCGCGCACGGGGGAGTGCGTGACGACCTCTCCCTCGGTGAGTGCCTGGATGGGCGAGAAATCGACGTCGTCGTAGCTCACTACTTCTTCTTCTTTCCGTCGAAGTACGGGTTCTCCCAGATGACCGAGCCGCCCTGGCCCAGGCCGACGCACATGGCGGTCAGGCCGTAGCGGACATCGGGGCGTTCGGCGAACTGCGCCGCGAGCTGGATCATCAGACGCACGCCGGATGCCGCGAGGGGGTGTCCGACGGCGATCGCGCCGCCCCACTGGTTGACCCGGGGATCGTCGTCGGCGATGCCGAAGTGGTCGAGCAGCGAGATCACCTGGATGGCGAACGCCTCGTTCAGCTCGAACAGGCCGATGTCGGAGATCTGCAGTCCGGCCTTCTTCAGGGCCTTCTCCGTGGAGGGGATCGGTCCGATGCCCATGATCTCCGGCTGGACGCCGGCGAAGGCGAACGACACCATGCGCATCTTCGGCGCGAGACCGAGTTCCTTCACCGCACCGCCACCGGCGAGCAGCGACATGGTCGCACCGTCGGTGAGCGGCGAGGACGTACCGGCGGTGACGCGGCCGTGCGGACGGAACGGCGTCTTCAGGGCGGCGAGGTCTTCCATCGTCGTCTGCGGGCGGCGACCCTCGTCCTCCGTGGCGAGGCCCCACGCGCCATCAGCACCCTTGACGGCCACAGAAACCAGATCGGGCTGGATCTTGCCGGCGTCGTAGGCGGCCTGCACCTTGTGCTGGCTCAGCATGCCGTAGCGGTCGGAGCGCTCCTTGGTGAGGTGCGGGAACCGATCGAAGATGCGCTCGGCCGTGACGCCCATGTTCAGGGCGCCCGGATCGACCATCTTCTCCGCGACGAAGCGCGGGTTGGGATCGGCGTTGCCGCCGATCGGGTGGTGCCCCATGTGCTCGACGCCGCCCGCGAGGGCGAGGTCGTACATCCCGACGCCGATCGAGGCGCCCATGGTGGTGACGCTGGTCATCGCTCCGGCGCACATGCGCTCGACGGCGAGGCCGGGAACGGTCTGGGGAAGGCCTGCGAGGATCGCCACGGATCGGCCGAGGGTCAGGCCCTGGTCGCCGGTCTGGCTCGTCGCGGCGATCGCGACATCGTCGATGCGGTCGGCCGGGACGGCCGCGTTCCGCTCCATCAGGCCGATGGTCGCCTTGACGGCGAGGTCATCAGCGCGGGTGTTCCAGTACATGCCTTTTTCGCCGGCGCGCCCGAAGGGGGTGCGCACTCCATCGACGAAGAAGACGTCCGAGATCTCGGCCACTCTGCCTCCAAGTTTGTGCGGTCCACTCAGTCTAGGAACGCGCAGAAACCCGGAGGAATCGGTTGGATCGAACCTACGAAGCGGGTGCGGGGGCGGTGTCGGGCGTTTGCGCCGCCTCTACAAAGGCATCCGCGATCTTCTGTGCGGTCTGTTCAACCTGCCAGTGGCGTGCGCCGAGGGCGATGAGGGCCGAACCGATGTCTTCCGCGGTCTCACCGGGCACATCCCAGGCCACGCGGCGCAGGAACTCGGGCGTCAGCAGGTTCTCGGTCGGCATGCCGAGCTCCTCGGCCACAGCTTCGACGACGGGACGTGCTGCCTTCAGGCGCGCATCCGCCTCGGGGTTCCGGTCCGACCAGGCGCGCGGCGGCGGGAGGGTGTCGCTGGGCACCCGCTCGCGCGGGAGCTCTTCACTGGCGCGTCCGTCGACGATCGCCTGCCACCAGCGATCGAGCTGGGTGCGGCTCGCGCGGCCCTGGAACTCCTTGATGCCGGCCAGTGCCTGCTTCGACTGCGGGTTCGCCATCACTGCGGCGACCAGTGAGCGGTCGGGAACGAGACGGCCGGGCGAGACGTCCTGGTCCTGCGCGAACGACTCGCGAGCCTGCCAGAGCGACCGGGCGACGGCGAGGTTCCGAGACCCACGCACCTGGTGCAGTCCGCTCAGCCGGCGCCACGGGTCCTCGCGCGGAGGCTTGGGCAGGCGCGACAGGGTCGCGGCGAACTCCTCCGCGGCGAACTCCGTCTTCTCCTGCTCCTCGAGTTCGGCGACGAGAGCGTCGCGCACATCGACGAGGTGCAGCACGTCGAGCGCCGCGTAGTCCAACCAGGCGGCCGGGAGCGGACGCGTGGACCAGTCCGATGCCGAGTGCTCCTTCTTGAGCGTGATCCCGAGAGTGTCCTCGACCACCGCCGCAAGGCCGACCCGCTCGTGTCCGAGCAGCCGTGAGGCGAGCTCCGTGTCGAAGATCGACGGGGGCTCGAGGTGCAGTTCCCGAAGCGAGGGAAGATCCTGGCTCGCTGCGTGAAAGACCCACTCCGTGTCGCCGATTGCCTCCTGCAGCGGCGAGAAGTCGCCGAGTTCCGGAGGATCGAACAAGAAGACGCCCGCGTCTCGACGGAAGACCTGGACCAGGTAGGCGCGCTGCGAGTATCGGAAGCCGGACGCCCGCTCGACATCGACGGCCACCGGTCCGGTGCCCGCGGCGAGCGCGACGCACGCCGCGCGGAACTCCTCAGCATCCGAGATCACGGAGTATTCAGTCACGTACAGCCTTTCGCGCGCCGAGAACGGCGATGCCCTCGGAACCCGGCGGAAGTCCCGCCAGCATTCCGACCAGCTCGGCCCATGCTTCGACGTGCGGTCGGAACGGGCCCTCTGGTGTCCAGGACGCCCGCAATTCTATCTGGGCGCCGTCGCCTTCGACGGCGAGGCCGCCGAATCCTTTGGACAGCGTCTTGGTCGAGGTGCCGGACGGCGAGTGATACGTCGCGTCGCGCGAGTCCAGAGCATCGACCAGCCACGACCACGTGACGTCCGCCAGCAGAGGATCGGTGCCGATCTCGTTCTCCAGCGGCGCCTGGGCGAAGATGACGATCCGCCACGCTCCGCCCCACGCACCAGGTTCTTCAGGGTCATGGAGCAGGACGAAGCGCCCCGTGCCGTAGATCGACTCGCCGTCCCCGTCGGGGCGCACGTCCGCGGCGAGCGCGACGGCGAAGGGGGCCAGGCCCTGAGGCGTCGGGATCTCGCGCACCGTGATGTCATCGCGGAACGCGGTCTCGCGCAATTCGGCTGTCGCGCTGTCGAAAGGGGTCCCGGCATCGGGGTGTGGGGTCACGGCAACAGGCTAGAGTCAGGAGGCGATGAAGAGTCTCAGGCACGCCGTTGCACTCCTTGTCCCCGCACTGCTCGCACTCGGGGCCACCCTGTCGTTCCTGGTGTTCGGCGTCGCGAGGCGAGTCGTCACACCGATGCGGCGACCTGTGGACACCCGTATCCTCGCGATCGACACCGGTGCGCAGACGATCGAGCTCGAGAGGACCGACGACACCGAACTGCCCGGGCGCTATGGCCTGTTCACCACGGGTACGTACGGCTACGTGAAGATCGGCGCCGTGCTCAGTGCCGACGCGACGAGCGTACGGCGCAAGCTGCTGACGAAGATCGAGACCGGGGCGCGCGTCGACGGCGGTGCATCCTTCAGCGGCTACTACTACGCGTCGCCGAGCGAGCTGCATCTGTCATGGCAGAACATCGTCATCGGCTCGCCGGCAGGGCCCTGCCCTGCCTGGTTCTTCCCGGCCGAGTCGAGCACCTGGGTGATCCAGGTCCATGGGCGCGGGGCGACGCGGGTCGAATGCCTTCGCGCCGTGCCGGTGCTGCACGCTGCGGGGTTCCCGAATCTCGTGGTGTCGTACCGGAATGACGGGGAGGCGCCTCGCAGCCGATCCGGAGGGTACGCGCTCGGCACGTCGGAATGGCGCGACCTCGATGCTGCGATCGCCTACGCGCTGCGACACGGCGCGGAACGCGTCGTCCTGATGGGCTGGTCCATGGGCGGCGCGGTCGTCCTGCAGGCCGCGGTCAGTTCCAGTCATCGCGAGCGCATCGTCGGCCTGATCCTCGAGTCGCCGGTCGTCGACTGGCGCACCGTGCTCCGGTACCAGGCGCGGAAGGCGGGCGTCCGAGCGCCTCTGCCCGATCTCGCGATGAGCGCTCTGCAGCGTCCGCTCATGGCGCGCATCAGCGGCGCGGACGACGCGATCTCGTTCGACCGTCTCGACATGGTGACGCGGGCTGCGGAGCTGAGGGCGCCGATGCTGATCCTGCACAGCGCCGACGACGGCTTCGTGCCGATCGCCTCCTCGCTCGCGCTCGCACAGGCCCGACCCGATCTCGTCACGATGCCGGAGTTCGGCATCGCGCGGCATACCAAGATCTGGAATTACGACCAGAACGGCTGGAGCGCGGCGATCACCGAGTGGCTTCAGGACCAGGGCTTCAGCGCTTCTGCCTGACCTGCGTCTTCGCGCGCATCAGCATCCCCGTCATGCCGCCGATGCGCAGCGGCGACACGGCCTTGGTCAGGCCGATCGACTGGGGATAGTCGTCCGGGATCGCGAGCACCTCGTCCGACGTGAGTCCGGTGAGGCCCTGGACGAGAATGCTCGCGAAACCACGGGTCGTCGGTGCTTCCTCCGGCGCGGTGGCGTGCATCGTGACGATGTCGTCGTTCACCTCGACGTAGATGTAGACGGGCGACTGACACTCGGCGACGCGCTCGCACATCTCCGGGTGATTCGCGACCTCCTCGGAGACCGGGGGCAACTCGTCGGAGTACTCCAGCAGCAGGAGCAGTCGATCCGCTTCCGGAGTCTCGAGGAAGCCGTCGCGGATGTCGGCGAGGATGTCGGGGAGTTCGCTGGCGTTCATCCCTGCCATCCTCCCACGATCAGCGCGATCCGGGCTCGGAGCCGGTCACGATCGGGACGCGCACGGCGCTGCCCCACTCGGTCCACGAGCCGTCGTAGTTGCGCACGTTCTGGAAGCCGAGCAGGTGCTTGAGCACGAACCAGGTGTGGCTCGATCGCTCGCCGATCCGGCAATAGGCGACGACGTCGTCGCCCTCCTTCAGTCCCGCGCCTTCGAGATAGACCGCCTCGAGCTCGGCGCGGTTCTTGAAACCGCCGTCCTCGGCCACGGCCTTCGCCCACGGCACGCTCTGCGCGGTCGGGATGTGTCCGGCGCGAAGAGCGCCCTCCTCGGGGTAGGCGGGGGCCGTCGTGCGCTCTCCGCTGTACTCCTCAGGGGAGCGGACGTCGATCAGCGGGTTTCCGATGTGGGCGAGCACGTCTTCCTTGTACGCCCGGATGACGGAGTCATCTCGCTCGACGACGGGGTACTCCGTCACGGGACGCGTGGTCGCGTCGCGCGTGAGCTCCCGTCCCTCGGAGATCCAGCGGTCACGTCCGCCGTCGAGCAGACGCACGTCCTCGTGGCCGAAGAGCGAGAAGACCCAGAGGGCGTACGCCGCCCACCAGTTGTTCTTGTCGCCGTAGATGACGACGGTGTCGGAGCGTTCGATGCCCTTGCGGCTGAGCAGGTCGGCGAAGCCCTCACCGTCGACATAGTCGCGGACCACGGGATCGTTGAGCTCCGTGTGCCAGTCGACCTTCACTGCGCCGGGGATGTGCCCGGTCTCGTAGAGCAGCACGTCCTCATCCGATTCGACGACCACGAGTCCCGGGGCACCGAGTCGTTCCGCGAGCCATGCGGTGGTCACCAGGCGGCCGGGTGCGGCGTACTCGGCGAACTTGGGGGAGGAGGAATCGATCTCGATGGCCATGGGGTCTCCGAAGCATTGAGCGGACGAGGGTGCGGGTGCGGACGGCGTAGTGTTGAGCCGTCCCTTTCGACGATAGATCCCCGCAGTGCGCCCTGCACCCGATTCGTAAGAGTTCGACACAGGCCGGCACCCGATTCAGGACCGTGATGACCGACACGACCAGCCGCACGGGAATCGTGCACCTCACCGAGCGCCAGCCCGCCGTCAGCGGACCCGAGATGCTGGCGAGTCTGGTGCCGCCGCCGCAGTTCGACACGGCGACATTCGAGAGCTACCGCGCGGATCCCGCCTACCCCTCCCAGGAGGAGGCCAAGGAGACACTGATGCGGTTTGCGGGTCGCGGCGGTCCGGTGAAGCGCGGCGGATTCTTCAGCCGGGCGAAGAAGGAGCCCGAGGTCAAGCCGGGCGTGTACCTGGACGGCGGATTCGGCGTCGGGAAGACGCACCTCCTGGCGTCGATCTACCATGCGATGCCTGCCCGTCGGAAGTACTTCGGCTCGTTCATCGAGTACACGGCGCTGGTCGGCGCGCTCGGCTACAAGAACACGGTCGACCTGCTCAAGGGAGCGGATCTCCTCTGCATCGACGAGTTCGAACTCGACGATCCCGGTGACACGATGGTGATGACGCGTCTGCTCGGTGAACTCGTCCCCACGGGCACCCGCCTCGCCGCGACATCCAACACCCCGCCGAACGCGCTCGGAGAGGGCCGTTTCGCGGCGCAGGACTTCCTCCGCGAGATCCACGCGATGTCGGACAGCTTCCGGACGATCCGCATCGACGGCGTCGACTTCCGTCAGCGCGCGCTCGACGGGCACGCCGTCGTCCTCGAGGACGACGCCTACGACGCTGCGCGCGACGCCGCCGGCGCCCATGGCGCGGCATCCGATGACCGTTTCGACGATCTGATCAGCCACCTGGCGCAGGTGCATCCGTCTCGCTACATCCGAGTCATCGACGGTGTCGGTCAGGTCGGGCTCCGCGGGGTGCACCAGCTGACGGACCAGTCCGAGGCCCTGCGTTTCGTCGCCTTCGTCGACCGCGTGTATGACGCGCAACTCCCGATCATCGCCACGGGGCTCGGTCTCGACTCCGTCTTCTCCGACGAGATGCTCGCCGGCGGATACCGCAAGAAGTACCTCCGCGCCATCTCTCGACTGAATGCTCTGACGCATTCTGCGTGACCCCGCAGGCCGGTGTAACGCGATGTTCACACCCGGGGCCGTCCTGTAACACCGGGGAAACAAACCTCACGCATGCGCGAAACGGCGCGTCGTCACACTGAAGCTCTCAATTACTTCGGATGTGAGGTTTTCCTATGGATGCTCCCGGCAACATCTCGTGGGCGATCACCGCGACAGCGCTGGTCCTGCTCATGACGCCTGGCGTCGCCTTCTTCTACGGCGGTCTGGTCAAGGCGAAGAGCGTCGTCAGCATGATGATGATGAGCTTCGGCTCGATCGGCCTTGTCGCCGTGCTGTGGATTCTCTTCGGCTTCTCGATGAGCGCCGTCGACAGCCCGACCGCCTTCGCCGGCAACCCCTTCGCCGATATCGGCCTCTCGAGCCTCGCCTCGGGTGAGGGATCGAACGTCGCCCTGCTCGGTGTCGCGTACGGCGCCACCTTCGCGATCATCACGGTCGCCCTGATCTCGGGGGCGATCGCCGATCGTGCGAAGTTCGGCAGCTGGCTCATCTTCGCCGGCGTCTTCGCCACGGTGGGTTACTTCCCGGTCGCCGCATGGGTCTGGGGTGGCGGCTGGATCATGAACCTCGGCACGACCCTGTTCGGTGAGGACAGCGGCATCGGCGTCATCGACTACGCCGGTGGCACGGCCGTCCACATCAACGCGGGTGCTGCGGCCCTCGCCTTGGCCATCGTCCTGGGCAAGCGCATCGGCTTCCAGAAGGGCATCCTGAAGCCGCACAACGTGCCGCTGACGCTGCTCGGCGCCGCGCTGCTGTGGTTCGGCTGGTTCGGCTTCAACGCCGGTGCCGAGTGGCTCGCCGAAGACATGGGCAAGGTCGGCCTCATCGGTATCAACACGCTCGGCGCGACGGCTGCGGCCATCCTCGGCTGGATCCTGATCGAGAAGATCAAGGACGGAAAGCCCACCTCGGTCGGCGCCGCTTCCGGTGCGGTGGCGGGTCTCGTCGCCATCACCCCGGCGTGCGCGAACCTGACGCCGGGCTGGGCACTGCTGCTGGGGCTGCTGGCCGGAGTCATCTGCGCGCTGGCGATCGAACTGAAGTTCCGCCTCGGCTTCGACGACTCGCTCGACGTGGTCGGCATCCACCTCGTCGGCGGACTCCTCGGAACCGTCTACCTGGGCTTCTTCGCCTCCGAGACCGGGCTGTTCGTCGGCGGCGACGCCCGCCAGCTCGCGGTGCAGGTGATCGCCGCACTGGGCGTGCTCATCTACTCGTTCGTCGTGGCCTTCATCATCGGCTTCGCGATCCAGAAGACGATCGGGTTCCGCGTCACGAACGAGGACGAGATCGCCGGAGTCGACCAGGTCGTCCACGGCGAGGAGGGCTACGCACTCGCCGACGCATGACAGCGGTTAGGGTGACCGTGTGAGCAACTCGGACGGCATCCTGACAGCACTCGCGAGGATCCTTCAGAAAGTAGTGGGATCAGACCGGGCGCCTCGGACCGAACACCGGCCGAGGCGCCCGGTCGCGCGTCTGCAGACCACGGCGGAGACGAGGCCACCCGTCGGATCGCCACGTGATCCGGGACGTACCTCGTCGGCTCAGACCACGCGGATCGACCCGGAGGGCATCAGGAGGCTGCAGGTCGCGTACGCTCCGCAGCGCGACGGCGCGCCGGATGCCGGTGAGATCGTGTGGACCTGGGTGCCGTACGAGGAGAACGACGGGCGGGGCAAGGATCGACCGGTCCTCGTGATCGGGCGTGAGTCGCGAGATCGCGTCTACGCGGTGCGCCTGACCAGCAAGGCTCACGACGGCGACCGCGACTTCCTCTCCATCGGATCCGGAGATTGGGATTCGCAGGGACGAGAGTCGTGGGTCGACATCGAGCAGCTTTACAGCGTGCACGAGCGAGGGCTGCGCCGAGAGGCGGCAGTCCTCGACCGCAGACTCTACGACCTGATCGCTGCGGCTCTTACACGCCGCTACGGCTGGGCTGTCGAGGGCTGAGCGCGGGGAACGCCTGCAGCACCATGTCGACGAGCTCGGTGAGCGGTCGCGTCAGAGGATCCGTCGCCGGAAGCCCGAGGCTCAGCTCGATCTCGTCGATCGATGAGCTGAGCTCCTCGTCGGACAGGTTCTCGTGATTCACCGTGATCCCGATGACCCGTGTCTTCGCGAACGCCTCGATCAGCGCGACCTCGCTCTCGACGGTCGGCATGTCCACCATGGGGAAGTCGCCGAGCACCCTGCGGCCGGGCGCGTGCTGCACGATGACCGCCTCGGGCTGGCTGCCCCGCAGGATGTGCGCCGACGTGATGTAGGCCGGGTGGCTGAGTGCGCCCTGACCCTCGACGATGATCACGTCGGGATCCTCGCCCTCGAAGGCCGCGACGACCTGGTTCTCGACCTCACCCGAGCAGAACTGCGGGACGAGCGCGTCGAGCGCCACACCGTACTTGCCACCCTGGATGATCGTCGTCTGACCGGTTCCGACCATCACGGCATGGATGCCGTGTTCGTTGAGCGCGCGGACCAGCAGCGTGGCCGTGGTGCGCTTGCCGATGGCGCCGTCGGTGCCGAGGATCGCGATTCGCGGGCAGGTGACATCGAAGATCCGGCCGGAGAAGAGGTGCAGGTCCTTCTTCTCCTTCGGGCGGCGGATGTCGGTGATCGTCACGCCGGCGAGCAGGCTTGCGGCGACGAACTCGGCATCATCCGTCAGGAACTCGTGCAGGCCATTGATGATGTGCATACCCCGGGCGATACCGTCGAGCAGCACCGTGCGCTGGTCGGGGGAGAGCAATCCGTCTGCCGGGGCCACGCCGCAGATGAGGTAGTCGGGGACGTGCCCGGCGTGCGCGATCGCCGACGCGAGGTCGTTCAGAACCGGAATGCCGACAACGGTTCCGTCGAGCAGCATCCCGGCATCCGCGCCCGCATGCGTGCTGTCGATGACGCTGAGGATCTCGTATCGCTCGGAGTGACGCACGAGCCCGTTGGCAGTCTTCCCGTCCTGCTCGCCGAACTGACCCTCGCAGTAGATCACCGCGGTCGTGCCAGCGGGGAGGGCGATCGGCGCCGCCCATGCGTGCGCGGAAGAGGCGTTCGGATCAGCGGGCAGGGATGGGTGAGACATGGCTCTCCTCGGACTCGCACAGAGGAGGCGACGGAGAACGAAATGGCCGATACGGCCCGTTGGTCGACGAGAAGTCTTCCCTGACGCCGGCAAGATGCCGACTCGCCCACCGTAGCAGGGTGGCCTGAGACCCAGCCGCGAGCCGAGAGCAATCCGATCAGGCGGGTGCGCCGAACCATGTGTGAGCCGCGACCGCGGCGAAGCACAAGGAGGAATCATGCGTTTCATTCCCACCAAGGTTCACGGAATTCTCGACTACATCGTCGGCGTGGCACTCATAGCGGCACCGTGGCTCTTCGGATTCGCGGACGTGGGCGGTCCCGCCGTCGTCATCCCGATCGTCCTGGGCGTCGGCCTGATCGTCTACAGCCTGTTCACCAAGTACGAGTGGGGCCCCTTCGGCTTCATCCCGATGCCCGTCCACCTCGTGTTCGACATCGTCGCGAGCCTGTTCCTCGCGCTTTCGCCGTGGATCTTCGGATTCTCGGGTGAAGCCCTGAACGTCTGGCTCCCTCACGTCGTCGTGGGTGCCGCAGTCATCGTGGTCGTGCTCTTCTCGCAGCCGCAGCCGGCGACCACCCGCGCCCGGGCCGCGACCGCCTGATCGCCTGATTCGCCCGGTCGAGAATGCCGGGCTGCCGTCCGAACGGATTGGCAGCCCGGCATTCTGCGTCTCGGGCCGGGCCGGGCCGGGCTCGGGCGTCAGGGAGCGTCGGAGCCGTCGGACTCCGATGCCGTCTCGTCGGCCTGGGCGGGCGGAAGATCCTGCAGGAACTCGCGGTCGTCGTTCGGGTCGCCACTCCCGTCGCCCAGGATGCTCTCGTCGTGGATCTTCTTGTAGTCGATCATCTCGTCGGCCGTGTTTCCGCTCGTGCTGTCTGCCATATCGGACATGAGCTCTCCTTTCGCTGCGGATGCCTCGGCGGCATCCCTCACCCGCAGTTTCCGGGTGCGGCCGCTCCGCCGCACGGGGCTGGCATCGGATCGTCCGCGATGCTAGCCGTGATGACGCTGCAGCGCCTCGCTGAGCCACCGGGCGTAGAGCTGCCACGGATCGCCGACGGCGCGCAGCCCGGACACGTGGGAGCGCAAGCCGTCGGTCAGCGTGAACCATTCGCCGCCTTCGCGGTCCTCGGCGAATTCACGATGACGGCTCTGCTCGATCTCTCTCCCTCCGCGCTCGAACGCCAGCAGCTCGTGGTGCAGGATGCGCGACAGTCGCTGGCGTGGCCTGTGGCTGGTGCCGATCTTCACGCGGCGATCGAATCGCAGGTAATAGACGACGTCGACCCGGGGGAGAGGGAGGCCG
The DNA here is from genome assembly GCF_000967865.1 of Microbacterium sp. SA39. Classification (GTDB taxonomy): domain Bacteria; phylum Actinomycetota; class Actinomycetes; order Actinomycetales; family Microbacteriaceae; genus Microbacterium. The sequence continues at coordinate 100,707 of NZ_JXRU01000031.1, forward strand.
TCGTCCGGCACGTCTCCGAACCTCCAGCTGCAGACCGCACAGATCCAGGCCTCCCCGGTGCGCACACCGGAGTGCCCGCCGCAGAGATGGCAGGGGCCGGGCAGGATGTCGGTCGACCGCATGCCAGGGATGCTACGCGCAGCCTGGGACAAGGAGCCGTGAAGCGATCAGTGCGCTACCGGGTGTCTCCGACTCGTGCCAGCGAGCGATGACGCAGGTTGCCGAGCCATCGGACGAGAACCGCGAGAACGAAGAACGCGACCACGAGGACGAGGCACCACAGTGCGACTCCGCCGTAGCCGCCGGACACGTTCGGGTTGAAGAACGGGTAGGGGTAGAACCCGTCGATCGCTCCGCGCACCACCGAGAAGATGGAGTAGGCCGCCGGCCAGACCATCCACCAGAGCGCGACGCGGAACGGCAGATTCCGGCGCGGGGCCCAGATCAGCCAGTCGACGATGCCCGCGATCGGGATGATCATGTGCAGGACGACGTTCACCCAGGGGATCAGGGATCCGAGATCCGTGTCGGCGAGGATCGTGTTGAAGACCACGCCGACGAAGACGATGTAGACGACGGCGCCGCCGCGGATCGCGACATCGGAGTCGGACGGGTCCTTCCGCGCGGAGATCAGCCGGAGCGCGCTCACGATGAACACGATGGAGATCATGATGTTCGACAGATTCGTGAAGTAGCAGAAGAAGTTGAAGATGCTGTGTCCGAGCGGAATGGTCACGGCGAAGAACTGCACGCCCACGGCCGTGAGCGACAGGGCAGCGAAGAGGAGCCGATACACGATGGCGGCGGTGCGCGAATTCATGGCATAAACCTAGCGGTGCTCGCCACCCCCTCTCGGTAACGAGCGAAAGTTGGCACACTCGGGTCATGGTCTTCATCGGATTCCACGCCTCCCATGAGCAGATCGCGCCGAGCGCGCTCCTCGACGCCGTCGTCGCCGCCGAACAGGCCGGGTTCGACGGCGCGATGTGCTCCGACCACCTCGCGCCCTGGAGCCCACGACAGGGCGAGTCGGGCTTCGCCCTCAGCTGGATCGCGGCCGCCCTGGCGCGCACCAGCTTTTCGATCGGTATGGTCAACGCTCCCGGTCAGCGCTACCATCCGGTCATGATCGCGCAGGCGTTCGCGACGATCGAGGAGATGTTCCCCGGCCGTTTCTGGGCGGCCATGGGCAGCGGGGAGGCGGTCAACGAACACGTGACGGGCGACGGCTGGCCTGAGAAGGCGACGCGCAACGAACGCCTTCTCGAGAGCGTGGACGTCATCCGCCGTCTGATCGCCGGGGAGCTGGTCGACCATGACGGTCTGGTGAGAGTGCACCGCGCCCGAGTGTGGAGCCGGCCAGCCGAGCCAGCGCCGCTCTTCGCGACCGCGGTCAGCGCCGAGACAGCGGGATGGGCCGCGTCCTGGGCAGACGGTCTCGCCACGGTCGCCCAGGAGCCCGACGCCCTGCGCCGCGTCGTGGACCGGTACCGCTCGGCGGGCGGCGTCGGCCCCTGCACGCTGCAGGTGCATCTCAGCTGGGCGCGGAGTGACGCGGAGGCACTCGTGATCGCGCGCGACCAGTGGCGCAACGGCCTGCTCTCCCCGCCCACGACCTGGGACCTGGAGCAGCCGGAGGACTTCGACGAGGCCGTCGGCGTGGTCGATGACGCGGGGCTCGGAAAGGCGGTCCTGATCGATCACGACCCCGAGTCCCTCGCGTCGCGCATCGCCGATCTCGTGCGCATCGGGTTCGATCGCGTCTATCTGCACCATGTCGGCACCGATCAATCCGGGTTCCTCCGCACGGCGGCATCCGACCTCATCCCCGCACTGAAGGAGCGACTGTGAAGATCACGGATACCAGCGACCTCTGGTGGAAGACCGCTGTCGTGTACTGCCTCGACGTCGAGACCTTCCTCGATTCGAACGGAGACGGCGTCGGCGATCTGCAGGGCCTCGCGCAGCGGATCGACTACCTCTCCCAGCTCGGGGTCACCTGCCTCTGGCTCATGCCGTTCTATCCGACTCCCGACCGGGACGACGGGTACGACGTCAGCGACTTCTACGGTGTCGACCCGAGGCTCGGAACCCACGGCGACCTCGTCGAGGTCATCCGCACGGCCCGTGATCGGGGCATGCGCGTGATCGTCGACCTCGTCGTCAATCACACCTCTGATCGGCATCCGTGGTTCCTGGCGGCGAAACGCAGCGTGGACTCGCCCTACCGCGACTACTACATCTGGCGAGATGATGCGCCGCCCCGCGGGCAGAAGAACGCGGTCTTTCCCGGGCAGGCCGACGGCATCTGGGAGAAGGACGAGAAGTCGGGGCAGTGGTACCAGCACAGCTTCTACGAGCACCAGCCCGACCTCAACGTCGCGAACCCGCAGGTGCGCGACGAGATCGCCAAGGTGATCGGCTTCTGGCTGCAGCTCGGCATCTCGGGATTCCGCGTCGACGCGGTGCCTTTCCTGCTCGAGGTTCCTCAGGGCGCTGATATCCCGGAGCCGCACGACCTGCTGCGCGACATCCGCCGCTTCCTGCAGCGCAGATCCAGCGAGGCGATCCTGCTCGGCGAGGTGAATCTGCCGTATGACCAGCAGGTCGCGTACTTCGGGGGTGAAGCCGGTGACGAGCTGACCATGCAGTTCGACTTCGTCGGCATGCAGGCGTTCTACCTGTCTCTCGTGCGCCGCGATCCGGCTCCGCTCATCGAGGCGCTGACCTCCCGTCCCGAGCTGGGGGTCGAGGTGCAGTGGGCGAATTTCCTCCGCAATCACGACGAGCTCACCCTCGACAAGCTCAGCGACAGTGAGCGGCAGGAGGTGTTCGAGGCGTTCGCGCCCGATGAGAAGCAGCGCGTCTTCGGGCGCGGCATCACGCGCCGGCTCCCGACCATGCTGGAGGGAGACCCGAGACGCATCCGGATGGCGTACAGCCTGCTGTTCACCCTGCCCGGCACCCCGGTGCTGTTCTACGGCGAGGAGATCGGGATGGGGGAGAACGTCGACATTCCGGACAGGCAATCCGTGCGGACTCCCATGCAGTGGTCGGCGGATCGCAACGGCGGATTCTCGGACGCTGCGCCTTCACGACTGGTTGCCCGCCCGCCCGCCGACGGCTACGCCCCGCAGCACGTGAACGTCGCGGCCCAGCTGGAGGATCGCGGTTCGATGCTGCACTTCTTCCGTGATCTCACCTCCCGATACCGCATCTCGCCGGAGCTCGGCTGGGGACGGCTGGAGATCATCGAGCAGTCGGCGCCCGGGCTGCTGGTGCACTCGCTCGCAGCGGACGTGGGGCGGATGATCGCGCTGCACAACTTCTCGGAGGTTCCCGTCGATGCCGCGTTCCGCCTTGCCGACGAGCCGGAAGGCACGACCCTCGTCGACCTTCTCGACTCGGCGCGGGTCGAGGTGAGCCCGACCGGCGACGTCGAACTCGAGGTCCCGGGGTACGGCTATCGCTGGTTGCGGGTCTCGCGACCGGGGGACGGGCGTGTCACGTGAGCCGTCGCGGACCGCAGGGGGCGCTGTGGATGTAGGACGGAAGGTAAGTGCGATAGCGGGCGGCGCCGCGCTCCTGCTGGCGCTGACCGCCTGCGCGAGCGAGCCACCCTCGAGCGGGGGCGCGCCGACACCCGCGCGATCCGGCTCCTCGATCGTGGCGACGGGAGAGGCGACGGTGATCGCGCAGAACCTCGCCGTGCCGTGGTCGATCGCGTTCCACGGTGACATTGCGCTGTTCAGCGAGCGCGACACTGCACGGATCGTCGAGGTGAGTGAAGACGGTATCGTGCGCGAGGTCGGCGTCATCGATGGTGTCGCTCCACGCGGCGAGGGCGGTCTGCTCGGGATCGCCGTGGGGGAGGGGTACCTGTACGCCTACTTCACGACGTCGTCGGACAATCGCATCGAGCGGTACGAGATCTCGGGTGCTGCAGGGGCGCTGCGATTGGGAGAGGCCGAAGCCGTGCTGAGCGGACTCGACGTCGCCGGAAATCACAACGGCGGGCGCATCGCCTTCGGCCCGGACGGGATGCTCTACGCCACGGTCGGCGACGCCGGACAGCCCTCGCGAGCGCAGGACCTCGACTCTCTGTCCGGAAAGATCCTCCGCCTCACGCCTGACGGCGATGTGCCGGACGACAACCCCATCGAGGGTTCTGTGGTGTTCAGCTACGGGCACCGGAACCCGCAGGGGATCGCCTGGGGCCAGGACGGCGTCCTCTACGCGAGCGAGTTCGGGCAGGACACCTGGGACGAGCTGAACATCATCGAAGCGGGTGGCAACTACGGCTGGCCGGAGGTCGAAGGCATCGCCGACCGCGACGGCTTCGTCGATCCGGTGCAGCAGTGGCGCCCTGATCAGGCGAGTCCCAGCGGCATCGCCGTGACCGGCGGAGCGATCTTCATCGCGAATCTCAGGGGCGAGCGGCTCCGCGAGGTGCCCATCGAGGATCTCACCGTCGCGTCGGAGCATAACGTCGGTGAGTTCGGCCGTCTGCGGGACGTCGTCGTCGCGCCTGACGGTGCCCTGTGGATGCTGACGAACAACCGTGACGGCCGCGGATCGCCGTCCGACGACGACGATCGCGTCATCCGGGTTCCGCTCGACAAGCCTGAGTGACTCACGGCGGCGGCGGGGAAAGACCGAGATGTGGTGGGCGATACCGGACTCGAACCGATGACCTCTTCCGTGTGAAGGAAGCGCGCTACCAACTGCGCCAATCGCCCATACCCGCGGGGTACGTCAACAGATACTACCCGACGCTCGGACGCCGCGAGGACCACTCCGGCGGACACGCGCGGGATTCGATTCCGGTTTGGACCCTCGCCGATCTTCGGCTAATGTTTCATGAGTGCCCGGGTCGACCGGGAGCAAATGCGGATGTAGCGCAGTGGTAGCGCATCACCTTGCCAAGGTGAGGGTCGCGAGTTCGAATCTCGTCATCCGCTCGAGTGCAGTGAGTTTCTCTTGGAGACTCGAAGCACGTGGGGTCAATCCACACGGTGGCGTGGCCGAGCGGCTAGGCACCGGCCTGCAAAGCCGTTTACACGGGTTCGAATCCCGTCGCCACCTCGTCGCACACAACTGAAAAGCCTGTACAGGCGCGATTGGCGCAGCGGTAGCGCGCTTCCCTGACACGGAAGAGGTCACTGGTTCGATCCCAGTATCGCGCACACTGAAACCCCCGGAATCCCGGGGGTTTTTTCGTGTTCGGGCCGGACGGCCGTTTCAATCGGCGCGCCTGACCGCCGCCACCTGTTCCTCGTCGCCTTCCTCGTTGGACCAGGAAGAGGGGTCGAGGTAGAGGCCGAAACGAGCAACGAGTTCCGCGATCATCGAGCGGACCCGCAACGTGCCACCTTCTGCGACGGTGTCACTCTCGATCTCGAACGCGTCGTACGACAGCGGCTCGCGGAGCGAATCGGCATCCGCTGCGCCGATCAACTGCACATGATGCCGACCCGGGGCGCCGCTCCCCGTTGGCTCGTCGACGAGCACGTGGAAGTAGTTGATAGCGCGCTTGGCTGAGCCGCGCACGTCCTGCAAGGGCGGAGCAAGCGCATCGCTCCCGCTCGGGAACATCGGGTTCATGAAAGTGCCTCTCTGTCTCGGATCAGGATGTCATGGCGCAAATCGACGTTCGCGATGCAACCCCGTTCTCTCTCCAGCGGATCGTACTAACGTGCTGGGATGGACGAAATGCAGACCATGGAGAGGACCGAGATCCTCATCGACGGCGTTGCCGCGCACCTCGCACAGGAACAAGACCTGGACGAGTTGCTGGATCGGATCTCCGAGGCGGCCAACGGTCCGGCGCGGTTCATAGACTTCATCGTCGTCGGGAACCGACGCATGCGCGTGCTGGTGACGCCGCGATCGCGTGTGGTCATCTCTACCTCGACCGTCCAGTACGACCCTCGCGACACGGGAGACGAGCGCACGCCTTGGGGCGGCCTCTTCGATTTCGAGTTTGCACAGGACAGCGCCGGCAGGGCACCGGGGGAGTGATGAGGTGCCTTCCACCCGCGAGCACCCCAGAACTCGCGAGGCGGAAGGCAAGAGCTCAGGTGCGGATCGTCCCCAGTTCCCGCATCCCCGCCGCTCTGGCACGAAGGCTACGCTCTCGCCGGGCGGGCGTCTAGATCTCGACGGAGTGCAAGAAACGGCAGCACCGCGCCCTCGGGCCTGTCGCGCTCCGCACCGAACCGGTATGTTGGCGCTCAGATCGCACGAAAAGGCGATCCACGGTCCGGTGAAGTCCCCAGCAACACCGGCAGGTGGTCCCGAGGGTTCCCCAGACCTGTCGGGACCACCCCCTCCGGAACGCTGATTCGTTCCACGGTCGCCTAGTCTTGTCTCATGCTCGTCGCCCTCATCCGCCCCGCCGAAAAGCAGACCGCGACCGTCGAGGGCACCGAGATCCCGGAGCTCCGCGCTCAGCTCCTCGCGCAGGCTCCTGCCGGATGGGAGATGGCCTCCGCCCACGTCGAGATGAAGCCGGGCGGCATCCGCATCGTCGAAGGCCGATTTCAGCGTCGCGAGGAGCCCCGAGAGATCGAAGCGGATGACATGGCTGCCCTTGAAGCCAAGGTCCCCGAAGGCTGGCAGATGCTCTCGGTCCGACACGTCTGACCGCTCCTGCGGCGTCGCACAGCGAACGGCCGCCGCGCAAGGGGGAAGCAGAATATCGCGTCGCTCTCATAGTGTTCACGAGTGAACGATCCCCACACATTCTCCTCCGACGTCCTCTGGGCGTGCGTCGAGGAAGGATTCCATGTCGGCAGCCGCGGTGGCGATTTCCTCGGGTACGTCGATCGCCAGTCGGATGGCAGCTACTCCGCATTCGACGCGCGGTCGCGTCCTCTCGGAAGCTTCCTCACGCTCGATGGTGCGACGACGGCCGTCTCGACCGCTCCCGCAGCCGGATCACCGGACGCGGATGCCGAAGCGCAGCTGAAGGGAGCTGTCCAGTGACCTCGACCGAGAGCACCGAGCTGACCTCCCTCGTCTACACGAGCACAGCATCCGCGCCGTTCCGGGCGACGGCACTCGACCACTTGCTGGCTCAGTGCCGTGCGCTCAACGAAGCGAAGGAATTGACCGGGATGCTGCTGTATCGCGGCGAGCGCTTCATCCAGGTGCTCGAGGGCCCTGCCGACGTCGTGCGTCGGCTGGCGCGCACCATCGAGAGGGATCCGCGTCATCACAGCATGCGCGTCCTCCTCGAGGAGCCGCTCGACGAACGCCGTTTCGCGGATTGGACGATGGGATATCGCTCTCTTCAGAGCGAGGCAGCGCACGTCCCCGACGGCTTCCGCGACTCGTTCGCCGATCTGGAGGACAGCTCCGAGCGCTCCACGACGTTGCGCGCCCTGGCCGAGCTCACCATGTGGTTCCGGGTGCGCGCCGACCAGGAAGTGCACGCCTGACTGAAGGGATCAGGCCCGCGGCGCTCGCTTGACCTGCTCGTAGGCCGAGAGAGCCGCTTTCCGGGTCTCGCCGAGGTCGACGATCGGTTCCGTCGGAGCATCCGCTGCCCACCGCGAGATGTAGCGGCTCTGCGGGTCGAACTTCTTCGCCTGCAGCTCGGGATTGAACACGCGGAAGTAGGGCGCGGCATCCGCTCCGGAGCCGGCGACCCACTGCCAGTTGAGCGGGTTGTTGGCGTCGTCGGCATCGACCAGCGTGTCCCAGAACCACTCCTCGCCGAGTCGCCAGTCGATCAGCAGGTTCTTGATCAGGAACGATGCCGTGACCATCCGTACGCGGTTGTGCATGTAGCCGGTGTGCCAGAGCTCGCGCATGCCCGCATCCACCAGTGGCACACCGGTCTCGCCGTGCTGCCAGGCGTCGAGTTGTGAGGGGTCGAGCGGCGGCCAGGGGAAGGCGTCGAACTCCCGGCGAAGGTTCTTCGTCGCGAGGTCCGGGAAGTGATAGAGCGTGTGCCAGGCGAACTCGCGCCATCCGAGCTCGGAGAGGAAGCGGCCGGCGCCGTCGACGCCGACGGCCTCATGCCACACGGTGAACGGACTCAGCTCGCCCCAACGCAGGCGCGGGGAGAGCAGCGATGTCGCCCCAGCCGAGGGCTCGTCGCGTGCTCGGTCGTAGGCGGAGAGGTCGTCGTCGAGGAACTCGCGCAGCCGCCGCCGAGCGCCCGGTTCACCCGGTTCCCAGGTCTCGCGCAACCCGCCGGCCCAGTCGGGCTGCGTCGGCAGCAGCTCCCAGTCATCGAGTCGATCGGATGCCCGCGGCTGAGAGGCGCCGGGAATCTCCTTCGGTTCCACGAGCGGTCCCCGTGGAGCGGGGAGCGCGCGGCAGGCGCGCCAGAACGGCGTGAACACCGAATAGTGCGTGCCGCTGCCCGTCGTCACGGTCCATGGCTCGTGCAGCAGAGATCCCGCGAACGATTGAACGGTCACCCCGTCGGAGCGGAGCGCCGACTTGAGTCCGGTGTCGATGGCGCGACCTGCTCCTCCGTACCGACGATTCCAGAACACGGCACCTGCTCCGGCATCCGCCACGACGTCTCGGACGACGCGATCGGCCGGGCCGCGGCGCAGGACGAGAGCCGCCCCTTTCTCACGCAGACGTTCGCCGAGGGACGCGAGCGAGTGGTGCAGCCACCAGCGCGCCGCGCCGCCGAGCGGCCGCACGCCCTCGGACTCCTCGTCGAGCACGTACAGCGCGATGATCGGCTCGCCGCGGTCGATCGCGGCGCGCAGGGCGGGGTTGTCGGCCAGCCGCAGGTCATCGCGGAACCAGACGATCGAGGGGGAGGCCATGCCCCATTCTCTCCGACACGGAGAGGCCCGGCGCGCGACGCGGCGATCGTCAGCGACGTCGGTGACGCTTCTCGCTCGTCGCCCAGAGCGCCCAGACCACGAGCGCCGGTTGCAGGAAGAGGCGTCCGAGTCGCCTCGCATCAGTATCGAGCCCGGGCGTCGAGCGCTGGGTGCGCCATTGATGGATGTTCCCGGGGAGGACGGCGACGAAGAATGCGGCCGTCGCCCAGCCGATCCGTCGCCGTTCGCGTGGCAGCGCGATCAGCCCTGTCGCGAGCGCGATCTCCGCCGCACCGGACGCGAGGACGATGTCGTTCTTGTCGAGCTTCGTGATCTCCACGGCCCAGTCGGGGACGACCACGCGGAAACCGCGCGTCGAGGTGAAGTGCATGACGCCGATCGCGCCGAGGGCGATCGCGAGGATCCATCGGGCGACTGCTCTCATGTCTTCACGCTACGTGATGGCACGCGCTTTCGCCGTCTCCGGACTCATACCGGGGAGGCAGACGAAGTCAGTACCGGCGTAGCTGTCGGGGCTGTCGCCCCCCTCCTTACGCTGAGGCCATGCGCTCACGTCTCCTCTTTGTTTCCGTCATCACCGTCGTCGTCATCGCCGCCTCCGCGCTCACCGGGTGCGCAGCGTTCGGTCCCGGTCCCGCCGTCAGTCAGGACCGCGAGGTGACCGACGTCACGGGCGTGGAGCTCGACACCTCCGGCGACCTCACGGTGACATCGGGAGCGACACCGTCCCTCCGGGTGACCGCCGGCGAGCGCATCATCGACAGCCTCACCGCTGAGGTCGACGACGGGGTGCTGCGGCTGGGCATGGACGGCGAGCCGCCGCTCCGGTCCGGCGACATCCGGTACGAGCTCACGGTGTCGTCGCTCGAGTCGCTCGCGGTGTTCGGGTCCGGAGACGCCTCGGTCGACTTCACCGGTGCGAGTGCGCCGACGATCACGATCCGGGGATCGGGCGATGTCGAAGCCCGTGGCATCGATGCGTCGGGTGCCGCGCTCACGATCGACGGCTCCGGTGAGATCGCTGTGCGCGACGCCGTCCTGGAGACGCTCACGGTACGCATCGACGGATCGGGGGAGGTGGAGATCGACGGCACGACGACGACACAGAGGGTTGAGATCGGCGGGGCCGGCGGATACGACGCCGAGGGCCTGCGCAGCAGCGATACGTCCGTCACCATCCGCGGCCCGGGCAGCGCCACCGTGACCGCGGAGAAGACGCTCGAAGCGATCATCGACGGCTCCGCAGACATCTCCTACGGCGGAAGCGCCCGCGTGACCCAAGAGGTCTCCGGATCGGGCGACGTCGCCCGACGCTGAGCGAGCGAGCCTGATGGCATCGTGGTCGTCGGCTGACGGTCCGGAGCCGGCGGTCGTACGGGTAACCTGGGTACCGACCCAGATGGAGAGTTTCTGTGCCTGAAAACGCCCGGCCGCACGATGGCTTCGCCCTGTTCACCGACCGCAACGTCGTAGCCATGCGCGTCAACGGCGATCTCAAGGATCTCGCCACGACCGTCACCGAGACTGACGAGGTCGAGGCGGTCACGATCGACAGCCAGGACGGGCTGAACATCCTCCGCCACTCGGCGGCACACGTGCTCGCGCAGGCGGTGCAGCGCATCAACCCGCAGGCGAACCTGGGCATCGGCCCGCCCATCACCGACGGCTTCTACTACGACTTCGGCGTGGAGACCCCATTCACCCCCGAGGACATCAAGGCCATCACGAAGGAGATGCAGCGCATCATCCGTGAGGGTCAGCGCTTCGTCCGTCGTGTCGTCACCGACGAGGAGGCGCGCGCAGAGCTCGCCGACGAGCCGTTCAAGCTCGAGCTGATCGGACTCAAGGGCCCTTCGACAGGCTCAGGGACCCAGAAAGAGATCGCGGAAGGCGCCTCTGTCGAGGTCGGCGAGGGCGAGCTCACGATCTACGACAACACCACCCGCGACGGCGAGGTCGTCTGGAAGGACCTCTGCCGCGGACCGCACCTGCCGAACACCCGCATGATCGGCAACGGCTGGGACCTCACTCGCATCGCCGCCGCCTACTGGCGGGGCAGCGAGAAGAACCCGCAGCTGCAGCGCATCTACGGCACGGCCTGGCCGACCAAGGACGAGCTGCGCGCCTACCAGCACCGGCTCGAAGAGGCCGCGAAACGCGACCACCGCCGGCTCGGCAAGGAGCTGGATCTCTTCTCGTTCCCCGAGGAGATCGGGTCGGGTCTGTCGGTCTGGCATCCCCGCGGCGGCATGATCCGCGGCGAGATGGAGCAGCACGCGCGCAAGCGCCACATCGAGGGCGGCTACACCTACGTGTACACGCCTCACATCTCGAAGGAAGATCTCTTCCTCACCTCGAACCACCTCGTCACGTACAAGGAGGGCATGTTCCCGCCGATCGTGATGGACGAGGAGCGCGACGAGAACGGCGAGATCACCAAGCAGGGCCAGGACTACTACCTGAAGCCCATGAACTGCCCGATGCACATCCTGATCTACAAGGAGCGCGCACGCAGCTATCGCGATCTTCCGCTGCGTTTCGCCGAGAACGGCACGGTCTACCGAAACGAGCTGTCCGGGGCGCTGCACGGACTCACCCGCGTGCGCGGTTTCACGCAGGATGACTCGCACCTCTTCGTGACTCCCGACCAGCTCGAAGGCGAGGTCGCGAAGGTCCTCGAGTTCATCCTCTCGATGCTCCGCGATTTCGGTCTGAGCGACTTCGAGCTCGAGCTGTCGATGAAGGATGACGAGAAGTCGAAGTGGATCGGCTCGGACGAGTTCTGGGAGTCGTCGACCGATGCGCTGCGCCGCGTCGCCGTGGCATCCGGTCTGAAGCTCACAGAGGTCCCCGGCGAGGCGGCGTTCTACGGCCCGAAGATCGACCTCAAGACGAAGGACGCGATCGGCCGTACCTGGCAGCTCTCCACCGTGCAGGTCGACCCGAACCTTCCGGAGCGCTTCGACCTGGAGTTCATGGACAAGGACGGGCAGAAGAAGCGCCCGATCATGATCCACCGCGCGCTGTTCGGCTCGATCGAGCGGTTCTTCGCGATCCTGCTCGAGCACTACGCGGGCGACTTCCCGGTGTGGCTCTCGCCCGTGCAGGTCGTCGGCATCCCCGTCGCCGAGGAGTTCGCCGACTACCTGGGCGAGATCATCTCCACGCTCCGGGACTCCGGCGTGCGCGCCGAGCTCGACACGTCAGACGAACGGATGCAGAAGAAGATCCGCAATCACACCACCGGCAAGGTTCCGCTGCTGCTGATCGCGGGGGAGCAGGACCGAGCCGCCGGCACCGTCTCGTTCCGCTACCGCGACGGCACGCAGGAGAACGGCGTACCGATCGCGGATGCCGTCGCCCGCATCCGCGTCGCCATCGACTCGCACGCTCTCGTGCACACGGCGGGGGATCTGGTGTGACCTCGGCAGAAGACGGGAGTCTGCTCGCGGGGGCGCCCGACGAGTTCCAGCGACTGTGGACCCCGCACCGGATGGCGTACATTCAGGCGGGACCCGAGCCGTTGCGCGAGGAATGCCCGTTCTGTGAAGCGCCGAAGCACGCGGATGCCGATCGTCTGATCGTCGCGCGCGGCGAGACGGCATACGTGCTGCTGAACCTGTTCCCGTACAACTCCGGTCACCTGCTGGTCTGCCCTTATCGGCACATCGGCACCTACGACCAGGCGACGTCGGAAGAGGTCGCCGAGATCGGCGCTCTCACGCAGACCGCGATGCGGGTGCTGCGCGAGGTGTCCCGCTGCGACGGCTTCAACCTCGGCATGAACCAGGGCGCGGTCGCGGGTGCCGGCGTCGACGGCCACCTGCACCAGCACGTCGTGCCGCGGTGGACGTCGGACGCGAACTTCTTCCCGATCATCGCGAAGACGAAGGCGCTGCCGCAGTTGCTCGGCGAGGTGCGCGAGGCCGTGGCGGACGCCTGGCCCCGCTGAGCACCCTCAGGTCGCTGAGCTTGTCGAAGCGCCCGCGGAGTACCCTTCGACCAGGCTCAGGGACCCAGTAGACGGTCAGCGCACCTGGCGCGCGGTGAACTGCATCCGCGGGTGCGCGTAGAACTCCTGGGCTTCGACGAGCTGCAGCTCGCGCTCACCGGAGTCGAGCGTGGCCTTGAGCAGGTCGTAGACGCTGGAGGCGGTGCGCTCGAGCGCCGTCTGCGCACTGCCCGTCTCGACGTAGTGCGCGGTGAAGAGCGCCGCGGTGACGTCGCCGGAGCCGTTGGCCTTCATCGGAAGGTGCGGGGTCTGCACGATCCACGCGCCCTCGTCGTCGACGGCGAGCATCTCGATCGTTCCGTCTTCCCGGTCGGGTCGCTCCACGCTGGTGACGAGCACGGTGCGGGGTCCCATGGCACGGGCGAGGTCGACCGAGGCGAGGGTGGACTCGAGCGTGTCGGGATCGGTCTCGGTGAGGAAGCCCAACTCGAACTGATTCGGCGTGATGATGTCGGCCACCGGGACGACGCGCTCGCGCAGCAGGACCGGGATGGCGGGTGCGACGAAGCATCCGGACTTCGCGTTCCCCATCACGGGGTCGCACGCGTACACGGCGTTCGGGTTGGCCGCCTTCACGCGCGCGACGGCGTCGATGATGACGTCGCCGATACCCTCGCCGCCCTGGTAGCCGCTGAGGATGGCGTCGATCTGTCCGAAGACGCCGCGGTCCTCGATGCCGGTGATGACCTCGCGGACATCGGCCGGGTCGATGAGCGGGCCGCGCCACGCGCCGTAGCCGGTGTGGTTCGAGAAGTTCACCGTGTAGACCGGCAGCACCTCGACGCCGATGCGCTGCAACGGGAACACCGCGGCGGAGTTGCCGACGTGGCCGTAGGCGACGGCTGACTGGATGGAGAGGATCTTCATTCCTCGATCCTTTCATTCTGGGCGAGCCGCAGGTCGCGGCAGGTGATCATCGAGCGGCGGCGACCAGGTCGGCGACGAGTGTCGCGGCATCCTGATCGTCGAGGTCGTGCACGGTGAGGCGCAGGTGGTGTGAGGGTTCGGCACGATCGTCGAGCGCGAACTCGTCGCCGGTGCGGGCGAGCCAGCCGCGCCGCATCAGCCGCTCCGCGACCTCCCTGGCGGGTCGCGGCAGCTGGATCCACAGGCTCAGCCCATCGGATGCCGGTGCCTCGATCCCGTGCTCTCGTAGTCTTGCCGCGAAAGCGGCGTTGCGCTCGGCGTAGTGTGCGGCCGCAGCGGCGACCTCGGCGGTCACCGTCTGATCCGTCAGCTGTGTGAGCGCGAGGCGCTGCAGCAGATGGCTCACCCACGTCGTGCCGGGGCTGAGGCGCATCGCCAGCCGCTCGGCGGTCTCCGCGTCGGTGGCGGCGATCGCGAGGCACATGTCCGGGCCGAGGAACTTCGAGACCGAGCGCACGAGGGCGAATCGGCGATGCCCCGGCCCGATGAGCGACTTGTACGGTCGCTGCGACAGCATCGAGAAGTGGTCGTCCTCGATGATCAGCACGTACGGATGATCGGCCAGCACGGCGCGGAGTTCAGCGGCGCGTTCGGCGGTGAGGCTCGCGCCCGTCGGGTTCTGGGCGCGGGGAGTGCAGATGACGGCGCGGACCCCGGCGTCCAGAGCAGCGCGGAGGCCGTCGACCGTCATGCCCTGGTCGTCCACCGGCACGGCGACGGCACGGTAGCCGCCGAGGCGCACGGTGTGGATGCTGGCGAGGAAGCACGGGTCCTCGAGCGCGACCGCGTCGTCGCGCATCAGAGCCTGGGCGAGCAGGCGCTCGACGGCATCGACGGCGCCGCTGGTGATCGTGATGCGGAAGTCCGCATGGAGGTCGGCGGCGACCCAGTTCCGTGCCCAGTCCTCCAGACCGCGATCGATCACGGGCTCGCCGTAGAGCACGGGCCTGCTCGCGATGTTCATCAGCGCAGGTGAGGGGTCGGGGATCAGGCGCGGGTCCGGGTTGCCCGTGCCGACGTCGCGCAGCACCGTGTCGGCGGCGTAGCCCTCCTGTGCGACGGCCTCGTGCCCCGTCACCACGGTCCCGGCCCGGCCGCGCGAGACGACGAGTCCGGCCTGAGCGAGCTGACGGTAGGCGGCGACGGCGGTGTTGCGGTTCACCCCGAGTCGTGTGGCGAGTTCACGGACCGGCGGCAGCGGACTTCCCGGACGCAGGATGCCGCGATCACGGAGCCCGCGCACGCTGTCGGCAATGTCCGCGGCGGTCGTTCCAGTGATGTCGTCGCTCATGAGTCCTCTCGTGTCCTCCCGACGATTCTAAGTCGTTTCGGACAGTGCTATGTTTGGCCTAGATCAATACCGACTTTGACCGCCGACAGCGGTGTGCCCGACAGGAGTCCTCATGACAGACCAGACCACCACCGGGTCCTCGCGCGTCAAGCGCGGCCTCGCCGAGATGCTCAAGGGCGGCGTCATCATGGACGTCGTCACCGCCGAGCAGGCCAAGATCGCCGAGGATGCCGGCGCCGTCGCCGTCATGGCGCTCGAGCGCGTTCCCGCCGACATCCGCGCCCAGGGCGGCGTCTCGCGCATGAGCGATCCCGACATGATCGACAGCATCATCGACACGGTCTCCATCCCGGTCATGGCCAAGGCGCGCATCGGTCACTTCGTCGAGGCGCAGATCCTGCAGGAGCTGGGCGTCGACTACATCGACGAGTCCGAGGTGCTCTCGCCCGCCGACTACGTGAACCACATCGACAAGTTCGGTTTCACGGTCCCGTTCGTCTGCGGTGCCACGAACCTCGGCGAGGCGCTCCGTCGCATCAACGAAGGCGCGGCGATGATCCGCTCCAAGGGAGAGGCCGGCACCGGCGACGTCTCCGAGGCGATGAAGCACATCCGCAAGATCCGCGGCGAGATCGCCGCACTCACCGCCCTGCCGAAAGACGAGCTGTTCGTCGCGGCCAAGGAGCTGCAGGCGCCGTACGAGCTGGTCGCCGAGATCGCCGAGACCGGCAAGCTCCCCGTCGTGCTGTTCGTCGCCGGTGGCGTGGCCACCCCCGCGGATGCCGCGATGATGATGCAGCTCGGCGCCGACGGCGTTTTCGTCGGCTCCGGCATCTTCAAGTCGGGCAACCCGGTCGAGCGCGCGAAGGCGATCGTCAAGGCGACCACCTTCTTCGACGACCCCAAGATCGTGGCGGAGGCCTCGCGCGGACTCGGCGAGGCCATGGTCGGTATCAACGTCTCCGACCTCCCGGCCCCGCACCGCCTCGCCGAGCGTGGCTGGTAGCCCCAGGGTCGGCGTCCTCGCGCTGCAGGGCGACGTGCGCGAGCACGCCGCCCTGCTCGCGGAACTGGGGGCCGACGTCATGCTGGTTCGGCGCCCGGAAGAGCTTGCGGCCGTCGACGGTCTCGTCATCCCCGGCGGGGAGTCGAGCGTGATCGACAAGCTGTCGCGCATCTTCGGCATGCAGGAGCCGATCCGCGCCGCGATCGCCGGTGGGATGCCGGTGCTCGGCACCTGCGCCGGGCTCATCATGCTCGCCGACTCGATCGTGGATGCGATCGACGGACAGGAGTCCTTCGGCGGCATCGACGCCGTGGTGCGCCGGAATGCGTTCGGCCGTCAGGTCGAGTCGTTCGAGGCCGAGCTCGTCGTGCCCGAACTCGGTGAAGGGCCGGTGCGCGCCGCTTTCATCCGCGGTCCCGTCGTCGAGTCGGTCGGTCCTGCCGCCGAGGTCCTTGCGGCGCTGCCCGACGGACGCGTGGTCGCCGTCGAACAGGGCGGCCTCCTGGGATTGAGCTTCCACCCCGAGATCACGGGGGAGAAGCGCTTCCACGTGCGCTTCCTGGATCGGGTGCGAGCGCGCACGGGCCTGTCCGCCTAGCGAGATACCAGCCGGCGGATCGCCTCGACCGTGCGATGGATGTCGTCGGGAGTCGTGACCCACGACGACATCGAGCATCGGAGTGCTGCGCGTCCGCGCCACTCGGCGCCCGTCACGGCCGCCGTGCCGTCGTTCAGTATCGCCGCGCCGAGGGCTAGGGTCGCAGCATCCGATCCCGCGCAGAACATGACCTGTGTGTAGTCGACGTCGTTCAGGATCTCGATCTCCGCGATCGAGGAAAGTCCCTGCGCCATCGCGACCGCATTCGCGTGCAGCCGGTCGACGAGCGCCGCGATCCCCGACCGTCCCAGGCTCCGCATCGCGGCCCACGCCGGAACGCCCCGTGCGCGTCGTGACAGCTCCGGGGTGACATCCCACGGATCCAGGCCCGAGTAGATCAGGTAGTCCCCGCCGGTGCGGAACGCGGCGATCGAATCGGCGGGATCCCGCACGATCGCCATCCCGCAGTCGTACGGCACGTTCAGCGTCTTGTGTGCATCCGTGGCCCAGGAATCGGCCTGCTCCATCCCGGAGGTCAGCGACCTCAGGGAAGCGGATGCCGCGGCCCACAGGCCGAAGGCCCCGTCGACGTGCACCCAGGCCTCGTGCCGCTTCGCGATCGGGATGAGCGCGGCGAAGTCGTCGAAAGCCCCGGTGTGCACCTCTCCGGCCTGCAGGCAGACGATCACCGGGCCTTCACCGTCGGCGAGGACTGCCTCCAGGGCATCCGGACGCATCCTGCCCTGGTCGTCGGTGTCGACGACGATCAGTTCTGAGCGTCCGATCCCGAGGAAGCGCGCGGCCCGGTCGATCGACCCGTGCCGATCTGTGCCGACGACGAACCGCAGAGTAGGAGCCTCGCGGAGTCCGCGCTCGGCGAGGTTCCATCCCGCTCGGCCGAGTACGGCGACGCGCGCCGTCGAGAGGCAGGTGAAGTTCGCGAGCTGTCCGCCCGTCACGAAGCCCACGCTGGCGGATGCGGGCAGGCCGAACAGGTCGAGCATCCACTGCCCGGCCACTCTCTCCATCGCGACGGTCGCGGGGGTGAGGGTCGACGAGCCCGAGTTCTGATCCCACGCCGAGACGAGCCAGTCCGCGGCCAGCGCGGCGGGGTGCGTCGCCCCGATCACGAAACCGAAGAACCTGCCGCCGGGGATCGCGACGAGCCCAGGATCGGCGTGCGCTGCCATCTCCTCGATCACCGCTACGGGATCGACGCCGTCCTCGGACAACGGGCCTCCGAACACGGCGAGCATGTCGTCCAAGGAGGCTCGCGGCCAGACCGGTCGCTCGTCGACCGTGTCCAGGAATGCCAGCGCGGCGTGGTGCGCGGCGTCGAGCGCACGCGACCGATCATCAGGGGGAGTGGCGTCCATGGATCAGGACTACACCCGCCGGTCGCCCCGCGCCAGGGCATGCGTTGTCCCGGTCCTGCTCGAAGGCCGCGACCCTCGGGATTAGACTGGACGACGCCTTGGGTGCGAGCTCCGGGCGGATACGACGAGCGGAGAACCATGTCCGGGCATTCCAAGTGGGCGACCACGAAGCACAAGAAGGCCATCATCGACTCCCGCCGGGCGAAGTCGTGGGCCAAGCTCATCAAGAACATCGAGGTCGCAGCCAAGCTCGGCGGCGCCGACATGGCCGGCAATCCGACCCTGTTCGACGCGGTGCAGAAGGCGAGAAAGACCTCTGTCCCCAAGGACAACATCGACCGCGCGGTGAAGCGCGGCGCGGGCATCGGCGGCGAGGCCGTCGAGTACACCTCGATCATGTACGAGGGCTACGGACCCAACGGCGTCGCCCTCATGATCGAGTGTCTGACCGACAACAAGAATCGAGCGGCCGCAGAGGTGCGCACCGCCCTGACCCGCAACGGCGGCACCCTCGCCGACCCGGGCAGCGTGGCCTACAACTTCAGTCGCAAGGGCGTCATCGTCGTCGGCTCGGAGGGCACGACCGAGGACGACGTCATGCTGGCCGTGCTCGAGGCCGGTGCCGAGGAGATCGAGCCGCATGCTGAGGGCTTCGAGGTCATCACGGACGCCACCGATCTGGTCACGGTCCGCAGCGCGCTGCAGGAAGCCGGCATCGACTACGAGTCCGCCGACGTCGAGTTCGTCCCGAACCTGAAGGTCGAGATCGACGCCGACACCGCGCGGAAGATCTTCCGCCTCATCGACGCGCTCGAAGACAGCGAAGACGTGCAGAACGTCTTCACGAACTTCGATCTGTCGGCTGACGTGCAGGCCGAGCTCGAGAACGACGACGCCTGAGGCGAGCCTGACGCCCCTCCGCCGCCGCCCGGCTTAGCCTGGGGGAGTGACCTCCTCCCTGCGCGTGCTCGGTATCGACCCCGGCCTCACACGTTGCGGCGTGGGCATCGTCGACGTCGACCGGTCACGACGCGGGACGCTCGTGCACGTGAGCGTGATCCGCTCGTCTCCCGATGCGGAGATCGGTGACCGGCTCGCGATCGTGGCCGCCGGCATCCGTGATGCGATCGCCGAACATCGGCCGGATGCCGTTGCCGTCGAGCGGGTCTTCGCGCAGCAGAACACGCACACCGTGATGGGCACCGCCCAGGCGAGCGGCGTCGCTCTGCTGATCGCCGCCGAATCCGGACTCCCCGCGGCGACTCACACACCGAGCGAGGTCAAGGCGGCGGTGACGGGCTACGGCTCCGCCGACAAGCGCCAGGTGCAGGCGATGATCGCTCGGATCCTCCGTCTGGACGCACCGCCGCAGCCGGCGGATGCCGCGGACGCCCTCGCGATCGCGCTGTGCCACGCGTGGCGACGCGGCGGTGCGGTCGCCGCGCAGGGGGCGCTCACCCCGGCGCAGCGCGCCTGGGCCGCCGCCGAGCGTGTCGCTCGAACATAGCTACGAGTCACGCTCTAGGCTGAGAGGATGATCTCCTCTCTGCACGGTGTCGTCCTGCATGCGACATCCGATCAGGTCGTCATCGAGGTGGGCGGAGTCGGCTTCTCGGTCGCCGTGCCGGCGGATGTCGCGCACACCGCGACCGTGGGCGAGCAGCTCCGGCTGCACACGAGCCTGATCGTCCGTGAGGACTCGCTCTCGCTCTTCGGATTCGTGGAGCGCGATGAGCTGGAGATCTTCGGCCTTTTGATCAGCGTGACCGGCGTCGGCCCGAAGTCGGCCCTGGGGGTGCTCTCGCATCTCACGGTCGATCAGATCGCTGACGCGGTCAACGCCGAGGACGACGCACCGTTCCGACGCGTCTCCGGCATCGGGCCCAAGACAGCGAAGCTCATCGTGCTGCAGCTCGCCGGGAAGGTGCACCCGACGGCGACTCCGAAGAGGAACGCGGCCTCCCCGGGCACCGACGTGGTCTCGCAGGTGGCCGCAGCCCTCATCGGCCTCGGTTGGTCGGAGAAGGTCGCGACAGAGGCGGCCGCCCAGACCGCGGCGGACGCGACGGATGCCGAGCGCGGCTCGGTCTCCTCCCTGCTGCGACACACGCTCGCGCTGCTGGGACCGGCGCAGGGGGGCCAGGCGCGTGTCTGACGCCCGCGACGCCACCGAGCCGGCCGACGACACCGAGCTCGCGATCGAGGGCGCGCTGCGCCCCACCAGCCTCAGCGAGTTCGTCGGCCAGCAGAAGGTGCGGGGTCAGCTGCAGCTTCTGCTCGAAGCCGCGCGCATCCAGAGCCGCCCCGCCGATCACATCCTTCTCGCGGGCCCGCCCGGGCTCGGCAAGACCACGCTCGCCATGATCGTCGCGCACGAGAGCGAGCGGCCCCTGCGGCTCTCCAGCGGCCCCGCGATCCAACACGCCGGCGATCTCGCCGCGCTGCTGTCGAGCCTCGTCCCCGGCGAGGTCCTGTTCATCGACGAGATCCACCGCATGGCGCGCTCCGCCGAGGAGATGCTGTACCTCGCGATGGAGGATTACCGCATCGACATCATGGTCGGAAAGGGCGCCGGAGCGACCAGCATCCCGCTGGAACTCGCCCCCTTCACGCTGGTGGGGGCGACGACCCGGTCGGGCCTGCTGCCGAACCCGCTGCGCGACCGGTTCGGGTTCACCGGACACCTCGAGTTCTACGAGGAGCACGAGCTCGAGCAGGTCATCGAGCGATCGGCCGTCGTGCTCGGCGTCGAGATCCCGCGGGATTCGCTGGCCGAGATCGCGCGCCGCTCGCGTGGCACCCCCAGGATCGCGAACCGCCTTCTCCGCCGCGTGCGCGACTACGCGCTGGTGCACGGCGACGGCTCGGCGACCATGCACGACGTCCGTGCCGCGCTGGAGCTGTACGACGTCGACGCGATCGGTCTCGACAGGCTGGACCGTGCGGTGCTCGAGGCACTGGTCCGACGCTTCCGCGGGGGACCGGTTGGACTCAGCACGCTCGCGGTTGCGGTCGGCGAAGAGGGCGAGACGGTCGAGAGCGTCGTCGAGCCGTATCTCGTCCGCATCGGTTTTCTCGGGCGCACTCCGCGCGGCCGGGTGGCGATGCCGGAGGCGTACGCACACCTCGGCGTGCCGCATCCGGACGGGACGCTTCGTCTTGATGACCTATAATCGCTGAAGACTTCCCGGATACCTCTGTGCGCCCAAAGGCTGGTGCGTGCACCTGCGAAAGGCGCTTCCCCCATGCCCATGGAATTCCTCCTCTTCGGCCTCCTCGCCGTCCTCCTCGTCTTCATGATCTTCAACACGCGCAAGCGCACGAAGCAGATGAAGGCCGAACAGGAGGAGAAGGCGACCAAGACCGTTCCCGGCGTCAAGGTCCTGCTCCAGGGCGGCATCTACGGCACGATCGTCGCGTACGACCCGGAGGATCTCGACTCCCCGGCCCTCGTCGAGATCGCACCCGGCACCATCATCGAGGTGCACAGCCAGGCCATCCTCCGCATCGTCGAGCCCAAGGACGTCGTGGTCGAGGACGCACTGGTGGATGCGCCCGCCGACGAGGCTCAGGTCGCAGACGCGCCGGTCGTCGCGTTCGACGAACGTCCCGCCGCAGCAGCCGACGCTCCGGCGATCGAGACGCCCGAGGAGACGCGCGCCCGCCTCGAGCGGGATGCAGACGACAAGTAAGACCGCCGCCAGCGCTGCTTCCCGCATCTCCGGCATCTCAGAAAGCTGAACACACGTGGCTTCATCCTCTCCGGTCCGTCATGCCTGGCGGGTCCTTCTCGGCCTGCTCCTCGTGACGGGCGTGCTCTTCGGCATCAACGCGCTGGGCGTCTACGTCATCAAGGTTGCCGACGGGCAAGCGGTGAGTTCGTGGTCGCCTGAGCTCGCGCTCGACCTCCAGGGCGGTACTCAAATCGTTCTGGGTGCTGAGACCGAGGACGGCGCGGCGCCGAGCGCCGAGCAGCTCGACCAGGCGGCGGCGATCATCCGGCAGCGCGTCGACGCGTCGGGTGTCGCCGAGGCCGACATCACCACCGAGGGCGGACAGAACATCGTCGTCCAGATCCCGGGCGTGGCGGACGAGCAGACGCGGGAGCGAATCCAGTCCAGTGCGCAGCTCGAATTCCGTCCGGTACTCCAGACCACCGCTGCCACTGCGACGACATTCGTCGGCGAAGACGGCATCGAGACCCCCCTCCCGTCGCCCGATCCGTCGCTCAACGCGACGCCGACGGCGCAGCCCACGGACGCGAGCGACACGGCCTGGGTGACCGAGAAGCTCGCCGCCGAGTTCGCGGCCTATGACTGCGCCAACCCGGACAACGACCCGGCCCGTGCTCCGAAGGACCAGCCGGTGATCGCCTGCTCGCCCGATGACACCCAGAAGTACCTGCTCGGTCCGGCCGAGCTCGACGGCACGGCCATCACGGACGCGACCGCCGGACGCGACCCGCAGTCGGGCGCCTGGCTCGTGCAGCTGACGATGAGCGGTGAGGGCGGCGACGCTTTCGGCGTGGTCAGCACGCGGCTGAACCAGAACCGCATCGCGGGGGCGGCGCCTCGCGACCAGTTCGCCTTCGTGCTCGACGGCGACGTGCTCAGTGCTCCGCGGATGAACGGCGTGATCCTCGACGGTCGCCCCAGCATCTCGGGCAGCTTCACGCAGGAGAGCGCGACGACGCTCGCCGATCAGCTGAAATTCGGTGCTCTGCCGCTCAGCTTCACCGTGCTGAGCTCCGACACCATCTCGGCCACGCTCGGCACGCAGCAGCTGCAGATCGGACTCATCGCGGGTCTCATCGGTCTCGCGCTCGTCGCCATCTACTCGCTGATCGTGTATCGAGCGCTCGGAACGGTGATCATCGCGTCGATCGCGGTGATGGCCGTGCTGACATACGTGATCATCTGCATCCTGGCCTGGCGCCTCGGCTTCCGCCTCTCGCTCGCGGGTGTCGCCGGCCTCATCGTGTCGATCGGATTCACTGCCGACTCGTTCATCGTCTACTTCGAACGAATACGAGATGAGCTGCGCGACGGCAAGTCCATCACCGCGGCGGTCGAAGACGGCTGGGGTCGGGCGAAGCGCACGATCTACATCTCGAAGTCGATCAACATCCTCGCGGCCGTGGTGCTCTACATCCTCGCGGACTCCACGGTGAAGGGCTTCGCGTTCACATTGGGTCTCACGACGCTCATCGACGTGTTCATCTTCGTCATCTTCACGCACCCCGTGATGCAGCTCCTGGCTCGCACGCGCTTCTTCGGCGGTGGACACAAGCTGTCAGGGCTCGATCCCGAGGCCCTCGGCGCCGTCTACCGCAGTCGGTCGCAGTTCCGCGAGGTCTCCAGCACCACCACGGGACGCGGTGCGAAGAACGCCCGCGCCCGCGGTGAGGCCGATCGTCGACAGACCATCGCCGAGCGCAAGCGCGCGGAAGCCCTCGCGGGAGGTAGACCCGCTGACGACGACAGTGCCACCAACGGAACCAAGGAGGGAGACGCCTGATGCCTTCCATGAGTGAATTCGGCAACAACCTCTACTCGGGAAAGACCTCCTTCCCGTTCGTCGGCAAGCGCCGCCTGTGGTTCATCATCGCCATCGCGCTCGTCGTCGGCTCGGCGCTCGTGCCGCTGTTCCGTCCGGTCCAGTTCTCCATCGAGTTCACCGGTGGTTCGCAGTTCACGGTGCAGGCACCCGACAGCCTCGATCAGGAGACAGCGACCGAAGCCGTGCAGTCGGTCGTCCCTGGTGCCGCCGCGAAGGTCGTGATCGTCAACGATCGCGATGTGCGCGTGCAGACCGATCAGATGAGCGCCGATGAGACGGAGCAGGTCGGTGTAGCCCTCGCCGACGCCTACGAGGTCGAAGCGGCGGAAGTGACGTCGTCGTTCATCGGCCCGGCCTGGGGCGAGAACGTCACGAAGCAGTCCCTCTGGGGGCTCGCCATCTTCTTGGCGCTGACCTTCCTCATTCTCGCGATCTACTTCCGCACCTGGAAGATGTCGGCCGCGGCGATCATCGGTCTGCTCGACGTGCTCGTCATCACGGTGGGCGTCTATGCGCTGGCGGGCTTCGAGATCTCGCCCGCCGCCGTCATCGGATTCCTGACGATCCTCTCGTACTCGCTGTACGACACCACCGTCGTGTTCGACAAGATCCGAGAGAACACGACAGAGGACGGCGAGAAGTCCGCCCGGCTGTTCGGCGAATCCGTCAACCTGGCAGTGAACCAGACGCTGGTTCGTTCCATCAACACCTCGGTCGTCGCGGCCCTCCCTGTCGGCGCGGTGCTCTTCATCGGCGCGTTCTGGCTCGGCGCCGAGTCGCTCACCGACATCTCGCTGTCGATCTTCGTCGGCATCCTCGTCGCGACGTACTCGACGCTGTTCGTCGCAGCGCCGCTGTACTCGCTGTTCCGCGAGAACGAGCCGCAGTTGAAGGAGCGAAACGCGCGCATCCGCGAGGCGCGCAGCAAGGCCTCCGTCAACGCCTGATCGTTCCCTCACCGCGGGAGCTCGTCCCGCACAGCACGCGTAAGATGAGAAGATTCGGGAGGTGAGTGGATGGCGGAGCCGCAGACGTCGTCGCAGGGTTCCAGTCTGCGACGACTGGTGCCCCGCATCTTCTCGCGCGCATCCCGGATCAACGACCTCGACAATCTGATCCGCACAGTCCGAGCCAACCACCCGCGTGGCGATTTCCCCGTCATCGAGCGCGCGTACGGCGTCGCGAAGGAGAAGCACGAGGGCCAGAAGCGCCAGAGCGGCGAACCGTACATCACGCACCCGCTCGCCGTCGCGCAGATCCTCGCCGAACTGGGCCTCGGCCCGCGGGCGATCGCGGCCGCACTTCTGCACGACACGGTCGAGGACACGGGCTACGCGCTGACCGACCTCACGGCCGAGTTCGGTGACGAGGTCGCGATGCTGGTCGACGGCGTCACCAAGCTCGACAAGGTCAAGTACGGCGAGAGCGCGCAGGCCGAGACGGTCCGGAAGATGATCGTGGCGATGTCGAAGGACATCCGCGTGCTCCTCATCAAGCTCGCCGACCGCCTGCACAACGCGCGCACCTGGGGCTTCGTGCCGCCGGAGAAGGCGGCGAAGAAGGCCAAGGAGACGCTGGAGATCTACGCGCCGCTGGCGAATCGCCTCGGTATCCAGGCGATCAAGTCCGAGCTCGAGGATCTGTCGTTCGCCGTCCTGCACCCGAAGATCTACAACGAGATCCACAGCCTCATCGCGCAGCGCACACCACAGCGGGAGAAGTACTTGGCTCAGGTCGTCGAGGAGATCGACGAGGACCTGCGCGATCTGCGCATCCGTGGCAAGGTCGTCGGGCGCCCGAAGCAGCTGTACTCGGTGTACCAGAAGATGGTCGTCCGGGGCCGCGAATTCGACGACATCTACGACCTGATCGGCATCCGGGTGCTCGTCGCCTCGGTGCGCGACTGCTACGCCGTGCTCGGCGCGATCCACGCCCGTTGGACACCGCTGCCCGGCCGGTTCAAGGACTACATCGCGACACCGAAGTTCAACCTGTACCAGTCGCTGCACACCACCGTGATCGGTCCCGCCGGCCGCACGGTCGAGATCCAGATCCGCACGCACGAGATGCACCAGCAGGCGGAGTACGGCGTCGCCGCGCACTGGATGTACAAAGAGCGGATGAACGGCGGCGGAAAGACCGAGGTCCGCGCCTCCGACACCGACATGGCCTGGCTGGCGCACATCTCCGACTGGCAGGCCGAGACCGCCGATCCCGGTGAGTTCCTCGATTCGCTGCGCTTCGAGATCGGCGCCAAAGAGGTCTACGTCTTCACGCCGAAGGGCCGCGTCATCGGTCTGCCCGCCAGCGCGACCCCCGTCGACTTCGCGTACGCCGTGCACACCGAGATCGGCCACCGCACCATGGGTGCGAAGGTCAACGGCCGCCTGGTCCCGCTCGAATCAGAGCTGAAGAGCGGCGACGTCGTCGAGGTGTTCACCTCGAAGAACCCGGATGCCGGTCCCAGCCAGGACTGGCTCGGATTCGTCGCCAGCACCCGCGCCCGCAACAAGATCCGCGGCTGGTTCACCAAGGAGCGTCGCGAAGAGGCCATCGAGCAGGGCAAGGAGGCCATCGCCCGCGCGATGCGCCGCCAGAACCTGCCTCTGCAGAAGCTGATGAGCCAGGACTCCTTCGCCGAGGTCGCCCACCAGCTCCACTACGAAGACGTCACCGCGCTGTACGCCGCCGTCGGCGAGGGGCATGTCTCCACGCAGTCCGTGCTCGAGAAGGTCACGGCGCTCGTCGCCGCGGCCGACCCGGCGACCGGGACCATCGATCTTCCCGGCAGTGTCCCGACCCGCGAACCTCGCTCCGGGGACTCCGGTGTGCTGGTGCGCGGCGCCGCTGACATCCTGGTCAAACTCGCGAAGTGCTGCACGCCGGTGCCGGGCGACCCGATCGTCGGCTTCGTGACCCGAGGCAGCGGCGTGTCCGTGCACCGCGCGGACTGCGTCAACGTGAAGGCGCTGAGCGCCGAGCAGGATCGCTTCGTCGAGGTGTCCTGGGCACCGACGACCAAGAGCGTCTTCCGCGTGCAGATCCAGGTCGAGGCGCTGGATCGCTCCGGTCTCCTCTCGGACGTGACCCGAGTTCTGAGCGAGCATCACGTCAACATCCTGTCGGCGACCGTCACGACGAACGACGAGCGTCTGGCGCTGAGCCGGTTCGTCTTCGAGATGGGCGACGCCGTGCATCTGGATCGCGTGCTCAACGCGGTGCGGAGGATCGACGCTGTCTACGACGTGTACCGCGTCACATCGTCCTGACAGCCAGGCGCTCCAGCGCTGCCGAGCCGGCTCGGCTTCCGGGCACGCGCCGCAGGGATCTCAGGGTGGTGGCGCTCTCGGCCGCCAGACCGGGGAAGGCGCGCGCGAGCTGGTCCATCCATGGCAGCACCCGCGGGTCCCGATGCAGCGCGGTGGCGAGGTCGAGCAGGGTGCGCTGCGGAGTGGACACGGCGATGTCTCCGAGGATCTGCAGATCGGATGCCGCGAGCAGCGTGTCGTGATAGACGAGCCGGCCACTGGTCCGCGGCCGAAGCCTGCGATCAACGGAGCGCTTCACATGGTGCACCGCGGGCGGGGCGTCGCCGGCGCCGTGGATCCAGGCCGCCGTGGGACCGGATGCCGCGGTGCCCGGCTGCACGAGCGAAGCCAGGGTGCTCGCCCGCGCGTCTGCGGTCTCGACGAGGTCGGCCGGGACGTAGGCCTCGCCGAGTTCCACGAGGTGTCCGTCGATCCGAGCGGCGCTCAGCTCAGCCTGACTGAGGCGCGCGCCGGGCAGATACAGGAAGGCGGGGTGCATCCGGCCAGTGTGGCGGAATGCACCCCGCGTGCGTGTGAGGTGGAACGAACTGTGGAGAACCGGGTCAGCCGCCGAGCGCGTTGAGCCAGGTGCGTCGTGCCTCGAGGGCGTCGGCCGCGGTCTTGGCGGCCTTCTTGTCGCCGGCCTTCTCGGCGGCGGCGAGTTCTGCCTCGAGCTTCTCGATGGCCTCGAGCAGCTGCGAGCTCATGTCGTTCGCACGGGCCTTGGTCTCGGGGTTGTTCTTCTTCCAGTCGACCTCTTCGCGGGCCTTCAACGCCTGCTCGATGACGCGGAGGCGGTCATCGAGAGCACGCTCCTTCTCGCGGGGGAAGACGCGCCCCAGCTCGTCCCACTGCTGCTGGATGCGCGTGAGCATCGCGCGAGCACGCTTGATGTTCGACTCGTCGGCGACGGCCTTGGCCTCTTCGAGGAGGGCTTCGCGTGCCTCGATCTTCGGGGCGGACTCGGCCTCCTCAGCCGCAGACTGCTCGGCGCGGGCGGCGTACAGAGCGTCGCCGGCTGCCTTGAAGCGCGCCCAGAGGGCGTCGTCTGCCTTGCGTCCAGCGCGTCCGGCAGCCTTCCACTCGTCGAGGAGCGTGCGGTAGGCCGGGATGCCGTCGGTGCCGCGCGGCGCGAGAGCCTCGGCGCGCTCGACCAGCCGCGTCTTGGCATCGCGGGCGAGCTTGTGCGTGTCGTCGAGCTCGGAGTAGAAGGCCCGGCGCTGCTTGTCGACGACCGCACGCGCGTCTCGGAATCGCTTCCAGAGCTGCTGCGAGATGCCCTTCGACAGGCGCGGGCCGTTCTGCTGCTGCGCCTGCCAGGCGTCGAACAGCTCGCCGAGCTCGGCGGTGACCTGCTTCCACTGCACCTTGCTGAGGTCGCGCGCGGCGATGGCCTCGGCGCGCTCGACGAGCACCGTCCGTTCGGCGATCGCCCTGTCGACGAGCTCCTTGGCCGCCTGCGCCTCCTGCTCGGTCGCCTCCGACAGCGATGCGGTGAGCGCGTTCAGTCGATCGCGGAGGCCGGCGAGGTCGCCGACGGCGGCGGCATCCGTCGCCTCGTCGATGAGGTGGCCGGCCTGCTTGGCCAGATCGCTAGCGGACGCGCCGCCGGCCTGGTGACGCTGCTCGAGCGCGTGAACCTTGAAGGCGATGTCGTCGAACTTGCGAACGAAGTAGGCGAGGGCTTCCTCGGGCGTTCCGTCCGGGTACTGGCCGACGACCCGCCAGTCGTCCCCTTCATGCACCTCGACCGTGCCGTCTTCGGAGACCCGGCCCCATTCTGCGGACGACGACGATGCTGCCGGTGCCGGAGCGACCGGGGCGACGGCGGCCGGGTTCGGCGCCTTTCGAGGCATCGGAACGGCGGGGGGTGCGGGAACGGGCGGAGTCGGCTTCGACGGCTCGGTGGCAGACACGGTGATTCTCCTTGCGCGGTAGGGCCGCGGGAGGCGGAAAGGACGAGGCTCAGCCTAGTACGCCCGCGGGTCGCCGGTGAGGTCGCGCCCTTTCTCACATCACCGTTACCGATCTGTGAGGAGATCGTTCGACGGGCGAAACATGCAGCGTCCTGTCCGGGAAACACGGCGCTCCTATCGTCGCCAACACGACACTTCCCCCGGTCGACAGGAGCCCCATGAACGACACCGCATCCACGCCGCACGAGATCCTCGTCGTCGGAGCGGGCATGGTGGCGCACCGGTTCGTGGAGAGTCTGCTCAGCCGAGCCGACGCCGACGTCCGGGTCACCGTGATCGGTGACGAGGGTCGCGGCCCTTACGACCGTGTCGGCCTGACCAGCTTCTTCGCGGGCGCGTCGCCCGACGACCTGGAACTCGACCGTTCCGTCTTCAGGGACGCTCGTGTGCGTCTCCTCTCGAACGACCGCGTGCTGCGCATCGACCGTGCGGGGCGAGCCGTGCGCACCCGCTCACGTCGGAAGTACGAGTACGACACGCTCGTCCTCGCGACCGGCTCCTACGCGGCACGGGTGGCTGTGGACGGCGCCGACCTGCCGGGCTGCTTCGTCTACAGGACGCTCGACGACGTCCAGTCGCTGCGTGACTTCGTGACTGCGCGCTCGCGCCAGCTCGGGCGCCCTCTGCGCGGCGCGGTCATCGGCGGCGGCCTGCTGGGACTGGAGGCGGCCGGTGCGCTGCAGGGACTCGACGTCGACACGACGGTCGTGCAGTACTCCGACCGGCTGATGTCGGCGCAGCTGGATCAGGCCGGCGGCGGGATGCTGAAGCGCCTGCTCGAGGCGCGCGGCATCACGGTGCGCACTCAGGCGCGCACGACGCGGCTCGACCCTGACGAGTCGGGAGCCGTGACGGCTCTCGAGTTCCAGGACGGGTCGTTCCAGCGCGCAGACGTCGTGGTCTTCACCGTGGGCGTGCGGCCCCGCGACGAGCTGGCGCGCAACGCCGAACTCGACGTGCATCCGCGCGGTGGCGTGCTCATCGACGAGCGCTGCTCGACGTCGGATCCGCACATCCTCGCGATCGGCGAGGTCGCCAACTTCGACGACCGATGCGTGGGCCTGGTGGCACCCGGCTACGCGATGGCGGAGGTCGCGGCGACCCGGCTGCTCGGCGGAGAGGCCAGCTTCCCCGGATACGACGAGTCGGCCAAGCTCAAGCTGTCCGGCGTGGATGTCGCGAGCTTCGGCGACGCTCTCGCCCGCACGCCCGACGCGCTCGACGTCGTCTACGCCGATCCGGTGGCCGGCGTCTACAAGAAGCTCGTGCTCTCCGACGATGCGCAGACGCTGCTCGGCGGCATCCTGGTCGGCGACGCCAGCGCGTACGGCTCTCTGCGGCCCCTGGTGGGTGCGAAGCTCGGTGCCGACCCGTCCGCATACCTTCTTCCGGAAGGCGGTAACGAGGCACCCGGTGGCGAGCTTCCGGACGAGGCCGTCGTCTGCTCGTGCTCCAACGTCTCCGCGGGACGGATCCGTCAGGCCGTGCACGAGGAGGGATGTCGCGATGCGGCGGCCGTCAAGGGCTGCACCAAGGCGGGCGCGACCTGCGGCTCGTGCGTGCTGATGGTGAAGAAGGTCGTCGGGCAGGAGTTGACCAAGCTCGGCCAGACCGTGTCGAATGCGCTGTGCGAGCACTTCGACATGTCGCGCCGCCAGCTGTTCGATGCCGTGCGCGTCGCCGAGCTGTCCACCTTCAGTTCGATCGTCGAGCGGTTCGGACGCGGTCGCGGGTGCGACATCTGCAAGCCGGCGATCGCCAGCATCCTGTCGGGGCTCGTGGGTGCGCACGTGCTCGACGGGGAGAACGCGACCCTGCAGGACACGAACGACCACGTGATGGCGAACATGCAGAAGGACGGCACGTACTCGGTGGTTCCCCGGATGCCGGGCGGCGAGGTGACTCCGGACGGCCTGCTCGCGATCGGCCAGATCGCGAAGGACTTCGCGCTCTACACGAAGATCACCGGCGGCCAGCGGATCGACATGTTCGGAGCCCGGCTCGAGCAGCTGCCGCTGATCTGGGAGCGCCTGGTCGACGCCGGGTTCGAGTCGGGTCACGCCTACGGCAAGTCCCTGCGCACGGTGAAGTCGTGCGTCGGCTCGACCTGGTGCCGCTACGGGGTCCTGGACGCGGTGGGCATGGCGGTGAAGCTCGAGCTGCGCTACCGCGGACTCCGCGCGCCGCACAAGCTCAAGCTCGGGGTGTCCGGATGCGCCCGTGAATGCGCCGAGGCCCGCGGCAAGGACGTCGGCGTCATCGCCACCGAGAACGGGTGGAACATGTACGTCGGCGGCAACGGCGGGTTCACGCCTCGACACGCGCAGCTGCTCGCCTCCGACCTCGACGACGACGGACTAATCCGCGCGATCGACCGCTTCTTCATGTACTACATCCGCACGGCCGATCGCCTGCAGCGCACGGCCCCGTGGTGCGAAGACCTCGAGGGCGGGCTCGACGGCCTCCGTGCGGTGATCTTCGACGACAGCCTCGGGATCTGCGACGACCTCGATGCCGCGATGTCGATCCATGTGGAGCGGTACGAGGACGAGTGGGCGGCGACCCTGCGGGATCCGCAGAAGCTCGAGCGGTTCCGCTCGTTCGTGAACGCCGCGGACACGCCGGATCCCTCGCTGGGCTACGTGGCCGAGCGCGGACAGGTCAGGCCCGCGACGGCCGAGGAGCGGCGGTCGGGTGCGATCCTGATCGCCGGCACGGCACTGGAGGTACGGCGATGACGGATCTGATCGCGGAGCAGACGATGGTGCGGGTGTGCACGGTCGCCGACCTGGAGGTGGAGCGCGGTCGCGCAGCGCTCCTGGGCGACGAGCAGGTGGCGCTGTTCCTGCTCCCGGACGGAACGGTGTACGGCGTCTCGAACCTCGACCCGTACAGCGGCGCCAACGTGATCTCGCGCGGCATCGTCGGCAGTCGCGGCGATGCTCCCACGGTCGCGTCCCCGCTGCACAAGCAGGTCTTCGATCTGCGCACGGGCGTCTGCCTCGAGACGCAGGGCAAGGCGGATGCCGCGTTGCGCGTCTGGCCGGTCGTGGTGATCGGAGATGACGTGCATGTCGACGTCTCCGCCAGCGCGACCGCAGGGGAGAGGGGCGAGTGATGTTCGGGTTCCGCCGGAGGAGGACGGCGGAATCATGGACGAGCGGCGGATCGACGCGTGTGGGGCGCGTCGATCTCGTCGGCGGTGGCCCGGGACCTGCGGATCTGATGACCCTCCGTGCGCATCGCCTGCTCGCGGAGGCCGACGTGGTGGTCGCCGATCGGCTCGGACCCGCCGACGAGGTGCGCACGCAGCTCGCGCCCCACGTCATCGTCATCGATGTCGGCAAGCGCCCCGGCCACCACCCGGTTCCGCAGGCACAGATCAACGCGTTGCTCGTGGACCACGCGCGCGCAGGAAAGCGAGTGGTCCGTCTGAAGGGCGGCGACCCCTTCGTCCTCGGCCGGGGAGGCGAGGAGGTGCTCGCGTGCGAGGCGGCGGGGATCCCCGTGTCAGTGACTCCCGGAGTGAGCAGCGCGATCTCGGTTCCGCAGGCGGCCGGCATCCCGGTGACGCATCGAGGGGTGGCATCCGCTCTTCACGTGGTGAACGGTCAGGGGCCGTTCACCGACAGCACGCTGGCATCGCTCGCCGACAGGTCGGTGACCACGGTGGTGCTGATGGGCGTCGCGGCGCTTCCGCGTCTGGTCGAGGCCGCGCTCCATCACGGCATCCCCGCCGACCGCCCGGTCGCGATCGTCGAGAACGGGCATACGGCGCGGCAGCGGACCGTGCGGAGCACCCTCGGCGCCATCGTGGCTGACGCGAGCGACGCGGAGGTGACCAATCCCGCCGTGATCGTGATCGGCGACGTCGCCCGCGCCGGCCTCCTCCTGCCGACATCGCACCAGTTCGCGGAGAGCTCCGCGTGACGAACACACCCACGCTCGACTCCGCCCTCGCGGGCTGCACGATCATCGTCGCTGCCGACCGCCGCTCGGTCGATCTCGCCACCGCGCTCGAACGGCGAGGCGCGCAGGTGCATCGCGCACCGGCGTTGAGCATCGTCGCCAACGCCGACGACGTCGAGCTGATGCGCCGGACCGAACAGCTCATCGCCGCACCGCCGGACATCGTCGTCGTCACCACCGGCGTCGGATTCCGGGGATGGATGGACGCCGCGCACGAGCACGGTCTCGACGAGGGCATCGTGGCCGCTCTGCGCGGCGCGCACTTCGTCGCCCGCGGCCCCAAGGCCCATGGCGCGATCCAGCAGGCCGGCTTCGCCGCCGACTGGGTCGCGGAGTCGGAGACGTCGGCCGAGGTCGGGGAGTACCTGCTCGCTTCCGGGATCTCCGGGAAGCGGATCGTGGTGCAGCACCATGGCGCAGGCTCCGACGGGCTCGACGAGCTTCTGGCCGAGGCGGGCGCGGAGGTCGTGAGCGTGACCGTCTATCGCTGGGGTCCGCCCCCGGACCCCGAGGTCGTCCGCCGGTCCGCCCGGCAGGCGGGGGCAGGCGAAGCGGACGCCGTGTTGTTCACCTCGGCCCCGGGCGCGGCATCCTGGCTCGCCGTCGCGGAGGAAGCCGGAGTGCTCGACGACATCCGTCGTCGTGCGGCGGCCGGAAGGCTGCTCCTCGCGGCCGTCGGGCCCATCACGGCCGGCCCGCTCGTGGCGGCCGGTCTGCCGACGACGATCGCCGACCGCGGACGCCTCGGCTCTCTCGCGCGCTGCGTGATCGCGCACTTCGGCGGAGGTCGCGCGCCGTCGGTGGAGACGGATGCCGGACGACTCGAGGTGCGCAGCGGCGGCGTGCTGCTCGATGCGCGCTTCCTGCCGTTGTCGCGCACTGCAGCGGGACTCATCGAGGCGCTCTTCATGGCCGGAGGACGCGTACTCTCGCGAGCAGAGATCGCCCGGGTGCTACCGGGCGGGGACCGCAACGGTCACGCGGTCGAGGTCGCCGTGGCGCGGCTGCGGGAGTCGCTGTGCGGCGCGGAGCTCGTGCAGACCGTGGTCAAGCGCGGATACCGCCTCGCCGTTTTGGAGTACTGACGAAGCGGCGCGCTACTCCGCGGCGGGAGTGTCGGAGGGGATGGGCATCGGCGTCTCGGTCGGTGCCTCGGAAGGTGAGGTCGAGGGCTCGACGGTCGGCGTCGGCGTGGGCTCCGGTGCGGTGACCTGGGCGTGCACGACCTGACTGCCGATGGCGGCGAGCACGATCAGGGAGCCGACGACCGCTGCCACGACGTTGTCACGAGTTCGGCGGCGGATCTGCCCCTGGTGCCAGATCGTGCGCGCGGTGTGCAGGCGTGTGCGGCGTTCAGCCTGAACGCGCTCCTGCCTCGTGCTCCTCGAACCGCGTGCGGCCATGCCTCGATCTCCCATCCCTGCCACTGTGCGCGACGTCGCCTCAGAGCCTACCGTCGGCGGACCGCGGCGTTGAGCGGGGACTGAGTGTCGGGACCCGCCAGTAGCCTGGAACGATGACGTCTCCTGCCGCGCTGCTCTCCGGGCAGACGCCCCTCGCCGTGCGCATGCGCCCCATCTCGCTCGACGAGGTCGCGGGACAACGGCATCTGCTTCGCGCGGGATCACCCATCGTCGCGCTGGCCGACCCGGATGCGACGTCGCCCGGCGGGGTCTCGATGATCCTGTGGGGGCCGCCCGGCACCGGGAAGACCACACTGGCGCAGGCCATCGCGCGCTCCTCCGGACGCCGGTTCGTCGAGCTCTCCGCGGTCACCGCAGGGGTGAAAGACGTACGCGAGGTGATGCAGGAGGCGATCACCCAGCGAGACCTCTACGGGCAGACGACGATCCTCTTCCTCGATGAGATCCACCGGTTCACCAAGGCGCAGCAGGATGCGCTGCTCCCGGGTGTCGAGAACGGCTGGGTGATCCTGATCGCCGCGACGACCGAGAACCCTTCCTTCTCGGTGATCTCCCCGCTGCTGTCGCGGTCTCTGCTGCTCACTCTGCAGCTGCTCACCGACGATGACATCGGCGTGCTGATCGACCGGGCGGTGACGGATGCCCGCGGTCTCAACAGTTCCGTCGTGCTGAGCGACGAGGCGCGCGTCGCGCTCATCCGACTCTCCTCCGGAGACGCGCGCCGAGCGCTCACCGCCCTCGAGGCGGCGGCCGCCGTCGCCGTCTCGCACTCCACCGAGGCGAAAGCCGGCGGGAAGAAGAAGAATAAGGATGCCGGCGAGGCCGCCGTGCCGACCGTCTCCGCCGACGACGTCTCTCAGGCCGTCGACAAGGCGCTGCTGCGCTACGACCGTCAGGGCGACGAGCACTACGACGTCATCAGCGCGTTCATCAAGTCGATCAGGGGGTCCGACCCCGACGCGGCACTGCACTACCTCGCGCGCATGATCGAAGCGGGGGAGGACCCCCGCTTCATCGCCCGCCGGCTGGTGATCTCGGCATCCGAGGATGTCGGGCTCGCCGACCCGCAGGGTCTCGTGATCGCGGTCGCCGCCGCCGACGCCGTGGCCTTCATCGGGATGCCGGAGGGGCGGATCCCGCTCGCCGAGGCCACGGTGTACCTCGCCACGACCGCGAAGTCCAACGCCGCCTACGTCGGTATCGATGCCGCGATCGCCGACATCCGCAAGGGCGGCTTCGGGCGTGTGCCCCTGCACCTGCGCGACGCGCATTACCCGGGCGCCAAGCGGCTCGGGCACGGCAAGGGCTACGTCTACTCGCACGACAGCGAGTACGGCATCGTGCCGCAGCAGTATCTGCCGGACGAGCTCGACGGTCGGCGTTACTACGAACCGAAGTCGCTCGGGGCGGAGCGTGACGTGGCCGCGCGGCTCGAGCGGATCCGCCGCATCCTGGGTGATCGTTGACGCATCCGGCGATCTGTTAGACTTGAGCGGCTCGAAACCGAGTTTTCGGGCATCTCCTCGTTCACACCCCACCTTCACGGCGCCCCGGCGTGCGCCCTCAGGCAGAACGCGGACGATACGTCCGTGAGTCGTGAAAGACGCGACCACGTCATCGGAAGGAAAACTTCGTGACCACGAAGTCCCAGGACCGCCGCAAGGTCCGGCTCAGCCGTGCCCTCGGCATCCCGCTCACCCCGAAGGCCGCCCGCTACCTCGAGAAGCGTCCCTACGCTCCGGGTGAGCACGGCCGCACGAAGCGCAAGGCAGACAGCGACTACGCCGTCCGTCTGCGTGAGAAGCAGCGTCTGCGCGAGCAGTACGGCATCCGCGAGAAGCAGATGCGCAACACGTTCAACGAGGCACGTCGTCAGGACGGCCTGACCGGTGAGAACCTGGTCGAGCTCCTCGAGATGCGTCTCGACGCGCTCGTCGTGCGTTCGGGCTTCGCCCGCACCACCGCACAGGCTCGCCAGCTCGTCGTGCACCGTCACATCCTCGTCGACGGCCAGCTCGTCGACCGCCCGTCGTTCCGCGTGAAGCCGGGCCAGCTCATCCACGTCAAGCCCAAGAGCGAGGGCACCGAGCCCTTCCAGGTGGCAGCAGCCGGCGGTCACGCCGAGGTGCTTCCCCCGGTTCCGGGCTACCTCGAGGTCGAGCTCGACAAGCTCCAGGCGCGTCTGCTCCGTCGTCCGAAGCGCGCCGAGGTCCCCGTGACCTGTGAAGTGCAGCTCGTCGTCGAGTACTACGCAGCTCGCTGATCCAGCGTTCCAGCGAATCGCAGAAGGCGTCGGGGTGACCCGACGCCTTCTGTCGTTTCGGCCTACGATGGAGAGACCGCGCCTTCGCGGACAAGGTCAAGGATGGTGACATGAAGAACATGCGGTGGTTCCTGATCGGCCTGATCGGCGGCTTCGTCGTGGCTCATTTCATGGACAAGGACCCGCGTGGTCACGACATCCTCGCCGAGGTGGACGCCCGGATCAACGGGTTCACCGCAGCCCTCGGCGACGCCTACCGCGAGCAGGAGGCACGGCTCACGGAGCCGGGCGACAACTGAACCAACGCCGCGCCCCGGTGCGGCATCCTCACGCAAGGACACCCGGCACTCTATGAAAACTGCGGAGATCGCGCAGCGTTACCTCGACTTCTTCGAGAAGAACGACCATGTCATCGTCCCGTCGGCCTCTCTGGTCAGCGACGATCCCACCCTTCTGTTCACGGTCGCCGGCATGGTTCCGATGATCCCGTACCTCACGGGCGTCGTCCCCGCTCCGCATCCTCGTCTCGCGGACCTGCAGAAGTGCATCCGCACGAACGACATCGAGGAAGTCGGCCGGACGGCACGCCACGGCACGTTCTTCCAGATGCTCGGCAACTGGTCCTTCGGTGACTACTTCAAAGAGGGAGCCATCCGCTACGCGTGGGAGCTGCTGACCAGCTCGGAGAGCGACGGCGGTCTGGGCTTCGACGAGAGAGACCTCTGGGTCACCGTCTACGAGACGGACGACGAGGCCGAAGCCATCTGGCGCGACATCATCGGGCTGAAGCCCGAGCGCATCCAGCGCCTGGGACGTGCGGACAACTACTGGAACACCGGCCAGCCGGGTCCGGGCGGCCCGGATTCTGAGATCTTCTTCGACCGCGGCCCGGCCTACGGCAAGGATGGCGGCCCCGCCGCCGACGACTCGCGGTTCCTGGAGATCTGGAACCTCGTGTTCATGCAGGACTTCATCGAGAACATCCGAGGCAAGACCGAGTTCGACATCGTCGGAGAGCTGCCGCAGAAGAACATCGACACGGGCATGGGGCTCGAGCGCGTCGCGTTCCTCAAGCAGGGCGTCGACAACATGTACGAGAGCGATCAGGTGCGCCCGGTCCTCGACCGCGCCGTCGAGCTCTCCGGTCGCCGCTACGGCGCCTCGCATGAGGACGACGTGCGCTTCCGTGTCATCGCGGATCACGTGCGCTCCTCGCTCATGCTGCTCTCCGACGGCGTGCGTCCCTCGAACGAGGGGCGAGGCTACATCCTGCGCCGCCTGATGCGCCGCACGGTGCGCTCCATGCGCCTCCTCGGCGTGGATGAGCCCGTGTTCGCCGAGCTCTTCGCCACGTCGCGCGACGCGATGAAGTCCGCCTACCCGGTGCTCGAGAAGGACTGGTCGACGCTGTCGGCCTCGGCGATGGCGGAGGAGGAGACCTTCCGTCGCACGCTCGCGTCCGGTTCCACCATCCTCGATCTGGCTCTCGACCAGACGAAGCAGGGCGGAGGGATGACGCTCAGCGGCCCGGAGGCCTTCCTCCTGCACGACACCTATGGCTTCCCGATCGACCTGACGCTCGAGGTGGCGGAAGAGGCCGGCCTCGACGTCGACCGCGCGGCCTTCGACTCGCTCATGCAGGAGCAGCGCCAGCGAGCCAAGGCCGACGCGCGCAACCGCAAGCGTCAGCTCGCCGATGTCTCCGTCTATCGCGACCTGCGCTCGCTCGGGGAAACCGGCTTCGACGGCTACACGGCCCTCGAAGTCGAGTCCCGCGTCCTCGGCATCCTCGTCGATGGCGCCGTCGTGCGCAGCGCATCCGAGGGACAGATCGCCGAGGTCGTCCTCGCCGAGACCACTCTCTACGCGGAGTCGGGCGGTCAGGTCGCCGACAAGGGGACGATCGTCGGCCCGGGCTTCGAGCTCGAGGTGCTCGATGTGCAGCGCCCCGTACCGGGACTGATCAGTCACACCGTCGAGGTCACGCGCGGCACGGTCGCTGTGGACGATGCGGCGACCACCGTCGTGGACGCCGCGAACCGCCGAGCGGCCCGTCAGGCGCACTCTGCCACGCACCTCGTGCACGCGGCACTCCGCGACACCCTCGGCCCGACGGCCACGCAGGCCGGTTCCCTCAACCGCGCCGGCTACATGCGCTTCGACTTCTCCTGGTCGCAGGCACTCTCCGGCGAGACGCGTTCCGAGATCGAGGAGATCGCGAACCGTGCCGTGCAGGACGCCCTCGAAGTGACCACGCGCATCGTTTCGCTCGACGAGGCGAAGGAAGCCGGGGCCATGGCGCTCTTCGGCGAGAAGTACGGCGACGTCGTGCGAATGGTCGACATCGGGGGCCCCTGGTCTCGCGAGCTGTGCGCCGGAACCCACGTCGGCACGAGCGCCGAGATCGGGCTGGTCAGCGTCGTCGGAGAGTCGTCGGTCGGAGCATCCAACCGGCGGATCGAGGCGCTCGTCGGCGCGGATGCGTTCCGCGAGCTCGCGGCGGAGCGTGCGCTCGTCTCGCAGCTCACTGCGTCGTTGAAGACCCCACGGGAGCAGCTGCCCGAGCGGATCGCCGATCTCGCGGCGAGCCTCAAGGCCGCGGAGAAGCGCATCGCGCAGTTCGAGGCCAAAGAGCGTGCCGGTCAGGTTCCGGCTGTCGCGGATGCCGCGCAACGTGTCGGAGCCTTCCACCTCGCCGCGCAGTCACTGGGCGACGTGGCATCCGCCGACGATGTGCGCGAACTCGTGATCGGCGTGCGCGACCGTCTCGGGTCCGAGGCATCGGTCGTCGCACTCGGCGCCATCGTCAACGGTCGGCCCGTCGTGGTGGTCGCGACCAACGACGCCGCCCGCAGGGCGGGCGCGAAGGCCGGCGTGCTCGCCAAGCGCGCCGCGGGCGTGCTCGGCGGCGGTGGCGGCGGACGTGATGACGTGGCCCAGGGCGGCGGCACGAACTCCTCGGCGCTGCCTGCGGCGCTGGAGTCCATCGCCCAGGAGCTGCGCGCAGCGTGAGCGGGTTCCGCCGCGGGGTGCGCCTCGGCATCGACGTCGGTCGAGCCCGTGTCGGAGTGGCGCGATGCGACCCGGACGGGATGCTGGCGGTTCCCGTGGAGACGGTTCCGCGCGGAGAATCGTCGATCGACCGCATCCTGGAGATCGCGGGAGACCTCGACCTCCTCGAGTTCGTCGTCGGGCTTCCGGTGAACATGCGTGGAGACGACACCGCGTCGACGACGGACGCGCGCGAGTTCGCGGCGACTCTGCAGCAGCGCAGCGGCGTGCCCGTACGGCTGGTGGACGAGCGTCTCAGCACCGTCAGCGCCCACGCGGCACTGCGTTCCTCCGGGCGCTCACAGAAGAAGTCTCGTAGCATTGTGGATCAGGTCGCCGCCGTTGTGCTTCTGCAGCAGGCGATCGACACGGAGAAGAGCACCGGAAACCCGGCCGGTGCCATCATCCCGGTTGACGAGGAGCCCGCCTGAACATGTCCGAACGTGAGAGTGCTTCCCCTCAGCACGATCCGGACGCCCGCCTGGGCGACCTGTTCGAGAACCTTCCCACCCCGACGCGTCAGATCCCGACCGTCGACAACAGCGCGCCGACGCCGGGATCCCGCCGCGCGGCCCGTGAGGCGGCCGGTCAGCCCTCGGGACCGCTGGATCCGGCCCAGACGGACTCATCGGATGCAGCGTCGGAAGACGGCGAGCCGACACGGCGCGAGCATGGCGGGGCAGAGGCCCTCTTCGCCGTCGATGACGCCGTTCCCGCTGCCGCTTCTGCGCCGGCGACGGCGACGGCGACCGCATCCTCGGCATCCGATCCTGCGCCCCCTTTGGGCGGCGGACTGGACGATCTCTTCGCTGCACCCGACGATCACGTCGTCGCCAAGGGCCCCAAGAAGAAGCGGCGCAAGGGCTGTCTGATCGCCCTGATCATCGTGCTCGTGATCTTCGGCGGTATCGCCGCCGGGGGTCTCTGGGTCTGGAACACCTACGGCGACAAGATCAGCGAGGCGATGGGCTGGGGTGCGCCGAAGGATTGGGAGGCCGGCATCGCGACCGGCGAGACCCTCGTCACGATCAAGGAGGGTGACACCGGCGGACCGGTGTCGACGGCTCTCTTCGAGGCCGGGGTGACCCGGAGCGAGGACGTGTTCTACGACTACCTCGTCGGCGAGAACCTCGCGGTGACCTTCTACCCCGGTGTCTATCGATTGCAGGAGAAGATGACGGCGGAGGCCGCCCTCGCGGCGCTCGAGGACGATGCGAACAAGCTCGAGAACGCCGTGTCCGTCACCGAGGGCGGAACGATCGAGTCCTCCCTCCCGGGCATGGCGGAGACCCTGGGCCTTCCGCTCGCAGACTTCGAGGCGGCGGTCGCGGACCCGTCGGTGTACGGTGTCACCGCGCAGAGCCTCGAGGGGTGGCTGTTCCCGGCGGTGTACACGTTCGATCCGGAGGTGACCGCCGCGCAGGTCATCCAGCGGATGGTCGATCGCACCCGAGAAGCGCTCGCGGAGGCCGGCGTCCCCGAAGCAGACGGCCAGCGCGTGCTGACCATCGCCTCGATCATCCAGCGCGAGGGACGTCTCGACGACTTCGCCAAGGTCTCGCGCGTGATTCAGAACCGTCTCGATATCGACATGCTGCTGCAGATGGACTCGACGGCGCAGTACGGCTACGGCTCGCTCCACGAAGGAGTCGTGTCGAGCTCGGCCGAGGCTCTCGCGGAGGACAACCCCTGGAACACGTACGTCAACACAGGACTCCCGGTCACCCCGATCGCGAGCCCGAGCTACGCGGCGATCGACGCGGCGATGAACCCGGCCGACGGCCCATGGATCTACTTCGTCACGATCAATCTGGCCACGGGGGAGACCCAGTTCTCCGAGACCCTGGCCGAGCACGAGCAGGGAGTGGAGAAGTGGCGGGAATGGTGCCGCGCCAATCCCGACGGCGGCTGCTGAGACAGTGACCGTCACCCGTCTGGCCGTCTGGGGAGACCCGATCGCGCACTCGAAGTCCCCGGACCTGCACGCGGCCGCGTACCGCGTGCTCGGCCTCGACTGGGAGTACGGGCGTCGACAGGTCACGGCGAGCGGCTTCGCTCCGGCGCTGAGCGGGCTCGACTCGAGCTGGCGGGGCCTCTCCTTGACGATGCCGTTGAAGGAGGCGGCATTCCGCGCATCGACGAGGCGTGATGCGCACGCCGAGCTGACGGGCGCGGTCAACACGCTTCTGCTCGGCGAGATCATCGCGGGATTCAACACGGATGTCGGCGGGATCATCGATGCGTTGCGCGAAGCCGGCATCGCCGAGGTGGGCAGCGTCCGCATCCTCGGTGCGGGCGCCACGGCGGCATCCGCTCTCGTCGCGGCGACCGAAATCGGAGCAGAGCGGATCGAGGTGGCGGCCCGCAGGCCCGATCGCGCCGCGGGACTCGTCGCGCTGGGCGCGCATGCGGGCGTGCGCGTCGACGCGCGGCCGCTCGGAGAGCCTGCCCTCGCTGCCGAGCTGACGATCGCGACGCTCCCGAGCGGAACCGCGCTTCCGCCGGAGACGGCTGCGCTGCTGTCCGCCCGCGGCGGCACGCTCTTCGATGCGGCCTATGCCCCCTGGCCCTCGGCACTCGCTGTCGCCTGGGGCGAAGGCACCGTCGTCTCCGGGCTCGGGATGCTGCTCCATCAGGCGGTGCGACAGATCAGGATCTTCCGTCACGGCGACCCGCTCGTCCCGCTGGCGGATGAGGCCGAGGTCCTAGCGGCCATGCGCGCCGCACTCTGAACCACTCGTACTCTGAACCACTCCGTGCTCTGAACCGCACGGACCCGACGACACGCGGCACCAGACCGCCCCGATCGCATGGGAGACTGGAGCAATGCTCCGCGTGCTCACGGCCGGCGAATCGCACGGCCCAGAACTGATCGCCGTCATGGAGGGTCTGCCCTCCGG
This sequence comes from Microbacterium sp. SA39, assembly GCF_000967865.1. Lineage (GTDB taxonomy): Bacteria > Actinomycetota > Actinomycetes > Actinomycetales > Microbacteriaceae > Microbacterium. The sequence continues at coordinate 143,183 of NZ_JXRU01000031.1, forward strand.
CGTCCCGGTGTCCTCCGAGGCCATCCAGGCCGACCTCGCCCGTCGCAAGCTCGGTTACGGCCGCGGCTCGCGCATGAAGTTCGAGCAGGACGAGCTGTCGATCTCGGGTGGCGTACGTCACGGGAAGACGCTCGGCAGCCCGATCGCGCTGCGCATCGGCAACACCGAGTGGCCGAAGTGGATCGAGGTCATGAACCCCGAGCCCGTCGAGCTTACTGACAAGTCGCGCGGACGCAGCGCCCCGCTCACGCGTCCCCGACCCGGCCACGCCGATCTCGTGGGCATGCAGAAGTACGACTTCGACGAGGCGCGACCGATCCTCGAGCGCGCGAGTGCCCGAGAGACGGCCGCCCGGGTCGCGCTCGGCGCGCTGGCACGCTCCTTCCTCAGCGAGCTCGGCATCCGTCTGGTGAGCCACACACTCTCGATCGGTCCCGTTCGCGTGCCCGAGGGCTCGGCGCTGCCGACGCCCGACGATGTCGATGCGCTGGATGCCGATCCGCTGCGGTGCTTCGACACCGCCACCTCTGCGCTGATGGTCGCCGAGGTCGACGATGCCAAGAAGGACGGCGACACCCTCGGCGGCATCGTCGAGGTGCTCGCCTACGGACTCCCGCCGGGACTCGGCTCTCACGTGCACTGGGACCGCCGCCTGGACGCGCGTCTCGCGCAGGCACTGATGAGCATCCAGGCCATCAAGGGCGTCGAGGTCGGTGACGGTTTCGAGACCACGCGCCGACGCGGGTCTGCGGCCCATGACGAGCTGTTCGCGACCACGGACGGGATCTCGCGCGGTTCCGACCGCGCCGGCGGCACGGAGGGCGGCATGTCCACCGGCACCGTTCTTCGGGTGCGTGCCGGGATGAAGCCCATCGCCACCGTCCCGCACGCGCTGCGCACGATCGACGTCGCCACCGGCGAGGACGCGACCGCGCACCACCAGCGCTCCGACGTCTGCGCCGTCCCCGCAGCGGGCGTCGTCGCCGAGGCCATGGTCGCCGTCGAGCTCGCGAACGCGGTGCTGGAGAAGTTCGGCGGTGACAGCGTCCGTGAGACGCGTCGCAACCTCGACGGGTACCTCGCCGCCATCCCTGCGGAGCTTCGCACCACGCCCGCGTCCGAGGCGGCGCTCATCGCGCATGACGAGCGAGGCTGATCCGCTCACGCTGGTGCTGGTCGGCCCGATGGCCGCCGGCAAGACCAGTGTCGGCCGGCGCGTGGCCCGCAGACTCGGTGTCGGATTCATCGACACCGACAAGCGCATCGTCGCGCAGCACGGCCCGATACCGGCGATCTTCGCCGCGCACGGGGAAACCCACTTCCGCGAGCTGGAGCGTGCCGCCGTTGCTGCCGCTCTCTCGGAGGGCGGCGTGATCTCCCTCGGCGGCGGAGCGGTCACGGATGCCGGCACGCGAGAGATGTTGCGACAGCATCCGGTCGTCTTCCTCACTGTGAGCGCAGACGCGGTCGCGGACCGCATTCGCGGGAACAACCGCCCTCTGCTCGCGGGGGAGGACCCGCTCGAGCGGTGGGTGCGGATCCTCGACGAGCGCCGGGACTGGTACGACGAGGTGGCCTCGACGACGTTCGACACGTCGCGTCGGCCGATGCAGAGGATTGCCGACGAGATCGTGGCATGGAGGAGAGAGCAGCGATGAGCACGACGACCATCAGCGTGACCGGGAACGACGCCTACGACATCACCATCGGACGAGGTGTGCTGGATCGGGTGTCCGCCGCGCTCGCGCCGACCGTCCGCAAGATCCTGGTCGTGCACCCGCCGACGCTGGCGGCACGCGCGGCCGAGCTGCGGGAACGGCTGCTCGCCGACACGGAGAACGGCCCGCGCGAGGTGCTGCTGGCCGAGGTCCCCGACGCGGAGCAGGGCAAGCGCATCGAGGTCGCCGCGTTCTGTTGGCAGGTCATGGGCCAGGCGGACTTCACCCGCAGCGACGCGGTGGTGGGCTACGGCGGGGGAGCGGTGACCGACCTCGCTGGCTTCGTCGCGGCGACCTGGTTGCGCGGCGTGCAACTCGTGCAGGTGCCCACGACCGTGCTCGGCCTCGTCGACGCCGCAGTGGGCGGTAAGACAGGCATCAACACCGCCGAAGGCAAGAACATGGTCGGTGCCTTCTGGGCGCCCGCGGCTGTCGTCGGCGACCTCGACGAGTTGGCCAGCCTGAGTCCGAACGAAGCCACGGCCGGTTTCGCGGAGGTGGTGAAGGCCGGGTTCATCTGGGCACCCGAGATCCTCGACATCATCGAGGCGGATCCCGCAAGGTCCGTGGACACGACGACCGATGAGTTCCGTCGCGCCGTCGAGCTGGCGATCGACATGAAGGCCGAGGTCGTCTCGGACGACTTCCGCGAGGCGGGGCTCCGCGAGATCCTCAACTACGGCCACACGCTCGGCCACGCGATCGAGCACGCCGAGCGTTACAAATGGCGGCACGGCGCGGCGATCTCGATCGGCATGCTCTACGCCGCCGAGCTCTCGCGGCTCGCCGGCCGTCTGTCCGATGCCGCGGCGGAGCGGCACCGCACGATCCTGGAATCGCTCGGCCTGCCGACGTCGTATCGCGCGGGCGCCTGGCCGCAGCTGCTCGCCACGATGCAGCGCGACAAGAAGAGCCGTGGCGGGATGCTGCGGTTCATCCTGCTCGACGACATCGGCAAGCCCACCGTGCTGCAGGCTCCGGACGAATCCCTGCTCTTCGCGGCCTATCAGGAGGTCGGTGCGTGACGATCGTCCGGACGAGTCGCTCGCTCACCCCCGCGGATAGGGTGTCACCGTGACGACGAACGCGCGGCTGCTCCTGGTCAACGGGCCGAACCTCAACCTGCTCGGCACCCGCGAGCCCGAGATGTACGGCACATCCACGCTCGCCGATGTCGAGCGGCTCACGGCCGAGGTCGCCGAATCGCTGGGCTACCAGGTGCGGGCGATTCAGAGCAACCACGAGGGCGTCCTCATCGATGCGATCCACGAGGCTCGCGCGGACTGCGCCGGCATCGTGATCAATCCCGGCGGACTCACGCACACATCGGTCGTGCTTCGCGACGCGCTCACCGGAGTCTCACTGCCCTTCGCCGAGGTGCACATCTCCGACGTGTACGCGCGCGAGGAGTTCCGCCACCACTCGTACCTCCACGATGTCGCGGCGGTGCGGGTCATCGGTCGCGGCGTCGACGGGTACGCGGATGCCGTGCGCGAGCTCATCGCGCGGTTCTGAGCCCCGACGCAGCAGAGCAGAATCGGGCTCGGCGTCCGGTATCCCGTAGAATCGACTGTCGGCCCTGCCTGAATCGCGGGGGAGAGGCCGGACCCACAGACTCAGGAACGGAACTCTCAGCGCATGGCATCTACCGCAGACATCAAGAACGGCGTCGTTCTCAGCATCGACGGACAGCTCTGGAACGTCATCGAGTTCCAGCACGTCAAGCCCGGCAAGGGCGGCGCCTTCGTGCGGACCAAGCTGAAGAACGTCGTGTCGGGCAAGGTCGTCGACCGCACCTACAACGCCGGCGCCAAGATCGAGATCGAGAACGTCGATCGTCGTGACTTCACGTACCTGTACGCGGACGGTGACAGCTTCGTGTTCATGGACACCTCCGACTACGACCAGATCACCGTGCCTGCGGCGACCGTGGGGGATGCGAAGAACTTCCTGCTCGAGAACCAGCAGGTCACCATCGCCCTCAACAACGGCAACCCGCTGTACATCGACCTCCCGGCGTCGGTCATCCTCGAAGTGACCTACTCGGAGCCCGGTCTGCAGGGCGACCGTTCCTCCGCCGGCACGAAGCCCGCGACGGTCGAGACGGGCTACGAGATGCAGGTTCCGCTGTTCGTCGAGACCGGAACGAAGATCAAGGTCGACACCCGCACGGGTGACTACCTCGGTCGCGAGAAGTAAGGCGTGAGCGCCCGCACGAAGGCGCGAAAGCGCGCTCTCGACATCCTGTTCTCCGCCGACGTCCGCGGCGATGATCTCTCGGTGACCCTGGCCGCCGAGGCGAAGCGCGCAGCGAGCGAGCCGTCGCGAGAGGCCTCCTGGCTCTACGCCAGAGAGATCGTCGACGGCATCATCGACCAGCGCGACGAGATCGACGAGCAGATCACGACGCACAGCCGTGATTGGAAGATCGAGCGGATGCCGGCGGTCGATCGCGCTCTGCTGCGCATCGGCGTCTGGGAGATCCTGCACAACGACGAGGTGCCCACGGCTGTGGCCATCGATGAAGCGGTCGAACTCGCGAAGGAGTTCTCCACCGACGATTCCGGCGCGTTCGTGCACGGCGTCCTCGCGAGGGTGTCCCGCGCCTCCTGATCCACCCGCGTCGCGGCACGCATGTCGGATGCCGCGAGAAGGATGTCGGCATGCCCGCTCCCCGCGTCGACCTCCGCGACCTGATGCAGATCACGGATGCCGGTGGTTACGCGCGGGGCCTCGCCTACTTCCGTGAGGGCAACGTCCTCGACCTCGATTGGGATGAGGATCGGCAGGCGCTCGAAGCCCATGTGAAGGGCAGCAACGACGCGGAGTATCTCGTCGAGGTGGGCTTCGTGTCATCGAACGGCAAGAGGCACGTCCGCTCGACGCGCTGCTCCTGTCCCGTGCGCTCGGCGTGCAAGCACGTCGTCGCAGCGCTGCTCGCCTCGAACGTGCACTCGTACGCGCAGCAGGACGGCGCGAGGACCGTCGAGTCCGTCGCCCCGGCTCCCGCGCTCGTCGAGCCGACCGCGCTGTCATGGCGCGCGTTGGTGGCGACGACCGCCGCGGCGCAGACTCGTCCGCTCGCGCTCGGCGTCGAACTGCGCCACCGTGCACCTCGTGGCGACAACCACTGGGCTCCTCGCGCGGTTCGCCCGGCGACTCCCCGCGACCTCGCCAGATCGACGGGCGAGCTTCTTCTCGCGATCCGCCCGCTCATGCGCAGCCAGCAGACCGGGGCATGGATCCAGGGCCAGGCGGGTTGGGACCTCGTGCGGCGCGACGTCGCCCAGTTCGGCCGGCTCCAGACCCGGTGGTTCGGCGACCTGCTCAGCATCTCGCGCGACTCGCTGCTCTCCGGCAATGCCGGTGACTGGCTCGTCGTGGATCAGATCGAGTCAGGGCTGCTGTGGTCGCATCTGCGTGCCGGTGCCGACTTGGGCATCCCGCTGGTCGCGAGCCAGAAGACCGCGACGGTCCACCTCGCCGAGACGGCCGACGTCACAGCGACGATCGCTCGCGACGAGACCGGAGCGCTGACCGTCGCGGCCTTGGTCACGGTCGATGGCGCAACCGTCGCCGCGAGCGACGTGCATCCGATCGGGCGCACCGGCGTGTACTCCGCCGTCCTGGTCGGCAGCCGGATGCGGATCACCCTCGCCGAGGTCGCGCTCAGCGAGCAGGTGCGCGCACTGCTCGATGCGCAGCGGCCGCTCGTCATCCCGGCTGACGAGGAGACGGCGTTCGTCGCGGAGGCGTACCCGCTTCTCGCGCGACGCGCGACCGTTCAGACCGTCGGCGACGTGTCTCTCCCGGAGATCCCCGCGCCCGAGCCTGTTCTGGACGTCGCCTTCGAGACGGGTGACGTCGTCAGCTATTCGTTCACCTGGGACTACCGGGGGTTCGGGACGGTACCGTTCGCTTCGAGTCCGGCCGCCGTGCGCGACCCGGCGGCCGAAGCAGTGAGACGGGCGGCGCTCGAGACCGTCTGGCAGGAGCACACCACGAAGCGGTTCTCGCCCGCGGGTTCCTTCCACGACATAGACGCGGCGGCCTTCGTCGCCCAGGTGGTCCCTGCGCTCGAGTCGGCCGGGGTGCGAGTCGTCACGACCGGTGCGCGAAAGGCGTACCGCGAGCTGCAGGGCGATCCCGAGGTCAAGGTGACCACCGTCGAGTCGACGGACGCCGACTGGTTCGATCTCGGCATCATCGTGACCATCGACGGGAGGAACATCCCGTTCGGTCCGTTGTTCACCGCGCTCAGTCGGGGCAAGAAGAAGCTGCTCCTCTCCGACGGCGGATACTTCTCACTGAGTCACCCCGCCCTGGATCGCCTTCGCGAGCTCATCGAGGAGGCGGGGGAGCTCGGCGAGTGGGAGACGGGACCGCGTATCAGCCGGTATCAGACCGATCTCTGGGAGGAGTTCGAGGACCTCGCCGACGAGTCGCAGCCGGCCGTGAGCTGGCGTTCGACCGCCGAAGGGCTGCGCGCGGCGACCGGTGTGCCGGCTACGCCGCTGCCCGCGTCCGTCGATGCGGAGCTCCGTCCGTATCAGAAGTCGGGTTTCGACTGGCTCGTCTTCCTGTGGCGCCACAGGCTCGGCGGCATCCTCGCCGACGACATGGGGTTGGGAAAGACCCTGCAACTGCTGGCCTTCGTCCAGCACACCCGCGACACGGGGGAGAAGCGGCCGTTCCTCGTGCTGGCTCCCACCTCGGTCCTGAGCACGTGGAAGACGGAGGCCCGGCGGTTCACCCCGGAACTCCGGGTCGCGATCGTCGACACCACGAGCGGCACCCGCGGCGGCGTGCTCGCCGACGCCGCGGCATCCGTCGACATCGTCGTGAGCTCCTACACGGTCGCGCGCCTCGACGAGCAGGAGTTCGGAAGGATCGAGTGGGCGGGTCTCATCCTCGACGAGGCGCAATTCGTCAAGAACCCGAAGACCAAGCTCCATCGCGCCATCGCGACCTTCCGCGCCGATGTCACGTACGCGGTCACCGGAACCCCGATGGAGAACAGCCTCTCCGAGCTGTGGTCCCTACTGAAGCTCGCGGCACCCGGGCTCTTCCCCTCAGCGCGGAAGTTCCGCGATCGCTACATCCAGCCGATCGAGAAGGGCAAGGTCCCCGAGAACGAGGAGGGCGGCGAGTTCCGCCAGCGGCGCCTGGCGCAGCTGCGCCGTCGAATCCGCCCATTGATGCTGAGGCGCACCAAGGAGCTCGTCGCGTCCGATCTCCCGCCCAAGCAGGAGCAGGTGCTCGAGGTCGAGCTGAGCCCCGCGCATCGTGCGGTCTACGACATCGTGCTGCAGCGCGAGCGGCAGAAGGTGCTGGGCCTGATCGACGACCTCGACCGGAACCGGTTCATCGTGTTCCGTTCGCTGACCCTGTTGCGGATGCTGAGCCTCGCACCCGAACTCGTCGACGAGGCAGATGCCGACATCGGCTCCAGCAAGCTCGACACGCTGCTCGAGCGGGTCATCGAACTGCAGGCGGAGGGGCACCGGGCGCTGGTCTTCAGCCAGTTCACGTCGTTCCTGGACCTCGCTGCCGCGCGCCTCGATGCCGCCGGCATCCCCTACGCCCATCTCGACGGATCCACGCGCCGCCGGCAGGACGTCGTCGACGGGTTCAGAGCGGGACAGCAGGTCGTCTTCCTCATCAGCCTCAAGGCCGGCGGGTTCGGCCTCACGCTCACGGAAGCCGATTACGTGTTCCTGCTCGATCCCTGGTGGAACCCCGCGGCGGAGGCGCAGGCGATCGACCGCACCCATCGCATCGGCCAGACCAGCCAGGTCTTCGTCTATCGGATGATCGCGTCAGGGACGATCGAGGAGAAGGTGCGCGAGCTCCAGCAGCGCAAGGCGCGCCTGTTCACAGCGGTGATGGACGACGAGGAACTGTTCGCGAGGTCTCTCACCGCGGACGACATCCGCGGGCTCTTCGACGACTGAGTCATTACTCACGGCTGGTCTCCGCCAGCGCCCAGGGGGCCGCCGATAGAATCGGACGGTTCACTTTCGAGAGGAATGCAATGCGGATCACGGGACTCGGCCACGCCGGGATGTTCATCGAGACGGTCGGCGGGAACATCATCTGCGACCCCGTCCTCGGACCCTCGTTCTTCGGCTCCTGGTTCCCATTCCCCGACAACCGCGGACTCGACTGGGAGCGCTTCGGACGTGACGCCGACTTCCTTTACATCTCGCACCGGCACCGGGACCATTTCGATCCAAGGCTGCTCGAGCGATACGTCCGCAAGGACATCGAGGTCCTTCTGCCGGAGTATCCGATCGACGACCTCGAGCGCGACATCCGCGCGCTCGGCTACACGAACATCACCTACGCCCCGGCGGGGGAGATCATCCAGCGCGGCGACCTCAAGATCATGATCACGCCGCTGCGCGCGCCGAGCGACGGCCCCATCGGCGACTCGTCGCTGAGCGTCGACGACGGCACCGCATCGGTGCTGAATCAGAACGACTCGCATCCGCTGGATCTCGAGAAACTGCTGGGCTTCGGCAAGCCCGACGCCTACTTCACGCAGGTGTCCGGGGCGATCTGGTGGCCGATGGTCTATGACCTGCCGCTCGATGCCAAGCAGAACTTCGCAAAGCTCAAGCGTGACGCGCAGAACAAGCGCGCCATGTACTACATCGAGAAGGTCGACGCGACGCATGTCTTCCCGATGGCCGGTCCGCCGATGTTCCTGCGAGACGACCTCTTCGACTTCAACGGCGTGGGCCGCAACGGCGAGTCGATCTTCACCGATCAGAAGCAGTTCCTCGCTCACATGAAGGAGCTGGCTCCGCAGTACGACGGGCACCTCTTCGTCCCTGGCACGGTCGTCACCGTCGAAGGCCCCTCCGTCACCACCGAGCAGTCGCTGTACACGGATGCCGAGATCGCCCACATCTTCGACGAGAAATGGGACTACCTCGAGTCGCAGCGCGCGAGCCGTCAGCAGGAGATCCGCGACGAGGAGGCCTCCCGCGCGGAGATCATCCCGCCGGCCGAGATGCTCGAGACGTTGAAGGCGTGGTGGGAGCCGCTGCTGAAGAAGTCGCGCACCATCCGCCTCGGCGTCGGCGGAGCCGTGCGCTTCCAGATCGGCGAGCTCGACATGGTCGTCGACTTCCCGCGCGCCAAGGTCCGTGAATACGCGGGGGAGGAGTGCATCTACTGGTACACGATCCCCGCCGATCTCGTGTCGACGAACATCCGCGACCGGGAGATCGACTGGTCGAACTCGATCTTCCTGTCGATGCAGTTCCAGGTCGGCCGCAGCGGCAAGTTCAACGAGTTCCTGACCACGTTCCTCAAGTGCCTCTCCGTCGACCGCATCGAGTACGTCGAGAACTGGTACCAAGAGCAGACCGACCAGACCGAGGATGCCCAGGTCGGCGCCTGGGTCGTGCAGCGCCGGTGCCCGCACCTTCGCGCGGACCTCACGAAGACCGGCAAGGTCGACGAGGACGGCGTGCTCACCTGCAGCATGCACGACTGGAAGTGGGACCTGAAGACCGGCCGGTGCCTGTCGACCAGCGGCCACCCGATCCGGTCGACGAAGATCGACGACGTCACCGACCCGGTGCTGCAGGAAGCCAGTTGACCTGTACCACCGCAGCTGATCGGTGGTACTCTTGCGTCATGCCTACAACGTTGACGCGGATCCAGGTCACGCAGACCGTGCACCTTCGCGATGCGCTGGAACTCGCGGAGACGGAGTGGCCCGGCTTGCCGAAGTCAGAGCTCGTCGCAAGACTCGCCGGGCTCGGCGCTGAAACGCTGGCAGCCAAGCGGTCGGCGAAGAGGGCGGCGCGACGGGCGGCGCTCGAAGCGACGCGTGGGACGATCGCCTACCCTCCCGGGTATCTCGAAGAACTCCGAAAGGACTGGCCGGAGTGATCGTCCTGGATGCCGGGGTGCTCATCGCGCACCTGGCCGTCGAAGACGTTCATCGAGACGCCGCGTTCGAGATCCTTGATACCGAGGACGATCTCCTGATCCATCCCCTGACCCTTGCAGAAGCGCTGGTGCATCCTGCGCGGGTGGGCACCGAGCGAGAGGACCTTGCGAGGATCGATTCGCTCGGACTGCTTCGGCGAGAGGAGAGTGTCGACGAGCCCGTGCGGATCGCCCGCCTGCGGGCTGCTTCATCGATGAAGCTTCCTGACTGCGCCGTCCTCGCTACAGCGGAATCGTTCGGCGCCACCCTCGCCACCTTCGACCGTCGACTCGCCGACGTGGCACGTTCGCGGGGCGTCGAGGTCGTCGGAGTCTGACCTGCTCGGATAGACTGGCGGGACAAGCAACCTTTAACACCGTCCTGTGAGGCGGAGAAGGGAGCGGCTGATGAGCGCACGCATCGTGCTGCACGAAGCCGACGTATCGCGGGCGTTGACCCGTATCGCGCACGAGATCCTCGAGTCGAATCGAGGGGCTGAGAACCTCGTCCTGCTGGGCATTCCGACCCGCGGCGTAACTCTCGCCCACCGCCTCGCGCGACTGATCGGAGAGATCGCCCAGACCCCGGTCGCGGTCGGTGCTCTCGACGTGACGCTCTTCCGGGACGACCTGTCGAAGCATCCCACCCGGTCGCCGCATCCCACCGACATCCCCGATGGCGGGATCGACGGGAAGACGGTCGTCCTCGTCGATGACGTGCTCTTCTCCGGTCGCAGCATCCGCGCCGCCCTCGACGCGATCCAGTCGATCGGACGCCCCGCCGTCGTGCGGCTCGCGATCCTCGTGGACCGCGGCCACCGCGAGCTCCCGATCCGGCCCGACTTCATCGGCAAGAACATCCCCTCCGCGCGCTCCGAGCGCGTCAACGTGCGCCTCCTCGAGAACGACGGGGCCGACGAGGTGGCGATCGGCGAATGAGGCATCTTCTCGATACCCGCACGCTCGACAGGGCGACCGCCCTGCGCATCCTCGACATCGCGGAGGACATGTCCGACACGCAGTCGCGTGAGGTGAAGAAGCTCCCGACGCTGCGCGGCAAGACGGTCGTGAACCTCTTCTTCGAGGACTCGACGCGCACTCGCATCTCGTTCGAGGCAGCCGCCAAGCGGCTCTCGGCAGACGTCATCAACTTCGCCGCCAAGGGATCGAGCGTCTCGAAGGGGGAGAGCCTGAAGGACACGGCTCAGACACTGGAGGCGATCGGAGCGGATGCCGTCGTCATCCGGCATCCCGGCTCCGGCGCTCCGCAGACTCTCGCGACCAGCGGCTGGATCTCGGCCGGCGTGGTGAACGCCGGTGACGGCACGCACGAGCATCCGACGCAGGCGCTGCTCGACGCCTTCACGATCCGCAAGCGCCGTTTCGGCGCGGACAGTCGCGGGCGTGACCTCGCCGGTCTCCGGGTCGTGATCGTCGGGGATGTGCTGCACTCGCGGGTCGCCCGCTCGAACGTGTGGCTGCTCACCACGCTGGGCGCCGAGGTCACACTGGTGGCGCCGCCCACGCTGGTCCCGCAGAACGTGTCGCTCTGGCCCGTCCGTGTCGTCTACGACCTCGACGAGGCGCTGGCCACGGACCCCTACGCGGTGATGATGCTGCGTATCCAGCTGGAACGGATGAACGCCGCGTATTTCCCGACTGAGCGGGAGTATTCGCGCCGCTGGGGTCTCGACGCACGGCGTGTGGCCAGCCTTCCGGACGGTAGCATTGTGATGCACCCCGGACCCATGAACCGCGGGCTGGAGATCTCCTCCGCAGCAGCTGATTCCACCCGCTCGACGGTGCTGGAACAGGTTGCGAACGGAGTATCCGTGCGCATGGCGGTGCTGTACCTGCTCCTGGCAGGCGAACGAGACGACGAACGAGGGGGAGACCTGTGAGCGAGACCCTCGTCATCACCGGCGCACGGCTGCTCGGTGCGGAGAGCGCCGACATCATCATCGAGGGCGGTGCCATCACCGAGATCGGCTCCGGCCTGAGCCGGACGGGTGCCCGTGTCATCGACGCCGACGGGCTCGTCGCGCTGCCGGGGCTCGTCGATCTGCACACGCATCTGCGCGAGCCCGGCTACGAAGCATCCGAGACCATCCTCACCGGCACCAGGGCGGCGGCGGCGGGCGGTTTCACCGCTGTGTTCGCCATGCCGAACACCTCTCCGGTCGCCGACACCGCTGGCGTCGTCGAGCAGGAACTCGCTCTCGGCGAGGCCGCCGGCTACGCCACGGTGCAGCCGATCGGCGCGGTCACGGTCGGTCAGAAGGGCGACCGTCTCGCCGAGCTCGGCGCGATGGCGGGCTCGCGAGCGCAAGTGCGCGTCTTCAGCGACGACGGCTTCTGCGTGTTCGACCCGCTCATCATGCGTCGCGCGCTCGAGTACGTGAAGTCCTTCGACGGAGTGATCGCGCAGCACGCACAGGACCCGCGTCTCACCGAGGGAGCCCAGATGAACGAGGGCACCGTCTCGGCAGAGCTCGGACTCGCCGGCTGGCCCGCGGTCGCCGAGGAGTCGATAATCGCGCGTGACGTGCTGCTGGCCGAGCACGTCGGCTCACGGCTGCACGTGTGCCACCTCTCCACGGCCGGCTCGGTCGACATCATCCGCTGGGCCAAGAAGCGCGGCATCGCCGTCACGGCCGAGGTCACGCCGCATCATCTGCTGCTGACGGACGAACTGGTCCGCGGATACGACGCCCGCTACAAGGTCAATCCGCCGCTCCGTCGGGAGGAAGACGTTCTCGCCGTGCGGGAAGGGCTCGCCGACGGCACGATCGACATCGTCGCCACGGATCACGCCCCGCACCCGAGCGAGCACAAGGCCTGCGAGTGGCAGGCGGCGGCGAACGGCATGGTCGGACTCGAGAGCGCGCTGCGCGTCGTGCACCAGTCGATGGTGCAGACCGGGCTGATCGGCTGGTCCGACGTGGCCAGGGTCATGAGCGCCGCCCCTGCCCGAATCGGTCGACTCGCGGGCCACGGCACGCCTCTCGAGGTCGGGCGCCCTGCGCAGATCACGCTCTACGACGCGTCCGTCGACGGGGTGTTCACCGAGGCGGACCTGCATGGTCGCAGCGTGAACTCGCCCTACCTCGGGCGGGCGCTGCCCGGTCGTGTGCAGTTCACGGTGCACGGCGGACGGCTCACGGTCGACGGCGGCATCCTGGTCGAGGAGCTGAACGCGTGAGCCGCGAACTCGCCATCGCGGTCATGATCGCCGTGGCCGTCCTCATGCTGCTCGCGATGCTGTTCGCCTGGCGACGACGGTTGCGACGCGACTCCGGTCTCACCGCGCCCCTCGGCGTCCCCGAGCACGCGGAGGTCGCGCGGCGCGACGAGGTGCTCTACGTCTCGACCACGCGTCACGATCAGCCGCTGGAGCGCCTGGCGGTCTCGCCGCTGACGTATCGCGCCCGAGGCGAGCTGGCGACGACGGATCGCGGCATCGCCCTCTGCCTCGACGGTTCGCCGACGGTCTTCCTCGCCAGCAGCCGTCTGGTGCAGGTCGACCGGGCCACCGTGACGATCGATCGAGTGGTCGAGCGCGGCGGACTGATCCGCGTCGCCTGGAACGCCGACGACGACACCGTCGTGGACTCGTATCTGCGCCTGACCACGGGCGACCCCGACACCCTCATCTCTGAACTGCAGCGGCTCGTCACGCCTTCGCACGACAGCGCCGCCCCCGACACAGGAGCCACACGATGACCTCCCTGCCCGAAACCGCCGTCCTCGTCCTGGAAGACGGCACCCGTCACACCGGTCGCGCCTACGGAGCGCGCGGTCGCAGCCTCGGCGAGGTGGTGTTCGCCACCGGAATGTCCGGCTACCAGGAGACGCTCACCGACCCGTCGTACGCAGGCCAGATCGTGCTGCAGACGGCGCCGCACATCGGCAACACCGGCATGAACGACGAGGACACCGAGTCTCGGCGCATCTGGGTCGCCGGCTACATCGTCCGCGACCCTTCGCGTGTCGTGTCGAACTGGCGCGCGAACGCCTCGCTCGACGAGATCCTCGTGAAAGACGGGATCGTCGGCATCAGCGGCATCGACACCCGGTCGATCACCCGCCACATCCGCTCGGCGGGCTCCATGCGCGGGGGGATCTTCTCCGGTTCGGATGCCGAGCTCGACGCCGATGAACAGTTGCGGATCGTCCGCGAAGCGCCCCAGATGGCCGGTCGGAACCTCTCCGCCGAGGTGTCGGTGGATGTCGCCGAGATCACGACGGCGATAGGGGAGAAGATAGGCAACCTGGCCGTGCTCGATCTCGGCGTGAAGCAGGCCACGATCGACAACCTCGCCGCCCGCGGCTTCGAGGTGCATGTGCTTCCGCAGAGCGTGACGATCGACGACATCCGCTCGATCGACCCGGTCGCGGTCTTCTACTCCAACGGCCCCGGCGACCCCGCGGCATCCGGCGATCACGTCGAACTGCTCCGCTCGGTGCTCGACGACGGGCTCCCGTTCTTCGGGATCTGCTTCGGCAACCAGCTGCTCGGCCGGGCGCTGGGTCTCGGCACGTACAAGCTGCCGTTCGGCCATCGCGGCATCAACCAGCCGGTCCTCGACAAGACCACGGGGCGCGTGGAGATCACCGCGCACAACCACGGCTTCGCGGTCGAGGCGCCCCTCGAGGGCTCGTTCGACAGCCCGCACGGCTACGGCAAGGTCGAGGTCAGCCACGTCGGGCTCAACGACAACGTGGTCGAGGGCCTCCGCGCGCTCGACATCCCGGCCTTCTCGGTGCAGTACCACCCCGAGGCCGCCGCCGGCCCGCACGACGCCAACTACCTCTTCGACCGGTTCCGTGACCTCGTGGTCGCGACGCAGAAGGACAGCAAGTAATGCCCAAGCGCGACGACATCAATTCCGTCCTCGTCATCGGTTCCGGCCCGATCGTCATCGGCCAGGCCTGCGAGTTCGACTACTCCGGCACCCAGGCGTGCCGCGTGCTCCGCGAGGAGGGCGTCCGGGTCATCCTGGTGAACTCCAACCCCGCGACGATCATGACCGATCCCGACTTCGCGGATGCGACGTACATCGAGCCGATCACCTGGCAGGTCATCGAGACGATCATCGCGAAGGAACGCCCTGATGCGATCCTTCCGACGCTCGGTGGTCAGACGGCGCTCAACGCCGCGATCGAGCTGCACAACCACGGGATCCTCGAGAAATACGACGTCGAGCTCATCGGCGCGAGCTTCGAGGCGATCAACAAGGGCGAGGATCGCCAGATCTTCAAGCAGCTCGTCCTGGATGCCGGGGCGGACGTGGCCGACAGCCGCATCGCCCACACGATGGACGAGGTGCTGGCAGCGGCCGGCGAGCTCGGCTACCCGCTGGTCGTGCGCCCGAGCTTCACGATGGGCGGCCTCGGTTCCGGCTTCGCCTACGACGAGAACGACCTGCGTCGCATCGCCGGGGCCGGCCTCCGCGACTCACCGACCACCGAGGTGCTTCTGGAGGAGTCCATCCTCGGCTGGAAGGAGTACGAGCTCGAACTCATGCGCGACACGGCCGACAACACGGTCGTCGTCTGCTCGATCGAGAATGTCGACCCCGTCGGCGTGCACACCGGAGACTCGATCACGGTGGCCCCGGCGCTGACCCTCACGGACCGCGAGTACCAGAAGATGCGCGACATCGGCATCGACATCATCCGCGCGGTGGGCGTCGACACCGGCGGCTGCAACATCCAGTTCGCGGTCGATCCCGCGAACGGCCGCATCATCGTGATCGAGATGAATCCGCGCGTCTCGCGCTCGAGCGCGCTCGCGTCGAAGGCGACCGGCTTCCCGATCGCGAAGCTCGCCGCGAAGCTCGCACTCGGCTACCGCCTCGACGAGATCCCGAACGACATCACCGGCGTCACCCCGGCGAGCTTCGAGCCCACGCTCGACTACGTCGTGGTGAAGGTTCCGCGCTTCGCGTTCGAGAAGTTCCCGGCCGCCGACGCCACGCTCACCACGACCATGAAGTCGGTCGGCGAGGCGATGGCCATCGGCCGCAACTACGCCACGGCGCTGCAGAAGGCCCTCCGGTCTCTGGAGAAGCGCGGCTCGAGCTTCCACTGGGGCACAGAGGACCGCACGGTCGACGAGTTGCTCGAGATCGCGAAGATCCCCACGGACGGCCGCATCGTCACGCTGCAGCAGGCGCTGCGCAAGGGCGCGACTGTCGAGCAGGCGTTCGACGCGACGGCGATCGACCCGTGGTTCCTCGACCAGATCGTGCTGATCAACGAGGTCGCCGAGATCGTGCGCACGGCGCCCGAGCTGGATGCCGCGACGCTCCGCTACGCCAAGGAGCACGGCTTCTCCGATGCGCAGCTCGCCGAGCTCCGCGGCACCACGGAGCCCGAGGTGCGCGGCATCCGTCACGGCCTGGGCATCCGCCCGGTGTACAAGACGGTCGACACCTGCGCCGGGGAGTTCCCCGCGCTCACGCCGTACCACTACTCGAGCTACGACTTCGAGACCGAGGTCGAGCCCTCGGAGCGCACCAAGGTCGTCATCATCGGCTCCGGTCCCAACCGCATCGGCCAGGGCGTCGAGTTCGACTACTCCTGCGTGCACGCGTCCTTCGCGCTGTCGGATGCCGGATTCGAGACCGTCATGATCAACTGCAACCCCGAGACGGTCTCGACCGACTACGACACGTCCGACCGCCTGTACTTCGAGCCGCTGACGCTCGAAGACGTGCTCGAGGTGCTCGACGCCGAAGCCGCCAGCGGCACGATCCTCGGCGTCGTCTGCCAGCTGGGCGGTCAGACCCCGCTCGGCCTGGCCAAGGGCATCGAGGCAGCCGGCTACCAGGTGCTGGGCACGAGCCCGGCGGCCATCGACCTCGCGGAGGAGCGCGAGCTCTTCTCCCGCCTGCTCGATGAGGCCGGTCTCGTGGCCCCGCGCAACGGCACGGCGATCGACGCCGACGGCGCGGTGCGCATCGCCGAGGAGATCGGTTACCCGGTGCTGGTGCGTCCGAGCTTCGTGCTCGGCGGTCGCGGCATGGAGATCGTCTACGACACCGCCTCGCTGCGCGACTACTTCGTCCGGACCGCGGGCGAGGTGATCATCGAGGAGGGCAAGCCTCTGCTCGTCGACCGCTTCCTGGACGACGCGATCGAGCTCGATGTCGATGCGCTCTACGACGGGCACGAGCTGTTCATCGGCGGCGTCATGGAGCACCTGGAAGAGGCCGGCATCCACTCCGGTGACTCCAGCTGCACACTGCCGCCTGTGTCGCTCGGCCGCACCGACGTCGATCGGGTGCGTGAGGCGACGCTCGCCATCGCGAAGGGCGTGGGCGTGCGCGGTCTGCTGAACGTGCAGTTCGCGATCAGCGCAGGCGTGCTCTACGTGATCGAGGCCAACCCGCGTGCGAGCCGTACCGTGCCGTTCGTGTCGAAGGCACTCGGCATTCCGATGGCGAAGGCGGCGAGCCGAGTGATGACCGGCACCACGATCGCCGAGCTGCGCGCCGAGGGCATGCTTCCCCAGCAGGACGGATCGCGCGTCCCGCTCGATGCGCCCGTCTCGGTGAAGGAGGCCGTGCTGCCGTTCAAGCGCTTCCGCACCGCCGACGGCAAGACGGTGGATTCGATCCTCGGTCCGGAGATGCGCTCGACCGGTGAGGTCATGGGCATCGACCGCGACTTCCCGACGGCGTTCGCGAAGAGCCAGGCGGCGGCCTACGGCGGCATGCCAACGTCGGGGACCGTGTTCATCTCGGTCGCGGACTCGGACAAGCGCGCCGTCATCCTGCCCGCACACCGCCTCCAGCAGCTCGGTTTCACGATCGTGGCCACCGAGGGCACCGCCGAGATACTGTCGCGCAACGGCATCGCGGTGACCGTCGTCGAGAAGTACAGCGCCACCCAGGAGTCCGGAGCGACGAACATCGTCGACCTCATCAACGAGGGGTCCATCGACATCGTGGTCAACACGCCGTCGGGCGGCGCGGCGCGAGCGGACGGCTACGAGATCCGTGCGGCGGCGGTCGCCGCCGACAAGGCGCTGTTCACGACCATGGCCGTGCTGGGCGCCGCCGTGAGCGGGATGGATGCCGCGCACGAGGGCTTCCAGGTCAAGAGCCTCCAGGAGTACGCGATCGACCGGGCGGCCGCGCTGTGACACAGACCTTCGGCGAGCGGATGAGCGAGACCCTGCGTACGCAGGGTCCGCTCTGCGTCGGGATCGACCCGCATGCCGCGCTCCTCGCGGCGTGGGGACTGACCGGCGATGCCGGCGGAGTGCGCGAGTTCGGCTTGCGCGTCGTGGAGGCGGCGGCCGGCCGAGTCGGCGTCGTCAAGCCGCAGGTGTCGTTCTTCGAGCGGTTCGGATCGGCGGGCATCGCGGCACTCGAAGAGGTGATCGCGGCCGCGCGTGCGGCCGGCCTGCTCGTGATCGCCGACGCCAAGCGCGGCGACATCGGCTCGACCATGGACGACTACGCCGCGGCGTGGCTGACCCCCGGGTCGCCGTTGGAGTCCGACGCGCTCACCGTGAACCCCTTCCTCGGGGTGGGCGCCCTCGCCGGCGCGTTCGACCTCGCCTCGACGCACGGCAAGGGACTCTTCGTGCTCGCCGCGACCAGCAATCCGGAGGCCGCAGGCCTGCAGCGTGCGATCGGGGCATCCGGGGCCACCGTCTCTGCGGAGATCATCGCCCACGTGTCTGAGCGCAATCGAGCCGCATCGGATGCCGGCGCGTGGGGGAGCTTCGGCTTCGTCATCGGCGCCACCGTGGACTGGGCACACGCCGGTATCGCGCCGTTCGCGCCCGTCGCACCCATCCTGGCCCCCGGGTTCGGAACCCAGGGCGCGACGCCGGCTGAGCTGCGTGCGCGGTTCGGGGCGATGTCGGGAGCAGTGATCGCGAGCGAGAGCCGCAGCATCCTCTCCGCGGGTCCCGCAGGACTGGGGGCGGCGATCGATGCACGTGCCGCCGAATACCGGGAGGTCGTCAGTGCCTGAATCGCGTCGGACCGTCCCCGAGGTCGACCGCGCTGCGGCCGCCCGCCGAGCCGTGGAACGGAGACGCGCCAGGGCATCGCTCAAGCGCGACCTGACCATGCGCGTCGTGACGCCCCAGACTGTGCTGCACCGTGCGACGGCGGATGCGGATTCGGTCGAGGGCTCGATGCGGATCACCGACTTCCTCCTCGCTCTGCCCGCCATCGGTGCCGGAAAGCGCGATCGCGTCCTGGATGAGCTGCACATCTCACCGGTCAAGCGCCTCGGCGGTCTCGGCGCCCGTCAGCGCGTCGTGCTCGAGGAGTGGCTCGACGGCCGCTTCCCCGTCCTCGAGCCGCGGGGGGCACGCAGCCGGCTGCTCGTGCTGGCCGGTCCGACCGCCGTCGGCAAGGGCACGGTCGCGGCGCACATCCGCGAGCACAACCCGGAGATCCACCTCTCGGTGTCGGCGACGACGCGCCCGCCGCGTCCCGGCGAGATCGACGGGGTCCACTACTACTTCGTGGACGACGCCGAGTTCGATCGGCTGATTGCCGACGACGAGCTGCTCGAGCACGCTGTGGTGCACAACCGCTCGCGGTACGGCACGCCGCGTGCGCCGATCGATGCCGCTCTCGCTGAGGGCAAGACGGTTCTTCTCGAAATCGACCTGCAGGGTGCGCGTCAGGTGCGCCGCGCCGAGCCGGACGCGACCCTCATCTTCCTGCTCCCGCCGAGCTGGGACGAACTCGTGCAGCGACTGGTCGGCCGCGGCACGGAAGAGGCCGAGGAGAGGGCAAGGCGACTGCGCACGGCGAAGGTGGAACTGGCGGCTCAGAACGAGTTCGATCACCTCATCGTGAACGAGGACGTCGCCGCTGCGGCCCGCGAGGTCGTAGAATTGTCCTCAGGCTCTGCGCGCTGAGTCACCTCGCGCGCCTATTGCACCGTCTTCGCGACGAATCCGTCGCCTGATCTGGAGGTCCCACCATGGCCGGACACCACACCAACGGCATCATCGATCCCCCCATCGACAACCTGCTCGACCGCGTCGACTCGAAGTACGAGCTCGTGATCTACGCCGCCAAGCGCGCGCGTCAGATCAACGACTACTACTCGGACCTGCACGAGGGCAACCTCTTCGACAACGTCGGCCCGCTCGTCGACTCGTCCGTCGAGGACAAGCCGCTCACGATCGCGCTGCACGAGATCAACGAGGACAAGCTCCGCCTGCGTCACGCAGAGTGACATTCCCGATCGTGACCGCCGCACTGTCGGCGGCACGGTCCAGAATGGGGGCATCACCCCTCCCACCGTCCGTCCCCGTTCTGGAGCATCGATGAGCGCCCTGCGTCTGTTCACGTCCGAGTCCGTCACCGAGGGGCATCCGGACAAGATCTGCGACCAGATCTCGGACAGCATCCTCGACGGGCTCCTCGCGAAAGACCCGGGTTCGCGCGTCGCGGTGGAGACGCTGGTCACCACCGGGCTCGTGCACGTCGCCGGAGAGATCCGCACCGAGGCGTACGTCGACATCCCCACCATCGTCCGGCAGGTCGTCAACGGGATCGGCTACACGTCCAGCGAGACCGGCTTCGACGGCGACTCGTGCGGTGTCAGCGTGTCGGTCGGCGAGCAGTCGTCCGACATCGCGCACGGCGTCGACAACGCACAGGAGCATCGGGACGGATCCTCGATCGATCCGCTCGATGGGCTCGGTGCCGGCGATCAGGGCATCATGTTCGGCTTCGCCACGAACGAGACCCCGCAGCTCATGCCGATGGCCGCGTGGACGGCTCACCGCATCGCGGAGCGCCTCACCGAGGTGCGTCGCAGCGGCCTGCTGCCCTTCCTCCGCCCCGACGGCAAGACGCAGGTGACCCTCGGCTACGACGGCTTCACGCCGAAGACCGTCGACGCCATCGTCCTCTCCACGCAGCACCACCCCGAGATCTCGCAGGACGAGTTGAAGGCGCAGGTGCGCGAGCACGTGATCGACCCGATCCTCGCGACGACGGGCCTCGATCTCGGCGACGTGACGCACTACATCAACCCCGCGGGGCCCTTCGTCACGGGCGGCCCGAAGGGCGATGCGGGCCTCACCGGCCGCAAGATCATCATCGACACCTACGGCGGGGCAGCCCGCCACGGCGGGGGCGCGTTCAGCGGCAAGGATCCGTCGAAGGTCGACCGCTCCGGCGCGTACGCCACTCGCTGGGTCGCGAAGAACGCCGTGGCGGCCGGTCTCGCCGACCGTCTCGAGGTGCAGGTCGCCTACGCGATCGGCGTCGCACGCCCGGTGGGGCTGTACGTCGAGACCTTCGGCACCGGCAAGGTGACCGATGAGGCGATCATCGCGGCGATCGAGAAGGTCTTCGACCTGCGTCCGCAGGCGATCATCGAACAGCTCGACCTGCTGCGCCCCATCTACGCGCAGACCGCGGCCTACGGCCACTTCGGCCGCGAGCTGCCGGACTTCACCTGGGAGCGGACCGACCGCGTGGAAGAGCTGCGCCGCGCCGCCGGACTCTGATGGGGCCCCGGTCCTGATGACTTCCGAGAGCCGGCGCATCGCGCGCGTGCTCCTCGACTCGCCGCTGCCGCAGCTCGACCGCCTGTTCGACTACGCACTTCCTGCGGAGTTCGGCGATGTCCCGCTCGGCGTGCGCGTGCGCGTGCCCCTGCGGACTGCCGGGCGGGTGATCGACGGATACATCGTCGACATCGACACCGAGGATGATGCCGACCGCCCCCTGTCCGCGGTAGACAGCGTCGTCTCCGAGGTCGCCGTCCTGCCCGAGCGGTTGAACAGACTCGCTCGTCGTGTCGCCGATCGGGCTGCCGGCTCTGCCTCCGATGTGCTGCGGCTGGTGATCCCCAAGCGACAGGTGCGCGTCGAGAAGGCGTGGACCCGGGACAGCCCCGTGCCGACGGTGGAGGAGGAGTCGGCGGAGCGAGCCCGTACGGTCCTCGACGACTACGACGGGCTGGTGGCGGTGCTGGACGATGCGGGCCGGGCCGCGGTCGAGGCCATCCCGCAGCTTCGGAACGGGGGAGAGGCCTGGACCGAGCTCCTCGCCGCCGCGGCCGCGCACACCCTTGCCTCGGGCCGGTCGACGATCCTCATCGTGCCCGACCACCGTGACCTCGATCGCCTGCTGACCGCGCTCGACGCGCTCGTCCCGGCGGAGTCGGTCGTCCGATACGACTCCCGTCAGACGAACCCCGATCGCTACCGCGGCTTCCTCCGAACCCTCGAGGAGGCGCCCTGCATCGTGGTCGGCAACCGATCCGCCGTGTACGCCCCCGTCGAGGCGGGTCTCGTCGCGATCTGGGACGACGGCGATCCCCTGCTCGGTGAACAGCTCGCGCCCTACGTCAACGCGCGGGACGCGGCGCTGCTCCGACAGGAGCTCGAGCAGTCCGCCCTGCTGTTCGCCGGACACACCCGCACGACCGACGTGGAACGGCTGGTCGCCCACGGCTGGCTGCGGGATGTCCGTGCGAAGCGCCGCGTGCTTCCCAAGGTGGTGCTCAGCACCCCGCAGGAGATGGACCAGCCCACGGCGCAGCGCATGCCGTCCTCGGCGTTCCTCGCGGCACGCAACGCCGCCGCCGAAGGTCCGGTGCTGGTGCAGGTGTCACGACCGGGGTTCTCGCCCTCGCTCGTCTGCGCCGAATGCCGTGCGCCGGCGCGGTGCCCGCATTGCGGTGGTCCCTTGGGCGCCCGGCACCGCGGCGCCGTCCCTGTCTGCGGGTGGTGCGGGCGCAGTGCTCAGGCGTGGGCGTGCCCGGCGTGCTCGTCGACGAAGCTCCGACTCGCGTCGTCCGGGAGTGAGCGGACCGCAGACGAGCTCGGTCGCGCGTTCGCCGGCATCCGGGTGATCGTGGCAGACGGGGCCCATCCGGTCGATCGAGTCGACGCGAAGCCCGCCCTGGTCGTCGCCACCCGCGGCGCGGAGCCGCTCGCGGTCGGCGGATATCGCGCCGTGGTGCTCCTCGACGGACCGCGGATGCTGCAGGCCCCTGACCTCCGCGTCGGCGAGGCCTGCCTGCGCTGGTGGTCCAACGCCGCCGCCCTCGCAGCGCCGGGCGCGCCGATCCACCTCGTCGGCGTGAGCGGCGCCGTCGGGCTGGCTCTCGCAACCTGGAACCAGGCGGGATACGCGCGATCCGAGCTCGACAGCAGGGCGCCCCTGCACATGCCGCCCACGACACGGGTGGCGCTCGTCGAAGGTTCTGCCGCGGCCGTCTCCCGCGCCCTCATCGCGCTCGGTGAGCTCGCACTGCCGTCCGACGCGGTCCTCGGTCCCGTCCCCGTCGATTCCGATGACCTCCCCCCTCGCGTGCGCGCCCTGGTGCGCTTCGAGTACGGTGCGGGGAGCCGCGTCGCCACGGTCCTGCGTGCCGCGGTGGTCGCCGAGGCGGTCAGCGGACGCCGCGGCAGGGCACGCAACACGAAGAGCACCCTCAGCGTGCGCCTCGATATCCTCGATCCAGAGCTCTGACCCTTCCGGAGAACCTTCATGCGCCTCGTCTTCGCCGGCACACCCGCTGCTGCCGTGCCCACCCTGAAACGATTGGCGACGCTGCACGACGTCGTCGCGGTCGTGACCCGTCCCGATGCGCCACTCGGCCGCAAGCGCGTCCTGACGCCTTCGCCGGTCGCGCAGGCCGCCGAAGAGCTGGGGCTGCCCGTGATCCGTGCGGCGCGCCTCGACGAGGACGCCACGGGGAAGATCACCGCGCTGCGGCCGGAACTCGGGGTGGTCGTCGCGTACGGCGGCCTCGTGCGCGAACCGCTGCTCTCCGCTCCGGATGCCGGTTGGATCAACCTGCACTTCTCGCTGCTGCCCGCGTGGCGCGGAGCCGCCCCGGTGCAGCGCGCGCTGATCGCGGGGGATCAGGAGCTCGGAGCGAGCGTGTTCCAGCTCGTCCCGGAACTGGACGCCGGCGATGTCTTCGCCATGCGCACCATCGACATCGCGCCGACCGCCACCGCGGATCAGGCGCTGAAGACCCTGGCGCAGGACGGTGCCGACCTGACGGCCGAGGTCGTCGCAGGCATCGCGGACGGCAGCGCCCGCAGCGTTCCCCAGCAGGGAGAGCCGACGCTCGCCCCCAAGCTGACGCTCGCCGACGGCCTGCTCGACTGGTCGCAGTCTCTCGACCAGGTGTTCGCTCGTTTCCGCGGCGTCACTCCTGAACCCGGTGCACACACCACAGTCGCCGGGCAGCGCCTCAAGATCCTCGAAGCGGCGCCGGCGCATGACGCCGACCCCCTCGAGCCCGGTCAGATCGTCGCCGGGAGATCAGAACTGCTCGTCGGCACGGCATCCGCTCCGCTCGCCGTCACGCGCGTCCAGCCGGCGGGCAAGGGAGCGATGAACGCCGTCGACTGGTGGCGGGGCCAGCGTGACACGGAAGGGCTGCGTGCCGGATCATGAGCCACTCGGATCACGGACGACCGCCGCGTCGGAATCCGGCGCGATCAGGCGGGGGCGCCCGCCCCACGCACGACGCAGAGCGCGCGGCACGGCGCGGTCCTGACCGCTCGGTGCAGCCGGCTCGTCGTGTCGCCTACGACGTGCTGCGCGCCGTGTCGGACTCCGACGCCTACGCCAACCTGCTGCTGCCGACGGCCATCGCCGAGGCGGGGCTCACCCCGCAGGACGCGGCCCTCGCCACCGAGCTGACCTACGGCACGCTCCGTCGCAGGGGCCTCTACGACGCCATCATCGCCACGGCGGCCGACCGCGCGACGGACGGCATCGATCCGGCCGTCCTGGACGCGCTCCGCCTCGCCGTGCACCAGTTGCTCGCGACCCGGGTGGCCTCTCACGCGGCGGTGAACGAGTCGGTGAACCTGGTCGCGATCGCCGCCGGTCGCGGCGCATCGAGCTTCACCAACGCGGTGCTGCGCCGTATCGCGCGGGAGACGCCCGGCCAATGGCAGGAGCGGATCGAGCAGGATGCACGCTCCGACGACGAGCGGCTCGCACTTCGGTCGGCCCATCCGGTCTGGATCATCCGGGCCCTGCGGCGCGCTCTCGCGGCGGAGGGTCGTGCGGACGAGCTCGAGGCCCTGCTCGAGGCCGACAACGCCTCACCCGAGGTGACGCTCGTCGCGCTGCCGGGCCTCGCGGAGCCGGCCGAGCCCCGCCGCCCCTACGCCGCCACAGCGTTCGGATCACCGGGCGGCGATCCGCGTCGCTCCGTCGAGGCGTCCGGCGGCACGGTCCGCGTGCAGGACGAGGGCTCGCAGCTCGTCGCACTCGCTCTGGCGGGGGCCACGCCGATCCGCGCGGGGGAGCGGTGGCTCGACCTGTGTGCTGGCCCCGGCGGCAAGACCGCGCTCCTCGCCGCGATCGCACGCCGGCATGACGTCGTGCTCGAGGCCAACGAGGTCGTCCCGACGCGGGCGCGGCTGGTGCGGAACGCTCTGCGCGCCGTGCCCGGTGACGTCGTCGTCCACGAGCAGGACGGTCGCGTGCTGGCGGCGCAGCGGGCAGGGGAGTTCGATCGGATCCTGGTCGATGCCCCGTGCACGGGGCTCGGGGCTCTCCGTCGGCGTCCGGAGGCGCGGTGGCGGAAGTCCCCGGCCGACGTTGCCGACCTGGTGCCGCTGCAGGTGGATCTGCTCACCGCCGCGCTGGACGCCCTCGCACCCGGCGGGATCGTGGCGTACGTCACGTGCTCTCCGCACCTCGCCGAGACCGTCGGCGTCGTGCAGGAGGTGCTGCGCGACCGGACCGACATCAGCGAGCTCGACGCGCGCGCGGTGATCGCCGGCCTCGCCGAGTCGCCGATCGATCTCGCCGTCGACGGGCGGCAGACGAACGGGAGCGCGCAGCTCTGGCCGCACCGTCATGGCACCGACGCCATGTTCCTCGCGCTGCTCCGGCGCGCGGACTCGCCGAACACGACAGCGAAGGAAGACTAGGACCGTGGAACTCCCCAGCGCCCCGCGCATCAACCCCAGCATCCTGGCCGCCGATTTCGTCAACATGCAGGCCGATCTCGCCAAGATCGCGACGGCCGACTTCGCGCATGTCGACGTGATGGACAACCACTTCGTGCCCAACCTCACGTTCGGCCCGCAGATGGTCGAGCGCATTCAGGCGACGAGTCCCATCCCGCTGGACGTGCACCTGATGATCACCGACCCCGATCAGTGGGCACCCGGCTATGCGGAGCTCGGCGCGGCGAGCGTCACCTTCCACCTCGAGGCGGCGGCCGATCCGATCTCCCTCGCGCGCAGGCTCCGTGACATCGGAGCCCGGGCCGGGATCGCGATCAAGCCCGACACCCCCGCCGACGGTCTCTATTCCGTCCTCGAGGAGTTCGATCAGATCCTCGTCATGACCGTGGAGCCGGGCTTCGGCGGGCAGGGCTTCATGCCCGAGACCATGCCGAAGCTACGCGCCCTGGCCGATGAGGCGCGTCGCCGCGGCTCGCAGGTGTGGTTGCAGGTCGACGGCGGCATCTCGGACAGCACGATCGAGATGGCCGCAGCGGCCGGCGCCGACACCTTCGTCGCCGGATCCGCGGTCTTCGGTGCAGACGACATCGAGGCGGCCGTCACCCGGCTCAGGGACCGCGCGCGAGCCGGTAGCCTGGACGGGTGAAGACTTTCGACGAGCTGTTCGCCGAGCTCAGCGCCAAGGCCGAGACCCGACCCGAGGGCTCCGGAACCGTCGCGGAGCTCGACGCCGGCGTGCACACGATCGGAAAGAAGATCGTCGAAGAGGCCGCGGAGGTGTGGATGGCGTCGGAGTACGAATCCGACGACGAAGCCGCCGAAGAGATCTCCCAGCTGCTGTACCACCTGCAGGTCATGATGATCGCGAAAGGTCTCAGCCTGCAGGACGTCTACCGACATCTGTGATGCGCTCCGTTCCGATCCCCTCGAACTGAAAGCCATCCATGCTGCGCATCGCTGTTCCCAACAAGGGCTCGCTCTCCGAGACCGCCGCCGACATGCTTGCGGAGGCCGGCTACGCCGGTCGCCGTGACCCGAAGACCCTGCACGTCGTCGACGCCGAGAACGACGTCGAATTCTTCTTCCTCCGTCCGAAGGACATCGCGACCTACGTGGGGTCCGGTGCCATCGACGTCGGCATCACGGGTCGGGACCTGCTCCTCGACGCCCGGATGCCGGGAGCGCGCGAGATCGAGGCGCTCGGCTTCGCCGGTTCCACGTTCCGCTTCGCCGCACCCTCCGGCCGGTACACCGACGTGTCCCAGCTCGACGGTCTGCGCATCGCGACCTCGTACCCGGGCCTCGTCGACGCCTTCCTCGACGAGCGCGGCATCGCGGTGGACCTCGTTCCGCTCGACGGCGCGGTGGAGTCCGCCGTGCGCCTGGGCGTGGCGGATGCCGTCGCCGACGTGGTCGAGACCGGCACCACGCTCCGTCAGGCGGGTCTCGACGTGTTCGGCCCCGTGATCCTCGAGTCCGAGGCCGTGCTCATAGCCGGTCCCGCGGATGCCGACGGGTCGGAGACACTGCTGCGTCGACTGCGCGGTGTCATGGTCGCCCGCCGCTTCGTCATGATCGACTACGACCTGCCGGTGGCTCTGCTCGATGACGCCGTCAAGATCGCCGGCGGTGTGGAGTCGCCGACCGTGTCGCCGCTGCGGGACCCGGAGTGGGTCGCCGTGCGGGTCATGGTCGCGCGCACCAGGGTCAATCACGTGATGGACGAGCTCTACGCGCTCGGCGCCCGCGCGATCCTCGTCACCGCCATCCACAACGCGAGACTCTGATGACTCTCGCCAGCCGCGTGATCCCGTGTCTGGACGTCGCCGACGGACGCGTCGTCAAGGGCGTCAACTTCGAGAACCTCCGCGACATGGGCGACCCGGTCGAGCTCGCGCGGCACTACGCCGCGCAGGGAGCGGATGAGATCACCTTCCTTGACGTCACTGCCACCGTCGATGCGCGGGCCACGACCTACGACGTGGTGCAGCGCACGGCCGAGCAGGTCTTCGTGCCGCTGACCGTCGGCGGGGGAGTGCGCAGCGTCGATGACGTGGCGCGGCTGCTCTCGGTCGGCGCCGACAAGGTGGGCGTGAACTCGGCGGCCATCGCGCGTCCCGACCTGGTCGGCGAGATCGCCGACCGCTTCGGCGCGCAGGTGCTGGTGCTCTCCCTCGATGTGAAGCGCGCCGACATCACCCCCTCTGGATTCGTCGTCACCACCCACGGCGGCCGCACCCTCACGACGCTCGACGCGGTCGCATGGGCGCGGGAGGCCGTCGAACGCGGTGCCGGCGAACTCCTCGTGAACTCGATCGATGCGGACGGCACACGGGATGGCTTCGACCTCGAGCTCGTGGGCCTTATGCGCGAGATCGCATCGGTACCGGTGATCGCCTCCGGCGGCGCCGGCAAGGCCGCCGATTTCGCGCCGGCGATCAAGGCTGGAGCGGATGCCGTGCTCGCGGCGAGCGTGTTCCACACCGGAGCGCTCACCGTCGGAGACGTCAAGGACGCGCTGCGCGCGGAAGGAGTGCTGGTCCGGTGACTTCGATCGAGGAACGCATCGCACAGGTCGCCTTCAACGATGACGGCCTCGCGCCGGCGATTGTTCAGCAGTGGGACACCCAGGAGGTGCTGATGCTCGCCTGGGTCGACGCCGAGGCACTGCGCCGCACCCTGACGACAGGGCGCGCGACCTACTGGTCACGATCCCGACAGATCTACTGGCGGAAGGGCGACACGTCCGGCAACATCCAGGTCGTGCACGAGGCGCGCCTCGACTGCGACGGAGACGCCATCCTTCTCAAGGTGGCGCAGACCGGACCCGCCTGCCACACCGGCACGCACACATGCTTCGACACGCACGACCTCGAGGCTGCCGTGGGAGCGGGAGAGCAGTGAGCCTCGCGCAGCGCGGTCGTTCCCTCTCGGTCTCGGGCTTCCTGCTCGCCGGTGCCATCGGCATCATCTCGTCGACCCAGACGTGGCTGACGGTGGAAAGAGCGGATGCCGGTGCGGCGATCCTCGTCCCCGGCGCGTCTGCCCTCGTCCTGCTCGCGCCACTGAGCCTCGCGGTGCTGGCCCTCGGCGCCGCCCTCTCGATCGCCGCACCGATCGTCCGCGTGGTGTTCGCGGTGCTGGCCGGCGCGGCCTCCGTTCTGCTGGGTTGGTCGACCGTTCAGATGCTCGCATCGCCCATCGGTTCCGTGGGTCCGGCCGTGGCCGAGGCGACAGGGCTCGCGGGCGAAGCAGCGCTCCAGGACATGGTGCAGGAGGTGGTCCCCACAGCCTGGCCGATCATCGCCCTGATCGGCTGGGTCATCCTGCTCGCGGCGTCCGTCTTCGTCCTGCTGACCTGGCGGGGCTGGAAGGCGGGCGGTCGGCGCTACCGTACCGACGCGGAAGCCGCGCAGCACGAAGGTCCCGTGGACGCGGTCGATTCCTGGGACGAGCTGTCCCGCGGAACCGACCCCACGCGGTGACCCCGATAGACTGAACCAGCCCCGCACGTCGTCCCCCGGAGGAGAACATGACCAACCCGATCGCCGACCCCGGCCACGGACACTCGCCTGCGGCCTGGACCGCTGTCGTGATCATGCTCGTCGGCTTCACCGCCGGCACCGTCGCGTTCTGCTTCGAGGCGCCGACCCTTGTCTGGATATCCTCCGCGCTCATCCCGATCGGCGCGCTCGTGGGCTGGGCGCTGTCGAAGGCCGGCTACGGCGTGAAGGGCCCCAAGTACTCGCCGAAGGCCCACTAGTGGTTCTCGCCGACCTGACGGCCGGCGCTGTCTCAGACGCCGAGCGTCGCTCTCTGGACCGGCCGCTCGCGGTCGTGGAACGAGAAGCCCTCGCGCGTCCCGCCGCGAAGAATGCGCTGTCGTTCCTCGCGCCGGCCGACCAGGTGAAGATCATCGCCGAGGTGAAGCGCGCCAGCCCGTCGCGCGGCGCTCTCGCCGACATCCCCGACCCCGCACTGCAGGCCTCGCTGTACGAGACAGGCGGAGCCTCCGCGATCAGCGTGCTGACCGAGGAACGCCGGTTCGGCGGCAGTCTCGCCGACCTCGAGGCCGTGACCGCACGCGTGTCGCTGCCCGTGCTGCGCAAGGATTTCATCGCCACCCGCTACCAGGTGCTCGAAGCCCGTGCGGCCGGAGCCGATCTCGTGCTCCTGATCGTCGCGGGGATCGAGCCAGCGGTTCTGCAGGATCTCTTCGGCTTCATCGGCGAGCTCGGCATGACCCCGCTCGTGGAGACCCATTCCGACGATGAGCTGGAGGCGGCGATCGACCTCGGCGCCCCGCTGATCGGTGTCAACGCCCGCGACCTGAAGACCCTCGAGCTCGACCGCGACTTGTTCGGCCGGCTCGTCGAGCGCATCCCCGACACGGCCGTGAAGATCGCCGAGTCGGCTGTCCTCACGCCGGCGGACGTCGTGCACTACCGCTCCGCCGGTGCCGATGTCGTCCTGATCGGCGAGGCGCTGGTCACCGGCGATCCCGTCGCCACCCTGAAGAGCTTCCTGGAGGCATCGTGCGACGTACTGAGCGAGCGGAGCGAGACGAAGTGAGCCTGCGTGACCAGCACGGTCCCTACTTCGGCGACTTCGGCGGGCGCTACATGCCCGAGTCGCTGATCGCCGCGATCGACGAGCTGACGGTGGCGTACGAGGCGGCTGTGGCGGATCCGGAGTTCCGCGCCGAGCTCGCCCACTTGCTGAGCACCTACGCCGGGCGCCCCTCTGCGATCACCGAGGTGAAGCGGTTCGCCGAGCACGCCGGGGGAGCCCGGGTGTTCCTCAAGCGCGAGGACCTGAACCACACCGGCTCGCACAAGATCAACAACGTCCTCGGTCAGGCCTTGCTCACCAAGCGGCTGGGCAAGACCCGTGTCATCGCCGAGACCGGCGCCGGTCAGCACGGTGTGGCCACAGCGACCGCCGCCGCTCTGTTCGGTCTGGAATGCACGATCTACATGGGCGAGGTCGACACCGAGCGTCAGGCGCTCAACGTCGCCCGCATGCGCCTGCTCGGCGCCGAGGTCGTGGCCGTGACGTCCGGGTCGCGCACGCTCAAGGACGCGATCAACGACGCCTACCGCGACTGGGTGGCATCCGTCGAGACGACCAACTACATCTTCGGCACCGCCGCGGGGCCCCACCCGTTCCCCGCCATGGTGCGCGACTTCCAGAAGATCATCGGCGAAGAGGCCCGCGCCCAGCTGCTGGACGAGGTCGGCAGCCTTCCCGACGCCGTGTTCGCCTGCGTCGGCGGCGGCTCGAACGCGATCGGCATGTTCGACGCGTTCCTCGACGACGAAGGCGTGAAGCTGTACGGCGTCGAGGCGGCGGGCGACGGCGTCGACACCGCCCGCCATGCGGCGTCCATCGAGCGCGGTCGCCCCGGCGTGTTGCACGGCTCACGCACCTACGTGCTGCAGGACGAAGACGGTCAGACCGTCGAATCGCACTCGATATCCGCCGGACTCGATTACCCGGGTGTCGGACCCGAGCACTCCTGGCTCTCCGACATCGGGCGGGCCGAATACATCCCGGCCACCGACGACGAGGCCATGCAGGCGCTCCGTCTGCTGAGCCGCACCGAGGGCATCATTCCGGCGATCGAGTCGGCGCACGCCCTTGCCGGTGCGTTGCGTGTCGGTCGCGATCTCGGGCCGGATGCCATCATCGCCATCTGCCTCTCCGGCCGCGGCGACAAGGACATGGACACCGCCGCGCGATACTTCGAGCTGTACGACCGCGAGGCTCTGGAACACGACGTCGCCGACGAGAGTCCCACGGAGGAGCTCGTCTCGAAGGGGGAGCCGCAGCTGTGAGCCGTGTGGAAGACGCGATCGCCCGCGCGCACGACGCCGGACGCAGCGCGTTCGTCGGATACCTGCCCATCGGTTTCCCCGACCTCGAGACGAGCATCCAGGCTGCCATCGCCCTCGCCGAGAACGGCGTCGACATCATCGAGCTCGGTCCGCCGTACAGCGATCCGGTGATGGACGGCGCCGTCATCCAGGAGGCGACGACCGCCGCTCTGTCCGCCGGCTTCAAGACGGCCGACCTGTTCACGGCCGTGCGCACGATCACCGCCGCGACCGACGTCCCCGTGCTGGTCATGACGTACTGGAACCCGGTGATGCAGTACGGCGTGGACCGTTATGCCGACGACCTGCTCGCCGCCGGCGGCGCCGGTCTCATCACGCCGGACATCACTCCCGACGTGGCCGGCGAGTGGATCGCGGCGAGCGAGCGCACCGGCCTCGACCGGGTGTTCCTCGCGGCCCCGACGTCGACGGACGAGCGTCTCGCTCTCGTCGTGAAGTCCTCGACCGGCTTCGTCTACACGGTGTCGACCATGGGCATCACGGGGGAGCGCACCGAGCTCGATCGCGCAGCTCGTACTCTCGTCGCCCGCCTCCGCGAGCACGGCGCCGTGCGCGCCTGCGTCGGAATCGGCATCTCCACCGCCGACCAGATCGCCGGTGTCTCGGAGTACGCCGACGGCGCCATCGTCGGTACCGCCCTCGTCCGCGCGCTGCGCGACGGCGGCATCCCGGCACTCGTCGAAGTCACCCGAAACCTGGCCTCCGGCACCTCGTCGGCACGCCCCGATCACGAGAACTAGAATCGCACTCATGCCTCTCGCGCTTCACAGCACCATCAACGGCGTGCTCACCAGCATCCCGAGCCCTCCCGTGTCGTACATCGACCTGGGGCCCGTCCGGATCCACTTCTACGCGCTGTGCATCATCGCCGGCATCATCGTCGCCGCGTTGCTCACGAACCACCGTCTGACCAAGCGCGGTGCGGAGCCGTGGGTCGTGATCGACATCTCGATCCTCGCCGTGCCGCTCGCGATCATCGGTGCGCGAATCTTCCACGTGCTGACCCACCCGAACTTCTACTTCGGCGAGGGCAAGAACACCTGGAACCCGTTCGAACCCGGCTCGGTCTGGGCGATCTGGGAGGGCGGCATCGCCATCTTCGGTGCGCTCATCGGCGGTGCTGTCGGCGCGTACCTCGGATGCCGCTGGACGGGCATCCGCTTCTGGACGTTCGCCGACGCGCTCGCGCCCGGCCTCCTGCTGGCGCAGGCCATGGGCCGCTTCGGCAACTGGTTCAACAAGGAGCTGTACGGCCTCCCCACCGACCTGCCCTGGGGGCTGGAGATCCCGTCCGACAACTCTGCCTTCCCGCCCGGGCTGCCCGAGGGCACGCTGTTCCACCCCACGTTCCTCTACGAGGTTCTCTGGAACGGCCTCGGCGTGATCGTGCTGCTGTGGCTCGGCCGCAAGCTCTTCTTCCAGTGGGGTCGCCTGTTCGCGATCTACCTCATCTGGTACAGCGCAGGGCGCGTCGTCTGGGAGTCGATCCGCATCGATCCGAGCGAGATCATCCTCGGACTCCGCAGCAACGTCTGGGCCGCCATCATCGGCATCGTGGTCGGCATCGCGATCCTCATCGTGCAGACGCGCCGCCACCCCGGGCTCGAGCCCTCGCCCTATCAGCCGGGCCGCGGCCGGAGCGACGAAGGCGCTGATGTAGAATCGCAGGACAATCCCCCCGATTTCGTGGACGTGAGTGAGCCTCCGGCCGAAGAAGTCACCGCAGGAGCCAGCGCCACAAGCATCGCTCCCGCGGACGCGGAAGGCACCCGGTAGCCTCCCGTCCGCGAGGACCCACCGCATTCACCCGGCCAATGACGTCCCCGGGTCATCTCTGAAGATCTGAGGACGGTACCGCATGGCATCGAGCGACCTCCGCGCACCGGTCGGGTTGAACCTCCCGGCCAAGCAGGGCATGTACAACCCGGCGTTCGAGAAGGACGCCTGCGGCCTCGCCATGGTGGCGACGCTGCGTGGCACGGCAGGACACGACATCATCGCGCTCGCCCTGCAAGCGCTGCGCAACCTCGAGCACCGCGGTGCGATCGGGTCGGATGCCGGAACCGGTGATGGCGCGGGCATCCTCACGCAGATGCCCGACGAGTTCCTGCGCGCGGTCGTGGACTTCGAGCTGCCACCGGTGGGGGAGTACGCCGTCGGGCTCGCCTTCCTGCCGCGGGATTCGAGCGTCCGCCGCGAGCAGAAGGCCGGCATCGAGAAGATCGCCCGCGCCGAAGGCCTGCGAGTCCTCGGGTGGCGCGTGGTCCCGACGGCCAACGAGAACCTCGGCAGGCTCGCCGACGAGGCGCGTCCGGCCTTCGAGCAGCTCTTCGTGAGCGCAGGAGGCGCGACCCACGCGCAGGCTCCGCTCACCGGGATCGCGCTGGACCGTGTCGCCTACCGGCTGCGCAAGCGCGCAGGTCACGAGCTCGGCGCCTACTTCGTCTCGCTGTCCAGCCGCACCCTCGGGTACAAGGGCATGGTCACGACCCTCCAGCTCGAGCCGTTCTACCCCGACCTGCAGGACGAGCGCTTCGCGTCGGAGCTCGCCGTCGTCCACTCCCGCTACTCGACCAACACGTTCCCGTCGTGGCCCTTGGCGCAGCCGCTGCGGATGCTCGCCCACAACGGCGAGATCAACACCGTGGGCGGAAACCGCAACTGGATGCGCGCGCGCCAGTCGCAGCTCGAGTCCGAGCTGCTCGGCGACGTCGCGCCGCTCCTCCCGATCTGCACCGACGGCGCCAGCGACTCCGCCTCGTTCGACGAGGTGCTCGAGCTCCTGAGCCTCACCGGTCGCAGCCTCCCGCACGCGATCATGATGATGGTGCCGGAAGCGTACGAGAAGCAGGCCGACATCACGCCGGAGCTGCGCTCGTTCTACGAGTACCATTCGAACCAGATGGAGCCGTGGGACGGACCCGCCGCGCTCATCTTCACCGACGGCACCCTCGTCGGCGCGACCCTCGACCGGAACGGCCTCCGCCCCGGCCGCTGGACCGAGACCACCGACGGACTCGTGGTCATCGGCTCGGAGACCGGCGTCCTCACGTTCGAGCCCGAGCGCATCAAGCGCCGCGGCCGCCTGCAGCCGGGCAAGATGTTCCTCGTCGACACGGCCCAACGGCGCATCGTCGAGGACGAGGAGATCAAGCGCGACCTGTCCACGATGCACCCGTGGCAGGAATGGCTGGATGCCGGAGCGGTACGTCTCGCCGACCTCCCGGAGCGCGAGCACATCGTGCATCCGCCGGCGTCGATCACGCGCCGTCAGCGGACGTTCGGATACACCGAGGAAGAGATCCGCATCCTGCTGACCCCGATGGGGCAGAACGGCGTCGAGCCCCTCGGAGCGATGGGATCCGACACCCCGATCGCGGTGCTCAGCAAGCGACCGCGCCTGCTGTTCGACTACTTCACCCAGCAGTTCGCGCAGGTGACGAACCCGCCGCTGGACTCGATCCGCGAAGAGGTCGTCACGAGCCTCAAGCTCGGTCTCGGACCGGAGAGCAACCTGCTGTCGTGGGGTCCCGAGCACACGCGCACGGTGTCGCTCGACTTCCCGGTCATCGACAACGACGAGCTCGCGAAGATCCGCCATATCGACAAGGCCCTTCCCGACCGGTCGAGCGTCACCATCCGTGGCCTGTACCACTTCGATTCGGGTCCCGAGTCTCTCGCCGACCGGCTCACCGAGATGTGCGCCGAAGTCGACGAGGCGATCGAGAACGGCGCGGAGTTCATCATCCTGTCCGACCGCGACTCGAACAAGGATCTGACTCCGATCCCGTCGCTGCTCATGGTCTCGGCGATTCATCACCACCTGATCCGCCGAGAGAACCGCATGAAGGTCGGTCTCATCGTCGAGGCGGGCGACGTCCGCGAGGTGCACCACGTCGCGACGTTGATCGGCTATGGGGCGTCGGCGGTCAACCCCTACCTCGCGATGGAGACGGTCGAGCACCTGGTGCGCACCGGCTACATCACCGGCATCACGCCGGAGAAGGCCGTCAAGAACCTGATCTACGCGCTCGGCAAGGGCGTGCTCAAGATCATGTCGAAGATGGGCATCTCCACCGTGTCGTCGTACGCCGGCGCGCAGGTGTTCGAGGCCGTCGGTCTCAGCCAGGCCTTCATCGACGCCTACTTCACCCGCACCGAGTCGAAGCTCGGCGGTATCGGCATCGAGGAGATCTTCGCCGAGAACCAGGCCCGCCACGACTACGCGTACCCGGAGGATGCCGCGGCGCGGGCGCATGAGCGCCTGTGGACCGGCGGCGAGTACCAGTGGCGCCGCGACGGTTCGCCGCACCTTTTCAACCCGGAGACCGTCTTCAAGCTGCAGCACGCCACCCGGACGCGTCGTTACGACATCTTCCGCGAGTACACGAAGATGGTCGACGATCAGGCGGCAGAGCTGAAGACCCTGCGCGGGCTCTTCAGCCTGCGCACCGGCACCCGCAAGCCCGTCCCGCTGGACGAGGTAGAGCCGGTGTCGGCGATCGTCAAGCGCTTCTCGACCGGTGCGATGAGCTACGGCTCCATCTCCCAGGAGGCGCACGAGACGCTCGCGATCGCGATGAACCGGATCGGCGGCAAGTCGAACACCGGCGAGGGCGGAGAGGACGCCAATCGTCTGGTCGACCCCGAGCGCCGCAGTGCCATCAAGCAGGTGGCCTCCGGCCGGTTCGGCGTCACGAGCCTCTACCTCACCGAGGCGGAGGACATCCAGATCAAGCTCGCGCAGGGTGCCAAGCCCGGCGAGGGCGGGCAGCTGCCGCCGACCAAGGTCTATCCGTGGGTGGCTCGTACGCGCCACGCGACCGCCGGCGTCGGTCTCATCTCGCCGCCCCCGCACCACGACATCTACTCGATCGAAGATCTCAAGCAGCTGATCTTCGATCTGAAGAGGGCCAACCCCGAGGCGCGGATCCACACCAAGCTCGTGAGCCAGTCCGGGATCGGTGCAGTGTCGGCCGGTGTGGCGAAGGCGCTCAGCGACGTCATCCTCGTCTCCGGACACGACGGCGGAACCGGCGCGAGCCCCCTGAACTCGCTCAAGCACGCGGGTACGCCGTGGGAGCTCGGCCTGGCCGAGACCCAGCAGACGCTGATGCTCAACGGCATGCGCGACCGCGTGGTCGTGCAGGTCGACGGTCAGCTCAAGACCGGCCGCGACGTGATCATCGGCGCGCTGCTCGGTGCCGAGGAGTTCGGCTTCGCCACGGCTCCGCTCGTGGTCAGCGGATGCATCATGATGCGCGTCTGCCACCTGGACACGTGCCCGGTGGGCGTCGCGACCCAGAACCCGGCGCTCCGCGAGCGGTTCACGGGCAAGCCGGAGTTCGTCGTCAACTTCATGGAGTTCATCGCGGAGGAGGTGCGCGAGATCCTCTCCGAGCTCGGCTACCGCTCGATCGACGAGATCGTCGGACGTGCCGACCTCATCGAGATGAACGCCGCGGTCGACCACTGGAAGGCCGACGGCCTCGACCTCAGCCCGGTGCTGGAAGGCCCGGTCTTCCCCGCAGGAGAGCCGCGTCGCAGCGGCCGTCCCCAGGACCACGAGCTCGAGAAGCACTTCGACGTGCAGCTGATCGACATCGCGAAGGGTGCGCTGCTGAACGGCGAGCCCGTAGTCGTCGAGCTTCCGATCGCGAACACCGAACGCGCCGTCGGCACGATGCTCGGCCACCAGGTCACCTCGCGGCACGGCGCGGCGGGGCTTCCCAAGGAGACCATCGACGTCACTCTGCATGGAACCGCCGGGCAGTCGCTCGGCGCCTTCCTGCCGCCGGGGATCGTGCTCCGCCTGGAGGGCGACGCCAACGACTACGTCGGCAAGGGCCTGTCCGGCGGCGACATCACGATCCGTCCGCCTCGTGGCTCGTCGATCGCGCCGCATGAGAACGTGATCGCCGGCAACGTCATCGGCTACGGGGCGACGTCGGGAACGATGTTCATCTCGGGTGTCGTGGGGGAGCGGTTCCTCGTGCGCAACTCCGGAGCTACCGCGGTCGTCGAAGGTGTGGGAGACCACGCGCTCGAGTACATGACCGGCGGGCTCGCCGTGATCCTCGGATCCACGGGCCGCAACTTCGGCGCCGGGATGTCCGGTGGCGTCGCGTACGTGCACGCTCTGGACACCGCCAAGGTGAACGCGCAGTCGTTGGGCAGCGGAGAGCTCCTCCTCGAGCCTCTCGACCGCGCCGACCTCGAGGTGCTGCGGAGCCTGCTGACCGCTCACGTCGAGCGCACCGCATCGCCCCGGGCATCCGCTCTGCTGGAGGACTTCGAGAAGTCCGCAGCGGAGTTCGTGAAGGTGCTTCCCCGAGACTTCGCCGCTGTGCGGAGCATGCGGGAGGAAGCAGTGGCCGAAGGGATCGATCCCGACGGCGACATCGTGTGGAACCGCATCCTGGAGGTGACCGGTGGCTGATCCCAAAGGCTTTCTGAAGGTGACCGAGCGGGAGCTTCCCGCACGACGTCCGGTGCCGGTGCGCATCATGGACTGGAAAGAGGTCTACGAGCGCGGCGACAAGGCCGTGCTGCAGCGCCAGGCCGGGCGCTGCATGGACTGCGGCGTGCCGTTCTGCCACTCCGGCTGCCCGCTGGGCAACCTCATCCCGGAGTGGAACGACCTGACCTGGCGCGGAGAGGGGCGCGCGGCGATCGAGCGCCTGCACGCGACCAACAACTTCCCGGAGTTCACCGGTCGCCTCTGCCCCGCGCCCTGCGAGAGCTCGTGCGTGCTCGGCATCAACCAGCCGGCCGTCACGATCAAGCAGATCGAGGTCTCGATCATCGACGAGGCCTTCGCCAAGGGGTGGGTCGAGCCCGAGCCGCCCGAGCGCCTCACCGGTAAGACGGTCGCGGTCGTCGGCTCCGGACCCGCAGGCCTCGCCGCTGCGCAGCAGCTCACCCGCGCCGGTCACACGGTCGCGGTGTTCGAGCGCGACGACCGCATCGGCGGACTGCTCCGCTACGGCATCCCGGACTTCAAGATGGAGAAGGGGCAGCTGGAGACACGTCTCCGCCAGATGCAGGAGGAGGGCACCCGCTTCCGCGCGGGCGTCGAGATCGGCCGGGACATCTCCTGGGCCGACCTGCGCGCGCGCTACGACGCGGTGGTCATCGCCACCGGCGCCACGGTGCCGCGCGACCTGGCGATCCCCGGACGCGACCTCGACGGCGTGCACTTCGCCATGGAGTACCTCGTCGAGTCGAACCACGCCGTCGCCGGCGACAAGGTCACCAATCAGATCACCGCAGAGGGCAAGCACGTCATCGTCATCGGCGGCGGTGACACCGGGGCCGACTGCATCGGCACCGCGCACCGCCAGGGCGCGCTGAGCGTGACCAACCTCGCGATCGGCAAGCAGCCCGCCTCCGAGCGTCCCGACCACCAGCCGTGGCCGATGATGCCGACCCTGTTCGAGATGGCGTCCGCGCACGAGGAAGGCGGAGAGCGGATGTTCCTCGCCTCCACCGTCGAGTTCCTGTCGAACGATGTCGGAGAGGTGCGCGCGCTCCGCGTCGCCGAGACCGAGTACATCGACGGACGACGGGTGCCCAAGAGCGGCACCGAGCGCGAGATCCCCGCCGACCTCGTGCTCATCGCGATGGGCTTCACCGGACCGGAGCAGGAGGGCTACACCGAGGAGACCCTCCCGCAGGTGACCGACCGCGGAGCGTTCCGTCGCGAAACCACCTACGAGTCGACGGTGCCCGGTGTGTTCGTCGCCGGCGACGCCGGTCGCGGACAGTCGCTCATCGTCTGGGCCATCGCGGAGGGACGCGCCGCCGCGGCCAACGTGGACCGGTTCCTGATGGGGACCACCGTGCTGCCCGAGCCCGTGCGCCCGCATGATGTCGCGATCGGACTCCAGCCCGCGTAGGCTGAGCGGCGGCACTCGCCTGATTTACCTTCCCCCACTTCACTCTGGAGAATCTGTTGAGACGCGCGAAAATCGTCGCCACCCTGGGCCCCGCCACTTCCACGTATGAGACCGTGCGCGCACTGATCGATGCGGGAGTGGACGTCGCCCGACTGAACCTCAGCCACGGTGACTACTCCGTGCACGAGAACAACTACGCCAACGTGCGCCGGGCTGCCGACGACGCCGGTCGCGCCGTCGCCATCCTCGTCGACCTGCAGGGCCCGAAGATCCGTCTCGGCAAGTTCGAGAACGGTCCGTACGAGCTCGCCAAGGGCGACATCTTCAAGATCACCACCGAAGACATCATCGGCAACAAGGAGATCTGCGGCACGACGTTCAAGGGCCTGCCCCAAGACGTCAACCCCGGCGACTTCCTCCTCATCGATGACGGCAAGGTCCGCGTCGAGGTCATCGAGACCGACGGCGTCGTCGTCACCACCAAGGTCATCGTGGCCGGCGCCGTGTCCAACAACAAGGGCATCAACCTTCCCGGTGTCGCCGTCAACGTCCCCGCTCTGAGCGAGAAGGATGAGGACGACCTCCGCTGGGGTCTCCGCATCGGTGCCGACCTGATCGCGCTGTCGTTC
Organism: Microbacterium sp. SA39; assembly: GCF_000967865.1. GTDB lineage: Bacteria > Actinomycetota > Actinomycetes > Actinomycetales > Microbacteriaceae > Microbacterium. The sequence continues at coordinate 183,227 of NZ_JXRU01000031.1, forward strand.
GTGCGCAACGCGTCCGACGTCACCCGCGTGCACGAGATCATGGCCGAGGAAGGCGTCAGGGTCCCCGTCATCGCCAAGGTCGAGAAGCCCCAGGCCGTCGACGCGCTCGAAGAGATCATCGACGCCTTCGACTCGATCATGGTCGCCCGCGGCGACCTCGGTGTCGAGCTCCCGCTCGAGGCCGTGCCGATCGTGCAGAAGCGTGCCGTCGAGATCGCCCGCCGCATGGCCAAGCCGGTCATCGTCGCGACGCAGATGCTCGAGTCGATGATCAACAGCCCCGTCCCGACGCGTGCCGAGACGTCCGACGTCGCGAACGCGGTGCTCGACGGCGCCGATGCGGTCATGCTCTCTGGCGAGACCAGCGTGGGCGACTACCCGGTCGTGGTCGTCGAGACGATGGCGCGCATCATCGAGTCGACCGAGGAGCACGGCCTGGAGCGCATCGCGAAGCTCACCACCAAGCCGCGCACCCAGGGTGGCGCGATCACCCTCGCCGCCCTCGAGGTCGCCGAGTTCGTCGACGCGAAGTTCCTCTGCGTGTTCACGCAATCGGGTGACTCCGCACGTCGTCTCTCGCGTCTGCGCTCACGCATCCCGATGCTGGCGTTCACGCCGGAGCCCGACATCCGCCGCCGTATGGCTCTGACGTGGGGCATCCAGTCGACCCTCGTCGACATGGTGCGGCACACCGACCTCATGTACCTGCAGGTCGATGACTATCTGCTGAGCAACGGTCTCGCCGCGGAAGGGGACAAGGTCGTCGTGATCTCGGGCTCCCCTCCTGGAATCGTCGGCTCGACCAATGACATCCGCGTGCACAAGGTGGGCGACGCCGTGAACGGCGCCGCGCCGATCTACAAGGAAGCCACCGTCTGATCCGGTGACAGACAGCTGAGAGGGGCGGGACTTCGGTCCCGCCTCTCCTGCTGTTCCCGGGAATGCCGCGTTCCTCAGGAAAGTGACCGGCCCGTCGGCACGAGTCAACCCGCTGCCGCCTGTGGGAGGCGTCGAGTAGGTTCGCCGTATGAGTTCAGAGCGCCGCCGTATCGACATCTCCGGACTCGCCTTCGGCCTGATCGAGAGCCCGCGCCCGCCGGGGTCCACCCGTCCGCTGATGGTGCTGGTGCACGGGATCGGCATGTCGCATCGCTACCTGTCCCGGCTGCACGCCGTGCTGGCCGAGTCCACCCGCGTGGTCTCGATCGACCTCCCCGGGTTCGCCGGCCTTCCGAAGCCTCCGGCCGATGCTGAGGTCGACGTGATGAGCTTGGGCCGGGCACTCGCCGACGCCGTCGCCACCCTCGGTGAGAGTCGCGCGGTCCTCATCGGGCACTCGATGGGAGCGCAATGGGTGGTCGAAGCGGCCCTGCATCGACCGGATGCCGTTTCGGCGGTCGTGATGATCGGCCCCGTCGCCGATGAGCGGCACCGTTCCCTGCCCGCGCAGGCGAGTGGGCTGGCGATGGACACGTTCGGTGAAAGCCCGTCGATCAACACCGTCGTCTTCACCGACTACCTTCGCTGCGGCGTTCCGTGGTACCTCCGCCAGGTGCGCCACATGCTCGCGTATCCGACGGAGAAGCGGGTCCGGGGCCTGACGGTTCCCGTCCTCGTGATGCGCGGCGGCAGAGACCCGATCGCGGGGCGGGACTGGTGCCGCCGTCTCCGGGACTCGGCGCGAGTGTCACGGCTGGTCGAGATTCCTCACCACCATCATGTCGTCCAGCAGTCGGCGCCGCGCGCCGTGGCGAACAGCATCCTGTTCCATACGAAGGGCGCCTGGCCGGATGCCGCGCAGATGCACGCCAGGACCGAGGCGGAGGGCGCATCATCAATCCGTTGAAGGCCGCGGCCTGGTGGCTCGCCGACTACGCGTATGCCGGGTACTGGCAGGTCCGAGCGACGGTCGATCGCGCCGACGCGCGTTCTTTCACGTCGGGCGAGGCAGCGCACATCGTGGTGCTCCCCGGGGTGTACGAGACCTGGAGGTTCATGCAGCCGCTGATCACGGCCCTGCATGAGCGGGGCCACCCCGTTCACGTGGTCGACGCACTACGCAGGAACCAGGGTCCGGTGGCGGAGATGGCGGAGAGCGTGACCGACTTCCTCGAGAAGCACGATCTGCACGATGTGATCCTCGTCGCGCACAGCAAGGGCGGCCTGGCCGGCAAGCTCGCCATGACAGGACGAGCGGCGGGACGGGTGCGATCGATGCTCGCCGTCGCGACGCCGTTCGGCGGATCACGGTACGCGCGATTGTTCCCGGTGGGGACGCTCCGAGCGTTCGCACCGGAGGACCCTTCCATCGTCAGCCTCGCCCGGCAACTCACCGTCAACGCACGGATCGTCTCGATCTACGCCCAATTCGATCCGCACATCCCCGAGGGCAGCGAGCTGGCAGGCGCGAAGAACGTGCTGCTCGACACCGGGGGACACTTCCGCATCCTGGCGCATCCGCGGGTGCTGGCGGAACTGGCGGTGCTGGCGGAGTAGCCGCGCAGACGCGGCTACGACTTCAGCTTGCGCAGAGCCGAGCCGCGGTGAGCCGCCTTGTCGCCGGACTTCTCCGACTCCACTATGAACGACGGCTCATCGTCGGATGCCGTGAACTTCTGATCCGCGAAGGTGAAGTCGCGCGTCTTGCGCTCGACGGCGCGTCCGCGGGTGCGTCCCTGCGACGTGTTCCAACTGACCCGATCGCCCACTGAGATGTCTGCCATGCGCCGAGGCTAGATACCTCCTCGACGGGGTGACAGGGGGTTGACTGAGGTGTGCCGGCGGTGGGACTCGAACCCACACGCCCTTTCGGACAAAGCATTTTGAGTGCTCCGCGTCTGCCATTCCGCCACGCCGGCTCGTGTGTCGCGCCTTCGACTTTAGCGCAGGAGATCCGGACCGAGCGCCGGGCCGCCGCCGGTCACGGGGCTGCTCCACTAGGATGGTTCTGTGACAGAGCACGAAGAACAGCCTGAGCAGCCCACGGCATCCGCTCCGCGACGCGTCGTCGTCGCCGAAGACGAATCGCTGATCCGTCTCGACATCGTCGAGATCCTCCGCGACAACGGCTTCGATGTCGTCGGTGAGGCCGGTGATGGCGAGACCGCTGTCGCTCTCGCGACCGAGCTGCGCCCCGACCTCGTCATCATGGACGTCAAGATGCCGCAGCTCGACGGCATCAGCGCCGCCGAGAAGCTGCACAAGGGCAACATCGCCCCGGTCGTGCTGCTGACCGCTTTCAGCCAGAAGGAGCTCGTGGAGCGGGCGAGCGAAGCCGGCGCTCTCGCGTACGTCGTCAAGCCGTTCACCCCGAACGACCTGCTTCCTGCCATCGAGATCGCCCTCGCGCGTCACGAGCAGATCATCACGCTCGAGGCCGAAGTGGCCGACATGGTCGAGCGCTTCGAGACCCGCAAGCTCGTCGACCGCGCCAAGGGCCTGCTCAACGAGAAGATGGGGCTCAGCGAGCCCGAGGCCTTCCGCTGGATCCAGAAGGCGTCTATGGATCGTCGCCTGACGATGCAGGACGTCGCCAAGGCGATCATCGAGCAGCTCGCGCCCAAGAAGTAAGGGTGTTTCGGCTCGACGCCGAGCACATCCTGCGGCCGGTACGCCTCGGCGACGGTGCAGCCTTGGCGCGTGCCTATCTCGCGAACCGTGAGCATCTCGCTCCGTGGGAGCCGACCCGCACGGTAGCCTTCTTCACGGAAGCGTCGCAGGAGCATCACGCGCAGCAGTGCGTCTCGGATGCCGCGTCGGGGCGCAGCATCCGCTTCGTCATCGAATCCGTCGACGGTGAGATCCGCGGACGGATGAACCTCAACAACATCGTTCGCGGGGCGTTCTGGAGCGCTGATCTCGGGTACTGGGTGGACGCCTCGCTGCAGGGGCGGGGGATCGCCACCCGGGCGGTCGGCCACATCGCTCGCCACGCGCGGACAGAGCTCCGGCTGCATCGGCTGCAGGCGGCCACGCTCGTGCACAACCTCGGTTCGCAACGCGTGCTCGCCTCGAACGGCTTCGAACAGATCGGCTTCGCGCCGCGGTACCTGCAGATCGCAGGGGAGTGGCAGGATCACCTGCTGTTCCAGAAGCTGCTGGAGGACGACGGCGATCGGCGCTAGCGTGAATGAAGAAGGGAGGATGCCGTGGAAGACGCATTCCGGATGGCGATGGTCAGTGTCGATGACCCGACGACCGACGTGAAGGCCCTGCCGCATTCCTTTCTCGCGGTGCTGCCCGTGACGGGCGCATCCGTCTCCACGCTCGGTGACTTCCTCGGGAGCCAGACGGTGTCCGCGACCGACACCTCGTCTGCCTGGCTGGACGAGCTCCAGTTCGACCTGGGCGAGGGGCCGTGCTGGGATGCGCTGCGACTTGCCGCGCCCGTGAAGGAGACCGATCTCCGCGGTGCTCGCGGCCCGGCGCGGTGGCCGGCGTTCGGGCGCGCGGTGCAGGATCGAGACATCGCGTCGATCTTCGCCTTCCCGCTCACACTCGGGAGTCTCCGCTTCGGTGCCGTCGATCTCTATTCGCGCGTGCCCCTCGACCTCGACGGGGAGCAGACCCGCCATGCGAGCGCTCTCGCCTCGGCGGTCGCGCGACGCGTACTGCGCGACAGCATCGCGGCGACGGAGTTCCAGGACGAGACGACTCTGTCCCCGTTCTCCCGGCGTCAGGTGCATCAGGCGACCGGGGTGGTACTGGCGCAGCTCGACATCGACGCCGAGGACGCGCTCCTGCTGCTGCAGAGTCGCGCTTTCGCGACCGAGAGCAGCGTGATGTCTGTGGCTGACGACGTGCTCGCCGGACGCCTGATCTTCACGAAGGACCGCGGAGCGATCGAGGTCGGATCATGAAGGCGATCGATCGCGACCGGCGACTCCTGCGCACCTTCACGCAACTCGCCGACACCCTGGTGGACGACTACGACGTGGTCGAGCTCATGCAGGAGCTGGTCGACACCTGTCGTGCCGAGCTGGATGTGTCGGCGGCGGGGCTCCTGCTCGCCGACGCCGCCGGTGACCTCGAGCTCGTCGCGTCGACCAGCGAGGCCGGCGGGATCGTCGAGGCGCTTCTGCTCGGATCCCAAGGTCCGGCCACGACGAGCTATCGCACCGGGTCGACCGTGGCCGTGTGGGACTTCGACACTCTCGAGCCGGCGTGGGACGCCTTCCGCAGGAGCGCGGTCGCTTCGGGCTTCACCGGGATCGTCTCCATTCCTCTGCGGCTGCGCGATAAGACGATCGGGTCGCTGACGCTGCTCAGCGACGGACACAGGACCCTTGACGACGATGACCTCGTCGTGGCCCGCGCTCTCGCAGATATCGCGACCATCGGCATCCTCCATGAGCGGGCGCTCCGCGAGACGGAAGCCCTCAGCGGACAACTGGAGCATGCACTCAACAGTCGTGTCGTGATCGAGCAGGCGAAGGGCGTCGTCTCGTTCACACAGGGCGTCGCGATCGACGAGGCCTTCACGCTCATCCGCAACTACGCCCGATCTCATGGCGAGCGGCTCAGCGACGTGGCGCGGCGGATCGTCGATCGCCGTCTGTCGCTGGACTAGGTTCTCCGATTCCGTCTGTCAAGGGCACCCCTCGCGGCGGCGCTCGTCGGTAGACTCGTCAGACAGCGCCCCGGACCCCGACGCTTTCGATCTGAGCGAGCGCGGGGGCTCCCATGAAACGGATAATCACATCGTTCGGCGCATTCCGCACCGGAGACGACATCGCGGATGCCGTGAGCCGATACGCCCTGATGCTGGCGAAGAGGCACGACACGGATGTGGTCGACATCCCCTTCGTCGAAGAGGACGGCACCGAGCAGCGGATCGAACTCAGGATCGGCTGGCTCGTGGACATCGGACTCGTGGCCGATCCGCCAGAGCGGTGGGAGATGCAGGAACCCACGACGGTCGAGGACTTGAACGCTCGTATCGCCATCCTCGAACGAGACCACGCGTTCAGCGCCGCGTGGACGCGTTCATGGTCGTTCTGGGAGCATGAGATCTGATGGCCCCGGTGGCAGGCGGCGTCGCGCGTCAGCCGGCTTCGGGCGCGGGCTTGATCATGTTCGTGATGCGGATGGTCGAGCAGCGGCGACCCTGATCATCGGTGACGACGATCTCGTGCACCGTGATGCTGCGACCGAGATGCACGGGGGTGCAGACACCGGTCACTGCACCCGAGGTGGCGGAGCGCGTGTGCGTCGCGTTGATGTCGACCCCGACGGCGAGGCGTCCCGGTCCCGCGTGCAGATTCGCGGCCATCGAGCCCAGCGACTCGCCGAGCACGACGTATGCGCCGCCGTGCATGAGTCCGACGGGTTGCGTGTTCCCCTCCACCGGCAACGTGGCGACGCAGCGCTCGAGGCTGAACTCGAGGAACTCCATGCCCATCTTCTGGGCGAGTGCGCCCATCCCTCTGGCCGTCGCCCAGTCGAGTCCTTCGCTCGTCGAGACGTCGCTCATGAATCCTCCTCAGCGGGTGTCTGTCGTCCTCGTTAGGCTGACAGGGTGACGGACTCCGCAAAGCCTACCCTCATGGTCGTCGACGGCCATTCGCTCGCCTACCGTGCCTTCTTCGCCCTTCCGGTCGAGAACTTCACGACGAAAGACAACCAGCATACGAACGCCATCTACGGCTTCCTGTCGATGCTGGTGAACCTCATCAAGGCAGAGAAGCCGACGCATATGGCGATCGCCTTCGACACCTCGCGTCATTCGTTCCGCACCGACGAGTATCCCGAGTACAAGGCGACGCGGTCCGAGACGCCGCAGGAGTTCCGCGGCCAGATCCCCCTCCTTCAGGACTGCCTCGCCGCGATGTCGATCCCGGTGCTCACGAAAGAGGGCTTCGAGGCCGACGACATCCTCGCGACCCTCTCCACGCAGGGTGCCGAGCAGGGTTTCGACGTGCTGGTCGTGTCCGGCGATCGCGACAGCATCCAGCTCGTGACCGACAAGGTCACCCTCCTGTACCCGAACGTGCAGGGCGTCTCGCAGCTGAAGCGCTACGACCCGACCACGGTCGAGGAGCGCTACGGCGTGCGCCCGGAGCAGTACCCCGACATCGCCGCACTGGTCGGCGAGACCAGCGACAACCTGCCCGGCGTGCCGAAGGTGGGGGAGAAGACCGCCGTCAAGTGGCTCACCCAGTTCGGCACGCTCGACGAGCTGCTCGATCGCGCGGGGGAGATCAAGGGCGTGGTTGGCGGCAACCTGCGCGATCACATCGACGATGTCCGGCGCAATCGCAGGCTGAACCGTCTGCTCCGCGACGTCGAGCTCCCCTTCGGCCCGGGCGATCTCGCGGTGACGCCGATCGATGCGCAGGCCGTGCGCGACATCTTCGCCCGTCTCGAGTTCCGCACTCTGCTTCCTCGCGTGTTCGAGGCGGTCGGGGCCGGCGAGGTCGCAGACGATCCGGCATCCGCCGTCGTCCTTCCCGAGCCCGTCGAGGTCGCTCCCGCCGACCTCGCGGCGTGGGCAGCGGCACAGGAGGGTGACGTCGCTCTGCGCATCACCACGCAGGGTGGCGCGCCCGTCCGCATCGGCGTCGCGACCGCCACCGACCTGCGGGAGTCCGATTGGACGGATGCCGCGGCCGACGCGCTGCGCGACTGGATCGAGTCCGCGAGCCCCAAGGTGCTGCACGACGCGAAGCCTCAGGTGAAGACGCTGCTGCGCCAGGACATCCGCCTCGCCGGCCTCTCGTACGACACGAGCCTCGCGGGCTGGCTGCTGCGGCCGAGCTTCCCCGACAAGACGCTCGCCGATCTCGTCGAGCGCTATCTCGGTGAGAAGCTCCCGGAAGCCGACCCTTCGCAGCTGGTCCCCGAGACCGAGGGCGCCACCCCCTCGCAGGAGGCCTGGTTCGCGATCCGCGTCGCGAACGCGCTCCGAGAAGACATCCCGGAGTCGGTGGCCAAGGTGCTCGACGACATCGAGCTGCCGACGCTGATCACCCTCGCCGACATGGAGTTCGCCGGCGTCTCGGTCTCGCACGAGGTTCTCTCGACGTTCTCCGGCGAACTCGCCATCCGCGCCGAGGGGCTGGCCCAGGAGGCATTCTCCGCCATCGGCCGAGAATTCAATCTCGGCTCGCCCAAGCAGCTGCAGGAGGTGCTGTTCGACGACCTGCAGCTGCCGAAGACCCGCAAGACGAAGTCTGGCTACTCGACAGACGCTGCGGCTCTGGCCGATCTGCAGGAGACGCACCCGCATCCGTTCCTGAGCCTCCTGCTGCAGCACCGCGAGGCGACGAAGCTGCGGCAGATCATCGAGTCGCTCGACACGGCGATCGGCGCGGACCACCGCGTGCACACGACGTACGTGCAGACCGGGAGCCAGACCGGGCGACTCTCCAGCACCGATCCGAACCTGCAGAACATCCCGGTGCGCACCGAGGAGTCGCGCCGCATCCGCAGCGCGTTCCAGGTGGGGGAGGGATACGAGGCCCTGCTCACGGCGGACTACTCGCAGATCGAGATGCGGATCATGGCGCACCTCTCCGGCGACGAAGGACTGATCGAGGCGTTCAACAGCGGCGAAGACCTGCACCGCTTCGTCGGTGCCCGGGTGTTCGGTGTGGACCCGAGCGAAGTCACCTCGGCGATGCGCACCAAGGTGAAGGCGATGTCGTACGGCCTCGTCTACGGTCTCTCGGCCTTCGGCCTCTCCAAGCAGCTGCGCATCGAACAGTCCGAGGCGAAGCAGCTGATGGTCGAGTACTTCGCGCGGTTCGGAGCCGTGCGCGACTATCTGCGGGCCTCCGTCATGAAGGCGAAAGAGGTCGGCTACACCGAGACGATCTTCGGTCGCCGTCGGCCGTTCCCCGATCTGGCGAGCCCCAACCGGGTGCTGCGCGAGAACGCCGAGCGGGCTGCGCTCAACGCTCCGATCCAAGGCAGCGCGGCCGACATCATGAAGATCGCGCTGCTGCACATCCACGACGACCTGCGCACCGAGAAGCTGTCCTCGCGCGCGCTGCTGCAGATCCACGACGAACTCATGATCGAGGTCGCCCCGGGCGAGTGGGACGCGGTAGAGAAGATCGTGCGGCTGCGCATGGGAGACGCCGCAGACCTGCGGGTGCCCCTCGACGTGCAGGTCGGTCGTGGCGCGGACTGGAACGAGGCGGCGCACTGATCCGGCGGCGCGGAGAACCGATATATCGAACGGATGCCGGGGATTAGGCTGAAGGGATGACTTCAGCTCCTCGCACTCCGTCTGCCATCGACAAGGTCGCCGATGAATGGGTCGACACGATTGCTGTCCTCGCACCGACCCTCGGCACGTACATCGGTCGGGACGAGGTCAACGATCGTTTCGGAGACCTCAGCCCTGCCGGTCATGAGGAGATCGCTGCGGCGACCCGCGCGACGCTCGATCAGCTGTCGGCGCTCGAGCCCGTGGATGCCATCGACGAGGTCACCAAGACCGACCTGAGCGCGGAACTCCGTCTCGACCTCGAGCTCCACGACGCGAAGTGGCATCTGCGCGACCTCAATGTGATCGCCTCCGCCGCCCAGGACGTGCGCTCCGCGTTCGACCTGATGCCGACCGCGACCACCGACGACTGGAGTGTGATCGCGACGCGCCTCGCCGCTGTGCCGGACGCACTCCGCGGTTACACCGAGACCCTGCGGCAGGGGATCGCCGAAGGCGTCACTCCGGCACGGCGTCAGGTCGTCGAGGTCGCGACTCAGATCGATCGCTACACGGCGGACGACGGATTCTTCGCGGCCTTCGTCGCGGAGGGTGGTCCCGACCAGGGACAGCTTCCGGCATCCCTCGCGCGCACGCTGGCCGACAACTCTGCGGCGGCACGGGTGGCGTACGACGAGCTCCGTCGTTTCCTCGCTGAGGAACTCGCGCCCGTCGCGGACGACGACGACGCCGTGGGACGAGAGCTCTACGCTCTCAACTCTCGTCGCTTCCTCGGTGCCACGATCGACCTGGACGAGACCTACGAGTGGGGCCGCGAGGAGCTCGCGCGTATGGTCGCCGAGCAGACGGCGATCGCGAACGAGATCCTGCCCGGCGCATCCGTCGAGGAAGCCGTCGCTCACCTGGAGTCGGACCCCGCCCGCAAGCTCGTCGGCACCGACGCCCTCCAGAAGTGGATGCAAGAGACCAGCGACCGCGCGGTCGCCGAGCTCGGAGCATCGCACTTCGACATCCCCGAGGCCATCCGCACAATCGAGTGCATGATCGCGCCCACCCAGGAGGGCGGGATCTACTACACCGGTCCGACGGACGACTTCTCCCGTCCCGGACGGATGTGGTGGTCGGTCCCCGAGGGCGTCACCGAGTTCGATACCTGGCGCGAGCTGACGACGGTCTTCCACGAAGGCGTGCCCGGGCACCACCTGCAGATCGCGCAGGCCGTCTACAACCGCGCCGAACTCAACTCGTGGCGTCGACTTCTCGCGGGCACCTCGGGTCATGCCGAGGGCTGGGCGCTGTACGCCGAGCGGCTCATGGAGCAGCTGGGCTACCTCGACGATCCCGCCGACCGCCTGGGAATGCTCGACGGCCAGCGCATGCGCGCGGCCCGGGTGGTTCTCGACATCGGCGTGCACCTCGGCAAGCCCCGGCTCGACGGAACCGGCACGTGGGACGCGGCCTACGCTCTCGAGTTCATGCGCAGCAACGTCAACATGTCGGACCAGTTCGTGCAGTTCGAGGTGAACCGCTACCTCGGCTGGCCGGGACAGGCGCCGTCCTACAAGGTCGGACAGCGCATCTGGGAGCAGATCCGCGATGCGGTGCGCGCTGCGGAGGGGGAGTCCTTCTCGTTCAAGGAGTTCCACAAGCGCGCGCTCGATCTTGGCGGCGTCGGACTCGACACTCTGCGCAGCTCGCTTCTGCCGCGCTGACGCGACGGTCCGGCGGGAATGCCGCGAAGCCGAGCACTGTTCATTCACCTGAATGGAAAGGGATGACATGAGCATCGAATTCGGGCTGGACACCTTCGGCGACATCACGCGAGACGCCGACGGCGAGCTTCTCACCGCTGCGCAGACGATCCGCAACGTCGTGGCGCAGGCTGAGCTGGCCGACAGCGTCGGCGTGGACTTCTTCGGGGTGGGGGAGCACCACCGCTCCGAGTTCGCGGTCTCGGCGCCCGAGATGGTGCTCGCGGCGATAGCTGCGCGCACGGAGCACATCCGCCTCGGCACGGCCGTCACCGTGCTGTCCTCCGACGACCCGGTGCGGGTCTTCGAGCGGTTCGCGACGCTCGACGCACTGTCGGGCGGACGCGCCGAGGTGGTGCTCGGACGCGGCTCGTTCATCGAGTCGTTCCCCCTGTTCGGCTTTGACCTGCGCGACTACGAGGCGCTCTTCGAGCAGAAGCTCGAGCTGTTCACCGAACTCCTCAAGGAGGAGCCGGTCACCTGGTCCGGCACGATGCGCGCCTCGCTGGAGAACGCGAACGTCTTCCCGAAGACCGAGAACGGCCTGCGCACCTGGGTAGGCGTGGGCGGCAGCCCGGAATCGGTCGTGCGCGTCGCACGGCACGGACTCGGCCTGATGCTCGCGATCATCGGGGGACCGGCGGGACGATTCAAGCCGTTCGTCGACCTCTATCACCGCTCTGTCGCATCCTTTGGGACCACATCCCATCCCGTGTCGGTGCACTCGCCCGGGCACATCGCCGAGACGGATGCCGAGGCGTGGGATGCCGCGTACTCCGGCTTCGAGGCGATGAACAACACGATCGGCGGTGAGCGCGGCTGGCCGGCCTACAGCCGGGCGCGGTTCCAGAACGACGTCGGTCCCGAGGGCGCCATCTACGCGGGTTCGCCGGATCGCGTCGCCGCGAAGATCGCCGACACGGTCACGACGCTCGGGCTCGGACGCTTCGATCTCAAGTACGCCACCGGCACCCTGTCGCACGAGGCCATGATGCGCAGCATCGAGCTCTACGGCACCGAGGTGATCCCGCGGGTGCGCAAGCTCTTGGCTGAGCGGAACTGAGCCGTCATCGTAGGGCCGGGCGCCGTCGCGCGGTCCTACGATGAGGTCATGGCCAACTCCGTCCTGCCGAGCCGCGCGTCGCTCGCCGAACGTCTCGACGATCTGCCCTTCACCCGTCGTCACTTCCGCGTCCTCAGCGGCTCCGGAATCGGCTGGGCGCTAGACGCGATGGATGTCGGACTCATCTCGTTCGTCCTCGCGGCGCTCACGCAGCAGTGGGACCTGACGAAGACGGATGCCGGCTGGATCGCGTCGATCGGTTTCCTCGGCATGGCGATCGGAGCGACCCTCGGCGGACTCCTGGCCGACCGGCTCGGTCGACGTCAGGTCTTCGCGATCACCTTGCTGATCTACGGGATCGCGACGGGCGCCAGCGCTCTCGTGGGCGGGATCGCGGCTCTGCTTGTGCTGCGGTTCTTCGTCGGCCTCGGTCTCGGCGCTGAGCTGCCGGTCGCCTCGACCTACGTCAGCGAGTTCGCGCCGGCCCGCATCCGGGGCAGGCTCATCGTGATCCTCGAGGCGTTCTGGGCGGTCGGATGGACCGTGTCGGCCCTCATCGGCTACTTCGTGATCCCGGCATCCGATGCCGGATGGCGCTGGGCATTCGCGCTCGGAGCCATCCCGGCGATCTATGCGCTCGTCGTCCGCTGGGGGTTGCCGGAGTCTCCGCGCTGGCTCGCCTCGCGCGGACGCATCGCCGAAGCCGACCGCATCGTCTCGGCGTTCGAAGCGGATGCCGGACTCGTCGCGGCCCCGGCCATCCGGAAGGAGCCGCCGTCGCGCGCGATCGCCGTCACGGCCCGCGCGCGGTTGCAGACGCTCTGGAACAGCGAGTTCCGCGTCCGGACGCTGTGCTTGTGGCTGGTGTGGCTGTGCGTGAACTTCGCGTACTACGGGGCATTCATCTGGATCCCCAGCATCTTGCTGGATGCAGGGTTCGATCTCGTCAGATCCTTCGGCTTCACCCTGATCATCACGCTGGCGCAGCTGCCGGGCTACGCGGTCGCCGCCTGGCTCATCGAGGTCTGGGGGCGCCGCGCGACCCTGTCCGTGTTCCTCGTCGGATCGGCCGTCGCCGCCGTGTTCTTCGGCACTGCGACGACGGAGTTCGCGATCATCGCGTCCGGCATGGCGCTGTCGTTCTTCAACCTCGGCGCGTGGGGCGCCCTGTATGCCGTCACGCCGGAGACCTATCCGACATCGCTCCGAGGAACCGGCGCGGGATGGGCTGCCGGTGTCGGGCGCATCGCGTCGATCGTCGCGCCGCTCTCGGTGCCGGTGCTGCTCGTCGCCGGTGGCACCCCGCTGCTGTTCGTCGTCTTCGCGGCATGTTTCATCGTGGCGGCTGCCGCGGCGTGGGGTCTCGCCGATCGCGGCGGAGTGGCACTCGACGATCGCTGACGCGCCGCGACGTCCGTGCACGGGAATAGGCTTGTGCGGTGGCAGATGTGCGTTTCGTGGCGATCGGAGACTCCTTCACGGAAGGGGTGGGCGACGTCCTGCCCGACGGCCGGGAGCGCGGCTGGGCGGATCTCGCAGCTCAGGGCTGGGCCGACGCGGCGGGGCATCCGATCCAGTATGCGAATCTCGCCATCCGCGGCAAGCTCGCCTGGCCGATCGTCGAGCAGCAGCTGGAGCCGGCGCTCGCGCTGCGCCCCACGCACCTCTCGTTCAACGGGGGTGGCAACGACATGCTGCGTCCGCGCACCGACCTCGAGCACATCGCCGACGCCTTCAGCCGTGTTCTGCGGCGGTGCGATGAGGAGGGCGTCACGATGATCATGCTCTCCGGCGCGAATCCGAGCGGCCAGCTGCCCATGGGTTCGCTCGTTCAGCGTCGCGGCGACCTGCTGTCCGAAGCCGTGCTTCGTCGGGTCGAGAACCGGCCAGACGTGATCCGTGCCCTGAACTGGCCTGACCGCGAGCTCGCCCAGGGTGCCTATTGGTCGGAGGACCGCCTGCACATGAATGCGGCCGGACATCACCGCGTCGCTGCTCGGGTGATCCATGCTCTGGGTTTCGCACCCCCGGAGACGTGGTGGGCGCCGAGCGAGCGCGGCGGGAAGGGCCCGTCCGGAATCGCGTACTACCGGCAGCATGTCGGCCCCTGGGTGCGCCGCCGCGTGACCCGGACCTCGTCGGGTGATGGGCGGGGCGCGAAGTACCCGACGTGGGTCGAGCGCGTTCCCTCGGGCTCCCTCGGCGCGAGCTGAGCGCGTGACCGACATCGAGATGGCCTGGCTGCCCGCGGGGTCGGTCACGCTGCACGACGCACGCCGGAAGCTCCAGCGCACCGTCGAGCTCGAGCCGTTCGAGATCGGCGTATACGCGGTCACCGAGGAGCAGCTGGCGGACGTGCTCGGGATTCCGTTCCGGCATCCGTCCCGCCCCGCCGTCGACCTCAGCTGGCTGCGCGCGGTGCACTTCTGCAACGCGGCATCCGAGTGGGAAGGTCTCGATCCCGTCTACCTGTTCGACGGCGAGGACGTGAGCTGGGATGTCAGGGCAGACGGCTATCGCCTGCCCACGGAGTCGGAGTGGGAGCACGCCTGCCGGGCCGGCTCGGTCGGACCGCACTACGCGCCGCTCGCGGATGCCGCGTGGACGAGCGCCGACGGCGTCAGCGCGCCGCAGAACGTGGGAGGGAAGATCCCGAACCTGCACGGCCTGTTCGATACCCTCGGCAACGTGTGGGAGTGGTGCTGGGACCTGCTCGATCCGGCGCGCTACGACGACTATCGCGTGTTCCGCGGCGGGGGATATGCGGATGATGCCTGGAGCGTACGTGCCTCTGTCCGCCGCGGCGGCGCGCCGCGCATGCATCACGATGACGTCGGGCTGCGTCTCGCCCGCGGTGCGTTCGACACGCCGGGGGAGGCACAGGGCTGGTCGGCGCTGATCGATCGCGAGCGCGCGGCATTCGACGGCCCTCTGCCGCCGGGATGGACGCCGCTGCGGCGCTGAGGATCAGGCGCCGGCCATGTGCTTGATCATGTACCGGTTCGGATTCTCCGAGGGGGCGAAGCCGTACCGGGCGTACAGACCGTGCGCATCGGCGGTAGCCAGCAGGATCCTCTTCACCGGGAGCGGTTGGAGATCCGCGATGACGCCCTCGATGAGCATCTTCGCGACCCCGTTGCCACGCGCCTTCTCGTCGACGAAGACGTCGCACAGCCAGGCGAAGGTGACGGCATCCGTCACGACGCGCGCGTAGGCGACCTGCGCGCCCTCTGAGTCCCACACGCTGTAGTTGCGGGATGCGTCGATCGCGGCATCCTGCAGCTCACGAGGTCGTCCGGCAGCCCAGTATGCCTGCTCGCTCAGCCAGGCGTGCACCCGAGCTCGGTCGACGCGGGAGGTGTCAGCGGAGAACGTGAAGCCGGAAGCCATGCTTCAGTCTATGAGCGCTCAGCGACGCCGCTCGGGATCGAGGCCCATCCGGATGCGGGTGCGCTTGCGCTCGATGAGGATGAACGTAACGCCGAGGATCCAGAGGGGGATCGGCATGAGGAAGGCGATGCGGAACGCGTCGAGAGTGTACGTCTCGGGCGTGCCTGCACCCTGCAGATCGAGGACCAGACCGATCAGGAAGATCGCGATGAGCGCGGCGATGAATCCGCCCGCGTTGGTCACTCCGGTCGCCGTGCTCAGCCGGTGCGAGGGATTGTGGGTGCGGGCATGGTCGAACGCGATCATCGACGCGGGGCCGCCGGTCGCCAGTGCCACCGCGAGCACGTAGAGGAGCCACAGCGGCGCGGGTTCGGGCAGAGCGAGGACGACGATCCACGCCAGCATCTGCATGCCCACCGCCGGCAGGACGAGGGCGAGCGAACGGTGGTTCGGAAGGCGGCGGGAGAGGTCTCCGATCACCGGGCCGAGAACCATGCCTACGATGACGTACAACGAGATCATCCCGGCGGCATGGGCGGTGTCGAGTCCCTGTGCGGCAGTCAGGAACGGCATCCCCCAGAGGAGCACGAACGCGGTGCCGGCGAACGGGGCGGTGAAGTGCGACCAGAAAGCGAGTCTCGTGCCGGGGTGCGCCCAGGCCGCGCGGATGCCGACGCCGGTGTCGATCGCCGACGTCACGACGCGGATGACCCCAGTGTCGGTGTTCACGGTGACGTCGGCGGTGCGCTCAGGCGGATGATTGCGGACGATCAGGAAGACGAGGATCGCGAACAGCACTCCGAGGCCGGCGATGCTGCCGAACGTGATGGTCCAGGTCGTCGCGTGCAACAGGGCGGCGAGCGGGACGAGAGCGATCAGCTGTCCGGACTGGCCGACGATGCCGGTGAACTGCACCATGATCGGACCGCGTTGCGCCGGGAACCAGGTAGCGACGAGTCGGAGCACTGCCGGGAAGATGGCGGCATCGCCGGCGCCGAGCAGGACGCGTGCGATGATCGCGATGCCGACGCTGGGGGAGAGGGCCATGGTCAGCTGCCCTGCCGCCATCAGGAGCATGCCGATCGTCATGATCGGTCGCGAGCCGTATCGGTCGAGCAGGACGCCGATCGGGATCTGCATGCCGCCGTAGACGGCCAGCTGCACGACCGCGAAGAGCGCGAGGGTCGAGGCATCGGCCTGGAAGCGATCCGCCGCCTCGACGCCGACGGCGCCGAGCGAAGTGCGGTTGGTGATCGCGAGGACGTATGCCGAGACACCCACCGTCCAGACCAGCCACGCCCGCCACTCCGGGGTCGACACGGGGGAGCGGGGGATCTGCGGCACCGTTCCACGCTACTCCTGTGGTCGAGGGGCAACTCGCACGGCGCTGGTGTCGGACGCGGTGACTACAGTGGTCGCATGACGCCTCCACCTGTACATCACTCCCTCGACTACGTCGAGCTCGTCGTGACGGACCTCGCCGCGGCGACCCGGTTCTACACCGAAGCCTTCGGCTGGTCCTTCGTCGACTACGGCCCGGGTTATGCCGGCATCGCGTCGCCAGACGGCGACGGCGAGGTGGGCGGGCTTCTCGTCGCCGACGAACCGAGACCGTCCGGGGGCCGCTCGTCCTGCTTTACTCGGACGATCTCGACGCGACCATGGACGGCATCGCCGCCGCGGGCGGCACGATCCTGCAGCTGCCGTACGAGTTCCCGGGTGGTCGGCGTCTGCACTTCGCCGACCCCAGCGGAAACGAACTCGGAGCCTGGGCGTCGCAGTAGTCCGGCGCCATCCGTGGAGCGTGCGATCGATCTCTTCCTCGCGGGCTACAGGGCGTAGCGAGCGACGATTGTCCGGGTGGCCTCGTCGACGGTGCGGCGGACCTCTTCATCCGTGAGGGACCAGCCGACGTGGACGAGGCGCGGCCAGAACACCACGTTCGCGATCATGCCGAGGAACTGCGCCGCCGCCACATCGAAGTCGTCGACCCGCGCCTCGCCCCGCGCGTCGGCAGCCTCGAGAAACTTCCTCAGCGCGCGAAGCACAGGGAGGGTTCCGAAGTCGAAGGTCTGCGCGCGAAGCTCCGGAAACCGAGCCGATTCGGTGATCACCGCGCGGATGAGGTCCGTGATCCGAGGCTGGGCGAGAAGTTCCGCGTATGCCATTCCCAGGCCGAGCAGGCCGGCGTGAAATTCCCCGGCAGGAGGGTCGGGAACTTCTGAGACCTCCGAGTCGCCCGCTCCGAGCACCATCGCCGCGAAGAGCTCGGCCTTGGTCGGAAATTGTTTGAACAGGGTGGCCTTCGATACGCCGGCCCGATCGGCGACCTTCGCGAGGGACGTGCGGTCATAGCCGTGCTCGAGGAACAGGCCGGTAGCCGCCTCGAGGATCGCGGCCCGATTGTCGGCAGCCACTTGGCGGTGGTACGCGGAGATTTCGCGGGGCATTCCACCAGTATGCCGTAAAGGTGAGTCGGTTGACTCATGACGTGAATGGGGATAGCGTGCGAGTGGTGAGTCGAATAACTCACCACTTGGTTCGAACTCTTTCAGGAGGAAGCGATGTCGAAGGTACTGGTGCACGCCACGGTCTCGCTGGACGGCTTCATAGCTGACACGGACGGGGGAGTCGAGTGGATGAATGGTTTTCCGGTCGATCCGGCGGACGAGGCGATCGTCGCCCGAATCGTCGAAGACATCGGCGCGGTGGTCGGCGGAGCGAACAAGACGCAGACGATCGAGGACGGCGAGATTCCGTACGGCGGCGTCCTCGGGGTGCCGGTGTTCCTCTTGACACACAGCACACATGAGCCGATCGAGAGGAACGGGATCATCTACCATTTCGTCGTCGAAGATGTAGCCGCAGCCCTGGCGACAGCGAAGGGCGCAGCGGGGGAGAAGTGGGTGAGCGTGCTCGGCGGCAGCGTCTCTCGGCAGTGCCTGGAGAAGGGCCTCGTCGACGAGATCGCGCTGCACGTCGTGCCGATCCTGCTCGGCGCTGGCGTGTCGCTGTTCGCGGGGCTGAGCAAGTCCATGCGGCTCGAGCGCGTGCACACCTCCGCGTTCGCGAGCGAGGTCCATCTGCGCTATCGCGTATCGTCCACCACTGCATGATCGTGGGCGATGGTCGCCGGGGAGTGTGCGGCGCGTGTTGATTAGGCGGATGCCGCACCCCCAGATGCCCGACTCCGGCGCGCAGCCCCCTGCGCATACCCGTCGGCGCTTCCTCATCGCCGCAGGAGCGGGTGTCACGGCGACTGCTGCGGGTGTCTGGCTTGCGAGCTCGCTGGTCGCGGACGATGCGACCGTCCCCGGGGGCGCCGGAAGCGCAACGCTCTCGGTTGATCCGGACAATCCCCGAGGATTGCCGCACTACGACCCCGTCTACGACCGTGCGGTGAGGGGTCTCGAAGCACCTCTGGGGTTCGCCGACTGTGCCGATCCCACGGTTCGCGCCACCCGAGACACGGCGGGGAGCGACCGACATGAGGCAGATCTTCCACTCAAACTGACATAATGTGCATTATCGGCTTATCTCAGAACTAGCTCTGGTGGAACAGCCAGCTGTCTGACTTCAGTCAGGTGCCCATCGTCGTCACGGCGTGTAACGCAGCACGTTGGTGTCTCTGGGAACGAATCCCACCGATGCGTAAAGACGCAGAGCAGCCTCTTGGTATGGGCGCGATGTCAATTCCAGCGATCGAAGTCCGCGTGCAACGGCCGACGCCCTGCCGACGATCACACTTTTCAGCCGAGCGACCAACAGCTCGGTGGCATCGTGATTCAGCTTCCACTCGATCCTGGGCCGGTCGAACATGGCCGACGATGACAGCTGCCGGAGCAGACGTTCGATTGTCACCGCATCGGAGTCTGTCAGCGCGACGAGGGTCTCGACTCGGCATGACCCAGTCATGCGTCGACGCTACCGGAGTGGGGACGTTCCGCGTTCCGCACCGAACGTAGCCGCCGACGTGATTTGATTTTGGATACGAAATCGCACCGGAACCCTGGGGCGCCTCGGAATGGGCCATTGAGCTGAGTTCGACTCACCCCCTGACGTACTCCGCGAGGTGCTCCCCCGTCAGCGTGGATTTTTGGGATACCAAATCGCTCGGGATGCCTTCGAAAACGACTTTCCCGCCATCATGTCCAGCTCCCGGGCCGATGTCGATGATCCAATCCGCGTGCGCCATCACGGCCTGATGGTGCTCGATGACGATCACCGTCTTGCCGGAATCGACCAGCCGATCGAGCAGCCCGAGTATCTTGTCGACGTCCGCGAGATGAAGACCGGTCGTGGGCTCGTCGAGCACGTAGATGTCGCCCTTCTCCCCCATCTGGATCGCGAGCTTCATCCGCTGTCGCTCTCCGCCGGAGAGCGTCGACAGCGGCTGCCCGAGAGACAGGTACCCGAGACCGACATCGTCGAGCCGGCTGAGCACCGCCGTCACAGCGGGGATCTTCGCCTCGCCGTCCGAGAAGAACACCAACGCTTCCGACACCGGGAGGTCCAACACCTCGGTGATGTCCTTGCCTGCCAGCTTGTACTCGAGCACAGCTGCCTGGAACCGCTTGCCGCCGCAGTCCTCGCACGGTGTCTCGATCGTATCCATGAATCCGAGTTCGGTGATGATCACCCCGGCGCCCTTGCAGGTCGGACACGCGCCCTCGGAGTTCGCACTGAACAGGGCCGGCTTCACGCCGTTCGCCTTCGCGAACGCCTTGCGGATGGGCTCGAGCATCCCGGTATAGGTCGCGGGGTTGCTCCGTCGAGATCCCTTGATCGCGCCCTGATCGATCGCCACCACGCCGTCCCGGCGCGACACGGACCCATGGATGAGCGAGCTCTTACCCGAGCCGGCGACACCGGTCACGACGGTGAGCACGCCGGTGGGGATGTCGACATCGACGTTCTGCAGATTGTTCGCTGTCGCCCCGCGCACCTCGATGGCTCCGTCGCTCGCACGCACGGCATCCTTCAACTGGGCACGATCGTCCAGATGCGCGCCGGTCCGCGTGCCGCTGGACTTGAGACCGTCGACCGTGCCCTCGAAGCAGATCTCTCCTCCGGCGCTGCCGGCGCCGGGGCCGAGATCGACCACGTGATCGCCGATCGCGATCGTCTCGGGCTTGTGCTCGACGACGAGCACCGTGTTCCCCTTGTCGCGGAGCTTCAGCAGCAGGGTGTTCATCCGCTGGATGTCATGCGGGTGGAGCCCGATGGTGGGCTCGTCGAACACGTAGGTGATGTCGGTGAGTGAGGAACCGAGGTGGCGCAGCATCTTGATACGCTGCGCCTCTCCCCCGGACAGCGTCCCCGACGGCCGCTCCAGAGTCAGATAACCGAGTCCGAGTGTCACGAACGCATCGAGATTCGCGCTGAGCGCCTCGAGGAGGGGCCCTGCGCCGGGAAGATCGAGGTCCCGAACCCACGCGGCGAGGTCGGTCACCTGCATCCGACAGGCATCGGCGATGCTGATCCCCTTGATCTTCGATGATCGTGCGCCCTCGGTCAGGCGCGTGCCGTCGCACTCCGGGCACACTGCGAAGGTGGCGACCCGCTCGACGAAGGAGCGGACGTGCGGCTGCAGGGCGTCGAGGTCCTTCGACAGCATCGACTTGGTGATCTTGGGGATCAGCCCCTCGTAGGTCATGTTGATGCCCGAGATCTTGACCTTCGTCACCTCGCCGTAGAGAAGAAGATGGCGCTGCTTCTCGGTGAACTCGGCGACCGGCTTGTCAGCGGGGTAGAACCCGGATGCGGAGAAGCCCTTCACCATCCATCCGTCCGGGGTGTAGCCCGGAACCATGATCGCGCCCTCGTCGAGCGACTTCGACTCATCGACGATCTGTGCGAGGTCGAGGTCGGACACCGATCCCCTCCCCTCGCAGCGCGGGCACATGCCGCCGAGGTAAATCGCGTCCTTCACGATCTTCTTCTCGCCGCCCGGGCCCGTCATCACGCCGCTCGCCCGCTGGGTGGGGATGTTGAACGAGAACGCCGTCGGGCCGCCGATGTACGGCGTGCCGAGCTTGCTGAACAGGATGCGCAGCATCGCGTTCGCATCGGTCACCGTACCCACGGTCGACCGGGGGTTCGCGCCGAGACGCTCCTGGTCGACGATGATCGCCGTCGTCAGACCCTCGAGCACATCCACGTCCGGGCGCGGAACCGACGGCATGAACCCCTGCACGAACGCGCTGTAGGTCTCGTCGATCATGCGTCGCGATTCCGCGGCGATCGTGTCGAACACCAGTGAGCTCTTGCCCGACCCGGACACCCCTGTGAAGACGGTGAGCCGACGTTTCGGGATGTCGACGCTGACATCCTTCAGGTTGTTCTCGCGGGCGCCCTGCACGCGAATCAGGTCATGATTGTCTGCGGGATGGTCGGCGGAGATCATCGGAGTCCTTCGTTGTCAGGGCTGACGTTCAGCCGGCCTGGTTGATACGCAGCAGGTTGCCGGCTGGGTCGCGGAAAGCGCAGTCGCGCACCCCGTAGGGCTGGTCCATCGGCTCCTGAACGACGTCGGCACCGGTCTCGACAAGGCGTTCGAACAGACCGTCGAGATCGTCGCTCGCGAGGGTGAGCGCTCCGTAGCTCCCCTTCGCGATGAGCTCGAGGATCGTCTGGCGCTCTGTGTCGGTGATGCCGGGGTCGGTCGCCGGCGGATGCAGCACGATCGACGTCTCGGGCTGCCCCGCCGGTCCGACCGTGAGCCAGCGCAGCCCGTCGTAGCCGACGTCGTTGCGCACCTCGAACCCGAGCGCGTCTCGATAGAACCCGAGCGCGGCGTCGGCGTCGGTGTGTGGAAGGAAGGCGTAGTGGATGCTGATCTTCATGATGTTCACGCTAGGTCCGCGTCGGTGCGCGGCGCTTCTCGATTCCTGATCGGTCTGGTCACGTGCTTTGCTTGGAACGATGGGATGCCGGCGATGTCGGCGGCGCGTTCACGGTACACCCGGGGTGAGACACCGACCAGCTCGGTGAAGCGCGTGCTGAAGGTGCCGAGCGATGAGCATCCGACTTCGAAGCAGACATCGGTCACGCTGAGGTCCCCGCGACGGAGCAACGCCATCGCACGCTCGATGCGGCGGGTCATGAGATACGAGTACGGAGACTCCCCGTACGTCTCCCTGAACCGGCGGCTCAGATGCCCGGCGGACATGTGCACTCCCCTGGCCAACGCCTCGACGTCGAGCGGCCGTGCATACTCACGGTCGATGCGGTCCCGCACCTTCCGCATCACGACCAGCTCGCGAATGCGGGCGTCGTCCACGGCAGTCACGAGATGATCCTTCCACGTCACCGGGCGTCACGGGGTGACCATCTGAGACGCCGTGGCCGAGTACTCCCCCACGGACGAACGCGGAGCGCTACCCTGAGGGCATCCCCACAGGATTCTCTCAGAAAGGGTCCACATCATGTCCGAACCACTGTCCGATACGAAGTCGTTCTTCAAGTCCATCCGCGTGGCTTTGGCTGTCTCCGGCGTCATCGCGCTGCTCGCCGGACTAGCTGTGATGTCCAGGCAGGTTGTTGAGTCTGCTGATGGGTGGGGCTCCGACGGCGGAGTGGTGCCTGTGATGATTGTAGAAGTGGATCCAGCCCGGTAGGGCAGCGCGTCGTTGGGTCTCCGATTCGTA
>NZ_JXRU01000032.1 GCF_000967865.1 Microbacterium sp. SA39
GTACGGTCGAGAACCGCATGACAACAATGACTTTGTTATGTGTTTGATTGAAACATCAATAGTGTTTCGGCGGCCATAGCGTGAGGGAAACGCCCGGTTACATTCCGAACCCGGAAGCTAAGCCTCATAGCGCCGATGGTACTGCAGGGGGGACCCTGTGGGAGAGTAGGACACCGCCGGACTTAACTTAAACAAGAAAGCCACCCAATGCTGGGTGGCTTTCTTGCGTTGACGCGATGATCGCGCGTCGGCCACGCGCGATCATCGTCTGAGCCGGGACTCGAGCACGGCAGCCGTGTCGATCACGGCATCCGCCAGCTTGCGCTCGTCGAGCGTCGCGTCCGCCCAGGTGACCGCGACGGCGGCGACCGGCCACCCCGCCTGATCGCGGACGGCGGCGCCGACCGATCGCAGGCCTTCGGCGACCTCGCTGTCCTCCGTGGCGTACCCGCGTGCGCGAACCTCGCGCAGAAGCTCCCGCAGTTCTGGCGGGCGTCGGGGTCCCCGGCCCGTCCTGTCGGGGAATGCTGACGCGCTCGGGTACAGAGCCCGCACCTGTTCGCGCGGGAGCGCGGCGAGCATCGCCCGTCCGCTGGCGGTCAGATGCGCCGGCAATCGGACGCCGACATCGGTGACCAGTGCCTGACGTCGGGGAGCGCGCTCCTCGACGATGTACAGCACGTCGCCACCGCTCATGACCGCCAGATGCGCGCTCTCGCCGAGCCGATCGGAGAGACTCGCGACCAGCGGTCGCCCCAACCGTGCGAGGGGCTGTTGGCGCGCGTACCCGCCGGCGAGTTCGAACGCCGACGTCCCGAGGCCCCAGCGTTGCTCCTCGCGGAAGTGCAGAACGAAGCCATGCGCCGAAAGCGTCGTGAGCAGGTGGTACACGGTGGACCGCGGGAGCGACAGCTCGCGAGCGATCGCAGACGCCGCAACCGGCGCAGGGCGTCCGGCGAGATGGCTCAGGATCCGCAGAGTGTTCTCGGCCGCAGGCACGCGGTGGTCGAGGGCGCGCGCGGCACCCGAACTGTCTGAGATCACAGACACAGGATGCCACGATCCACGGCTCCGCGCGACACGAGGGTGTGGAATCGGATCATGAGTGATCTCGAGCCCGTCCTCGTCGGCGCACAGCCGCTGACTCCCGCCGATGTCGTGGCTGTCGCCCGACACGGTGCCCCCGTCGTTCTCGACAGCCGCGCCCTCGAGCGCATCGCCGACACGCGCCGGGTGATCGACGGGCTCGCTGCGGACCCCGATCCTCACTACGGCGTCTCGACTGGTTTCGGTGCCCTGGCGACGACCTTCATCGCTCCCGACCGCCGTCTCCAGCTGCAGGCGAGCCTGATCCGTTCACATGCGGCGGGCACCGGAGCCGAGGCGGAGGTCGAGGTCACCCGGGGTCTGCAGCTGCTGCGTCTGCAGACGCTCGCCTCCGGGCGCACCGGCGTGCGGCCGATCGTCGCGGAGACGTACGCCGCGATGCTCAACGCCGGCATCACGCCGGTGGTGCGCGAGTACGGGTCGCTCGGATGCTCCGGCGACCTGGCGCCGCTCGCCCATATCGCCCTGGCCGCGATGGGGGAGGGGCAGGTGCGCGTGCTTCGACAGGCTCAGCAATCCAGCGGGGCGGCTCAGCAACCCATCGGGGCGGTTCTACACCCGACTTCGGAGGTCGTCCCCGCGGCCGAGGCGCTCGCAGAGGCGGGCATCGTGCCGCTCACGCTCGTGGAGAAGGAGGGCCTCGCGCTGATCAACGGCACCGACGGCATGCTCGGAATGCTGGTGCTGGCACTCCACGACCTGGAGACGCTGCTTCTCACGGCCGACGTCGCCGCCGCCCTCTCGATCGAGTCGCAGCTCGGCACGGATGCCGTCTTCGCCGCTGACCTGATGGCACTGCGTCCGCAGACCGGGCAGGCCGAGTCCGCGGCGAACCTGCGCGCGATCCTCGCGGACTCTCCGATGGTCGCCAGCCATAAGGGACCGGACGACGGCCGGGTGCAGGACGCCTACTCGCTGCGTTGCTCGCCGCAGGTGCACGGGGCAGCCCGCGACACCATGTCGCACGCGCGCACCATCGCCGATCGGGAACTCGCGAGCGTGATCGACAACCCCGTGATCACCCTCGACGGCCGCATCGAGTCGAACGGCAACTTCCACGGGGCACCCGTGGCGGCCGTCCTCGACTTCCTCGCCATCTCGGTCGCCGACGTCGCCTCGGTCTCGGAACGTCGTACCGACCGTGCCCTCGACCCTGCCCGCAGCCACGGTCTGCCCCCGTTCCTCGCTGACGAGGTCGGCGTCGACTCGGGCCTCATGATCGCGCAGTATGCCGCGGCGGGCATCGTGTCCGAGCTCAAGCGCCTCGCCGTGCCGGCATCCGTCGACTCGATCCCGTCCTCCGCCATGCAGGAGGATCACGTCTCGATGGGGTGGGCGGCCGCCCGCAAGCTCCGCCGCGCGATCGACGGCCTCGGCCGCGTGCTCGCGATCGAGGTCCTCACCGGCACGCGAGCGCTCGACCTGCGCGCCCCGTTGCAGGCCGGCCCCGCGACGGGTGCGGTGCGCGACCTCGTCCGCACCGTGGCCGCGGGCCCGGGTCCCGATCGGTTCCTCTCGCCCGAGATGGAAGCCGTCACCGCACTGGTGCAATCGGGCGATGTCGCCCGCATCGCGAAGGAGCACATCCATGTCTGAGAACGCTGCTGAGAACCTGACGGACGACACCGCAACCGGACCCCGCGTCGTCCGCGCGGCGCGGGGCAATCAGCGCACCGCGAAGAGCTGGGGCGCCGAGGCCGCCAAGCGGATGCTGATGAACAACCTCGATCCGGAGGTCGCCGAGCACCCTGAGGACCTCGTGGTGTACGGCGGCACGGGAAAGGCGGCTCGCAGCTGGGCGGCGTACGACGCGATCGTCCGCACCCTCGACGAGCTCGAGCCGGACGAGACGCTGCTCGTGCAGTCGGGCAAGCCGGTCGGTGTGTTCCGCACGCACGAATGGGCGCCCCGCGTGCTCATCGCCAACTCGAACCTCGTCGGAGATTGGGCGACCTGGCCCGAGTTCCGCAAGCTCGAGGAACTCGGACTCATCATGTACGGCCAGATGACGGCCGGCTCGTGGATCTACATCGGTACGCAGGGCATCCTGCAGGGGACGTACGAGACCTTCGCCGCCGTGGCCCGCTCTCTCGGCCGTGACTCGCTGCGGGGGACTCTCACCCTGACCGGCGGTGCCGGCGGCATGGGCGGCGCGCAGCCGCTCGCGGTGACCATGAACGACGGCGTCGTGCTGATCGTCGACGTCGACGAGTCGCGGCTGGCTCGCCGCGTGGACCACGGCTACCTCGACGAGTACACGACCGACCTCGACGCTGCGGTGGCGCGCGTGCTCACGGCGAAGGATGCCGGGGAGCCGCTCTCCGTCGGCGTCGTCGGCAATGCGGCCGAGGTCTTCCCCGAACTGCGGCGCCGGGGAGTGGCCATCGACATCGTCACCGACCAGACGAGTGCGCACGATCCGCTCGCCTATCTGCCGCTCGGTGTCTCGGTCGCCGACTGGAAGGCCGAAGCCGAGCGCGATCCGGAGGAGTTCACCCGCCGATCGCGTGAGTCGATGGCGGCGCACGTCGCGGCGATGGTGGCGTTCCAGGATGCCGGGGCAGCGGTCTTCGACTACGGCAACTCGATCCGCCGCGAAGCCGAACTCGGCGGGTTCGACCGGGCATTCGCCTTCCCGGGCTTCGTGCCGGCGTACATCCGTCCCCAGTTCGAGGAGGGTCGCGGACCCTTCCGCTGGGCGGCGCTCTCGGGCGATCCGGAGGACATCTACAAGACGGACCGGGCCATCGCCGAGCTCTTCCCCGAGGATGCCGCGCTGCACCGCTGGCTCGAGAAGGCTGCCGACAAAGTGCACTTCGAGGGCCTGCCGGCCCGCATCTGCTGGCTCGGCTACAAGGAGCGGCACCTCGCCGGCCTCAAGTTCAATGAGATGGTGGCATCCGGTGAACTGTCGGCGCCCATCGTGATCGGCCGCGATCACCTGGATTCGGGTTCCGTCGCCTCGCCGTACCGCGAGACCGAGGCGATGAAGGACGGGTCCGACGCGATCGCCGATTGGCCGCTGCTGAACGCTCTGCTGAACACGTCGTCCGGTGCCTCTTGGGTCTCGCTCCACCACGGCGGCGGCGTGGGCATCGGCCGCTCCATCCATGCCGGGCAGGTGTCGGTCGCCGACGGCAGTGAGCTCGCGGCGCAGAAGCTGGAACGGGTGCTCACGAACGATCCGGGCACCGGCGTGATGCGGCACGTGGATGCCGGCTACGAGCACGCCCGCGATGTCGCCCGCGACCGCGGCCTGAAGATCCCGATGCTCTGAGAGGCTGTCACCATGACGACGCTCATCACGAACATCGGCGAGTTGACGACGAACGTGTCGACGGCCGAGGGCGACCGTGTGGGAACCCTGCATGACGCGGCGGTGCTGATCGAGGACGGACGCATCGCCTGGGTCGGCGCGGCCGCGGACGCGCCGGGCCCTTCGACGGGCTCAGGGACCCAGTCGGGCTCGGGGATCCCGACGGGCTCAGGGACCCAGGACGTCATCGACGCAGGGGGACGCGCAGTCATCCCCGGCTTCGTCGACAGCCACAGCCATCTCATGTTCGGCGGGGACCGCGCCGCGGAGTTCGAGGCGCGGATGGCGGGACAGAAGTATGCCGCAGGCGGCATCCGCTCGACCGTCGCGGCGACACGAGCCGCAAGCGACGACGAGCTGCGTGCTCGGCTGCGCGGGTTCCTCGACGAGATGCTCGCCCAGGGCACCACGACCGTCGAGATCAAGAGCGGCTACGGCCTGAGCGTCGTGGACGAGGAGCGGCTCGTGCGCCTGGCTGCCGAGGTCACCTCGGAGGTCACGTTCCTCGGCGCGCACGTCGTGCCGGTCGAGTACGCCGATCGCCCCGACGCCTACGTCGACCTGGTCACCGGACCGATGCTGGACGCGTGCGCGCCGCATTCGCGCTGGATCGATGTGTTCTGCGAGACCGGCGCCTTCACGGTGCCGCAGTCGCGGCGCGTGCTCGAGGCGGGGATCGCCCGCGGCCTCGCCCCGCGCGTGCACGCGAGTCAGCTCGGACCCGGCGAGGGCGTGCGGCTCGCTGTCGAGCTCGGGGCGGCATCCGTAGATCACGGCACCTACCTGACGGAGGGCGACGTCACCGCGCTCGCCGCATCCGACACCGTGCTCACCCTGCTGCCTGGCGTGGAGTTCTCGACCCGTCAGCCCTACCCGGACGCACGCCGGCTCATCGACGCGGGTGTCACCGTGGCGCTGGCCTGCGACACGAATCCGGGGTCGAGCTTCACGTCGTCGATGCCGTTCTGCATCGCGATCGCGGTGCGCGACATGGGGATGACTCCCGCCGAGGCAGTGTGGGCGGCGACCGCCGGGGGAGCACGCGCGCTCCGTCGAGACGACGTCGGCGTGGTCACTCCCGGCGCGCGGGCCGACCTCGTGCTGCTGAAGGCGCCCACGCGCATCCACCTGGCCTACCGGCCGGGGGTGCCGCTCGTCGATCAGGTGTGGAAAGACGGCGTCGCGGCCCTCGCCGGATCCGAATCGGATCGGGCTACGGAAGAACACGGCTCTCTCACACGATGACCGCTGGCCGCGGGCTGGCAGCCGCCGCGAGCGGACCCGTCCTCAGACTCCGGGGATCAGGGCGTGAGCGATGGTGAAGATCGCGAGCCCGGCGAGAGCCCCGACGAAGGTGCCGTTCAGGCGGATGTACTGCAGGTCGCGGCCGACCATGAGCTCGATCTTCTCGGTCGTCTCCGCCGGGTCCCACCGCTCCACCGTGTCGGTGATGATCGAGGCGATGTCGTGGCGGTACCGGTCGACGAGGAAGACCGCGGCGTCCGAGACCCAGGTGTCGACGCGGTGCTGCAGCGCGGCATCCGTCGTCAGGCGCTCGCCGACCTCCTGCAGGGCGCTCGCCGCGCGCCGGCGCAGCGCGCTCTCGGGGTCGGCGAGAGCCGTGAGCAGGCCGTTCTTCGCGGTGTTCCATGCCTCCGCGGCCAGCGCTCCGACCCGGGGGCTGTCGAACAGGGAGGCCTTGGCGTTCTCCAGCTTCTCGCGCGTGGCCGGATCGTGCTGCAGGTTGTCGGCCAGCCGCGAGAGATAGCCGTCGATGGCGATGCGAGCCGGATGCCGCGGGTCGGCCTGCACGGCGTGGATGAACTTGATGGCCTCGTTGTAGACGGTGTCGTCGACGAAGCGGTGCGCGAGCTTGGGCACCCACCCGGGCAGGCGTCGCGAGACGAGACCCGTGAACGACTCGGCGTTCGCCTCGAGCCACCGGCCGATGCTCTCCACGGCCAGGTCGACCGCGCCGTGGTGAGCCTCCGCCTCGATGATCTTCTCGAGCCAGGTGCCGGCGGGTGGCCCCCACTCGGGTGCGACGAGGTGCTCGCGGGCGAGATCGGCGATCAGGTCGCGCACGTCGTCGTCGCTGAGCGCGTTGAGGACGGCAGTCGCAATGGTGGCGCCTTCGGCGCCGATGCGTTCGGCGTGCGGCCTCTCGCGCAGCCACTCGCCCGCTCGCCGCGCGATCGCGGTGCTCGCGAGCTTGGTGCGCACGACGTCGGCCGCCAGGAAGTTTGTCTCGACGAACTCGCCCAGCGTGCGGCCGATCTCGTCCTTGCGGCTCGGGATGATCGCCGTATGCGGGATCGGCAGCCCCAGGGGCCTGCGGAACAACGCCGTGACGGCGAACCAGTCGGCGAGTGCTCCGACCATTCCGCCCTCGGCGGCGGCGCGCACGTAGGCGAGCCAGCCCATCCGCTCCTGGAAGGCGAACGCGAGCACGAAGACGACTGCCATGAAGACCAGGGCGCCGAGCGCGACGGCCTTCATGCGGCGGAGAGCGCGCAGCCGCTCCTGGTCGGCGGGCGAGAGCTGCGCCATCGGTGTTCGAGCCATGCGGCCATCCTTCCACGCGCGGAGTACCCTCGAGACGTGATCGAAGACATCAAGAAGCGTGCCCTGCACCGCACCAGCATCCTCGAGGGGCAGATGCGCGGTGTCGCGCGAATGATCGAGAACGAGGAGTACTGCATGGACATCATCACGCAGTCCCGGGCGATCCAGCGCTCCCTCGAGTCCCTCAACCGGCTGCTGCTGGAGAACCACCTGCGCACGCACGTGACGCACATGTTCGACGAGGGCGGCGACGAGCGCGACAAGGCCGTCGGCGAGCTCCTCAAGGCGTTCGACTTCGACCGCAGGTAGACACGACGCAGCGCCCCGGCGAGATCGCCGAGGCGCTGCGCATCTTCGAGGCGCTGTGGGCAGGTCACCTCCCGCCGTCGAAGACCTCGTCCTCCATGGCGTCGTACCCCTCGGCCTGCGGGTCACCGTGCGTGCCCCCGGAGAGCGCGTACTCCTCCTCCGGCGACAGCACGAGGCGGTGACGGAAGAACAAACCGAAGCCGAGCAGGATCACGACGTACACGATGGCGATCGCGATGATCGCCGGACCGAACGTCGGGTTCAGCAGGAAGCCGACGAAGATGAGCGCGGCGATGACGAGCGCGAGCGCTGCTCCGGGGATGCCCCACGGGCTGCGGTACGGACGGGCCGCGTCCGGATACTTCTTGCGCAGGATCATGAACGAGACGAGCTGGAGCCCGTACGCGAGCACCGCGCCCCAGACGGCGATGTTCAGCACGATCGCGCCCGCCACCGAACCGGCGCCCTCGGCATCGACCGCCGCGAGCACATCGAGGATGATGAGGGCGACGAAGCCGACCGCTGCTCCGACGACCAATGCCACCCAGGGCGTCTGCCGCTTGCCGGTGAGGGAGAGGAAGCGCGGGTAGTACCCGGCGCGGGAGAGCGAGTACATGTTGCGGCCGTAGGCGAACATGATGCCCTGCAGCGAGGCGAGCAGCCCGATCAGGGCGAACAGCGCGAGCACCGCCGCGAGCTGGTCGCCGACGATCGCACGGAAGCCGTCGAGCAGCGGCTCGCCCGCCTCTCCCGTGGCGTCGGCGCCGATCACGCCGGTGTTGAGGAACAGCACCAGCAGGCCGGTGACGATGAGCGTGCCACGGGCCCAGAATCCGGCCTTCGGGATGTCGCGAGTCGGGTTGTGTGACTCCTCGGCGGCGAGCGGCAGCTCCTCGATGCCGAGGAAGAACCACATCGCGAAAGGGAGGGCGAAGAGGATCGGCAGGACGCCGTGCGGGAGGAAGGTCGTCTGGCCTTCGTCGGGGGCGATGTCCCAGAGCGCATCCCAGCTGAAGGCACCGGAGAAGAGCGCCATCAGGGAGAACACCAGGATGATGCCGATCGAGATGATCGAGACGACGATCGCGAAGCGGAAGGAGATCGCGGCGCCCGCGGAGTTCAGGGCGATGAAGACGATGTAGAGGATCAGGTACCACAGCCACCCCGGCAGTTCGAGTCCCAGCAGCTCGCTGGTGATGCCATTCGCATACGACGCCGAGAAGTAGACGATCACCGCCGTGGTCGCGACGTACTCGATGGTCTCCGCGGCGCCGGTGACGAGTCCGCCCCAGGGGCCCATGGCGGAGCGCGCGAACGAATAGGCGCCCCCGGTGTGGGGCATCATCGCGGCCATCTCGCCGATCGCGAAGATCATCCCGTAGTACATCAGGACGAGGATCACGAAGGCGATCAGCATCCCGCCGAAGCCCGCGAACTCGATGCCGAAGTTCCAGCCGGAGAAGTCGCCCGAGATGACCGCGGCCACGGCGAGACCCCACAGGCCCCAGACACCGGCCGATCTCTTCAGGGTGCGTTTCTCGAAGTACTCGCTCCCGGCACGTGTATAGGTCGCCCCAGCGACCTTGCGGGACTCATTGCTCTGCTCAGACATCCGCTCTCCGCTCGCTCGCATATCGGCGCCCGGTGCACCTTGGGCATGATTGTGACAGTCAATGGTGGTTTCGTCTACCTTTAGAAGTCGGAGTGATCTACTCTGAGGGCGAAGCCGGTCGGTCGATCGCTTCACCATGACGACGGGAGCGAGAAGATGTCGGGAAACCTGAGCATCGATCAGCTGGATGCCGGCATCGCCGCCGGCGAGATCGACACGGTGATCGTGGCCTTCGCCGATGCGCAGGGACGACTGGTCGGCAAACGCGTCTCGGCGCGGCTGTTCCAGGAGGACATCCTGCACCACGGCGCCGAAGCCTGCGACTACCTGCTGTCCGTCGACGTCGACATGAACACCGTCGACGGCTACGCGATGTCGGGCTGGGATCGCGGCTACGGAGACATGGTGCTGCGGCCCGACGTCGAAACCCTCCGGCGCATCCCCTGGCTCGACGGCACCGCTCTGGTGATCGCCGACCTGATCTGGGCGAACGGCGAGCCCGTCGGACCCTCTCCCCGCGCGATCCTCGACCGGCAGCGCGATCGCCTCGCCGAGCGCGGATTGACCGCGTTCGCGGGCACCGAGCTCGAGTTCATCGTCTTCGAGAACACCTACCGCGACGCGTGGGCCCGCAAGTACGAAGGACTCACGCCGGCGACGGACTACAACGTCGACTACAACCTGCTCGCCTCGACGCGGATGGAGCCGCTGCTGCGCGACATCCGCAACGGCATGGATGGCGCCGGCCTGTACTGCGAGGGCGTGAAGGGCGAGTGCAACCTCGGCCAGCAGGAGATCGCCTTCCGGTACGCCGAGGTGCGCGAGACCGCCGACCAGCACGCGCTCTACAAGAACGGCGCGAAGGAGATCGCGGCGCAGCACGGTCAGGCGCTCACCTTCATGGCCAAGTTCAACGAACGCGAGGGGAACAGCTGCCACATCCACCTCTCGCTGCGCGCCGACGACGGCACGCCGGTGATGGCCGGTGAGGGAGAGCACGGGTTCAGCCCGGTCATGGAGCACTGGATCGCCGGCATCCTCGCCACGCTGCGCGAATTCACCCTGCTCTACGCACCCAACATCAACTCGTACAAGCGTTTCGCGAAGGGCAGCTTCGCCCCGACCGGGGTCGCGTGGGGCATCGACAACCGTACGTGCGCACTGCGCGTGATCGGGAAGGGCTCCGGACTCCGCGTCGAGAACCGGGTGCCCGGCGGCGACGTGAACCCGTACCTCGGCATCTCGGCGATCATCGCCGGCGGCCTGTACGGCATCGAGAACGAGCTGCCGCTGCCCGAGCGCTTCACCGGCAACGCCTACGTGGACGCGGTGGAGCACCTGCCGACCACCCTCCGCGAGGCCGCACAGCTCTTCCGCGAATCGGCCATCGCACGAGCCGCGTTCGGTGACGACGTCGTCGACCACTACCTGAACCAGGCGCGCATCGAGCTCGAGGCCTATGACGCCGTCGTCACCGACTGGGAGCGGATCCGTGGTTTCGAGCGGCTCTGACGCGGCACCGCTGATCGGTGTCACGACGTACCTGGAGCGGGCGCAGCAGGGAGTATGGGATGTGCGGGCCGCGTTCCTTCCCGAGCAGTACCTGACCGGAGTGACCGCATCCGGGGGGATCGCGCTGCTGCTTCCTCCGCAGGACCCCGAGGCCGCCGATGCGGCCATCGCCGGCATGGACGGGCTGATCCTCTCCGGCGGAGCGGACGTCGCCCCCGAGCTGTACGGTGCGGATCGGCATCCGCTCACCGACCCCGCCCGCACCGATCGCGACGCGTGGGAGCTCGCGCTCTTCCGCGCGGCGGAGCGGCGCCGCATCCCGGTGCTCGCGATCTGCCGGGGACTGCAACTCGTCAACGTGGCCCGCGGCGGCACTCTGCAGCAGCATCTGCCCGAGACCCTCGGCACCGAGCGCTACCGGGTCGGCGGGGGAGTCTTCGCCGAGAACCACATCGAGGTCTCGGAGGACACGGCCCTCGCCGACGTCCTCGGCGCGGGGGGGACCCGGGTGCACAGCTACCACCATCAGGGCATCGACCAGCTCGGCGAGGGACTGGTCGCAGCCGCACGCTCCGATGACGGCCTGGTGCAGGCCGTCATCGACACCTCGGACGGACACGTCGTCGGCATCCAATGGCATCCGGAGGAGAACGCCGAGGACCGGCGCCTCTTCCGCGATCTCGTCTCAGAGGCTCGTGCGTTCGCCGCGCGACGGAAGGAGGACGCCCGATGAGCGCGTTCACAGTCATCAACCCGTCGACCGGGGCCGCGATCCGCGACATCGCCCGTGCCGACGTCGGCGAGACGGATGCCGCGATCGCGCGCGCGGTCGCCGCGCAGCGCCGGTGGGCCGCACTCGCACCGGTCGCTCGGGCCGACGCGCTCCGGGCGTTCGCCCGCGCGGTCGAAGGAGCCATCGAGGAGCTGGCGCAGCTGGAGGTGCTCAACTCCGGGCATCCGATCGCCTCCGCGCGCTGGGAGGCCGGACACGTCGCTCAGGTGCTCAACTACTACTCCGCCGACCCGGAGCGTCTGTCCGGTCGGCAGATCCCGGTGGCCGGCGGCCTCGACGTGACCTTCCACGACCCCTATGGCGTGGTCGGCGTCATCGTGCCGTGGAACTTCCCGATGACGATCGCATCGTGGGCGTTCGCGCCGGCGCTCGCCGCGGGCAACGCCGTCGTGCTGAAGCCGGCCGAGCTCACGCCCCTCACCGCCATCCGCCTCGGTGAGCTCGCGCTCGAGGCCGGGCTTCCGGAGGGGCTGTTCGAAGTCGTCACCGGCTCGGGATCGGTGGTCGGTCAGCGCCTGGTCGAACACCCGGACGTGCGCAAGGTCGTCTTCACCGGCTCGACGGAGGTGGGCATCGAGGTGGCGGCCGGCTGCGCTCGCGCGCTCAAGCCGGTCACCCTCGAACTGGGCGGGAAGAGCGCGAACATCGTCTTCGCCGACGCCGACCTCGAGAGGGCAGCGGCCGCCGTGCCCGGCTCGGTGTTCGACAACGCCGGACAGGACTGCTGCGCACGCAGCAGGCTCCTCGTGCAGCGTTCCGTGTACGACCGCTTCCTCGAGTTGCTCGAACCCGCGGTGGCCGCCTGGCGCGTCGGCGACCCCCGCAGCGCCGACACCGACATGGGACCCCTCATCTCGGCGGGACACCGCGAGACCGTCGCGTCCTTCCTGGACGGGACGGACATCGCGTTCCGCGGTACGGCGCCGGAAGGCGATGGCTTCTGGATGGCCCCGGCCGTCGTGCTCGCCGACCCGGGGGACCGCATCGCCCAGCAAGAGGTGTTCGGTCCGGTCGTGGCGGTGATGCCGTTCGACGACGAGGCCGACGCGATCCGCCTGGCGAACGACACCGTGTACGGGCTCGCCGGCTCGGTCTGGACCGAGAGCCTCGGGCGCGGAGTGCGCGTGGCGCGTGGCGTGCAGAGCGGCGTGCTGTCGGTGAACTCGCACTCCTCGGTCCGCTACGCCACGCCCTTCGGCGGCATGAAGGCTTCGGGGCTGGGGCGCGAGCTCGGCCCCGATGCTGCCGAGCACTTCACCGAGACCAAGAACGTCTTCTTCGCGACCGATGAACTCTGATCGCCTCGCGGCCCACCCCATCCGGAACGGAGAACCCACATGAGCATCGATCTCACACAGCGACTGAAGGACCGCGTCGCCATCATCACCGGCGGTGCGAGCGGCATCGGGTTCGCCACCGCGAAGCGCTTCGCCGCGGAGGGCGCCTTCGTCGTCATCGCCGACGTCGATACGGCCACGGGCGAAGCGGCCGCGGCCGAGGTCGGTGGGGCGTTCCGCCTGGTGGATGTCGCTGACGAGGCGAAGGTGAACGCGCTCTTCGACGGTGTCGCCGAGGAGTTCGGCCGCATCGACATCGCGTTCAACAATGCGGGCATCTCGCCGGCCGACGACGACTCGATCGAGACGACCGAGCTTCCCGCGTGGGATCGGGTGCAGGACGTGAACCTGAAGAGCGTGTACCTCTGCAGTCGTGCCGCGTTGCGCCACATGGTGCCGGCTGGGCGCGGCTCCATCATCAACACCGCGTCGTTCGTCGCGCTGCTCGGCTCGGCCACCTCGCAGATCAGCTACACCGCCTCGAAGGGCGGCGTGCTGGCGATGTCGCGCGAACTCGGCGTGCAGTTCGCGCGACAGGGGGTGCGGGTGAATGCACTCTGCCCCGGGCCGGTGAACACGCCGCTGCTGCAGGAGCTCTTCGCGAAGGACCCGGAGCGTGCGCAGCGTCGACTCGTGCACGTGCCGATGGGGCGTTTCGCGGAGCCTGCGGAGCTGGCGGCGGCCGTGGCCTTCCTCGCGTCCGACGACTCCTCGTTCATCACTGCGAGCGCGTTCGTCGTCGACGGTGGGATCACGAACGCCTACGTCACCCCGCTGTGAGCGATTCCCGACCGGCTCCGAACGACGGCGACCTCGTCGAGGTGCGGAAGGCGGTCTACCGGCCGCTGCGTCGCGGCAATCCGCTCGAGGATGCTGTCGCCCGTCTCGTGCAGACCATCCGTCTCGGCGTGGTCGCTCCGGGGGAGTCCTTGCCGCCGGAGCGCGAGCTGGCGGCATCGTTCGGCGTGAGCCGCGACACCGTGCGTGAAGCCATCCGCGAGCTCGCCGACACCGGCTATCTGCTGCCCAAGCGAGGGCGGTACGGGGGCACGTTCGTGGCGGATCCGCTCCCGCATCCTTCCGGGCCCGGCACGGTGACCACCGAGCAGATCGACGACGTCCTGGGCTTGCGTCGCGTGCTCGAGACCGGTGCCGCACGCGCGGCGGCGGGCCGATCCCTGGACGCCTCGACCCGTGCGGATCTGTGGGCACGCCACGAGGCGGCGCTGCCGGCGGGCCCGGACGAGTACCGACGCCTCGACACCCTTCTGCATCTGGCGATCGCCGAGGCCGCGGGCATTCCCTCGCTCGTCGCACTCGTCGCCGAGAATCGTGCCGATGTCAACGCGTGGCTCGATACGTTCCCCCTGCTGCCGCGGAACATCCAGCACTCGGGCGAGCAGCACGAGAGCATCGTGTCCGCGATCCTCGCCGGACGACCGGATGCCGCCGAGGCGGCCATGCGCGAGCACCTCGCGGGCTCCGAGGCGTTGCTGCGCGGCTTCCTGATCTGAGCACGTCCGTGCACCCGCGCCGACTCAGCGGTTGTCGTAGCCCCAGCGCACGCCGAGCGCACCCGGTCCGAAATCGCGGCGGCTCTGATGGATCGAGGGGTGCGGCTCGAGGGGCCGGTAGATCGTCCCTTCCGTCTCGTCGGTCCGTTCGAGTTCGTCGAGCCGGTCCGGGATCGCCTCGGGGTGGAATCGGGTCCACAGCACGAGGTCGCGGATGGGTCGCAGCACGAAGGCGCCTGTCTCCGGCTGCCAGGCGCGGTCGTCGTGACCATCCATGGTGACCTCGATCATCGTCGTCGCGCCCAGGGTGAGCGGCTGATCCAGCCGCAGGACGTAGGCGTATACGTGCCCGCTCGCATGCAGGTGGTCGCGGATCATCCGTGCGCCATGCACCACCATCTCCGGACGGGCGATCGTGTTCTCCGCCGAGATCATCGTGTACGTGACGAAACTCACCGTGTCGGGCGCGACGGACTGGATGAGCGTGCGCGCCATGCGGCGATGAAGGCGGCCGTCGGCCGCGACGTCGGCGACCACGTGCGTCGAGAGCTCGCGCGTGATGTCCAGCGGCGGGGCGTCGAGGATCTCCCGCGTCTCCGCGAGGGCCCGCCGGATCTGGGACTCGGTGAACGGGTTGCGCGGTTCATGGATCCTTCCCAGCCGGACCCTCTCGGTCACCAGACTCGCGAGATCGCCGGTCTCCAGGTCGAGGAGTCTTTCGATCTCCTCCACGGCCGCAAGGGAGGAGACGCCCTCCGGGGCTCGCTTCCCGGACCGCCAGTAACTCAGCGTGGCGACGGAGACAGGGTTCGCCCGTTCCACCAGTCTGCGGTGGAGCCACGACAGCGAGGCTCCTCGTGCGGTCAGCACTGCAGCGAAGGCGCGGCTGAAGGCGCTGCGATCCACGTGTTCGTCGGTCATGACACCCCTCGCCTCGCCCGATCGACCCTCAGCGGTCGGATCCCCATCGGATCCCGAGGATCCCCGGGCCGAAATCCCGTCGTGACTGGTGGATCGACTCGGCCGGGGTCAGCGTTCGCGTCGTCGTCGGTCGAGGGGCCGCAGGCGTCCGCTCGAACTCGTAGAGCCAGTCCGGCACGGCTGCGGGGTGGAAGCGGGTCCACAGCACCAGGTTCCGAATCGGGCGCATCACGAAGCCCGCGGTCTCGTTCTCGCGTGGGAACTGCCCCTCCTCGGGCGGCGGCACCGCCATGCTGATCTCGAGCATCGTGGTGTCGCCCATCGCGAGCGGTCTGTCCAGGCGGAGCACGCAGGCGTAGACGTGCTCGCTCTCGTGCAGGTGCTCCCGGACGAGAGTCGCACCGCGGAGAGTGCACGCCGGACGCCTGACCGGCGCATCGGCCGACATCAGAGCGTAGGTCATCTCCTCGACCACCGGAGCGACCGCCTGCACGAGCACCTGCGAAGTGCGGCTCTCCAGCAGTCCGTTCTCGCCCACAGTGGAGACGACGTGCGCCGAGAGCGACCGGGTGAACTCGATCGGCGGGGCGTCGAGGATCCTCAGAGTCTCCTCCGCGGCCTGAGTGACCTCGCACTCCGTGAACGGATTCTGCGCGGCACTGAGGCTCCCGAGGCGGGTTCGCGTGTCGACCAGCCCCACGAGCGCTCCGGCATCGAGTCCCAGCAGTCGTTCGATGTCTTCCAGCACGGTCAACGACCGGAAACCCTCGGGATGCCGCTCCCCGGATCGCCAATAGCTGAGCGTCGCGACCGAGATCGGGTTGGCGCGGTCCTTCAAGCGCCGTTGCAGCCAGGACAGCGTTACCCGTCTCGCGGAGATGGCCGCCGAAAAGGCCTCCGCGAATGCCGTCGGACGTTCGTCTCCCGTGTCGAGCATGATGTCTCCCCGGGCGTCACCATATCCCCGGCGACCGACGACAGCGGAGCGCGACCCGATATGCTGGCTCGCCCCCTGCGGACAGGTCTCAGAGCGATCAGAGAGTGGTCAGAGAACCGTCTCTGCGCGCGTCAGGACGTCCCTCAGGATCTGCTCGATCTCGAGCGGATCGTCGGGCCCGCGCTCACCGGGTACCCCAGTTGTAGAGCTGCTTCTGCAGCTTGGCGTAGATGAAGGTCTCCGTGGACAGCACGCCGTCGATAGGGCGGATGACGTCGTTGATCAGCGCGAGCAGCTGCTCGTCGTCCTCGCACACGACCTCCGCGAGGACGTCGAACGTTCCGACCGTGATCACGACGTAGTCGATCGCCTCGACCCGCGCGATCGCCTCGGCCACGATGCGCGTGTCGCCGGAGACGCGGATGCCGATCATCGCCTGGCGGTGGAAGCCCAGCTGCATGGGATCGGTGACCGCGACGATCTGCATGACGCCCGACTCGGTGAGCCGCTGCACCCGCTGGCGTACGGCGGCCTCGCTCAGGCCGACCACGCGGCCGATGTCGGAGTACGAGCGGCGGCCGTCCTCCTGCAGCAGCTCGATGATCGTCTTGGAGACCGCATCGAGCGAAGAGTGCTTCTTCACCGAACTCATGGTGCGATCTTCGCACTCGATGCCGTGCGCGGCAACCGATTCCGCGGCCGCTATCGCCCCGCACGCTCGATATGCGCAGGATGCGCGATCAATCCGCGACAGGCCCCAGCCAGAAGCTCGCCGCCGTGGCGTGTGCGGATTCCGGGTCAGAGGGGTGGAAGGCCCCGGCGAGCACGTCACGGTACAGGCGGGACAGCTCGTTGGCGGAGAAGTAGGAGCCGCCGCCCCCGACGAGCATGGCCTCGTCGACCACGCGCTTCGCCATCGTGATCGCCCGGTGCTTCACCCCGGAGAGGAGGGAGAACCAGCGCGCGCCGTTGTCGGCGCGCTCGTCGACGTCGCGGGCGAGTGCCGCGATCTGCGGCGGCAGGGCGTCGTAGGCGAGGGCCATGTCGGCGATCCGCCAGCGGATGTCGGGGTCCTGGCTGTAGGCGGCTCCCGTCTTCTTGGAGCGGCGCTTCCCGGCCGACAGCACGGCGAGCTCGAGTGCGCGACGCGCGATGCCCGTGTACACGGACGCCAGCAGGATCTCGAAGACCGAGAAGATGCCGAACACGATCGGGTCGGGAGTGGGCCCGGGGTCGATGCGCCGGACCACGTGCGCCGCGTCGGCGACCGCGCCGTCCAGGCGGGTGGTCCGGCTCTGCGTCCCTCGCATGCCGAGCGTGTCCCAGTCGTCGCCTGTCGTGACGGCATCCGTCCGCTCCACGAACGCGAACACGAGCTTCGGGGCGTCCGCGCTCGTCGTGTCGAGGCCGTGCAGGCCGAGTCGGGTCCAGACCGGTGCGAGCGAGGTGAAGATCTTCGTGCCGGTGAAGGCGTAGCCCCCGTCGCCGTCGGGTACGGCCGCCGTGTCGCTGCCGAACAGCACCAGATCGTTGCCGGCCTCGCTGATGCCGAAGGCGAAGACCTCGCCGGCGACCGCACCGTCCTGCACGAACTCGAGACCTGGCACTCCGCGGTCCGAGAAGACCTTCGCGACACCGGTCCAGACCAGGTGCATGTTGATGGCGAGCGCCGTGGCGGGAGCCGCGCCGGCGAGCCGCTGCTGCAGGATCGCGGCCTGGGCGAGAGTGAGACCTGCTCCGCCCCGCTGGGACGGCACGAGGATCGCGAGGTATCCGGCTGCCTTCAGGTCGTCGAGATCCGGCTGCGGGAACGTGTTTTCGCGGTCGTGGATCGGCGCACGCTCCCGGATCCGCTCGAGCAGGTCGTCGGGAAGGTAGGCGGTCGGGTCGAAGTCGCTCACTTCGGCTCCCTCCGGTCGCTCAGCGCACCGCACGCGAGTGCCTCCTGCAGCTGGCGGATGGCTTCCTCCGGCTTGTCGCGGTGCAGCGAGTGGCCGGCCCCCTCGACGACCGACATCGTGATCCGCGGGTTGGCGGCGAGCACCTCGGCGGCGAGGTCGCCGGTGAAGATGCTGTATACCGCGGGGTCGGCGGCGATCACGTGCGTGGGGACGGTCAGTCGCGCCGCGTGCGCGCGGACGTCCCACGGCTGGTTCTGGGCGCTGGTCTGCTCCACGGCCCACGCGCTCGCCCGCCGCACGGCATCGATCTTCAGCTCGTGATCCTGCGGATGCCAGTGCGGATGCTCCTGCTGCACGACCTCGATGCGGGAGTCGGCGAAGGCGCGCTCCTGGCTTCGGCGGACGATCGAGGCGTCGCGTCCGTCCACGTGGATGGCCGGGTCGATCAGCACGAGGCGGCGGGTCCACTCCGGATCGGATGCCGCGGCCACGGTGCTGGCCGCACCGCCCAAGGAGTGCCCGATGACAGCATCCCAGGCGCCGCCGGCATCCGGTGCGGTCGATACGAGGTCGGCGCCGAACGCCGCCACGGTGTAATCGAGGGAGCGCGGCGCGTCGCCGTGACCGCGGAGGTCGACAGCGGTGGCGTGCCACCCGGCCTCAGCGAGCGCGTCGCCGAGGCGCCACATGAGTGCGCCGGAGGAGCCGAGGCCGTGCACCAGGAGTGCGCGATGCGAAGCCGACGGGTCGCCCCAGGCGATGCGGGGGAGGGTGAGCGGTGCAGGCATGTCTCCAGCCTATGACCGCGCTCGCGTGGGGTCGCGTCGGAGTCAGACGATCGGGGGCATATCGGCGTGGGTCACGAGCACCCGGGCGGCGGCGGCGTGCCCGGCTGCGAGGCGCTCCGCGAGAGGTCTCTCCTCGAGAGTCGCGGCGAGGAAGCCGGAGGCGAAGGCATCGCCCGCGCCGACCGGCTCGACGACGTCGACCACCGGCGCCGGCACGAAGACGGGCTCCGCGCCGTGGGCGAACGCGGTCGCTCCGACGTCGCCGTCCTTGACCACGAGCAGGGCGCAGTTCGGCAGGAACGCGCGGATGTCGGCGGGTGTCGCCGTGCCCCAGATGCGCTCGGCCTCGTCGCGTCCGACGAAGGTGATGTCGGCGGCGTCGGCGAGGCGGGCGAGGGTTGCGGCGGCGTGCTCGCGGGACCAGAGCGGGCGCCGGTCGTTGACGTCGAACGACACGGCGGCCCCGGCCGCGCGCGCGTCGACGAACAGTTGGTCCACCATCCGCAGGCAGGAGTCCGACAGGGCCGGGGTGATGCCGGTGGTGTGCACGATCCGCACGCCCGCGAGCCTTCCGGGGGAGAGGAAGCCCGGCGCCATCGTGGCGGCTGCGGAGCCGCGACGGTAGTAGTACACCGTGGAACCCTCCGCGCCGGGGTCCTTGAACATGACGCCCGTCGGAGCGTCGGCGTCGCGCTCCACCCACAGCTCGACTCCGCGCCTGCTCAGCTCCGACAGGATGCGGTCGCCGAGCGGGTCATCTCCCAGCCGGGAGGCCCAGGCTGCGCGATGACCGGCCGCGGTGATGCCCGCGGTCACGTTGGACTCCGCGCCGGCGAGCCCGACGGTGGCGGTCTCCGCCGCGACGAGTGCGCCGCCGACCGGCGTGATCAGGGCCATGGTCTCGCCGACGCAGACGATCTCCGGTGCGGAGGAAGGGGAGGGAGAGGAGCTGCTCATGAGGGGGTGACCGCCACTGGTTCTGTATCGGGATGGGGACTCGCGTCACGGTGACGCAGATCGGGGAATGCGCGGACGAAGACCACCGCGACGATGAGGCCGACGGCGGCGAACAGAGCCGCGGCGAAGTAGGCGCCGCGCCAGTCGCCGCTGTCGACCAGGAATCCTGCCACGGCGGAGCCCGCGGCGGCGCCGATGAGCTGGCCGGTGCCGGCCCAGCCGAACGCCTCGGCCGTCTCGGAGAACTTCACACTCGCCGAGGTGATGGCGAACAGGACGGCGAGTGCGGGAGCGATGCCGATCCCGGCGAGGGCCAGGGTGCCGCCGAGCCAGAAGACGTTGAGCATCACCATGGTCAGGGCGAGGCCGACGGTCACGATGAGAAGCCGTCGCGCCATGGCCCACGGGCCGATCGGGATGTGCCCGAAGGCGAGGCCCCCGACGAGGCTGCCGGCCGAGAACACGGCGAGCACGAGCCCCGCCGTCAGGCTCCCGTGCTCGAAGGTGGCGACGACGCCGACCTCGACGGCCGCGCAGGCACCGATGAGCAGGAATCCGATGACGGTCGCGAGCATCACCGGCGGCTTGAGGACCACCGTGCCCAGCGCGTTGCGGCTGCGGGGGATGCGCA
The DNA here is from genome assembly GCF_000967865.1 of Microbacterium sp. SA39. Taxonomy (GTDB): domain Bacteria; phylum Actinomycetota; class Actinomycetes; order Actinomycetales; family Microbacteriaceae; genus Microbacterium. Next base: position 20,201 of record NZ_JXRU01000032.1, read on the forward strand.
CGCGTCCGACCTCGGGGGAGAGGATGAACCACGCGCCTCCGCCGACCAGGACGACGGCGACGAGCAGCAGCCCCTCCACCGTGCCGATCTGGGTGGAGACGAGCGTGATGACCACGGGCGCCAGGACCCAGATGATCTCCTGCAGCGACGCGTCGAGGGAGAACAGGGGCGTCAGCTGCGAGGAGTTGACGAGCTTGGGGTAGATCGTGCGCACCGCGGCCTGGATCGGCGGCGTCGAGAGCCCGGCGATCATGCCGAGGACCATGTAGCCCGGCACGCTGAGCGGAAGGAGGGCGAGTCCGAGAAAGGCGACCACGCACACGCTGAGCGTCAGTGTGAGCACCCGGCGCATGCCCCACGCGCCCATCCAGCGGCTGGTGACGGGGCCGGCGATCGCCTGGCCCACGCTGGTGGCCGCGAGCACGAGGCCTGCGGACCCGTACGAGCCGGTCTGCTGTTCGACGTGCAGCAGGATCGCGAGCGACGACATGCCGTTGGGGAAGCGAGCGGTCAGCTGTGCCGCGATCATGCGCGCCACACCCGGCGTGCGAAGAAGATCCCGATATCCCGCCACCAGACCACGGTACCGGGCGCGGACGATCGTCGTCGAAGCGACGACGCGCGCGACACGCCGACGACACGCCGAAGTGCTGTTTCCACAGGGGTTCGGATGTCGGAGGCCCCGCGTAGCGTGCGACCTGTGGATGGATCTCTCACAGGTCCCTCCCAGCCGCGATTTCTCGGGCTTCGAGGTGGCCTCCCCGGCAGCCGTGCCTGTGGAAGAAACGGTGGACAACCTGTGTTGTATATGGGGAGAGCGGTGGAAAACTACACGGATGTAACTACTACCCCTTGTGGTCGCCCCCAATGTCGGCACCCATATGTAGTATTGAACTCCCGGCGGCGGTCCTGCCGGAAAAGAGAGATTTGAGGGGAACAGAAGATGTCGATCACGGTCTACACGAAGCCTTCCTGCGTTCAGTGCAACGCGACGTACCGCGCTCTGGATGCCAAGGGCATCGAGTACGAGATCCACGACCTTTCGGAGGATCCGACGGCGCTCGAGCAGGTCAAGGCGCTCGGCTACATGCAGGCGCCGGTCGTCGTCACCGACGAGGACCACTGGTCGGGTTTCCGTCCCGACAAGATCGCCGAACTCGCCACACGTCTGGCTTGAATACCGTTTCGGCCTGACCTCCACCACACCCGAGGGGGAACTATGAGCGCCGCCGTCGCGACCACCGCGCCGCTCCTGGTCTTCTTCTCCAGCGTGTCCGGCAACACGGCACGCTTCATCGAGAAGCTCGGGCTCCCCGCCCGACGCATCCCGCTCCACCCGCAGGAAGAATCTCTCGTCATCGACGAGCCCTTCGTGCTGGTCACCCCCACCTACGGCGGGGGCGAGGGGCGCGGCGTCGAACGCGGGGCAGTGCCCAAGCAGGTGATCCGGTTCCTCAACGACGAGGGCAACCGGCGTCACCTCCGCGGAGTGATCTCCGCGGGAAACACGAATTTCGGCGAGTCGTTCTGTCTCGCCGGTGACATCATCAGCCGCAAGTGTCAGGTGCCTCACTTGTATCGGCTCGAGATCTTCGGCACACCAGACGATGTCGATCGCGTGAGCGACGGATTGGAACGACAGTGGACAGCACAGTTGCAGAGCAGACAGTGACCGAGACCGTGGCCTTCAAGGTGAACCCCTCCTACGAGGGGCTCGACTATCACGCGCTCAACGCGATGCTCAATCTCTACGACGCGAACGGCAAGATCCAGTTCGACGCCGACAAGCGTGCCGCGCGGGAGTACTTCCTGCAGCACGTGAACCAGAACACGGTGTTCTTCCACTCCCTCAAGGAGCGTCTCGACTACCTCGTCGAGAAGGAGTACTACGAGGGCGCCGTCATCGAGAAGTACCCGTTCGACTTCATCCAGAAGCTCAACGACCTGGCGTACTCGAAGAAGTTCCGCTTCGAGACCTTCCTCGGTGCGTTCAAGTACTACACCAGCTACACGCTGAAGACGTTCGACGGCAAGCGCTACCTCGAGCGCTTCGAAGACCGTGTCGTGATGACCGCCCTCGGACTGGCCGACGGCGACGAGAAGCTCGCGGTCGCCCTGGTCGAGGAGATCATCTCCGGCCGGTTCCAGCCGGCCACCCCGACGTTCCTCAACGCAGGCAAGGCGCAGCGCGGCGAGCTCGTCAGCTGCTTCCTGCTGCGCATCGAAGACAACATGGAGTCGATCGCCCGCGGCATCAACTCCGCGCTCCAGCTCTCCAAGCGCGGCGGCGGCGTGGCACTGCTGCTGTCGAACATCCGCGAGGCCGGAGCTCCGATCAAGCAGATCGAGAACCAGTCCTCGGGCATCATCCCCGTGATGAAGCTTCTCGAAGACAGCTTCAGCTATGCCAACCAGTTGGGTGCCCGCCAGGGCGCGGGAGCCGTGTACCTGAACGCGCACCACCCCGACATCATGCGGTTCCTCGACACCAAGCGCGAGAACGCCGACGAGAAGATCCGCATCAAGACGCTGTCGCTCGGCGTCGTCGTGCCCGACATCACCTTCGAGCTCGCGAAGAACGACGAGGACATGTACCTCTTCTCGCCGTACGACGTCGAGAAGGTCTACGGCGTTCCGTTCGGCGACATCTCGGTCACCGAGAAGTACCGCGAGATGGTCGACAACCCGCGCATCAAGAAGACGAAGATCAACGCGCGCGAGTTCTTCCAGACCGTCGCCGAGATCCAGTTCGAGTCCGGCTACCCGTACGTCATGTTCGAAGACACGGTGAACAAGGCCAACCCCATCAAGGGGCGGATCAACATGTCGAACCTCTGCAGCGAGATCCTGCAGGTGAACACGCCGACCACGTACAACGACGATCTGTCGTACGACAACATCGGCAAGGACATCTCCTGCAACCTCGGGTCGATGAACATCGCGCTGTCGATGGATGCCGACAACCTCGGCCAGACGGTCGAGACCGCGATCCGCGCTCTCACCGCGGTCAGCGACCAGAGCCACATCGGCTCGGTGCGCTCGATCGAGGACGGCAACGACCGCTCGCACGCCATCGGCCTCGGCCAGATGAACCTGCACGGCTACCTCGCTCGCGAGCACGTGTTCTACGGCTCCGAAGAGGGCATCGACTTCACGAACATCTACTTCTACACGGTGCTGTTCCACGCGCTGCGCGCCTCGAACAACATCGCAATCGAGCGCGGCACGACCTTCGACGGCTTCGAGGACTCGACGTACGCCAGCGGCACGTTCTTCGACAAGTACATCGAGCGCGCCTGGGTTCCGGAGACCGAGAAGGTCAAGGAGCTCTTCGCCGGCAAGCACATCCCGACCCAGGACGACTGGGCCGAGCTCAAGGCCTCGATCCAGAAGCACGGCATCTACAACCAGAACCTGCAGGCGGTGCCGCCGACCGGCTCGATCTCGTACATCAACAACTCGACGTCGTCGATCCACCCGATCGCCTCGAAGATCGAGATCCGCAAGGAAGGCAAGCTCGGCCGCGTCTACTACCCGGCCGCGTTCATGACGAACGACAACCTGGAGTACTACCAGGACGCGTACGAGATCGGCTACGAGAAGGTCATCGACACGTACGCCGCGGCCACGCAGCACGTCGACCAGGGTCTGTCGCTGACGCTGTTCTTCAAGGACACCGCCACCACGCGTGACATCAACAAGGCGCAGATCTACGCATGGCGCAAGGGCATCAAGACGATCTACTACATCCGCCTGCGTCAGATGGCGCTCGAGGGCACCGACATGGCCGAGTGCGTCTCGTGCATGCTCTGAGACGCTTCGTCTCGCTTCGCTCGCTCAACGACCGACTCTAGGAAAATCATGACTCCCTCACCGCTCAAGCTGGTCGACCACGTGCAGGCGATCAACTGGAACCGCATCCAGGACGAGAAGGACGTCGAGGTCTGGAACCGCCTCGTCAACAACTTCTGGCTGCCCGAGAAGATCCCGCTGTCCAACGACATCCAGTCGTGGAACACACTCACCGCCGATGAGCAGCTGCTCACGATGCGGGTGTTCACCGGCCTCACCCTGCTCGACACCGTGCAGGCGACGGTCGGCGCGGTCTCGCTGATCCCCGACGCGATCACCCCGCACGAGGAGGCCGTCTACACGAACATCGCGTTCATGGAGTCGGTGCACGCCAAGAGCTACTCCTCGATCTTCTCGACGCTCGCGTCGACCAAGGAGATCGACGAGGCGTTCCGCTGGTCGGTCGAGAACCCGAACCTGCAGAAGAAGGCGCAGATCGTCACGGAGTACTACCGCGGCGACGACCCCCTCAAGCGCAAGATCGCCTCGACGCTGCTCGAGAGCTTCCTGTTCTACTCGGGCTTCTACCTGCCGATGCACTGGTCGAGCCGGGCGAAGCTCACGAACACCGCCGACCTCATCCGTCTCATCATCCGTGACGAGGCCGTGCACGGGTATTACATCGGCTACAAGTTCCAGCGCGGGCTCGAGACGCTCGACCAGGCGCGCAAGGACGAGCTGAAGGACTACACGTTCTCGCTGCTGTACGAGCTGTACGACAACGAGGTGCAGTACACGCAGGATCTCTACGACGGCGTCGGTCTGACCGAAGACGTCAAGAAGTTCCTGCACTACAACGCCAACAAGGCGCTGATGAATCTCGGCTACGAGGCGATGTTCCCGTCGTCCGTGACGAACGTGAACCCGGCGATCCTGTCGGCCCTCTCGCCCAACGCCGACGAGAACCACGACTTCTTCAGCGGGTCGGGTTCGTCGTACGTCATCGGCAAGGCCGAGGCGACCGAGGACGACGACTGGGACTTCTGAGAGCTTCTCTTTGAGGCCCCGACGAAACGGCTGGTGAGAGGCCCGGATCCGCGAGATCTCGCGGGTTCGGGCCTCTCGCGTGCCTCTGCGGATCTTCCTGACCAGTGCGGGATAATGGCACCGTGACGCCCCGCGAGAAGCCGAAGGTTCGAGAGCTGAATCTCGCGCGCACGCTTCGCGAGATCCGCGCCGGGTCCGAGACGACGATCTCCCAGCTGGTCGGTGCGACAGGGCTGTCGAGGCCGAGCGTGAACTCCCTCATCCTGCAGCTGACGGACCTCGGCTGGGTCGAGACCGTGACGCCGACGCCGGACGGCCTCGGCGGCCGCCCTCCTCAGCGCTATCGATTCAATGCCGGGATCGGACGCCTGGTCGGGCTCGACATCGGCGTGCACCGCGTGAGCGTGGTGGTGACCGATCTCGCCGGCGAGGTGATCGCGGGTGCGAAGCTCGACGTCGACCCCGATGCGCTCCCGGATGAACGCCTCGTGCGAGTCGACGAAGCCCTCGACCTGGCCCTCGCGGAGGCCGCCGTGGCTCCCGAGGATGTCTGGTCGGTCGGCGCAGCGGTCACGGGTGCCGTCGACGCGCATGGTCGCACGTCGATGTTCAGCCCGATGCCCGGCTGGGGCGAGGTCGACCTGATCGGCCACCTCGCGTCCCGGCTGTCCTGCCCGGTCCGGGTGGAGAACGACGTCAAGCTCGCCCTTCTCGCCGAACACGCATGGGGGGCGGTGCGAGGCGCCAAGGATGTCGCCTACGTGCTCGCTGGTCAACGAACCGGTGCCGCGTCGATGGTGAACGGCCAGCTGGTGCGCGGGCACGGCGGAGCTGCCGGCGAGATCGGTGCTCTGCCAGCGGTGCACTGGCGCCGCGCGAGCGAGCGGTTGCTGCACGTGCCCGGTATGCCGGAATCACTGCGCGAGAGCGAGCGTGCCGCGTGGACATTCGAACAGGCCCAGCGTGCAGACCCGGTAGCGAAGAAGGTCGTCCGGAAGTACGCCCGGGACGTCGCAACGGGTGCAGCCGCTGTCGCCCTCACGCTCGATCCCGAGATCGTGGTGATCGGTGGTGGCAGCGCGAAATGGGCGAATCTGTGGCTCCCGGAGTTCAGCGCGATGCTGAACAAGAGCGTCGTGCGAATGCCGGAGGTCAGGGTCTCGACCCTGGGTGGCGACCACGTGGCGCGCGGCGCCGTGCGGATGGCGATGACCGAGGTGGAGCGGCGACTCCACGGCGACAGGCTCCTGCCTGCGAAACGGCCCGCCGCCGGGGAGTGACGCCGCTACATCGCGTACTGTCCCGGCACGCCGTTGATCGCGGGCTCGAAGTCCACCAGACGCGATCCGATCCGGAAACGGTACCTGTCGATCTGCTCCGTCTCCGGTTCTGCGGAGAAGAATTGGCGCATCGATCGACGCTCCTCTTCATCCAGCCACTCCGGCGGATCGGAGACCGCGCGGAAATCCGAGAGCGTCGCACAGTCCTGCAGCCATTGCATCTGCTCCGCGTTCAGCAGGTTCCGCTGTCTCCGGAAGTAGACGACATCCGGATCGAGGCCGATCAGGTCCCGCATCCAGAGGCGGTTCACGCCGTTGAACACGGCGTTGCGGGCCATGGCGTCCGAAGGGTCGTCGCTGGCGTAGTTGTCCCACATCGGCGCCACGTCGGGCCCCGTGCGGACGGCGTTCACGACGCCCAGGGAGGGGAAGATCGGCGCGCCCGAGCCGAGGATGTACGTATGGGGGCCCGCGGCCTCTCGGATCAGCTCCATCGCGCTGCGGTATGCCGTCTCGCGGTCGAGGTCCGCGCTGCGCACACCCTCCACCGCACCGGCGTTGATGAAGTCGAGCTTGAGGTACGTGAATCCCCAATCCTGGACGGCGCGGCCGATCGTCTCGACGAGGAAGTCCTGCGCGTCGGAGCGCGTGAAGTCGAACGTGTAGTAGCCGGAGCCCCAGTTGGAACCCGCGATCACGGGGGAGCCGTCCGCGCCGCGCAGCACCATCTGCGGGTTGCGCTCGACGATCTCTGCGGAGGGGAGCGCGATGAACGGAGCGATCCACAGGCCCGGTCGCATCCCTCGATCGATGATCGACGAAGCCGTGTCGCGCATGCCGGCCGCGAACTTGTCGTTCGGCTGCCAATCTCCGACGAGCTTCTCCCACCCGTCGTCGAGCTGCACGGTGTCGATCCCGAAAGCCGGCAGTTCGGGCACGATCCGGTCGAGGTCAGCGCGTGAGATCCCCTCGTAGAACGAGTACCACGAGGACCACACCTTGCCCGGGTTCTGGGCAAGCACGCCGTAGCGATCGGCGAGCAGATCGCGGTACCGGCCCATGACCTCGTGCTCGTGGTGGCCGGTGATCAGCACCCAGCTGGCGGAGCGGTTCGTCTCGGTCCACGCCGCGAGCAGGTCGCGATCGGCGTGCAGGCGAGGAGTGTCTCCCTCGAGGCATCCGAGCAGGAGCGACCGCGAGCTGTCCGTGACGACCATCATCCAGGAGGAGTGGTGCCGCTGAGGGTCGTCCCAGCCGGTGTCGTCGGCGGTCTGGCGCCGCACCGGATTCTCGACACGGAGAGGAGGTTCGTCGAGTCGTCGCCAGCCGGTCGGCGACCACGAGTTCTGCCCGTTGCGGTAGACGTCCCCGGCCGTGAATCCGTGCAGCAGGGAGATGCGCGGCGCGTTCAGGAAGGTCTCTTCCACCACATCCGTCGGGCGCGCCCAGGTCGGCCGATCCGTGACGGATCCGGTGAGCTGCATCGGTACGGCGGCATGGGTGTCGAGTGACATGGTTCTCCTCGGTGACTGCTGATGATTCGATTGACGCGCGCACTCCGTCGGCGCGCCGGCGAGTGCCGACGCGCCGACGGAGAACAGCGGCTGTTACTTGAAGAGGGCCTCGACGGCCTCGTTCGCCTCGCTCAGCGTCGATTCGGGGTCGGCGCCCTGAGCGATCGCCTGCATGGCGTCCTGGATGGTCGTGTTGACCTCCGCCGAACGCTCGAATGCCGGAATGAGGAAGGTCTCGCCGGCGTCAGCAACGCTGACGAAGGCCGAGGAGTCGAAGCCGGCGGCGTCGCGTGCCTCGAGCGCAGCATCCGTTCCCGAGTTCAGCGCCGGGAAGATCAGACCAGCGGAGCCGACGTTGTCCTGGCATTTTGCGGATGCGAGGTACTCCACCCAGGCCGCAGCCTCGTCGGGGTGCTTCGTGCCGGCCCAGACCGAGTCGGCCAGGCCGTTCGTGGCCGCCGTCCGGCCCTCAGGCCCCTCGGGCACCATGGCGAACGCGAACTCCACGGGTGCGTCTTCGGCGAGGTAGGTCGACGCCATCCAGGATCCGGTGATGGTCGAGGTGACGTTCTGGTTCTCCATCACGGCCTGCGTGCCGAGGGTGGACTGCGCCTCGAACTTGGGTGCGTAGCCGTCTTCGACCAGCGACTGCAACCAGGCCGCGGTCTCGACGAGCTCCCCGGAGTCGTAGTTGAACGTGGTCGCCCCTGCGCCCTCCTCGTCGCTGAAGGTGAAGCCGTTCGAGTGCGCGAAGTTGCCCCAGCCGTTCTGGCCGACGGCGCCGTCCGCCCACTCCGGGTAGTAGCCGTACCGGACCACGTCGTTCTTGTCGAAGGCCGGGTCGAGTCCGTTCCGACCGGCGGAGTCGACGGTCGTCGCCTTGACGAACTCGGTGAACGTGCCGCCGTCTTTCGGATTCCAGGTGAGCGTGCTGAGGTCCTCGGCGGTGTACCCCGCCTCGGTCGCCGCCTCGACGTTGTACAGCAAGGCGACGGTGTCCCAGTCCTTCGGCAGGCCGAAGCGCTTCTCGTCGGTGACCCAGCGGTCGGCGAGACCTTCCTTGTACTGGGTGAAGTCGATGTCCGACTTCTCGACGTACTCGGTGAGATCGAGCAGCTGGTTGTTCTTCACGAACTGCAGGTAGTACGAGATCTGGTTGGTGAAGACGTCGGGTGCGGTGCCCGCCGTGATCTGCGTGCTCAGGTTCTGCCAGTACTGCGCCCAGCCGGTCTGAGTGATCTTGACGGTGATGTCAGGATTCGCCGCCTGGAACTCGTCGGCGCACGCCTGGTAGAGAGGGAGTTGCGTGTCGTCCCAGAGCCAGTAGTCGAGGGTGACGGCTTCGCCGCCGCTGCCCTCATCGCTGTTCCCGGCCGAGCAGGCGGTGAGCGCCAGCAGCGACACGACTCCGATCGCTGCGAGAGACTTTGCCTTGTTCATGTGATTCCTTTCGAGTACAACCACGGTGTTGTTGACGGGTATCAGGTGGGGCACGGATACGGCTACTTGCCGCCGGAGAAGTTGAGCGACTGGACGAGCTGCTTGCCGAGGAAGATGAGGATGAGCAGCACAGGAAGCACCGAGAGGGTCGCGCCCGCCATCAGCCCCGTCCAATCGGGTGAGGTGTTCGGCGACTGCTGCTGGAAGACGCTGAGTGCGACCGTGAGCAACCGGGTGAACTCCGAGTTGCCGGCGACGAGCGGCCAGAGGTAGTCCTTCCACATGCCCACCAGGGTGATGAGCATCATGGTCGCGATGGGGCCACGGCTCATCGGCAGCGCGATGCGCCAGAAGCGGCCGAGGCTTCCGACGCCGTCGATCATCGCGGCCTCCTCGACATCCTGGGGGAGCGAGAGGAAGAACTGCCGGAGGAAGAAGATGGTGAACGGGCTCATCAGCAGGGCCGGCGCGACGAGTCCGAACATGGTGTTGAGCAGGTCGAGTTCACGCAGCAGCGCGAAGTTCGGCAGGAGGGTGAAGATGCCGGGGATCATCAGCCCGGCCAGGATGACGCCGAAGAGCACGTCGCGGCCGGGGAACTTCAAGCGGGCGAAGGCGTAGGCTGCCGCCGCGCACGATAGCGTCTGGATGATCGCGACGGATCCCGCGTAGATCACGGAGTTGATCGTGTAGCGGACGAAGTCGATGCTGGCGCCCGACCCTCCGGCGGCGACCGCTTCCTCGATGCTGGTGAGGCCCAGCACCCGCTGGAAGTTGATCAGCGTCGGGTCGGTGGGCCAGAGGAGCGACGCGTCAGCGACCAGGCCGCCGGCGGGCGTCAGTGCGGTCCGGATCATCCAGTAGAACGGGAAGACGGTCGCGATGATGGTGGCCGCCACGAGCAGCCAAGCCACCGCTCGCCCCGGGCGCACGCGCACGCTCTTGCGCATCTGCGGGCCTTTCGTCTGCATCGTTCCGGCGCTCATGCGAGGTCCGATCGGTTCGCGCGCATGAGTCTCATCTGCACGAAGGTCAGCGCGCCGAGGATGACGACGAGCAGGATGGCGATCGCCGAGGCGTAGCCCATCTGATAGAACGAGAACGCCTGCTGGTAGATGTAGTAGTAGATGACCCGTACCTCCGGGATCGGGTTGTTGCCGTAGCCGACCTGGACGAGGTCGAAAACCTGGAACGACCCGATCAGGGACACCACGAGCACCAGCGCGAGCACGGGCCGGATGAGCGGCAGCGTGATGCGGAAGAACATCCGCACCTCGCTCGCCCCGTCGAGGGCACCCGCCTCATAGAGCTCGGTCGGCACCTGCAGCATTCCCGCATAGAGCAGCAGCGCCGTGTAGCCCAGACCCGACCAGACGGAGATCAGGATGATGATCCACAGGGCCGCGTCGGCGTTGTAGAACGTGAATCCCTCGATGCCGATCGAGCCGAGCAGATTGGTCAGGAATCCGACGTTGGCGTCGAACAGCCACGCCCAGATCAGTGCGATGGCGACGTTCGGCACGAGCCAGGGGAGAAGGAGCAGGGAGCGGACCCAGGTGCGCAGCCGCAGCCGTTGCATGAAGGCGGCGAGGATCAGCGCGAGGAACATCACGATGACGATGTTCAGGATGGCGAACACGGCCGTGATGCGAAGCGAGTCCCATACCTGGGGGTCGGCGACCAGCTCCGCGAAGTTGGCGGCGCCGACGAAGTTCGGCTCGGTGAGCAGGTTGAAGTCGGTGGTCGAGTAGTACGCGCCGCGGATGGTCGGGAAGACGTAGAAGACGGCGAATCCGACCAGCGCCGGGAGCAGCAGGATGAGCGCCGCCCACTTCTCCGACCCCCGCATCCTCGAGCGCCGCGGTGCTTCCTCCGGAGGTTCCGCAGGCACGCGCCGGGTACGCGGTTCGAGGTCGGTCGTACTCGTCATCGAGATCCTCCATGCAGGACATAGGCCGGCCCGCCGCTGAGAGGGCCAAGGTTATATAAACAGGATTACGAGGTTTTGTCAAATAGCTTGCATAACCTCGGGGGGCGTGTCATCGTCGTGGGCGACGGACGACTGTCCGCAACCACACCGGCGCCGGTGGCGGTGGCGCAGCATCGCAGCTGCGTAGGCACTTCCTGGCGCCACGACACGGAAGGAAGTAGCTCATGTCAGCTGCTCGTGAAGCACGTGGGGGGACGCGACGCCTGGGAGCCATCGTGATGGCGTCCGCTCTCGTCACTCTGATTCTGGCAGGAACCGACCAGGGACGAGTGGCACAGGCCGACGTCGACGCCGGCGACGGGTAGACGCCGTGGTCACGGCCGAGGACACGTACGACTGGTCGGTCGTGGAGAGCTATCTGTCGAGCATCGCGGAACGCGGGCATCAGTCGGTGCTCCGCTTCTACCTCGACTACCCGACACGACCGAGCGGCGTGCCCGACTACCTGCTCGGCGACGGCGGGATCAGCGAGGACCGCCGCTATGACTTCTGGGACAACAACGGCATCAGCTTCTCCCCGGACTACGACGATCCGAGAGTGCTCGAGATGATCGTGGACTTCATCGGCGCGCTCGGCGAGCGCTACGACGGCGACCGCCGCATCGCCTATCTCACCGCCGGCCTGGTCGGTTTCTGGGGAGAAAATCACACCTACCCGATGAACGGAGCGGTCGAGCCGACGAATCCTGATGGCATCGACTGGATGCCGTCGGCCGCGACCATGGACACCATCTGGACCGCGTGGGACGACGCACTCGACTCCACCTGGCTGCAGGCCCGGTATCCCTCAGCCTCCGTCGCTCAGCACGGCTTCGGACTGCACGACGACTCCTTCGCATACTCCACCCTGCCGACGACCGACTGGCACTTCCTCTCGCTGGTGGCGCAGGCGGGCATGACCGATGCGTGGCAGCAGGCACCGATCGGCGGCGAGCTCTACCCGCCGCTGCCGACCTGCATCTTCTCGGAGCCGCTCGACTGCCCGAACGCCGACGCGGAGATCGCCGGTGGGCGTGACTACGACTTCTCGGGAGCGGTCGCCGCATCGCATGCGTCCTGGATCATCAACCATCAGGCCTGGGCGACCGGCTACACCGGCGCGGACCGCGAGCGCGCGGTCGCCGGCGCCGCGTCGCTCGGCTACGACCTCGCCGCCACGGCCGCAACGGTCAGCAACGACGGCAGCGCGGCATCCGTCTCGCTCACGATCACCAATCGCGGCGTGGCGCCCTTCGCGTACGACTGGCCGGGAGAGTTCGTGGTCCTCGGGGCCGATGGCGCCGTGACGGCCCGGGTGTCGGTCGACGCCGCTCCCACCGGCATCCTCCCGGGCGCGACCGCGACCGTCCAGGCGGCGATTCCGGTCGATGCGGCGACCAACGGCACCGTGGCGTTCCACGTTCCTGACGTCATGCCCGGCGGAGCTCCGCTGCGCTTCGCCAACGTGACGCAGGACCAGGATGCCGCCGCCTGTTTCGCGATAAGGCGAACGAAACTGCGACCGGAACACGAACCCTAGCTGCGGCTGCGCGCGAGGAAGCTATCGAGCACCTCGGGCGGAAGGCTCGGGACGTCGATCGGCCGCGAGCCTTCCCGGATCGACTCGGCGGCAAGTGCCCCCGCAGCGACCGCCGCACGAGCGGCCAGAGGCGACACCACGGTGGGTGCGCCGTGGAAGACGTGGCCGAGGAACTCGCGCATGGTGGCGAGGTCGGCATCCTCATGTCCGCTCGGATCGCCCTCGATCGGATACTCGGTGTCGCCGGCGACCGCCCACTCGCGTCGCCGGTTCCACACTTTGACGGTGCCGCCGGCGGTGTCGCCGATGTTCTCGAGTCGTCCCTCGGTGCCGATGACGGTGTAGTTCCGCCAGTAGTCCGGCGTGAAGTGGCACTGCTCGTAGCTGGCGAGCACTCCGTTGTCGAGGGTCATCAGCATCATCGACACGTCTTCGACATCGATGACCGGATTGAGGCCGGTGGATGCCGTGGCGGGCCAGTTGTCGAACGAGAACCAGTCGGGCATGGTCTCGCCCGGCCGCTCCCGCCGGTCGGTCACGCCGCCGTAGACCATGAGGTCACCCATGCCGACGACACGGCGGGTGTATCCGCCGGTGAGGTAGTGGATCACGTCGAGGTCGTGGCTGGCCTTCTGCAGGAGCAGGGTGTTCGTGCGGGATCGGTCGGCGTGCCAGTCGGTGAAGTAGTAGTCGCCGCCGTTGCCGACGAAGTGGCGCACCCACACGGTCTTGACCGTGCCGATGTCGCCGCGGTCGATGATCTCCTTCATGCGTCGCACGACTCCCGCGTGCCGGAAGTTGTGGCCGACGTAGAGAGCGGTTCCGGTCTCGGCCGCCACCTGCAGCACCCGATCGGCGTCCGCCAAGGTCGTCGCCAGAGGCTTCTCGAGGTAGACGGCCACTCCGGCGCGAAGCAGCTCGACGGCGATGTCGGCATGGGTGTCATCGGGTGTGGTCACGATGGCGGCGTCGATGCTCTCGGACGCCAGCAGGGTGGTGACGGCGTCGTACGCCGGCATGCCGGGGAACATCACCTCCGACCGAAGTCGGCCGGCCGTCGCGGGATCGACCGTGGCCACGACCCGTGCACCGGGCATGGCGATCGGAACATGGTGGGCGATCTCGCTTCTCGCCCCCACTCCGACGACTGCGATTTGTTTTTCGTTCGTAGACCGTTCGGTCGAGAGCGTCATGAGTCCTCCGCATCTGGTGTACCGTCATCCTGCCAGAACTGATCGTTTGTGGCGTTACGCACCTCGAAACATTCATGGTCAATCACAGAAAGATCGCGCCGGCGGTCGTTGGAGGAAGCAGTGGACGACGAATTGACCGACGCGCTGCGGAAGCTCGTCGATGACGATTCCGCTCCCGATGACACCGCGGTTGCTCGGCTCGTCCAGGGCCGAGAGGGAGGGGCGATCTTCGAGTCATTGATCGCTCTCATCCCGGATGCGCGCGCTCGGCATCGACGGCTCGGTCTCAGCGAAGCGATGTCGGAGGCGACGCTCGCCGATATCGAGCGGAAGCACGAGCACTACGGCGCCGGCACCGTGACGGCCTGGCTGCTCGGAATCCTGCGCGGCGATGTGGTGCAGGTCGGTCGACTGCAGGTCGAACGTCAGAGCGGGGCGCACGGCCACGGGCTGCATATCCCGGAGACGGGACCGCTGACCCCCGCGGCTGTCGACGACGCGCTGCTGCGGGCGCGCGAGCTCGTCGGCTCCGCGCGTTTCTCCTGCGAGAGCTGGCTGCTCGATCGCGAACTCGCCGCTGCGCTGCCGGATTCCAACCTCGCCTCCTTCGCGCGCCGCTTCGACATCGTGGACGAGGACGCGGAGGAGGGTGGCGACGAGGCCGTGGCGAAGTTCGTCTTCCGACGGAAGCCCGCCGAGGTGATCTCCGGGTCGGTCGCAGCCCGCACGAGTCTGGAGCGCTACGTGATGGAGCGGTTGCGCTCGGGCACGCCCTGGACGCAGCCGCTCGGCGTTCTTGAATTTGGCGTTCTCGAACGACAGAAACGGTGAACTCTCGCGGGTCCGGGCTCGGTGCTCTATGGTTGTCCGCATGGTGATCGGTGTGGTGTATCTCGACGGCTCTGGAGTGAGCCGTCGGCGCGCGCATCGCTGATCCAGATACTCGGCACACCCCAGAGCCCAAGGTGAGGACGATCCGTCCTCACCTTTCTTGCGTTCATCGCGAGCGGGGTCTGCGGGGAGTTCTCGCTCGCCATCGAGGGAGAACTCCATGACCACGCCTGACCAGGTGATCGACCACCTCAGCCGCACGACCGAGCAGATCTTCGGCCGCGACGACCTCTACGACCGGCTCGCGTCGGGGAAACCTCTGCGGATCAAGTTCGGTGTCGACTGCACCGCGCCTGATCTTCACCTCGGTCACGCCGTCAACCTCTGGATGATGCGGTACCTGCAGGACCTCGGCCATGTCGTCGTCTTCCTCCTCGGCGACACGACGACCCGAGTCGGCGACCCGAGCGGACGGAGCAGTACACGCCCGGTGCTGTCGGCTGCGCAGATCGAGCGGAACGCGCAAGCGTTCCTCGAACAGGTGAGCCTGGTGCTGAGGAATGAGCCGGAGGTGCTGGAGATCCGTCGCAACTCGGAGTGGTTCGACGCCATGCCGATCACCGATCTCCTCGGAGAGTTGAGCCTCGTGACCCACAGCCGTTTGATGGCGCGAGACATGTTCCAGAAGCGGGTGCAGGAGCATCGCGACATCGCGATGCATGAGGTGCTCTACCCGGTGCTTCAAGGCTTTGACAGCGTCGCCCTGCAGTCGGACCTCACGATCGTCGGCTCTGATCAGCTGTTCAACGAGAACATGGGGCGAGAACTGCAGGCGAAGCACGGTCAGCGGCCGCAGACCGTCATCACGAGCACCATCACTCCGGGGCTCGACGGGGGACCGAAGCAGTCGAAGTCCCTGGGCAATTATGTCGGACTCGCGCTGCGTGCGGACGACAAGTTCGGACGATTGATGACGCTGAACGACGATCTCATCGGAGTATGGGCGAAGGTGTACACAGAGCTGCCGATCGCCGCGGTCGGTGACCTCGAGCGACGAGCCAGCCTCGGTGGCATGGACTCCCGCAACGCCAAGCTGGATCTGGCCGAGGCGATCGTCGCGCGACACCACGGCCTGTCGGAAGCCCGGCAGGCGAGGCGGGCGTTCCTCGACGTGTTCTCAGAAGGCGGATTTCCCGCAGGGATGCCGCGACTCGATGTGCCGTCGCATGCGACTGTTCTGCAACTCGTGGCCGCTGCGCGTCCCGATCTCTCGCGTTCGGCAGCGCGAAGACTCATCGCCGAAGGCGGTGTTCGCATCAACGAGGTCAAGCGGACGGACGGGGATGAACCAGCGTGCGTCAGCGGCCAGGACGTGCTTCAAGCGGGACGTCGGCGCTGGTTCCGTGTGCATCTGCACGACGGGTGATCCCCTACAGGGCTCTACGAGTCGACCCTCGGGGAATCAGATGACCGATCCGCCGATGCATCGTGCGAGGCGGCGGCGCCACTCCAAGACGCACTGCGAGTGCTTCGACGGCACGGGAAGCAAGGACTTCCGGTTCGAGTTCGATGGCGCTGATGTCCGGCGTCGCCGCACGAGTTTGCTCGCAATCGGAACCCGCAAGGATAAGTATGTCCTCCGGAACTCCGACACCCCGAGCGAGAAACTGTTGCATGGCGCCGTACGCGTGTCGACCGGTCAGACAGTACAACGCGTCAGGCCGATCATGTTCGGACAGCATCTCGGAGGCAAGCTCTGAGCCGCCCTGTTCGCCGCTTGCCTCAGGGCGCGAGAACACCTGTGGCGGCTGTCCCCTTGTGCGGCACCAGGACAGGTAGGTCGAGGTGCTTTCGCGGTTCCACGCGTTGTCATCAGTACCGGTTGCTATCGCCACGCGGGTGGCACCCTGCGCAACCAGGTGCGTGAGAGCCTCGGTCGTCAGCCTCGGTGCGTCGATATCGATCCAAGACTCATAGTCTTGCCGCGATGGATCGCGACCGACGGTTACGAAGGGAATCCCCTCACGGAGGAGCAACTCGATAACCGGGTCGTGGGCAACCGGATCGGTGATGATGAATGCGTCCCCTGCGAGAGCGACGCGCGGCGCGCCGGGAAGGGTGGGGTCTCTTGTGAGCATGAGGCCGAATCCGTGATCCAAGGCCTGAAGCGAAGCGGCGCCGGCGAAGCGAAGGAAGTAGTCGACGCCATCGGGAAGAAAAGAGCCGAGTGAATCAAGCGGTCGCATGACGAGAGAAAGCATGCCCAGACTGTTGCTCCTCAGGCTTCGCGCGACGGCGTTCGGCTGATACCCCAGATTTCGAGCGACGTCACTGACACGTTGACGTGTCTGCGCGGCGACGATCCCCTTGCCGTTGAGAGCGTGGGAGACCGTGGTCACGGACACCCCGGCCGCCCGGGCTACATCGCGGATGTTCGTTCGGCGACGGGCTTCCATCCCTTTCCTCCCTGCGCTGCCATGATCTGGTCGGTGTTCCTGTTGCCCAAACCGTTTTGGTTCCGTACGGTCTCATTTTAGCGACGTCGTAGTCGCGCCGTACCACGCCAGCGTCGAACGTGAACGAAAGGATGGCTCATGGATTCGTTGCTTCCCTCAGCCTCACCCAATCGACCCACCCTGCACTTGTCTGACAGGGCACCTCGAACCCGAGGTGAGGCTCGCGGCGCGGCTCTTCGCACCGAGATCGTACAAGGAGTTGATCTTTACCTTCGGCTTTTCGCCGAATACGGGATGACGGACGCAGCAGTTGCGGAGAAGGCGATGAGGTCGGTGGATGCCACTGATCTGTGGAATTCGGATCTCGTTGCAGAGCTGGAGGGCGTCGCCAACGGAGCGGGCACAGATGTATGGCACATCGCTGCCGTCAACGCTCGCACAGAAATCCTCTCCAGCGCACCCGGAGCGCGACCTGGTGAGTGCACCACGATCGTCCGGACAGCAACGCGGCGCCTTGCCATCCAGACCTGGGACTGGCATGAAGAAATGTCCGCACTGTGGCACACGCAGCAGATTTCCGGAACCTCACGTACGTTCGCGGGGCTGACGGAACATGGCATCCTCAGCAAGATCGGCGTCAACGATGCCGGCGTGGCGGTGCTGCTGAACATTCTCGGCCACGAGGACGACGGGGTCGGCGGTCTACCGATCCACCTCCTGACCTTCGCAGTTCTCTCGACTGCGGAGTCGGTCGAACACGCGCTCGATATCCTCCGGAGGGCACCCGTGAGCGCGTCCAGCGCTATCACGGTCGTTGATGCCCTCTCAGCGGTGACGGCCGAGGTGAGTCCCGCAGGCATCGCACTCTTCGCGCCGGTCGGCGGCTGGATCGCGCACAGCAATCATTTCCTGGATGACGTCCTGGCGACAGGAGAGAAGCGATGGTTGTACGAGCCGGACTCGCAAGATCGCCTTGCCCTCGTTCACTCGCGCCTCAGCCGGTGCCCAGCGCCGGCAACCACCGAAGAGCTCCTCCCTTTGCTCTACTCAGACCCGGGTCAGCCCGCACTCTGCTGCGTGCCCGCGCCGGATGCCGTTTTCGGCGACCGCTGGAGAACACTCGCCACGATCACGGTTGATGCCGCGGAGCGCACTATCGACGTGTTCGAGGGCAGCCCGATCGACGCGCGCACGGCCCGCAGAACTCGACTGAGAGCCCTCAGCCAAGCCAATAACTCCCTTCCAACGCTGTAAGGAGCAATCGTGACCATCAAATCCGTTACCGACACTGTCGCGACCATCAATGCACGCATAGACCGACTTCCGTACTCGGGACTGTCGAAACCCGCCTTCGTCGTCATCGGGCTCGCATACTTCTTCGTCTACTACGACCTGAGCGTTGTCGGTTTCACCCTTCCGAAGATCAGCGAGGTCTTTCAACTCACCGGCGAGCAAGCAGCTGTCCTTATCGCCACCTACCTCGCCGGCTACATGGTCGGGGATTACTTCATCTCCAACTTCGGTGACCGGCGCGGACGCAGAACCGCCATGCTCGTGACGGTCGTCGTTCTCGCTCTCGGCAGCATCCTTTCCGCCCTATCGTGGGACTTCACGTCTCTGCTGATCTTTCGCTTCATCACAGGTGCCGGAACCGGGGCGGAGATAGCGCTGGCGACGACGATCGTCACCGAGACATCCCCACCGCACAAGCGCGGAAAGTATCTGCAACTGATGTACTTCTGGGGTGCGGCAGGACTCACGATCGCTCCTTTCGTCTCGCTTGCGCTGATCGACTCGGAGATGGGCTGGAGGATTCTCCTGGGACTCGGCGGGGTCGTCGCGCTCATGCTCATCTTCATGCGCGGTCGCTTTCTGCCCGAATCAGGGCGATGGCTGGCGGTGCACGGGCGCTTTGATCTCGCCGACCGGGAAGTCGCGAAGATGGAAGCCATTGCGCGCGCCAAATATGGTCGTGAGCTTCCTGCCCCGCAGCCCGTTCCCAGCGAACACGTCCACGGCGAGGGCGACACCCGCCGGCTGCTCAAGAAGCCGTATCTCAGCCGGTTGCTGGTGACTCTTCTGTTCTGGACCACGTGGTTGCTTGCGACCAACGCTTACCTGAGCTATGGCCCGACCATCATCGCCGAGGCCGGCGGCGACGTGGGATCGAGCATGCTGGTGACTGCGCTCGGTTACCTGGGCACTCCGATCGGTGCCATACTGGCGTTCATTTTCATCGATCGAGCGCAGCGCAAGCTGCTCATCTTCACAGTCTGCGTCGTCTTCGCCGTGGGTCTGAGCTTGATCGCGATCGGTGGCTCGCAACCGACCGTCATCCTCGGGACTTTCCTGAGCTCAGCAATGATCGCGGCGAACTCCGCGGCATACGTCTACATGGCTGAGATCTTTCCCACGGGACTGCGCGCCACCGCGTTCTCCATCGTCGAGGGCGGTGGAAACATCGGAAGCCTCATCATGCCGTTCGTCATCGTCGCTCTCCTGGCCACCGTCGGAGGGACTGCCAGCCTTTGGGTCCTCGCCGCAACGGTGCTCATCGCCGGGCTTGTCATCCTCATCGGGGGAATCCGCACCACGGGCAAGGAGCTCACCAAGCTTGCACAGTGACAAGGTCTCATGCCACCCCTCTACCCCCTGACCTCGAAAGAGCCTCCTGTGAACGATCATCACCAACCTGCATTCGCCCTGACGATCGACTTCGACGCGGAAGAGCTCTGGCTCGCCGAGTCCGACGCGAACGCTGCTCGTCCCGGCGTTCTCTCGCAAGCCACGTATGGCGTGCAGTTCGGGGTCCCGGCGCTCCTGGAACTGACCGCCGACATGGGCATCCCGACCACTTTCTTCATCTGCGGCCGTGACGCGCTTCGTCACCCGGAAGCCGTCGAAGCGATCTCGGCTTCCGGGAGCGAGATCGGCCACCACGGGCTCACTCACAGGTCTCCGGACACTCTGAGCCGGGACGAAGAAGAACGGGAGTTGACGGAGGCGCTCTCCATCCTCCGGCGCTTCAGCGACGATGTCGTCGGCTACCGCTCGCCGTCGTGGGACTTCAGCCCTCATACGCTCGACCTGCTCGAGTCCCATCAGTTCGAATACTCGTCCAACCTGATGAGTGCCGTTCACCCGTTCCGCCACGACTCGCATGCGCTGAACGAGCTCCCCGTGCACTGGCTCCTCGATGACGCTCCCCACTTCTGGTTCGATTCGACTTCGTGGGACAAGACGATCCGCAGCACGTCGGAGGTGTTGAACATCTGGGCGGAGGAAGCCGAAGCCATCTGGGACCTCGGAGGGACAGTAACTCTCACCATCCACCCGCAGATCATCGGACGCCCGTCGCGAGTCCGCATGCTGCGGCAGTTCCTGCAGCTCGTGAACGACCGCGGAGTCCCGACTCTCACCGCCCGCGAAGCAGCTGCGCGCACCGTCAACGGAGCAGGAAAATGAACCGGAAGGTTGTGGTCGTGACGGGGGCGGCGCGAGGTATCGGAGAAGCAACTTCCAGCCGTCTGCTGCGGGACGGCTGGAACGTGGTCCTCATCGACGTTGCCGCAAACATCGACGAAGTGGCGGCCCGCCTGGACGATAGTGGATCGCGCGCCATCGGCGTGCGGGCAGATGTCACCGCGCAGGCGGATATCGACGCTGCCGTTGCAGCGACGAGGGAGAAATTCGGGCGAGTAGATGCCGTCGTAGCCAACGTCGCGGTCGGCGGTCCCTCGACCGAGATCCTGGAAACCCCGGAAGACGCTGTCAGGCAGGTGATGGAGGTGAATCTGTTCGGCAGTCTCGCCGTCATCCGCGCATTCGTTCCCCTTATCCGTCAATCACAGACGACGGGGCGCGCGGTGTTGATCGGATCACTTTTCGCCCAGCAGCCAGTGCCGGGTGCGGCGGCGTACATCATCTCGAAGGATGCGGTGATCGGCCTGACACATACGCTCGCGCTCGAACTGGCGCCAGAGATCACCGTCAACGCGGTCTCTCCCGGCTATGTGATGACGGAGATGCACAAGGAGGAGCTCGTCGCCAGAAGCGAGCGCTCAGGGACATCTTGGGAAGAACAAGCCGAACTGGTTCGCGGTCGAATCCCGCTGGGGCGCCACGGGAGCGGTGAAGACGTCGCTGCCGCAATCGCGTTTCTGTTGTCCAGTGACGCCGACTACATCACAGGTCAGACCCTCAATGTCAATGGAGGGGCGATTCTTTCATGAGTGCATCACGTAGGTCCGACGACCAGAGGCTGGTGGTCACCGGTGCCGCATCCGGCATTGGTCGGGCAGTCGCTGAGATGGCCAGCACCCGGGGGTGGACCGTTGCCGGGATGGACGTGGTCCCGTTCACCTCGTCGATCGCGCTCAGCGTTTCTTGTGATGTCGCGGACCCGTCTTCCATCGAGTCGGCTTTCGTTGCGGTCCAGGAAATGTGGCCCGATGGCTTTGACGCACTGATTCATTGTGCGGGGATCTACCGGGTCGGCCGGAGCATTGATCTGGTCCCAGACGAGTGGGACCACGTCATGTGGGTGAACGCTCGGGGAAGTGCCCTCGTGGCGCGAGAGGCCGCTCGGCACCTCAGGACAGGAGGCGACCGGAGCATCACGTTGCTGTCGAGCATCGCCGCGCAGCGTGGGTACCTGGACGAACCGAGTCCCGCGTACGCCGCCTCGAAGGGCGCTATAGAAGCGGTCGTACGACAGATGGCCGTCGAGTGGGGGCGGGTGGGCGTTCGAGTGAACGCCGTCGCGCCGGGTGTGATCAACACGGGTATGCCGACGATCACTGCAGACGAACAGGCAGCTGACGAATTCTTTCGTGCCGCCGTACCGCTTGGTCGCATCGGCGAACCCGAGGAGGTTGCGGAAGTCTGTATCTTCCTCGCTTCCGATGCCGCCAGGTATGTGTCCGGCGCGGTCATCCCCGTTGATGGTGGCGAGCGGGCGCAATAGCACCGGACGATCGCCTCTCACGGAGAATCGGGATGCCGCAGACAGGACAGCGGATGCCGCGGGGCTGACAGCCCCGCGGCATCCGCTGTCCTGGTCTCGCGCTTACCTCACGGTCGCGGTGTACGCGCCAGAGCCCGAGTCGGCCTTGACGACCACTCGGTAGGTCCCGGCGCTCGCGCTGTACGCGAACTTCTCATCAGGATTGACCGACGTGCCCTGAGCCACAGTGATCCACCCGAAGAACGAGTAGTTCCGCTGCAGGTAGACATCGAAGTCCGCACCGCTCGGACCATCGAGGCATACCTCGATCGCCCCGGCGGCACGCGTGAACGACGGCGAGGCCGCCTGCCGGCCTGCGGTCAGCGTGCCCGCACCGACCGAGGTGCCGGTGCAGGTGCTCGGGGCGGGCGTCGTGGCGCCCCCCGTCACGGTCAACGTGAACGTGGCGGTGTCGCTCGAGGCGGGGCTCGCGGAGTCGCGGACGGTCACCGTGATCGCCGAGACGGCGGCCGCGGTGGGTGTGCCCGAGATCGTGCCCGTCTTGGCATCGATCGCGAGACCCGCCGGAAGCCCGGTCGCCGAGAACGAGTACGGCGCGGTGCCTCCGGTCGCGCTGACTGACACGCTGAGAGGCTGGCCGACGGTGCCGGTCTTGTTCGCGATCGCCGCGAGATCGACCGCGGTCGGGGCGGGGTTCGTGGTGCGGTTGAGGAAGCCCGTGTAGAGCAGCCGGTTCGGCGACGCGGTGTCGAGCCCGGTCAGCGTGCCAGGGGTGGCGTTGTCGACGACCGCGGCGTGCACCTGCGCCGGCGTGGCCGACGGGTTGGCGCTGAGGTACAGTGCGGTCGCGCCGGTCACATGGGGAGCGGCCATCGACGTCCCGGTCGCAGACCGGGCCTCCGTGTCTCCGGTGAACCACGACGAGATGATCTCCGAGCCCGGCGCCCACACGTCGAGGCAACGGCCCCAGCTGCTCGAGGGCGCCTTCGAATCCGTGCGGGTCGAGTTGCCGACCGTGATCGTCTCCGGCACGAGCTGCGGGCTGTACCGGCAGGCATCGTCATTGCTGTTGCCGGCCGCCGACACCCAGGTGATACCCGAGGCGACGATGCTCTTCACCGCGGCGTCGATCGACGGGATCGAGCATGCCTGGCGGCATCCCACGCTGTAGTTGATCGTGGCGGGCCGCACGGCGTTCTCGGCGACCCACTCGATACCGGTGAGGATCGTCGTGCTCAACGACTCGCCCTTGCAGTCGAGCACGCGCACCGGATAGACCGTCGCCTTCTTCGCGATGCCGTAGGTCGAGCCGACGGCGGTGCCGGCGACATGCGTGCCATGACCGTTACAGTCGCTCGCGTTGCCGCCCGGCGTGATCGCGTCGAACCCCGGTCGGAGGCGCCCCGCGAACTCGGAATGGGTCAGACGGATGCCGGAGTCGACGACGTAGACGTTCACTCCGGCGCCCGCGGAGTCGGGATACGCGAAACGCTGGTTCAGCGGCTGCCCGCGCTGGTCGACGCGATCCGTACCCCAGCTGGGCGGGTCTGTCTGCTCGCCCAGCGCGTAGACCATCTGCGCCTGCTCGACGTGATCGACCCGGTCGTCGGACGCGATCGCGAGTGCCTCGTCTTCGGAGAGCTTCGCGGAATAGCCGTCGATGACGGTGTTGAAGACCTCGACGACCTCGCCTCCCACCGCTTCGGTGAGGGCTGAGGCGATGTCGTCCGCGGCGCCGAGGTCGGACTGGGGTTTGAGGACGACGAGGTATTCGCCGTCGACGGCGGCTTCCGATTCCGCGCCGATGATCGTCGGCGCATCGGGGCTGTCGGTGGAGTCGGTGTTCGCGCTCGCGAACGACGGCAGCATGATGAGCGACGCGCAGGTGAGGGCGGCCGCTGCGGCGGCGAGCCCTCGCGGCGCCACTCTGCGCCTCGGGTTGTCAGTGAACAAGGAGTGTCCTTTCCTGGGGTGGGAAGGCGCCGTGGGGACGCCCGATGCCGCCCGTGCGGGCGGCGATCTCCGCGCTGGGGCGGACTCGAGCAGGAGCGAAGCCGCGTGGGGAGCGCGGAGACAACACTCACTGTCGAGATCGATCCGCCGGAGCGGTTCGCCACCGAACCTATTGATGGCGATGAAGGGGCGTCAACCGCTTTCCCGATACTTAGACGGAAGTCAACATTCGCCCGACGAACGTCCTGAGATGCGCGGGAGCGTCACTTCGCGGGATACTCGCGCTCGCGCAGCACCCGGGCCAGGTGCGCAGCGTTGCGGGCGGCGGTGGCCGTCGCTGAGGCCACCTTCTCCGGTGTCTGCTCGAGGTCCTTGTAGTCGACGGTCTGCATCGCCTCGCCGTTCCAGTACACCGAGGACTGCGACGGGATCGTGTATCCGACGTCATTCAGCGCCTGGAACAGGATCGCCGCGATGTGGTGCGCGCCGTCTTCATTGCCGAGGATGCCGACGACGGCGACCTTGTCGAGCAGAGTCAGGCGTCCTCGTGCGTCGGTCTCGCTGAGCTCCGCATCGAGACGCTCCAGCACGCGTTGCGCCACACTCGAATGCTGTCCCATCCAGGTCGGCGTGACGAAGACGAGGATGTCGGCATCCAGGATCCGTCGGCGCACACTCGGCCATGCGTCGTCACCGCCCATGTCCTTCTCGACGCCGGGACTCAGGAGGTGGTCGACCGCGCGGATCACCCCACCGGTGACGCCGTGATCCGCGAGCGCGTCGAGCAGCTGCGACGCGAGCAGATCGGAGCTCGACTCCGTGGGGGAGGGCTTCAGGGTGCAGGAGATCGCGACAGCTGTCAGTGGGGCGTTCATACAGAGATGCAATCACTGCCTCCGAGCACGGCCCAGGGGGTTTCGTCTCGGCGACGTGTGCGCTAGCGGAAGCCGCGAACGGTACGCTGGATGACGGCCGCTACGACAGGAGTTCTCGTGATCCTCAGCTTCATCTTCTTCCTGGTCCTCTTCCTCGGAGGCATCTGGGTCATGGCGCTCGCCCAGTCGCTCGAGGACTTCCAGGCCATCGTCTTCGTGGCGGGACTCCTGCTCACGATGCTCGCCCTCGCCTGGGTGATGCGCCAGAGCGGCTCTGCCACTCGTCGCCACAAGAACTGGACGGGCAGCCCGACCGAGTGACCGTCGGCGGCCTCAGCGCCGCCGGGCGAGCCGTGTTTCCAGGTTCGCTCTCACCGCCGGCCATTCCGGCTCGATGATCGAGAACTCGACGCTGTCGCGCAGCGCGCCGTTGCGGTAGCGGCTGATGGCCCGCATCACGCCGTCCTGCTTCGCTCCGAGCCGCTCGATCGCCGCCCGCGATTGGAAGTTCACCCACTGGGTCGTCAGGCCGACGCGGAACACGCCGAGAGTCTCGAAGGCGTGCCGCAGGAGCAGCAGCTTGGACTCCGCATTCGTTCCCGTGCCGTGCGCTGACGGGCGGTTCCACGTGTACCCGATGTGCAGTCGCGGGACGTCGGGGACGATGTCGTAGTACGAGGTCAGCCCTAGAATGCGTCCGGCGGTGTCGAAGGCGGTGAACGGCACCATCTCGCCCTTCTCGATGAGCGCGAGTCGCCGATCGACCTCGGCGGCCACGCCGTCCGGCGCGGGAACCGAGGTGTACCACGCCGTCTTCCACAGGTCACCCTCCTGCACTGCCTCAATGAGCCCGTCGACGTGCGAGCGGTCGAGAGGACGGAGCTCGACCAGTTCGCCGGTCAGCGTGAGGGGTGCGGGGGAGACGAGGAAAGCCATTCCGCCATTCAACCAGCCAAGGCGTGGCGCAATCGGCGCTGGTAGGCCAGCACCAGTTCGATCGTGACGTCGAGCTCGAAGGCGAGACTCGCCAGGTGAGGACCGCGCGCATCTTCTGCCTGCGCGTAGGCGTCTGCCGTGATCAGCAGGCGGGCCGCCCATTCGTCGGCCTGGCGCTCCTGCTGGCGGCGCACGGACGGAATGGCCGACAGGGTGTGCCCGAGAACAGCGTGTCCCAGTTCGTGCGCGAGAACGCTACGGGTCGTGCGGGCGCTCATGCCGGGATCGAGTCGGATCGTCCGAGACGCCGGATCGAAGCCGCCTCGGGTCGCGCCAGGACGCTCGACGATGCGCACGCCATGCTCCTCAGCGAGGCGGAGGAGCATATGCATGATTCCCTCAGTACAGGTCGTCCGTGTCGGCGTCGTGCCGGAGGTGCGAGTCGAATGCGACCTCGGGGACATTCTGGCGGGGGCCGGCGACATCGGGCGAGCGCCGGAGCACGCTGATCCGGGCGCCGGGGGAGCTGTCGTCGGCGAGGAGTCGCTCCTCCGCACGTGAGAGCAGCACATGAGGCTGCAGATCGAGCGCCGCGCACACCGAGTACACGACCGGGACCGGGATCGCCCGCTTGCCGGTGACGTAGTTGTCGAGCGCACTGCGGGCGATGCCGATGGTGCGTGCCATCGCGGCGATGCTGCTCCTCGACGCGGCGATCTCGGCGCGAAGCTGTCGGCCGACGGCGGCGTTGAAGTGGTCGGCAGGTGTCTCCATCTGGCTCACCATAGCATCGGGATGGGTCCAGTATGCCGTCATATTGGCTCATCCGACACTTGATCGTCTGCGCACAAGGGGCTACTGTCGACGGATGAGGTCGAAAGCGCGTCATTTGGTGGCTTCGGCGGTGGCGTCCGAACTGCGGCGCTCGCGACGGACCGTGGGATGGCTGTCCGAGCAGTCGGGAATCGAGGTGCCGCTCCTCGCCGCGAAGCTCCGTGAGGACGAGGACTTCACGATCGCCGATCTCGCGAACATCGCCCCCGCGCTCGACGTCCCGGTGTCGTCTCTCATGCCGGATGACCGGGTCACCGCTCCCTGACGCGCGGTAGCGTGGTCGGCATGAAGACAGTGCCGTTCGGATCCGCCACAGCCCCCGCCGTCGTCGCCGGAATGATGCGCATCGATGACAAGGACGACGCGCACATCCGCGAGCTCTATGCCGCGGCGCGCGACTCGGGCATCGACTTCTTCGACCACGCCGACATCTACGGCGGCAGCATGCACCACTGCGAGTCGCGCTTCGCAGACGCCCTGCAGCTCAGCACCTCCGAGCGGGACGAGATCGTGTTGCAGACGAAGTGCGGCATCGTGCCGACCCAGGGGATGTTCGACTTCTCGTACGAGCACATCATGGCCCAGGTCGAAGGATCTCTGGCGGCACTGCGCACCGACCGCATCGACGTGCTGCTGCTGCATCGCCCTGACGCTCTCGTCGAGCCCGAGGAGGTCGCCCGTGCCTTCGACGAGCTCGAGGCCGCAGGAAAGGTGCGGGCGTTCGGGGTGTCGAACCACACGCCGCGACAGATCGACCTGCTGCGCACGGCCGTTCGCCAGCCACTGATCGCCAATCAGCTGCAGCTGTCGATCACGCACTCGCCGATCATCGCGCAGCCCGTGGCCATGAACATGGCCGGCAGCGAGCAGAGCGTGGTCCGCGACGGCGGCGGCATCGTCGAGTACTGCCGCATCAACGGCATCACGATCCAGGCATGGTCTCCCTTCCAGGGTGGCTTCTTCACCGGTGTGTTCCTCGGGAATCCTGAGTACGCCGAGCTCAACGCCGTGATCGACCGGCTGGCCACCGCTCACGACGTCACGCCGATCGCGATCGCGACGGCATGGATCACCCGGCATCCTGCTCACATGCAGGTCGTGCTCGGCACCACCACGCCGCAGCGAGTGCGCGACGCCGCAGCAGGCGCCGACGTCGAACTCACCCGCGCCGAATGGTACGAGCTGTTCCGCGCCGCCGGCCACATGCTTCCGTAACGCCGATCGATTCCGGCGTCGTCTACCCTGATCTCATGCCGTTCCTCTCGATCCTGATCGTGGTCCTGATGATCGTCGCGCTCGTCGACATCATCACGCGCGACGATTCACAGGTGAAGCACCTGCCGAAGATGGTGTGGATCATCATCGTGATCCTGCTGCCGCTGATCGGCAGCGGTCTCTGGTTCGGGCTCGGCCGTGAGTACGGCGGATCCGGGATCTCGATGCCGCGGATGCGACGCGCGGCGCGCCCCTCGGGACCGGTCGACGTGCGGCCGGCGCCTCCGGTGGATGTGCGGACGACCGAGCAGCAGATGGCCGATCTCGACCGGGAGATCGAGGAATGGCGGCTTCGCGAGGAGCTCGAGAAGCGCCGCCGCGACGAGGGCGGCGCGGCCTCGGGGTCTGCTTCCTAGGCGGCCATCGCCGAATCGGACGATCCGCGATCGAACGACTCGCGCACGGCCGGTTCCAGCGTCGGGTAGCGGAACTCGAACCCGGCTGCGGTGAGCTTCTCGGGCAGCACCCATCGGCTCTTGAGAATGAGTTCGGTCTCGGTGCGCATGCCGATCGCGCCGAGTTCCAGCATCCACCGCGGCATCGGTGTCCCGATCCGCGCGCCGAGCACGCGCCGCACGGTCGCCATGAACTCGGCGTTGTCGACCGGATGCGGGGCGGCGGCGTTGACGGGGCCCTCGAGTTCCCGCGTGCGCTCGAGGAAGTCGATGATGCGCGCGACGTCCTCGATGTGCACCCAGCTGAACCGCTGGCGTCCGCGACGCGCCCCGGGGAGGTGCGCCGTGCCGGCCGCGCGCCTCGCCTTGCTGACGGGCCAGCGGCCGTCGTACTGGGCGCCGCCGAGTCCGAGACGGGCGAGGTTCCGCACCGGCTCGAGGACACCGCCGTGGCCGAGCACGATCGTGCTGCGGAGCGCGACGCGTCGCGTCGCCGGCAGATCGTCGGCGAACAGCGCCTGCTCCCAGGCCTTCGCGACCTCGACCGAGAAGCCGGTGCCGAGCTCGCCGTCGGATTCGGTCATCGGCCGGTCTTCGGCATGCCGGTAGATCGTCGCGGTAGACGAGTTCACCCAGAGAGCCGGGGGACGCTCGGCCCGCGCGACGGCGGTGCTCAGGGATGCCGTGGTCTCGAGCCGGGATCGGAAGATCTCGGCGCGGTTCTCGGGCGTGTAGCGGCAGTTCACGCTCTTCCCGGCGAGGCCGATCACCAGGGAGGCGCCGTCCACCGCGCGATCGATCGCCTCCTGGTCGCCCCAGTGGATGTCGGCGCCCGACCGGGAGATGCGCACGACCTCACGGCCCGCGGCGAGCATCCGCGGCACGAGGTAGGTGCCCATGAATCCGGTGGAACCGCCGATGACGACCTTGCCTGCGCTCATGCGCCGCTCTCCTGTTCCTCGATGCTCTCGATGCGGTAGCAAAAGTGCCCGCGGTACTCGTACACGCGGCCGACGAGCGGCGCGTCGATCGTCAGATCGACGATCTGGCGGCCGACGGCGTCGTCGAAGCGCTCGATGAGGCGAACGACCGGCGACAGTGCGCGCGGCATCCGCAGTCGCAGACGGCCGAGTCGGAGGCCGACCGAGCGGCTGGTGAGCTCCAACGCACCGTCGCGGGTCTCGACATCGAAGCAGGCGGCGACCAGTCCGGGCTCGCCGAGCTCGTCGACGACGCGGCCGTGGCGCGTGAGGGCGACGGCGTCACGCATGATCCACGGTCCGCGCCGCAGCTGGAAGGTGCGCTCGCCGATCGCGCGCGAGGCGATCGTGCGGTTCTCGACGCGGAACGGCACGCCGTGCTCCCAGCAGGCGGGGACCACTCCCCGCCGCTCCAGCACGCGGAGGATCGGCCACAGCCAGCGCCGCGGAGTGCCGACGCGGTCGAAGACGCCGTCGCCCACGCCGACAGAGCCGTCGGGGATCGCCCGGAAATAGTTCTGCAGGCGAGGATGCAGGTCGAGGAGCCGCTCGCCCAGTGCCCGTTCGTAGGGGGATTGCGGCTCGGTCGTCACGCTCCGAGCCTAGCCGGGCGGTCGCAGCAGCCGATCGAGGAGCGCCAGAGCCTCGTGCTGCGGGGCGGACTCGTCGAGGAGCCACTGCGTCTGCAGACCGTCGGATGCCGCCACGACGAGTGCTGCCACCGCATCCGGGTCGGCATCCTCGCGCAGGCGACCCCGGGCCTGCTGCTCCCGCACGCCGTCGGCGATGTAGGACCGTATGCGGGCGAACCGGGTCGTAGCGAACTCGTGAGCCACGGGGTGTCCGTCCTCGAGTGCGGTCGCGACGAGAGTCGAGTAGAGCTGGACGAGACCCGGAACCTGCCGGTTCGTGCGCGCCGACTCGATCATCTTCTCGACCGGCGTCGCGTCGTCGAGCACGGCCTCCTGGCGGTGCGCGGGCTGGTTGCTCTCCTCGTACACGGCGACGAGGAGCTCTTCGAGTGACCCGAAGTAGTGCGTCAGCGCGGCATGGGTCACCCCGACCTCTCGGGCGATCGCCCGCAGGCTGGTGCGATCCGCACCGCGCTCTGCGAAGACCTCGATCGCGCGGTCGAGGATCTCCTGCCGTCGCGCGATCCCCTTGGCGTAGGCGCCGCGCTGGCGTGGTCGCTCATCGTCGTCGGACATGTCCGGAGTCTAGCGAACGAAAACTTCCACATGGAGGTATTAGGTGATAGCGTGCTGGCATGACAATCACGACCTCCCTGCAGCTGTTCACGATCAAGGAGCAGCTGGACGCCGACCTCGAAGGATCCCTCGCGGCCGTCGCCGCGCGCGGGTTCACGGCCGTCGAGCCGTATGACTTCGTCCGTCGCGCCGCACCGCTCGCCGAGGCGCTCGCCGCCGCCGGCCTCTCCGCCCCCTCCGGCCACGCGTTCCTCGCCTCGGAGTCGTTCGTCAATCCCGACGGCAGCGGGACCACCCTGCCCGTGCCCTCGCCCGCCGAGGTGTTCGCGGCCGCCAAGGTGCTGGGCATGACCACGGTCATCGACCCGTACACGGAGCCGGCGCGCTGGGAATCGGTCGAGCAGATCGAGGAGACCGCGCGTCTGCTCAACGAGGCGGCCGCGATCGGCGCCGCCGTCGACGTGCGGGTCGGATACCACAACCACGCCCACGAGCTGGAAGCCGTGTTCGACGGCGTCACCGGCCTCGAGGTGCTGGCCGGACTCCTCGACGAGAGGGTCGTGCTGGAGATCGACCTCTACTGGGTCGCGCGCGGAGGAGTCGACCCCGTCGCGCTGCTCGAGCGTCTCGGCAGCCGGGTCATCGCCGTGCACGCCAAGGATGGCACCCTCGATCCCGCTCACGCGAACACGTACCCGCCGGCTGATCAGGTGGCCGCCGGTGACGGGTCCGTGCCGCTGGTCGAGGCGATCGCCGCGGCATCCGCTCTGGAGCTGGCGATCGTCGAGTTCGATCACTACGAGGGCGACCTTTTCGAGGCGATCGAACGCAGTCGGGTGTACCTCGACGAGAAGGTGGCGGGCTGATGGCGGCCGGCACCGTCGGCGTCGGCATCATCGGCGCGGGGAACATCAGTGACCAGTACCTCTCGAACCTCACCACCTTCCCCGATGTGCGGGTCCTCGCCATCGCAGACGTGATCGAGGAGCGCGCGAAGGCGCAGGCGGAGAAGTACGGCGTGCCGCGCGCAGGCGGGGTCGATCTGGTCCTGAACGATCCCGAGATCGATATCGTCGTGAACCTCACGATCCCTGCGGTGCACGTCGAGGTCTCCGAGGCGATCATCGCGGCGGGCAAGCACGTCTGGACCGAGAAGCCGATCGGCGTGAGCCGTGAGGAATCGCGCCGACTGCTGGAGAAGGCGGATGCCGCGGGCCTTCGTGTCGGCGTCGCGCCGGACACCGTCCTCGGCCCCGGCGTGCAGACCGCCAAGCGTGCGATCGCGCGCGGCGACATCGGCCGTCCGCTGTTCGCGCAGACGACGTTCCAGTGGCAGGGCCCGGAGATCTTCCACCCGAACCCCGCCTTTTTGTACGCGAAGGGTGGCGGCCCGCTGCTCGACATGGGGCCGTACTACGTGTCCACGCTCGTGCACGTGTTCGGTCCGGTCGCCTCGGTGGCCGCGCTCGGGCTTCAGGGCACCCCGACCCGCCGCGTGCAGGTCGGCGAGCTGGCCGGCCAGGAGTTCCCCGTCGAGATCCCGTCGACGCTCAGCGTGCTGATGGAATTCGAGCAGGGCGCACAGGCGCAGAGCATCTACAGCACCGACTCGCCCGTCATCCGATCGGGGATCGTCGAGATCACCGGCACCGAGGGCACGCTCGTGATCCCCGACCCGAACACGTTCGGGGGCGACATCACCATCACCCGTCCGCTCCGGCTCGGTCAGGAGCCGGTCGCGCAGGAGGTCGTCGAGGTCGCGCAGGAGGGTGTGCTGACCGGCCGCGGTCTCGGGCTGCTCGACATGGCGCGGTCGATCGCCGCCGGACGGGCGCATGTCGCGACGGGGGAGTTCGGCTACCATGTGCTCGACACGCTGCTGTCGATCGAGGAGGCGGCGGAGTCCCGCGGCTTCGTCGCCGTCGAGAGCACGCTCGACGAGGTCGCATCGCTCGATGCTGACTTCGACCCCTTCGCCGCCACGCTCTGAGCGTCAGCGCGCCTTCGCCGCCACGTAGCCGTCGACGTTCGCGGGTGACAGCACCTCGCGGGCGACCATGATCGCGGCGCCCAGCACGGCGGCACGGTCGCCCGCCTGGGACTGGACGATCGCGAGGTGCTGCGTCGCGAGCGGGATCGACCGCCGGTAGACGACCTCGCGCACGCCCGCGAGCAGGTGCTCGCCGGCGCGGGCGATGCTGCCGCCCAGCACGATGATGGACGGGTTCAGGAGGTTCACGACGGTGGCCAGGACTTCGCCGACGTCGCGACCGGCCTGACGCGTGGCCTCGATCGCTGCGGCGTTCCCCGCGCGGACGAGGTCGACCACGTCGGACGCGCTCTGCACCTCGTGGCCACCGCCCTGCAGCGCGATGGCGAGGGCGGATCCGCTGGCGAGAGCCTCCAGGTCGCGCTCATCGCCCGGTTCGCGCGCCGAGCCGGCGCCGGTCGGCACCTGGACGTGGCCCATGTCGCCCGCGGATCCCTGCGCGCCGCGCTGCAGCTGACCGCCGGCGATGATGCCGGCGCCGATACCGGTCGACACCTTGACGAAGATCAGGTCGTCCACGGCGGGCCAGCTCGTCGCCTGCTCGCCGAGCGCGAGGATGTTGACGTCGTTGTCGACGAGCACCGGAACGTCGAACGTGCGCTGAACGTAGCCGGGAACATCGAACCGGTCCCACCCCGGCATGATCGGCGGGTTGGTGGGACGCCCGGTGGAGTGCTCGACCGGACCGGGCACGCCGATGCCGACGCCCAGCAGGGGGAGATCGGCCGCGGACGGCTGCCCGAGCAGCTCCGTCCCGTCGGCGAGGATCGTGTCGAGCAGCGTCTCCGGTCCTTCGCCGATGTCGATCGTGCGCGTGCGCGCGTCGAGGATGACGCCGGAGAGCTCGGCGACGGCCACCGTGGCGTGGGTGGCGCCGAGATCTACGGCCAGCACGAGTCCCGCCCGCGGGTTGAAGGCGACGCGCGCGGGCGGTCTGCCCCCGGTGGATGCTGCCTCGCCCGCCGGGCGCAGCAGGTCGGCGGCGAGGAGCGCGTCCACGCGCAGCGCCACGGTCGACCGGGCGAGGCCCGTCAGGGCAGCGAGCTCTGCCTTGGTGCGCGCGTGGCCGTCGCGGAGGATCTGGAAGATCTCGCCGGCGCCGGGATTCGTCGCGACGACGGGCCGCAGAACGTCAACCATTGCGTCAGTAAACCACAGCACTTCGGAGTCTCGGAATTCGACTTCGGATTCGTTACGAAGAACTTTTGACGAAGTGCTAGCAAAAGTAGGATGCCCTGTGTCAGAATCGCCGACATGACAACGGATGTCACAGACACCGGTCTCGGAACGATCCGAGCCGGCATCCTCGGCGGGGGATTCATGGCCCGCGTGCATCGCACAGCGGCGCGCGACGCCGGCGGCGAGCTTCGAGCCGTCGCCACCAGGTCCGCCGCGGGCAGCCGTCACGCCGCTGAGGCACTCGGCGCCGAGCGCGCGGAGGTCGACGCCGATGCCCTCGTCGACGCGGCCGACATCGATGTGGTGCACATCTGCACACCGAACACCACGCACGCCGCTCTCGCCCTCCGGGCGCTGAACGCCGGCAAGCACGTGGTCTGCGAGAAGCCGCTGGCGACGTCCGCCGCCGATGCGAAGACCCTCGCCGACGCCGCCGCGGCATCCGGTCGCGTGGCAGCCGTGCCGTTCGTCTACCGCTACCACCCCATGGTGCGCGAGGCACGGGCCCGCGTCGCCCGCGGAGACATCGGCGAACTCCTCACCCTTGACTGTTCGTACCTGCAGGACTGGATGCTGCTGCCGAGCGATGACGACTGGCGCGTGCGGTCCGCCTCCGGCGGCGCCTCGCGCGCGTTCGCCGACATCGGCTCGCACCTGTGCGACCTCATCGAGTTCGTCATCGGCGAGCGGATCCGGGCGCTGAGCGCTCGCACCCGCCGGGTGTTCCCCGAGCGTGCCGGGCACGAGGTCGACACCGAGGACATCGTCGCGGTGCTCGTCGAGACCACCTCGGGCGCACTCGGCACCCTGCTCATCTCGCAGATGGCCGCAGGCCGCAAGAACGCGCTCACCCTCGAGCTGCACGGCTCGCGGCAGAGCATCCGCTTCGAGCAGGAGCGGCCGGAAGAGCTCTGGATCGGTATGCGCGAGGAGTCCCGGCTGCTGCTGCGGGACCCGTCCGCGGCAGATCCGGATTCGTCCCGGCTGCAGCGTATCCCCGCCGGTCACGCGATGGGGTATCAGGACGCGTTCAACGGTTTCGTCGCCGACGTCTACGCGGCGATGGCGGGCGCGCAGCCCGAGGGACTTCCGACCTTCGCGGATGGGTACCGCTCCGCCGTGCTGACCGAGGCGGTCCTCGCCTCGGCGGCCGGAGACGGACGATGGGTGGAGGTGACGGCATGAACGCGACCACGACGCAGCCGGTGCTCGCCGTGAGCGGCATCCGCAAGTCGTTCTTCGGCGTCGAGGTCCTGAAGGGCATCGACTTCGACGTGCGTCCCGGCGAAGTGCACGGCCTCGTCGGTGAGAACGGCGCGGGCAAGTCCACGCTGATGAAGATCATCGCCGGCGTGCAGCCGGCCGACGAGGGCACGGTCGCCTACCGCGGCGAAGAGGTGCGACACGCTCACCCGCGGCAGGCGATGGATGCCGGCATCGTCACGGTGTTCCAGGAGTTCACCCTGCTGCCCGAGCGGACCGTCGCGCAGAACGTCTACCTCGGTCGCGAACCGCGCCGCGCCGGCTTCGTCGACCGGAAGGCGATGATCGGCCGGACCGCCGACCTGCTCTCCGACCTCGGCGTCTCGTTCATCGATCCGCAGGCGCGCGTGGGCTCGCTGACCGTGGCCGAGCAGCAGATCGTCGAGATCGTGAAGGCGCTGTCGTTCGACGCGCAGGTCATCTCGATGGACGAGCCGACCGCGGCGCTCAGCGACCGCGAGGTCGAGCTGCTCTACGCGATCATCCGCCGGCTCACCTCCCGCGGCGTCGCCGTCATCTACGTCTCGCACCGGTTGAAGGAGATCTTCGACCTCTGCGACCGCATCACGATCCTCAAGGACGGCGCGCTGGTCTCCACTGACGAGACCGCCGACCTGACGACCGACGAGCTCGTCCGCCGCATGGTCGGCCGCTCGATCCAGTCGTACTTCCCCGACGCGGTGGAGGGCACGACGGTCGGCGAGCCCCGCCTCGAGCTCGAGAACTGCGGCAACGCCTACGTCGATGGAGTCTCGCTGACCCTCCGCGCCGGCGAGATCGTCGGCATCGCGGGACTCCAGGGCTCCGGACGCACCGAGCTCGTCGAAGGGGTGTTCGGCATCCAGGCCTTCACACGAGGGGCGATGCGGATCGACGGGTCTCCGACGAACATCACGAGCGCCCGTTCGGCGGTGCGCGCCGGGCTCGCCCTCGTGTCGGAGGACCGCAAGGCGCAGGGCCTCGCGCTCGGCCAGTCGGTGCTCGACAACGCCCTGCTGGTGGTGCGCAGCGTCTTCCCCGGCCGCACGGCGGCGTCGCGGCGCGAGGTGCCCGGGGTGCTGAGCTCCCTCGAGATCAGCTCGCGCGGCGTCGACCAGGAAGCCCGATTCCTCTCCGGCGGCAACCAGCAGAAGGTGGTGCTCGCCAAGTGGCTGCTCACCCAGCCGCAGATCGTGCTCTTCGACGAGCCCACCCGAGGCATCGACGTCGGCGCCAAGTACGCCGTGTACCAGCTGATGCGCGAGCTCGCGGCGCAGGGGAAGGCCGTTCTCATGGTGTCGAGCGAACTGCCCGAGATCATCGGCATGAGCGACCGCATCGTCGTCATGCATGACGGCGAGCTCGTCGCCGAGCTCCCGGCGGGTTCCGCGGAGCACGAGATCCTCGGTGCCGCGACCGGCGCAGGAGGTGCGCGATGAAACGATTCCGGATCGACTCCACGATCATCGTGCTCGGCATCCTGATCCTCTCCCTCATCGTCGGCGCGATCCTCGTCGGCACGGTGGGGCGCAATTTCCTCAGCCCCGGCAACATCCGCGACGTCCTCACCGGCATGAGCGTGCTCGGCCTCGTCGCGATCGGGCAGACGCTCGTCGTGCTCGGCGCCTCGCTCGATCTTTCGGTCACCTACGTCATCAGTCTCGCCAGCCTGCTCGGCGCGACGATCATGAACGGCAATCCGGCCAACATTCCCGCCGCGGTCGCGATCACGCTGCTGGTCTGCGCAGGGATCGGCCTCGCCAACGGCCTCATCGTCACCGTGCTCAAGGTGAACGGCTTCATCGCGACGCTCGGCACCGGACTCATCCTGCAGGGCATCCTCAACACGAACTTCGAGGGTTCGGCCGGAGCCGTGCCCTGGGAGTTCCAGCTGATCGGGGCGACGGGTGTCGGTCCGGTGCCCGTGTCGACCATCATCAT
Organism: Microbacterium sp. SA39; assembly: GCF_000967865.1. GTDB lineage: Bacteria > Actinomycetota > Actinomycetes > Actinomycetales > Microbacteriaceae > Microbacterium. The sequence goes on from NZ_JXRU01000032.1 coordinate 57,097, forward strand.
GATCGCGCTGGCCGTGCTCGTCTGGTTCCTGCTGAACCGCACCCGCACCGGTGCCCACCTCTACGCGGTCGGTGGCGACCCCGAGATCGCCCGCCTGTCGGGTGTGCGGACCCGCCCGCCCCTGATCGCGGCGCACGTGCTGTGCTCGGTGTTCGCCGGTCTCGCGGGCCTCCTGCTCGCCAGCCGTCTCGGCGTCGGCAGCCCGACGGTCGGTCAGCAGGGCGGCTACGCGCTGCTCTCGATCGCCGCCGTGGTCCTCGGCGGCACCCTCCTCATGGGCGGACGCGGTTCGATCTGGGGCACGGTCGGCGGTGTCGCCATCCTCGCGGTCGTCGACAGCGTCATGAGCGTCATGCAGGTGAACCCGTTCCTCAAAGATGTCGTCCGCGGCGTCGTCATCGTCGCCGCGGTCGCGGTGTACAGCCGACGGGCCATCGTGCGGCGCCGCCCGCGCTTCGGCGCCGGGGGCACCCGCACAGGTGGCGACGACGCGGCGAAAGCCGCCGAAGGCGAGATGGCTGCGGCGGCCTCGCAGCTCGCCGATACGACTCCCGTGCCGGAAGGAGGCCGCGCATGAACGCCCTGCGCGCACTCGTCAGCCCTCGGGGAGCGGTGTTCCTGCTGCTCGTGGTCCTGCTCGTGGCCGTCACGGTCCTCAACCCGAGCTTCGCGGAGCCGGGACAGCTCATGCGCTTCATCCAGCGGGTGGCGCCCATCGCGATCGTCGCGATCGGACAGTACTTCGTGATCATCGCGGGGGAGTTCGATCTGTCGCAGGGGTCGCTCATCACCGCCCAGGTCATCATCGCCGGCAACCTCGTCGGACAGGACGACTCCCGCACCGTGCCGGTGCTGCTGCTCATGATCGTCGTCGGCGTCGCGGTCGGGCTGGTGAACGGACTGATCACGACCTTGCTCAAGGTGCCGTCGTTCATCGTGACGCTCGGCATGATGCTCGCCCTCCTCGGCGGAGTGATGTGGTGGACGGGAGGGGCGGCGACCGGGAACCCGGCCGACAGCTTCCGGGAGATCGGTCGCGGCGGCATCCGCGACGTGCCGTTCCTCGACTTCATCCCCTGGGCGGTGTTCATCCTCATCGCGTGGCTCGCGCTGGGGATCTGGATCACCAAGCTGCCTCTCGGCAAGTCGCTCATCGCGGTGGGCGACAACGCGGTCGCGGTCGACTACGCCGGAGCGCGCCGCGCCTGGGTCACGACGCGCGCTTTCGTGATCTCGTCGCTCTCCGCCTCGCTCTCGGCCGTGCTGCTGGTCGGATACGCGGGCGTGCACCCCTCGGTCGGGCGCGGCTACGAGTTCGTCGCGATCACCGCCGTCGTGCTCGGCGGCGTGGTGCTGGGCGGCGGGCGCGGCTGGATCGTCGGCGCCGCCGCCGGAGCGTTCGCCCTCGAGGCGCTCTTCATGCTCCTGAACATCGCCGGCGTCCCGTCGACGCTCCGAGACGCCGTGCAGGGCGTGATCATCATCGCCGCGGTCGCCTACTCGGCCGTCGCCTTCCGGGCGCGGCGCCGGCGGCCCCGGGAACCCGTGGCGACCCCAGAACCCGCAACGACCCCAGAACCCGCAATGACCAGCACCATCCACACAGAGAAGATCAGAGGAGATTAGCAATGCGACGATCAGTGAAGATCGCCACCGCAGGGGTGGCTCTCTTCGGCCTCATCGCGCTCGCCGGGTGTACGACCGACCCGTCCGTCGCGCCGGCCGAGTCCGACAGTCCCGAAGAGTCGGCGGAGACGACCGAATGGTTCGATCAGGAGCTCTTCGACAAGCAGAACGAGGAGCGCGGCGTCGAGCCGCAGGGTCCGGCCGACCAGCCGTACCTGCAGCACATCAACGCCGAGATGGTCGACACCGCGGAGTTCGCGAGCGAGGGGGCCGAGAAGGCCTGTTTCGCCAACGCATCGATCTCGAACCCGTGGCGTCAGACCGGCTGGATCACGATGAACGAGCAGCTCAAGTCGCTGCAGGCCGATGGCGCCATCAGCGAGATGGAGACCCGCGACGCGCAGGACTCCGATGACACGCAGATCGCGGACATCGACTACTTCATCTCCGAGGGCGAGTGCGACGTGTTCCTCATCTCGCCGAACAGCACGGCCGCGATGACCCCGGCGGTCGAGCGGGCGTGCGAGACGGGCAAGCCCGTCATCGTGTTCGACCGCGGTGTGAACACCGACTGCTACGTCTCGTTCATCCACCCGATCGGCGGCTTCGCCTGGGGCATCGACACGGCGGAGTTCCTCATCGACAACCTCGAAGAGGGCGACAAGGTCGTGGCGCTCCGCATCCTTCCGGGTGTCGACGTGCTCGAGCACCGCTGGGCGGCCGCCGAGAAGCTCTTCGACGAGGCGGGGATCGAGGCGGTGGACTACTTCACCGGCGCCGATCCGGCCGAGATCAAGAGCATCATCAGCGACGAGCTCGCCAAGGGCGACGTGCAGGGCATCTGGATGGATGCCGGCGACGGCGCCGTCGCGGCGATCGAGGCGTTCGAGGATGCCGGCGCGGACTACCCGGTCATGACCGGTGAGGACGAGATGAGCTTCCTCCGCAAGTGGAAGGACACCGGTCTCACGGGTCTCGCGCCCGTGTACTCCAACTTCCAGTGGCGCACGCCGCTCCTCGCCGCGCAGATGGTCTTCGCGGGCACCGAGGTGCCGAAGGAATGGGTGCTGCCGCAGAAGCCGATCACCGAGGGCGAGCTCGACCAGTACCTCGAGGCGAACGACGGCATGCCCGACGGCCACTACGCGAAGTTCGGCGGCGAGGACCTTCCGGGGTACCCGACCGTGTGGCAGGAACGGCAGATCCCGTAAGGTCACGATAAGACGCGTGCGGGCGTTTCGTCTCGCTTCGCTCGCTCAACGACCGAGTCCCGGTCGTTGAGCGAGGAGCGGAGCGACGAGACGAAACGTCCGCCGCGTGACTTCGAAGGAGAAGGATGCCCCGCACGATCGCGGTCAACACGTGGGTGTGGACGTCGCCGCTCACGGATGCGACGCTCGCGCCGCTCGCGCGGAAGGCCGCCGACCTCGGTTATCAGGCGCTGGAGCTGCCGCTCGAGAACGTCGGCGATTGGGAACCCGAGCTGACGCGCGAGGTCCTCGCCTCCCTCGGAATGGATGCCATCGTGATCGGCGCCATGGGGCCGGGGCGGTCGCTCCTCTCCCGCGTGGGAGACGTCGCGGCGACCCAGACGTACCTTCGTGCCTGCATCGCGGCCGCGACCGTGCTGGGCGCCGAGGTCGTGGCCGGACCGTTCTACGCGCCCACCGGCGTGACCTGGCGGATGACCCGGGAAGAGCGCGCCGCAGTCGTGCGCGAGCTGAGGGAGAACCTCGCGCCGCTAGCTACCGAGGCCGCCGACCTCGGCCTCACGCTGGCCGTCGAGCCCCTCAACCGGTACGAGACCAGCGTGCTCAACACGGTCGAGCAGAGCCTCGACGCCCTCGGGCCGCTGCTCGGGGCCGGAGTCGGACTCGCGCTCGACACGTACCACCTGAACATCGAGGAGAAGAAGCCCGCCGAGGCGATCCGTGCCGCGGGAGCAGCCATCGCGCACGTGCAGGTGTGCGGCAGCGATCGCGGCGCCGTGGGCGACGACCACACGGACTGGCCGAAGATCATGCGTGCGCTCGACGATGCGAACTACCGCGGTCCGCTCGGCCTCGAGAGCTTCACGGGGGATAACGCCACCATCGCCGTCGCGGCATCGGTCTGGCGCCCGCTCGCCGCGAGCCAGGATGAACTGGCCGCCCGCAGCATCGCCGCCCTTCGCGCATTGGAGCACGCATGAGCACCCGTCCCGTCACCCTCTTCACCGGCCAGTGGGCCGACCTTCCCTTCGAAGAGGTCGCGCGACTCGCCGCCGAGTGGGGGTACGACGGCTTGGAGGTCGCGGCATCCGGCGACCATCTTGACCTGCGGCGCGCCGACGAGGATGACGCGTACGTGGCCTCGCGCCGAGAGATCCTCGACCGGCACGGCCTGAAGGTCTTCGCGATCTCGAACCATCTCGCCGGTCAAGCCGTGTGCGATGCGCCGATCGACTTCCGGCACCAGGCCATCCTGCGCGACTACGTCTGGGGCGACGGCGATGCCGAGGGAGTGCGACAGCGCGCCGCCGACGACATGAAGCGCGCAGCCCGCGTCGCCCGCAAGCTCGACGTCGACACGGTCGTCGGCTTCACCGGGTCGTCGATCTGGCCGTATCTGGCGATGTTCCCGCCCGTGCCGGCATCCGTCATCGAGGGCGGTTTCGACGACTTCGCGGCCCGGTGGAATCCGATCCTCGACGTGTTCGACGGCGAGGGCGTGCGCTTCGCGCACGAGGTGCACCCGGGGGAGATCGCCTACGACTACTGGTCGAGCGTGCGCGCGCTCGAGGCGATAGATCACCGGAAGGCGTTCGGCTTCAACTGGGATCCGTCGCACATGATGTGGCAGAACATCGATCCGGTCGGCTTCATCGTCGACTTCGCCGATCGCATCTACCACGTCGACTGCAAGGACACCCGGATGCGTCCTCACAACGGTCGTGCCGGGGTGCTCGGCTCGCACCTGCCCTGGGGCGACCCGCGGCGTGGGTGGGACTTCGTCTCGACCGGCCACGGCGACGTGCCGTGGGAGGACGCGTTCCGCGCGCTGGACTCGATCGGCTACGACGGCCCCATCTCGATCGAGTGGGAGGATGCCGGCATGGACCGCCTGCACGGTGCTCCCGAGGCGCTCGCCTTCGTCCGGTCGCTGCTGTGGCCGACGCCCGATGCATTGTTCGATGCCGCATTCAGGAACCAGTGATGATCCAGCACACCGTCGTCTTCCGCCTCGTACACCCCGCAGGTTCCGCCGAGGAGCGCGAGTTCCTCGCGACGGGTCATGCCGTCCTGACGTCGATCCCCGGGGTCGCCGACTTCACGATCCGCCGTCAGGTGAGCGCGAAGAGCGACCTCGCGCATCAGTTCTCGATGGTGTTCGCCGACCAGCACGCCTACGACGCGTACAACGTGCATCCCGCGCACATCGCCTTCGTGTCGGAGCGCTGGGTGCCCGAAGTCGCGGACTTCCAGGAGTACGACTTCGTGGAATGAGCCCACAGGCCCGGAGACGCGCTGGCTCTACTGCTCGCGCAGCTTCACCAGGCGCTCGTGGCCCGTCTCCTCGAGCTCCGCGATCTCGTCGCGGGACTTGAGGAAGTCGGAGAACGACCGGTAGCCGAGGGCCTTCTCGCTGAACGACGGATCCATCCGACGCATGTGCGTCTTCACGGCCGAGCTGTGCAGCCACTCGTCGGCGTCGGTCTTGTCATGACCGAGGCGCAGCGCGCGTTCGAGCAGCTGCGTCGCCTCGCCCTGCTCGTCGAGCTTCGGCTCCTCGACCTTGGCCGCCGGCTTCGACTTGGCTCGCCGGGTGGTCTTGGCCTTGGGGGCGTCGGTCACCGCCTCGACGGCGGGTTCGGGCGCGGCATCCGTCGTGGGTGCTTCGACGACGGCGGCGACCGGCTTCGTGGGCCGAACGACACCCGGCAGCGAGTCGTAGGCCTCGAACTCGTCGCACGCGGCGGCGAGCGACTTGGCGGTGGAGCCGGCGACGCCGACGCCGATCACGTAGCGCCCGAGCCGCTTGCACCGCTGCGCCAGCGGCACGTAGTCGCTGTCGCCCGCGACGATCACCACGTGGGTCAGGTCGGGGAGGCGGAACATGTCCTCGACGGCGTCGACCGCGAGGCGGATGTCGGCGCCGTTCTTGGCGTAGGCGGCGGCGGGGAACAGCTGCACGAGGTCGACCGCACGGGCCACGAGCTGCGAGCGGTACACGGCGTTGACGGGGGAGGACCAGTCGGCGTACGCACGGGTCAGGACGAGGGTGCCGAAGGAGGCGGCGTAGTCGATGATCGCGCCCACCTCGATCATCGCGCGGCTGAGCCGCTCGATGACATCGGGGTCGTTCGGGTGCTCCGTGATGCGCTGGCGGTCCTTGCCGTAGGCGTTGCGGCCGTGGACCCGGTCGTACCAGGAGATGACGATGTTGTCGAAGTCGAGGTAGACCGCGACGCGGGCGTTCGTGGGCTCAGCCATGAGTGGCCTCCTCGCGGGGGTAGCGCACTCCGATCTGCGATCGGATCTCGTCGAGGGTGCCCATGATGGCGACGCTCTCGGCGATCGGCAGGATGTCGCCCTCGAGGATGCCGTCTCGCACGAGGCGCTCGGCGTTCAGCGCCTGGTACTGCATGCCGCGGCCCTCGACCTCGGACACGTACTCCTCGATGACGGTGCCGTCGGGCTGCACGACGCGGAAGCTGGTCGGCGAGTACCAGACACGATCGATGTCGATGCGGGCCGCGGTGCCGACGATGCTCGCGGCGTTCGGGCCGGCAGCGCGGGAGGAAGAGAGGGTGGTCGAGATCGCGCCGCCCTCGTGCGTCATGATCGTCGCGACCTCGGCGTCGGCACCCGTCTCGATGAGTCGACCGACGGCACGGACCTCGGTGGGGGCGCCCAGGATGTCGTGGACGAAGGAGATCGGGTAGATGCCCAGGTCGAGCAGCGCGCCGCCGCCGAGCTCGAGCGCGTTCAGGCGGTGTGCCGGGTCGGACGGCAGCAGCTGGGTGTGGTCGGCGCTGACGGCGCGGATCTCGCCGAGGGTGCCCTCGGCGATGATCTCGCGGATACGGACCATGTGCGGCAGATAGCGCGTCCACATCGCCTCGGTGACGAGCAGGCCCTTCTCGGCCGCGAGCCGCTGCAGGTCCTCCGCTTCGGCGCGGTTCAGCGTGAACGCCTTCTCCGCGATGACGTGCTTGCCGTTCTCGAGCGCGAGGCGGGCGTTCTCGTGGTGCATCGGATGCGGCGTGCCGACGTAGATGATGTCGACGTCCGGATCGGCCGCGAGCGCCTCGTACGAGGGGTGCGCGTGCGCGATGTCGAAGCGGGCCGCGAAGGCGTCAGCCGATTCCTGTGATCGTGAGCCGACCGCCACCAGATCGAGTCCTGCGGTGCGCAGATCGGATGCGAACGAGGCGGCGATGCCGCCGGTCGCGAGGATTCCCCAACGAAGACCAGTCATCATCTCAGCGTAGAGGGTGTCGGCTCGACCTACGGGACGAGGATGATCTTGCCCGGGGCGGCTCCGGATTCCACCAACTCATGGGCCTGCGCCGCCTCGGCCAGCGGAAGCTCTGGGCCGAGCTCGATCGTGAAGTCGCCGGCGGCGAGCAGTTCGACCGTCTTCGGCAGCGCCTCGGCCCGCCAGGCGAGCTCCTCCGCGGTCAGGGGCACGGGGGAACCGCCGGAGAAGGCGCGGATGCCGAACGACGCGGCATCCGGCCCCCGAACGATCGTCGCGATGCGGTCGCGATCGGCGACGAGGGCGAGCGACGTCTCGATCGCCTCGTCGGTGCCCGCGCAGTCCAGGACGACCGTGACGGGAGCAGGTGCGACGTCTCTCACGCGCTCGAGGAGGCCGGCGTCATAGGAGATCGGGATGGCGCCGAGCTCGCGCAGGAGCTCGTGGCGGGAAGGGCTCGCGGTCGCAATCACGGTCGCGCCCCAGGCCACGGCGAACTGCACGGCGAACTGGCCCACAGAGCCGGAACCGGCGTGGACCAGCAGCACATCGCCGTCGGTCACGCCGAGCGAGCGGAGCGCCTGGTACGCGGTGCCAGCCGGGATGCCGATCGCCGCGCCCTCGGACATCGTGACGGCATCGGGCAGTTTCACGAGCTTCTTGGTCGCGATCGCCAGCGCCGAGGCGTAGGTGCCGAGCGCATCGCGGATCGCGACGCGGTCGCCCACCGCGAGATCATCGACGCCGTCGCCGAGTGACTCGACCACGCCGGCGCCGTCGAAGCCGACCGGGCGCGGCTCGGTGATGTCCGGCGACGGGCGCTTGCGACTGCGCAGCTTCGCGTCGATGGGATTCACGCCCGCGGCCTCGATCCGCACGACGACCTCGCCGCGTGCCGCGACGGGGTCGGGGATCTCGATCTCATGCAGGACTGCGGGGGAGCCGAACTCGGTGTAGACGATCGCGCGTGCCATGCGATCCAGGCTACTCGCTGCGTTTCGTCTCGCTGCGCTCGCTCAACGACCGTTGCCGGCGAGCGCCTTCGTGATCCGCTGCGGCGAGACCGGCTGCGCGGTGCCGAGACGCTGCGCGAAGACGCTGATGCGGTACTCCTCCAGCAGCCAGCGCACCTCGACCAGCGCGGGCGGTGCATCGGCCGGGAGGGGGATCGTGCCGCCGGCATCCTCGAACGCCGTCGCCATCCGCTCGAACTCGGTCATGCGCGCGCGGTCCTTGCCCGGTTCTCTCGTGAGGGTCTTGAGCCGGTCGAGCATGCCCTCGAGATAACGGGGGTAGTGCGTGAGGCGCTCGACGCCCGCCGCGGAGACGAATCCCGGATGCAGGAGGCCGGACAGCTGCGTGCGGATGCCATTCAGCGGGCCGAGCAGGGCGAGGGAGTTCTGCGACTTGATGCCGCGCTCCACGTCGCGCGACTTCGTCAGGATGCGCGCGACGAGCGAGACGCAGGCGAAGAGCTCGTCGACGAGCGATGCCGAGACCGCGTCGCGCACCCGGGAGAACTCCGCTTCGCTGCGCACGATGCCCGCGCCCTGGGTCGACGCGTCGATCACGCGCCGAGCGACCGCGGCGCGACAGTCCTCGATGAGCGCCGCCGCGGACTGATACGGCGAGGCCGCGAGCGCGAGCTTCTCCTGACTGGTCAGATGCTGCTGCACGTACGACGACGGGGAGGGGACGCCCAGCAGCACGAGCCGGAGCACGCCCTTGCGGGTCGCTGCCGCCGCGGCATCCGCCGTCGATTCGACGCGCACAGAGACCGTCTTGCCCTGATCGATGATCGCCGGGTAGCCACGGACGACGCCGCCCGCGACGCGGGTGTCGAGCACCTCGGGGAGTTCGCCGAACGTCCAGGACGTGAGGCCTTCACGTTCGATCACCGCGGTGGGCGCGGCCGGGCGTTTCGTCTCGCTTCGCTCGCTCAACGACCGGTTACGAGTCGGCGCGGCGATCGACCGCGCCACGCTGCTGCGTGCCCGATCCGAGAGCGCCGTCTGCAGGGCGCGCAGATCGCGATCGCTGCCGACGACGCGGCCGCGCTCGTCGACGGCCCGGAAGTTCATCCGCAGGTGCGGCGGCACCCGCTCGTCCTCGAAATCGTTCGCCGACACCAGCTGATTCGCCAGCGGCTGGATCAGTCGTGCCAGCGTCTCCTTGAGCGTGCGCGGCGGGAGCCCATTGTGATTCTCGGGACCCTGGTCGGCCAGCTCGGCGCCGAACTTCTCGGCCCAGTCGGCCGCGGGAACCACGTGACGGCGGATGGCCTTGGGGAGGGCGCGCAGGAGACCCGTGACCAGTTCGGCGCGGAGCCCGGGCACCTGCCAGTCGAAGCCGCGATCCTCGATCTGTGCGAGCAGCGGCAGCGGCACGACCACGCTGACGCCGTCATCGGGGGCTCCCGGCTCGAACCGGTAGGCGAGCCCGAGCACCTGGTCGCCCTGGTTCCACCGCGTCGGGAACTCGTTCTGATCGGCCCTCGCCTCGTCGTCGAGCAGGTCGGCCTCGCGCATGACCAGCAGCTTGGGCGTGGTCTGCAGCGCCTCGCGCCACCAGGTCTCGAAGGAGCGCACGTCGAAGACGTCGGCGGGGATGCGCTCGTCATAGAAGCGGAACACCGCCTCGTCGCCGGCGAGGATGTCGCGGCGCCGCTCCCGCTCCTCGAGCTTCTCGAGGCGCTTGCGCAGCTCGTGGTTGCTGCGCCAGAACGCGCTGACCCGCTTGTCGATGCGCGTCGGATCCCATTCGCCCTCGACGAGCGCGTGCCGCACGAACAGCTCGCGTGATGCCGCTCGGTCGATGCGCGCGAACTGCACGCGTCGGCGCGGGATGATCTCGACACCGAACAGCGTCACCTTCTCGAACGCGACGGCGGCGCCGGAATCCTTCGACCAGTGCGGCTCGGTGACCTGCCGCTTGGCGAGGTCACCCGCAAGGGGTTCGGCCCACGCGGGGTCGATCGCGGCGACAGTCCGCGCGAACGTGCGCGAGGTCTCGACGATCTCGGCCGCCATGACCGCCTGCGGGCTCTTCTTGCGGAGCGCCGAGCCGGGGAAGATCGAGAAGCGGATGCCGCGCGCGCCGCGGTACTCGGCGATGCGGCGTCCCTTCGGCTCCTTCGCGGGGGAATGGGACTTGCCCGCCGGTGCCGTGCGCTCGTCGAGGATGCCGATCTGCGAGAGCAGGCCGGACAGCACGGCCCGATGGATCGCATCCGGGTCGCTCGCGCCCTCCTTCTCCGCGCTCTTCACCAGAGTGCTGAGCTGCCGATGCACGTCGAACCACTCGCGCACGCGCACGTAATTCAGATACTCCGAGCGGCACAGCCGCCGGAACGCGCTCGATCCGAGCTCGCGCTGCTGCTCGCGCAGGTGGTTCCAGAGGTTCAGCAGGGTGAGGAAGTCGCTGGTCGGGTCGGCGAAGCGCGCGTGCAGACGGTCGGCCTCTTCGCGGCGCTCCTCCGGTCGCTCGCGCACGTCCTGGATCGTCAGACCCGACACGATGGGCAGCAGGTCGGAGGTGACCCCGTGGCGCCGGGCCTCGATCAGCATGCGCGCGAACCGCGGATCGATCGGCATCCGTGAGATGTCGCGACCCACGCGGGTCAGGTGCGGTGCTCCGTCGCGACGCGACGGCTCCACCGCGCCGAGCTCGGTGAGCAGGTCGAAGGCCGCCTTCACGCCGCGGGAGTCGGGCGGGGTGAGGAACGGGAAGGCCGTGATGTCGCCGAAGCCGAGCGACAGCATCTGCAGGATGACCGAGGCGAGCGAGGTGCGCAGGATCTCGGGTTCGGTGAACTCCGGACGCTTGTCGAAGTCCTCCTCGGAGTAGAGGCGGATGGCGATGCCATCGCTCGTGCGTCCCGCGCGACCGGCGCGCTGGTTGGCTGAGGCCTGCGAGATCGCCTCTATCGGCAGCTGCTGCACCTTCGAGCGGTTGCTGTAGCGCGAGATGCGTGCCGTGCCCGTGTCGATCACGTAGCGGATGCCGGGAACCGTGAGGCTCGTCTCGGCGACGTTCGTGGCGAGGACCACGCGGCGTCGGACTCCGGCGACGCGCGAACGCTCGAACACCCGGTGCTGCTCGGCCGCCGACAGCCGCCCGTAGAGCGGAAGCACCTCGGTGGGGGAGCGATCCTTCGCGTAGGCGCCGCGCACGGCATCCGCCGCATCCCGGATCTCGGCCTCTCCGGGCAGGAAGACGAGCACGTCGCCCGGCTCCTCGCGATCGAGTTCGCGGAGCGCGGCGACGATCGCGGAGACCTCGTCCTCGTCCTCGGTCTCCTCTGTTTCCTCGGTCTGCGCGCGATAGCGGATCTCGACGGGGTAGGTGCGCCCGGAGACCTCGATGATGGGCGCGGGAACCGGCTCGGTCTCCGCACCGCGGGGTGGTCGGGCGAAGTGCTTCGCGAAGCTCTCCGGATCGATCGTCGCCGAGGTGATGATCACCTTGAGATCGGGGCGCTCCGGCAGGATGCGCACGAGATACCCGATCAGGAAGTCGACGTTGAGCGAGCGCTCGTGCGCCTCGTCGATGATGATCGTGTCGTAGCGGGTGAGCAGGCGATCGCGGTGGATCTCGTTGAGCAGGATGCCGTCGGTCATCAGCGCGACGCGCGTCTCGTCCGACACCTTGTCGGTGAAGCGCACCTTGTACCCGACGAGCGTGCCGAGCTCGACCTGCAGCTCCTCCGCCACGCGTTCCGCGATCGTACGAGCCGCGAGGCGGCGCGGCTGCGTGTGGGCGATGCGCTCCCGCCCGAGCTCCAGGGCGATCTTCGGCAGCTGGGTCGTCTTCCCCGAACCCGTCGCGCCGGCCACGATCACGACCTGGTTGTCGCGGATGGCGGCGGCGATCTCCTCCCGGGCAGCGCTGACGGGCAGCTCCGGCGGGTAGGAGATCAGGGGGAGGGTCGCAGACATAGCCCTCCATCGTATCGACTCACCTGTCATCACAGGTCATAGGCTGGATGCATGACCATTCCTGCACTCGAACTGAACGACGGCACCTCCATCCCGCAGCTCGGCTACGGCGTCTTCAAGGTGCCGCCGGCGGAGACCGAGCGCGCGGTGAGCGAGGCGCTCGAGCTCGGCTACCGGCACATCGACACCGCCGCGATCTACGGCAACGAAGAGGGTGTGGGCGCGGCGATCGCGGCGTCCGGCATCTCCCGCGACGAGCTCTTCATCACGACCAAGCTCTGGAACGACCGGCACCACGACGAGGAGCCGCGCGCGGCGATCGCCGAGAGCCTCGAGAAGCTCGGCCTCGAGAAGGTCGACCTGTACCTCGTGCACTGGCCCACCCCCGCGAAGGACGACTACGTCCATGCGTTCGCGAAGCTGATCGAGCTGCGCGGGGCCGGCCTCACCCGCAGCATCGGCGTCTCGAACTTCCTGGTGCCGCACCTCGAGCGCGTGGTGGACGAGACCGGTGTCACCCCGGCCGTGAACCAGATCGAGCTGCACCCCGCCTACCAGCAGCGCGATGTCGTGGCCTGGTCCGACGACCACGGCATCCGCACCGAGGCCTGGGGGCCGCTCGGTCAGGGCAAGTACGACCTGTTCGGCACACCGGCGGTGGCGGATGCCGCAGCCGCCCATGACGTCACCCCCGCACAGGCCGTGCTGCGCTGGCACCTGCAGAAGGGGATCATCGTGTTCCCGAAGTCGGTGCGCGCCGAGCGCCTGCGCGAGAACCTCGACGTGTTCGGCTTCACGCTGACCGACGACGAGGTCGCGGCGATCGACGCTCTCGACCCGCTCGACGGGTCCGGACGCGTGGGTTCGCACCCCGACGAGGTCAACTGACGTCCCGCGAAGACCGCACATGACGCCCCGTGTCGCCACTCGCGACACGGGGCGTCGTCGTGGGTACCGTCGATGGCATGACAGCTCCGTTCCGCGTCGTCGCCGTGTCGGGTTCCCTGCACGAGCCGAGCAAGACGACCGCCCTCGTCCGCGCGATCACGGCCGCCATCGGCGAACGGGCCCCGATCGAGGCGCAGCTCATCGAGCTCACGCAGATCGGTCCGGGCCTCGCCGGGGCGCTGCGCCGCGATCAGCTCTCGACCGAGGTCGAGGAGCAGCTCCGCGCGATCGAGACCGCCGATCTGCTGATCGTCGGCAGCCCCGTCTATCGGGCGTCGTTCACGGGTCTCTTCAAGCACCTCTTCGACTTCGTCGGACAGTACGACCTGGTCGGGAAGCCGGTGCTGCTCGCGGCGACCGGCGGCGGCGAGCGGCACGCGCTGATCATCGAGCACCAGCTGCGTCCGCTGTTCGGGTTCTTCCAGGCGCTCACGCTGCCGCTGGGCGTCTACGCGAGCGATACCGACTTCGACGGCTACGAGATCACATCCGAGATCCTGCAGTCGCGCATCTCCCTCGCGGCCGAACGCGCCCTGCCGCTCGTCGGCTACGCCGCGTCGCGTCCGGTCGAGCTGCTCGTCTCCTGAGGTCTGCTCCCCGTGACGCGCGCCCGCGAGCGGCGTAGCGTGAGGGGATGACCAACCGGCTCGCCGACACCCTCAGCCCGTACCTGCGGTCGCATGCCGACAATCCCGTGGACTGGTATCCGTGGGGACCGGAGGCCTTCGCCGAGGCGCAGCGCCGCGATGTCCCGCTGCTGATCTCGATCGGCTACTCGACCTGCCACTGGTGCCACGTCATGGCCCGCGAGTCGTTCGCGGATCCTGCGACCGCGGCCCTCATGAACGACGGCTTCGTCTCGGTGAAGGTCGACCGTGAGGAGCACCCCGACGTCGACGGGGCGTACATGGCCGCGGCATCCGCGTTCACCCAGAATCTGGGCTGGCCGCTGACCGTCTTCGCCACCCCGCGCGGGCGCACGTTCTACGCCGGAACCTATTGGCCACCCGAGCCGAGGCAGCCGATGCCCGCGTTCCGCGAGGTGCTCGCCGCCGTCCGCGAAGCCTGGACGCTGCGCCGCGCGCAGGCGGAGGAGTCGGCGGATGCCGTCAGCGACGCGCTCGCCCGCGCTGCCGCGACCGCGCCCTCCGACCTCCCGACGGCAGACGCGATCGCCACGGCCGCCGAATCCATCGCCGCCCGCGAGGACCGGGTGCACGGCGGTTTCGGGGGCGCCCCCAAGTTCCCGGTCGCCACGACCCTGCGGTTCCTGCAGAGCCCGCTGGTGCGGCGCGAGGCCCCGGGCGCCGCAGCATCCGCTCGACGGGCGCTGGCCGCGATGGCCGAATCCGCGCTGCGCGACGAGGACGGCGGGTTCTTCCGCTACGCCACGCAGCGGGACTGGACCGTGCCGCACTACGAGCGGATGCTGACCGACAACGCGCAGCTGCTCGACGTCGCCCTCGACGAGGGGGATGAGCGGACGGCGCGCGGGATCGCCGGATTCCTGCTGGCCTCCCTGCGACGACCGGAGGGCGGATTCGGCGCGGCACAGGACTCGGAGTCGTGGATCGACGGCGCGCGCAACGAGGGCGGGTACTACCTGCGTCCGCTGCCCGAGCGGGCTGAGCTCGAGCCCCCGGCCGTCGACGGCAAGGTCATCACCGGCTGGAACGGCATGGCGATCGGCGCTCTCGCGCGTGCCGGTGCCAGGCTCGGGGAGCCGGCGTGGGTCGACGCCGCCGTCGAAGCCGCGGAGACCGTGCTACGCGTGAATCGCGACGCCTCGGGGCGGCTCGTGCGGGCGTCGCTCGACGGTGTCGCCTCGGCCGCCGCGGTGACGGTTGCCGACCTCGCCCTGCTCGCGGACGGCATGTTCGCCCTCGCGGTGGCGACCGGTGAGGTGCGCTGGGCGTCGTCCGCCCGCGAGGTGCTCGACCAGGCGCTCGCCGGGCCGCAGAGCGATCCGCAGCTCGCAGAGCATGGCATCGCCGCCTCGCCCGATCAGACCGACGGAGACCTGCCGTCCGGGGTCGCCGCCGTCGCCGGCGCAGCGCTCACCGCCTGGCGGCTCGGTGCGGGGGAGCAGTATCGTGAGGCCGCCGTGTCGGTGGTCCGCGATCATGGCGGGCGCGGCATCGAGCAGCCCTTCGCGCACGGCAGCCTGCTGCGCGCGGCCTCGGGACTGGTCGACCCTCCGCGGCAGATCGTCGTCGTCACCGAGGATGCGTCGGGGAGCCTGGCCGATACCGCCCGCCGGGCCGACGCCGATGTCGCCGCTGTCGTCACCCCAGCGCAGGCCCGGGCATTCGCAGCCGCGGGCTTCGAACTGTTCGAGGGCAAGGCAGACGCGGCTGAACGCGCCTACGACTGCCAGGCGTTCGTGTGCCGGCTGCCCGTGAGCGATCCCCGAGACATCCCGTTCGCGCGCTGACCCCGAGCGCGCGATCAGACCCAGCCGGGCAGCCAGTTGTGAATGAGCCAGAACTCGTAGGGAACGCTCATCCCGGTCCACACCGGATAGAAGAACGCCGAGACGACCACGACGAAGCCCAGGTAGATCATCACCGTGCGCTCGCCGGACTGGCGCCGGTGCAGCGGGTCGTCCCGTGATCCGGCGATGATCCGGAGCGTCAGCGCGAGGGCGATCACGAGGAACGGCATCATCACGACCGTGTAGAACTGGAAGATCGTGCGCTCGGGGAACATCAGCCACGGGAGGTAGGTGGCGGCGAGTCCGACGAGGGGCAGACCCATCTCGGCGCCGACCGGACGACGGATGATCCAGCCGCGGACGAGCCGGTAGATCAGATAGACGGATGCCGCGACACCGCCGTACCAGATGAGCGGGTTGGGGATCGAGGAGATCACCGCGATGCAGTGGTCCGTGCCGCACGGGCCGGGATCGGTGCCCACCCATACTGCGGTGGGCCGCAGCAGGAACGGCCATTCCCAGGCGGGGCTGGCGTAGGGGTGGCCCTTGCTGAGCCCGACGTGGAACCCGAGGATCGACTGGTGGTACTTCCACAGCGCGACGAGCGGATTCGCGTCGCTCTGCCGGTCGTAGCCGCCGGCGGTGACGAGCCAGCCCGTCCAGCTGACCAGGTACACAGCGAGGGCGGGGAACACCAGCAGGACGAACGAGACCGGGCCCTGCCGGAACGCGGCGGCGGTGGGCCAGAGCACGACTCCGGCGCGACGTCGTGCCAGAGCATCCGTCACGACCACGTACAGGCCGAAGGCGGCGAGCGCGTAGAGTCCCGACCATTTCACGGCGGATGCCGCGCCGAGTGCGGCTCCGGCGGCGACCAGCCAGGGCCGACGCCAGAGGATCGGACCCCAGAACGGGTCGGGCGCCTCGGGGTCGCGTCGTTCCAGCAGCGGAATCGTCCGCTGGCGATCCAGGACGATGAACAGGGCGCCGAGCAGCAGGAAGAAGGTGAGGATGCCGTCGAGCAGCGCGATCCGGCTCATCACGATGCTGAGGCCGTCGATCGCGAGGAGCGTCCCGGCGACGGACGCGACGACGACCGATCCGCTGAGCCGCCGCGCGAGCAGGTAGACGAGGAGGACCGACCCGGCACCGAGCAGCGCCGTGGCGAGCCGCCAGCCGGCGCTGTTGTCGGGACCGCCGATCGACATCCCGAGCGCGATGAGCCACTTGCCCAGCGGCGGATGCACCACGAACGCGCCGTCGTCGGACAGCGGCAGCTCCTGCAGCGTGAGGAAGGCTTCGTTGGCCTTCTCGCCCCAGACGCCCTCGTAGCCGAGCGTCCACAGCGACCAGGCGTCCTTGACGTAGTAGGTCTCGTCGAACGCGATCTGGTGCGGATGGCCGAGGTTCACCAACCGCAGCAGGGCGGCGACCGCGGTGATGACGAGCGGCGCCAGCCAGCGGATCGCCCGGCCCCAGTCCGGGCTCTGCAGCACCCGGGAGCGGAGCTGCCCGTAGCGCGTCAGCCGGACCTCAGGGGCGGGCAGCAGAGGCACGGGCGCGGTCACCGGTCCAGCCTAGACAACGCGCCTATGCTGAGCGGGTGATCATCCTCGCTGCCACGCCGATCGGAAATCTCGGGGACGTCTCCCGTCGCCTCGTCGAGGTGCTGGAGAACGCCAAGACGATCGTGGCGGAAGACACGCGCACCACGCAGAAGCTCCTGAAGGCTCTGCAGATCGACAACCGTCCGCGGCTGATCGCCCTTCACGATCACAACGAGAAGCAGAAGGCGGCCGAGATCGCCGCGCTCGCCGCGGAGTCGGATGTCGTGGTGATGAGCGACGCGGGAATGCCCACGGTCAGCGATCCCGGCTACGGGCTGGTGGCCGAGGCTGTCGCCCAGGGCGTCACCGTGACCGCGATCCCCGGTCCGAGCGCCGTGCTGATGGCCCTCGCGATCTCGGGCCTGCCGACCGATCGCTTCACGTTCGAGGGCTTCCTTCCGCGCAAGCCGGGGGAGCGGCGCTCCGTGCTGCGGGCCCTCGCCGCCGAGCCGCGCACCATGGTCTTCTTCGAATCGCCCGCCCGGCTCGCGAGCGCCCTGGCCGACATGGGCACCGCCTTCGGCGACGTGCGACGGATCGCGGTGTGCCGCGAGCTGACGAAGTTCTACGAGGAGGTGCGCCGGGGCACGGCATCCGAGCTCGTCGCCTGGGCCGAGAACGGCGTGAAGGGCGAAATCGTCGTGGTCATCGAGGGCGCGACGCGTCGGGACGCCTCGCCGGAAGACGCCCTTGCCCAGGTGCAGAAGCTGGTCGCCGACGGCATCCGCCTGAAGGATGCCGCGTCCGAGGTCGCAGCGCTCACCGGGGTGTCCTCCCGCGATCTTTACCAGGCCGCGCTGGCGGCCCGCACGGCATGACTCGGGCCGATCCTGCGGACGCGGTGATCGCGGGCGCCTACGACGCCAGAGCCAGCGAGTACATCCGGATGGCAGGCAGCGTCGAGCAGATGGATGCTCGCGACCGTGATCTGATCTCGCGCTGGCGCGACGCGACGCCTGGCCGGCTTCTGGATGCCGGGTGCGGGCCGGGTCACTGGACCGATCTCCTCGACGATGGTCATCGTGAAGCATCCGGCGTCGACATCTCCGAAGCCTTCCTCGACGCTGCGCGTTCTCGATACCCGCACCTGACGTTCTCCAACGCCTCGCTGCGGGGGCTTCCCGTCGCGGATGCGTCGCTCGGTGGCATCCTCGCCTGGTACTCGCTCATCCACACCCATCCCGCGGACGTTCCCGCCGTGCTCGCGGAGTTCGCACGCGTGCTCGCGCCCGGGGGCAGCCTGCTGCTCGGCGTCTTCATCGGCGAGCCGCGTGAGCCGTTCGGCCACGCCGTGACGACGGCGTATTCCTGGTCGGCGGATGCTCTGGAGGAGCTGCTGACGGATGCCGGATTCGAGGCCGTCTTCCGGGAACGGCGCGAGCGCGAGCCGGGGGAGATCAGCGCGCGCCCGCACGGAGCCCTGATCGCGCGCCGGGTACCCTGGGCACGATGACGGGAAAGAAGGGCACGATCGTGAGCAAGGCGGCGACGGTGTACGACGTCGCGGACCGCGCCGGCGTCTCGATCGCCACGGTCTCGCGTGTGCTGCGCTCGCCGGATGCCGTGCGCCCGGTGACCCGCGAGCGCGTGCTCGACGCGGTCACCGCCCTCGGCTACGTCCCGAGCGGCAGCGCGCGCGGGCTCGCCGAGCGGCGCACCGGCGTGCTCGGGCTGTACTTCCCCGGGTTCGACGCCGCCGAGGAAGCTCCGGCTTTCGACGTGCTCTCCTCGGCCGCGGATTCGCTCCCTCCGTTCACCGTCGTCGACGAGGAGGCGGATGCCGAGGGCGAGCCCCCGCATCCGACCATGCTCTTCCTCGACGAGGTGCTCCGCGGTGCGGAGCTGGAGGCCTGGAAGCAGGGCTTCGTGCTCATGGTGGGCGTCGGGCGGAACGACCCCGACCGCTCGACCGTGCGCGACATGGCGGGCCGTGTGGACGGTCTCGTGGTCCTGGCCAGCAGCGTGCCCGACGATGTCCTCGCCCGCCTGGCGCGGCGGATTCCGGTCGTGGTGCTCTCGGGGCCGCCCCGCGGCGACAGCTACGACCATGTGACCGTCGGCAACGCCGAGGCCATGGCGGAGCTCACGCGACGGGTCCTCGAGCAGACCGGCGGCGCGGCACCCGCCTTCCTCGCCGGGCCCGACGACTCGCCCGACGGCATCGAGCGCTGGGACGGATTCTCGCGAGCCGTCGATGACGCCGGACTCTCCGTCGCCGACATCACGCGTCTGCGCGGTGACTTCACCCGCGCGTCCGGACGCCGGGCCGCCGAGAAGCTGATCGCGGACGGCCTTCCGGCAGCTCTCATCTCGGCCAACGACCAGATGGCCCTCGGCGCTCTCGACGCGTTCCGCGCGGCGGGGGCGTCGGTGCCGGAAGACCTGATCGTCACGGGTTTCGACGGCATCGAAGCGGCGGCTCTCTCGAGTCCGCGGCTCACGACGGTGCGGCAGCCGATGATCGAACTCGGACGAGCCGCCGTGCAGGTTCTCGCGCGTCGGCTGGAGCAGCCGGACTCCGCCCCCGTGGCCGTGCGTCTGCCCCTCGAGATCGTCGTCCGCGAAAGCTCTCTGCGCTCTCGCTGATCTCCTCGCCAGGGTGCTGGGGGCTTGCGGCGCAGAAATGTATGCGCTTACACTGGCGGCATGGTGACAAGGTTGTCGAAAACGGACAGAGTGTCGAAGACGAACATGTTCCGACGCTGGCGGAGAGCCGCGGTCGTCGCGCTCGCCGGCGCAGCCGTCGTCCTGAGCGGATGCAGCATCCAGATCACGTCGCAGCCCGATCCTTCGATCGGCGACGACACGATGCTGATCAACGCCGACAAGGGCAATCCGTTCTTCACGCAGAACTTCAACCCGTATCTGACGAACACGCGTACGGCATCGCGCTGGATCTATGAGCCGCTGATCCTGATGAACAATCTCGACGGATCGCTGCAGCCCTGGCTCGCGACGGAGTGGGAGCAGCCCGATGCCCGCACGATCGTGATGACTCTTCGCGACGACGTCACCTGGAGCGACGGCGAGGCGTTCACCGTCGACGACGTGGCCTTCACCTTCCAGATGCTCAAAGACAATCCGTCGCTCGACATCAAGGGCGCCTGGCAGCATATCGAGACCGTCGAGACCGACGGCGACACCGTCACCCTCCACCTGCAGGGCGACGACGCCCCGGCGCTGACGATCCTCGGACAGACCATGATCGTTCCCGAGCACCTCTGGACGGACGTCGAGGACCCGGGCACCTATCGCAACGAGAACCCCGTCGGCACCGGCCCGTTCGTGCTCGGCAACTACAACGACCAGCAGTACTCGGTGGACAAGAACCCCGACTACTGGCAGGCCGACGAGATCGAGATCGAGCACATCATCCTGCCCGCCACGAACTCCCAGCTCGACACCGTCAGCCGCGGCTACGACTGGTCCTACTCGTTCATCTCCGACGTGGAGGGCACGTGGGGCGCCGCGAGTCCCGACAACAAATGGTGGTTCCCGCCGGGCGGCGTGATCGCGCTGCTGCCGAACCTCGAGGTCGCGCCGTTCGACGACGTGAACATCCGCCGCGGCATCGCGCTCTCCCTCGACCGCGAGGAGATCGCCGAGACGGCATCCGAGGGGTACATGGAGCCCGCAGGGCAGACCGGCCTCATCCTGCCGAACCAGGAGGAGTACCTCGATCCCGCCATCCCGGATCAGGGCATGATCACGCAGGACGCGGATGCCGCGCTGGCGGCGTTCGCACAGGCGGGGTACACGCTCGACGGCGACCGCCTCGTCGGTGAAGACGGCGAGCAGCTCGAGTTCGCCATCACGACTGCCAACGGCTATTCGGACTGGACCAGAGCCGCGCAGACCGTGCAGCGGCAGCTCGCCGAGGTCGGCGTCAAGGTCTCGCTGAAGCTCCCGCAGCCCGCGGGATACCAGAGCGCGATCAGCAACGGCGACTTCGAGATGGCGATCGGCGGCATGGGCGGCGGAGACGTCTACCAGGCCTACAACAACCTGCTCTCCAGCCAGTTCTACGTGCCCTCGGGCGAGGCGACCGCGAACAACTTCGAGCGCTATCGGTCGGAGGAGGCGGATGCGCTTCTCGCGGAGTACCGCGGAACCGTCGATCCCGAACGTCAGGCCGAGATCGTGCGGGAGCTGCAGGGCATCGTCTACGACGATCTGCCGGTCATCGGCCTCTACTACGGCGGAATCTGGGGTCTGTTCAACGATGCCAAGTTCACCGGCTGGCCGTCCGAGGAGGACCCGTACATGATCCCGCAGAACTACGACAACGCTCCTCTCGGGATCTTCCCCCACCTGAAGCGCGCGAACGGAGACGATCAGTGAAGTACGTCCTCGAGAAGCTCGGCCTGTTCCTGCTGACCCTGTGGGCGGCGGTCACCCTGAACTTCTTCCTCCCGCGGTTGATGCCTGGCTCTCCCGCGGATGCGGCGATCGCCAAGCTCGCGCAGAACGGCCCGGTCTCCGACGCCACCCGCGCGGCGATCGAAGCGCAGCTCGGCGTTCCGACGGGATCGATGTGGGACCAGTACGTGGCCTACCTCGGTCAGGTCGTCCGGCTCGACTTCGGCGTCTCGTACACCTTCTACCCGCAGACGGTGTCGAGCATGGTCTCGACCGCCCTGCCGTACACGATCGGGCTCGTCGGCATCGTCACGATCCTCGCCTTCGTGATCGGCACCCTCATCGGGGTCGCCGCGGCCTGGCGCCGACGCACGTGGCTCGACAGCCTGCCGACCCTCACCGGCTCTTTCCTCAGCACGTTCCCCTACTTCTGGACCGCGCTGCTGCTGCTGTTCTTCTTCGGCTACGTGCTGCACTGGTTCCCGACGACCGGCGCCTACTCGGCGACTTCGACACCGGGCTTCACCTGGGAGTTCATCGGCGACCTGCTCCTGCACGCGGTGCTTCCCGCAGTGACCATCCTGCTCACCTCGCTCGGCGGCTGGATCATCGGGATGCGCAACGCGATGATCAACACGCTCGGCGACGACTACATCACCTTCGCCGAAGCGAACGGCCTGCACGGCCGCACGATCGCGCTCCGGTACGCGGCGCGCAATGCGATCCTGCCGAACCTCACCGGGTTCGGGCTCACGCTCGGCGGCGTCGTCGGCGGATCCATCCTCGTGGAGCAGGTGTTCGGCTATCCCGGCATCGGATATCTGCTCTTCAACGCCGTGATCGGGCAGGACTACCCGCTCATGCAGGCGCTCTTCCTGATGATCACCGTGAGCGTGCTCATCGCCAACTTCCTCGTGGACATCCTCTACGGGGTACTCGACCCGAGGACTCGCCGATGATGATCCTTCCTCTTCCCATCCGTCTGCACTGCGTACTCGACCCGAGGACTCGCCGATGACCTCCACCATGAACGTCAAGATCCCGGCCGACCGCATCGCCGCCCCCAGCCCCTGGCGGGCGTTCGGGCGGATGGTCGGCACCCTCTGGTCGAACGGGAAGGCGCGCCTGGGTCTCTGCATCCTCGCGTTCTTCGTCCTGGTTGCGGTGTTCGCTCCGCTGCTCGCGCCTTACGGGCCCAAGGACAACAGCTTCGAGCGCAACCTCGACTCCTCCTGGGAGCACTGGCTCGGGACGACGGCCGCCGGGGAGGACGTGCTCAGCCAGCTCATCTTCGGCGCGCAGGTCAGCCTGCTCGTCGGTTTCGCTGCCGGCATCCTCTCCACGATCGTCGCGATCCTGATCGGTCTCAGCTGGGGGTACATGCGCGGATTCGGCGGCGACGTCGTCGGCTTCATCGTCAACCTGTTCCTGGTGATCCCCGGTCTGCCGCTCATGATCGTGATCGCCGCGTATCTGCAGAACGGCGGCATCCTGATGATCATCGCCGTCATCGTGGTCACCGGATGGGCGTGGGGTGCGCGAGTGCTCCGTAGTCAGACGCAGTCGCTCCGCGGGAACGACTTCGTCACCTCGGCGCAGTTCTCCGGCGACAGCAGGGCGCGCATCATCTTCCGCGAGATCCTGCCGAACATGACGTCGATCATCGCCGGCACCCTCTTCGGGGCGGCCACCGCGGCGATCCTCGCCGAGGCCGGACTGGAGTTCCTCGGTCTCGGCGACTCCAGCATCGTCAGCTGGGGCACGATGCTCTACTGGGCGCAGAACTCCAACTCGCTGCTCACCGGGCAGTGGCTGCTGCTGTTCGCCCCCGGTCTCTGCATAGCGCTGCTGGCGCTGAGCCTCACACTCATCAACTTCGGCGTGGACGGCATATCCAACCCGCGCCTGCGAGAGGGGAAGGGACGATGACCGTCTCCGACAACATGTCTGCCGAACAGAGCGACATCCTGCTCGACGTGCAGGACCTCTCGGTCGAATACGCCTCGCCCGGCACGACTCCGGTGACCGCCGTGCACGACGTGTCGTTCACGCTGCGACGCGGCGAGTTCGTCGGCCTGGTCGGCGAGTCCGGCTCGGGCAAGTCCACGCTGGGCTTCGCGCTCACGCGCCTGCAGAAGCCGCCGGCTCGCATCAACGGTGGTCGCATCCTCTTCGGCGGCCGCGACATCCGCGAGCTGGGCACCGAAGAGCTCCGGCAGCAGCGACAGGGCGGCTTCGCGATGGTGCTGCAGTCGGGCATGAACGCGCTCAACCCGGTGCGGACGATCGGCTCCCATTTCCAGGACATCTTCGCCGCGCACGGACACGTGCCGCGCGAAGCGCGCGATGCGCGTGCCAGGGAACTGATCGGCAAGGTCGGTCTCCAGGCCGAGGTGCTGGGACGGTACCCGGGAGAGCTCTCCGGCGGCATGCGCCAGCGGGCGTCCATCGCGCTCGCGCTGTCGCTCGAACCGCAGCTCATGGTGTTCGACGAGCCGACGACCGCGCTCGACGTTCTCGTGCAGCACGCCGTGATGGACACCATCAAGGAGCTGCAGCGCACGGAGCACTTCACCGCGATCCTGATCAGCCATGACCTCGGCATCGTCCTCGAGGCCACCGATCGTGTGATGGTCATGCACGAGGGCCGGATCGTCGAGGATGCTCCGAGCCGGAAGATCCTCGACGATCCGAGTGACGAGTACACGCGGATGCTGCTGAGCCACTACGCCGATCCGCGGGCGAAGACGATCTCGATCCCGGGCTTCGTCGACCTCGGCACGCGGCGACGCGAGGGCCGCTCCCGGACCGACGTCACGGAGACCGTGCCGACCGTGTCCGAGCGCGACACCCGACGGGCGGACGCGGCGATCGTGGTCGAGGGTGTGTCGAAGCACTACCCGGCACCGCGCCGCGGGCAGGAAGCCGTCACCGCGGTCGACGACGTGTCGTTCCGGTTGGAGCCGGGCGAGGCGCTCGCCCTCGTCGGAGCATCCGGATCGGGGAAGTCCACCATCGCGAAGCTGATCACCGGCGTCGAGAAGCCGAGTTCCGGTTCGGTGCGATTCGGTGACACCGACGTCGCCTCGTTGAAGCGGCGGGGACTGCGCGACCTGCGCAAGGACGTGCAGATGGTGTTCCAGGATCCGTACGCGGCGTTGAACCCGCTGCACACGGTCGAATACGCGCTCACCCGCCCGGTCATGAACTACACGAAGCTGCGCGGCCAGGAGGCGCGGGCGCGAGTGCTCGAGCTTCTCGAGACCGTGGGCCTCACGCCGGTCGAGCAGTTCGCGGCGAAGCTGCCGCACCAGCTCTCCGGAGGGCAGCGCCAGCGCGTCGTGATCGCCAGGGCGCTCGCGAGCGACCCGCAGGTGCTGATCGCCGATGAGCCCGTGTCGATGCTCGACGTCTCGCTCCGCGCCGGAGTGCTGGCACTGCTCGAGGATCTGCGCGAGCGCTGGGGCATCAGCATGCTCTACATCACGCACGACCTGCTGAGCGCGCGCCTCGTGACCGAGAACATCCTGGTGCTGAACAGCGGACGGGTCGTCGAGCGAGGCGAGACCTCGCAGGTGCTGCAGCATCCGGAGGACCCGTACACGATCCAGCTGCTGGACGCCGTGCCCAATCCCGCTCGAATTCGATAGAACGACCGAAAGGAGCACTCGTGCTCACATTCCCTGACGGCTTTCTCTGGGGAGCTGCGACCGCGGCCCATCAGGTGGAGGGGAACAACACGACCAGCAACTGGTGGACCATGGAGCACGCTCCGGGTTCGTCGATGGTGGAGCCCTCCGGCGACGCCGCGGATCACTTCCACCGGTACCCGGAGGACATGCGCCTGCTGGCGGATGCCGGGCTCAACTCCTACCGGTTCTCGGTGGAGTGGGCGCGCATAGAGCCGGAGCGCGGGTTCGTCTCGCGCGCCATGCTCGACCACTACCGCCGCATGATCGACACCGCCCGCGAGAACGGGCTCGACCCGACGGTCACCCTGATGCACTTCACCGTGCCGCAGTGGTTCCAGAAGGACGGCTTCTGGCGGGCCGATGACGCGGTCGACCTCTTCGCGCGCTACGTCGAGACGGTGCTGCCGATCCTCGACGGTGTGCGGTACGTCTGCACGATCAACGAGCCCAACATCGCGGCGATGCTCGCCGGGGGAGAGGATGCCGCGAACCTCGTGGCCTTCGGTCTGCCCAACCCCGACCTCGCGGTCGCGGACACGCTGCTCGACGCCCACCACCGGGCATCCGAGATCCTGCACTCCGTCGCAGGCGTCCAGGCCGGCTGGACCATCGCGACGCAGGCCTTCCACTCCACCGGCGAGCCGGGTGCGGACGAGATGGTCGCCACCTACGGCGATCCGCGTGACCACTGGTACCTCGACCAGTCCGCCGGCGACGACTTCGTCGGCGTGCAGGCATACACCCGCACGTTCATCGGTCCGGA
Organism: Microbacterium sp. SA39; assembly: GCF_000967865.1. Lineage (GTDB taxonomy): Bacteria > Actinomycetota > Actinomycetes > Actinomycetales > Microbacteriaceae > Microbacterium. Next base: position 82,923 of record NZ_JXRU01000032.1, read on the forward strand.
GGGGCCGCGACCGGTCGCGGACGACGCCGAGACCACGCTCACCGGCTGGGAATTCTTCCCCGAGGCGCTCGAGCTGGGCGTGCGCAGCGCCTGGGAGCGCAGCGGCGGTGTGCCGGTGCTCGTGACCGAGAACGGCATCGCGACCGCCGACGACGCACGCCGGATCGCCTACACGCAGGGTGCGCTCGAGGGTCTGCATCGGGCGATCTCCGACGGCATCGACGTGCGGGCGTACCAGCACTGGAGCGCGCTCGACAACTACGAGTGGGCGAGCGGCTTCGCGCCGACGTTCGGGCTGATCGGCTTCGACCACGAGACGTTCGCGCGCTCGCCGAAGCCGAGCCTCGCGTGGCTCGGCGAGGTCGCGAGGCGTAACGGCCTGTGACATAGACAGCGGGGTTACGCTCGGGACATGACCCACGCGAACCGCGAGAAGCGGGATGACCGGCTGCGCGCGGCGGCCGCGGGCTTGAGCGCCGCGGTCGTCGGCGTCGGCGCGGCGGAGCTGGTAGCGGCGATCGTCGAGCCGGCCGCCAGTCCCTTCGCCGTGATCGGGAGCGGGCTCATCGACCTCGCGCCGAGCTGGGCGAAGGACACGGCGATCGCGCTGTTCGGCACGGGCGACAAGGTGGCGCTGCTGGTGGGCATCGCGATCGTTCTCGCGGTCGTCGCCGCACTCGCCGGCGTTCTCGAGCTGCGACGCTCGGGCGTCGGCGCGGTGATCCTCGGGGCCCTCGGTGCCCTGGCCGTCGTCGCTGCGATGATCCGCCCCGGAGCTGGACCTTTCGCGTTCCTGCCGGGGATCGTCGCGGGGCTCGTCGCCGTGCTCGTCCTGCAGTTCCTCATCCGGCGGCTGCGCCCCGTCGCCGGACTCCCGGTCGACGGCGCGGATCGTCGACGTTTCCTCGTCTGGACCGCCGGTGCGGCGGCCGTCGGTGTCGCAACTCTGATCGTCGGCAATGTCGCCCGCGGGGCGACCCGGTCGATCGAGGCGGTCCGCGACGCGTTGCGCCTTCCGTCGGCGGCCCGCAAGGCCGCGGCCGTTTCCGCGGGTGCCGAGCTCGACATCCTCGGCCTCGCCCCCGTGGTGACGCCGAATGCCGACTTCTACCGGATCGACACGGCGTTGATCGTGCCCAGGATCGACCCCGCCGACTGGTCGCTGCGCATCCACGGCATGGTCGACCGCGAGGTCGTGATCTCGTGGGACGAGCTGCTCGCGCTGCCGATGCAGGAGGCGGATGTCACCCTCGCCTGCGTCTCGAACGAGGTCGGCGGCTCGCTGATCGGGAACGCGCGCTGGCTCGGGCATCCGATCCGGGAACTCCTCGCTCGTGCCGGCGTCTCGGCGGATGCCGACATGGTGCTGTCGACCTCGTCGGACGGGTTCACGGCGTCCACTCCGCTCGAGGCTCTCACCGACGACCGCGACTCCCTGCTCGCGGTCGGCATGAACGGCGAACCGCTGCCGCTGGAACACGGGTTCCCGGTGCGGATGGTGGTGCCGGGGCTCTACGGCTACGTCTCGGCGACCAAGTGGGTCACCCAGCTCGAGGTCACGCGCTTCGATCGGGCCCAGGCCTACTGGACCCCTCGCGGGTGGTCCGAGCGCGGGCCGATCAAGCTGCAGTCGCGCATCGACGTGCCCCGCGGTTCGGTCGACGCGGGCGAGACCGTGATCGCCGGCATGGCCTGGCAGCAGCACGTCGGCGTCGAGGGCGTCGAGGTCCGCATCGACGACGGCGAGTGGCAGCGCGCAGAGCTCGCGACGGCGATCTCGGATGACACCTGGGTGCAGTGGAGCGTCCCGTGGACCGCGGAGAGCGGTCGGCACTCGATCGAGTGCCGCGCGATCGGCGCGGAGGGGGAGACGCAGACTCCCGATCGGGCAGCTCCCGCGCCGGACGGAGCCCAGGGCTGGCACCGCATCGAGGTTTCGGTGGGCGCGTAACCACCACCGGCCCGGCACCTAGAATTGACCCCATGCCCGCAGGCGAATCGTTCTATATCACCACGCCCATCTACTACCCCTCCGATGTGCCGCACATCGGCCACGGGTACACGACGGTAGCGGTCGACACCCTCGCTCGGTGGCACCGCCAGGCCGGCGACGACACCTGGATGCTGACGGGCACCGACGAGCACGGCCAGAAGATGCTGCGGGCCGCGGCCGCGAACAACGTCACGCCGCAGGAGTGGGTCGACAAGCTCGTCAGCGAGAGCTGGTTCCCGCTGCTGACGACGCTCGACGTCGCCAACGACGACTTCATCCGCACCACGCAGGAGCGTCACGAGACGAACGTGCAGACGTTCTTCCAGCGCCTGTACGACCGCGGCTACATCTACGCGGGCGAGTACGAGGCCCTCTACTGTGTGGGCTGCGAGGAGTTCAAGCCCGAGTCCGAGATCGTCGACGGCACCGGCCCCTTCGAGGGATTGAAGGTCTGCGCGATCCACTCGAAGCCGCTGGAACTGCTGCAGGAGAAGAACTACTTCTTCAAGCTCAGCGAGTTCCAGGACCGCCTGCTCGACCTGTACCGCACGCAGCCCGACTTCGTCCGCCCCGACTCGGCGCGCAACGAGGTCGTCTCGTTCGTCAGCCAGGGACTGAAGGACCTGTCGATCTCGCGTTCGACGTTCGACTGGGGCATTCCGCTGCCGTGGGACGAGTCGCACGTCATCTACGTGTGGGTCGACGCACTGCTCAACTACGCCACCGCGGTCGGCTACGGCGCCGACGAGGAGACCTTCGCGCGCCGCTGGCCCGCGTACCACGTGGTCGGCAAGGACATCCTCCGCTTCCACGCCGTGATCTGGCCGGCGCTGCTGATGGCCGCAGGGCTCGAGGTGCCGAAGGGCGTGTTCGCGCACGGCTGGCTGCTCGTGGGCGGCGAGAAGATGTCGAAGTCGAAGCTCACCGGCATCGCGCCGACCGAGATCACCGACGTCTTCGGCTCAGACGCGTACCGCTACTACTTCCTGTCGGCGATCGCCTTCGGGCAGGACGGGTCGTTCTCGTGGGAAGACCTCTCCGCGCGGTACCAGTCCGAGCTCGCGAACGGCTTCGGCAACCTCGCCTCGCGCACCACGGCGATGATCGAGAAGTACTTCTCTGGGCTCGTGCCGCCGGCTGCCGAGTACATCGAGCAGGACCTCGCGATCCAGAAGATCGTCGCGGATGCCTCGACGAAGGCGGATGCCGCCGTCGCGCAGTTCCGCATCGACGAGGCCATCTCGGCGATCTGGACGATCGTCGACGCGCTGAACGGGTACATCACCGAGAACGAGCCGTGGGCTCTGGCCCGCGACGAGGCCCAGCGCGAGCGCCTCGGCACCGTGCTCTACACCTGCGCCGAGGGGTTGCGTGCGCTCGCCGTGCTGCTCTCGCCGGTCATGCCGCAGTCGACCGAGAAGCTCTGGCACGCGCTGGGCGCCGGTGACTCGCTCGGCCGCCTGCAGAACCAGCCCATCCGTGAGGCCGGCACCTGGGGCGCGCTGCGCCCCGGAACGAGCGTCAACGCGCTCGCGCCGCTGTTCCCGCGGGTGGAGTCCACGGCCTGACGCATGGCTGACACGTACGTCCGCGAGCGCTCCGGAGACGGCCGCAAGGATCTGAAGTATCCGGCCGCTCCCGAGCCGCTCGCGGTGCCCGTCTACGACAACCATGCGCATCTCGAGATCCTCGACGGCGACGAGCCGCTGTCGCTGACAGAGCAGCTCGACCGCGCCGCCGCCGTCGGCATCGCCGGTGTGATCCAGGCGTCGGGCGATATCGAGTCGTCGCGGTGGGCGGTGGAGGCCGCGACATCCGATCCTCGTGTGCTGGCGGCTGTGGCGATCCATCCGAATGACGCGCCGACCTACGCCGAGGAGGGTCGTCTCGGCGGTGTCGGTCTGGATGAGGCGATCGCCGTGATCGACGAACTCGCCGCGCACCCGCGGGCGAGAGCGATCGGCGAGACGGGGCTGGACTTCTTCCGCACCGAACCCGAGCGGCAGGCGCCCCAGCACGAGTCGTTCGAGGCGCACATCGCGCTCGCCAAGAAGCACGGCATCGCGATGCAGATCCACGATCGCGACGCGCACGACGCCGTTCTCGAGACGCTCGCCCGCGTCGGGGCGCCCGACCGCACGGTGTTCCACTGCTTCTCCGGCGACGACGCGATGGCGAAGATCTGCGCGGATGCCGGCTACCACCTGTCCTTCGCCGGGAACGTGACGTTCAAGAACGCGCAGAACCTGCGCGATGCGCTGAAGGTCACCCCGCTCGACCGCATCCTCGTCGAGACGGATGCGCCGTTCCTCACGCCCGTCCCGTTGCGTGGTCGGCCCAACGCCCCGTACCTCGTGCCGATCACCGTGCGGTTGATGGCCGCAGAGCTCGGACTCGACGTCGATGAGCTCTCCGCGCAGATCGCCGCGAACACGCTCCGCGTCTACGGGTCCTTCGACTGACCGCCGGGATGTAGTCGCATCGTGATAGATTCGCGACTACAAGGAGGCGGATCATGCAGCAAGTAGGAATTCGCGAACTGAAGACGCACCTCAGTACCTACGTCAGCGCGGCGCGCGCCGGCGAGAGCACGGTCATCACCGATCGGGGTGTGGCGGTCGCGAGACTCGTGCCGATCACGTCCGAGGATGCGCTCGAGAAGCTGATCGCCGAAGGCATCGCAACCCGTCCCTCCGTTGCGCGTCGGCCACGCCCTGCACCGATCGACGCCGGGACCGCACTGAGCGATCTCGTCATCGAGCAGCGTGGATGATCGTCTACTTCGACACCTCTGCGTTCATCCCGTTACTGCTGCAGGAGCCCGGAACACCGGTCGCTGCCCGGCTGTGGGATGAAGGCGCCGCAGTCTTCAGCTCGAGACTCATCATCGTCGAAACTGCTGCCGCCATCGCGATGGGGCAGCGGATGAATCGCGTGTCGTGGAGCGAGGCTGATGCGCTGCGAGAAGCGAGCGGTGAGCTCCTCCGGCAGCTCACCCTGATCGAGGCCGCGCCCACGGTGGTCGAGGCAGCGGCGGAACTCGCCAGCCGACACGGACTGCGCGGTTACGACGCCATGCACCTCGCATCGGTGTCGATGGTGCTGACGCCCGGAGTGCTGATCGCGAGCGGAGACCATCGCCTTCTCGAGGCCGCGCTCGCGGAGGGCTTCGGGACCGTCGACACGAGCGGTCGATCCTGATCGCTCAGATCGCGTCTGCCGCGCCGTCCACCGGCTTCGCACTCACGATCTGCGAGATCGGCTTCCACACGAAGACGAGCGTGAGGGCCGCTCCCGCGAAAGCGAACCACCACGGTCCGGTCAGCCCCCAGATCTCGGCGATCACACCGCCGAGCGCCTGACCGATCACCATGCCGCCGAACACACCCACCATGTTCACCGAGGCCACCCGCCCCTGCAGTTCGGCCGGGACGAGCCGCTGCCGCACGGTCGTCGAGATCGTGCCCCAGACGAACGCGTAGGCGCCGAAGAAGAACATGATCACGAGCGCGACCCAGCCGGTGGTCGTGAGCGCGAACGAGAGGTGCATGAGCACCTCCAGCGACAGCACCACGCGCATGAGCGTCGCGAACGACACGTGTCGTTCCAGCCAGCCGAAGCTCACCGTCGCGAGGATTCCTCCCAGAGCGGATGCCGTGGTGAGCGCTCCGAAGCCGACGGCACCCATGTTCAGGTGCTCGGTCGCGTACAGCACGAGCACGCCCCAGGGTGCCGCCCAGGTGACGTTGAACAGCAGGATGATCAGCACCAGCATCCGCACCGGCGGATTGCGCCACAGCCACCGAAGCCCCTCGGCGATGTCAGTGCGCACCGGCGGATGCTCTTTCTCCTGGGTCCCTGAGCCTGTCGAAGGGCGCGCCGGGACGGGCGTCTTCGCCATCCGCGAGATCAGCACGACGGCGAGCGATACGCAGATCACCTCGACCAGGAACGGCCAGGCTGTACCTGCGGCGAACAGGAAGGCGCCGAGCGGCGGTCCGGCGAACTGGTTCGCCACGAGATACCCCGCCTGCAGGCGCGCGTTGCCGATGCCGAGATCGGCCGGCTTCACGAGCATCGGCAGCAGCGTGCTGCCTGCCGTGTCGACGAACACTTCCGCCGTGCCGTAGAGGAAGGCGACCGCAAGCACGATCCAGATGTTCGCGGTGCCCGTGACGAGGAACATGCAGAGGCCCGCGAGGACGACCGCGCGCGCGGCATTGGCGAACATCACCAGCCGGCGACGGTCGAAGCGGTCGGCGATCGCACCGGCGTGCAGCCCGAAGAGCAGCCAGGGCAGGAACTGCAGGATCGCCCCCGATGCGACGAGCAGCGGAGACGAGGTCATCGATGCGATCAGCAGCGGCGCGGCCGCCAGAGCGACACCGTCGCCGACGTTGCTCGTCCACGATGACGCGAGCAGCCACCGGAAATCACGGCCCATGCGGCGAGGCGCGACGAGTTCACCGAGGGAGGGCATCCCGAAAGACTACTGAGGGTGAGGGACAATGGACGGATGACCATCACCCTGCTCGGCGCCTCCGAGATCCGCCGCCTCGCCGCCGAGCTCGACGTGACCCCGACGAAGAAGCTCGGGCAGAACTTCGTCGTCGATGCCAACACCGTCCGCAAGATCGTGCAGGCCGCTCGCGTCCAGCCGGGGGAGCGGGTCGTCGAGGTCGGTCCTGGTCTCGGCTCGCTGACTCTCGCGATCCTCGAGACCGGGGCATCCGTGACCGCCGTCGAGATCGATCACCGGCTCGCAGCTCGCCTCGCCCAGACCGCCGCCGAGCACGGCGTCGAGCCCGACCGGCTGACCGTGGTCGACGCCGACGCGCTTCGCATCACCGAGCTGCACGGCGAGCCCACCGTGCTCGTCGCCAACCTGCCGTACAACGTCTCCGTGCCCGTTCTCCTGCACTTCCTGGAGACCTTCCCGTACCTGCAGCGTGGCGTCGTCATGGTGCAGTCCGAGGTCGCGGAGCGGCTTGCCGCCAAGCCGGGGTCGAAGATCTACGGCACCCCGAGCGTCAAGGCGGCGTGGTACGGGGAGTGGAAGCTCTCGGGCACCGTGTCGCGTCAGGTGTTCTGGCCGGTCCCGAACGTCGACAGCCTGCTGGTCGGATTCGACCGCGCCGAGGGGGAGCGGGGGCCGGAGGACGAGCGTCGCCGCACCTTCCAGATCGTGGATGCCGCGTTCAACCAGCGCCGGAAGATGCTGCGGCAAGCGCTGTCCGGGATCTTCGGCAGTTCCGCCGCGGCATCCGAGGTCCTGATCGCCGCCGGCGTCGCCCCCACCGCCCGCGGCGAAGACCTCACGGTCGAGGACTATCAGCGCATCGCGCAGCACGCGGTCTCGATGAGCGAGTCGGGCATCAGGGACTAATCTGGCACGGTGACCGAGTCTCCGCGCTTCCGCCCCGACGTTCCCGAACTCCACCGTCCGTACGCGGCCGACGAGAGCCGCTACCAGCAGTTCGAGTACCGCCAGGTCGGCACCTCGGGCCTGTTCCTGCCGCCGATCTCGCTCGGCCTGTGGTGGAACTTCGGTGACAACATCCCGCTCGACAACCAGCGTGCTCTGCTGCGCCACGCGTTCGACCGGGGTATCACGCACTTCGACCTGGCGAACAACTACGGCCCGCCCTACGGCTCGGCCGAGAAGAACTTCGGGCGCATCTTCGCCGAGGACTTCCGGCCCTACCGCGATGAGCTGATCATCTCGTCCAAGGCCGGCTGGGACATGTGGCCGGGGCCCTACGGCGACTTCGGCAGCCGCAAGTACATCCTCGCGAGCGCCGAGCAGTCGCTCACCCGCATGGGTCTCGACCACGTCGACATCTTCTACTCGCACCGCGCCGATCCGGTGACCCCCGTCGCCGAGACCGTCGCCGCCCTCGACACGCTCGTGCGACAGGGCAAGGCGCTCTACGTCGGGATCTCGTCGTACAGCGCCGAGCGCACCGCCGAGGCCGTGGCGGTCGCGAAAGACCTCGGCACGCCGCTCGTCATCCACCAGCCGGCCTACTCGATCCTGAACCGCTGGGTGGAGGACGGTCTGACCGAGACGCTGGAGCAGTCGGGTCTCGGCGCCATCGCGTTCACCCCGCTGGCGCAGGGGCTGCTCACCGACAAGTACCTCGGAGACGGCACGGCCGAGCGCGCGCAGAAGCGCGGCTCGCTCCCGGAAGCCCCGCTCGACGAATCCGCTCTGCAGACCCTGCGCGGGCTGAACGAGATCGCCCAGGGTCGCGGCCAGTCGCTGGCGCAACTCGCGCTGCAGTGGACCCTCCGCAATCCCGTCGTCGCCTCGGCGCTGATCGGCGCCTCCCGCCCCGAGCAGCTCGACGAGAACATCGCCGCCGTGAACGGTCCGGCGCTCACCGTCGAGGAGCTCGCGCGCATCGACGAGATCGCCGGCGGCATCGACGTCGACCTGTGGGCCTCGTCGACGGAGCTCTGAACCGCTCATGAGCTTCGCCGCCACCACCGACTCGGTCCGCGTGCGTGCGCCGGGCAAGATCAACGTCTACCTCGGTGTCGGCGGGAAGCACGAGGAGGGCTATCACGCCCTCGCGACGGTGTTCCAGGCGGTGTCGCTCTACGAGGACGTGACCGCGCGGCATGCCGACGACTTCTCCATCACGGTGTCCGGAGTCGAGGATGTGGACTCCGTCCCGCTGGACGACCGGAATCTTGCGATGCGGGCGGCGAAGCTGCTCGCGACGGCGACCGAGTACACGGGTGGTGTCGCCCTCGAGATCCGCAAGAGCGTGCCGGTGGCCGGCGGCATGGGCGGGGGATCGGCGGATGCCGCGGCGGCACTCGTCGCCTGCGACGCGCTGTGGGGCACCGGCCTCTCACCCGCGCGGATGCACGATCTCGCCGCGCGGCTCGGCGCCGATGTGCCGTTCGCGCTGCACGGTGGCACCGCCGTCGGCACCGGCCGCGGCGATCAGCTCAATCCGGCGCTCGCGCGAGGCCGTTTCGACTGGATCCTGGTGACGAGCGACGAGGGGCTGTCGACGCCCGTGGTCTACGAGCGGCTCGACATCCTCCGCGACGAGGAGGGCGCGCTCGCCGACGACCCTCCGCTCTCCCTGGATGTGCCGATCCCCGTGCTCCAGGCGCTGCGCTCGGGTGACCCCGCGCAGCTCGCCGATGGTCTGTTCAACGACCTGCAGGCGGCGGCCGTGTTCGAGCGTCCCGACCTGGAAGACGTGATCCGTCGGGGTGTCGAGGCGGGGGCGCTGCAGGGCATCGTCTCGGGATCGGGCCCGACGATCGCTCTGCTGTGCCCCGATCCGGAGACCGCGCAGGACGTGCAGACCACCCTCCGCGAGGCGGGTCTGGACCCGTTGCACGTGCACGGCCCCGTAGCCGGCGCGCGCATCCTCTCCTGACCTTCCGCTCGCCTGTCGTGCATCACAGGATGCACGCACGGCCATCGCCAGACATAATGAAGTGACGATGTGACCGTGCACATGCGAGGAGGCCTGCGATGTCGACTGCCTCCGAGCGTGCCCGGATGCCGAGCATCCGCGATGTCGCGCGTCTGGCGGGCGTGTCGCACCAGACCGTCTCGCGGGTGCTGAACGATCACCCGAGCATCCGTCCCGAGACGAAGGCCAAGGTCCTCGACGCGATCTCGGTGCTGGACTATCGTCCGAATCTCGCGGCCCGCGCGCTGGTGACGAGCAAGTCGAACATGCTCGGCGTCCTGTCGGCGACCATCGGAGAGTTCGGTCCGACGTCGTCGATCGCCAGCATCGAGGATGCCGCCCGGGAAGAGGGATATTCGGTCTCGACCCTGAATCTCGCCGACACGACGCCGGAGGCGATCGGCAACGCCGTGCGCCAGCTCTCGCGCGAGCAGGTCGACGGGATCGTGGTGCTCGCGCCGCAGGTGCGCGTCTTCCATGTCCTGCGCGGAATGTCTCCGGACATCCCGTTCGTGAACCTGCAGACCGCGTCCGGCTCGGACGGGGTCAGCCTCTCGGCCGATCAGGTCGCAGGCGCCAGGGCGGCAACCGAACATCTCATCTCGCTCGGGCACGTCGACATCCTGCATCTGGCCGGCCCGCAGGACTGGATCGAGGCGGAGTCGCGCATGCGGGGATACCTCGACGCGTTGCGGGAGGCCGACCTGCCCACCTTCCCGCCGATCCGAGGCGATTGGTCGGCGGACTTCGGGTATTTCGCGGGGCAGGAGCTGTCGCGCCGCCGCGACTTCACGGCGGTCTTCGCCGCAAACGATCTGATGGCGATCGGCCTGATGCACGGCTTCCGCGACGCCCGCATCCGTGTGCCGCACGACGTCAGCGTGGTCGGTTTCGACGACATCCCCGTCGCCGCGCATGTCGCGCCGACCCTGACCACCGTGCACCAGGACTTCCCCGAGCTCGGTCGTCGAGCGGTGCGGATCCTGCTCGCGCAGATCCGCGGCGAGCAGGTTCCGGAGTTCGGTCCGCTGAAGACGCTGCTCCGCGCGCGCGAGTCCGCCGCATCACGGTAGCGACACGAAATACTGGCGCGGACTTGACAGATGTCGGGTTCTGCGAGGACGATGTAATCCAATGTGAACGGTCACATCGAAGGTGACCGCACGTCTGCAAGGAAAGATACGTGAGCACCACAGCAACGTTGCCGACAGTGTCAGGCCCCATTCTCGAGATGCGCAGCATCACGAAGGAATTCCCGGGGGTCAAGGCACTCGCCGACGTATCCATCACCGTGCGCGCCGCCGAGATCCACGCGATCTGCGGCGAGAACGGCGCCGGGAAGTCCACCCTGATGAAGGTGCTCTCGGGTGTCTACCCGTACGGCACCTACGACGGCGAGATCCTCCTCTACGGCGAAGAGCAGCGCTTCAAGGACATCGTCGCGAGCGAGCAGGCCGGCATCGCGATCATCCACCAGGAGCTCGCGCTGATCCCCGAGCTCTCGATCACCGAGAACATCTTCCTCGGCAACGAGATCAGCCACCTGGGACGCATCGACTGGCAGGCGCAGAAGCAGCGGGCGGCCGAGCTGCTCGCACGCGTCGGTCTCAGCGAAGACCCCGACGTGCAGATCAAGACCCTCGGCGTCGGCAAGCAGCAGCTCATCGAGATCGCCAAGGCCCTCAACAAGGACGTCAGGCTCCTCATCCTCGACGAGCCGACCGCCGCGCTCAATGAGTCCGACTCGCAGCACCTGCTCGACCTGATCCTCGGCCTCAAGGCCAAGGGCATCGCGTCGATCATGATCAGCCACAAGCTCAACGAGATCGAGCAGATCGCCGATGAGATCACCATCATCCGCGACGGCCGCACCGTCGAGACGCTCGACATCTCGCGCGGCGAGATCAACGAGGACCGCATCATCCGCGGGATGGTCGGCCGGTCGCTGGAGAGCCGCTACCCCGACCGCACGCCCGACATCGGAGAGGTCTTCTTCGAGGTCAAGGACTGGTGGGTGCAGCATCCGACCGTCTCCGAGCGCATGGTCGTAAAGGGTTCGCACCTCAACGTGCGCCGCGGCGAGGTCGTCGGCATCGCGGGACTCATGGGCGCCGGACGCACCGAGTTCGCGATGAGCATGTTCGGCCGCTCCTACGGCACGTTCCTGGGCGGCACGATGATCAAGGACGGTCAGGAGATCGTCCTGCCCGATGTCGCCGCCGCGATCAAGCACGGTCTCGCCTACGTGAGCGAGGACCGCAAGACGCTCGGCCTCAACCTCCTCGACACGATCAAGCGGTCCGTGGTCGCCGCGAAGCTCTCGAAGATCTCCCGCCGCGGCGTCGTCGACGCTCGCGAGGAGTTCGAGATCGCCGACCGCTATCGCAAGGCGCTGCGGATCAAGACTCCTTCGGTCGAGGAAGGCGTCGGAAAGCTCTCCGGCGGCAACCAGCAGAAGGTCGTCCTCGCGAAGTGGATGTTCACCGACCCCGACCTGCTGATCCTCGACGAGCCCACCCGCGGCATCGACGTCGGAGCGAAGTACGAGATCTACGCGATCATCAACGAGCTCGCGGCACAGGGCAAGGGCGTCATCGTCATCTCCAGCGAGCTGCCGGAGCTGCTGGGCATCTCCGACCGCATCTACACCGTCTTCGAAGGTCGGGTCACCGACTGCATCCCGGCCGACCAGGCGACACCCGAGGCCCTCATGCGCAGCATGACCTCCGCGAACCAGAAAGCATCCGCATGACCACCGAATCCACCCCCGCGAAGAGCGGATTCCACTTCAAGGACATCACGAAGATGTTCGGAGGCGGCGGCACGTCGACGCTGCGTCAGTTCGGCATCCTCGGCAGCCTGATCGTCATCATCGTGCTGTTCGAGGTGCTGACCCTGCTGCGCAACGGCCCCAACGGCGCGACGCTCACCTCGGGCAACCTGATCAACGTCATCAACCAGTACTCGTTCATCCTGATCCTCGCGATCGGCATGGTGATGGTCATCATCATGGGGCACATCGACCTCTCGGTCGGCTCCGTCGCCGCTCTCACCGGCATCATCGTCGCCAAGTCGATGGAGGAATGGAATCTGGCCTGGCCGCTCGCGATCCTGCTCGGCCTCGCCGTGGGAGCCGCGGTCGGCGCGTGGCAGGGATTCTGGGTCGCCTACGTCGGTGTTCCCGCTTTCATCGTGACTCTGGCCGGCATGCTCCTCTTCCGCGGCATGCAGCAGTGGATCGGTGACGCGCAGACCATTCCCGTGCCGAAGGGATTCCAGATCATCGGGACGGGCTACCTGCCCGAGATCGGCATCCCGCTGCCGTTCAACATCCCGACGATGCTGCTCGCGCTCGTCGCGGTCGCCTGGCTCGTGTTCTGGGAGATCCGTACCCGCCGCGTCCAGAAGAAGATGGGCTCCGACCGGGCGCCCCTGTGGGTGAGCGTGACCAAGGTCGTGCTGCTCTCCGTCGTCGTGCTCGCTGCGGCGTGGATGTTCGCCACGGGTCGTCCCGGGACGAGCTTCCCGGTGCCCGGCCTGATCCTGCTGGGCCTCGTCATCGTCTACACCTTCATCACGAGCAACACCGTGTTCGGACGCCACATCTACGCGGTCGGCGGCAACCGGCAGGCGGCGCGCCTCTCGGGCGTGAAGGACCGCTGGGTCGACTTCTTCGTGATGATGAACATGTCGGTGCTCGCGGCTCTCGCCGGCATGATCTTCGTCGCCCGCTCCCAGGCTTCCGGGCCGAACGACGGCACCGGCTGGGAACTCGACGCCATCGCCTCTGTCTTCATCGGTGGTGCTGCGGTCGCCGGCGGTATCGGCACCGTGATCGGCTCGATCATCGGTGGTCTCGTGATGGCCTTCCTCAACAACGGCCTCGCGCTGCTCGGCCAGGGTGCCGACGTCGTCTCGATGGTCAAGGGCGTCGTGCTCCTGTTCGCCGTGGGAATCGACGTCTGGAACAAGCAGCAGGGGCGCCCGTCGCTCATCGGCTTCATGACGCGCCGCTTCGGCCGCAAGGAGGATCCTGCGCTGCAGACCTTCGAGCCCAACAAGACCTACCAAGCCCCACCCGTCGACAAGACGAGCGGAAAGTAGGGGTCGACTCGCGTTCGCACGCGTGAGACGACCTTCACACACCAGAGAAAGAGATCACATGAAGAAGATTCTTCTGACGGCGACAGCGCTTGTCGCCGCGGGCGCCTTCGCACTCACCGGCTGCTCTGCGGAGCGCGGCGGCGACACCGGAGCCGATGGCGGCGACGAGGCAGCAGCGGGTTTCGCGGCTGACTCGACGATCGGTGTCGCGCTTCCGGACAAGACCTCGGAGAACTGGGTTCTCGCGGGTGAGCTGTTCAAGAACGGACTCGAAGAGGCCGGCTTCAAGGCCGACGTGCAGTACGCTCCGGCGTCCAACACGGTTGCCGAGCAGCAGAACCAGATCCAGGCTCTCGTCACCAACGGCGCCAAGGTCATCATCATCGGTGCCAAGGACGGCAAGCAGCTGGCGACCCAGGTGCAGGCTGCCCAGGACGCCGGCGCGAAGGTCATCGCCTACGACCGTCTGATCGAGAACACCGAGGCCGTCGACTACTACGTCGCCTTCGACAACTTCAAGGTCGGTCAGCTCCAGGGGCAGGCTCTGCTCGACGGTCTCGCCGAGCGCGCGGGCCACGAGGCTCCGTACAACATCGAGCTGTTCTCGGGCTCGCCGGATGACGCGAACTCCGCGGTCTTCTTCGACGGGGCCATGGAGGTCCTGCAGCCGAAGATCGACGACGGAACGCTCGTCGTCGTCTCGGGTCAGACCGAGATCGCCCAGACGGCGACCGAGGGTTGGCTGCCGGAGAACGCGCAGAACCGCGCCGACACGCTGCTCACCTCGTCGTACAGCGGTGACACCGTCCTCGACGGCGTCCTGTCCCCGAACGACACCCTTGCTCGCGCCATCATCACCTCGGTGCAGCAGGCCGGCAAGCCGGTCCCGGTCGTCACGGGTCAGGACTCCGAGGTCGAGTCCGTCAAGTCGATCATGGAGGGCGTCCAGTACTCCTCGATCAACAAGGACACCACGCTCCTGGTCGAGCAGGCCATCAAGATGGTCGGCCAGCTCCAGAAGGGCGAAGAGGCCGAGGTCAACGACGAAGAGTCCTACGACAACGGCGCGAAGATCGTGCCGTCGTACCTGCTCGAGCCGCTGATCGTCACGAAGGAGAACGCGGCCGAGGCATACGCCAACGTCCCGAGCCTCCTCGAGATCGTCAAGTCCTACGAGTAAGACACTCGCCTTCATCGAGGGCTGAGCGAGCCGTCCGGCCGATCCTCTTCGTGGGGGTCGGTCCGGGCGGCTCTTTCGCGTGTGGGGGACGTTCTGACACAGGGGAGGCCGGGCGATCAGAATGGCGCTGCACTCGTGCCGGCATCCGTGAAGGTGACAGTGTTCTGCGCCGGGGGCTGGTCGATGTACGTGCGGCCCAGCGGGCTGGTCCATTCGAGCACCCCGCCCGGACGCTGCTCGACATGCCAGGGCGAGTGGTGCTTCAGCATGTGATGTCGTCGACAGAATGCCGCGAGGTTCTCGTGCGACGTGGCTCCGCCCGTCGAGGCGGCGACGTTGTGGTCGATGTCGCACTTGCGCGCGGCGAGACCGCAGGTGGGGAAACGGCAGCGTTGATCGCGTGCCCTGAGATGTCGTCGCAGCTGTTCGCCGGGACGGTAGCGGTCGACCGAGAGTACGGCGCCGTTGGTCGGATGCGTGAAGACGCGATCCCATCCCGGTACGGATCCGGCGAAGAAGCGAGCGGTGCCGATGTCTATCGGCATCTCGCCATCGAGTTCGGCGGGAGGCGAATGGCATTCGTCCGCAGTCCCGTCCTGGCCGTCCCGCAGCGACGACGCCGGCACCGTCACCTCGACCCGAGCCTGAATCGCATCGAGCAGTCCGTCTTCGGTGTCGTGCGCGAGCGGGCTGCCGGTGAGCACGAGGTCGGCCATCAGGTCCGCGCGCAGCTGGTCGACCGTGCGCTCATCGCGCACAGCGCCGGACTCCTTCGCAGCCCTGCCGTTCTCCTCTTTGAGAGCGTGCGCCATCTGTGAGAGCCGATCGAACATGCCGTGCACGATTGCCGCCGGACCGTGCATGCCGATCTCGGCCATGCCGTCGTCGCCCTCCTTCATCCACACCCGCCGCTTCTCACGGGCGTCGCGATGCCGCTCGGTCACGGAGCGCTTCTGGTACTTCTCCGCGATCCGCCGGGCGATGCGGCGCAGACGGTTCGGCGACTCGACGGCTGCGGCCTCGAGTGCCTCCGCGGCGTAGGCCGCGCGATCCGCCTCGTCGTCCAGATGAGCGCCTGCGTCGACGATCACGCGCGAATGGGCGGCGCTGATGCGTCCCGCGCCCTGCGCGTGCCAGACCGAGGGGAAGCGGTCGACCACCCACGACGCGTCGGACATGCGCCGCTCCACGGTGCGGTCGCTCACGCGTTGGATGGTGCCGATCTCGGCAGCGACCGAACGGATCGTCATTTCCCCGCCATCCGGGTGGCCCGCCTCCTGGGCGATGTCGACCGCAAGCCGTCCGGCCATAGCAAGAAGCCCGTCGCGCGCCGCCTGCATGCTGCTCAGCGTCGCCTCGGCCGCGGCCAGCGACTCGACCAGATCGGCGAGCATCGCCATCTGGGAGTCCGTGGCATCGACCATCGCTTCCATGACTTCAGTACATCAGCAACCACCTACATTCGAAGATATGTTCGTCCTCGAGTCAGGATGCGTGCGGCGCTAGTCCCAGATCGGGTCGTCGGGGTCTGGGGAGTCCGTCCCGTCGGCGTCGGTCATGATGCGCGCCTCATCGATCCATGACGTGAGCTGACCGTCGTGAAGCATATGCGGTCGCGGCGTGCCGAGAAGATCGGGGGTCGTCACGATGTCCAGCGGCTCCTCGCTCGCGAAGATGACGACGTTGTTGAGCGGTCCTTCCTCGTCGGTCGGGTCGGCGTCGAGAACGACGGCGACGTGGTCGAACACCGTGCTCAGAGTGGCCGCCTGTCGCCGCGAATACTCGAACGGATGCCCATCGAGCAGGTTGACTGCCACGACGCCGTCGGCGGCCGAGCGCGCGGCGACCCGGCGGTAGAACTCCTGACTGGCAACACGGTGTCGGATGACGGCGGCATCCCAGAGATCGACGACTGTGAAGCGCGCATCCACCCAATCCGTGTCGACCGCGGTGGCGTCCGTCGCTCCAGCGCCGAGCGCGGGGGAAGGGGTTCGCCCCTCGCCAGGAAGCTCCGCGTCTGCGACTGCGCGCGCATCGCCGAAGATGACTCGCAGGTCGGCGCCCGCGGCAAGAGGCAGCGCGGCGATCACGGCGGCATAGAGAGCGGGCTCGAACTCGACCACGAGTTGCGGCGACCCGGCACGGGTGGCCTCGACGTAGCGGGCCAGCGTGAGTGCTCCGGCCCCGAGATGCACGGTGAACAGCGGCTCACCGGGCTCGGCCGCGGCATCGATCGCTCGGGCGATGTGCTGGATGTAGGCGTATTCGAGTTCGGTGGGCTCGGTCATCGAGACGACGGACTGCGGAATCCCATCGACGCTGAGCTCGTAGCGACCTGGTCGCCTCTTCGACTCCACCAGCTTCGCCTTGCGATTGTCGAGCGAGAGCGAGAACACCCGGCGATTCCTTGGCACCCGTCGATCTTAGGTCGCGCGAGACCGGTCGGAGATCGCGCCCACCGCACGCGACTACCCTGGAGAGGACATGGCACATCTTCTCGGGGCCGAAGGCCTCCACCTCGAATACCCGACCCGCGTCGTCTTCGACTCCGTCACCCTCGGAATCGAGGAGGGCGACAGGATCGGCATCGTCGGCCGCAACGGCGACGGCAAATCCAGCCTCCTCGGCATGCTCGCGGGCACCAAGCAGCCGAACGCCGGCCGCGTGACCGTGCGCGGCGGCATCCGCATCGGCGTCCTCGACCAGGCCGACACGCTCGCCGACGACGTCACGATCAGCCAGGCCGTGGTCGGCGACACCCCCGAGTACGAGTGGGCCGGGGACTCCCGGGTGCGCGACGTGATCGAGGGACTCCTGAAGGACCTGCCGTGGGATGCCGAGATCGGCTCGCTCAGCGGTGGTCAGCGCCGCCGGGTCTCGCTCGCGAAGCTCCTCGCCGGAGACTGGGACGTCGTCGCGCTCGACGAGCCCACCAACCATCTCGATGTCGAGGCGATCACCTGGCTCGCCGGACACCTCAAGCGGCGCTGGAACGCGAACTCCGGCGCCCTGATGGTCGTGACCCACGATCGCTGGTTCCTCGACGAGATCTGCACCGAGACGTGGGAGGTGCACGACCGCATCGTCGAGCCCTTCGAGGGCGGATACGCCGCGTACATCCTGCAGCGCGTCGAGCGCGACCGCATGAACGCGACGATGGAGGCGAAGCGGCAGAACCTCGCGAAGAAGGAGCTCGCCTGGCTTCGTCGCGGCGCGCCTGCGCGCACGGCCAAGCCCAAGTTCCGCATCGACGCCGCGAACGATCTCATCGCCGACGTGCCGGAGATCCGCGACAAGGTCTCGCTGCAGTCCCTCGCGGTCTCCCGGCTCGGCAAGGACGTCGTCGATCTGCTCGACGTCGGCGTGACCTACCCCCGGACGGACGGCGGCACGCGCGAAGTGCTGCGCGACATCGAGTGGCGCATCGCGCCGGGGGAGCGCACCGGCATCCTCGGGGTGAACGGCGCGGGCAAGTCCACGCTCCTCGGCCTCATCGCCGGCACCGTCGAGCCGACCGTCGGGCAGGTGAAGCGCGGCAAGACCGTGGTCGTCAAGACGCTCACCCAGCGCCTCGATGAACTCGAAGACGTGCGGCATGAACCCGTGCGCGTGATCATCTCGCGGCTGCGCACCTCGTACACGCTCGGCGCCGGCTCCAAGGCGCAGGACCTCACGCCCGGTCAGCTGCTCGAACGCCTCGGCTTCGACTCCGCGCAGCTCTCCACGCCCGTCAAGGACCTCTCCGGAGGCCAGCAGCGCCGGCTGCAGCTGCTCCTCGTGCTGCTCGACCAGCCGAACGTGCTGATCCTCGACGAGCCCACCAACGACCTCGACACGGACATGCTCGCCGCGATCGAGGATCTGCTCGACTCCTGGTCGGGCACGCTCCTGGTCGTCAGTCACGACCGGTACTTCCTGGAGCGGGTCACCGATCAGCAGTACGCGGTCCTCGACGGCCACCTCCGCCACCTTCCCGGCGGCGTCGACGAGTACCTGCGTCTTCGTCAGCTGCAGGATGCCGCGCCGAGCAAGTCGCAGACCGCGACGAACACCGCGAAGAAGGCATCCGCCCTCGACGGGGCAGCACTCCGCACGGCGCAGAAGGAGGTCGCCTCCCTCGAGCGCCGCATCCAGAAGCTCACGCAGCAGATCAACAAGGCGAAGAACGCGCTCGCCGAGCACGACCAGTCCGACTATGCCGGGATCGCCGACGAGATGAAGGCGATCGGCGACACCCAGGCCGAGATCGAGGAGCTGGAACTGCGCTGGTTCGAGCTCACCGAGCAGCTGGACTGACCGATAAGGAATATCCTTCTCCCACCGGCGTTGGGAGATGGAGATGGAAGGCCTCGAAGTAACCGTCCTGCTCGGACTCACGATTCTTGTCGGAACCCTGATCGCACCGCGCGTGCGCCTCGCCCTGCCCCTCGTGCTCGTCATCTTCGGTCTGCTGCTCGGCTTCGTGCCGGAGCTCCGCGAAGTGCAGCTGCCGCCCGAGATGGTGCTGCTGCTGTTCCTGCCGGTGATCCTGTTCTGGGAGAGCCTCACGACGTCGCTGCGGTCGATCCGCCGCGACTTCCGGTACATCCTGCCGATGAGCACGCTGCTCGTCGTGGCATCCGCGTTCGCTGTGGCCGGCATCGCCGTGCTCTTCGGGATGCCGTGGGAGATCGCCCTGATCCTCGGGGCAGCAGTCGCCCCGCCGGATGCCACAGCCGTCGCGGCCCTCGGCCGTCTGCTGCCTCGCCGCTCCTTCATGAAGCTGAAGGCGGAGAGTCTCACCAACGACGGCACGGCGCTGGTGCTCTACGCGATCGCTGTCTCGCTGGCGCTCGGCGGCCAGATCACCCCGTGGTCGGTCACCTGGGACGTGCTCGTGTCGTACGTCGGCGGGGTCGCGGCCGGAGCCGCCATCGCCGCGCTCGGCTACCTGCTCCTGAGCCGTTCCTCCTCGACGATCGTCATCAACGTCACGCTGCTGCTCATCCCGTTCTCGGCCTTCCTCGTCGCCGAGATCGTGCATGCCTCGGGTGTGCTCGCGGTCGTCGTCGCGGGACTGATCGTGGCATACATCTCGCCGCGCGTGACGACGGCGTCGTCACGGAGGCAGGCGGATGCCGCGTGGCCGTTCGGTGTATTCCTGCTCAACGGAGCCCTGTTCGTCCTGATCGGGCTCGAGGTGCAGTACGTCGCCCACGAGATCTCCGCCGCCGCGATCGGGCGGCTGCTGCTCATCACGCTCGCCGTCTGGGCCACCCTCCTCGTCGTGCGATACCTCTTCCAGCTCTTCAACGCACTCTTCCAGGGGCGTCCGACGTCGCCCCTGCCGCGCGGCGTGCGGTCGCGTGCTCGAGCGGTCTCCACGGTCGCGGGCATGCGCGGTGCGGTCTCGCTCGCCATCGCCCTCTCCGTACCGGCATCCATCAGCGACGGCGGTGCCGTCTCGGGTCGGGATGAGATCGTCTTCATCACCGCCGGCGTCATTCTCCTCAGCCTGCTCGTGCAGGCGCCGCTCCTGCCGATGATCGTGCGCTGGGCGAAGTTCCCGGCCGACCATGCCGAGGACGAGGAGTACGAGCTCGCCGAGCGGGCGATCTCGGGTGCGGCGCTCGCGGCGCTCGACGACCTCGCCGCCGAGCACGGCGTCGGTCAGGAGGTGCGCGACCGAGTGCGCGCCGAGGGATACCAGATGCTGGAGTTCGAGAACGCCCGATCCCTGGCGCGCGAGCAGGCGCTGGTGGATGCCGAGGCCGACGCGCTCGACGACCTCCTCGATGAGCCCGACCCGCTCGGGATCGGGGGAGTCGACACGACTCCCGATCCGACGCCGATCGCGACGGGCCCGACGGGAGGGACGGATGCCGTCGACGGCACGGTCCTGCAGATCATCGCGACCTCGGCGGACGTCGACCTCGCCCAGCGCTCACCGCTGATCCGGCACGAGGAGCACACGCGACTCAAGCTCGCGCTCATCGACCGCAAGCGCGAGGTGCTGCTCGGGCTCCGCGGCGCGGGCACTGTCGACGACATGGTCGTCCGCCGCATCTCCGCCCGGCTCGACCTCGAGCAGGTGCGCCTCCAGGGCATCGAAGAGTTCGACTGAAACCTCAGACCTTCCGCAGCCGAAGGATCCGAGCGCTCTCCGTCAGGGGCCCGCTGTCGATGCGGAGCGTCGACGTGTCCGCGTCCCAGTCATGGAGCCACGCGGCGAGGCCCGTCGGGAAGATCGTCTCCACGGACACCTCGTCCCCGCGCAGTGACGGCACCGTCAGCTCGGCACTCGACGCGTTCCTGTTCCAGACGAAGACGAGCACCTCGTCGTCGGTCTCGGTCGCAAGGGCCACGGTCGCGGCGTCCCAGGCAGGAAGCCCCAACGGCCAGGAGGGAAGCGCCGCGGTGTGGTGCCGGATGAGCTCGGGATAGAGCGCCGTCGCCTCGCGGACGAGGGAGCGCTGGCCGTCATCGAGTCGATCGAGATTTCCTGAGAGATAGAGGCGGCCGGAAAGGCCGGTGACCAGGGTGAACGCGATCTGCTCATCGGTCCATTCCGACTGCGGGTAGGCCCAGTTGCCGGCCATCTCCGGCGGCATCGTCATCGGAGCGCTGGCCGCGATCGCGGGGTAGAGCCGGTAGTCCTGCTGGTCCGACGTGGACTGCAGGTCGTAGCGCGCGAGAGTCGCGGCATCCATCCGCTGGGCGCCCGACGAACAGGCCTCGATGACGATCTCCGGGTAGCGCGCGCGCAGGTCCTCGACCCAGGCGAGCAGTGCACGCGTGTGCTCGAGGAGCGCGCGTCCGGGACTCTTGACCGCATCGCCGGGGCCGGCACCCGGTGTCACGTTGTAGTCCCACTTGAAGTAGCCCGCCCCGTACTCCTCGACGAGGCGCGCGAACACGCCGTCGAGGTGTTCCCGGGCGGCGCTGCTGCGCAGATCGAGGAAGTAGCGGTCGTGTTCGACGATGCGCACGCCATCACGGTGCATGAACGCGTCCTCGGGGAGCGTGCTCGCGACGGGGGAGCGGACGCCGATGACTTCGGGTTCGACCCATAGCCCCGGGACCATACCGGAAGCCCGGATGTGGTCGAGGAGGCTCTTGAGCCCGAGCGGGCGGAATCGCACGTTCGACGGCTCCCAGGCGCCCACGCTCGGCCACCAGTCGCCGTCGTCGTCGTACCAACCGGCATCTATGCAGAAGTACTCGGCTCCCACGGATGCCGCGGCGTCGATGAGCGGGAGCAGTCGCTCGGTCGTCGGGTCGCCCATCAGCGCGTTCATGTAGTCGTTGAAGACCAGGCCCCGATGGCGGGGGGACGCGCTCAGCAGATGCGAGTGCCTGCGGTGCGTCGTGAGTGCGGATGCCGCACCGTCCAGACCGTTCTCCGCGGCCGCCACCGTCACCGGGACCGTGGTGAACTCGTCGCCGGGCTCGAGCCAGAGCGACCAGGCGTGGTCGATGTCGGTCGGACCGAGGAGGGCGAGCGCGAGCGCCTCGCGCTCATCGAAGAGCGTGTCCACCTCCCACCGCCACGGGCCGTTGTTCTCCACCTCCCACGCGAGCGCGCGCCCCGACTCGCGGTTCACGAGAGCGGCGGTGGGAAGGAACTCGCCGGTCGGCCAGGTCGAGTGTCCGGCCCGGGCGATCGTGCCCCGGGCGAAATGACCGTGCACGGGGGCGTTGATGTCAGCGAGACCTGCGGATCCGGAGAGAGCGGTGGGGAACCACCGGCTCTCGGCGCACCATTCGCTCTGCGCGCTCCACAGGTCCACCTCGGCGATCGATCCGAGGTGGGACGTCAGGCCGATGAGCGTGGCGCTCGTCACCTGCTGGATGCAGAGTCGTGCGGCGCCCGTGTGCGTGACGGTGGTAGTGATCCGGTACGCGTCCGCGTCTCCGAAGCGAGAGATCCGGGTCCGCGTGCGGAGCCCGGTCTTCTCGTCCTCCTGATCGATGATGAGCCGGGCGCCCCTCTCGTCTTCCGCGAACTCGTGGGAGACGTGCCGCAGACGGTCGCCCACTGTCGTGCGAAGGGCCCGGGTGTTGTTCAGCCCGCGGCCCTCGCCGAGGACGAGGAGTTCAACAATGCCCGGCCGAGCGCGCTGCGTTGCACGCCGGGGTTCTGCGGCGTCGACGGCAGCCGCGAAGGACACCATCACGGGCAGGTCCTCGGAGGCGGTCACGCGCAGAGGGAACGCGGCGCCGCCCCAGGTGAAATCGATCATGGGTGTGAGTGTCCTCCGGGAAGATGGCCGTCACCTGTGTCATGTGACTAACGCTTATCATTTCGATGCCGGCGTGACTCGTCAACCCTCACGGGAATACTGGTGCCACTGCGGTTCACCCAAAAAAACGGCTGACCTGGAGTTAAGTCGAACTAACGGAGGTCCCGTTCGAGCCGATCGCGAATCGGAGCACGTAACACGCCTTGACGTCGACCGTTGCGTCACACTAGGAATAACAAAGGTTCATCATCGAACCGGCACGATTTTCAACGAAGAAATCAGAGAGGGACGCGCAATGAAGAAGTCCATCGGATCGGCCGCGGGGATCGCCGCTCTCGCGCTCATGCTGGCGGGGTGCTCCGGCTCATCGGCAGGCGACGACAAGACGATCGAGCTCTGGACGTCCTGGACCGAGGGCGAAGCCACGGCCACGGCGCTCGAGCCGCTCATCGAGGAGTGGGCGGAGGAGAACGGGTACACGGTGAACCAGTCGAACTTCACGTATGACCAGATCCGCGAGAAGCTCATCGCCTCCGCAGCAGGCGGCAACCTGCCGGACGTCGTCTGGGGCCTGCCGGAATACGTCGGTGAGTTCGGCAAGCTGGGCATCCTCGCTGACGTCTCCGATGCCTGGGGTGGCTGGGAGGACGCGTCCGATGTGAGTGATGCGGTGCGCGAGTCCATGACGGTGGACGGTCAGATCGTGGGCTTCCCCTACGAGACGACCGCGCGTGCCTACCTCGTGCACGACGAGCTCCTCGGCAAGGCGGGCGTCGAGGTCCCCGAGACCTGGGACGACGTGCTCGCCGTGGGCTCGAGCGTGGAGGACGCGACGGGAAGCTCGTTCTACGGGTTGACCGGCGCCGGCGTGCGCGAACCGCAGGAGCTGCTGGTGTACCTCGCACAGTACGGCCTCTCGATCGCCGAGGAGCAGGAGGGCGGCGGCTACCGCAACACCTGGAACGACGACCCGAAGCAGCTGGCTGACGCGACGAAGGTCTTCCAGTACTACATCGATCTGCTCGACAGCGGAGCCGTGAACCCCAACTCCCCGACCTACGGCTGGGAGGACACCGACGAGAACTTCGCCACGGGTCTCACCGCCAGCTTCGTGACGGGCAACTGGCTGGCCGAGAGGGAGAAGACCAACGCCGACACGATGGCGGACGTCAGCATCCATCCGATCCCGTCCCCGGCCGACGGCGAGCCGTCGACGTACATCGAGTCCAAGCCGATCTTCGTGATGGCCGGCTCCGACAGTCTCGAGGCGTCCACCGAACTCGCCGAGCAGTTCGCGAGCGAGGACTGGCAGTCGGCGGCGTTCGCCGACCGCTCGGCCCTGAGCACAGTGACCACGGACACCAAGTGGAACAAGGACTTCGCCGCCCTCATCGACACCGGCGTGACGTACCCGCCGATCTCCCTGGGTGAGGTAACCCAGCACATGATCGACGCGGTCGCGATGGTGCTGCAGAGCGGCGACTCCGCCGAGGAAGCGGCGATCTGGCTCAGCGACTCGGTGAACCAGGCGCTGGAGAACTCCGGCGACGCCGGCGGCGAGTGAACGTCTGACGGCGGAGGGAGTACTCGATGAGCATCGGCGAGAAGTCCGATACGGCGACGGCGAGCGGAGGATCGCGACGTCGCGCGAACCTGCGGTTCACGATCCTCGCGCTGAGCCCGGCGTGGCTGTTCCTCGCCGTGCTCATCGGGTACCCCCTGTTCAAGGTCCTGACCGACGCCTTCCAGAAGGCGCACCTGGTCAATCCATCTGTCGGAGGATTCGTCGGCGTCGACAACTTCGACAAGGTGATCGCGGATCCGCATTTCTTCCCCGCCGTCGGTAACACGGTCGCGTGGACCGTGGGTTCCGTGATCGGAGAGTTCGTGATCGGGCTCGCGGCGGCGGTGCTGCTCAACCGCAGACTTCGCGGGCAGGGATTCTTCCGCGTCATCACGTTCATCCCTTGGCTCGTGCCGATCATCGTCGCCGGCATGACGTGGGAGTGGATGCTCAATCCGGACTTCGGGATCGTCAACGCGATGCTCACCGGCTCGGGTCTGGTCGACAGCCCGATCAACTTCCTGGGCGACCCGGCGTGGGCCATGCCGACCGTGATCTTCGTGAACGTCTGGCGCAGCTTCCCCTATTACACGATCTCGTTCCTCGCTGCGATGCAGGCGATCCCGGACGAGCTCTATGAGGCGGCCAGGCTCGATGGTGCCAGTGCCTGGCGGTGCTTCTGGAGCGTCACGATGCCCCAGCTGCGCAGCGTCTCGCTGATCATCGTGTTCATCCACCTCATCTGGACGGCGGTGAACTTCGACTTCATCTGGGTGATGACCCAGGGAGGACCGAACTACGCGACCATGACGCTCCCGATCCTCATCTACCGGTACTCCTTGCAGCAGTTCGATGTCGGAGCGGCCTCGGCTCTCTCGACGCTGATGCTCATCGGCACGTCGCTCATCTTCGTCGTCTACTACCGCTTCCGCCGCAAGCTGAGCGAAGAGATCGTGGGTTGATACCGATGTCGCACATCACTCGTCGCCGTCTCGGCAATGCCGTCTCGTATGTTCTGCTCGTACTCCTGGCCGTCTACACGCTCTTCCCGTTCGTCTGGATGCTGATCTCGTCGCTCAAGCCGCGCGAGGAGATCCGGGTCCGCACTCCCTCGTTCTGGATCGATGCACCGACGCTGGACAACTTCGTCAGCGTCCTGGGAAAGAATCACTTCCTGCAGTACGTGGGGAACAGTCTCGTCGTGTCACTCGCTGCCTGCGCACTGTCTCTGACGATCTCGCTGTTCGCGGGGTACATCTTCAGCCGCCGCTACCGCAGCCGCGTTGTGCAGGGCACCAACTTCGTCATGCTCGTCTCCCAGATGATCCCGGGCGTGCTGCTCCTGGTCCCGCTCTACATCACGATGCGCAATCTGCAGCTGCTCGACACCCAGTGGTCGCTGATCCTCGCTTACACGACGTTCGTGATTCCGCTGAGCACGTTCATGCTCGCCAGCGCCTACGACAGCATCCCGATGTCGCTCGAAGAGGCCGCGGAGATCGATGGCGCCGGCAGGCTTCGGACCCTGGTCAGCGTCGTGCTGCCCGTCATGGTCCCGAGCATCGTGTCGGTCGGACTGTACGCATTCATCACGGCGTGGAACGAGTTCATGTTCGGCTACATCTTCATCTCGTCCGACTCCATGCGCACGATCACGCCCGCGCTGATGCTCTTCAAGGGAGCGAACTCGATCGACTGGGGCGGCCTCATGGCGGGATCGGTCATCGCCGTGCTGCCCGTCGCACTGATCTTCCTCTTCCTTCAGCGCTTCTTCATCGCCGGTCTGATGAGTGGGGCGGTCAAGGGATGAGGGCGACACGGCGCGCATCGATGCTCGAGATCGCGCGAGCCACGGACCCTAGACTGCTCACGTGAACGGGTTCCCGCAGCGGCCGACGCTCGCCGATGTCGCGGCGGAGGCAGGAGTGTCCACCGTCACGGTTTCGCGCGTCGTCGAGGGGTCCGACAAGGTGGCGCCGAAGACGCGCGACCGCGTTCAGCAGGCGATGTCGCGTATCGGCTACTTCGGCAACGCTGCCGCCAGCAACCTCGTGTCGGGCCGTGCATCCACCATCGGGATCATCACCTCGAACACCGCCGACTACGGGTACGCCGCCACGATCCGAGGCATCGAGGCGAGCGCCCGGGAGCACGACATGGCCGTGCTCATCGCCGTCATCGAGGGAACCTCAGATGCCGACATCCGCAAGGCCGTGGGGACAGTCGCCTCCCACGCCGTTGCGGGAGTAATCGTGATCGATTTCGACTCCGCCGGGCACACCATCCTTCCCGCCCTCCCCGCCTACCTTCCGGTCGTCTCCACGAACTCTCCGAGCGAGGACATCGGCGGCGGGCGCCCGTACGTGTCGATGGACGAGTACGAGGGTGGGGCGATGATGGCGGAGCACCTCATCGCGGAGGGGCATCGCTCGATCTTCATCCTCGCTCCGCCCGACAAGCGGCCGGTGGAGCGACGCTCGCTCGGGATCCTCGATGCGCTGACGGCGGCTCGGCTGCCGCACTATCCGGTGGTGCGATGTGCTGACTGGCAGCCCCGGTCCGGGTACGACGGTGCGCTGGAGCTGCTCGAGCAATACGGGGAGCAGGTCACGGCGATCGCATGCGGAAACGACGAGATCGCGCTGGGAGCGATTCGAGCCGTGCTCGATCGCGGACTGCGTGTTCCGGAGGACATCTCCATCACCGGCTTCGACGACCATCCGCTCGCAGCCTTCGCCGTGCCCCCGCTCACGACGATCCGCCAGGACTTCACCTCACTCGGGAGGCTGTCCTTCACTCTTCTGGATGCTCTCATCGCGGGCAGCGAACCGCACGGCGACCAGCGGATCGCGCCGGAGCTGATCGTTCGGGGGTCCGTCGCCGCCCCGAACTCCGCGCGAGGGCTCGCGATCCGCTGACAGCAGCTTTCCCGCGCTGTGACGTCGTGTGACGGCACGATTCCGCGCGCGCGGGCGTCCCTGCCTAACGTATTCGAGTCCCCCAAGAGAGGAACCCTTCCCATGTCACGTCGTACCACGTCCGTCATCGCCGCGCTCGCCGCGGTCCCGCTCTTCGTCGTGCTCGCCGGATGCGCCACCGCATCGTCCGACGCCGGCTCCGACGGCGGTGGATCCACCGAGAACGAGGTCGTCAAGATCGGCATCGTCGGCAAGGGCGACGCGCAGTGGGAGCCGTTCGTCGCGGCAGCCGCCGAGGAGAACATCACGGTCGAGCTCGTCGACTTCGGCTCCTACGAGCAGCCGAACCCGGCGCTCACCGAGGGCGAGGTCGACCTCAACCAGTTCCAGCACATCGTGTATCTCGCGCAGTACAACGTGGCGTCGGGCTCCGACCTGACACCGATCGGGTCGACCGCGATCTACCCGCTCGGCCTCTACTCCACGAAGTACGACGACGTGGACGACATCAAGGAAGGCGAGACGGTCGCCGTTCCCGACGACGCATCGAACCAGGCGCGTGCGCTGCTCGTGCTCCAATCGGCCGGTCTCGTCGAACTCAAGAGCGGCGGCACCATCTTCTCGGATATCGCCGACGTCGACACCGAGAAGTCGAAGGTCAAAGTTCAGGCGCTGGAGGCTTCGCTGACGCCCACCTCGCTGCCCGATGTGGCGGCTGCCGTCATCAACAACGACTTCGTCGCGGACGCGGGTCTGTCGTTCGAGGACGCGATCGCGCAGGACGACCCGGAGGACCCGAACGCCCTGCCCTACGTCAACATCTTCGCGTCGCGGGCAGAGGATGCCGACAACGAGACGTACCTCAAGCTCGTCGAGATCTTCCAGACGAACGAGGACGTGCAGGCGGGGCTGGCCGAGTCGTCGGGCGACACGTCCGTCTCTCTCGAGGTGCCGGTGGAGGACCTCGTCGACTCGCTGGCGAAGGTCGAGAAGGACACCGAAGCAAGCAAGTGAGCACGGGCGGGAGCGATCCCGCCTGATGCGAGAGAATCGGGTGACGCGTGTGCGTCACCCGATTCTCATTCCCCCGAGAGAACCAGACCGGAGCAGCACATGCCGATCGTGAGCCTGACCAACGTGTCGAAGGCCTACCCTTCGCGGAACCCCGGAGACGGTGACATCGTCGCCGTCGACGACGTGACACTCGAGATCGAGAAGGGCGACGTCTTCGGCATCATCGGCTACTCCGGTGCCGGCAAATCGACGCTCGTGCGCCTGATCAACGCGCTGGAGCCGGCCACGGCGGGCAGCATCCTGGTCGACGGCGTCGACATCACGTCTCTCAAGGAGAGCGAGCTGCGCCGTATGCGCGGCGGGATCGGCATGATCTTCCAGCAGTTCAACCTGTTCTCCTCGCGCAGCGTCAAGGCGAACATCGCCTACCCGCTGACCCTCGCCGGGTGGAAGAAGGCCGACATCGAGGCGCGGGTCACCGAGCTGCTGTCGTTCGTCGGCCTGTCCGACAAGGCGAAGGCCTACCCCGAGCAGCTCTCCGGCGGCCAGAAGCAGCGCGTCGGCATCGCTCGCGCTCTCGCCACAGGGCCGGCGATCCTGCTCGCCGACGAGGCGACCAGCGCGCTCGACCCGCAGACCACGCACGAGGTGCTCGACCTGCTCCAGCGCGTCAATAGCGAGCAGGGCGTCACGATCGTCGTCATCACGCACGAGATGGACGTCATCCAGACGATCGCGACCAAGGTGGCCGTGATGGAACGCGGCCGGGTCATCGAGCAGGGCGACGTCTTCGACGTGTTCTCCGCGCCGCAGAGCCCGGCATCGCAGCGGTTCGTCGGCACGGTCGTCAAGGGCATCCCGTCTCCGTCGGAGCTCGCGGTGCTCCGCGAGCGTCACCAGGGCCGCATCGTCACGTTCTCGTTCCGGGACGGCGACTCGTCGCAGGCGCAGGTGTTCCTCGACCTGGCCGGCGCCGGTCTCGACTTCGAGCTCGTGTTCGGCGGCATCAACGATATCCGCGGACGCGCCTTCGGGCACCTCACGCTCGCCATCCGCGGTGAGAGCGCCGCGATCGACCGCGCGTTGGCGGCCATCGCGGAACGCGTCGAAGTCACCGAGATCGCCGGAGAGGAGGCACGCTGATGGATCGTCTGATCGAACTGGGCCCGGAGTTCTGGCAAGCCGCCCTCGAGACCCTCTACATGACGTCGTTCGCGCTCGTCCTCGGTGGAGTGCTGGGCCTCATCATCGGCATCATCCTGTACGTGACGCGGCCGGGTGGACTCGTGCAGAACGCGTTCGTCTCGACGATCGCGAACCTCGCGGTCAACTTCTTCCGCCCGATCCCGTTCGTGATCTTCATGGCCGTCGCGCAGCCGTTCGCGCGCGCCGTCGTCGGCGTCGGCATCGGCACGACCGCGGGCGCGTTCATCATCGGCCTCGCGGCGGCGTTCGCCATCGGACGCATCGTCGAGCAGCATCTGGTGTCGGTGTCACCCGGAGTGATCGAGGCCGCACGGTCGATGGGTGCCGGCCCCTGGCGCATCCTCTTCACCGTGGCGATCCCGGAATCGCTCGGGCCGCTCATCCTCGGGTACACGTTCATCGTCGTCGCCCTGATCGACATGACGGCGATGGCCGGTCTCATCGGCGGCGGCGGCCTCGGTGCGTTCGCGCAGATCTACGGCTTCCGCCAGTTCGAGCCCGTTGTGATGTGGGCCGCCATCGTGCTGATCGTCGTGTTCGTGCACCTCGTGCAGCTGGTCGGCACCAAGCTCGCCCGCAAGATCATGCGGCGCTGAGTCCATGACGATGGATGTGCGCGTCAGCGCGGAGATGACCGAGGTGTCGAACGCCGTGCTCGCCGGGCGCGACGTCGAGGTCTACGACGCCATGATGGACGGCACCGGTCGGCTTCTCGACCTGGTCGAGGTCGGGGTCGAGGGGGCAGGCGGCGCCTATCTGCTCTGGTCCGAGATCTGCGATCGCTGGGAGCTCGCGGACGGGCCGGAGGCCGTGGCAGCCGTCCCCGCCGAGGCGCGGGAGGTGGCGAGAGAGTGGCTGGAGATCGACCGTTCCCTAACGCATGAGGTCGAGACATTCTTTGGTCGACGGCTATCGCGCGTCGATGGCAGCGCGAGCGGTGGCCTCGTCGGTCACCATGATGTCGACCAGGCCTGAACGCAGGGCCGCGATCACCGCCCGCGTCTTGCCCTCGCCGCCCCCGAGTGCGATCTTCAACGGCACACGCCTCAGCTGTTCGGAGCTGATGCCGATCAGCCGTCTGTCCAGGCTGCGGACCTCTTGCCCGTCGGCGTCCAGCAGGGTCGTCCCGAACTCGGCGACCACTCCCTGAGCCTGCAGTGTATCGATCTCACCAAGTTCTTCGAGTTGCGAGGCGAGCAGCGAGCTGTCCGGCCACCCGCCTACCGTGAGCACGGCCTTGTCGACCCGGTCCATACGGCTCAGCGCTTTCCGGACGTCCGGCTCGCCGGTGATCGCCGTCCACGACCTCTCGTTCGTGGCGAGAAACGGCGCGTGGAGCGCGAACATGCGTCCTTTGGCGACGCTGCTGAGACGCATGATGGCGCTGAGGTGCTCTTCCGGTTCGGCCGCAGCGCCTCCTGTCAGCTGCACCACATCGCAGTGCGCGGTGCTTTCGAGTCTTTCGCAGCTCTGCAGTATCGTCCGGCCGGGGCCGAGCCCCACGATGTCGTCTTCGTCGATGAGGTCGGCGAGCAGGTGGGCGGCGGCCGTCGAGATGATCGTTCGCACGTGCACGTCGTCCTGCGTCGGCGACACCACCACGATCGCGACGTTCAGTCCATACGCCGCCGCCAGCGCCTGCGACAGCTGCGGGTCGATGGGATCCGGCAGGCGCGGAGTGATTTCGATCAGCCCGTCATCGCGAGCACGTTTGATCATCCGGCCGACCATGAATCTCGACACCCCGAGCTCCTCGGCCAGGTCGACGGTGGAACGGTCGTATCCGAGATGCTGGATCGCAGCGTATGCGTACACCATCTTGGAGACCATAGGCAGCTCTCTGCTCACTCGAGCATCGTAGCTGCTCCGTGGAGCACGAAAAATAGTCTGTCTCCTGTTCCGCACCGCGCAGTATCCCTGCTGCGAGGTGCTTCATGGTCCGAAGGAGTACTGATGAACAATCACGTTCGCCGCCTGCATCGCGGCAGTAGAGCAGCGGTCGGTCTCGCCGCACTGATGGCCGCGTCCGTGCTGGCGGGATGCACGACGAGCTCGAGTCCGGACACCTCCAGCGACGTCGAGAGCTTCGACTGGAAGAACTACGAGGGCGAGGAGCTCAACCTGCTGATGAGCGAGCACCCGGTGTCCGCGGCGATCAAAGAGAATCTCCCCGACTTCGAGGAGAAGACCGGCATCTCGGTGAACCTCGAGACGCTGAGCGAATCCGACTACATGGTGAAGATCCTCACTGAACTGCAGTCCGGTTCGGGCAACTACGACGCATTCATGACATCTCAGCCCATGAACTACCAGTACGCCGCAGCCGGCTGGATCGAGGACCTGCAGCCGTGGGTCGACGACGCG
Source organism: Microbacterium sp. SA39 (assembly GCF_000967865.1). Taxonomy (GTDB): domain Bacteria; phylum Actinomycetota; class Actinomycetes; order Actinomycetales; family Microbacteriaceae; genus Microbacterium. Next base: position 114,930 of record NZ_JXRU01000032.1, read on the forward strand.
AAGCAGACTGCGCCTGATTACGACTTCGACGACTTCTTCCCCGCATTGATCGAGGCGCAACGATGGGACACGACCGACTTCGGCGGTGCCGGAGAAGGCGGACTATGGGCGATCCCGGCGAACGAAGAAGGCTACGCGCTCTTCTACCGCAAGGACATCCTCGAGGCCAACAGCGTCGAGGTCCCGCAGACGATCGACGAGCTCATCGCCGCAGCGAAGAAGCTGGACGGTACGGAGTTCGAGGGCAAGACCATCAACGGGTTCGTCAGCCGGGGCGACAAGACCTTCCCCACCCTGAACCCGTTCTCGACCTTCGCCGGCGCCTACGGCGTCAAGGACATCACCGATGGCAAGGCGACCGTCAACTCGCCAGAGGGCGTCGAGGCTGTCAGCAAGTGGGTCGAGCTCATGCAGACCGGCCCGCAGGCGGCCAGCACCTACACGTGGTACGAGGCGCAGCAGGACTTCCTGGCCGGTACATCGGCCTTCTACATCGACGCGGATCACATGGCGCCCGACTTCGAGAAGGAGGGAAGCGCCATCGCAGGCAAGGTCGGATACGCGCTTCCTCCCGAGGGGCCCGAGGGTCGTTCCTCGAGCCTGTGGGTCTGGTCCCTGGGCATGAACGCCGCATCCGAGCACAAGGGTGCCGCCTGGCAGTTCATCCAGTGGGCGACGTCGAAGGAACTGCTGACGACCGCGATAAGCAACGGCAACATGAACCCCACGCGCGTTTCGGTCGCCGACAGCCCCGAGATGGCGGCGGCCACCGAGGGATGGGGCGACTACAACACGGTGTGGAAGGAAATCCTCGCGGATCACGCGTCCTGGCCGTACGCGCCGTCGTCCACCTGGACCGAGGTCGGTGACATCTGGGCCACGGCCATCCAGTCGGCCATCCTCGAGCAGGCCTCCGTCGAGGAAGCGCTCGACGACGCAGCCGCCAAGATCGACGCCGCGATCGAGTGATCTCGTCCGGCCGGTGCATCACGGTGCATCGGCCGGACCACACGTGGAAGGAGCCTGACCTCGTGAAACACAAGTCTTATCTGCCCTATCTGCTCGTGCTTCCGGCCCTCGCCGTGCTGGTGGCTGTCCTCTACCCGTTCCTGACCGGCGCATGGTGGTCGTTCACCTCATACCGACTCAATCGAGGCGGCCCCGAATTCAACTGGGGAAAGAACTACGTCTCCCTGTTCACGACGGGGGAGGGACTGCATGCGGTCGGGATCACCCTCCTGTACGCCGTCGTCGTCGTCGTCATCGAATGCGTGGTGGGCGTGGCCCTCGCGATGCTGCTCAACTACGGCCGGTACGGGAACGTCTTCCGCCTCCTCATCGTGCTGCCGCTCCTCCTGCCTCCCGTGGTCGCCGCGCTCATGTGGAAGGTGATGCTCACCGAGAACGGCATCGTCAACTGGCTGCTCGAGTCGGCGGGGCAGCCCAAGATGCTGTGGCTGAACGGACCGGACAGCGCCCTGCTCTCGGTCATCCTCATCGATGTCTGGATCTTCACGCCGTTCGTGGTGCTGCTGGCCCAGGCGGGGCTCAAGAGCGTGCCCAAGGAGCTGACCGAGGCGTCGGCCGTCGACGGTGCGGGTCCCATCAGGAACTTCATCTCGGTGACGCTGCCCATGCTGCTGCCGGTGCTCATCGTCATCATCGCGTTCCGAGGAATCGACTCCCTGAAGATGTTCGACATCATCTACACCACGACCAAGGGAGGGCCGGTGGATGCCACGACGAACCTGCACGTGCTCGCCTATCTCGATGGCATTCGCAACCTCAACTTCGGCATGGCGATGGCCTCGCTGATCGTGCTGTGGCTGCTCTGCAACGTGCTCTCGTCCTTCCTGCTGAAGGCGCGGCGCAGGGAGGTGATGGCATGAGTTCGACACTCCTCGACCGCACCCGGATCGTCCGTCGGCGGCGGCGCACGAAGGCTCTGAAGCACGGAGGGGCGATCACGGCGCTCACCGCCTGGACGATCTTCGCTCTGGCGCCGATCGTCTGGATCGTGATGATGTCTCTGAAGAAGCCGGAAGACATCGTCGCGTATCCGCCTACGCTCGCGTTCGTGCCGATCCTCGACAACTACGCGCAGGTCCTCAGCGGCTCCGCGTTCATGACGCCGTTCGTCAATTCGCTCATCGTGACAGCCGGATCGCTGCTGCTCACGCTTGCGATCGGCCTCCCGACCGCATACGCCCTGGCGCGCTTCCGTTTCAAAGGACGCGAGAACATCGCCTTCGGCATCCTGTCGATGCGGTTCGCGCCCGAACTGCTGATCATCCTGCCGCTCTACCTCATCTTCCAGCAGACGGGGCTCTACGACTCCTACCTGGGACTGATCCTCGCGTACCAGCTGGTCACGCTTCCGATGCTGGTGTGGATGCTCCGCTCGTTCATCGAGGATCTTCCGCCCGAGCTTGAAGAGGCGGTCGCGGTCGACGGAGGCAACCGCTGGACGGCCTTCCGGCACGTGCTGTTCCGCCTGATCGCGCCCGGACTGGGGGCGAGCCTCATGCTGTCGTTCATCTGGGCGTGGAACAGCTATACGTTGCCGCTGGTACTGGCCGGCAAGAACACGCAGGTCATCACGACAGGCATCCAGCAGTACATCTCCTACCAGTCGATCGACTGGGGCCCGATGGCTGCGGCGACTGTGATCTCCCTCATCCCTGGCATCATCTTCGCCCTCTTCTCCCTTCGCTGGATCGTCGGTGGGCTCACCGCCGGAACCGTCAAGGGCTGATCACCGTATGGCATTCGAAAGGAACACTTCCATGCCCATTCCCACGACCATGCTCGCGAGCGTGCTCACCCGCACAGAGACCATCGAACTCGAACGACGCGACGTCCCCAGCCCGCAGCGAGGCGAGGTGCTCGTGAAGGTGACCGCGATCGGCGTCTGCGGATCAGACACCCACTTTTACGAGACGGGAGTCATCGGCGACATCGTCGTCGAAGGTCCGATCGTCCTCGGACATGAGACCGCCGGAGAGATCGTCGCGGTCGGCGAGGGCGTGGACCCGAGTCGCGTCGGTGCGCGGGTGGCGTTGGAGCCGCAGACGCCGTGTCGACGTTGCCGCTACTGCAAAGAGGGGAGTTACCACCTCTGCCGTGAGATCCGCTTCTACGGCGCCTGGCCGATCGACGGCTCCTTCGTCGAGTACGCCATCGTCGACGACGACTTCGCGCACGAGATCCCCGACTCCATGACCGATGAGCAGGCAGCCCTCGTCGAGCCGGTCTCCGTGGCTGTGCACGCGGCCAGGCGTGCGGGGATCACCGCCGGAGCGAAGGTGCTCATCACAGGCGCAGGCCCGATCGGCGTCCTGAACGCGCAAGTCGCGAAGGCATTCGGTGCGACGGAGGTCGTCATCAGCGATCCGATCGTGCATCGGCGGGAGTTCGCGCTCGCGCGCGGCGTCGATGTCGCGCTCGATCCGGCCGACAGCGATCTGTCGACCTACGATCAGCACTTCGACGTGTATATCGATGCTTCCGGCAACGGACGCGCTATCAAGTCGGCGTTCGACGCGATCCGACCAGGCGGTTCCGCTGTGCTCGTCGGCATGGGCGGCCATCACCTCGAGGTGCCGATCGCTCTGCTCCAGCATCGCGAGATCACGCTCACCGGAACCTTCCGGTACGTGAACACCTGGCCGGTGGGCATCGATCTCATCGCCAGCGGGAAGGTCGACACCGACGGCATCGTGACCGGGAGATTCGGACTCGACGGCGTGGAGGAGGCTCTCATGAAGGCGAAGACCGACCCGGCCGCCATCAAGACGATGGTGATCCCGGCGCTCACGCACGCCGCGGCGGAGTAGGGGTACGGGTGGCGCGGGACCTCGGCGTCGAATGGACCGTCGGCGACCTGCTGTTCGACATGGACGGCACTCTGATCGACTCGATCGCGGCCGTGGAGGACGCATGGCGCGAGTGGGCGGTGCTCGAAGCCGTGAGCATCCCGGTCCATCACGCGTTCCACGGTCGACGGGCTGCCGATCTCGTCTCGTCTCTCCTGCCCGCTGGTCGCGTCGAAGCGGGCGTTGAAAGGCTCCGAGAGATCGAGCAATCCCCGCGGGTACCGGTGCCTGCTCTCCCCGGCGCGATCGAACTGCTGTCGTCACTCCCCGCGGAGGGCTGGGGGGTCGTCACGTCTGCCTCGCGGCCCGTCGCGTTCGCGCGTCTGGCAGCGGGAGGAATCCCCGCGCCGCATCGCCTCGTCTCCGGCGACGACGTGGTGCGGGGGAAGCCCCACCCGGAGCCCTTCCGCTCGGCGCGCCGGCCTGACCCGGAATCCGCGCCGGCCGTCGCCTTCGAGGACACCGTCGCAGGTCTGAGGTCCGCGCGAGCAGCGGGATGTCGGACTGTGGGCGTCATGGGAACGGTCCCCGCGACGGATCTCGCAGCGCATGCGGACCTGGTCGTGAGGTCCTTGGCAGATGTCTCCGTGGTCTCCGCGGAAGGGCGGGTCGTCCGTATCCGAATGCGACCTTTCAGTGCGGCGCCTCCGCCAGCATCCGTCGGGTCGTGAACACGCGATCCTCGCCGCTCAGCGGGTCGACGAAACGCAGTTCCCGCGCGAGCAGCTGCAGCGGACGGGCGTAGTCGTCCGGCCCGTCGTCGAGCAACTCGGGATAGAACCGGTCGTTCAGGATGCCGAGGCCGATGGCGGCGAGATGCACGCGCAACTGGTGCATCTTGCCGCTGTGCGGTCGCAGCAGCGTGTGCACGACGCGCTCGTCAGCGCCGAGCAGCTCGATGGCGGTCTCGGCGTTCGGCTCGCGCATATCGTCGACCTGCACGCGCAGCTGTCCGCGCGGCTTCTCGATGTGATTCCGGTACACGAGAGGGAAGCGGGTGTCGTCCCAATCCGCCGGGCGGGCGGAGACCGCCTCGTACACCTTCTGCACCTCACGGTTCTCGAAGAGCAGCTGATACGCGCCCCGGGTCGCCGGGCGCGCAGAGAACATCAGCAGGCCCGCCGTCGCGCGGTCGAGCCGGTGGATCGGCGCGAGATCAGGGTTCCCGAGGCGGTTGCGCAGGCGCACCAGCGCAGAGTTCTGCAGGAATTTCCCGCCCGGCGTCGTCGGCAGGAAATGCGGCTTGTCGACGACGACGAGATGGTCATCCTGGTGCAGGATCTCCTCGGTGAACGGGATCGCCTGCTCCGTCGGCGGCTCGCGGTAGTACCAGACGAACTCCTCGGAGCCGAGCGGCGCATCGCGCGCGACCGGCGACCCGTCGCGCGTCACGATCTCACCCCTGTCGAACCGCTGCAGCAGCCACTCCGGATCGAGGTGGAAGAAGCGTTCCACCATGTACGCGGACACCGTCGGCCATGCACCGGTCAGCGGCACATGCAGCCGAGTCGCACCCACACCGTCGCGCATGGGGAGGGGAGAGGGCATACCCATCAGACGGATGCCGTCATCAGTCGAAGCTCAGACTCAGCTTGCGCAACAGTCCGGCGAGTCGGTCGCGGTCGCCGCGCGAAAGACCGCGCAGCAGCTCCGCCTCGACGTCGACGAGCCGCGTGATCGCGGCATCCACCCGCGTGCGCCCGTCTTCGGTGAGCGTGACGAGCACGCTGCGCCCGTCGCCCGGGTCGGCCTCGCGGCGTACCAGTCGCCGCGCGACGAGCCGGTCGATGCGGTTCGTCATGGTGCCGCTCGAGACCAGGGTCTGCTGGAGGAGCTGCTTGGGGGAGAGCTGGAACGGCGTTCCTGCCCGCCGGAGCGCGGAGAGCACATCCCACTCCCACGGCTCCAGGTCGCTGCGCCGGAACACGTCGCGGCGGGCCCGGTCGAGGTGTCGGGAAAGCCGGTCCATCCGAGACAGCACCTCGAGCGGAGAGAAGTCGAGGTCGGGCCGCTGCGTGTTCCACGCACCGACGATCCGGTCGACCTCATCCTCATCGCTCATCCGCTCATTATCTCGTGCCGACCTCGGCCGCGTCGGACGCGACGGATGCCGCGGGCAGCGCCAGCGTCATGAACGTGCTCAGCGGGTCGGGGCGGTAGCGGCCGAACGGACCGCACTCGGTGAAACCCGCGCTCGCATACAGTGCGCGGGCCGGGGCGAAGAAGTCCATGCTCCCGGTCTCCAGCGACACCCGACGGATGCCGCGCGCCGCAGCATCCGCGAGCAGGAAGTCGAGCATGGTGCGGCCGAGCCCTCGCCCGCGCATCGCGGGGTCCGTCCGCATGGACTTGACCTCCTCGTGCTCCTCGTCGACGGAAGCCAGCGCGCCGGTGGCGACCGGACGGCCCTCGGTGAAGGCTGCGAAGAGCCTCACACCGGGGACGAGAAGGCGGTCGAACGGCAGTGCGTGGCGGCTCTCCGGCGGAGCGGTGTCCTCCATGTCGGCGTGGTGCGCTTCCAGGAAGGCGGCGAGTGCGGGGCGGGCGGTCACGACCTGTTCGATGATGATGCTCATGCCCTCAGCATTCCAAAGACGTGTTTCCCAGGGATGACGGTGCCCGACGTCAGCAGAGATCTCACGCGCGGGCATGGCAGACTTGACGGGCGGCGTCCTCGAGGACGCCGCGGTCCGCCGTGGTGTAATGGCAGCACGACAGCCTTTGGAGCTGTTAGGTCTAGGTTCGAGTCCTGGCGGCGGAGCATGACAGGTAACCTCGCGATCATCATTCTCGCCGCTGGACAGGGCACGCGCATGAAGTCGCGCCTTCCCAAGGTGCTGCATCCGATCGGCGGCCGCCCACTCGTGGGCCACGTACTGACCACCGCGGCGCGCCTCGAGGCGCAGCACATCGAGGTCGTGGTGCGTCACGAGCGCGACCAGGTCGTGGCGGCGCTCTCCGAGGAGTATCCCGCCGCCGTGTTCATCGACCAGGACGAGGTCCCCGGCACGGGGCGCGCCGTGCAGGTCGCGATCGATGCGCTACCCGACGACTTCGAGGGTGACGTGCTCGTGCTCTCCGGCGACTGCCCGCTCGCTGATGTCGACACGCTCTCCGCCTTCCTGGACGAGCACCGCGCGTCCGGCGCCCCCGCCACGCTGATGACGGCCGTGGTGGAGGACCCCCGCGGATACGGCCGCGTCATCCGCGACGCCGACGGCGGGGTGGACCGCATCGTCGAGCAGAAGGACGCCAGCGACGACGAAGCGGCCGTCCGCGAGATCAACGCCGGCATGTACGCGTTCCGGGCTTCGACGCTGCGCAGGTATCTCCCAGAGGTGGGCGTGGACAACGCGCAGGGCGAGATGTATCTCACCGACGTTCCGGGGCTGCTGCGTCGTGACGGAGACCGCGTGGCGGCATCCGTCGTCTCCGATGTCACGGTGACGTTCGGCGTGAACGACCGCGCGCAGCTCGCCGAGGTCGGACGCCTGCTGAACGCACGCATCGTCCGTCGCTGGCAGCTCGAGGGAGTCACCGTGATCGATCCCGCCACGACCTGGATCGACGACGACGCGACACTCGCGCCGGATGTGACGATCCTTCCGAACTCGCACATCCTCGGCGCGACCACGATCGCCGCGGGTGCCACAGTCGGCCCGGACACGACCCTCGTGAACTGCGAGGTGGGGGAGGATGCGATCGTCCGCCGAAGCGATGCCACACTCTCGGTGATCGGGGCGGGCGCCACCGTCGGGCCCTTCTCCTACCTGCGCGCGAACACAGTGCTCGGTGCCAAGGGCAAGATCGGCGCCTACGTCGAGACCAAGAACGCCGAGATCGGCGAGGGCAGCAAGGTGCCGCACCTCTCGTATGTCGGCGATGCGACGATCGGACGCGGCGTCAACCTCGGTGCGAGCACCATCACCGCCAACTACGACGACGTGAACAAGCACCGCACCGAGATCGGCGACGAGGTTCACACGGGGTCGCACACGGTCCTCGTCGCGCCCGTTAGGCTGGGTGCTGGTGCGAAGACCGGTGCAGGCGCCGTCGTCCGCAAGGATGTCCCCGCCGGCGCCCTGGCCATGACCGTCGCCCCTCAGCGCAACATCGAGGGATGGGTCGAGAAGAACAGAGCAGGCACGGGTGCGGCGGATGCTGCTTCCCGGGAGAATTCGGCGGAATAGGCGGACATGGCGCGCAAGAAGAAGATCGTCGACCTGGATCGTGACAACGGCATCGCGCCCGGCCTCGTCGCGAAGACCAAGAAGCGCCTGGTCATCGCCGGCGGGCGTTCGCATCCCGCGCTGACCGCGGCCGTCGCGGAGTCCCTCGGGACCGAGATCGCGCCGACCGAGCATCGTACCTTCGCCTCGGGTGAGATCTACGCGCGGTTCGAGGTCTCGATCCGAGGCTGCGACCTCTTCCTGTTCCAGACGTTCGGCGAGCCGGTGAACGAGTGGCTCATGGAGACGCTCATCATGATCGACGCCGCCAAGCGTGCGTCGGCGAAGCGCATCACCGTCGTCGCCCCGTACTATCCCTATTCGCGTCAGGACAAGAAGGGCCGCGGCCGCGAGCCGATCAGCGCCCGTCTCGTCGCCGACCTGCTGAAGACCGCAGGGGCCGACCGCGTGATGAGCGTCGATCTTCACGCCGCGCAGATCCAGGGGTTCTTCGACGGTCCCGTCGACCACCTGTTCGCGAAGCCGGTGCTGCTCGAGCACTTCCAGCGCACCCTCAGCCCCGCCGACCGTGAGATCCTCACCGTCGTCTCGCCCGACATGGGCCGCGTGCGCGTGGCCGACACCTGGTCGGACAGCCTCGGCGCCCCGCTCGCGATCATCCACAAGCGGCGCGACCCGAAGGTCGCCAATCAGGTCTCCGTGCACGAGATCGTCGGCACCGTCGAAGGACGCACCTGCCTGCTCGTCGACGACATGATCGACACGGGTGGCACGATCGTGAAGGCCGCGCAGGCACTCAAGGCGGCCGGAGCGCACCGCGTCATCGTGGCGGCCACGCACGCGATCTTCAGCGACCCGGCGCACGAGCGCCTGCAGGACGAGTCGATCGACGAGGTCGTCGTCACCGACACGATCCCGCTCACCGAATCTCGCCGGTGGGATCGGCTCACGATCCTGCCGATCGCGCCGCTGCTCGCCCGCGCGGTGCACGAGGTCTTCGAAGACGGTTCGGTTACGAGCATGTTCGGCGGCGACGCGTAATCCAGCGCGACGGCACAGCCCGTGCATAGGCCTTTTCCCTACGTTCGATTCAGCGGCATACAGTCGCGTGACACCGAGCCGGGAGGACCATCATGATCCGCACGACCGTACCGACCTCTGTCCACAAGGGAGCCGCCCTCATCGGCGTCGCGGGACTCCTCGTCCTCGCCGGCTGCTCCAGCACCCCTGACACCGCCGACGAGCCGACGAACAACGCCGACGGCGGCGCGGACTCCGAAGCCAGCGGCGGCGGTTCGGCTGCCACGTACGAAGACGGCACCTACACCGCCGACGGCCAGTACCAGACCCCCGAGACGGTCGAGAAGATCTCGGTCACGCTCACACTCGCCGATGGCGTCGTGACCGACGTCGAGGTGACCGGTGACCCGCAGGCTCCAGAGTCCGAGCGGTACCAGGGCGAGTTCATCGACGGTATCGGCGACGTCGTCGAGGGCAAGCCGATCGACGAGCTCGACGTCTCGCGCGTCGCTGGGTCGTCGCTCACCAGCGGCGGCTTCAACGAGGCCGTCGAAGCCATCAAGGAAGAGGCCGCCGCGTAGGCGCCGACGGCTTCTGTCATGGCGAGCTGGCGCTTCGACGCGATCGGAACGCACTGGGAGATCGAGTCCTCGGCCGTGCTGGACGAGCAGGATCGAGCGGCCGTCGTCGTCGAGATCGAGCGCTTCGACCGCGACTGGTCGCGATTCCGGACCGACTCGGGTGTCGCTCGTCTCGGGCGTGACGGGGGAGCGCTGCTCTCTCCCGATGCGCAGCCGATGCTCGACGCCTACCGTGACCTCTCCGCAGCGACTGACGGTGCGGTGAACCCGCTCGTCGCCGACAGCCTCGCCGCCCTCGGATACGACGCCGACTACTCACTCAGGGCGGGTGATCCGGTGCGGGCCCCTGCCGCCTGGGAGGACCGCGTGTCGTGGACGGATGCCGGGGTGACGGCATCCGTTCCCGCGCTTCTCGACGTCGGGGCACTGGGGAAGGGGCGCCTGGTCGACCGAGTCGTCGCCGTGCTGGCGGAGACGCCGGGCGACCTCGTCGTCGACGCCGGTGGCGACATGCGCGTGCGCGGTACGCCGGTGCGTGTGGCGCTCGAGCATCCGTACGATGCGGCCAAGGCCGTCGGGGTGGTGAGCGTGCAGGACGGCGCGCTGTGCGCCTCCGCCGTCAATCGCCGAGCCTGGGGGAACGGCCTGCATCACGTGCTCGACGCGCGCACCGGCATCCCCGTGCGCACGTGGGCCGCGACCTGGGCGCTCGCGCCCGACGCGATGAGAGCGGATGCCGTCGCGACCGCTCTCTTCTTCGACGGCGGCCCCGCACTCGCGGAGCAGTGGGGCGTCGAGTGGGTGCGCATGTCCACTGACGGTCGCGCGCAGCGGTCGCCCGGCTGCCCGGCCGAGCTGTTCGTCTCAGGGAGCGGGCGCGGATCGCGCCCCGCTGCACAGAACTAGGGAAGAGTGGAACACGTGATCACGTCTCTCGCTGCCGCGCGCCAACGGGTGCTCGCCGTTCTCGGCTCGTTGTCGATGTACCGTCTGGTCCTGTTCGCCCTCGCAGCGCTCGCCGTCATCGCGTTCGTGCTCTCGCTCGCCGGGGTGATCGTCTCGCCGACGCCGCTGGAGCTGGTCGCCTCGTTCGTCGTGCTCGCGGTGGTGATCTCCGCCGTGGATGCCGCGGCGCAGCGCATCCTGCGCCTGCCCTGGCGCATCGAGTCGTCGCTGGTCACCGCGCTGATCCTGCTGTTCGTGCTCCGCCCCGGCGTCGAGCCTTCTGCGCTGATCGGTCTCGCCATCGCCGGAGCCCTCGCGAGCCTGTCGAAGTACCTGATCGCGTGGCGTGGGCGGCACATCCTCAACCCGGCGGCGTTCGGCGCCGCCGTGGTGTCGATCCTGGGGGCCTTCGGTGCGTTCGAATGGCTCGGCACCTCTTCCTCGTGGTGGATCGGCACGCCGTCGATGGCCCTCCCGGTCGCGATCCTCGGCCTCGCCGTGCTGTGGCGCACCGAGAAGGTGCGGGTCGTGCTGGTGTTCCTGGTCGTCGCGGTCGCGGTGTCGATCGTGCGGCAGGCCGTGCAGGCGCAGGAGTTCGACATCTCGTTCGACTTACTGACCGCGCTGCAGTTCGCCGTGCTGCAGTCCCCGTTGCTCTTCCTCGGCGCCTTCATGGTGTCGGAACCGCTGACGCTCCCTCCGCGCCGCCGCCAGCAGTTCGCGGTGGCCGCCGTGGTCGGTGTGCTCGCCGGATGGCCGATCTCCGTGGCCGGGCTCTTCACCCTCGGGCAGGAGCGCGCCCTGCTGATCGGAAACCTGCTGGCCTTCGCCTTCGCGCTGCGCGGATCGGTCCGCCTGGTGCTCGAGCGGCGCGAGTTCGTGACGCCGACCGCCCAGGAGCTGACCTTCCGCGCGAAGGGGAAGGTGAAGTTCCTTCCCGGTCAGTACCTGGAGCTCGACGTGCCGCATCACCGGCCGGATGCCCGGGGCACGCGGCGCGAGTTCAGCATCGTCTCCGCGCCGGCCGATCTGCCGACGCTGCGCATCGCGTACAAGAACGGTGACCAGAAGCATCCGTCGAGTTACAAGCGCGCTCTCGCAGAGGCCGAGCCCGGCGTGACTCTCGCGGTCACCGGGACGTGGGGTGACTTCATCCTTCCTCGGGGTGACGCTCCCGTGCTGATGGTGGCCGCCGGTATCGGTGTGACCCCCTTCGTCTCCCAGCTGCGTCAGCTGCAGGCGACGGGGCAGCAGCGCGACGTCGTGCTCGTGTACGTGGCATCCGATGCCGGTGAACTCGCGTTCCGCGACGAGCTCGCGGCGACCGGGGTGCGCACCGTGGTGTTCACCCGAGACGAACCCGCGGACCTGCCCGCCCACTGGAGCTGGGCGCAGGGCGCGAGACTCGACGCCGAGACCCTGGAACAGGTCGTCGCCGACCTCGGCAGCCGCCACGCGTACATCTCCGGGCCGCCGCGGCTGATCGCCGATCTCGCTCCTGCGCTGCAGAAGGCGCGCAGCCTGACCACCGACGCGTTCGCCGGGTACTGACGCCCGCGGCGGGCCGTGCGAAACGCTCGCGACGTTCGTTCATTCCGTCGGGCGATTTCGTGTTCGTCGGGTCGTTCCGGGGCGACTCGCCGGAATGTGCTGCACCGCTCCCGACAGAATGACTCGTGAGGTGCCGTTCGGTCAAAATCGCTCCCGCAGCCGCACGACGGCGGCGACGATCGCTGCCTCGACCGCGGGCCAGCCGTGGACGACCTGGGCGTAGTCGAAGCGGAGGGTCTCATATCCGAGAACGGATGCCGCGGCATCCCGCACGCGATCGCTGTGTCGCTTCTGATCGCTCTCGTGATTCTCCCTGCCATCCGCCTCGAGGATGAGTCGGCCGCCGATCACGAAGTCCACGCGTCCGACGGTCGGAATATCGATCTGACAGTCGAGCGTGATGTCGAGTAGATGCAGGCGAAGCCTCAGCAACGACTCCGGTCCGCTGTCGGCGTCGTCGCGCGCGAGGTCGATGAGCCAGCGCCCGTTGGACGGGATCCTGGCTCGGATGCGCGCGAGAGCCCGTCTGCGGATCTTGCCCTGGAGGAGCGCGGATACCAGCGCCGCGAAGAAGGTCTCCGCGCCTGAGCAGTGGTACGCGTGCACCAGCGCATCCTCGATCGGGGCGAGACCGAGGACTGCGCGGCCGTCGTAGTAGTGTCCGACGCAGGTGCAGTCCTGGTGGTGGGGTCGCCCATGGCCACCGAGCCAGACATGAGGGTTCGCGTCGTCGTCGAGAACCCAGATGCCGTGGAGGCGCAGAGCGCGTCGGCAGGTCAGCGATCCGCCGTGCTCTGCGGCCGCGACGATGTCGCGCGCCGTCGTCGGGAGCGCGTAGACGCCTTGCCGAACTCGGACGATGGCTCCTGAGGCGACCTCCGCGCGCAGCATCCGGCGTGTCAGACCGAATCGGCTGAGCAGGACGCCCCGCGCGATGCCGCCGTGATGAGTGAGGATGAAGGCGGCCGAATGCATGCATCGATCGTGGTCGATGGGCACCTCGCGGAGAGATCGGGGTGCGAATCTGTGGAGAGTCCTCCGGCCGACCGTCACCTCGTCGGGAGCGGATGCCGATGCCGGGCGTATCAGGCCTAGATCGACCGACGAACCGGAAATCTCCCGACGAAGTGCACGCGACCCGGGCCCCGACCGAGGCCAGCTCGTCAGCGCTCGGCCGGCACCGCCGCTGTCGGAGTCAGCGGCAGACGCACCGTGAAGGTCGTGTCGCCCGGCTCGCTCGCCGCGGTGATCGTGCCGCCGTGACCGTCGACGATCGCCTTGACGATGGCGAGTCCGAGGCCCGTTCCTCCGGTCTGCCGGGCGCGGGAGCTGTCGCCTCGGGCGAAGCGGGCGAAGAGCTCCTCGCGGAGCGCGGGGTCGATGCCTGGTCCGTCGTCGTGCACGCGCAGCACGGCATCGGATCCCTCCTGGCTCACGCTCAGAGTGATGGTCGTCCCTGCAGGCGTGTGCGTCCGGGCGTTGGCGAGCAGGTTCGCGACGACCTGGTGCATCCGTCCCGCGTCGCCGAGGATGGAGACCGGTTCGTCGGGCACGTCGATGACCCAGTGATGGTCGGCGGCGGTAGGGCGGGCATCCGAGAGCCCCTCGAGGGCGAGCTGGGTGAGGTCGACGGTGCCGTAGACCAGTTCACGCCCCTCGTCGAGACGTGCGAGCAGCAGCAGGTCCTCGACGAGCCGGGTCATGCGCAGGGACTGCGCCTGGATGCGCTCCAGAGACGAGGTCGTGCTCTCGATCGCGTCCGGGGCATCCGCTCCGGCCGGATTCTGACGCAGCGCGCGAAGGGACAGCTCCGAATAGCCGCGGATCGACGCGAGGGGCGTGCGGAGTTCGTGGCTCGCATCGGCCACGAACCGGCGCATCTGCTCCTCGTTCTTCTGGCGCGCCGCGAGCGAGGTGTTCACGTGATCGAGGAGCTTGTTCAGCGACGCGCCGACGAGACCGGTCTCCGTGCGCGGGTCGGCTTCGGATGCCGGGACGCGCTCGGTGATGATCACCTCGCCCCGGTCGAGCTGCTGGTTCGCCACCCTGGTCGCGGTCCGAGCGACGGCGCGGAGGGGACGGAGGCTCACACGGATCGTGATCGCCGTCGTGAGGGCGAGCAGAATGAGGCCGCCGATCGTCGCGAGCGCGATCACGGTGAGCAGCTGCGTGAGCTGGTTCTGGATGTCGTCCCGGGGGAGACCGGCGACGACGGCGACGTCGCTGGACGTCGACGTGATGGCGACCCGATACGAGCCGATGTCCTCGATCGCGACATTCGCGACCTGGCTGCCGTCGAGTGCCGCGGCGACCTGCGAGAGCTGTGCCTTCGTGAGGTTCCTCGTGGTGCCGCCGAGATCCACCTCGGTGCCCGAGAAGATGACGCCGCTCGTGCCGCTGACCGGGTTCGAGACGGCGAAGAGCAGCCCTGGCGGCACCTGCGAGAGCGGCCTCTCCAGGATGTTCCCCACGGTCGCGGCGCTCGGCGGGACCTGTCCGACGAGCGCCGCGAGCGCCTTGAGGTTGCCGAAGAGCTTCTGGTCCAGTTGATCCTCGAGGGTGCGGCTGAGCGTTGCGCTGGTGATGACGGCGACGATGACGAGGATCAGCGACACGAACCCGATCACGGCGGTCATCAGCCGTGTCTGCAGGCTCATCGGCCGGTGCGTCATCGCCGCATGGCTCACTGTGGAGCCTTGATCATGTAGCCGACTCCGCGGACCGTGTGCAGCAGGGGCGTGCGTCCTGCGTCGATCTTCTTGCGCAGGTACGAGATGTACAACTCCACGACCGACGACTTGCCGCCGAAGTCGTAGCTCCACACGCGGTCGAGGATCTGGGCCTTCGACAGCACGCGGCGCTCGTTGCGCATCAGGTAGCGGAGCAGCTCGAACTCCGTCGCCGTGAGGTCGATCTCGACGCCGTCGCGCATGACCTCGTGGCTGTCCTCGTTGAGGGTGAGGTCAGCCACGCGCAGGATCGACTGCCCGTCGTCCGCCGTGGCGTGACCCGTGCGACGGATGATGGCGCGCAGACGCGCGATCACCTCCTCCAGGCTGAACGGCTTCGTCACGTAGTCGTCGCCACCCGCGGTGAGGCCGGCCACACGGTCGCCGACGGCATCCTTCGCCGTGAGGAACAGGACCGGGACGAGGCTTCCGGACTCGCGGAGTCGCCGCAGCACGGCCATGCCGTCGAGGTCGGGCATCATGATGTCGAGCACCAGCGCATCCGGCTCGAATTCGCGCGCCACCTGCAGCGCCTCCATGCCGGAGGAGGCAGTGCGCACCTCCCAGCCTTCCATCCGCAGGGCCATCGCCAGAAGGTCCGTGAGCATCTGCTCATCGTCGACGGCGAGGATGCGAAGAGGGGAGCCATCCGGGCGGCGGAGGTCGGGCAGGTCGCTGGTCATGTCTCCATTCTGCGGAATCTCCTATGTGATTTCTATGGGATGCGCTATGCGTTGCCTGGGAGTGATGTCGGCGGCGGTGGCTACCATGACGGCATGACCGACAGCACAGATGCTCTGGCGTCCCCGAGTCACCGTCCCACCTCTGTCGAGGAGGTGGCCGGCATCATCCGAAGCGCGGTGCAGGGGTCCGTCCCGATCACCGTGGTCGCCGGCGGGCACGGCCCCTGGTCGCACGAGCCGGAACCCGGCATTCGCATCGAGCTCGGCGGACTCGCCGGTATCGACGTCGAAGGCACGACCGTCCGCATCGGGGGAGGTGCGGTGTGGGGCGACGTCGCGACGGCACTCGCCGACCACGGGCTCGCGATCAGCTCGGGCGACACGGCGACCGTCGGGGTCGGCGGCCTGACCCTCGGGGGCGGGATCGGCTGGATGGTGCGCGCCTGGGGGCTGGCCGTGGATCAGCTCATCGGCGCTCAGGTCGTGACGGCCTCCGGCGACGTCGTCGAGACCTCGGCCGACGTTCATCCTGACCTCTTCTGGGCTTTGCGCGGAGGGGGAGGCAACTTCGGGGTGGTCACGCGGTTCGATTTCGCCGCTCACCGGCTGCCCGGCATCGCGTTCGCGGAGAGCATCATCGACGGCGATGCGACCGCAGTGCTCCGCGCCGCGCGCGACCTGCTCCGTGAGGCGCCGCGTGAACTCACCGTCACCTTCATGGATGTGCCGCCGATGGACCCCAGTGCGCCGGCGGGTGCTCGGCTGAGCGGGGTCTGGGCCGCACCGGATCCCGACCGCCTGCGCGCCGTGCTCGAGCCGATCTCGGCGATCGGCGGCGTGCACACCGAGATCACGGCACCGGCCTACCGCGACATCCTGATCGAGATGCCCCAGCCCGAGGGGGAGGAGCAGGTGACTCCGCCGGGCTTCATCGGAGGCAACGGGTTGTACGCCGATCTCGACGATCAGCTGATCGAGCGCCTCGTCGCGTTCCGCCGCGCGTATCCGGCATCCGTGGTCTTCCTGCGGTCTCTGGGAGGGGCCTTCGGGGAGGTGCCGCAGGAGGACACCGCCTTCCCCGCGCGTTCAGCGACCTGGTTCGTCATGGCCGGAGCGTTCGACATCCCCGGCCTGGTCGACGACGACACGCGCTCGGCGGTCCGCGCGGACTGGGCGGGTATCGAGACCGGTCGCCTCGCGGAGTACGGCAATTTCGCCGATACCGAGCGGCCGGATGCCGTACCCGGCATGTTCACCGACGAGGCGCTCGTCCGGCTGCGCGAGGTGAAGTCGCGCTGGGACCCGCAGAACGTCTTCCGGCGCAACCACAACATCCTCGTCTGACGCGACGAGGGCCGAACACCTGCGCGGTGTCCGGCCCTCGTCGAACGCGGAAATTCCGGGTCAGTGGGTGTCTTCGGCCTCGATCTCGGTGCGGTCGCCCGACCACTGGGTGTGGAAGGTGCCTTCCTTGTCGATGCGCTTGTAGGTGTGCGCTCCGAAGAAGTCGCGCTGACCCTGCACGAGGGCGGCGGGCAGGCGGTCGGCGCGGATGCCGTCGTAGTACGACAGCGACGACGAGAACGCGGGAGCGGGGATGCCGGCCTGCGCGGCGGTGACCACGACGCGGCGCCAGGACGCCTGGCCGCGCGTGAAGACCTCGGCGAAGTACGGGGCGGTCATCAGGACCGGAAGGTCCGGGTTCTCGGCGTAGGCGTCGGCGATGCGGTTGAGGAACTGGGCGCGGATGATGCAGCCGCCGCGCCAGATCTTCGAGATCGCGCCGAGGTCGATGTTCCACCCGTATTCGGCGGCGCCGGCCCGGATCTCGTCGAAGCCCTGCGAGTACGCGACGATCTTCGACGCATACAGGGCGAGGCGGACGTCTTCGATGAACGCGGCCTCGTCGTCCACTGCGAAGCTGGGTCCCTGAGCCTGTCGAAGGGCATCCGGACCGGGGAGCGAGACGGCGACCGCACGCTGCTCGGGGTGCGACGACAGCGAGCGGGCGAACGTGGCCTCGGCGATGCCGGAGACCGGAACGCCGAGCGACAGCGCGGTCTGCACGGTCCACGCGCCGGTGCCCTTGGCGCCGGCCTGGTCGAGGATCACGTCGACGAGCGGCTTGCCGGTCTCGGCATCCACCTGGCGCAGCACCTCTGCAGTGATCTCGATCAGGTACGACTCCAACTCGCCGGCGTTCCACTCGGCGAAGATGTCGGCGATCTCGGCGGGGGACTTGCCCGTGCCGCGGCGGATGAGGTCGTACGCCTCGGCGATCAGCTGCATGTCGGCGTACTCGATGCCGTTGTGCACCATCTTCACGAAGTGGCCGGCACCGTCGTGGCCGACGTGCGTCACGCACGGCTCGCCCTCGGCGATCGCGGCGATCGACTTCAGGATCGGGCCGAGTGTGATCCAGGATTCGTCCGAGCCGCCGGGCATGATCGAGGGGCCCGTGAGAGCGCCTTCCTCGCCGCCGGAGATCCCGGCGCCGACGAAGTTGATGCCCGTCTCGCGGACCGCCTTCTCGCGGCGGATCGTGTCGGGGAAGTACGCGTTGCCGCCGTCGACGATGATGTCGCCGGGCTCGAACACCTCGACCAGCGAGTCGATCACGGCATCCGTCGGGCCGCCGGCCTTGACCATGATGATCGCGGTGCGCGGCTTCTGCAGCGAGTCGGCGAACTCCTGATACGTGGATGCCGCGACGAACCCGGCCTCGGGGTGGTCGCCGAGAAGGGTCTGCGTCTTCTCATAGCTGCGGTTGAAGATCGCCACGGTGTTTCCCTCGCGGCTTGCGAGGTTGCGGGCGAGGTTCGAACCCATGACGGCGAGTCCGACGACTCCGATGTTCGCTGATGCTTCGGGCACAGATGGCTCCTCGATCGTGAAGAAGGGGTGCTTTCAGCGTATCGCTGTGCGGACCGCCGTTACGCCTGTGTCACGGATTGCGACGAAAGCCCGGCTCGCGCAGCGGAGGACGCGGTCAGGAGGTCATACGCTGGACGCGATCGTCGAAAGAAGGGATCGCCATCGTGAGTTCGGACAACAGGCTACGGGTCGTCGTGGCGGTGCCGCTGCCGGAGGAGCTCTGCCGGCTCATCGAGACGCTCGAACCGCGTGTCGAGGTGATCAGCGATCCGAGTCTGGTGCCGCCGATGCGCGGACCCGCGGACTGGACCGGTGACCCCGACTTCACCCGCACCCCCGAGCAGCAGGCCGCGTTCGATGGACTGGTCGATTCCGCCGACGCGCTCTTCGGCATCCCCGATGTCGACGCCTCCGCACTCGTACGCACCGTGAACGCCAATCCCCGACTTCGCTGGGTCATGACGACGGCGGCCGGCGGCGGCAGCACGGTCAAGGAGGCGCAGCTCTCGCGCACCGACCTCGACCGGATCGTCTTCACCACCAGCGCCGGCGTGCACGGGGGAACGCTCGCCGAGTTCTCGGTGTTCGCCGTGCTGGCCGGAGCGAAGGGGCTTCCGCGCCTCCTGACCGATCAGCGCAGCCGGACCTGGCCCGATCGCTGGCAGATGCGGCAGCTCGACGAGATGACCGTGCTGATCGTGGGTCTCGGCGGCATCGGAGCCGAGTGCGCGCGCCGCTTCCACGCTCTCGGGGCACGAGTGTGGGGCACGACCCGGTCGGGAGACCCCGTGGAGGGTGTGGATCGGCTCGTCCCGCTGGACCGGCTCGTCGATGCGGTGGGCGAGGTCGATGCCATCGTGGTGACGCTCCCCGGGACCGCGCAGACGCACCATCTGATCGGCGAGCAGGTGTTCGCGGCTGTGAAGCCGGGAATGACCATCACGAACGTCGGACGCGGCACGGTCATCGACGAATCAGCGCTGCTCGCCGCGCTCGATGACGGCAGGGTGGCGTTCGCCGGTCTGGACGTCTTCGAGAACGAGCCCCTGGATGCTGCGTCACCGCTGTGGGGTCACCCGAACGTGCTGGTCAGCCCGCACACAGCCGCGCTCAACTCGAACGAGGAGGAGCGCATCGCACGCCGCTTCGCGGAGAACGCCACGCGGCTCCTGGACGGCGCGGAACTCCGCGCAGTGGTCGACACCGTCGAGTTCTACTGAGCGAAGCTGACCGGTGCCGCAGGACTCAGTCCTTGCGGTAGCCGGAGCGCCCCATCGAGAACAGGGCCGCGAAGCTGCCGACGACGGCGCACACGGTCATCCCGCCGATGAGCCAGAGGATTACGTGCGAGAAGAAGGCGCCGTCGAGCATGGGGTACTCCGTGATCTGCAGGAAAGGATCGGTGTCCTCAGCCTATCGGGTCATCCGGTACCATTGACCTAGTACCTCGGCGAGGGATGCTGCTGCGCGTGCGCGGTCATCCGTTATCGACGCGGCGAAGCAAGCCCGGTGGCTTTCCTCACGCGTCTGCGTTCGAGATCACAATTACAAGACCACCGCGCGGCGACTTCGCTGCGTGCCTGAAGGAGAACCTCATGTCTGAAGACACCAAGGTCCACGCCGAGCTCCGCGAGAGCTTCGGCAAGGGCTTCGCTCGCCGCCTCCGCGCCGCGGGCAAGATCCCCGCCGTCATCTACGGTCACGGCACCGAGCCGATCCACGTCGCCCTTCCGGGTCACCAGGTCGCGCTCATCATCCGTCGCGCGAACGCGCTCCTCGAGCTCGACATCGAGGGCAAGGAGCAGCTCGCGCTGGTCAAGGACGTCCAGAAGGACCCCGTGCACCAGATCATCGAGCACATCGACCTGCTCGTCGTGCGCAAGGGCGAGAAGGTCACGATCGACGTTCCCGTCATCGTCACCGGCGAGCCCGCTCCGGGCACGATCGTCAACCAGGACGCGAACACCCTGTCGATCGAGGCTGAGGCCACGCACATCCCGCAGAACCTCGAGGTCTCCGTCGAGGGTCTCGAAGAGGGCGCGCACATCACCGCTGCCGACGTCGTGCTGCCGAAGGGCTCGACCCTGCTGGCCGACCCCGAGGTGCTCGTCGTCGCGATCTCCGTTCCTGCAGAGCAGGACCTGGGTGAAGAGGATGGGGCGGCCGAGGGCGAAGCTGCTGCCGAGGGCGACGCAGCTGCCGCCGAGGACTCCGCCTCGGAGTGATCTCCGACAGTTTCAGGGCAGAGGGGACGCGATCGCATCGCGTCCCCTCTGTCGTATCCTGACCGGGTCCGTGGCCGGACGCGGCGTGAAAGGACGAGGACATGTCATCCACCTGGCTCGTGGTGGGTCTGGGCAATCCCGGCCCGCGCTATGAGAGCACCCGGCACAACGTCGGTCAGATGGTCGTCGACGAGATCGCGGCGCGGCGCCGTGAGAGCTTCCGCGAGCACAAGGGTGGAGCGCGAGTCGTCGAGACGTGGTTGCGTCCCGGTGGCGACAAGCTGGTGCTCGCCAAGCCGAACTCGTTCATGAACGTGTCGGGCACGCCCGTGGCGGCGCTCGCGCGCTTCTACTCGGTTCCCGCGGAGCAGGTCATCGTCGTGCACGACGAACTCGATATCCCGTTCGACACCGTGAAGCTCAAGAGCGGTGGCGGCCACGGCGGTCACAACGGAGTGCGCGACGTGGCACGTGCTCTCGGCACGCCGGACTTCCCTCGCGTGCGCGTCGGCATCGGTCGCCCCGCGGGTCGTCAGGATCCCGCCGATTGGGTGCTCGCGCCGTTCGGCAAGGAGGAGAGGCCCAACCTGCCGATCCTGGTGTCGGATGCCGCGGACGCGGTAGAGCTCCTCGTCGCCGAAGGTCTGCTCGCTGCTCAGCAGAAACACCACGCGCCACGGTGACGCGGCATCGCTTCGTCAGCTCGCGAAATCGATGAAGCCTGCGGCGCTGCCGGTCGAGAACGCGATCGTGAGCACCACGAAGAAGATCATCGGCGCGATCACGGCTACGACGAGTGCGGCGATGCCCGCGCCGCGACCCTGCTTCTTCCTGATCGCGATGATGCCGATCACGATCGCGGCGATCCCGAGAATGGTGCCGGTCCAGAACGACAGCTCTGCCCACAGCACCTGGTCCCGAGCGGGCGAGAGCACGCTGAGGACATCGTCGCTCGTGGTGGAGATCCCCTGGGGGAGACGCCGTCCGATCTCGAAGCCGGCGACCCCGACGACGATCGGCGTGACGACGGCAGCGACGACCGCGAGGATCAGGGCGAGGATCCCGAGGAAGCCGGAAGCACGCGGGGACGCATCGGGCACCACGTAGGCTCCGGCGGGCGCCGCGTAGCCACCGACCGGCACCTGGTATGCCCCGGGAGGCGCGGCCTGAGGTACGGCGACGGAGGCTGGGGGAGACGCCGGGTAGGCGGGAGCGGACGGATATGCAGGCGCCGGATAGGCGGGTGCGGCGGGTGCGCCCTGATACGCCGGCGGAGGCGGCGGCACGGCACCGAACGGCGCGGGAGGCACGGGTGGTACGGCGCCGGACGGGGGAGGCAGCTGCGGATCTGTCACGCCCCCATCCTAGAGGCCGTGCCGGTTCACACGCGGCGGAGCAGACCCACCCGGTCGTAGACGTCGGACAGCGTCTTGTCGGCGACGGCATCCGCTCGTCCGGCGTTCTCCGCGAGGATGCGGTCGAGCTCGGCGGGGTCGTCCAGAAGCTCCAGGGCGCGTGCACGAACCGGTTCGAACTCGCTAACGACGACCTCGGCCAGGCCCTTCTTGAAGTCGCCGTAGCCGCGGCCAGCGTACTCGTCCTCGATGGCTGCGACCTGACGACCCGAGAGTGCCGCGTAGATCGTCAGGAGGTTCGAGACACCGGGCTTGTTCTCCCGATCGAAGCGCACCGAGCCCTCGTTGTCGGTCACGGCGCGCATGATCTTCTTGGCCGACTTCGCGGGATCGTCGAGCATCCACAGCACGCCGGCGTCGCTCTCTGCGGACTTCGACATCTTCGACGTCGGATTCTGCAGATCGTAGATGCGGGCGGTCTCCTTCTGGATGACCGGCACCGGCACCGTGAACGTGGCCCCGAAGCGCGTGTTGAACCGGTCGGCGAGGTCGCGCGTGAGCTCGACGTGCTGCTTCTGATCGTCGCCGACCGGCACCACATCGGTCTGGTAGAGCAGGATGTCGGCGGCCATCAGGACCGGGTACGTGAACAGGCCGACACTCGTCTGGTCCTGCCCGTAGCGGGCCGACTTGTCCTTGAACTGCGTCATGCGGCCGGCCTCGCCGAAGCCGGTGATGGTGCTCAGGATCCAGGCGAGCTCGGCGTGAGCGCGCACGTGCGACTGCACGTACAGCGTCGACTTCGACGGCTCGATGCCTGCCGCGATGTACTGCGCCGCGGTGCGCCGCGTCTTCTCGCGCAGCTCGGCCGGGTCCTGCGCGACGGTGAGTGCGTGCAGGTCGACGACGGAGAAGTACGCGTCGTACGAGGTCTGCAGGTCACGCCACTGGAGGAGCGCGCCGATGTAGTTGCCGATCTGGAGGGAGTCGGCAGAGGGCTGCATTCCGGAGTACAGGCGAGGTTTCGTCACGACACCAATCCTATGGGGATGCCGGTGACCGGTCTGCGTCCGACAGCGTTCTACGCTGTGGGCATGACGACTGATCCCCAGACACCGGCGCAGCACGCGCGGTGGGACGGGCGGTTCTCCGCGATCGTCTCGACCGGCATGTGGGAGAACGGCGCTTCGCAGTTCCGGTACGAGCTCGGTCTCGGCATCCACGCCATTCGCGAAACCGGCGTCTCTCTGGGAGATCGTGAGGGCCGGAACGGCGAGCGGACCTCGGCGCTCGCGTTCGACTCGGCGGATCGGCTGTCGCCGCTCGCGGAGGTCAGCGCGTGAGCGGCGGCGGGGGAGCGTTCGACCGGGCTCTCGGCGACGAGACGGTGAAGCCGACGCGCGAAGAGGTGCGCGAATGATCGCACGCGGCGAGGTCTTCCTGCGGGCGCTCGGCGAGGACGCGCAGCGCCTGCATCCTGAGATCCTGACCCAGATGCAGGCGGTCGTGCCGGCGGATCGCGCGGAGGGCGTGTTCGCCGTCGCAGGCAGCCGCTTCGGACAGCTGGGTGCGCTCGCGCTGCCGGTCGTGGGATCGCAGATGCTCGTCACGCGATTCGGGCGCGATGTGCCGTTCACCCTCTCGATGCGTGCCGAGCGCGATGCTCTCGGCCGGCCGACCCTCGACACCACTCGCGAGTTCCGCTTCCCCGGGTCAGCGCAGCGCATCACCGACCGGCTCACGACGAGCGTGGTTCCTGGGTTGGTGCGCAACCTCCTCGGAGCGCGGGGGCGCGTCGAGCTCATCGAGGAGTGCAGCGTCACAGATGAAGGCGCCCTGCGCATGCAGACCCGTCGTATCGCCCTTCGGCTCGGAGGTCGACGGTTCGCGCTGCGCGGCATCCTCGGCATCTCGGTCGATCTGGAGGACGGCTGGGACGAGGTGCACGGCCGTCGGACCATCTCGATGCGAGCCCGACACCCGCTCCTCGGCACCGTTCTCGAGTACCGCGGCTGGTACCGGCTGATCGACTCAGAAGGAGTTCCGGCGTCGTCGTAGAATGCCGTCCATGACCCGCACGCAGAGTCCTGCCGGCGGCCGCCTCGTACGGATCGTCGGGATGGTGCTGACAGCGGTGTTCGGCGTCACATTCCTGTGCTTCGCGTGGATGACGCTGAGCAGCCGCTTCGGTGGAGGTACCGGTGATCCGCATGGATACGTGCTGATCTTCGGGACGTTCCTGGCGCTGCTCGCAGGACTCGCCCTCGCGTTCGTCGTGCCGTTGGTCTTCCGCTCCGGAAGCCGCGGCACCGCCTACTCCGTGAGCCTGGTCGCCTACGTGGTCGTCGCGGCGGGGTTGATCGCGGCTCTGCTCACCGCTTGAGATCGCCCGGTCGGCCTGGGCTCGTTCAATACGTGTAGTCGACCACGACCGGTGCGTGATCGCTCCAGCGCTGATCGTACGCGACAGCACGAGCGACCTGGTACGTCTGCACCCGCTCGGCGAGGGACGGAGTCGCGAGGTGGTAATCGATGCGCCATCCCGAGTCGTTGTCGAACGCCTGTCCGCGCATCGACCACCAGGTGTACGGCCCGTCCACCTCACCGTGGAAGCGGCGACCGATGTCCACCCATCCGAGGCCCGGACCCACCGAGCCGTCGACGCCGGTGACCTGCGTGCCGGCCTCGCCGAGGAATCGGTCGAAGTACGCGCGCTCCCGGGGGAGGAAACCCGCCTTCTTGCGGTTGCCGCGCCAGTTCTTGATGTCTAGCTCTCGGTGACCCACGTTCAGGTCGCCGGTCACCAGCGCCAGCGCGCCGCCGGCGCCCAGCTCGGCCAGACGGATGCCGAATGCGTCGAGGAACTTCCACTTCTCGTCCTGCTTGGGAGTGTCGGCCTCGCCGGAGTGCACGTACGCGCTCACGACGGTGAGAGGACGGTCGCCGATCAGGAAGTCCGCCTCGATCCAGCGCCCCTTGGAGTCGAAGTCCTCGGGGCCGAAGTCGGTGCGCGAGGCGAGAGCAGGAACGCGGCTGGCGATCGCGACACCGGCACGACCCTTGGCCACCGCCTCGTCGTGAACGAAGGTCCACCCCGGAAGGGCCGCCTCGAGGTGCTCGTCCTGCCCGCGGACCTCCTGCAGGGTCAGGATGTCGATGTCTGCCGCATCGAGCCACGCGCCCATTCCGTTGCGAGCCGCCGCCCGGATCCCGTTGACATTGACCGTGGCGATACGCAGATGAGGCATGGACACAAGCCTAACGAGGGCCGCCGACATCCCGAGACGAGCGGTGCACCTCGCTCAGCAGACGCCGGGCGAAGGGAGGACCCGGATCCGCGGGAGGAGGCGCTGACGCCTCGACGGCCGCGAGTTGCGCCTCTGCCGTACGGACGGCCCTTTCCGCCTGCCACCCCCGGTACCACGGCGCGGCGTCTCGCGCGGCCTGGGCCTCCCGCACGCGGATGTGCGCCGCCTGAAGAAGCGTCTCATGCTCGGCCCTGCGTCGCTCCGCCTCCGTCTGCGTCAGGAGCGGGAGATCCCGGTCCTGCGCGGCCACCGCGATCCACGAGGACGCCACCAGCATGACCACTCCGTTGATACGGAACCACAGCAGCAGACCGATGAAGATCGCGAACGTCGCCAGCAGAGGATTCGACGGCGTGTAGCTCAGCAGGAACCCCGCGCCGAACTGGAGGAGGGTCATCGCGCCGCCGCCGAGAAGAGAGCCGGGCCAGATGACCCGCCACTGCAGCGACGTACCGGTGAGAAAACGCACCATGGCCGCGAGTGCGGCCGACATCATCGCGAAGGAGATCAGCACCGTCCCGATGCGGATGCTGATGTTCAAGCCGTCCGAACCTCCGTCCCAGCGCAGCAGGCTGAGGATCCAGCTCAGCGCCACGGCGCTCGCAGAGCTGAGGAGCGAACCGAGGATCAGCGCGACGCCGAAGATCAGTGCGGCGAGCAGGTCGCGCGCTTTCAGGATCACGTAGCTGCGGGTGTCCGGCGGCAGTCCGAAGATGTCCCTGGTGGCGCGTCGCGAGAACGTCACCCACCCGATGGCCGTCCAGATGACCGTGCCGAGAGCGATCAGGCCGGTGATGCCCAGAACCCCTGTCGTGCTCGCCGCGATCTCCTGCACCTGCTCGGGCGTGACGACGCCCCCCTGCTCCTGGATCAGGTTCGGGATGTAGCTGTTGATGATCTCGATCATGCCGTCGACCGCCTCGGTGCTGCCGCCGAGCCAGAGGCCGGCTATGGCGAAGGCGAGATAGATCGCGGCGAAGATGGCGAAGAGCGCCTGGTAGCTCACGCCTGCTGCGAGCAGGAACCCGTTGTGCTGCAGGAAATGACGCCAGACGCGCACCGGGAACAGCCCGAGAGTTCGCCTCGTCAGCAGGGTCGCGCGCTCGACAGCCGCGTCGAGGCGACCGGGCTCGGCTGCAGCGCGATCGGGATCTGACACGTCCTCACCCTATCCACACAGCGATAACGGGCGGGATCCCTCGAGGGATCCCGCCCGTTATCGTCACTCGGAGGCCGTCAGGGACGGCCCCGGAGGACCGCCTGCTTCACCTCGGCGATGGCCTTGGTGACCTCGATGCCGCGAGGGCACGCCTCGGAGCAGTTGAAGGTCGTGCGGCAACGCCAGACGCCTTCCTTGTCGTTGAGGATGTCGAGGCGGACAGCCGCGTTGTCGTCGCGCGAGTCGAAGATGAAGCGGTGCGCGTTGACGATCGCGGCCGGGCCGAAGTACTGTCCGTCGGTCCAGAACACGGGGCACGACGAGGTGCACGCGGCGCACAGGATGCACTTCGTGGTGTCGTCGAAGATCTCGCGGTCGGCGATCGACTGAACGCGCTCCTTGCCCTTCTCCGGCACGGAGCTCGCGACGAGGAACGGCTGCACCTCGCGGTAGGAGGCGAAGAACGGCTCCATGTCGACGATGAGGTCTTTCTCGAGCGGCAGGCCCTTGATGGCCTCGACGTAGATCGGCTTCGAGATGTCGAGATCCTTGATCAGCGTCTTGCAGGCCAGGCGGTTGCGGCCGTTGATGCGCATGGCGTCGGAGCCGCAGATGCCGTGGGCGCAGGAGCGCCGGAAGCTCAGCGAACCGTCGACCTCCCACTTGATCTTGTGCAGCGCGTCGAGGACCCGGTCCGTGGAGTAGAGCTCCACGTCGTAGTCCACCCAATGCGGCTCGGCGTCGACCTCGGGGTCGAAGCGACGGATGTTGAAGGTGACGATGAACGACTGGATGGCCGGTTCTTCGGTCGTGCTCGCCGGGGATTCTGCGATGGCGGTGGACATGCTCAGTACTTCCTCTCCATCGGCGGGTAGTTGAACTCGCCCTGCTCGTTCTTGGTGAACACCACGGGCTTCCAGTCGAGCTTGATGTGGTCGCTCGGCGTCGACGAATGCGGGTCGCCGGTCAGGTAGGCCATCGTGTGCTGCATGTACTTCTCGTCGTCGCGCTGCGGGAAGTCGTCGCGCATGTGCCCGCCGCGGCTCTCCTTGCGGTTCTGCGCCGCGTAGACCACGACCTCGGCGATGTCGAGCAGGAAGCCCAGCTCGACGGCCTCGAGGAGGTCGGTGTTGAACCGCTTGCCCTTGTCGTCGACATGGATGTTCATGTAGCGGTCGCGCAGCTCCTTGATGACGCCGAGCACGTGCTCGAGGGACTCGTGGGTGCGGAACACCTGGGCGCCCTTGTCCATCTCGTCCTGGAGTGCCTTGCGCAGCACGGCGATGCGCTCGGTGCCCTGGTTGTTGCGCAGGTCCTCGAGCATGCCGGAGACGAAGCCGGCCGGGTTCTCCGGCAGCGGCACGAAGTCCGCCGTCTTGACGTACTCGACGGCCTTGCGTCCTGCGCGCTTGCCGAACACGTTGATGTCGAGGAGGGAGTTGGTGCCCAGGCGGTTCGCGCCGTGCACGGAAACGCAGGCGCACTCGCCGGCGGCGTACAGCCCCGGGACGACCGTGGTGTTGTCCGCGAGGACCTCGGCGTCGTTGTTGGTGGGGATGCCGCCCATCGCGTAGTGCGCGGTCGGCATCACGGGCACCGGCTCGACGACCGGGTCGACTCCCAGGTACGTGCGGGCGAACTCGGTGATGTCGGGGAGCTTGGTCTCGAGAACCTCGGCGCCCAGGTGCGTGCAGTCGAGGAGGACGTAGTCCTTGTGCGGGCCTGCGCCGCGTCCTTCGGCCACCTCCTGCACCATGCAGCGCGCGACGATGTCACGCGGAGCGAGGTCCTTGATGGTGGGCGCATAGCGTTCCATGAACCGCTCGCCCGAAGCGTTGCGGAGGATCGCACCCTCGCCTCGCGCGCCCTCGGTGAGGAGGATGCCGAGACCGGCGAGCCCGGTCGGGTGGAACTGGAAGAACTCGAGGTCCTCGAGGGGCAGGCCCTTGCGCCAGACGATGCCCACGCCGTCACCGGTGAGGGTGTGCGCATTGGAGGTCGTCTTGAAGATCTTGCCGAAACCGCCGGTCGCGAAGATGACGGCCTTGGCCTGGAAGACGTGCAGCTCACCCGTGGCGAGGTCGTAGGCCACGACGCCCGAGACCTGCGTCTTGCCGTCGGCATCCTTCACCGTCAGCAGATCGAGCACGTAGAACTCGTTGAAGAAGTTGATGCCGAGCTTGACGCAGTTCTGGAACAGCGTCTGCAGGATCATGTGGCCCGTGCGGTCGGCCGCGTAGCAGGCGCGTCGCACCGGCGTCTTGCCGTGCTCGGCGGTGTGGCCGCCGAAGCGGCGCTGGTCGATCTTGCCCTCGGGCGTGCGGTTGAAGGGCAGGCCCATGTTCTCGAGGTCGATGACCGCGTCGATGGCCTCCTTCGCGAGGATCTCCGCAGCATCCTGGTCGACGAGGTAGTCGCCGCCCTTGACGGTGTCGAAGGTGTGCCACTCCCAGGAATCCTCTTCGACGTTGGCGAGTGCTGCCGCCATGCCGCCCTGTGCTGCGCCGGTGTGCGAACGCGTGGGGTAGAGCTTCGAGATCACCGCCGTGTTCGCGCCCGAGCCGGCCTCGATGGCTGCCCGCATCCCGGCGCCTCCGGCGCCGACGATGACGATGTCGAACTGGTGGTAATGAACGCCGTCGCGGACGACGGAATCCTGGGTCTCAGTGGTCACTTCTCGTATGCCTTCTCTTCTACTTGCCCAGCGTCTGGCACTGTTCCCACAGTGTGCTCGACTCGGTGACACCCAAGCAGGGGTCGAACGTGAACACGACGAGCGTGCCGAGCAGGATCAGGAGACCTGCGGCGAGGCCGAGCGCCCAGGTCAGCGCCTTGCGAGCGGTGTTGTTCGTGACGTAGTCGTTCACGATGGTGCGCATGCCGTTGGCGCCGTGAAGCAGTGCCAGCCAGAGCATGATGACATCCCACCACTGCCAGAACGGCGTGGCGAACTTGCCGGCGATGAACGCGAAGTCGAGGGCGTGGATGCCGTCGCCGACCATGAGGTTGATGAAGAGGTGGCCGAAGATCAGCACGACGAGCACGACGCCCGAGGCGCGCATGAAGATCCAGCCCCATTTCTCGAGGTTGAAACCGCGCTGACGGCGGTTCGGGGCGGCGACGGTCTGCGTGGCCATCACTCTCCTCCTCCGAAGCCGGCGAAGGCGAGCATGAGGTGACGCGGCACGAAACCGGCCATGATGACGACCCACACAGCCAGGACGCCCCAGAAGAGCTGACGCTGATACTGAGCGCCCTTCGACCAGAAGTCGATGGCGATGATCCGGAGGCCGTTCATCGCGTGGAACACGATGCCGGCGACCAGGACGACTTCGCCGAGGGCCATGATCGGATTCTTGTACGTGCCGATGACGGCGTTGTACGCCTCCGGCGACACCCTGATCAGCGCCGTGTCGAGCACGTGCACCAACAGGAAGAAGAAGATGGCGACTCCGGTGATGCGATGAAGCACCCACGACCACATGCCCTCGCGACCCCGATACAGGGTGCCGCGCGGTGTCTTGGAAGTGGTTTCCGAAATCGACGGTGTCAAGCGAGCGCTCGTGGACACGGTCGTCCTCCCTGGATCGATGTGAATCGGTCGCGTGCTGCGCAGGTGTCAGGCACGCCCGATCGCTGTCCATCCTATTCCCGTCTCAGCAGGGGAGCGACGAAGGGGAGCCTAAGTCCTCTCGACGTCGAGAGAGTTCGAGGTGCGACTCGCGAGGGAGAGAACGGAGAGGGCGCCCGATACGCTGGCACGATGACCTCGCCCATCCCCGACTTCTATGCGGTGATCCCCGCCGGCGGCATCGGCAGCAGACTGTGGCCGCTCTCGCGCGCGGATGCGCCCAAGTTCCTGCACGACCTCACCGGATCCGGGCACTCGCTGCTGCGCGACACCTGGGATCGGCTGGTGCCGCTCACGGGGCCGGATCGGATCGCGGTCGTGACCGGCCGTGCGCACCGTGCTGCCGTCGAGGCCGAACTCCCCGGCATCGCGGATCTCAACGTGTTCCTGGAGTCGGAGCCGCGCGAATCGGCTGCGGCGATCGGGCTCGCCGCAGCGATCCTGCATCGGCGCGACCCCGACGTGATCATCGGCTCGTTCAGTGCGGATCACGTCATCCGCGGCACTCGCGTGTTCGAGTTCGCCGTCCGCGACGCGGTCGAGGTCGCTCGCGAGGGCTACATCTGCACGATCGGCATCGCCCCGACGGAGCCGGCGATCGGATTCGGCTACATCAAGAAGGGTCCGGAGCTCGTGGTCGAGCGCGCGCGGGAGGCTGCTCTCGTCGAGAGCTTCGTCGAGAAGCCCGACCTGGAGACCGCGAAGGCCTACCTCGCCGATCGGGGGTACCTGTGGAACGCGGGCATGTTCATCGCCAAAGCGAGCGTGCTGCTGGAGGAGCTGGAGTCCAACGAGCCCGACCTGCATGCGGGCCTGATGGAACTGGCCGAGGCATGGGACGACCGTGAGCGCCGCGGTCCCGCGGTCGACCGGATCTGGCCCCGTCTGAAGAAGATCGCGATCGACTACGCCGTCGCGGAACCCGCAGCCCGGCGTGGGCGGCTCGCGGTCGTGCCCGGTCACTTCGACTGGGACGACGTCGGCGACTTCGCATCCCTGACCAAGCTGATCACGAACGGGCGCAAGAACGACCTCGCTGTTCTCGGTCCGAACGCCAGGGTGCTGTCGGATGCCGCGAGCGGGATCCTGGTGAGTCAGACGTCTCGGGTGATCAGCCTCGTCGGAGTGCAGGACATCGTGGTCGTCGACACACCAGACGCGCTGCTGGTCACCACGGTGCAGCACGCACAGAGGGTGAAGGGCGTCGTCGAGTCGCTCAAGCTCAACGGGCAGGGCGATGTGCTCTGATGAGCAGAGGCCGATGCTCATCGGCCGGGTTGATTTCAGCTTGGTAACCATTCGCCAGCACGTGCGAGGCGAGCATGCACAAAAGGTGGAACAGTAGGTAACTTTGAGCGATCCGCGATGGCCGCGGTTTCGTTGAGGGAGGCACCCGTTGACCATCTCCACCACCAAGAAGCTGCTCGGCGCGACAGTCGCCGCGGGCGTCATCTTCGCGCTCGCCGGCTGTGGCCAGGCGCCCGCCGACGAGCCGGCCGGCTCCGAGGGCCCGGCAGACTCCGACTTCCTTCCCTGCCTCATCTCCGACGCGGGCGGCTGGAACGACAAGTCGTTCAACCAGTCGGCCAAGGAGGGCATGGACAGCGCCGCTGAAGAGCTGGGCATCAAGCCCCTCGAGTTCGAGTCCGCGAACGACAACGACTACGCACCGAACCTCGAGACCGCGGTCTCCGAAGGCTGCTCGCTCATCGTCGCCGTCGGTTTCAAGCTCGCTGCCGCGACGGTCGAGTCCGCAACCGCGAACCCCGAGATCGACTACGCGATCATCGATGACTACGCCGACACTGACTTCGACGGCACCACCGATGCTCCGAACATCAAGCCGCTCGTCTTCGACACGGCTCAGGCCGCCTACCTCGGCGGATACGCCGCAGCAGGTTGGTCCGCCCAGAGCGGCGTCAACAAGGTCGGCACGTTCGGCGGGATGCAGATCCCCTCGGTCGCCGTGTTCATGGACGGTTTCGCGCTCGGCGTCGACAAGTACAACGAGGACAAGTCCGCCGCCGTCCAGGTCTTCGGCTGGGACGTCGCCACGCAGGAGGGCTCCTTCACCGGTGGCTTCGATGCGAACGACACCGCCAAGCAGACCGCACAGGGCGTGCTCGACCAGGGCGTCGATGTGATCCTCCCCGTCGGTGGACCGATCTACCAGAGCGCCGCGGCAGCCATCGCCGACAGCGGCAAGGAGACGCTGATGGTCGGCGTCGACAGCGACCTCGCGGTCGCCGACCCGAGCGTCGCAGACGTCACGATGTTCTCGATCATGAAGGCGATCAACGTCGCCGTGAAGGATGCGACCACCGCAGCCGCCGCCGGCGAGTTCGACGCGGCGCCGTACGTCGGAACGCTCGATAACGAGGGCGTCAAGCTCTCCGGATTCGGCGACTTCGAAGGCGAGCTCCCGGACGGTCTCCTCGACGAGATCGCAGCGCTCCAGGAGCAGATCATCTCCGGTGACATCACGGTGGAGTCCGAGAACTCCCCGTAAGTCGAAACGGTGCAGGTGCGGGGCGAGTGGTGAGCAGTCTGCCACTCGCCCCGCACTGTGACCGGACGAAGGTCCTGCGGGATCACTTCTGGATGACTCTTCTGGATAAGGTGCAGATATGAAGCTCGAACTTCGCGGCATCACCAAGCGATTCGGTACTCTCGTCGCCAACGACCACATCGATCTGGTCGTCGAGCCGGGGCAGATCCACGCGTTGCTCGGTGAGAACGGTGCCGGCAAGTCCACCCTCATGAACGTGCTCTACGGCCTGTATCAGGCCGACGAGGGCGAGATCCTCCTCGATGACGAGGTCCAGCGCTTTCGCGGACCCGGCGACGCGATGGCGGCCGGCATCGGCATGGTCCACCAGCACTTCATGCTCGTCCCCGTCTTCACGGTGGCGGAGAACGTCATGCTCGGTCACGAGCAGACCAAGGCCCTCGGCACGCTCGACATCGCGAAGGCGCGAGAGCACGTGCGAGCGGTCGCCGCGCGGTTCGGCTTCGACATCGATCCCGACGCGCTCGTCGGCGACCTCCCCGTAGGCGTCCAGCAGCGCGTCGAGATCATCAAGGCGCTCTCCCGCGATGCCAAGGTTCTGGTGTTCGACGAGCCCACCGCTGTGCTCACTCCGCAGGAGACCGATGAGCTGATGGGCATCATGCGCCAGCTCCGCGACGAGGGCACCGCGATCGTCTTCATCACCCACAAGCTGCGCGAGGTGCGCGAGGTCGCCGACACGATCACCATCGTTCGTCTCGGGCGGATCGTCGGCGAGGCGTCCCCCTCGGCGACGAATGCCGAACTCGCCTCCCTCATGGTGGGACGAGCGGTCGAGCTCACGGTGCACAAGGACGCTCCTCGCATCGGAGAGGGCGGACTCGAGGTCAAGGGCCTTCGCGTGCTGACACCGACCGGCGCGATCGTGGTCGACGGCATCGACTTCGCGGTGCGTCCCGGGGAGGTCCTCGCGATCGCCGGCGTTCAGGGGAACGGACAGACGGAACTGGTGGAGGCCATCGTCGGTCTCGCGGCCCGTGTCGAGGGAAGCATCACCCTCGACGGGACGGAGCTCGTCGGCAAGAGCGTGCGCGCGATCCTCGATGAGGGCGTCGGTTACGTGCCCGAGGACCGGACCGAGGACGGCCTCGTCGCCGGATTCTCGGTCGCGGAGAATCTGATCCTGGACCGGACGGATGACCGTGCCTTCAGCCGGGGCGGCACCATCCTGCGGTCGGTTCTGGAGAAGTTCGCCGGAGACCGCATCCGCGAGTACGACATCCGCACGCAGGGACCGCACACCCCCGCCGGGACGCTCTCGGGCGGCAACCAGCAGAAGGTCGTGATCGCGCGGGAGATGAGCCGTGACCTGCGGTTGCTGGTCGCCGCGCAGCCGACCCGCGGTGTGGACGTCGGCTCGATCGAATTCATCCACAAGCGCATCATCGAGACGCGGGATGCCGGTGTGCCGGTGGTCGTCGTCTCCACCGAGCTCGACGAGGTCGCGGCTCTCGCCGACCGCATCGCGGTCATGTACCGCGGCGCGATCGTCGGCATCGTTCCGGGCGACACACCCAGAGAGACACTCGGACTCATGATGGCCGGAGCGGCAGAAGGAGAGGTGGCCGCGTGAGCGGATCGACGCCCGGTGCGGGAGACGTGACCAAGGGCCTCCCTCCGGAGCAGCTCGGCACGCCCACCGGCACCGTCCCTCGCGACTCGTCGGATGTGCCACCGCCCCCGCGCGGCAACGTCATCCTCAAGGAGATGCTGCGCGGCAGCGCGGTCACCACGATCCTCGCGATCGTGCTGGCGCTGATCGTCGGCGGCATCCTCATCGCGTTGACCAACACCGACGTGCAGGAGGCCTCCGGGTACTTCTTCTCACGGCCCACCGACACGATCGCCGCCGCGTGGAACGCGGTCTACAACGGCTACGAGGCGCTGATCCGCGGAGCGATCTTCAACGCGCGCGGTGCCGACTTCGCCGCGCAGATCCGTCCGCTCACGAACACCCTCGGTTTCGCCGCCCCGCTGATCGCGGCGGGCCTGGGTGTCGCTCTCGCGTTCCGGGTCGGCCTGTTCAACATCGGCGCCCGCGGGCAGATGCTCATCGGTGTCGCGGTCGCCGCTCTGCTGGCGTTCTCGCTGGACCTGCCGCTGTGGCTGCACATCCCCGTCACGCTGATCGCCGGGATCGCCGGTGGTGCGCTCTGGGGCGCCATCGCGGGTCTGATCAAGGCCCGCACCGGTGCGCACGAGGTGATCCTCACGATCATGCTCAACTACATCGCCTATTACCTGCTGCTGTGGATGATCCGCACACCGAGTCTGCTGCAGAAGCCGGGCACGAACCAGGCGCTCGGCTCGGCCACGCCGGAGAGCGCGCAGTTCCCGACTCTGCTCGGACCGCAGTTCCCGCTGCTCGACCTCGGGTTCGTGATCGTGGTCGTGGCGACGCTGTTCGTCTGGTGGCTCATCGAGCGGTCATCGCTCGGCATGCGGATGCGCGCCGTCGGTGAGAACCCGCACGCGGCGCGCGCCGCCGGCATCAGCGTGCAGCGCATCTACGTGTACGCGATGCTCTTCGCCGGAGGCCTCGCGGGCCTCGCGGGTATGAACCAGATCCAGGGCGCCGTCACCACGGGTGTGACCGAGACCATCGACGCAGGCATCGGATTCGACGCGATCACGGTCGCTCTTCTCGGACGCAGCCGCGCCTGGGGCACGTTCGCCGCCGGCATTCTGTTCGGTGCGCTCAAGGCGGGATCGTTCTCGATGCAGGCGCAGGACATCCCGGTCGACATCGTGCTCGTCGTCCAGTCGCTCGTCGTGCTGTTCATCGCCGCGCCCCCGCTGCTGCGCGCCGTGTTCTTCCTGCCCAAGACCGACATCGAGAAGGCGGCCAGGCTCAGAGCCAAGGCCGCGAAGAAGGCGGTGACGGCATGACGAACCTCGTGCAGACCCAGGCCGCCGACGGCACCGTGCAGCTCGCGACCGTGAAGGAGCGGCACCTCAAGGCGCCGATCGTGCTGGCCGCGGCCACCGTGCTGCTCGTGCTGCTGTTCCTGCTCGTGCCGCGCTCCGGAGTGAGCACCTTCCGGCTCTCCGACCAATCGTCGGCTTTCGCACTGCCGGACGTCGCCCTGCCCACGGCCACGACGTTCTGGGTCGTGATCGGCCTTCTCGTCGTCCTCACCGCCGTAGCCTTCCTCAGGGCGTGGACCTACCGCCGTCCGTCGCTGTGGCTGGTCGTCGGGTTCAGCGTGCTGGCCGTGTTCGCCTTCCTCGTGTGGGCCGCCGCCGGCGGCCTCGTCCCGGTGACGAGTCTGCTCTTCGGGGCGGTCTCGCTGTCGGTGCCGCTGGTGTTCGGCGCTCTGGGCGGTGTCATCGGCGAGCGTGCCGGCGTGGTGAATGTCGCGATCGAGGGACAGCTTCTCCTGGGCGCGTTCTCCGCCGCACTCCTCTCCAGCATCACGGGAAACCCCTTCGTCGGTCTGTTCGGCGCGATGGTCGGGGGCGTGCTGGTGGCCAGCGTGCTGGCGGCGTTCGCGATCAAGTACCTCGTCGAGCAGGTCATCGTCGGCGTCGTGCTCAACGTGCTGGTCACGGGGCTCACCGGATTCCTCTACGGCGCTTTGCTCGCGCCGAACGAGGAGACGCTCAACACTCCCGTACGCTTCCCGCGTGTCGAGATCCCGCTGCTCAGCGACATCCCGATCATCGGACCGGTGCTGTTCAATCAGACCTTCATCGGGTACCTGATGTTCGTCACCGTCGCCGTCGTCGCCTGGGGCCTCTACCGCACGCGATGGGGACTCCGGCTCCGCGCGGTGGGCGAGCACCCGCAGGCCGCCGACACCGTGGGCATCAAGGTCAACCCGACCCGGTTCTGGAACGTGCTGCTCGCCGGTGCGATCGCCGGCATGGGTGGCGCGTACTTCACTCTCGTCTCGGTGCCGCAGTTCGGCAAGGACATGACCGCGGGACTCGGCTTCATCGCCCTCGCGGCGGTCATCTTCGGTCGCTGGGATCCGATCCGCGCGACTCTGGCGGCCCTGCTGTTCGGCTTCGCGACGAACCTGCAGAACCTGCTCTCGATCCTGAAGACGCCGATCCCCGGCGAGTTCATGCTGATGCTGCCGTACCTCGTGACCCTGCTCGCAGTGGCCGGGTTCGCCGGTCAGATCAAGGCGCCCGCCGCCGACGGCAAACCGTACATCAAGTCCTAGATCCGTCCGGAAGAGGAAGCACTGCAATGACAGACATCGACTGGGATGAGCTGCGCCAGGTCGCGACGGATGCCATGACCAAGGCGTATGCGCCGTACTCGCGGTACCGTGTCGGCGCCGCAGCACTCGTGGGCGACGGCCGCATCGTGGCCGGCTGCAACGTCGAGAACGCCTCCTACGGCGTGACGCTGTGCGCCGAGTGCGCCCTCGTGGGCGATCTGCACATGTCGGGCGGCGGTCAGCTCGTCGCCTTCGTGTGCGTGAACAACGACGGGCAGACGATCATGCCGTGCGGGCGCTGCCGACAGCTGCTCTTCGAGCACGCGATGCCCGGCATGCTGCTGGAGACCGTCTCCGGCATCCGCACGATCGACGAGGTGCTGCCCGACGCGTTCGGGCCGCGCGACCTGGAGGACGCCCGATGACCGGTCATGGCACCATCGAGCCTTTCGACGCGGTGGATGTCATCCGCGCCAAGCGGGACGGCGGCGCCGTTCCCGAGAAGGCGCTGCGGTGGATGGTCGACGCCTACACGCGCGGCTACGTCTCCGACGCGCAGATGGCCTCGTTCGCGATGGCGATCTTCCAGCGGGGCATGGAGCGCGACGAGATCCGGGTCCTGACCGACGCGATGATCGCCTCGGGGGAGCGGATGAGCTTCGCCGCCCTCGGCAAGAAGACCGTCGACAAGCACTCGACGGGCGGGGTCGGCGACAAGATCACCCTGCCGCTCGCGCCGCTGGTCGCCTCGTTCGGCGTGGCGGTCCCGCAGCTGAGCGGTCGCGGTCTCGGTCACACCGG
The DNA here is from genome assembly GCF_000967865.1 of Microbacterium sp. SA39. Taxonomy (GTDB): domain Bacteria; phylum Actinomycetota; class Actinomycetes; order Actinomycetales; family Microbacteriaceae; genus Microbacterium. The sequence goes on from NZ_JXRU01000032.1 coordinate 152,598, forward strand.
CGGCACGCTCGACAAGCTCGAGTCGATCCCGGGATGGCGTGCGGCCCTCAGTAACGAGGAGATGTTCGCGCAGATGCAGGGCGACGTGGGCGCGGTCATCTGCGCCGCCGGCTCCGGGCTAGCCCCCGCCGACAAGAAGCTCTACGCGCTGCGCGACGTGACCGGCACCGTGGAGGCGATCCCGCTGATCGCCTCGAGCATCATGTCGAAGAAGATCGCCGAGGGCACCGACGCCCTCGTGCTGGATGTGAAGTTCGGCTCCGGCGCCTTCATGCAGGACATCGATCGTGCGCGCGAACTCGCGCGCACGATGGTCGCCCTCGGCACCGACTCCGGTGTCGCGACGACCGCGCTGCTGACCGACATGAACGTGCCGCTCGGCTTCGCGATCGGCAACGCCAATGAGGTCCGCGAATCCGTGGAGATCCTCGCCGGAGGCGGGCCCGCCGACGTGCGCGAACTGACCATCGCCCTCGCGCAGGAGATGCTGGCGCTCGCGGGCAAGCCGGATGCCGACGTGGAGGCGGCGCTCGACGACGGCCGTGCCATGGACAGCTGGAAGGCCATGATCCGCGCGCAGGGCGGCGATCCGGATGCGGCATTGCCGACCGCTCGCGAGACGCACGTCGTCACCGCGCAGACCGACGGCGTCGTCACCCGCATGGACGCCCTGCCGTTCGGCATCGCCGCCTGGCGTCTGGGCGCGGGCCGCGCGAGGGCCGAGGACCCGGTGATCTTCGAGGCGGGCATCGACCTGCATGCCAAGCCGGGAGATCGTGTTGACGCGGGACAGCCGTTGTTCACGCTGTCCGCAGCGGATGCGGCGCGGTTCCCACGCGCGCTCGAGGCGCTCGAGGGCTCGTGGGCGCTCGGCGAACATGCGCCGGAGGCCGGCCCGATCGTGCGCGAGCGCATCACCGCGTGACCGCTGTCGCTACCGCTACCCTGAACTGAGCATTTCCGCGACCGAGAGGACCACCATGTCGATCGATGCGAACGGCGACGTCACCATCCAGGGGACCTCCCTGCGGAGCCTGCCGAAGGTGTCGCTGCACGACCACCTCGACGGTGCGCTGCGGCCCGCGACGATCATCGAGCTGGCGGATGCCGCAGAGGTCGACGTACCGGAGACCGATGCAGCGGCTCTCGGCTCGTGGTTCACGAAGCAGAGCGATTCGGGCTCGCTGGTCGAGTACCTGAAGACCTTCGACCTCACCACCGCGGTGATGCAGACCAAGGAGGGGCTCACCCGCGTGGCGCGCGAGTTCGTCGAGGACCTGGCTGCGGACGGCGTGATCTACGGCGAGGTTCGCTGGGCTCCGGAACAGCACCTGAGCCGCGGACTCACGCTGGAGGAGACCGTCGAAGCCGTGCAGCAGGGCATCGAGGAGGGCGAGGACGCCGCGGACCGTGACGGGCGCAGCATCCGGGTGGGGCAGCTGATCACCGCGATGCGGCACACGGACCGGTCGTTGGAGATCGCGGAGCTCGCGGTCGACTTCCGCGGTCGCGGAGCCGTAGGCTTCGACATCGCCGGTCCCGAGGACGGATTCCCGGCGTCGAACCACCGCAAGGCGTTCGACTTCCTCGCCGAGAACTTCTTCCCGGTCACCGTGCATGCCGGTGAGGCGGCCGGTCCCGCATCGATCCGCTCCGCGCTGCTCGACGGTCGAGCGCTGCGACTCGGCCATGGCGTTCGCATCGCCGAGGACCTGCAGGTCATCACGCAGGAGGGCGATGAGGTGCAGGTGCAGTTCGGCGAGCTGGCGCGGTGGGTGCGCGATCGCGAGATCCCGCTGGAGCTCTCGCCGTCGTCGAACCTGCAGACCGGAGCGGTCGCGGCCTGGGGCACCGCGCTCGTCGACCACCCGTTCGACCTGCTGTATCAGCTCGGTTTCGCAGTGACGGTGAACGTCGACAACCGCACGATGAGCGCGACCTCGCTCACCCGCGAGCTGGCGCTGCTCGTCGAGGCGTTCGAGTACGATCTCGACGACCTCGAGACCTTCCAGTTCAACGCGGCGGCCGCGGCCTTCCTCCCTGTCGAGGAGCGCGAAGAACTCGTCGAGATGATCGCCGACGGCTTCGACGTCTGACGCCGGTGTCCGGGGGGAACCGACGTCGGGCGAGCATGGTCGTCATCATCGTGAGTGCTGTCGTCGTCGTGTCGGGCGGGGGAGCGCTCGCTGTGCTCGCCGGGATGAACGCGGCGTCCGCCGGCGCGGGTCCGCAGTCGACGGCGACCTCGTCGTCGACGCCAGCACCTTCGCCTGAGCCGACCCCGCTGACGCCGGCGGAACAGCTCCTGGCGGACGCCAACAATCCCCTCGCGTGCGCCGTGAGCTTCGCCGGTGACGGGATCGCCGAGGTTCCGATGCTGCAGTGGCAGAACGGACTGTACGTGGCACTGCCGATCCCGGCGAAGGAGGGTTTCGTCTTCGCCGGCTGGTATCCCTCGGCCGACGACGCTGCGGCGTTCACGTCTGCATCACGTATCAACGGCGCCGATCCGGTCAGCTGCACGGACCAGCAGATCGAGCTGCATGGAGCGTGGAAGACGCCGGAGGAGAACCTCGCGGAGCACACGCAGGTCCCGATCCTGATGTACCACCAGTTCACGGCGAACCCGGACGGCGAGTCCGGGTGGTTGCGTGGGAACTACGCGTATACCGGTGACTTCGATGCCCAGATGAACCACATCGCCACGACGGGCTTCTACCTGCCCACCTGGGATGAACTGAGCGCCTTCATCGACGGGCGGCTTCATCTGCCGGCGCGCTCGGTGATCATCACGGACGACGACGCGGATCAGACCTGGTTCGATCTCGCCGTCCCCGTGATCGAGAGGCATCACCTGCTGTCGACGTCGTTCATGGTCACCGCCTACCGGTCGGATCCTCCGCCGTCGATCTATGTGCTCCGTCGGTCGCACACCCACGACATGCATCAGGCCGGCGCGAACGGCAAGGGACGCATCGTCAACTGGAGTGTCGAAGAGATCGCCGCCGACCTCAATGCGTCCGGCGACACGCTCGGCGTCCGCGAGGTCATCGCCTACCCGTTCGGCCATTACAACGACACGGCGAAGCAGGGCGTGCTGCAGGCCGGTTTCCAGATGGCGCGCACCATCGAACCGGGCTACGTCGGGATCGGCACCGACAAGCTGGCACTCCCGGTGGTCCGCATCGACTACGGGATGGGTCTGGAGTCGCTGATCAAGCGCATCGGCTGACGGTGCTCGGCACCCGCCGTCACCGGGGGAGGTTCTCGAGGAACGCGCCCACGCGGTCCGTCACTTCGGCGTGCATCTTCTCGGACGAGATCGTGGGCGTGCCGTCACCGGCCTGCGGCCCGTAGTCGCCGAAGGAGGCGTGTGAGGCGCCATCGATCTCGATCATCTCGGCGTCGGTGGGGAGCTGGTCACGCACGTCGTCGATCTTCTCGGGGGTGGAGAGCCCGTCCGCGCTGCCGGCCAGGCTCAGCACCGGCAGATCGGTCGCCGAGAGGTCGGTCGCGCAGTAGGAGCCGAACAGCACGAGCGCATCGGCATCCGCCGCGAGCTGGCACGCGCGCACCCCGCCGAGCGAATGCCCGCCGACGCTCCACTCGTCGATGTCGGGTGCCGCCGAGGTGAACGAGTCGAGCCCGCGCGGATCGAAGAAGGCCAGGTTCAGCCAGGGCCGGGTGATCACGACCGTGATGCCTTCCTCGGCCAGGCCCTGCAGGATCGCGGCGTATCCCCAGGGGTCGACCTTCGCGCCGGGGACGAACACCAGCCCGAGGTCGGACTCGCCGTCGGCGGGCGCGAGCACGATCCCTTGCGCGGCATCCTCGACCGTGATCTCCGGGTTCTCCCGCACGCTCGCCAGCGGTTCCGGCTCGGCGGCCATCACTCCGATCTGACTCCACGCGATGATGCCACCGGCACCGAGTACCAGCACGATCACGAGGCCCCAGAGGACACCCTTCAGAACCCGACGCCCACGCTTCTTCCGCACCTCTCAACGCTACTCCGGAGTCGGAGCCGCACCGGCCGCGGCGAGCTATGGGTGGGTCGCCTCGAGCGCGGTCTTCTCGCGCCGGACCGCGCCGCGATAGGCGTCCTTGTTCACGTAGTAGGCCATGCGGTCGAGTCCGAGGTAGTGGTACCCGCCGGTCAGGTCGGGCCAGGGGGCACCGGTGACCCGGGCACGGAACCGGGCTGCACGCGAGGTGTCGTGCTCGACCGCGTCGAGGTACGAGGCCAGGAGGTCCGCCTGCTCGTAGCGGCCCTGCCACCCGATGCCCGATGCCTCGATCATGCCCATCACGTACAGGCCGTTGAAGGATGCGGGGAAGAGGTTGAGGAACAGGCGGGGCGCGGCGCCGCGCCAGTGCAGGTGCTCGCGGTCGACGAACGGGTAGTCGAGCGTGTACCCGGTCGCCAGCATCACCAGGTCATAGTCAGCTGCGCTGCCGTCGCGGAAGTGCACTGTCTCGCCGTCGAATCGCTCGACGTCGGGCAGGATCCGCAGGTCACCCTGACCCAGATGGTTCAGGATCATGGTGTTCACGATCGGGTGGGACTCGTAGATGCGGTAGTCGGGCTTCGGGAACCCGAAGTGCACAGGGTCGCCCGTGAACGCCCGCAGCACCCGGCTGTCGAGCGCCTGCTTGATCCGCGCCGGCAAGGGACGACCCTGGTTCAAGGTGTCGCTGGGCCGGCCGAACAGGTAGCGCGGCACGAAGTAGTATCCGCGCCGCACGCTCATGTCGACGGATGCCGCGTGGTGCACGGCATCCACCGCGATATCGCAGCCGGAATTGCCCGCCCCGATCAGCAGCACCCGCTTTCCGGCTAGCTGCTGCGGGGACTTGTAGGCGCTCGTGTGCAGCAGCTCGCCCGTGAAATGACCCGGTAACATCGGGAGGTTCGGCGCGGAGAGCGTGCCGTTCGCGAGCACCACGCCCGCGTACCTGTGCGTCTGCTCGCCGTCGGGCCCGATGCTGGTCAGGTCCCAGCCGTCGTCGCGCGGCTCGAGCCGGGTCACCCGTGTCTCGAAGCGGAACTTCCCGGTGAGGTCGAAGTGGTCGGCGTACTCCTGGAAGTACTCTCGCAGCACGCGGTGGCCGGGATAGTCGACGCGCGAACGCATCGGGAACTCGGTGAACTCCGTGGTCGTGCGCGACGAGATGAGGTGCGCCGATTCGTACATCGTGCTGCGCGGGTTCGTGATGTCCCAGAGGCCGCCGACGCGGTGCGACGCCTCGTAGCCGTCGACCGGGATGCCGCGTTTCTGCAGAGCGCGCGCCGTGGCCAGGCCCGACGGACCTGCCCCGATCACCGCGTATCTGCTCATGCTGCTCCCTGCACGTCGTCGTGCGTGAAATCCGGTGCTCGCGAAATCGCCCCCGACCTCCCGATCGTAACGGGTGGGCGAGGACGATCACGGAGCAGAGCGGGTCATGCCTCGCGAACGGCCTCCTGACGCGCTGCGACGGCTTCCTGCACGGACGGGAACAGCGGATGCTCGGGGTCGAGGCCCGTGACGAGCTCGGTGAGGTCGCGGGCGTCCTCCGAGCGCAGCAGGCGCTGGAGTTCCAGAGACTGCTCGTCCTCGGCGTCATCGAACTCCAGCGCCGCCGCGACCGCGGCGACCAGAGCATCCGAAAGCAGGCCGCGCTCGGCGGCCATCGCAGCGGGGCCGATGAAGCGTTCGTTCCGCGAGATCTTCCGCATCGGCTGACGACCGACGCGCTGGACGGTGTCGACCAGCTCCGGGTTGCGGAACCGCTCGAGGATCGTCGCCCGATACGCGGCGAGATCGTCCGGATCCAGGCCGTGCTCGGCCACCAGGACCGCCGATGTCTCCTCCAGCGCCGCCGAGACGCGCGCGGCGATCTCGGGGTCGGCGAGCGCGTCGGAGATGCGCTCGATCCCGGCATGAGCGCCGAAGTACGCCGTCGCCGCGTGCCCGGTGTTCACCGTGAACAGCTTGCGCTCGATGAACGGAGCGAGGTCGTCGACGAAGTGCGCTCCGGGGATGCGCGGCAGCTCGCCCCCGAAGGGCACCGACTCGATCGCCCACTCGAAGTACGGTTCCACCGTGACGTCCACGCCGCCGCCGGCGGGCTGCGCCGGAACGATGCGGTCGACAGCGGTGTTCGCGAACACGGCGCGAGACATCAGCGCTCCGGCATCCGCTCCTGCCGCCGACTCGATCTCGGTGCGGAGCAGGTCGGTCGCACCGATCGCGTTCTCGCAGGCCATCACCTGCAGGGGCGAGGCGTCCGGAGAGCGCCGGGCGAGGCCTGCGACGATCGCCGGAGCGACGAACCGCAGCACGGTCGGACCCACGGCGGTCGTGACGACATCGGCCGTCGCGATCTCCCGCGTGAGCGCATCCGGGTCGGTGCGGCTGTTGACCGCACGGAACCCGGTGACGACGTGATCCACGCCGCCGGGCCCCGCCTCGTGCACGGTGTACTCGTCGACCGCGTTGATGGCGTCGACGAGGGCGTCGGCGACATCGGAGAACACGACCTCGTACCCGCCCTCGTGCAGCAGCAGGCCGACGAAGCCGCGCCCGATGTTGCCGGCGCCGAAGTGGACAGCTTTCATCCCCGGTTCACCGACCATCACTCGTTGACGGCGGACAGCAACGCGAACAGCTCTTCCGGCGTCTGAGCCGCGTTGAGCTTCTCGACGTCGTCCTCGTCCGAGAACAGGATCGCGATCTGGGACAGGATCTCGAGGTGCTCGTCGCCGCGACCGGCGATGCCGACCACGAACGTGGCCTGCTCCCCGGCCCAGTCGACGCCGCCGTCGTAGCGGACGACCGACAGAGCCGATCCGAGGATCGCGTCCTTGGTCTCGTTCGTGCCGTGCGGGATCGCGAGGCCGTTGCCCATGTAGGTGGAGACCGTCGCTTCGCGCTGATGCATCGCGTCGACGTATGCCGGGGTGACGGCGCCGGCCGACACCAGGATGTCGGTGGCCTCCTGCAGGGCGGCATCCTGGGTGGTGGTGCCGGAGTGGATGCGGACCTGCCCGAGGGTCAGAACGCTCATCATGATTCCTTTCGCTGTTCGCGCACCATCTCGACGACCTCTTCGTACTGCGGTGCGTTCATGAAGTTGTCGACCGACACATGGACCGAGTTCGGAGATTGTGCCTTCGCGCGATCGGTCAACTGCTGCTGCGTGATCACGAGGTCGGCCGTGCCGTCGAGGTTTGCGATGGACTGGTTCGTGACGGTGACGCCCTCGACTCCGGCTTTCTTGAACTTATTCCGCAGGACGCTCGCGCCCATAGCGGAGGAGCCCATCCCGGCGTCGCATGCGAACACGACGTTCTCGATCCGGCGGTCAGTGGCGACGCCCGTCGCGGCGCCGGCGGCGCCCGCTGCCGAGGAGGCCCGCAGGGCATCCATCGCCGCGGAGGACTTGCCCTTGTTCGCCTCGGTCTGCGCGATCGCGGCTCCGAAGGAGTCACCCTCGGCTGCGAGGTCGCGCTTGCGCGAGGCCCGCAGGATGACGCCGGTGATGAGGAAGGTCACCACGGCGGCGATGATCACCGAGAGGTAGACGACCAGGAGGTTGCCGACACCGGCGCCCAAAGCCGCAGCCGTGACGGCGATGATGCTGCCGGGAGCCGCCGGGAAGGCGAGCCCGCCGCCGAGGATCATGTTCGTGGTGACGCCGGCCGCTCCACCCGCGATCAGCGCGAGGATCGTGGTCGGCTTGCTCAGCGCATACGGGAAGTAGATCTCGTGGATGCCTCCGAAGAACTGGATGATCGCAGCGCCGGGAGCCGACGCCTTCGCGACGCCCACGCCGAAGAACGAGAACGCGAGCAGCAGACCGAGGCCGGGGCCGGGGTTCGCCTCGATGAGGAACAGGATCGACTTGCCGGTCTCCGCGGCCTGCTCGATGCCGAGCGGCGTGAACACGCCGTGGTTGATCGCGTTGTTGAGGAACAGGACCTTCGCCGGCTCGACGATGATCGAGACGAGCGGGAGCAGGCTCAGCGTCACCAGCCAGTCCACCGCCGCACCGAGCACGGCGCTGATGCCGAGCATCACCGGTCCGAACGCGAAGAAGCCGAAGATCGCGAGGATCATGCCGAGGATGCCGGCGGAGAAGTTGTTGACCAGCATCTCGAAGCCCGGACGGATCTTGCCGTCCCAGAGCCGGTCCATCTGCTTGGTGATCCAGGCGGCGAGCGGCCCCATGATCATCGCTCCGAGGAACATCGGGATGTTCGTGCCGACGATGACGCCCATCGTCGCGATGGTCGCGACCACGCCGCCGCGCTCGCCGTAGACCATGCGGCCGGCGGTGTTGGCGATGAGTAGCGGCAGCAGGTAGGTCACCATCGGACCGACCAGGCCGACATAGGCGAGGATGTTCCCGCCATCGCCCTCGGCGACCGACGTCATGGCGCCCTGCCATCCGATGATGGCGGAGTCGCCACCGCCGCCGACGATCTCGGCGACGCCGGCCCAATGCCAGCCGAACGGGCTGCGCGCGCCGAAGAAGCCGTCCGGGATGAACAGCATGGTGATGAAGCCCCACGCGATGAACGCCGCGATGTTGGGCATGATCATGCCGGACAGGAACGTGCCTACGCGCTGCACGCCTGTTCGGAGGCCGCCGCCTGTCTTCGTGGCGGCTGGTGACGTCGTCGTCATGATGTCGTCTCTTTCTGGTGGGAGGGGAGGGATGCTGTGGCTTCGACCACGGCCTGGCGTGCGCTGTCGGCATCGTCAGCCGCAAGAGCTGTCTCGGCGAGGCTGCGGGCCTCGTCGAGGGTGTGTTCGGAGAGGGTGTGCCGGACGTCCGCCAGGGCGGAGGGAGCCATCGACAGACTCGTCGCCCCGAGGCCGACGAGGACGACCGCGAGCAGGGGATCGGCGGCGGCCTCGCCGCAGATCCCGACCGGCTTGCCGAGGCGTGCGCCCGCGGCTCCGACCTCGCGCACGAGACGGAGCACGGCCGGATGCCACGGGTTCTGGAAGGCGGCCACAGAGCCGAGCATCCGATCGGCAGCCATCGTGTACTGCGTGAGGTCGTTGGTGCCGATCGACGCGAAGTCGGCGTGCGCGAGCACTCGGTCGGCCAGCAGAGCGCTCGAGGGAACCTCGACCATGACCCCGGCGGTCTTCAGCCCGTATTCGCGGGCGAGAGTGGTGAAGTAGATCGTCTCCTCGACGGTCGCGATCATCGGCGCCATGACCCACAGGTCGGCATCCGTCTCGGCCTCCGCCTCGGCGAGAGCGGTCAGCTGCTCGCGCAGGATGTCCTCGCTCGCCCGCAGTGCGCGGATGCCGCGGAGACCCAGTGCGGGATTCTCCTCGTGCGCGTCGTTGAGGAACGCGAGCGGCTTGTCGGCCCCGGCGTCGAGCATCCGCACGACCACCTTCTTGCCGGGGAAAGCTGCCAGGAGCTCGCGGTAGGACTCGCGCTGCTGCGAGACCGTGGGCGCCTGCGACGACGAGAGGAACAGGAACTCGGTGCGGAAGAGCCCGACGCCCTCGGCCCCCCGTTCGACCGCATCGGCCGCGTCCGCGGGCTTCCCCAGGTTGGCCAGCAGCGCGATCGGCGTGCCGTCGGCGAGGGCGCCGGGAGTCGTCGGTGCCGCGTCGGCGGACTGGCGAGCGGCCGCGCGCTGCGCCGCCCGATCCGTGTCCTCCGTCGACGGGTCGGTCGTCACGACACCGGCTGCAGCATCCACGATCACCGTCTCGCCGTTGACGAGCGAGAAGCCGTCCGCGACGCCCACGATCGCGACGATGCCCTTCTCGCGGGCGAGGATCGCCGTGTGCGAGGTCGGTCCGCCGTCGACCGTGATGAGTCCGAGCACCTGGTCGAGGTTCAACAGTGCCGTGTCGGCCGGTGCGAGGTCGCGTGCCACGAGCACGAACGGATGCCCCGGGTCGGGGACTCCGGGCGCGTCCACCCCGCGCAGGCCGGCGAGCACCCGCTGCGCGATGTCGTCGAGGTCGGCGGCGCGCTCGCCGAGGTAGCCGCCGACAGCTTCCAGCGTCGCGCGGAAGCCGGCGAAGGCGTCGTGCACGGCCCATTCAGCGGTGGCCCCCGCATCGATGCGCTCGTCGACCTCGTCCTGCAGCGTGGGGTCCTCGGCGATCATCGCTTGAGCCTCGAGCACCTCCTGCGCCGAACCGCCCGCGGTCTCGCCGCGCGCGGTCAGTTCCCGGGCGACGACCGCGATGGCCTCGCGCACCCTGGCGCGCTCGGCCTCGGCACCGACGGTGCTCGGAGTGTTCTCGGGCGCCGGCATCGCCTCGGTCATCCGGATGACGGTGCCCTGGGCGACTCCGAGGCCGATGCCGACGCCGCGGAGCTCGCTCATCCGGCGGCGTCCTGGTCGTGGTCGGTCGTGAGCAGTTCGGTGAGGGTGTCCAGCACGCCTTCGGCGCCGTCGCCCTCGGCGGTGAGCGTCACGTAGTCGCCGTATTCCACCGCGAGCGAGATCACGCCGAGGATGCTCGCGGCGTTCACGGGCTTGCCGGAGTCCTTCGCGATCGTGACGGCGAGGCCCGACTCCTTGGCGGCCTGCGCGAAGAGCTTCGCCGGCCGCGCGTGCAGTCCGTGGGAGGAGCCGATCCGAACGGTGCGTGTGGCGGTCATGGTGTTCCTTTCGGGGTGGTCCTGAGGTCGTCGAGGAAGGAGCGCGCGAAGGCGAGCGTGAGCGCGCCGTCGCGGTCGGCGAACACGTCGTCCGGCAGCACCGCGACGGGGGAGTGCGCGTGCTGGCGGATCACATCGAGGCGATCGGCGAGATGCGGGCCGACGAGGATCAGGTCATGGTCGCTTCCGGGGACGGAATGCTCCATCCCTGCGGAGGCATCCCAATCCAGACCGGCATTGGTCGCCGCGCGCCGGAGACGCTGGGCGACGAACGTGCTGGACGCACCGGCGCCGCACACCACGAGGATCCTCATCGATCGTTCCACCTTCCTGAGAACAGTCTGTGAACGGGAGGGGGTCTCGCGCCAACAGGTTCCTTTCCGCCCCTGCGGAACGGCGGCTTCCGCGCACCGGCGCGCCCGTAGCTGACATCATGGAGAGCACGCGAGGACAGTGCAGTCAGCAGGGAGAGCGGGAGGATCATGTCGCGACAGCGTCAGGACCTGCTCCTCGCCACCCTGCTCCGGCAGGAGGGATGGGCGACCGCCGCGAGCCTGGCCGACATGCTCGGCGTCACGCCGCGCAGCATCCGCTCCTATGTCGCCGCGCTCAACGCCCGCACGCCCGGCGCCGGGGTGATCGAATCGGGACCGGCGGGATACCGGGCCGGTCCCGGCGCCCGCGGCGCGATCCGCCTGCGGCAGACCGGGGAGTCGGCGCCGCGCGACCGCTTGCACGCGCTGGTGCGCACGCTCCTCGATGTACCCGCCGGCATCGACGTCTTCGACACCGCAGATGACCTGCACGTGAGCGAGGCGACGCTGGAGGCGGACCTCGTGCGCGTCCGGGGTCTGCTCGACGGCACCGACCTCGCGCTGGAGCGCGAGCGCGAGACGGTGCGGCTGCGGGGCAACGAGACGGCCCAGCGGCGCCTGCTCAGCAGGCTGGCCCACGACGAGATGGACGATGCCTCCTTCCACCCGGAGACGTTCCGCCGCGCCCTGTCGGGCAGTGCCGTCGCCGCACACGCCGTCGGGCCGTTCAAGACCGCGCTCGTTCGCGAGCTCGGCGAGCTCGGCTACTACGTGAACGAACTCGCGATCGCGGACGTGCTGCTGCACATCGCGATCGCCGCGGAGAGGGTCGCCGCAGGTCACGCGCTGGATTCATCGCCGGTCGGTGCCCGGGAGGAGATCCCCCGGGTCGGGGCTGTCATCGCGCGTCTCGCCGAGGAGAACTTCGACGTCGTGCTCGGCGAGGGCGACAGCAGCCACCTCGCCTCGCTCGTCCTCACACGGATCGTCGCACCGGGGGAGGATGCCACGCGCGATGTCGCGCGCAGCGGAGTGGAACCCGAGGTGGAAGCGGCCGTTCGGGCCGAGATCGCCCGCGCCGCCGAGGACTACCAGGTCGACCTCGTCGACGAGACCTTCGTCCTGCGGCTCGCCCTGCATGTGCAGAACCTGTTGCGGCGAGCTGAGGAGAGCGCGCTGACCCGCAACCCGCTCACCCGCTCGCTCAAGACGACCTACCCGATGATCTTCGAGGTCGCGGTCTCGATCGCGAGCGGGCTGCACGACCGCGTCGGCACGCCGATCCACGACGACGAGATCGCCTACATCGCCATGCACGTCGGCGGCCGCCTGGAACGCAGCAGGAAGGCGGAGTCCATCCTGACGGCGACCATCGTCTGCCCCGGCTACTACGAGCTGCATGAGCTGCTGCGCTCGAGCGTCGACCGGTCCCTCGGTTCCGCCATCGAGGTGACCAGCGTGATCACCAACGTCGACCCGGACTGGGCGTCGTTCGACACCGATCTCGTCCTCAGCACCATCGAGCCGGGGTCGCCCGGCGATCGCTTCGTCCGCATCCAGCCGTTCCTCACGGATGCCGACGTCGACCGCATCCAGCAGGCCGCAGCGCGGGTCCGCCGCGGCCGCAGGCTCACCCGCCTCCGCGGCGAACTCGCGCGCTACTTCGACGCAGATGCCTTCGTCTTCCCGCTCCCCGACGAGGGGGAGGAGGCGATCATCCGGCGCCTCGGCGGGCTGCTCGTCGACGCCGGTCTCATCGGCGAGGACTACGTCGAGAACACCATCCTCCGAGAGCGGATGTCGTCGACCGCGTTCACGGATGCTCTCGCGGTGCCGCATGCGCTGCAGATGACGGCGACACGCACGGCCATCGCGATCGGGGTCGCCGACGGCTCGGCGGCGTGGGGCGGCGGTCGCGTGCAGGTCGTCGCGCTCGCGGCCTTCAGCGAGAGCGACCGCGCCGCGTTCCAGACCGTGTTCGAGCAGCTCGTCGAGGTGTTCAGCGAGCGCGAGAGCGTGCAGCGCATCGTCCGCCGGGGAACGACCTTCGAGGCTTTTCTCGACGAGCTCGTCGCCGTCATCGACGGCTGATCGAACCGCTCACGCTCGAGGGTCGAGCACCTCGGCCAGCTGATCGAGCACCGTATGAGCCGACGCCGACTCCGCCGTCTCGAGCACGACGGCGTCGCCCGGGCCGATCGCGAGGTCCATCACGGCCAGCACGCTGCTGAGGTCGACCGTCGACCCGTCAGCGGTGCGGAGAGTGATCGCCCGCTCGTGCGACTGCGCGAGTCGCACGAGCTCGGCGACCGGCCGGGCGTGCACGCCGTTGTGGGCGCTGACGATGACTCGTCTGCTCGGCATCGTCAGGAACGCTCGTCGAGCAGTGCCCGCACGCCGGTCTCGAGCTCCGCCACCGCCGCGATGGCGCCGTCGGCGGATTCTGCACGGGCGTCGATGTAGACCTTGAGCTTCGGCTCGGTGCCGCTCGGTCGCACGATCACACGGGAGCCGTCGGTGAGGCGGTACCGCAGCACATCGCCGGACGGCTGCCCCGGCCCTACGTGCAGCAGATCCTCGACCGAGGCGATCGACCGGCCCGCGATCTGCGTCGGCGGCAGCGTGCGCAAGGCCAGCATGACGTTCCCGATCACGGAGAGGTCGTCGACGCGCACCGAGACCTGCCCGCTGGCGAAGTGGCCGTAGGTCTCTCCCAGCTCGCGGAGGAGGTCGGCGAGCGTCGCTCCACGTCCGTGGGCCTCGGCGGCCAGGCCGAGGATGGCGATCGCGGCGGAGATGCCGTCCTTGTCGCGGACCGTCTCCGGGTTGACCAGGTAGCCGAGAGCCTCCTCGAAACCGAAGACGATGCCGGGGGCCCGCGAGATCCACTTGAAGCCGGTCAGGGTCTCATGGAAATCGAGACCGTGGTGAGCGGCGACGGCTCCGAGACCGGGGGAGGAGACCAGCGAGCACGCGAGCGACGCTCCGGGGGTTCCGGCGGCGGCACGCGCCGCGCGGGCGCCGAGCAACAGTCCCACCTCGTTCCCGGTCAGGCGCCGCCACCCGCCAGGCACGGTGTCGTCGGGGATCGCGAGCGCGAGCCGGTCGGCATCAGGGTCGTTCGCGAGGATGAAGTCCGCGCGGGCGCGGCGGGCCGTGGCGAACGAGAGATCCATCGCCCCCGGTTCCTCGGGATTCGGGAACGAGACCGTGCGGAACGTGGCGTCGGGTTTCAGCTGCTCGTCGACGACCACCGGCTGCGGATAGCCCGCCGCCCTCAGGATGCGCGACAGCGTCTCCCAGCCCACGCCGTGCATCGCGGTGTAGACCCAGCGCAGCGCCGACGCCCCTGCCGGTGCCGGAGCGACCGCAGCGGTCGCCGAGATGTACGCCTCGACGATCTCGTCGCCGGCTGTCTCGTACGCGGTCGAACGGGGGAGGAGCGACGCGTCGGCGTCATCCGCGACCCGCTGGATGTGCGCGGCGATCTCGGCATCCGCGGGCGCGACGATCTGCGACCCCTGGTCGGACCCGCCGAGGTACACCTTGTAGCCGTTGTCGTTCGGCGGATTGTGGCTGGCGGTGACCATGACACCGGCATCCGCCCCCAGATGACGCACCGCGAAGGCCAGCACGGGGGTCGGCAGCAGCCGGGGCAGCAGGATCGCCCGGAGTCCGGCACCGGCGAACAGCTCCGCCGAGTCGGTGGCGAACCGGCGCGAGTTGCGGCGACCGTCGTAGCCGATCACGACGGTGGGAGTCCCGCCCTGCGACTTCTGCCGGAGGTAGGCTGCGAAACCCGCGGCCGCCTGTGCCACCAGCACGCGGTTCATCCGGTTGCTGCCCGCGCCGAGCTCTCCGCGCAGACCCGCGGTGCCGAAGGCGAGACGCGCACCGAAGCGGTCGTCCAGATCCGCCACGGCGGTGGTGTCGCCACCTCCGGCGCGCGTGATCAGGCCGGCGAGCTCGTCGCGCGTCTCGGGGTCCGGATCCTGGCGGAGCCAGGCGCGCGCCGTGGCCAGCAGCTCGTCGCTCACCTGCTGCTCGCTCACCTGCTGCTCGCTCACCTGCTGCTCGCTCACAGTGCCTCGACCACCTTGGCGAGGAGCGCGGAGATCACGGGTTCGGCCTCGCGGCCCGCCTCGATGACCTCGGCGTGGCTGAGCGGGGTCTGCTGGATGCCGGCGGCGAGGTTCGTGATGAGCGAGAAGCCGAGAATCTCCATGCCGGCTTCGCGCGCGGCGATCGCCTCGAGGGCGGTGGACATGCCGACGATGTGCCCGCCGATGTGCTTCGCCATCTGCACCTCGGCCGGGGTCTCGTAGTGCGGTCCGCGGAACTGCGTGTAGACGCCCTCGTCCAGCGACGGGTCGATCGTTCGAGCGATGTCGCGCAGTCGCTTCGCGTAGAGGTCGGTCAGGTCGATGAAGGTCGCACCTTCGAGAGGCGAGTCGGCCGTGAGGTTGATGTGGTCGCTGATCAGCACGGGCTGCCCGGGCGTCCACGTCTCGCGGATGCCGCCGGCACCATTGGTCAGGACCATGATCTTCGCCCCCGTGGCGGCGGCGGTACGGACGCTGTGCACGACCCGGCGCACGCCGTGGTCCTCGTAGTAGTGGGTGCGAGCGCCGATCACCAGCACGTTCTTCCCGCCGGGGGTGCGGATGCTGCGGAGCGTGCCGACATGGCCCTCCAGAGCGGGCTTCGAGAATCCGGTCACCTCGGTGGCGGGGACGGTCGCGACGGTCTCGCCGATGATGTCGGCGGCCTTGCCCCAGCCGCTGCCGAGGGTGAGGGCGATGTCGTGCTTCTCGACTCCGGTCAGGCGCGCGATGTCGGCGGCGGCCTGTGCAGCGACCTCGAACGGGTTCGCGGTCGGGTCGTCGAGGGGGTTGCTGTGGGTTTCGGGCATGGATCCACTCTAGGAAGGTGCAAGCTCGGGGGCCAGGATTGCGGAAGAATGGATTCCATGACTTCCACCCCTTTCGAGCGCACTCAGCGCGTCGCCGTCCTCGGCGGCGGACCCGGCGGATACGAGGCGGCCCTGGCGGCCGCCCAGCTCGGAGCCGAGGTGACGCTGATCGAGCGGGTGGGTGTCGGCGGAGCCGCCGTCCTGACCGACGTCGTGCCCTCGAAGAGCCTGATCGCGACGGCCGACGCGGCCGTCGCCATCTCCGAGGCGAGCGACCTGGGCGTGAACTTCTACGCCAAGGGCGACACCGGCAAGCCGCTCAAGCCCGAGATCGCGATCAACCTGGCCGCTGTGAACAAGCGGCTGGTCGCGCTCGCCGGTCAGCAGTCCGAGGACATGCGCGCGACCCTGATGGACGCGGGCGTGCGCATCCTCTCCGGTCACGGCCGCCTGGAGGGCGCCACCGCGATCATCGTCTCCACCGGGCAGGACGGCACCGACTTCGACCGGGTGGAGGCCGACACGATCATCGTCGCCGTCGGCGCCTCGCCGCGCGAGCTGGATTCCGCCAAGCCCGATGGCAAGCGCATCCTCACCTGGACGCAGCTGTACGACATGAAGGCCCTCCCCGAGCACCTCATCGTCGTGGGGTCCGGCGTGACGGGCGCGGAGTTCGCCTCCGCCTACATGAACCTCGGCGCGAAGGTCACGCTCGTCTCCAGCCGCGACCAGGTGCTGCCCGGCGAAGACAAGGATGCGGCCCACGTGCTGGAGAAGGTCTTCAAGCGCGGCGGGATGACGGTGCTCTCGAAGTCCCGCGCCGACAAGGTCGAGGCCACGAAGGAGGGCGTGACGGTCACGCTCTCGGACGGTCGGACCGTCGAGGGCAGCCACTGCCTGATGGCGGTCGGCTCCATCCCGAACACCGCCGGGATCGGACTCGAGGAGGCCGGCGTCGAACTCAACGAGTCGGGCCACGTGCGGGTCAACAAGGTCGCGCGCACCTCCGTGCCGAATGTGTACGCCGTCGGAGACTGCACCAACTTCTTCCCGCTGGCATCCGTCGCCTCCATGCAGGGACGCACCGCGGTGTTCCACGCGCTGGGCGACATCGTCATCCCGCTCGAGCTGATCAAGATCACCTCGAACATCTTCACGGCACCCGAGATCGCCACGGTCGGCTACTCCGAGAAGGATGTCGAAGACGGCATCGCCGACGGCCTGGTCTACAAGCTGCCGCTCGCCGCCAACCCTCGCGCGAAGATGATGGGTATCAAGGACGGCTTCGTGAAGATCATCGCGCGCAAGGGGTCGGGCACGGTGATCGGCGGTGTGATCGTGGCGCCGAAGGCCTCCGAGCTCATCTACCCGATCGCGGTCGCCGTGGAACGGCGTCTCACGGTCGATCAGGTCTCCCGCGTCTTCGCCGCGTACCCGTCGCTGTCGAGCAGTATCACCGACGCCAGCCGCGCGATGCACCTGGGCTACATCTCCTGAGGCGTTTCGTCTCGCTCCGCTCGCTCAACGACCGAGAACCGGTCGTTGAGCGAGGAGCGCAGCGACGAGACGAAACGGTCGAAACGCCGCGTCAGCTTATCGTGAGCAGCTGGTGACCCGCGGAGACCGTGGCACCGGCATCCGCGCTGATGTTGCCGACGACGCCGTCCTTGTGCGCCTGCAGCGGCTGCTCCATCTTCATGGCCTCGAGCACCACGACGAGGTCGCCCTTGACGACCTGCTGTCCGTCCTCGACGGCGATCTTGACGATCGTCGCCTGCATCGGCGACTTCACGGCGTCGCCTGCAGCACCCGCGTTGACGGTGGTGGCGTGGCTGCGGCGAGAGGGCGGCACGGCGGCCGGACGGCCGGAGGTGCCGGCGGGGGCCGCGACGCGATCGGGGAGGCTGACCTCGAGCCGCTTTCCGGACACCTCGACGACGACAGTGTGGCGCGAGCCGCTGGATGCCGGCGACTCGAGTTCGCCGTCCCACGCGGGGATGTCATTCACGAACTCGGTCTCGATCCAGCGGGTGAAGATGCCGAATTCGCCGTTCTCCGCGGTGAACGCCGGGTCGCGCACGACCTTGCGGTGGAAGGGGAGGACGGTCGGCATGCCGGAGACCTCGAACTCGTCGAGGGCACGGCGCGAGCGCTCCAGCGCCTCGGCGCGGTTCTTGCCGGTGACGACGATCTTCGCCAGGAGCGAGTCGAACGCGCCCGAGACGGAGTCGCCGGCGGTGACGCCGGAATCGAGACGGATACCGGGGCCGCCGAACGTCTTGAAGACGTGGATGGGGCCGGGCTGGGGGAGGAACCCGCGGCCCGGGTCTTCGCCGTTGATGCGGAACTCGATCGAGTGGCCCTGCGGGGTCGGGTCGTCGTAGTCGATCGTGCCGCCGGCGGCGATGCGGAACTGCTCGCGCACCAGGTCGATGCCGGTGACCTCTTCCGAGACGGGGTGCTCGACCTGCAGACGCGTGTTGACCTCGAGGAACGAGACGGTGCCGTCGGCCCCGATCAGGAACTCGCAGGTGCCGGCTCCGACGTAGCCGACCTCTTTCAGGATGGCCTTGGACGCCGAGTAGAGCAGGTCGTTCTGCTCTGTCGTGAGGAACGGCGCCGGAGCCTCCTCGACCAGCTTCTGGTGGCGGCGCTGCAGCGAGCAGTCGCGCGTCGAGATGACCACGACGTTGCCCGCGGCATCCGCGAGGCACTGCGTCTCGACGTGTCGCGGCTTGTCGAGGTACTTCTCCACGAAGCATTCGCCGCGGCCGAAGGCGGCGACCGCTTCACGCGTCGCGGACTCGAACATCTCGGCGACCTCGTCGAGCTCGCGGGCGACCTTGAGACCGCGGCCGCCACCGCCGTAGGCCGCCTTGATGGCGATCGGCAGGCCGAACTCCTTCGCGAAGGCGATGACCTCTTCGGCCGTCTCGACCGGACCGGGGGTGCCCGGTGCCAGGGGAGCCCCGACCTTCTCCGCGACGTGACGTGCCGTCACCTTGTCGCCGAGGGCTTCGATCGCGGCAGGCGACGGGCCGATCCAGATCATGTCGGCGTCGATCACGGCGCGGGCGAATTCGGCGTTCTCCGCGAGGAAGCCGTAGCCCGGGTGCACGGCATCCGCTCCGGCGCGGCGGGCCACGGACAGGATCTTCTCGATCTGGAGATAGGTCGCAGCGCTCGTCGCACCTCCGAGCGCGAACGCCTCGTCGGCGAGACGGGTGTGCAGCGCGTCACGATCCTGATCGGCGTAGACGGCGACCGAGGCGATTCCCGAGTCCCGGGCGGCGCGGATGATGCGGACGGCGATCTCGCCGCGGTTGGCGATGAGCACCTTGGCGATAGCAGGCATGGTTGCCAGCCTAGCGAGAAGCCGCTCGATCCTTTTGACGACCCTCCACAAGAAAGAGCCGGAAACGTCGACGGGAGTCTACGACCAGAGGTCCGTCCAGCGGACGCCGAGCTGCCCGGCCAGGCGCCGGATCGTCGAGAGCGACATGCCGACGACGGTCGAGGGATCCCCGTCCACCCGCGTGATGAAGGCGCCGCCCAGGCTGTCGACGGTGAAGGCGCCGGCGACCAGCAGCGGCTCGCCCGAGGCGACGTAGGCGGCGATCTCCTCGTCGGCGATGTCCTCGGCGAACGTGACGGATGCCGCGGCGACCGCGGTGGCCTCGACGAGCTCGGCGCCCGGGGACACGCGGTACACGGAATGCCCGGAGTGCAGGATGCCGGTGGCACCGCGCATCTCCTGCCAGCGCCTGGTCGCCTCCTCCGGCGTGTACGGCTTGCCGTACACGCGTCCCGCCAGCGCGAACATCGAGTCGCCGCCGATGACGAGACCGTCGAAGGCGCCCTCCTCCGTCAGTCGCCGGGCGACGTCAGCGGCCTTCGCGCGGGCGAGCAGCAGCACGAGCTCCTCGGGAGGGAGGTCCGCGCCACGCTCCGCCGTCGCGGCCACCGCGACGGCATCCTCGTCCACGTCGGGGGAGAGTGTCAGCGGCTCGATGCCGGCCTGTCGCAGCAGCATCAGGCGGGCGGGAGAGGTGGAGGCGAGGCAGACGCGCATGTTCACCACCGTATCCTCGAAGGATGACTTCCTCCCCAGCCGACGTGCTCGACCTCGACATCACCGGGATCGCGCATGGTGGCACGTTCATCGCCCGCCACGAAGGGCGTGTCGTCTTCGTGTCGGATGCGATCCCTGGGGAGCGCGTGCGCGCCAGGCTGATCCCGTCCGGTGAGGGCGCGGATGCCTCGACGCGCAGCTTCTGGCGCGCCGAGACCCTCAAGGTGCTCGACGCCTCCGAGCATCGCCGTCCGCACATCTGGCCCGAGGCCGACCTCTCCCGCGATCCTGCGGACCGTCCGGGAGGAGCGGATCTCGGTCACATCGCCCTCGAGCACCAGCGGGTGCTCAAGCGTCAGGTGCTGACCGAAGCGCTCGACCGCTTCGCAGGCCCCGGCCTCGTCGCCCCCGAGATCGAGGCCGTCGAATCCGGGGACGGCACCGCGTGGCGCACCCGCGTCACCCTGCACGTCGACGATGCCGGTGAGGTGGGGCCGTTCGCCGCCCGCAGCCACCGCGTCATCCCCGTCTCCTCGTACCCGCTCTCGCGTCCTGCCATCGCCGAGGCCGCCCTCGCGCTGCGCGGCGAGGCGCCCGGACGCATCGAACTCGTCGAGCCTGCGGACGGCCAGGTGCGCATCATCCGGCGCGAGGAGACCGAGCGCCCCGCCCGCGTCGCGCGCGGCTTCCGACGTCGTCCGACCCCCGAGGTGATCCGCGAGGTCGTGGGCGATCGGCGCTTCCAGGTCGACTCCACGGGGTTCTGGCAGGTGCACTCGCGGGCGGCATCCGTGCTCGACGCCGCGGTGTACGGCATCCTCGACGGGCATGTGGATGACGACAGGACGCACTACGACCTCTACGGCGGTGTCGGACTCTTCGCCGCGACCCTCGCCGACCTCGGCGGCACCGACATCGTCACGGTCGAGTCGAGCGCTCGCGCCACCGAGCATGCGGCCGCGAACCTCGCTCCCCTCGACGTCACCGCGGTGACGGCCCGAGTCGACCGGTTCCTCTCCGGGGTCAAGAACAACGGACGGACGGGCGCTGTCATCCTGGATCCGCCGCGAGCGGGTGCCGGGCGAGCGGTCGTCGAGGCCGTGCATGCCCTCGCCCCCGAGGCGATCGCCTACGTGGCCTGCGATCCGGTCGCGCTCGCCCGCGATCTCGGCACCTTCCGAGGCCTCGGCTGGAAGGTGCCGACGCTTCGCGGCTTCGATCTGTTCCCGCATTCGCACCACTTCGAGGTCGTCGCACTGCTCACCCGCTGACCGCGCTGGCGGGCGGTCCGCTGAGACTCACTAGGCTGGGCGGATGAGCACGGTCGCACTCATCGACGATCACGAGTCCGTTCGCCTCGGCCTCGAGGCCGCGTGCGCGCGCGATGCGCAGACCGTGGTCTTCTCGGGAAGCACTGTCAGCTCGTACCTCCAGTGGCGACGCGGGACGGGTGCTGCGCCTGCGGATGTCGTCGTCCTCGACCTCACGCTCGGCGACGGCACGACCGTGACCGAGAACGTCCACTCGCTCGTCGGGGACGGTGCGAGCGTCGTGATCCACAGCGTGGCCGACCGCCCGGCCGCGGTCCGCGAGGCGCTTTCCGCGGGAGCAGCGGGTGTCGTCAGCAAGTCCTCCGCGCTCGACGACGTGCTCGACGCGATCCGCACCGTCGCGCAGGGTGAGGCGTTGAACAACGTCGAGTGGGCCAGCGCGGTCGACGGCGACCGTGCCTTCGCCGACGCGCAGCTGTCGACCCGTGAGCGCGAAGTGCTCCGGCTCTATGCGACGGGGCTGCCGCTCAAGGCTGTGGCCGAGCGTCTCGGAGTCGCCTATTCCACCGCGAAGGAGAACATCACCCGGATCCGGGTGAAGTACGTCGAGGTCGGCAGACCCGCCCCGACCAAGGTGGACCTGCTCCGCCGGGCCATGGAGGACGGCATCGTCGCCGCCGACGGGGCCGCGAGTGCCCGCTGACCCGCTCAGCATCCGCGACGCCTGGAGCAAGATCCCCTCTCCCGGTGCGGTCGAGACCGAGTTCGAGCGGTTCACGGGCAAGCGTATGGAGCGGATCCTCGCGATCGTCGTCGCGATCGGCTCGGCGGCACTCGGCGCACAGGCTCTGATCGCCGCGATCGGCACGTTGTCTTCCGCAGACGTCGCGCACATCGCCGCGCTCGTCGTGGTGTTCGTGCCGCTCGCCGCGATGCTCGTCGCCTGCCTGATCGGGCGCGGCGTCCGTGTGGCCTCCGGCGTGTTCGCGGTCGCGTACGTGCTGGCGCTCGCCGCGTGGCCGGTGATCGTCGACCCGGCGGACAAGGTCGCGGGTGACCAGCCGTGGATCTTCTTCCTCGTGAACATCGGCGTCGTCGCCGCGATGCTCGCGTTCCCCGTGCGTCTCCAGTTCGCGTGGGCCATCGGCATGCCCTTCGTCTACGGCTACGTGCGGCTCGTGCAGGGGGAGTTCTCCCGCGAGTTCTGGGTGACGACCGCGTTCGACGTGTCCTTCACGCTCATCCTCGGCGTGATCATCATCTCGCTCGGCTGGATGTTCCGCTCGGTGGCCGCCGGGGTGGACGAGGCGCGCGGACGGGCCGTGGCTTCCTACGCTTCAGCCGCAGCCGCGGCCGCTGCCGAGGAGGAGCGCATGGCGATGTCCGCGCTCATGCACGACAGCGTGCTGGCTGCTCTGATCGCGGGCGAGCGGGCCGAGGGCGAACGGGCCCGTGAGCTGGCCGTCGCGATGGCACGCGAAGCGCTGACGCGTCTGGCCAACACCGAGGGCGCCGTCGCCGAGGAAGGGAGCGACGAACCCGTCGGGACCGCTCAGATCGTGGTCGAACTGCGCAGATCGCTGTCCGAGCTCGGCGCCGACGCGATCGTCGAGGAGCGCGGCGGCATCGGACTGATCCCCGGGCGTGCCGCCCGTGCCCTCGTGCTGGCTGCTCGACAGGCCATCGGCAACGCGGTGGCGCACGCGAGCGGACGCGGGCTCCACATCGTCGCCGAGGGGCACGGCGACGAAGGGATACGGGTGACGATCTCGGACACGGGGCCGGGATTCGACATCGAGGAGATCGGCGCCGACCGTCTCGGCATCCGCGCCTCGATCTTCGCGCGGATGGCCGGTGTCGCGGGGACCTCGGCCATCGATTCCGGCGAGCACGGGACGATCGTCACGCTGGGGTGGGAGCGCTCATGAACCGCACCGTGCGCAGCGTCGCCACCTCGCTCGCCGTCGGCTTCGCCATGTACTTCGTCGCGCGCGGGGTGTGGTGGATCGAACAGCCGACCGCCCCGCTGCTGATGGTGCTCGCCATCGGGCTGTTCCTCGTGGTGGTGAACCTCGCCATCCTGGTGGACTCCGCCTCGGTGCGGATGCCGGTGTGGGCAGCCGTACCCGGAGTGGTCATGAGCGCGCTGATCCCCTCGCTCGTCACGTTGTCGCTCGACCCGGCCGACCGCACCGAGCCGTTCGCCACCTGGTACATCGGAGGATTGGGACTGCTCGGCGTCGTGTGCGTCGTCCGCCGTCGTCCGGTGTTCGGCTGGCTCACTCTGGCTCTGCTCGTCGTGACGGCGGCGGCGTATCTCGGCCTGGGGGTCGCCCTGAATCTCGGGCTCGTCGGATCGATCATGTGGGTCCTGATCGCCCAGCTGCTCGTGATGTTCTGGGATCGCGCCGTCCGAGACACCGAGCGACTCGCCGAGATACAGCAGGCGGTCTCCGCCTGGCATGCCACCCAACTCGTCCGCCAGCGCGAACGACGGCTGCGCACGCAGTTCGCGCTGGCCGTGGCAGGGCCCGTGCTGAGCCGTGTCGTCGCCTCTCGCGGAGCCCTGGACGAGCAGGAGCAATTGGAAGCACGTCTGGCCGAGGGGCGGCTCCGTGACGAGCTCCGCGGCGCGGAACTGCTCAACGACGCCGTGCGGGACGCGATCGAAGCCGCGCGGCGACGAGGTGTCGTCGTCACCGTGTTCGATGAGGGCGGACTCGACGGGATCGACGAAGAGCGCCGCGTCGAGATCAGGGACGAGCTTGCCGTCACGCTCGCGAACGCGGAGGCGGGGCGCATCATCATCCGCTCGGCCAAGGACCCGCGCGTCGCCGTCACTGTCGTCGGTCGGGCCGGAGCCCGCTCGTCAGGCGACGATGACTCGGTCGAACTCTGGCACGAGATCCTGCGCGACGTCGCGTCGGTCTGACGAGAGTAGGCGAGGGGCGGCGGCGATGCCGCCTGCCCCTCGCCGTGCGGACAGTTACCCGAAAACCGTCCGCGAGTGGCCGATCAGCGTCTGTCTACCCTGGGACAGAGAGACCAGCCGAACGCGAAGCGTCTCCCTCAGTCTGGCGGGTCGTCAACAGCTTGTCTGTAGGTATTTTGGGGGACACGATTCCGACGCCGATGCGAGATCATTGGACGATGGGAATGCGTCGCGGAACCAATCTCCCGCGGATGGGTGACTTCAACCAGTCCGTGATCCTGGAGGCCATCCGGCGCTCCGGCGAAGGACTGAGCAGGATCGAACTCGTCGAGGCGACCGGGCTGTCCGCCCAGACCGTCACGAACATCACGCGTCGGCTCCTTGACGACGGATTCATCCGTGAGGCCGGACGCACCATCAACGGGCCCGGGAAACCGCGGGTCACACTGCGACTCGTGCCGGAGAGCGGGTTCTCCGTCGGGGTCCACCTCGACCCGGCGGTCATGACCTTCGTGCTCCTCGACCTGGCGGGAAGGGTGGTGCGGCGGGTCGGGGTGCGCACGCCGAAGACCGACCCTCGCCAGATCATCGAGGCCATGGCCAGCACGATCGAGACGCTGATCGCCGGTTCGGGTGTCGACCGCGAGCGCATCGCCGGCATCGGTGTGGCCGCGCCGGGGCCGCTCGATCCGGACAAGGGCACGGTGATCGACCCGCCGAAGCTGATCGGGTGGCACCGCGTGCCGCTGCGCGCGGTCCTGGCGGAGGCGACGGGCCTCCCGGTGACCCTGGAGAAGGACACGACGGCCGCAGCCGTCGGAGAGCTGTGGACCCGCCACGGTTCCTCCGACGAATCTTTCGTCTTCGTCTACCTCGGCACGGGCATCGGCGCGGCTCTGGCCAGAGATGGTGACGTGGTGCGCGGCAGCACCAGGAATCTCGGCGAGATCGGGCACATCGTGGTCGATCCCGAGGGTCCGCCCTGCCTGTGCGGGTCGCGCGGATGCGTCGAGGTCATGTGCACGCCGCAGGCTATCGTCGAGCGGGCGGAACGCGCCGGCGTGCTCCCGGACGACCGGGAGGCGAATGACGTCGAGGCGGTCGAGGCGCGATTCACCGAGCTGTGCGAGCGGGCCGCAGCGGGCGACGACCGGGCGGCGCATGTACTTCGGCAGTCGGCGGGCGATTTCGCCGCGCTCACCGCCGTGCTGACCAACATGCTCGACGTGGATCGCGTCGTCTTCGGTGGCCCGTTCTGGGCTCGTCTGGCAGCTGTCTTCCTGGACGAGATCCCCGGACGTCTCGATCGGCTGAGCGCCACGCGGGCAGTGCACTCGCTGCCTGTCGCAGGCAGCGTCGTCGGTGTCGACGTCGGGGCGGTCGGAGCCGCCTGCGTCGTGCTGGACTCCGCGCTGACGCCGCGGACGACCGATCTGCTGCTGGAGGACTGACTCCGGCTCAGCCGGAGAACCGTCCCCACGGGATGTCGCGGCGCAGGGGTGCGCGCAGCGGGCGCTGCGTGCGGGTCCAGGCCGATGCGTGCGGCTCGACGGCGACGGCATCCGCCGCCTCCGTGGCATAGGCATCGCTGATCACCGCGATGAGGGCGGCGAGCTCCTCCTCGCTCGCGGCGCCACGTGTGATCTCGAGCGCGGTCGGGAGTTCGTCCGGCGTCTCGGGGAAAGCGGTGCTCTCGGTCACAGCGGGATGTTCCCGTGCTTCTTCGGCGGCAGATCCGCGCGCTTGCCGCGCAGCGCCCGCAGCGCCTTGGCGATCGACACGCGGGTGTTGGCAGGCTCGATGATGCCGTCGAGCTCACCGCGTTCGGCGGCGAGGAAGGGGGAGGCGACGTCGTAGGTGTATTCGTTGGCGAGGCGTGTACGGACGGCGGCGACGTCCTCACCGGCCTCCTCGGCCTTCTTGATCTCGCCGCGGTAGAGGATGTTGACTGCGCCCTGGCCGCCCATGACGGCGATCTCGGCCGTCGGCCATGCGAGGTTCACGTCGGCGCCGAGCTGCTTGGAGCCCATCACGATGTACGCGCCGCCGTACGCCTTGCGGAGGATGACCGTGACCAGCGGCACCGTCGCCTCGGCGTAGGCATAGAGCAGCTTGGCGCCGCGCCGGATGACGCCCTCCCATTCCTGATCGGTGCCCGGCAGGTACCCGGGCACATCGACCAGCGTCACGATCGGGATCGAGAAGGCGTCGCAGAACCGCACGAACCGGCTGGCCTTCTCGCCGGCCTGGATGTTCAGGGTTCCGGCCATCTGCGAGGGCTGGTTCGCGATGATGCCGACGGTGCGACCTTCGACGCGACCGAAGCCGATGACGATGTTCGGTGCGAACAGCGGCTGGACCTCGAGGAAGTCGCCCTGATCGACGACATGCTCGATCACGGTCTTGATGTCGTACGGCTGGTTGGCGGAGTCCGGGACGATCGTGTTCAGCGTGCGATCGGCATCCGTCGTCTCGAACTCGAACGTCGTCTCGTACGACGGCAGCTCGGACATGTTGTTGTCGGGGAGGAAGCCGAGGAGAGTGCGCGCGTAGTCGATCGCGTCATCCTCGTCATCCGCGAGGTAGTGCGCGACACCCGAGCGGGTGTTGTGCGTGTACGCGCCGCCGAGCTCTTCCATGCCGACGTCCTCGCCGGTCACGGTCTTGATCACGTCGGGGCCGGTGACGAACATCTGGCTGGTCTTGTCGACCATGATGACGAAGTCCGTCAGCGCGGGGGAGTAGACCGCGCCTCCGGCGGCCGGGCCCATGATGATGGAGATCTGCGGGATCACGCCGGAGGCGCGCGTGTTCAGCCGGAAGATCTCGCCGTACTTGCCGAGGGCGACGACGCCCTCCTGGATGCGTGCGCCGCCGGAGTCGAGGATGCCGATGCACGGCATCCCTCCCGCGAGGGCGAATTCCATGATCTTGATGATCTTCTCGCCGGCGACCTCGCCGAGAGATCCGCCGAAGGTCGAGAAGTCCTGCGAGTAGACGGCGACGGTGCGGCCGTGGATCGTGCCGACGCCCGTGACGACCGAGTCGCCGTACGGACGGGAGCGGTCCATGCCGAAAGCGGTCGTGCGGTGGCGCACGTACTCGTCGAACTCGACGAAGCTTCCGGGGTCGACGAGCAGTTCGATGCGCTCGCGGGCGGTCATCTTGCCCTTGGCGTGCTGCTTCTCCTTCGCCTTGGCCTCGGCGTCGATGACGGCCTCGGTGTAGCGAGCGCGCAGGTCCGCGATCTTGCCGGCGGTGGTAAAGAGGTCGGGCTTGTCCGTCACGGATTCAACCCTAGCGTCGGGTCGGTGCTGTCCGTTGGATGCTCGGCACAACGGAGCCGCCGATCCTTTGGCGATCTCCGGTCAGTGCTCCCGATCGATCGATGAATCGAGGCCGGACAGGTCATGGCCGCCGTGGGCCCCGCCGGTGCCCTCCTCGAGCTCCGCGGTGTCCTTGCGGTGTCCCCGCCGGGTCGCGAGTTCACCGACCTTGTGTCCGGCCCAGCCGACGCCGCGCGCGGCCGTGCCCGCGGCGCCGGCGACGGCGCTCCCGGCGAATCGCGCGCCGCGCAGCACGCGCAGCTCCATCTTCTCTGCACCCTGCACCGGCTCGAGTTCGAGCGGCAGGTCGACGGGCGCGGCGCCGAAGGCCTTGTGCGATGTCGTGAGCACGCGTCGGCCGAGGATGTGATTGCCGGCGCCGCCGATCGCGGCGCCGATGCCGAACGGGAGCGCCTTCCCGATCATCGAGGCGCCGCCCTTCGCGGCGAACTGCTTCACGAACATGCTCTTGAGCCGATCGACCAACGGGCCGACGGCGGCGCGGGGGAGCGACTTGGTGACCAGCTCGCCCCAGTAGGACGATCGGTTTCCGCCCCGGCCGGCGACCTGGCCCGCGAGCTGTCCGACGAGGTCGACGCCTTCCTTGCCGAGCATCAGAGTCATCACGAGAGCCCGCGCGCGTTCGGGATTCGAGATCGCGATGCCGTGCACCTCGGCCACGGACTGTGCGAACAGCGCGGTCGACTCGACGAAGCCGACGGTTTCGACGCCCGACAGCGCGAGCGTGACGCCCGTGCCGATGCCCGGTACGACCGCGGTCGCTCCTACCGCTGCGCCGCCGGTGGTGACCGCGGCCAGGTACCGCCGCTCGAGGATGTGGATGATCTCCGCCGGGGTGGCCTGCGGGTTGCGCAGACGGATGCTGCGGATATGGGCGAGGACGAGGGGCCGTTGGATGGAGAGCACGCGGTCGAGTCCGCGCACCATCATCGGGTGCTCCGGCGACCCCACCGGAGGCACCGTCTTGTCCCATGGAGAGTCGTCCGGCAGGGAATGGATCTTATGCACCTTGGGAGCCATGGCCCGATCTTACGAAGTAAGTCCGCGAAAACGCCGAACGCCCGGACCCTCGAGAGGCGCCGGGCGTTCGGGATGTGCGATCAGACGAACAGGTTCGCCCGCTCGAGGTCTTCCGCGAAGTCGACCTCGACCGCGTAGAGGTCGGAGACATCCATCGGCTCGAGCAGTAGACCGTCTTCGGCGATCGCGAGTTCGAGGCCGCGCTCGAAGTAGTCCTGGTCCTCGACGCGCTGCAGCTGGCGCATGAACGCCTTCTTGTTCGCCGAGGAGATGTAGTTGATGCCGACGGCCTCGCCCAGCCCGCCCTTGACGGTCTTGGAAAGCTGGTCGATGAAGCCCTCCGCCGTGACGGTGTACTTCACCTCTTCGTCGCTGACCTTCGAAGTGTTGACCGTGACGAACGACTGGTCGCGTTCGATGTACGCGGCCGCACGACCGAGGATCATCGGGTCGAAGACGACGTCTCCGTTCATCCACAGCACGCCGCTTCTGCCGGTGGCGGCGAGGGCGCGGAGGAGGCTCTTCGAGGTGTTCGTCTCGTCGTAGCGCTCGTTGTGCACGTAGTTGACTGCGGGGAACGCTTCGATGATGGTTTCGGCGCGATAGCCGACGACCGCGGTGATTCGCGCATCGGAGCCGAAGGCGGCGCGAATGTTGTCGTGCTGCTGGCGCATGATCGTGCGGCCGTCGCTCAGCTCGGTCAGCGGCTTCGGCAGCGCGCGGCCGAGGCGTGAGCCCATGCCTGCGGCGAGAATGACGGTTTGAAGAGTCACGAGTGCTCCTAAGGGAAGTTGTGTTCACGATCGGTTCACCGATCAGACACCTCATCGTGCCGCGTTCATGGTACCGATTCCGCCTGGGAAGGCTGGGGGATCGATGGCCCCGTTGTCATTTCGTGACCGACTACACACTCAACACTCAGGGTAGACGATGGAGCGGACGGTGCGCGGAATCTGCGCGATCCGAGCGCGGATTGTTGCGTGACACCCTCGGCGAGGGGCAAGCCATTGATACCGTAGGACGGTGACTGCTTCCCCTGACGACCGCACCGACCAGGTGGACGACTTCGAGACCCCGCCCCAGACGGCGCTCCCCGGCGGAGCGCCGGCAGCGAAGCAGAGTTCTGCGGGGCGTCCCACGACCAAGAAGACGCCGACGAAGCGCGCTCCCGCTGCGAAGAAGCCGGCACGTCGCACGCCCGCCAAAGCGTCCGCGGAGACTGCGGCTCCCGCCGGAGAGATCGTCATCGAGCCTGTTGTGAAGATGGTGATCGATGCCCCCGCATCGGTAGCCTCGGGGAACTCGGCCCGGACCGCGGCGGCACGCAACGCGGCGACGAAGAACAGTGCCGCCCGCGCCGCAGCGGCGAAGTCCGCCAAGCCGGCCACCTCGGCGGCCCGTGCGGCCGCCGCGAGGGCAGCCGCGTCGAGCTCTTCGACAGCAGCGTCTGCCAAGAGCTCAGCCGCGAACACGACCGCCGGAAAGGCCGCGGCCGGGAGGACGGCGACTGCCCGGACTGCGGCGGCGAAGTCTGCGGCGGAGAAGTCCGCTGCCGCCAAGAGCACGGCACGCACCGCGTCGGCGCGCTCGACCTCTGCCAAGACGGCCGCGGCCCGTGCAGCGGCCACGAAGGCGGCAGCGGCCAAGGCGGCAGCCGCAGAGGAGCTCGCGGCCGAGAAGCTGGCCGCCGAGGCGGCCGCCGCGGCGGAGTCTCGGCCAGCTGACTCGACCACGGTCGACCAGCAGGTTGCCCCGGAGCAGAGCATCGCCGAGACCGCAGTCGCAGAGGTCGTCGTCGTGGAACCCGCTGCCGCGGAACCTGTCGTCGAGGAACCTGTCGTCGAGGAATCTGTCGCGGCGGAACCTGTCGTCGAGGAACCTGTCGTCGAGGAATCTGTCGCGGCGGAATCGGTGAACGACGAAGCGGTCGTGGGCGAGACCGTGGACGAGGGCGCGGTCGTCGAGGAACCTGTCGTCGAGGAACCTGTTGTCCCGACGCCGGTGGCCGAGGAGCACGCGGCGGACGGTGTGACGCCCGAGGAAGCTGTCGCGGACACGCGAGGCGTGGCCGTACCGGAGACGGACTCCGGCGACGCGGCATCCGGTGCGTCCTCCGAGCGCGACGGCATCGGCGCGACCGAGGCCATCAGCATCCGTGGGCTCGTCAAGCAGTTCGGCGACAATCGCGCCGTCGACGGCATCGATCTCACCGTGCCTGCCGGGTCGTTCTACGGAATCGTCGGTCCGAACGGCGCCGGTAAGACCACGACGCTCTCGATCGTCGCAGGTCTCCTGCGGCCGGATGAGGGCAGCGTCGTGATCTGCGGCATCGACCAGGCCAGGCAGCCGCTCGCTGCGAAGCGGGTGATGGGAGTGCTGCCCGACCGGCTGCGCACCTTCGACCGCCTCACCGGCAGGCAGCTCCTGTACTACTACGGCCTGCTGCGGGGTCTGGGAGCCGACGTCATCGAGAAGCGCGCGGCAGATCTCGCTCGGGCCTTCGATCTCGGCGACGCACTCAGCCGCGTCGTCTCGGACTACTCCGCCGGTATGACGAAGAAGATCATGCTCGCCGGGGCGATGATCCACTCACCGCGCGTCCTCGTGCTCGACGAGCCGTTCGAATCGGTGGACCCGGTCTCCTCGGCCGTGATCCTCGACATCCTCCGCGCCTACGTCTCGCACGGCGGTACGGTGATCCTCTCCAGCCACGGCATGGATCTCGTCGAGCGGGTCTGCTCGCGCGTCGCGATCATCGTCGGCGGCGAAGTGCTCGCGGAAGGCACGATCGACGAGGTGCGCGCCGGGCAGACGCTGGAAGCGCGATTCGTCGAGCTCGCCGGATCCAGCGGAGAGGTGGAGGGGCTCGAGTGGCTGCACACGTTCTCCGACTGAGGCTCGCGCTGCTGGTCGGATCGCTGCGCGGCGAACGCCGGGTCCGGACTCTGGTCACGTTGCTCGCCGTCATCGCCATCACCGTCGTCGTCTGCCTTGCCGTCTTCAGTCTTGCCGGCGCACCGGTGCCTGTCG
Organism: Microbacterium sp. SA39; assembly: GCF_000967865.1. Taxonomy (GTDB): domain Bacteria; phylum Actinomycetota; class Actinomycetes; order Actinomycetales; family Microbacteriaceae; genus Microbacterium. The sequence goes on from NZ_JXRU01000032.1 coordinate 184,128, forward strand.
CGCGTGCGGTCACGGTACTCGGGGGAGCAGCTCTCCTCCTCGGCTTCCTCGTCGGGCCGATCCTGGTCGGCGCCGTCGACCAGCTCGATCCGCGACGATTCGCCGTCTTCGGTGTGGACGAGCGGCGGATGCCCTGGGTGCTCACGCTCGCGGCATTCGTCAGCGTGCCGAGTCTCGCTCTGCTCGCTGTGTACATCAGCGTCTGCATCGTCGCCATCCGGCTGGGAGCGCCCTGGCCACTGGCCGTGCTGATGACGATCATCGGCGTGGTCACGACCGTGCTCATGGCACGCGTCGGCATGGCCGTGAACGCCCTGCTGCTTCCCGAGCGTCGATCGCGAGAGCTGACCGCTCTCTTCGCGCTGGCCATCATCGTGATCGCGTTCCCGGTCGCCGTTTTCGTCGCCTCCCTGCGCTGGGATGGACATGTCCCCGAATCGCTGGCCGCGCTGTCCACCACCTTCGGCTTCACGCCGCTCGCGGCGGCACCGGGCTTCCTGTTCGACGTCGCGGCCCACGCGACGTCGACGGCGTGGACCAGCGGAATCGTCGCGGTCGTCACGGCCCTGCTGCTCTGGGTGCTGTGGGCCTGGCTCGTGCGCCGACTGCTGACGACCACCGAGCGCCCCGTCGCCGCCCGGGAACGGACGGGCCTCGGCTGGTTCGGGTTGCTCCCTTCCAACGCCTTCGGCGCGATCGCGGCACGGAGCCTCGTGTACTGGTCACGCGACCGCCGCTACATCATGAACGTCATCGTGGTGCCGGTCGCCGGCGTCCTCACGGTTCTGCCGCTGATCGTCGCCGGAGTGCCCGTAGAGATCGCGGCGCTCGTGCCCGTGCCGGTGATGGCGCTGTTCTTCGGATGGCTGCCGCACAACGACGTCGCGTACGACTCCACAGCTCTCTGGACGCATGTGGCGAGCGGTATCCGTGGACTCCCCGACCGTCTCGGCCGACTCGTGCCCGTGCTCCTGGTGGCGATCCCCGTGCTCGCGATCGCCGTGCCACTCACACTGCTCCTGATCGGCGACTGGCGACTGCTGCTGCCGCTCACGGGTCTGGCCGCGAGCCTGCTGTTCGCCGCCCTCGGTATCTCCAGCATCGTCTCGGTCGTGGCGCCGTACGCGGTGTCGCGTCCCGGCGACAGTCCGTTCCAGCAGCCGCAGCGGCCGACATCCCGCGGGACGTACGGACCGGCGGCAGCCTTCCTCGGAGCCATGCTGCTGAGCCTTCCCACCGCGTGGCTGTTCGGCGCGACGATCGTCGCGGGCGATTCCTACGCGCCCGCTGCATTCTGGGTCGGGCTTCTCTCGGGCCTCGTCGTGCTCTGGGTCGGCGCGGTCATCGGCGGCCGCATCTTCGAGCGCAGCGGAGAGCGGCTGATGGAGTTCGTCGAGACCGCATGACGACCGCCCGCGCGGGCACCGACGCAGCTAGACTCACGGGATGAGTACTCCGCTGGACAGCCCCGATCAGGGCGGCGTGGCAACGCTTGATCGCGAACTGGAAGAGCTCCTCCGCGAGGAGAATCTCGAACCGGGCGACCATGAGCGCTTCTCGCATTACGTGAAGAAGGACAAGATCCTCGAGTCGGCGATCACCGGCAAACCGGTGCGCGCGCTGTGCGGCAAGAAGTGGACGCCGGGTCGCGACCCGGAGAAGTTCCCCATCTGCCCCACGTGCAAGGAGATCTACGAGTCGATGATCAGCTGATCTTCGTCTCGCTGCGCTCGCTCGGGAACCGCGTCAGGTCGCCTCGACGTACACCGTGGGGATCGCCGGGTCCGACTTGCTGAGAGCGAGCGCCCGCACCGGGAGTTCCTCGCGCACGCGCAGGTGATGCGCCCGGGCGGATGCCGTTCCCTCGACGCCCTCGTGTGCCGTGTCGATGTCGCCCGCCTCGACGAACGTCATCTGCAGCGGGCGTCCGTCCGGGTGCTCGGACGGAGTGTCGAGCTCCTCGAAGCCGTCCGAGACCACGACGGTCTCCGCGGTCGCGACGCCGTCGGACAGCGTGCGGAACGCGGCCTTGCGCCCGCCGTACGAGGCCTTGTCAATGGACGCCTTGGCGACGCCGATCCAGGCGCCGCCGGCATCCTGCCTGGCAACCAGCTTGTAGACCATGCTCGCGGTCGGGTAGCCCGAACCCGTCACGACCGACGTGCCCACGCCGTAGGCGTCGACGGGCGATGCGGCTAGGGCAGCGATCGCGTACTCGTCGAGGTCGCTGGTCACGGTGATGCGCGTACCGGTCGCTCCGAGCTCGTCGAGCTGCGCGCGCACCTGGGCCGCGACAGTCGGCAGGTCGCCGGAGTCGATGCGCACGCCACCGAGCTCGGTCCCGGCGATCCGGATGGCGGTCTCGACCCCCGCGCGGATGTCATAGGTGTCGACGAGCAGGGTCGTGCCGGTGCCCATGCTCTCGACCTGGGCCCGGAACGCGTCTTCCTCGGTGTCGTGCAGCAGCGTCCAGGAGTGCGCGGCAGTGCCCATCGTCGGGATACCCCAGCTGCGGCCGGCCTCGAGGTTGCTGGTCGCTCCGAAGCCCGCGATGTACGCCGCGCGCGCGGCCGCGACGGCAGAGCGCTCTGCGGCGCGACGTGAGCCCATCTCGGCCAGGGGCCGCTCGCCGGCGGCGATGCTCATCCGGGTGGCGGCCGTCGCGACGGCGGAGTCGTGGTTGAGTACGCTCAGGGCGAGGGTCTCCAGCACCACTGCGTCGGCGAAGGTCCCCTCGACGGTGAGGATGGGGGACCCTGGGAAGTAGAGCTCGCCCTCGCGGTAGCCGCTGATCGATCCGGTGAAGCGATAGTTCTCGAGATACGCGAGCGAGTCGGCGTCGACGACCTGCTCGTCCCGCAGGTACCGAAGCTCGTCCTCGCCGAAGCGGAACTCGCGCAGCAGGCCGAGCAGTCGACCGGTGCCGGCCACGACGCCGAAGCGCCGTCCGCCGGACAGGCGGCGGGAGAACAGCTCGAAGACGCTCGGCCGGAAGGCCGTGCCGTCTCGGAGCGAGGCGGCGAGCATCGTGAGCTCGTAACGATCAGTGAGCAGCGCCGTCGACGTGGTCATGCGCTCAGCCTAGCGAGGGCCGGTAGGCTGGGGACTCATGAACGACGCGCCGATCGGGATCTTCGACTCCGGTGTCGGCGGGCTCACGGTGGCCAGGGCCATCCGCGCCCAGCTGCCCCGCGAATCGTTCGTGTACATCGGTGACACGGCTCACTCGCCCTACGGCCCGAAGCCCATCGCCGACGTGCGCCGCTACGCGCTGGAAGTGCTCGACACGCTGGTCGACCAGGGCGTCAAGATGCTCGTGATCGCCTGCAACACGGCATCCTCCGCCATGCTGCGCGATGCGCGCGAGCGCTACGACATCCCCGTGGTCGAGGTGATCGGACCCGCCGTGCGCCGCGCCGTGTCGACGACGCGCAACGGCCGGGTCGGCGTGATCGGCACGGTCGGCACGATCGGTTCCCGGGCGTACCAGGACATGCTCGAGGTCAACGAGCGCCTGCAGGTGTTCACTGCCGCGGCGCCGCGGTTCGTCGAGTTCGTGGAAGCGGGGATCACCGGGACCCCCGAGGTCCTCGCCGTGGCGGAGGAGTACCTTGCTCCGCTGAGGGATGCCGGCGTCGACACGCTCGTACTCGGCTGCACCCACTACCCGTTCCTCCGTGGCGCGATCAGCTATGTCATGGGGGAGGGCGTCACGCTCGTCTCCAGCGACGACGAGACGGCCGGCGACGTCTATCGTCAGCTCGTCCGCGGTGATCTGCTGGCTCCGCCGGACGCCACGGCCACCTACGTCTACGAGGCCACCGGCGCATCCGCCGACGAGTTCACGGCGCTCGCGAACCGTCTGATGGGCCGCGAGGTCCGCGATGTGCAGCTCGTGCAGACCGGTGTCATCACGCTTCCCGAATCCCTCTCCGAATCGCGCTGAGCCGATTCGGCCACCCCCACCCGAAAGAAGCACATGACCGATATCGTCCGCGCCGACGGCCGCTCCACCGACCAGCTCCGCGAGATCACCATCGAGCGCGGCTGGAGCGCGCACGCGGAGGGCTCCGCGCTGATCAGCTTCGGCGGCACGAAGGTGCTGTGCACGGCATCCTTCACCAACGGCGTGCCCCGCTGGCTGACCGGCAAGGGCAAGGGGTGGGTCACGGCCGAGTACTCGATGCTGCCGCGCGCCACGAACAGCCGCAACGATCGTGAGAGCGTCAAGGGCCGTATCGGCGGTCGCACGCATGAGATCTCGCGTCTCATCGGTCGCGCACTGCGCGCGGTCGTCGACACCAAGGCTCTCGGAGAGAACACGATCGTCATCGACTGCGACGTGCTGCAGGCCGACGGCGGCACCCGCACCGCGGCGATCACCGGGGCGTACGTCGCCCTTGCGGACGCGATCGAGTGGGGCCGTGAGAAGAAGTTCATCGGCAAGAACTCGACGCCGCTGCTCGATTCGGTCGCCGCGGTGTCGGTCGGCATCATCGACGGCGAGCCCATGCTCGATCTGGCATATGTCGAAGACGTGCGCGCCGAGACAGACATGAACGTGGTCGTCACGGGCCGAGGCCTGTTCGTCGAGGTGCAGGGCACCGCCGAGGGAGCGCCGTTCGACAAGCGCGAGCTGGATGCGCTGCTCGAGCTCGGTCTCGCCGGCTGCGCCGACCTCAAGGATCAGCAGCTGGCCGCCCTGGCCGCCACGACGGACGCGTGACGATGAAGGTCGTCCTCGCGACCCACAATCCGCACAAGGTGACGGAGTTCCAGCAGATCGTCCGAGACACGCGCCCCGACTTGGAGATCGTCGCCTACGACGGTCCGGAGCCGGTTGAGGACGGGGCGACGTTCGCCGAGAACGCGCTGATCAAGGCCCGCGCGGCGGCTGCCCATACCGGGTTGGCCGCGCTGGCGGACGACTCGGGGATCTGCGTCGACGTGCTCGGTGGATCGCCCGGCGTGTTCTCCGCCTACTGGGCGGGTCAGAAGAAGGATGCCGCAGCGAACCTCGAGCTGCTGCTCGATCAACTCCGTGACGTCGCGGACCCGCACCGCTCCGCTCATTTCACCTCGACGATCGCGCTCGTGACGCCGGAGGGTCGGGAAGAGGTGGTCGAGGGGCTCTGGCCGGGACGGCTCGCGCGCGAGGCATCCGGCGGCGCAGGATTCGGCTACGACCCGATCTTCGTGCCGGACGGTCAGCCCGACGGCGCGCAGCGCACGGTGGGCGAGTTCACGGCCGAGGAGAAGCAGGCGCAGTCGCATCGGGCGCGAGCCTTTGCAGCGCTGGTGCCCCTGCTGACCGAGCTCTGACCGGGCGGATGCTCAAGCACTACGCGTGACGTACTACACCAGTAGTGGTTAATTTCGACGCATGCGAGAACTGACCTATCACATCGGCGTGACCCTCGACGGCTTCATCGCCGGGCCGCAGGACGAGGTCGATTTCTTTCCGGTGACTCCCGCTTTCGCCGAGACCCTGGGAACCGATCTCGCCGACATCCAGCCGTCCCACGTGCGTGCGGAGCGCGGTGCGGATGCTCCCGTGACCCGTTTCGACACGGTCGTCATGGGGCGCCGCACCTACGAGCCCGCGCTGCAGGTGGGGATCACCGACCCGTATGCACACCTGCGCACGATCGTGTTCAGCACCACGCTCGATGACCCGGCCGTCGCCAACGTCGAGATCGTCCGGACCGACCCGGTGACACGCGTGCGCGAGCTGAAAGCAGAGGACGGACTCGGCATCTACCTCGCCGGCGGTGCCGGACTCGCGGGCGCGCTGATCGACGAGTTCGATCTACTGATCGTGAAGAAGTACCCGCTCATCGCCGGTGACGGCATTCCGATGGCGAGACACCCATTCGCTCCGAGGCTGTTCGATCTCGACGAGGCTCGAACCTTCGACAACGGCTGCGTCGTGCTGGAGTACACGCGGTCCCGGTGACGGCGCGCGTGAAGGTGAGAATCGTTACCCTTCCCGACTAGTCGGAACCGCCGTCCGGGCATGCCCGCCCGGTCTAGCCTGAAGGCATGCACGATCACGCGCCCGCCGCCGGCGGCATCCGCTCTGCGAGCAGCAGACGCCTCCTGGCGATCTCGCTGTCGCTGACGGCGACCGTGATGGTGGTGCAGATCGTCGGAGCCGTGCTCACCGGTTCGCTCGCGCTTCTCGCGGATGCCGCCCACATGTTCACGGATGCCTCGGCATTGGTCATCGCGCTCATCGCGGCATCCGTCGCCGCCCGTCCGGCCGACGACCGGCGCACGTTCGGGTATCAGCGTGCCGAGGTGTTCGGCGCGCTGATCAACGCCGTGATCCTGATCGCGCTGGCCGCGTGGGTCGCGGTCGAGGGCATCAGCCGTCTGGTGAACCCGGGCGACGTCGAGGTCGCCGGCGGCCTGATGCTCGTCGTCGCCGTCGTGGGTCTGTTCGCCAACGCGGTCTCGATGTGGCTGCTGAGCCGGGCGCAGCGTACGAGCATCAACGTGCGCGGCGCCTACCTCGAGGTGATGGGTGATCTGATCGGCTCGGTCGCCGTCATCGTCGCGGCCGTCATCATCCTCACGACCGGGTGGATGCCCGCGGATGCCGTCGCGTCACTGCTCATCGCGGCGATGATCCTCCCGCGCGCGATCACTCTGCTGCGCGAGGTGTTCTCGGTCCTCTCCGAGTCCGCACCGAAGGGCACGGCGGTCAGCGAGATCCGCACCCACCTGCTCGGCTATGAGGGCGTGATCGGCGTGCACGATGTGCACGTCTGGCAGCTGACCCGCGGAGCGCCCGTCTTCACGGCACACGTCAGCGTGGACCCGCTGCTGATCGCCGACGGACGCTCGGCGCGATTGCTCTCCGAGATGCAGGCGTGCCTCGCCGATCACTTCGATGTCGAGCACTCGACGTTCCAGATCGAGCCGGCCGAGCAGTCGGACTGCGCACCGCACCACGCGTGACCGTCAGGCCTCGACGACGATCTCCTCCGGAGTCTTGTCGGGTCGCAGCCCTCGCCAGCGGGCGTGACGCAGCACGCCGTCGGGTGTCCAGTTCGCGAACTCGACCTCGCCGACGAGCTCGGGTCGCACCCACAGTGCGTCGGAGGCGTCCGGCGCCGGGACGCCGCTCAGGGGCGCGGTCTTCACACGCAGGGGCTCGAGTCGCTCGAGCAGGTCGCGCAGGATCCGTTCGGTGAACCCCGAGCCGACTCGGCCGACGTATCGCAGGGGCCGGTGGGTCCCCGAACCCGCCGAAACGTCCGGCACCGCGAGCAGCAGGGAGCCGAGCGTGCTCTGCCGATCACCTTTCCCCGGACGGATGCCGACGATCACCGCTTCCTGCATGAGGGTGTGCTTGAGCTTGAGCCACGCGGGTGAGCGCAGTCCCGGCCGGTAGCGCGAGGCCGGGTCCTTGACCACGACGCCCTCGAGTCCGAACTGCTCGCTGGCGCCCAGAGCGGCGTCGACGTCATCGAAGACCGGCGGCACCTGCACCGGTGCATCCAGGTCCGCCACGAGGTCTTCGAGCAGCGTCCGCCTCTGACGGAGCGGCATCGCCGTCAGATCGTGTCCGTCGAGACGCAGCAGATCGAACAGCATGTAGACGATCGGCGTGCGCACCACTTCGCGTTCGATCTCGCGCGGACGGGTGAGGTGCATCCGGTTCTGCAGCTGCGAGAAGCTCGGTCGACCCTGTCCGTCGAAGGCGACGATCTCGCCGTCGACCACGGCATCCGTCGCCGGGAGGAACGGTGCTCCATCTGCGGTGAGCTCGGGATAGCGCGCTGTGATGTCGGTTCCGCGGCGCGCGTGCAGCAGCATCCGTCCGTCCGCCCAGGTGCCCATGGCGCGGATGCCGTCCCATTTGACCTCGGCCCACGAGGGGTCGCTGAGGGTGCGAGCGATCGCCGGGGTGCCGTTCTCGGCGAGCATCGGGGCTAGCATGGGCGCGGTCGTGGAGGCGGCGGTGCCTGACGCCGCCGCCGTGCTCCGGGCATATCGCGACGAGCGGTGCGGAGCGGAAGCCGCTGCCGCCGGGCGAGCCGCTTCCCGGGGCGCCGCCGATGGCGCCGTATCCGGCCGCAACGAGCTCAGGGGATCGATGCCCTCCGCCGCACGGGCGAGCACCTCATCGCTGTCCAGCTGCGCGAGATCAGGGTCGTCGAGCTCCTCCCACGTGCGCGGGGCGGCGACCCACGGCTGTGCGCGCCCGCGGAGCGAGTACGGCGAGATGGTCGTCTTCTTGCCGTTGTTCTGGCTCCAGTCGAGGAACACCTTGCCGCCGCGCACCGCCTTGGACATGACGCTCGTGGCGAGGTCGGGATGATCGCTCTCGATGAGCCGAGCCAGCTCCTTGACCACCGCCGAGATCTCCTGGCTCGTCTGTTCGCCGGGCAGCGCCGCGTACAGGTGGATCCCCTTGCTGCCGCTCGTGACCGGCAGTGGATCGAGACCCATGCCGCTGAGGATGCCGCGCGCGATGCGGGCGACCTCGGCGCACTGGGCGAGTCCGACGCCGGGGCCCGGATCGAGGTCGAGCACGAGCCGATCGGGTCGCCCCGGAAGCCCGTCCGGAGCGAAGCGCCACTGCGGGACGTGCAGCTCGATCGCGGCGACCTGGGCGAGCCAGACCAGCGTCGGCACGTCCTCGACGAGCGGGTAATCCTTGGGCCCGTCCGAGTGCTGAATCGCCTGACGGGGGATCCAGTCGGGAGCACCCGGCTCGAGCTGCTTCGTGAAGAACGCGTCCGCCGGGGCATCCGCTGTGCCGACGCCCTCCACCCAGCGCTTGCGGGTGACCGGGCGGCCGTCGAGGAGGGGGAGCAGGAGCGGGGCGATCGCCGAGTAGTAGGCGATGACCTCGCCTTTGGTGGTGCCGGTCTCGGGGAAGACGACCTTGTCGAGATTGGTCACGCGCAGACGCCGGCCGTCGACCTGCACGACCTGCGCTTCTCCGACCATGCAGCCAGCGTAGTCAAGGGGCGGCGCCGTCCAAGAGCATGCCGTCAAGGGGCTGGCCGTGGCAGGTGCGGCTGGTGTTCACTGGTGGCATGAGGACGATCTGGAAGGGCGCGCTGACATTCGGGCTCGTCAACGTGCCGGTCAAGGTGTATTCGGCGACGGAGGACCACGACGTGCCGCTGCACCAGGTGCACGAGAAGGACGGCGGACGCATCCGCTACCAGCGCACGTGCGAGGTGTGCGGCGAGACCGTCGCCTACGCCGACATCGACCGCGCGTATGTCGAGGAGGGGCAGACGGTCGTCCTGACCAAGGACGACCTGGCGGCCCTCCCATCGGAGAAGAGCCGCGAGATCGATGTGGTCGAGTTCGTCCCCTCGGATCAGGTCGACCTTCTGACCCTCGACAAGCCGTATTACCTCGAGCCCGATTCGAAGTCGGCCAAGGCCTACGTGCTGCTGCGCAAGACCCTCGAGCAGACCGACCGCACGGCGATCGTGCGCTTCACGCTGCGCCAGAAGACCCGGCTCGCGGCGCTCCGTGTGCGGGGGAAGGTGCTCGTCCTGCAGACGCTCCTCTGGGCAGACGAGGTGCGAGAAGCCGAGTTCCCGGCGCTCGACGAAGACGTGCGCATCTCGAAGAAGGAACTCGAGATGTCGGCCGCGCTTGTCGACAGCTATTCGGCGGACTTCGAGCCGGAGGCCTTCGTCGACGAGTACCAGAAGGAGCTGCGCACGCTCATCGACGCGAAGATCGAGGCCGGTGAGAGCTTCGAGATCGCCGACACCTTCGGCGAAGCGGATGCCGAGGGCAAGGGCGGAGAGGTCATCGACCTCATGGAGGCCCTGCGCGAGAGCGTCGCGCGGTCCAAGGAGAAGCGCGCGAGCGAGAAGCCCGCGAAGGCGAAGAAGCCGGCCAAGAAGACCGGCTGAGCACCTCGGTGCCGGTGTCCGGCGTCAGTCAGTGCTTGCCGTCGCCGTCCAGGTCGGGAGCGCGCTCGAACACCTCGGGGTCGAGGGCGAGTTCTTCGGCCTCGACGGCATCCGTGGTGACATCCTCGCCGGCCGCTGCCGCCTTCTTCGCCTTGTGGCGCTCGGAGAGGTAGTGCCAGAGAGTGATGAGCGCGGTGCCGCCGACAGCCGCGAGCAGGATCAGGTCGATGTACTCCGTCACGAACCACTTGATCGGCGGGATGAAGCCGATCGCGTACCCCAGCATCGTGAGGCCGAAGCCCCAGAGCATCGCGCCGATGAGGTTGTAGAGCGAGTATTTGCGCCACGGCATGTGGCCCACGCCCGCGGCGACCGGCGCGAACGTCCGCACGATCGGCACGAATCGGGCGAGGATGACGGTGATGCCGCCGAAGCGCTCGAAGAAGGCATTCGTCCGCTCGACGTTCTTCTTGCTGAAGAGCCCCGATTCCTTGCGTTCGAAGATCGCAGGCCCGGCCTTGTGTCCGATGAGGTAGCCGACCTCACCGCCGACGAAGGCCGCGAGCGCGATGAGCAGGGCGACGAACCAGATGTTGATGCCGAAGATGCCCTGGTCGGAACCTGCGAGCGGGTGCGAGAGCAGCCCGGCGATCACCAGCAGCGTGTCGCCGGGCAGCAGGAAGCCGACCAGCAGCCCGGTCTCGGCGAACACGATGAAGCACACGACGAGGAGCGCCCAAGGCCCGGCACCGCGGATGATCGTCTCAGGATCGAGCCAGGGGATGAGGGCGGTCGGTGCGTGCAGCATGGTTTCGAGCACAGGGGATTCCCGTCGGTCTTTGTTGGTCGGCGGTGTAACGGTGAGGTGAGACGGCGCGACCCTTCGGGGTACGCCATCGACTCTCGTGCGGAAGATGGGACTTGAGTCCCTCCGGCCCCTCCACCCGTCGCTTCGCGCCGGGCGGAGCCTCTGGCCGGTGGGGCCCCGTTGTTCAAGGATCCTAACTTCCGTGTGAGAGTCGCCGGCGCGACCCTTCGGGCCACGCCATCGACTCTCGTGCGGAAGGTGGGACTTGAACCCACACGCCCTAGGGCACAGGAACCTAAATCCTGCGTGTCTGCCAATTCCACCACTCCCGCGCGGTGGATTCAGTCTACTGATCGCACAAACCGGCATTCTGGGGATCAGCCCGCAGTTCGCGACGACGCGGCCGTCGCCGGCACACACGACGAGACCGCCGCCCGCACGTGAGGCAGGCGGCGGTCTCGATGTCTCGGATCAACGCAGGGCTTCAGCCCCGGGGACGACGGGCTCCTCCGGATTCGGCGCGAGCGGCTCGTCCGGGGTCGGGGCGAGCGGCTCATCCGGATAGGGCGCGAGCGGCTCGTCGGGGGTCGGAGCGATCGGTTCGCCCGGGCTACCCGGAAGGGGGAAGGAGTCGGTCATGACAGATCCTCTCGTTCAGGTGGTTGTCGCATTCCGATGAGTCCAGCACCGCGTCAGGCTGTCGTCTGCACCCTTGCGCTTCACGCCGCGATGTGCCGACTACGGACACTGTCTGCGACTGCATCCGCACGTTCGAGACGGACGAAAGCGACGACGACGCCCGCGACCACGGCGCCGAGTCCGCCGACCGCCATGTCGCCGATGGTGTCCTGGTAGGTCACGAGGATCTCGGTCGTGACGAATGTGCGGCCGGCCCACTCGATCATCTCCCACAGGGCGCTGACGGCGAGACCGAGAGCCGGGACGATCACGATCGCGGTGCGCGTGCGGAACCATTCGGCATCCTGGGCAGGAACGACGCCGGCGCGCGCGAGCAGGACGTACCCGGCCGCGGCGATCACACCGGTACAGGCGAAGTGCACGACGAGGTCCCAGCCCGGAACCGCCCGATACAGGTCGAAGACGTTGCTCGCCGCCGCCACGAGCACGGTCGCCCCGACGATGAAGTCCGCTCCGGCGCGCAGGCCCAGCATCCGGGGGATCATCAGCGCGGGAAGCGCGAGCGCGAGGATGCCGGCATCCGTCGGCGTGGACCAGATCGCGGCGGCGAGCACACCCAGCACGCCGATGACGCGGAGAGCATCAGCGGCGTATTCCGCGAAACCGTGCGGCGGTCGCAGGAAGTTCTCCTTCACTTCGCCCCCTTCGATGCCGCGATCGTCACGAGGGCCTGCACCGGAAGGTGATCCGACGGCCAGCCGCCATCGATCGGGCGAGCATCGATCGCCGCGCGGCGCACCTGCACCCCGGGCGACACGAGGATCGCGTCGATGCGCCGGCCCGGTCGCGGCCGGCGATATCCGGCGAATGTTCCCCATTCGGGCGAGAGGCGAACGTCCGCTTCCGACCAGGCATCCCTCAGCACTCCATGGGACACCAGGGTCGTCCACGGTGCGGATGTCGGTCCGGCGTTGAGGTCGCCGAGCAGGATCGCGGAAGACGGCTGCGCCGAGATCACCGCGTGAAGCTCCTCCGCCGCGCGCTGCCGTGCCCGAGCGGAGAAGACGTCGAGGTGCGTGTTGATGACCGTGAACGTCTTCGACGTCATCCGGTCGCGGAACCCGGCCTGCACGAAGACGCGAGGGATGACGTTGCCCCAGGATGTCGAGCCGGCCTCATCGGGGCGGTCGGAGAGCGCGGCCTGTCGCCAGTCGACGAGCTCGAGCCGTGCGTCGTCGTAGAACACCGGGCATCCCTCGCCGCGTGGTCCGGGATGCCGTCCGTGCCCGACGACGCGGTAGGAGTCGCCGAGCGCGTCGCGGATCGCCTTCGCCTGGTCGGGCAGCACCTCTTGGGCACCGAGGACCGTCGGACGCTCGTCGCGCAGCAGCGCTTCCAGGCGCGGGCGGCGGATGCTCCACCGATCGGCCGGCGGCCACGTCACGCCGTTCATCCGTCGACGGACGTTGAAGGTCATCACGTGGACGGACGGCGGCGCGGCGGGGCCGACGAGTGCGAGGCTCATCGGGCAGCCCTCGCCGGTGTGGGCACTCCGAGTCGGTGGAGGACGCGGCGGAGCGCGAGGCGCACCCAGCGCACCGGAGGGAAGTCCTCGGGCCAGTGCCCCACGACCGTGCGGATGCCGCGGACGAAGCGGCGAGCGAACGCCCGTCCGCTGCGGAACGGGCGCATGGACATGCCCATCTCAGCCTGCGGCAGGAAGCGGATGCGGTGGCGCTCCCCGAGGTGGAAGGCGAGATCGAGGTCGTCGTGCCGCTCGGGATCGTCTCGCCGCACGTCAGCGCGCACGCTCAGCCACGCGGAGCGGCGGAAGGCCAGATTTGAACCGAAGAGGGGGAGGTGGCCCAGAGCGGGTGCGGTCGCCAGCGTGTAGCTGATCAGGTAGACGGCAGCGAGCGGAGTGCGCAGCTCGCGCGGGCCGTCGATGAACCGGGCACCTCCGGTGTATGCGGACACCCGAGGATGCTGCGCGAACGCCTCGACGACGGTCGCGACCCAGGTCTCCGCCGGCACGCAGTCGGCATCGAGGCGCAGGATGAGGTCGCCACCGGCGGCGTCGTAGCCGCGCGCGCTCGCCGCGGGCACGCCCGGCTGATCGCAGGTCACCACGACGGTGCCGAGGTCGGCGGCGACGGCAGCGGATTCGTCGGTGGAGCCGTTGTCGACCACGATGACCTCGTCCGGGCGCCGGGTCTGACGGTCGAGAGCGGTGAGGCATCGGCGCAGTTCTTCCGCGTCATCCTTCACCGGGATCACGACCGACACGGTCGGCGATGGTCCAGCTTCTGTGGGGCGCGGCACGTGACCTCCTTGCGGTCTCCTCGCAGACTACGGCGACCGGCCGGGAAGGGTCGACGCGGTTGACACCGGCGACCCGGCTCGGGTACCGCGGGATCGCCGGTGCCGTCGTTCGATCGACTGTCCGGCATAGCTCGCCGCGATGATCAGGACGGCCCCGAGGATCCCGATCGTTCCGATCGCCTCTCCGGCCATGAGGACGCCGACCAGCAGAGCCCATACCGGTTCGGTGCCCATCAGGATGCTCGCTCGCGACGCGGACGTGCGCCTGACCGCCCAGAGCTGCACGACGAAGGCGAAAACCGAGCAGAGGATGCCGAGGAAGAAGACGTTCGCCCAGCCCTCTGCATCCAGTCCTGCGGCTGCGGCGGGCAGAGTGGGGCCGGCCATGACGGTGAAGACGGCAGCGCAGGTCACCATCTGGACGAGGACCAGTCCGAGCGAGCTGTCGGTGCGACCGCGGGTGAGGTGCGCGCTCGCCGTCACATGGAACGCGCGGACGATCGCCGCGGCGATCGGTCGGAGGGACCGCGGGTCCACCTCGCCGATGCCGATGTCGCGCAGCGCGATTTCGCGGGACTCACGGCCGATCACGATCTCGTCATCGCGCATCGACTGTCGCACGATCCGGAATGGTCGGCGCGCCGACTGGTCGTCACGCCGCTGCTGGTCGAGCCGCTCGACATCGCTCTGCATACGTCCCATCCGCTCGCGTCCGCTCCGGCCATCCTTCCGGAGCAGCTGCGCGATGAGAGGTGGATCTCGACACACGAGGGCTTCCCGCTGGCCGGCGTCGTCACCCACCTGGCGGCGCTCATCGGGAAGGACCCTCGGATCGATCACCGGATCAACGAGTTCTTCGTCGCCGCCCAGGTCGTCCGCACCGGAGCGGCCATCGCGGTGATGCCCCGGACGACGGCGGCATCGCTCGCGGTCGATGGGCTGGTGCTGCGCCCGATCGTCGGCGTCCCACTCGTCCGCCACGTGGATGTGCTCGCTCGTCCTGACGCGCTCGCGCATGCGTCGGTCCGTGCGGTGCTGGAGGGGCTGCAGGCTGTCGCTGCAGAGGCGGCGGAACGAAGCGGCGGGTCTGCTGGTCCGGCGGCTGTGCCGCGTTTCCGAGTTCTGCCGTCGAGTGGCGCGTCGTCGAGCCTGTGGATAACTTCCACGGCCGCGAGGTGATTCTTGCGAGGATGCCCGGGTGAGTCATCCGTCCGTCCTCGTCGCTGAACGCGTGCGTTCGCGTCTGCGGGCGGAGGGGGTCGACCCGACGATCGATCCGGATGCGGCTCGCCGCATCGCGCATGCCGAGGTGCGGCGGCACGATGATCTCGCTCTGGCGCGCGGGGAGGCGCTGATCGACGACGAGGCTGCGTGCGTGCGTGACGTGCTCGCTGCCGTGAGCGGGCTCGGATCCCTGCAGCCGTTCCTCGATGACGTCGGGATCGAGGAGATCTGGGTGAACGGCGACGGCCACGTGCACATCGCGCGGGGTGGGGTGGCCGAGCGCACGGGTTTGCACCTGTCCGACACGACGGTGCGCGACCTGGTGGAGCGGATGCTGCAGCCGACCGGTCGCCGCGTGGACATCAGTCAGCCTTTCGTCGACGCGTCCCTGCCCGACGGATCGCGACTGCACGTGGCGATCGCCGATGTCGTGCGCGGCGCGTGGGCGGTGAACATCCGGAAGTTCCTGCCCAGGTACCGCTCGCTCGACGCGCTGATGCGCCACGGAGCGATGCCGCGGGAGATCGCCGGTCTCCTCCGCGACGCGATGCGCGACGGCCGCAGCGTGATCGTGTCCGGCGCGACGCACGCGGGGAAGACCACGCTCCTCGGAGCACTGCTGGCGTCCTGTGCCGACACCCAGCGCATCATCACCGTCGAGGAGACGTTCGAGCTCGCTGTCGACGGAAGAGACGTGGTCTCCCTGCAGGGGCGGCAGGCGAGCCTCGAGGGAACCGGCGAGATCACCCTGCGCCGGCTGGTGAAAGAGGCGCTGCGCATGCGCCCGGATCGGCTCGTGGTCGGAGAAGTGCGCGACGCCGAGGCGCTCGACCTGGTGCTGGCGCTCAACACGGGTGTTCCAGGCGCCGGGACGGTGCACGCGAACTCCGCCGCCGAGGCACTCGAGAAGCTCACCATCCTCCCGCTGCTCGCCGGACGCAACATCGATCGGGCGTTCATCACGCCCGCGCTCGCCGCAGCCGTCGACCTCGTCGTGCACTGCACGCGCCTCGAGTCGGGGGAGCGGCGGGTGCAGGAGATCGTCGCTCCGACCGGGGAGGTCGTCGAGGGCCGCATCATCACCCGCACCGTGTACGAGGCGGAGGCGCGACCGCGCGCCACGCCGGGTCTCGTGCATGACGCCCTGCTTCGCGGAGGCGGGTCGTGACCATCCTGATCGGCGCCGTGCTCGCGGCCGGGTTGCTGCTGTGCCTGTCCCCGTGGATGTGGCCGGGTTCCGATCGAGAGGCCCTCGCGGCGCCGCCGGGGCGCCTTGCGCGTCTCCTCGACGAGGCGGGGATAGATGCCGTGGCACCCCGGTTGCTCATCGTCGTGATGCTCGCGGCAGCTCTGGTCGTGGCATCCGCCGTATGGCTCCTCGCAGGTATTCCCGCGCTCGCGATTCTGGCAGGCCTGACCGCGTCTGCGGCACCGGTGATGTGGCTGCGCAGCCGGAGGATGAGGCTCCGAAAGCTCCGTCGACAGCTGTGGCCTGATGTCTGCGATCTGCTGATCGCCGCGATCCGCGTCGGACTCTCTCTGCCGGATGCGGTGGCGAGTCTTGCCGAGTCTGCACCGGCGATGCTGCGCCCCGCCTTCGTCGTGTTCGCCCGTGACCTCCGAGCCACGGGAAGATTCGAGACCAGCCTCGACCGTCTGAAGTCCTCGCTCGCGGATCCGATCGGCGACCGCATCGCGGAGACCCTGCGGATGGCACGCCAGGTCGGCGGCACGGAGTTGATCTCCGTATTGCGCGCCCTGTCGTCCTCGGTGCGCGCCGACGCAGCGCTTCGCGGGGAGGTCGAGGCGCGGCAGTCCTGGATCCGCGGCGCCGCCGTACTCGGCGCGATCGCACCCTGGGTGGTCCTCGGGCTGCTCGTGATGAGGCCGGAAGGCGCGTCGGCATACGGCACGCCGGAAGGAGTGGTCGTGATCTGCGTCGGCGCCGCCGTGTCGTTGGTCGCCTTCCGCATCATGATCCGCATCGGCAGGCTGCCGGAGCCTCGGCGGTGGTTCGGATGAACCCCCTCTCAGCCATCGCGAGCGCGATCCTGGTCGGCGGCACGCTGTCGGCCGGTCTGCTCTGTCTTCTCGCCGCTCTGCCGCGCTGGCGGGCGGCGTCCCTGAGCGTGCGAATCGCCCCGTACGTGCGCGACGTCGTCGACGATGACGCCATGCCTCGCGGTCTGCTGCCGGCGGCGGGGGTGCTCCCGCTCGGTGGCGGCAGCCGGTGGCAGCGCGCGCAGCACGGATTCGAACGGATGCTGGGAGGCGGCGAGTCCGTTCGCCTGAGGCTCGCGCAAGCAGGGGCGCCCACCGATCCGATCGCCTTCCGCGGGCGCCAGCTGAGCTGGCTGCTGGCGGGGATCGCAGCAGGGGCGGTGACCGTGATCGCCCTGGCTCTCGCCGGCCGGATGTCGGTGCCGGTCGTCGTCATCCCGATCCTCTTCGGAGCCTTGGCGGCCGTCGGCTACGACATGCAGCTCTCCGCCCGGGCGCGGTCCCGCCGTGCCAGACTCACCGACGAACTTCCGACGACGCTGGAGTTCCTGGCCCTATGCCTCTCGGCAGGTGAGGGCTTCCTCGATTCCCTGCGGCGAGTCGCCGCCGTCGGCTCGGGCGAGTTGACGGCAGAGTTGCGGCGGGTGGTACTCGCCGCAGGCACCGGGTCGCCCCTCGCGGATGCTCTCGGAGAGATGTCGACCCGGCTGCAGCTCCCGGGTCTCTCCCGCGCCGTAGACCAGGTCATCGCTGCCCTCGAGCACGGCGCGCCGCTCGCCTCGGTGCTGCACGCCCAAGCCGGTGACGCGCGCGAAGACGCGAAGCGCACGCTCATCGAGCAGGCGGGGCGCAAGGAGATCCTCATGCTCCTCCCGCTGGTGTTCCTCATCCTCCCGCTGTCGGTGGTCTTCGCCATCTACCCGGGACTCTTCATCCTCCGACTCGGCATCGGCTGAGCAACCATGAAAGGGCGACCATGACAGCACGCGTGCAGAACCTCCGAGACAATACGCTCACCCGCTGGTGGCGAGTCGCGAGAGCGTGGGGACGCGAGCTCACGGCGGACGAGCGCGGAGACGTGCCGGGCTGGGTTCTCGTCACACTGATGACCGCGGGGCTCGTCGTTCTGATCTGGGCTGTCGCGGGCCCGGCGTTGACGGCGCTGTTCGAGCAGGAGATCCAGCGGGTGTCCGGTCTCTGACGTGTTGCACGTGCGTCTGCTGCGTGATGACCGAGGTTCGAGCCCGGTCGAGTTCGTGCTGGTGGGCACACTGCTCACAGTGCTCACCCTGGCGGTGCTGCAGCTCGCGCTTGCGGTCTACGTGCGCAACGTCGTCCACGACGCGGCAGTGGAGGGTGCGTATCACGCAGCGCTCGCTGACACGACGTTGAACGAGGGGGCTGACCGCACGCGCACCGTGATCACACAGGCGATCGGAAGCGCGTATGCCGGCGACATCGCGATCGGAACGTCGGATGCTCTCGGCCACGACACGGTCGATGTGCGCATCCGCACGTCGCTGCCCGTGCTCGGACTCATCGGCATCCCGTATGCATTGGAGGTGGAGGCGCATGCGCCGGTCGAGAGCCTGGGGGAAGAATGACGAGGGCTCGGCCGCGCTCGAGTTCATCACGGTCGGCGTCATCCTGCTCGTACCACTTGTCTACCTGGTGATCGCGCTCGGTGCGATCCAGGAGCAGACCCTCGGCGCCGAGGCGGCCGCGCGTCATACGGCACGAGCAGTAGCTCTGGCACCGGACGCGGCGGCTGCCTCGGAGCATGGCGAGGCGGTCCTCACGGGGATCATCGACGAATACGGCCTCGACCCTGCAGAGGTCGATGTGTCGCTGTCATGCTCGCCGGCCGGAGTCGCCTGTCCCTCTGCCGGAGCCACCCTCACGGTGACGGTCGCGGCACGCGTGCGACTACCGCTGGTCCCGCCGGTGTTCGGCCTCGACCGAGCGGCATCCGTCCGCGTGCAGGCGCACGCGGCGCAGAAGGTATCGCGCCTCTGGGGGACGGAGTGACCACCGGGGATGCCGGTCTCGGCGAAGAGGAGGGGAGCGTCCTGCTTCTCACCCTCGGGTACGTGCTGCTCGCGGTCGCGGTGATCTTCGTCTGCGTGTGCGCGACCGACCTGTACATCGCCCAGAAACAGCTGGACGCCCTGGCCGATTCCGCCGCGCTCGCCGGAGCCGACGGCTTCACGCTGCAGGTCGAGGGCGACGCAGTGAGGGCGGAGCTGTCGGATGCCGGCGTGCAGGAGCAGGCCGCAGCACTCGTCGCGGCACTCCCCAGTGACTGCGAACTTGTCAGCGCGAGCACGCCGGACGGCGTCTCCGCCCGCGTCACGGTCGCGATGACGTGGCATCCGCCGCTGCTCTCGCCGTTCGTGCCCGAGGGTGTCGCCTTGGAGTCCACAGCGACCAGCCGCACAGCCCTCGAATGAGGCGCGGGCACTACTGCTGCGAACGCAACCGCTGCAACAGTCCGCGCAACCGGGGTTCGAGCTGCGGCGGCACCTCGGCAGGCAGCGCGTCGACCGGCCACCACCGCACGTCCTCCGACTCGTCGCTCACCGTCAACACGGCATCCCGATCGACGATCACCGCGATCCCGATGTCGAGGTGCGAGGCACAGCGGCCGAAGCGGGACGAAAGCCCGTGATGGTCGAGGTCATAGGCCAGGGGAGTGGTCGGGGCAGCGGCGTCGATGCCCGTCTCCTCGCGCAGTTCGCGCAGTGCGGCATCCACGATCGACTCGTCGCCGTCCTCGGCGTGCCCACCGGGCTGCACCCAGAACCGGCCCTTGCCGTGGAAGACCAGCAGCGTCTGCGTGAGCGTCTCGTCGAACACGACACAGGAGGCGGTGGCGTGATCCGGTCCCGCATCGCGCGACACCGGTCCCGCATCGTCAGGGAAGAACGCCGCGAAGTCGACCTGGGCCGCGCGATCGCGCTCGGACTGCGGCGCGAAATCGGCGACGAGCCGGTGCACGTCGGCTGACAGGGTCCCGCTCACGCTCGCTCCTCTTCCGGGTCTTCCGGCCGCGTGCGCGGCACGAACCTCGGGATCCACCGCAGGAAGCCTGCCGCCCCGAGAAGGCTGATCACGCCCATGGCCGCAGCCGCGAACGGGAGAGCGGCCACCGCGGTGACGGCCGCGACGATCAGCGGGGCGACGGCGCCACCGGCATCCGTCAGCGTCCGCCAGGAACCCAGGAAAGCCGCAGGTTCCCGTTTCGGGGCGACGTCAGCGCCGAGGGTCAGCAGGATGCCGCTCGACAAGCCGTTCCCGACGCCGAGCACACCCGCGAACAGCACGAACCACAGCACGGCCGCGTCGAGGTCGTGCGTGAACGACATCGCCAGGAAGCCGACACCCATCAGCACCATCGCGGGCATCGCCGCCCACAGTCGGCCGAACCGGTCCATCACCTGGCCGCTCGCGTAGAAGAGGGCGAAATCGATCGCGCCGGAGACGCCGACGACCAGCGCGATCGTCGAGGCGTCGAGACTCAGCGACAGCCCCCACAAGGGAAGCACGACCTGCCGTGCCGATCGCACCGCGGACAGAGACGCCGCCGCGAGGCCGAGGCGGGTGAGCACCGTGCGCTCCCGCCACATCGTGCGGAAGGTCCCCGCGCGCTCGATCGTCGGAATCGAGCCGCTCACCGCCTCGCCCGAGTCCTCCGCGTAGCGCAGCGGCGAGATCTCCGGGATCGTCTTCTCCGGGTCGGGTCCGAACATCACCAGCACGACCATGGCGGCGAGACAGCCGAGGAAGAACCAGATCGCCGCTGATTCGCTGCCGAACAGCTGCAGCAGTCCCGCCGTGACGAAAGGACCGATGAAGATCCCGAGCCGGAAGCTCCCACCCAAGAGCGACAGGGAGCGCGCACGGAAGGCGACCGGGACGCGCGTCGTCATGAACGCATGCCGGGCGAGTCCGAACGCCGCCGCGCACATGCCGAGCAGGAAGACGGATGCCGCGAACATGCCGAGCGACGGCGCGAGCGCCATCCCCACCCCGGCGAGGATGGCGATGATGCCGGCCACCACCATCGTGTAGCGCTCGCCGATGCGCCCGACCGCCCAGCCCGCCGGGAGATTGCCGCACAGCTGACCGATGACGAGGCCGGACGCCACGAGAGCGGCGAAGGCCACGTCGGCACCCATGGACACCGCGATCACCGGGATGAGCGGGATGACCGCACCCTCGCCGAGGGCGAAGAGGATCGTCGGCAGGTACACCATCGGTCCGAACTGCCGGAGGACCGTCGATGTACTGCTCACACAATCACGCTACCCCGTGGCCTCGGTGCTCGAGACGCGAGGGTCCCCGCGCGCGCAGGCGGCACGTTAGGCTGGGGTGTCATGCTCGAACTAGATCTCTCCGCCGAAATCCAGGCGCTCAGGCACACCTTCGGCGACATCAGCGAGGTCGTCGATGTCGCCCACCTTCGCGACGAGATCGCGCGACTCAGCGAAGCGGCCGGTGCGCCCGACCTCTGGGACGACACCGACAACGCGCAGAAGGTGACCAGCGCCCTCAGCCACCGCCAGTCCGAGCTCGCGCGCATCACCGGCATCGCCTCGCGACTCGACGACCTCGAGGTGCTCATCGGCCTCGCCAACGAGATGGGCGACGAGGAATCCGCGCAGGAGGCTCGCACCGAGCTCACCGCGCTGACCAGCATCATCAACCAGCTCGAGGTGCAGACCCTGCTCGACGGCGAATACGACGAGCGCTCGGCGATCATCACGATCCGCTCCGGCGCCGGCGGCGACGACGCGACCGACTTCGCCGAGATGCTCATGCGCATGTACCTGCGCTGGGCCGAGCGCCACAAGTACCCCGTCAAGGTGATGGACACCTCCTACGCCGAGGGCGCCGGCATCAAGTCGGCGACCTTCGAGATCGACGCGCCCTATGCCTTCGGCACGGTCTCGGTCGAAGCCGGCACCCATCGTCTCGCCCGGATCAGCCCGTTCGGGTCCGCGGACAAGCGCCAGACGTCGTTCGCCGCCGTCGAGGTCATCCCGCTGATGGAGGAGGCGACCGAGGTCGAGATCCCCGAGAGCGACATCCGCGTCGACGTCTTCCGCTCGTCCGGTCCCGGTGGGCAGTCGGTCAACACGACCGACTCGGCTGTGCGCCTCACCCACCTCCCCAGCGGCATCGTCGTGTCGATGCAGAACGAGAAGTCGCAGATCCAGAACCGCGCGGCCGCCATGCGCGTGCTGCAGACCCGCCTGCTGCTGCAGCAGAAGGAGCAGGAAGCCGCGAAGAAGAAAGAGCTCGCAGGCACCATCACCGCGAGCTGGGGCGACCAGATGCGCTCGTACTTCCTCTACGGCCAGCAGCTCGTCAAGGACCTGCGCACCGGGCACGAGTCCGGCAACCCGGCGGCTGTGTTCGACGGCGACCTCGACGGGTTCATCTCGGCCGGCATCCGCTGGCGCAAGCGCAAGGACGACGACTGAGTCCACGAGGACTGATCTCATGAAGAAGGCCCCAGAGAAATCCGGGGCCTTCTTCATACCTACGGTCAGCGGGCGGTGCCTTGCAGGCTTCCCGTCACGTCTTCGTAGCTGTAGATGATGCAGTGAACGGTGCGGTCGTTCATCCGGGTCCACGACGCCTTGGTCGGCGTGTAGTTGTAGATGTCGAACTCCGACTCCTCGTAGGAAAGACCGACAAAACCCTCGAACTCGGCGGCGCAGCCGTCCCAGGCGATCTCGTAGATGGCATCGTCGCCGGGATAGTCGCCGTCATCGAGCTGGTAGATGAAGAAGACCTCGTCGGTGTGCGGCAGGTCGCAGGGCACCACCGGAACCTCGAAGATCTCATCCTCCCCGTCGTACTCGACCAGGGGGATGCAGTCGCCGACCTGGAGATCGGCGAAGGGCAACATCTCCGCCCCCTCGATCTCGGAAGGGTCCTGCGCCCCATCTGAGAACGCACCGTCGTCGTCGGCGGGTGGACGCTCGCTGGGCGTGGCGACCGGGACAGGATCGGCCTCGGCCGTTGATCCGATCCCGAGCGACAGCAGCGAGACGCCGAGCGCCAGGATCGTGCCGAAGACCGCGACACCCAGGCCCGTGATCCCCGGCCACTTCGCGCCCCGCAGGAACAGCGAGACGAGGGAGGCGACGAAGCCGAGTCCGAGGACGACCCATCCGACGATCGAGATCGACGGCACGCAGGCGAGCACCACGCCGATCACCACCACGATGAGACCGATCAGGCCCAACACCGAGATCTTTCGGGTCGGTGCTGCAGCTGCCGGTGCGACAGGAACGCCGGGGTACGGCGGCGCGGATGCCGGGTAGCCCGATGTCGCCCCGGCCGCTTGCGTGGGAAGGGAATAGGGCGGTGCGAAGGGCTCAGGGTCGGCTGCGGCGGTGCCGACTGCTTCCGGCGTCACCGCCGGAGCCTGCTCCGCTACGGCTTCCGTAGCCGACTGCGGAGCCGCTCGCACGTGAGCGGTCCACTGCTGGCCGTCCCACCAGCGCAGGTTCGCGGAGCCATCGTCATACCAGCCGGCGGGTGTCGTCATCGAACTTTCCTGTTGTCCCTGCTTCGATCGGCGATCAGCCGGCCGAAGGCTCCACGGTCACTCGGGCGACTTCCTGAAGGACCTCGTCGGTGATGATGATGACGTACGAGCCGCTCTGCGGCACGTCGAAGGGAACGGTGCCCTGGGTCGTCTCGCCGGCTTCCAGCTCGTCCGGCTCGATCGTCGCGTCGCCGAACAGAGCATATTGACCGGTCGCACCCTCGGCCGTCTCGGCCGTGAAGTAGATCAGCGGGTTGACGTAGGTGGTGCCGTCGATGCCGGTCCAGGTCAGCTCGATGTCGAGGTAGCCGCCGTTCTCAGCAGCGAAACCCGTGTCGCTCGTCGGGCTCCAGTTGGCCGAAGTGATGGTGACCTCGCTGGTACCCGACATCTGCGTGATGATGACGGGCTCGCCCATCACGCCTTCGACGACTTCGGTCGGCGTGGTGCCCTCGTCGGTGCCCTCATCCGTACCGGTGTCGGTGGTCGGGATCGGGTCGGGCAGTGAGTCGTCGATCTGCTCGGCGAGAGCGAAGAGGAAGACGAAGCCCATGATGAAGGCGATGATCGCGCCGGCGACGGAGACGCCGAGGCCCGTGAAGCCCGGCCACTTCTTCCCCTTGAGGAAGACGGAGATGAGCGACACGATGAAGCCGGCGGCGAGCAGGATCCACGCGAACAGGAGGGTCAACGGGAAGAAGGCGAGGATCAGGCCGAGGGCCGCGAGGCCGAGGCCGACGAGTCCGAGCACGGACGGCTTCGCCGGACCGGTCGGAGCGGATGCCGCGTAGGGCGCCGCTGCCGCATAAGGCGCGGATGCCGGGTAGCCACCGGCCGCATAGGCGCCGGGCGCCGCGGAGTCGGGGGAGGCGTAGGCACCGCTCGCCGGCGGATACCCGCCCGAGGCGGCGGGGTAGGCGGGTGCGGCAGCGCCCGGGTACGCGGGAGCACCGCCCTGTGCCACGGGCGGGAGCGGCGGCACGGGTGGGGCTGCCGGGGCGGCCCGGTCGCGCGGTGCCTTGGGAGCGACGACGGTCTCCTCGACCGGGGCCGCGTCGGAAGCGGCATCCTCCGCAGGGGGCTCGTCGGCTGCCCGAGCTGACTCGGCGGCGGGTGCCACCGCCTCACTGAAGGCAGGCGTCTCAGGCTCGGTGAACGAACTCGACGCCTCGGGAGCTGCAGAAGACTCGGGAGCTGCAGGGGCCTCCGGAGCGAAGTGCTCGGTCCACTGCTGACCGTCCCACCAGCGCTGGCGCCCGGATCCGTCGTCGTACCAACCGGCAGGTGTCGTCATGGTGTCCCCCTCGAGTCCTCGGCGTGCGCGGAATCACGCGAATCGCCTCTCCATGTATAGCAGTGGCGGTCGACGTTGATGAGGCGATTCGATGGGGAGCGATCCCCATGCCTGACTCGTCCGCGCGGGGTGTCGCTCGCGGCCAGAGGAGACGCCGCACGTAGGCTCGTAGCGCCATGATTCGGTTCGAGAACGTCACGAAACGTTACCGCGGGACGTCCAAGCCCGCGCTGTCCGGTGTCGACTTCGAGGTGCAACGCGGAGAGTTCGTCTTTCTCGTCGGCGCCTCGGGTTCCGGCAAATCCTCCTGTCTGCGTCTGATCCTGCGCGAGGACGTGCCCACGACGGGACGCGTCGCCGTGCTCGGACGCGACCTGCGCTCTCTCGCCAACCGGAAGGTGCCCTATTTCCGGCGCCACATCGGCTCGGTGTTCCAGGACTTCCGGTTGCTTCCGTCGAAGACCGTCTACCAGAACGTCGCGTTCACGCTGCAGGTGACCGGGTCGTCCCGCGGCTTCATCCAGCAGGCGGTCCCCGAGGCGCTCGCCCTGGTCGGCCTGGACGGCAAGCAGAAGCGGATGCCGCACGAGCTCTCCGGCGGCGAGCAGCAGCGCGTCGCCATCGCCCGAGCGCTGGTGAACCGCCCGCAGGTGCTGCTCGCCGACGAGCCGACCGGAAATCTCGACCCCGCGACCTCCGTCGACATCATGCAACTGCTCGCCCGCATCAACGCCGGCGGCACCACCGTGCTGTGCGCGACGCATGAGGCGGGGTTCGTCGATGCGATGCGGCGCCGCGTCATCGAGCTCAGCGACGGTGAGATGGTGCGCGACGAGGTGCACGGCGGATATGGCGACACGTCGAACATCCCCCGGCTCGTGCCGGAGGAGGTGCGCGGCGCCGCAGCGGCGGCCGCGCTCACCGCCGTGCAGGAGGTGCAGCGGCAGACCGCCGACCTCTCCGTGGTGCGCGCCGCCCTCGCGGAGGAGCTCAGTGCTCAGCGCAGGGCGGCGGCATCCGCCTTGTCCTCCGCTCCGGAACCCGCGCGTGCACCCGCCGCCCCCGTCGAGAAAGCGGCCGAAGCGCCGCGCGAACCTGTCGAGGAGAGGCCGGTCGCCCCCGGTCCGCGCACCCACCCGATCGTCCTGCCCCAGGTCGACGTCGCCGAGCTCGGCGTCGCCGATCGCCTCGGCCTGTCCGACGACGACGCCGAGGAAGTGGGCCCCACCTCATGAGAATCGGTCTGATCCTGACCGAGGCCCTCGGCGGCCTGCGGCGCAACATCTCGATGGTGATCTCCGTCGTGCTCGTCACGTTCGTCTCGCTGACGTTCGTCGGCGCGGCGATCCTGATGCAGTCGCAGATCGGCGTCATGCGCGGGTACTGGGCGGAGCGCGCCCAGGTCGCGGTGTACATGTGCTCGGCCGTCTCCGAGGCCGACACGTGCGTCGACGGCGCGGCGAGCGAGGAGCAGGTCGCCGCCGTGCGCGGACAGCTGGAGGGTGAGGCGCTCTCACCGCTGATCAGTTCGATGACCTTCGACAACAGAGAGCAGACCTACGAGAAGCTCGTCGAGCAGCTGGGTGCCGATCAGGCGAGCGTCCTCACCCCCGACCAGGCGTTCGAGGTCTTCTTCGTCACGATGAAGGACCCGGGGCAGTCGCAGGTCCTCGCCGAGGCGTTCAGCGGGCAGGCGGGGGTGGAGCAGGTTCAGGATCAGCTCCAGTACCTCGAACCGCTGTTCTCGGCGCTGACCGTCGCGACGTACATCGCGGTCGGCATCGCCGTGCTCATGCTCATCGCCGCGACGCTGCTGATCGGCACCACCATCCGACTGTCGGCGTATGCCCGGCGGAAGGAGATCGGCATCATGCGTCTCGTCGGCGCGTCGAACCGGTTCATCCAGACGCCGTTCGTGCTCGAGGGTGTGTTCGCCGCGTTCCTCGGATCGGCGTTGGCCAGTGCGGCGGTCGTCGCCGGCGTGCACTTCGGCGTGAACGGGTATCTGCGCGGGCGCGTGCCGTTCATCACGACCTGGATCACGATGGGAGATGCGGCGCTCGTCGTCCCCGTCCTGATCGGGATCGGCGTGATCCTGGCGGCGCTCTCGGCCGGCTTCGCCATCCGTCGCTGGCTGCGCACCTGATCCCGCCCGCGCCTGATGTAGGCTGATGGGCTGGCTACGACAGAGAGCGGGAGCATCATGCCCAGGGAACGCGGGGAGAAGGTCGTCGCGACCAATCGTCGCGCACGTCACGACTACAGCATCGAGAAGTCGTACGAGGCGGGAATGGTGCTGACCGGCACCGAGGTCAAGTCGCTGCGTCAGGGGCGCGCCAACCTCAGCGACGGCTACGCGTTCGTGAAGGGCAACGAGGTGTTCCTCGACTCGGTGCACATCCCTGAATACTCCCAGGGCCACTGGACGAACCACTCCGCCAAGCGCATCCGCAAACTGCTGCTGCACCGCGCAGAGATCGAGAAGATCGCGCACGCCGTGTCCGCCGGCGGCTACACGCTGATCCCGCTCAAGCTCTACTTCTCCGACGGACGTGCCAAGGTCGAGATCGCCCTCGCGAAGGGAAAGCGCGAGTTCGACAAGCGGCAGACCCTGCGCGAGCGCCAGGACACCCGCGAGGCCGACCGGGCCATGCGGCTGCGGAACCGCGTCGGGGAGTAGTCCGCCGGTCGGCTCCTCGCGCGTCAGACGCTCGGCGTGAAGCCGAACACCCGTCCGAGGAACGCGAGTTCCCGCTCCAGTGCGTTGACGATCGTGGTGCCGCTGCGGAAGCCGTGCCCCTCGCCGGGGTAGACGACGTATTCATGGTCGACGCCGTTGGCGGCCAGCGCGTCGCGGATGGCCTCCGACTGCGACGGCGGGACCACCCGGTCGTCCGCGCCCTGCATGAGCAGCACGGGCACGTCGATGCGACCGGCGTGCGAGAGCGGCGAGCGTTCGATGTAGAGGTCTTCAGCGTCGGGCAGCGGCCCGACGAGTCCCTCGATGTAATGCTCCTCGAAGCCGTGCGAGTGCTCGGCGAGCATCCGGAGGTCTGCCACGCCGTAACGGCTGATGCCTGCTGCGAACGTTCCGCCGCGGACCAACGCTGAGAGCACGGTCCAGCCGCCGGCCGAGCTGCCGCGGATCGCGATGCGGGCGGGATCGGCGAGTCCGGCATCCGCCAACCCGCGCGCGGCCGCGATCACGTCGTCGACGTCCACGACTCCCCACTGTCCGTGGAGGCGGTCGCGGTAGGCGCGACCGTACCCGGTGGAGCCGCCGTAGTTCACGTCGAGCACCCCGATGCCGCGGCTCGTGTAGAACGCGATCGCGGCGGATGCGGCACCCGTGACGTGCGCGGTCGGGCCTCCGTGGACGAAGACGACGTACGGCGGCAGTGCCCCGAGGGGCGCCGCGGCTCCGGGATTCGCCGGCGGATAGTCGAAGGCGCGCACCTCGCCTTGAGCGCCCTCAACGCGGATCGGGGATGCCGGCGGCATCCAGTCGCCGTCGACCGGCTCTCCGCCCGCGACGGCGACGACCTCGTCGGTGTCGAGATCGATGCACCACA
The DNA here is from genome assembly GCF_000967865.1 of Microbacterium sp. SA39. Lineage (GTDB taxonomy): Bacteria > Actinomycetota > Actinomycetes > Actinomycetales > Microbacteriaceae > Microbacterium. The sequence goes on from NZ_JXRU01000032.1 coordinate 212,446, forward strand.
CGCCCGGGGTCATGGTCGAGCTGTTCCCGGAGAGCAGCACCCGCGAGCCGTCCACGTCGTCGACGCTCACGTGCCCGTCGCAGGGGACCGCGAGGGTGCGTTCGGTGCCGTCCGCGGTGATCTCGACGACCTCGTCGCGACCGTTCGTGCGCACCGCGACGATGCGCCCGTCGGGGAGTGGCTGATACCAGCGATTGCCGAGCACCCAGAGGCCGTAGCCGGTGTCGGCATCCGTCGAGGTGATCGGCTGTGCCTCGCCCTGGAGCGTCACCGGATCGAGGTGCAGGCGCTGCAGCTGCCAGCGTCCGTCCGGATCGTCGGCGAAGACCAGCTCATGGTCACCGACCCATTCGGGTTGGAGAGCGGATCGGGTGCGGATGAGTGCGCCGCCGCCCGCGCCCGTCGTGCGGGCGATCAACAGAGACGCGCTCTCCCACGGCATCTCGGTGCCGCTCCACTCGACCCACGCGATCCGCGTGCCGTCCGGGGAGAGGGAAGGATGCGCGACGAATGTGGCTCCCTCCTTGCGGATGAGGATGGCGGACGGATCCTCGGCAGCGGAGCCGTCGACGGGGATCTCCACGATCGCGCGGAGGGAGGGCTCGACGCGGGTGTCTTCCCGGACGGCGAGCAGACGTCCGTGCTGAAGTCGCAGGCCACCGTGAGCGGGCCCGGGCGGCGTCAGCGGAACCGGGTCCGCACCGGGGGCGAGCCGGTGCACGCGCTGATCTCCCGCGTCGACGAAGTACAGCGTGCCGTCGGCATCCGCGGTCCAGGATCCGCCACCGTACTCGTGCACGCGCGAGCGGGCGCTCCAGGGAGCCGGGAGCACCTCGGCGCCGGTGGAGCTCCGCACCGTCATGCGCCCGCCCTCGGCCGGAACAGACTCGCCCCACCAGATCTCGGTGCCCACGAATCTCGCGCCGTCGATGCGCGGTGCGGATGCCGCGACCGACGCGGCGGAGAAGGGGGAGGGCCAGGAACCGTACGGTGACGACATGCTTCGAGCCTAGGCGCGAGCCGACATACGGCGTCACAGAGGTGCGGGCTCGGGGCGGGGTGTTCTAGGTTTCTGGAAACGCCCGGTTCGCCCCGGACGTGGAGCGACAGCCGAGCCCGGCACCCGCCCGCGAATGATGCCCACTGCGTCGTGCGCGGCCCCCGGCCCGCCCTGTCCCCAGGAGAGAGATGTCTTCCGAGACTGAGACTTCCGGCACCCCTCGAGTGCCGTTCTCCTTCGAGCTCTACCCTCCGCGTTCGGAGTCGAGCGAGGAGGCGCTGCACGAGACCGTCCGCCGTCTCGCGGCCGTGGGCCCCGAGTTCCTCTCGGTCACCTACGGCGCCGGTGGCTCGACCGGAGGCCGCTCCCTCGACGTGCTGCGCTTCATCCGCGAGCACACCGACGTCGAACCGCTCGCGCACCTCACCTGCGTCGGGAACACGTATGCCGGAGCGGCCGCGCTCATCCGCGAGTTCCTCGATGCCGGCATCCTCAGCTTCCTCGCCCTGCGCGGCGATCCGCCGCAGGGTCATGACGAGCCGTTCCTCGGCGACCTGGAGAGCGCGGCACAACTCGTGCAGCTCATCGACCGGGCGCAGGCCGAGCGAGCTCCCTACGAGGAGTCTCCGGTTCCCGGGTTCCCGGGAGCGGCGCGGGTGTCGCCGCGTCGGAAGGTGAACATCGCGGTCGCCGCGTTCCCCAAGGGGCACCCGCGGGCGACGCACCGCACACAGGACGTCGAGGCGCTGCTCGCGAAGCAGGCGGCCGGTGCGACGTTCGCGATCACGCAGCTCTTCTTCCATCAGGACGACTACCTCGCTTTCGTCGAGCGCGCTCGAGCCGCGGGTGTCACGATCCCGATCCTGCCCGGCATCATGCCGATCACCTCGCCCGCCCGCCTCGCCCGCGTGCTCGAACTCACCGGAGAAGACCTCCCGAGCGAGCTCTCGATCGCCCTCGAGGTCGAACCGACCGCCGAGGGACGCCGGGAGATCGGCATCGAGTGGGCCGCCCGTCTCACCCGCGAGGTCGTCGCCGGCGGAGCCCCCGGGGTGCACCTGTACGCGTTCAACCAGCACGACACCGTCCTCACCGTCCTCGCCGAGGCAGGGATCCTCCCCGCTCTGCGCCGCTAGAAGCCCGCTGACCAGACCTGGTCGACCAGACCCCGCCGAAAGGAAAGATCATGACCGCATTCCCCGAGGGCACGATTCTCGGTTACCCCCGCATCGGCCGCCGCCGCGAGCTGAAGAAGGCCGTCGAGGCGTTCTGGGCCGGCCGCATCGACGAGCAACAGCTCGAGCAGACCTCCGCCGAGCTGCGTGCCGCGACCCGCGATCGGCTCGCGGCACTGGGCCTCGGCCGCACCGACTCGGCGATCCCGGAGTCGTTCTCCTACTACGACCAGGTGCTCGACGCCGCCGTCGCGGTCGGGGCGATCCCCAGCCGCTTCGAAGGCCTGCGTTCGGCGGACGGCACCATCGGGCTTCCGGCGTACTTCACCATCGCCCGCGGCGAGGGGGAGCGCGCACCGCTCGAGATGACGAAGTGGTTCGACTCGAACTACCACTACCTGGTCCCCGAGATCGGCCCGGAGACGGTGTTCTCCCTCTCCAGCGACCGCCTCGTGCGCGAGGTCGCCGAGGGCGTCGCCGCCGGCTTCGTGACCCGTCCGGTGGTCGTCGGACCGGTGACGCTGCTCGCGCTGGCCAAGGCCTCCGACGACGCGCCTGAGGGCTTCGACCCGCTGTCCCGTCTGAACGACCTGCTGCCCGTCTACCTGGAACTGCTCTCGAAGCTGAAGTCCGCGGGTGCCGAGTGGGTGCAGCTCGACGAGCCCGCACTCGTCAGCGAGTCGCTCCCGGCCTCGACGGCACAGCTGGCGGATGCCGCGGCACGGGCCCTTGCTGTTCTTGGTGGCACCGCTGAGCGCCCCTCGATCCTCGTCGCAGCGCCGTACGCCGACCTGGGCGATGTCTTCCCCGTGCTGGCCGCCGCGCCGATCGAGGCCATCGCCGTCGATCTCGTCCGAGGTGGCATCCCCACTGCGGCACCCGGCCTCGAGGGCAAGACCCTCGTGGGCGGTGTCGTCGACGGGCACAACATCTGGCGCAGCGACCTCGCCGCGGCCTTCGACAAGCTCGAGGCGCTGCGCGCTCTGGGAACGCCGGTGGCAGCGGGAACATCGACGTCGCTGCTGCACGTGCCCCACGACGTGGCGGACGAGTCGCTGCTCGACCCGAGTCTGGTGTCGTGGCTCGCCTTCGCCGACCAGAAGGTCGAGCAGGTGGGCATCCTCGCGCGCGGCCTCGCCGAGGGGCGCGCGGCGATCGTGGACGAACTGGATGCCGCGTCCGCAGCCTTGGCGGATCGACTGGCCGCCCCCGGCGTCCGCGACGGCGCCGTGCGTCGTCGTGAGCTCGCCGACGCCGACTTCTCCCGTGTCTCCTACGAGGAGCGCGAGACGGCGCAGGAAGCCCTCGGGCTGCCCGCACTCCCGCTCACGACCATCGGGTCGTTCCCGCAGACCGGCGACATCCGCCGTGCTCGTGCACGGTTCACCCGGGGCGAGATCCCCGCGGAGGACTACGAGGACTTCCTGCGCCGCGAGGTCGCCGGCGTCGTCTCGCTGCAGGAGGAGCTCGGCCTCGACGTGCTCGTGCACGGCGAACCGGAGCGCAACGACATGGTGCAGTACTTCGCCGAGAACCTCGACGGCTTCGCGGTGACCGAGAACGGCTGGGTGCAGTCCTACGGCTCGCGCGCCACGCGTCCCTCGATCCTGTGGGGCGACGTGTCTCGTCCGGCCCCGATCACGGTCGGCTGGTCGAGCTTCGCGCAGTCGCTCACGACCAAGCACATGAAGGGGATGCTGACCGGGCCCGTGACGATCCTCGCGTGGTCGTTCGTGCGTGACGATCAGCCGCTGGGGGAGACCGCGAACCAGGTCGCGCTCGCGCTCCGCGAGGAGATCGAGGATCTCGAGGCTGCGGGCATCGCGATCATCCAGGTCGACGAGCCGGCGCTGCGCGAGCTGCTGCCGCTCAAGAAGGCCGACCAGCCCGCGTACCTCGACTGGTCGGTGGCATCCTTCCGTCTCGCCACCGGCGGTGCCGCGGCGGGCACGCAGGTGCACACGCACCTGTGTTACTCGGAGTTCGGCGTCGTGATCGACGCGATCCGGGCGCTTGACGCCGACGTGACCTCCATCGAGGCCGCGCGCAGCCGCATGGAGGTCGTGGCCGACATCGCGGAGGTCGGCTTCGGCCACGGGATCGGCCCGGGCGTCTACGACATCCACTCGCCGCGCGTTCCCACCGTCGACGAGGTCGAGTCGCTGCTGCGTCGCGCCGTCGAGGAGATCCCCACCCGTCAGCTCTGGGTGAACCCCGACTGCGGGCTCAAGACCCGTGGATACGACGAGACCACGGCCTCGCTGCGCAACATCGTGGAGGCCACCCGCCGAGTCCGTGAGGACATCAGCGTCGGCGTCTGACTCGCAGCTTTCGCGGCCATCGGCAACTTCTGCGGCCCGACGCGTCTGATCGGGCCGCAGAAGTTCGGATCGTCCGCAGAACGTGAGGCGCCCCACGGACTCTCGGATGCCGCGCGCCTGCTGCGCGGCGAGAAAGCCGCCCTCCTGAATCTTCGGAGGGCGGCTTTTCGCGTGTGTCGGCGGATGCCGGAACGGCAGGTCAGACGGCGCGGAGCACCGCCACGACCTTGCCGAGGACCGTGGCCTCGTCACCGAGGATGGGTTCGAAGGCGGAGTTGCGGGGGAGCAGCCAGGTGTGCCCGTCGCGGCGGCGGAAGGTCTTCACGGTCGCCTCGTCGTCGAGCATCGCGGCGACGATCTCGCCGTTCTCCGCGCTGTTCTGCGAGCGGATGACCACCCAGTCGCCGTCGCAGATGGCCGCGTCGATCATCGACTCGCCGGAGACCTTGAGCATGAACAGGTCGCCCTTGCCGACCAGCTGGCGGGGAAGGGGGAAGATCTCCTCGACCTGCTGCTCGGCGGTGATCGGCACTCCGGCGGCGATGCGACCGACGAGCGGGACGAGGGCGGCGTCGCCCACGGGAGTCGCCACATCCGCCGGGTTCTCGCCGCTTGTGCCGGGGAGGTCGATGAGGACCTCCATCGCACGGGTCTTGCCGGGGTCGCGTCGCAGGTATCCGCTCAGCTCGAGCTGCCCGAGCTGGTGGGTGACGCTGGAGAGGGACTTGAGCCCGACCGCGTCGCCGATCTCCCGCATGCTCGGCGGGTAGCCGTGATGGGCGATGGAGATCTGGATGACCTCGAGGATCGCCATCTGCTTCGGGCTGAGGCTCTTCCGACGGCGCGTCCGAGGGGCCTCCTGCTCCGGGGCTGAGTTCTCGCTCATGGTGCTCCTTCAGTACGCGACCCGACGCTCCTCTTCGAATGTCGGAGGTCCGTGGTGGGGTGTTCCTATCGAAACCGTATCCGAGTATCGGGCTGATCTGGAATATCTGTTCGAGCGTGTCGGAGGATTCGCGGGTCCGATTTCGAAGAACAGTTGACAGATGTTCGAACTCGAAGATATCTTCGGAACGTAGCTTCGCATTCACGGCTCCCGGCCGAGGCGCGAATGCGAACGCTACGCCAACTTCTCCGCCGATCACTCGACGGAACAGGGTAAGGAGCCCGACATGAGCAGCATCAGCCTCAGCACCGCAGTGGTCCTCCCGACGCGTCCGGCGACGCGGTCGCGGTTGCGTCTGACGGCTCGTGGGCGCGGCGTGCTGCTGGCGATCGCGTCGGTGCCGCTCGCCGTCGGCATCGCGTTCGCCGCGATCAGCGGGGGCAGCGCTCTCGCCTCCGGCGACGCGGTCGCCGCGGCCAGCTTCGAGACCGTCACCGTGATGCCGGGCGACACCCTCTGGTCCATCGCCGGCGCAGTGGCTCCGACCGCCGACCCGCGTGAGGTCATCGGCGAGATCAGCCGGCTGAACATGCTCCGCGGCGGCGAGCTGCAGATCGGTCAGGAGCTCGCCATCCCCGCGGAGTACACCGACTGAACCCCTCGGCAGGCTCAGGGACCCAAGGTGAGGGGTGCGTCACGCGGCGGGCACGCGGCCTAGCATGGAAGGGTGACTTCTTCACTCGATGCCCTCCCGCTGCGCGATGACCTCCGGGGGCTCACGCCCTACGGTGCACCGCAGGCGCCGCTCCCCATCGCACTGAACGTCAACGAGAACACGCATCCCGTGCCGGATGCCGTCGCGAGCGACATCCTCGATGACATCGCCGTGGCGCTGCGCGACGTGAACCGCTACCCGGACCGCGAATTCACGACGCTGCGCGAGGGGTTCGCGGAGTACCTCGGACACGGTCTGACGGCCGACCAGATCTGGGCGGGCAACGGCTCGAACGAGGTCCTCCAGCACATCCTGCAGGCCTTCGGGGGTCCCGGGCGTACGGCGTTCAGCTTCGCTCCGACCTACTCGATGTATCCGCTGATCGCGCAAGGAACGGGCGCCCGCTGGATCGCCGGCACCCGCCAGCCTGACTACACGATCACCCCGGAGGAAGCCGCCGAGCAGGTTCGCGACGCCGACCCCGACGTGATCCTCCTGTGCTCGCCGAACAATCCGACCGGAACGCCGCTCGGGCTCGATGTCGTCGAAGCGGTGTACGAAGCGGCACGCGGCATCGTGGTGGTGGACGAGGCCTACCAGGAGTTCGCGCCGCACGACGCGGCATCCGCTCTCACTCTGCTCGAAGGTCGTCCGCGTCTCGCGGTCTCGCGCACGATGAGCAAGGCGTTCGCCTTCGCCGGCGCGCGCGTGGGCTACCTCGCAGCCGACCCCGCCTTCATCGACGCGCTGCGCCTCGTGCGACTGCCGTACCACCTCAGCGCGCTGACCCAGGCGGCCGCGGTGGCGGCTCTCCGCAACGCCGACGTGATGCTCGGCATGGTCGAGGAGATCGTCGAGCAGCGCGACCGCATCTCGGCGACGCTCGAGGCGCTGGGGTACGCGCCGCACGAGTCCTGGTCGAACTTCGTCCTGTTCGGCGGTGTGACAGACCCCCGTGCGACCTGGCAGCAGCTGTACGACCGTGGCGTGCTGATCCGAGACGTCGGCATCCCCGGCCACCTGCGGGTATCCGCGGGCACCGAGGCCGAGACCACCGCGTTCCTCGACGCCCTGGCCTCGATAGGATCGGCTTCATGAGCACCCCCGTCCAGAACCCGCGCTCCGCCAGCCGCGTGCGCACCACGTCGGAGTCCACCGTCGAGCTCGAGCTCAACCTCGACGGCACCGGTGCGTCGCGCATCGACACCTCCGTGCCGTTCTTCGACCACATGCTCACCGCGTTCGCGAAGCACTCTCTGACCGACCTCACGGTTCGCGCCTCGGGCGACACGAACATCGACGCGCACCACACGGTCGAAGACGTGTCGATCGTGCTCGGCCAGGCGATCCTGCACGCGCTGGGCGACAAGTCCGGAATCTCCCGCTACGGCGATGCGCTCGTGCCGCTCGACGAGGCGCTCGCACAGGCTGTCGTCGACATCTCCGGACGTCCGTATCTCGTGCACGAGGGCGAGCCGGCCGGATTCGAGCACCACCTCATCGGCGGACACTTCACCGGTTCCCTGGTGCGCCACGTCTTCGAGGCGATCGCCTTCAACGCTGCGCTCACCGTGCATGTGCGCGTGCTGGGCGGACGCGACCCGCACCACATCGCCGAGGCGGAGTTCAAGGCCTTCGCTCGTGCGTTCCGACAGGCCAAGGCGCTCGATCCTCTGGTCGACGGCGTGCCGTCCACGAAAGGCGCGCTGTGAGCAGAGCTCCCAAGGTCGCCGTCTTCGACTACGAGTCCGGCAATGTCCACTCGGCGGTCAAGGCGCTCGTCGCTGCCGGCGCGGATGCCGTCCTGACGCGCGACCGCAAGGAGGCGCAGGAGGCCGACGGCCTCCTGGTGCCCGGCGTCGGCGCGTTCCAGGCGGTGCGCGATGCGCTGCACGCGCACGGGGGAGACGAGATCATCGACCGCCGACTGGCCGGCGGTCGCCCCGTGCTCGGCATCTGCGTCGGGATGCAGGTGATGTTCGCGCATGGAGTCGAGCGCGGCCACGACACCGAGGGACTCGCGGAGTGGCCGGGGGCCGTCACCGAGCTCAACGCGCCGGTGCTGCCGCACATGGGCTGGAACACGGTCGAGCCCGGTGCCGACAGCGTCCTGTTCCGGGGCATCGAGCAGGAGCGCTTCTACTTCGTGCACTCGTACGCCGCGCAGAAGTGGGAACTCGACGTCATCCCGCCGTTCCCTCAGCCCGTGCTCACCTGGTCGACATACGGCGACCCGTTCCTCGCGGCCGTCGAGAACGGACCGCTGATGGCGACGCAGTTCCACCCGGAGAAGTCCGGGGAAGCCGGCATCCAGCTGCTGCGCAACTGGGTGTCCAGCCTCTCCTGATCCCAGCGGGTCAGCAGGCGGGTCAGCGCCCGCCGTACACGTCCAAGAGCCACGGAAGCCACTGCTGGCGTAACGCCGCTCGCGTGCGCCCGCGAAGCGCGGGGAGTGCATCAGACACCCGCCCGCCGGGCGCCAGCGACGGGTCGAAGGGGATGCGGACGCGGATGTCGATGCCCGGGGTCTGCCCGGAGGGCGCTCCGAATGCGGCGACCAGGACGGGCTGGGTCCGCTCGAGCCCGGCACCGCCGAAGCGGGACGCGATGTCCGAGAGCGCGAGCTCCAGGGACGAGATGCCCTGCGGCGTGGGCGCACCGACGATCACGAGCCTGCCCTGCGCGAGGGCGGATGATGCCTTCCCCGCCCGGTAGCCGCCGCCGTCCACCAGCTCGTTGCCACCGGCGCGTGCGGCAGCGGGCAGCGTCCCGAGACGGCGATCGAACGCGGCGGAGTTCTCGGCGACGACGGCAGGCACCCGCGCTCCGTTCTCTGCGAGCAGCAGAACGCTCAGGGCAGCGAGAGTCGTGGTGCCGGTTCCGCCGCCCGCACCGAGGAAGGTCACAGACGTCATCGCGGCTGCTCCGATCGTCCGCGCAGGTGCGCGACCTGCACCACGTGCGGATGCTCACCGCGGCGGACGTATCGCCCTCTGCCCGGGGGGAAGCGCTCCGCGTGGAGGCGCGGAAGGATCTGTCCCTCGCTGCGGTCGCCGGAGAGAAGGAGGAGAGCCGCGCCCGTGTCGCGCACGCCCTGCAGGAACGGGGAGTACATCGCACGGACCGATCCGGCGACGGGGCGGGACACGACGAGATGGAAGCGGCTGTCCCGCGCCGTCGGCAGATGAGGCGCCAGCGCGGACAGGTGCTCGAGACCACCGGCACTGAGGATGTCGTGGTCATCGACGAGCAGCACGACTCTCGGCGCCTTGGCGACCTCGTCCGCGTCGAGCTGTGGTCGTCGAGACAGCTCCGTCGCGATCGACGAAGCCAACCCGGAGGCCTGCGCGGCAGTGCGCGCGTGCGCGGCGAGGTATTCGTCCGGGATCACCTCCGCGACGTGCCCGCGCGAGTCCACCACGGCGATCGCGAGCTCCTCGGGGGTGAACCGTTCGATGAGCCCGGCCGCGATCATCCGCAGGGTCGTGGACTTGCCGCTGCGGGCGTCGCCGAGCACCAGAAGGTGCTGATCCGCCTGCTGGAACTCCCAGAACGCCGTGGCCATGGTGTCCTGTCGAAGCCCGAAGGGCACGGCATCCGGTTCGTCCACGGCTTCGGGAAGCTGCTCCGGATCGAGGTCCTGCGGCAGCAGACGGATGGGTGCGGCCGACGGGCCGGCCCACGACGCGGCGACGCGACGGCCGAGTGCCTCGATCTCGTCGCCGAGAGCGCCGTCATCCGCTGTCTCGAGCACGGGGAGGGCGACATGGGCGATCAGGCCGGAATCCGAGAGCGCGCGTCCCGGCGTCGACGCTTTGATCGTGCGCGCGAGCGTACGGTCGATCTGCGATTCGGCAGGGTCGTTGATCCGCATCTCGATCTTCGTGCCGAACAGGGACTGGTGTGCGATGCGCAGTTCACTCCACCGCGAGAGCGCGAGCACGATGTGCACGCCGTAGCCGGCCGCGCGCAGCATCACCGCGGTGAACGCGGCATCGAGATCGTCGAACTCCTGGCGGAGAGCGCCGTACCCGTTGACCAGCACCACGATGTCGGCAGAGGCCAGCTGCGGGATGTCGCCGGATGCATGGCGTGCCCTCAGCTGGGGCATGGAGTCGATGCCGCTCTCCTTGAAGATCCGCTCGCGCAGGTCGAGCATCGCCTCGAGCTCTTCGATGAGCCTGCGCAACCGGGCGGGGTCGGAGCGAGTCGCCACGCCGCCGACGTGCGGGAACGGCTCCAGACGGCGCAGGCCCCCGCCGACGAGGTCCATCCCATAGACGGCGACGTCGGCGGGCGTGCGTGTGAGGGCGAGCGACACCGCGATCGTGCGCAGCAGGGTCGAGCGTCCGGACTGAGGACTCCCGATGATGGCGAGGTGTCCGGCTCCACGGGTGAGGTCGAGCATCCAGGGCAGCTGCTTCTGATGGGCCGGGTCGTCGATGAGACCGATCGGTGTCTCCAGTCCCGAGGTACCGCCGTGTTCGCCGAGGATCTGGCCGAGCGTGAGGGTCTCCGGCAGCGGCGGCAGCCAGGCCGACGCGACAGCGCGGTCGTCGGCCCGCAGTCGTGTGACGGCCTCGTCGACCAGCAGATCGCCCACCGCCGGGGTCGTGAACACCGGCCCTGCCGAGGGGGAGTCGTCCCCTGCGGAGCTGATCCCGTTGTGCACCGGGACCCGGAACACCCTGCTGCGCTCGTTGTCGCCGACGACGGGGGCCGGTCCCACGGGTACAGGACCGGAGACATAGCCTGCGCGGAACCTCTGGTAGACCGAGGTGTCGACCTTGAGGATGCCGTAGCCCGGCATGGCGGGAAGACGGTAGGCGTCACCCGTGCCGAGCACGACGTGCGATTCGCTCTCGCTGAAGGTGCGCAGACCCAGCCGGTACGACAGGTATGTGTCCAGTCCGCGCAGCTTTCCGGCCTCGATCCGCTGGCTCGACAGCAGCAGGTGGATGCCGATCGACCGGCCGATGCGTCCGATCTGCAGGAACAGATCGATGAACTCGGGTTCGGCGGTGAGCAGCTCGCCGAACTCGTCGATGACCATGAACAGATGCGGCATCGGCTCGAGGTCGGGTCGCGTCCGGCGCAGTTCTCGGTAGTGCGTGATCGAGGGTGAGGCGTCGGCATCCTTCAGCAGTTGCTGACGACGGATGACCTCGCCCTGCAGCGAGGCACGGGCACGTGTGGTGAGCTGCGGATCGGATGCGAGGTTGTCGATGAGACCCGCGATATGGGGGAGGTTCTGGAAGGGTGCGAAGGCCGCGCCGCCCTTGTAGTCCACGAGGATGAAGCTGAGATCCTCGGGAGGGTGGGCGAGGGCGAGGGCGAGCAGCACCGTCCGCAGCATCTCCGACTTGCCTGAGCCGGTCGCGCCCACACAGATGCCGTGCGGCCCCATGCCCTCCTGCGCGCTCTCCTTCAGGTCGAGGAAGACGGGTCGGCCGTTGTCGTCGATCGCGAACGGCACCCGCAGGAAGGCGCTGGGGGAGCGAGGAGTCCACAGCGTCTCGGGATCTATCTCCGACACCTCGGAGATTCCGAGCAGCTGCGTGATGTCGAATGCCGCGGTCTCGCCGGTTTCGGGCCGGGCGGCGTGCACCGTGCGGAACGCGGCCATCGATCGGGCGAGGCTGGTCAGGGTGCTCGCGCGGGTCCGGTCGGGCGCGAACGCGATGTGGACGGGTTCGGCTGACGACGCCTGCGACGTCAGCACCGCGTCGCTCTCATCGATGGTGATGCGGATGTCGACATCGTCGGGTTCATCGACGCGATCCGCGACGAGGTGCACGACCGTGACGTTGAGTTCGCCGAGTGCGAGGTGCGGATCCGGGCTCGCCAGACGCGAGGCGGCGCGCCCGTGGTCGTCGACGAAGATCACCAGGCGGGCGCGTGGGTTCGCGCCGCGTCCGTGTCGTTGCACCCCGGCCGCGGCAGAAGCGCGCGAGCCCAGCTCCGTCGCGAGCACCCCGAGCAGGGAGGGGAGGTCGGGGGCGATGCGCCGGGCGGGAACCGGGCCGTCGAACAGCGCGGGATCCTGCACATGGGGGAGAAGGTCGAATCCCGCCCATTCCTCGGCATGGTCTGTCGCGTAGACGGCGGCGAGCGTCAGATCATCGGGGGTGTGGGCGGCCGACAGCTGCGCCACCAGTGACCGGATCGCCGTCATGCCGTTCGCGCGGTCGGCCACGACGGACACGACCCAGGCGTGGCGGAGGTCAGCGGTGACCGGCATCTCCGGAACCGAGTCGAGCGCCCGGGCGACGATCTCGGCTTCGCGCTGCAGGATGGGGTCGGCGGGCTCGAGGGGAGACTCCTCGCTGCCCACCTCCAGCGAGAACCAGGGCCGAGCGGCAAGGCCGAGACGGGCCGAGAGGTAGTCCTCGTCGGTCCGGCGCCGCTCCCAGCGTCGCGCCGGGTCCCGCATGATCTCGGTGAGCCCCCCGGGCGCAGGGTGCACCGCGATGGCCGCTTCCCGGTCGGCGGCACCGCGCTCGCGGAGATCGGAGCGGTAGCGCTCGAGGTAGTCGAGGTACAGCTCTCGACGTGTCCGGGCCTTGCGTGCGGCGCGGCCTCGAGCCGAGAGTGCGAACCCGATTCCGCCGACGACGGCGACGATGAACACCACTGCGGCGAGCACGAGGAAGAGTGGCTGGCCGTTGCGCAGCACCACCATCATGACGACCGATGACAGGGCTCCGATGAGGGGCAGCAGGAACTGCAGCGGCATCCCACCGCCCTGATCCTCGAGGCTCGGCGGCGCGGGGATCAGTCGCGGCTCGGGTGGGGAAGGCGGAGCCGTCACGCGCGTGGGACGGTGAAAGAGCGTTCTGGTCATGCGATCCTCGTCTCGCGAGGCCGTCCGCACAGGCGGACGATCTCCGCGCTGAGCATCGACAGCGCGAACGACGTGGCCCCAGAGCGGTGTCCTCCGCGGTCGAAGGGCAGCACCAAGGTCCGGACCGGCGAGGAGCTCAGCATGCGTCGTGCTGCCGGTGTCGCACGCCCGCGCACCGCCGAGGCGACGATCACCGTCGGCGTTCCGCCGGCGATCAGGACGGATGCCGTGTCGACGGTGTCCTGCACGGCGCTGCGCTCGACGCTCGTCGTGAGGCAGAGCACATGAGAGTGCGCCGCGACAGCAGACAGTGCGGATTGATCGAGGGTGCCCCAGTCCGTGAGGGTGATCTCGTGAGCACGGTGACGTTCCTCGCAGTGCTCACGCCAGTGATCGACACCGCCGGGCCACACGGGAGAGGGCACCACGTGCGCTGCCGGGCGCGATTCGGAGTTCTCGGTGAGACGCAGTTCATCGTCGGTCGCGTCGACGAGCAGCGTCTGACGGTCCCGGCGTGCGGTGAGCGCGTCGGCCACGCCGCTGGCTGCGGTCGAGCATCCGGTGCCTCCGCGGAGAGCGGCGAACCCGACGCGGCGCACGACGGGAAGAGCGGCGCGCAGCGTGCGCTCGGCGTCGATCGCCTGTTCGTGGCGCTCGGCGGGCCAGACCTGCAGGAGCGAGCCGAGGCGACTCACGCGAAGGCTCCGAGCAGGTCGTCGAACACGCCGATGATGGCGAGGAGCAGGGGCACCATGGCGATCACCGCGAGCATCTCGACGATGCCGAGCAGACGCCGCAGCCGCGCCCGCGCCGCGGCGCTGGGGCGACTCGCTGCGGCCACGACCAGGACGAGCGCCACCAGCCCGCCGATGAGGGCGCGCCAGGGGGCGGCCAGAGCATCGGTCGTCCAGAGCCAGAGCGCGGCCGGGATGACGACGGTCGCCAGAAGAGCGATACGGGGGACGGCGAGCGGGAAGAGCCGGCTGCGCACCAGCACGAAGGCGAGAAGTGCCCCGGCGAGACCCGCCTCCCATCCGTCTCCGGTGCTCAGTACGGTGGCCGCGACCGCGAGGGGCGCAGTCAGGGCGAGTGCAAGAGCGGTCTGCGCGGCGAACGCTCGCGTGATGGCGCTGTCGATGTCGCTCCGCGGGGCGAGGGCGCCTTCGATGGTCGCGTCGTCGAGGCGGGCGACGCCCGCGGTGCTGAGCGCGAGCGACGGAGTCAACCCCAGGAGGAGCGCGGCGGTGATCCCCGCGACCGCTGCCACCAGTGGGGCGGGAGCCCCGGTCAGCGCGGCCCCCACGAGCACGACGCTGGAGAGTACGGCGACGACCGCCCCGGAGAGGATGCCGCGGTGTCTGGCACCGATGCCGAGCACGACGGCGACGGCGGTCCAGGCCAGCGCCCACGTCAGAGCGGGCGCGATGAGCGGTGCCGTGACGGCGGGGAGGAATCCGGGCGCGAGCAGGCCGAGAGGTACCGCGAGACCCAGCGCGAGGCCCATCAGCGCTTCTCGGCCGGACGAGCGCCCGGTGCGCGCGAGGAGGGCTCCGGCCGTCACGGCGACGACGAAGACCGCGGTGAGAAGAAGGAGGGTGGAGACGTTCTGTGGCAGCACGAGTCCGGTGACCGCCGCGGCGACGCCCACCGCTGCGGCGGTCGTGATCGAGGTGAGCCGCGGCGACCATCGATCGCCTCTTCGGATCGTCGCGTCGGCGACCGCTTCGGTGACCTCTGCGACATCGGGCGCCTGCGGCGCGTCATCGAGGGGCAGCAGGCGCAGCAGCGTGCCGTGATCGATGTCCTGCTCAGAGAGGGCGCGGCGCCCGTCGACCGCGCGCCCCAGCAACGTGGTCAGGACGAGTGGAGCGCCGGGGGTCGGCGGCTCGTCGAGGAGCTCCACGATCTCGGGGAGCAGGTCGTCGACGGGATGATCGTCCGGCAGCACGAGATCCGCCTTGCGGCGGGTACCGATCACGGTGATGCGCGTGTACTCCATCATTCCTTCTCGTCTGTGCCCGTTCGATCCGTACCGGTGCCCGTTGGATCGGTACCGGTCTGATCCGATTCGGAATCGACGACCTCGAGTGTCTCGGGGTCGATCGTGACGCCCGTGTCGGGGTCGGTGTAGTGCCCGGTGCGCGGGTCGACGTACCAGCCGGTGCGGGTGTCGACGGTGCGCCCCTGCGGATCGGTCGCCCAGCCGGTGGCCGGGTCGACGACGAAACCGGTGCGGGGATCGATCAGCTCGAAGGTCGCGGTGTCGAGGAGGTATCCGCTCTCCTCGTCTTCGATGAGGTCGTCTCCCGGTGGAATGGGGTTGCCCGCGACGGCGGAGCGGAAGGCCGCGACCGCCTTGTCCTCGCGTTGCGTCTGGATGATGTTCAGCACGAAGCCCGTGCCGAGGCACGCGGCGCAGATCACGGCGCCCAGGATGATCGAGCCGGTCAGTCGACGCAGGTTGTTGTTGACGGTGCGGCGATCGCGTTGCTCGCCGTGCACGAACGCCGCCGTCAGCCGATCGCGGTGCGTGCGGGTGGACTCGAGGAGGGTCTGGTCGTAGTCGATCACCGCAGGTCCGCCGTCCGTCGGCGCTGTTCCAGCACGATGCTGCGCTCGCCGAGGAGCACCGCGGCTCCCCATCGCACCGGAGTGGCCGTGTGCGGGACGAGCCTCGGTCCCTGGTCGATGCGGGTGCCGGTCGGTGAACCGAGGTCGGTGACGGTCAGCCCCTTCGGCGTGATCTCGACGAGGACGTGGGCCTTCGCGATCGTGCGTGTGAGGTCGGGGATCGCCACCAGGGCCTGGCGCGGGTCCAATGGCACTGTCGGGTCGCGCCCGATGAGCGCCGCATGCTGAACCGTATGCGTCGTCCCGTCGTCCACGACGAGGCGCAGGTACGAGCGCCCCTGGTCCGAGGGGCGCAGATCCGGCGCAGGGGCGGCCAGGACCGTGGGTCGCGCACGCAGGGCGAAGGGATCCTCGTCACTGCCGCGCGGCACGGTCAGACGCGGGCCGCCGAAGCGGAAGGAGGGGAGTCCCGAGAGGGCATCGATTCCCCGCAGATGCATGATCGAGTGGCCGACGCTGCCACCGAGAACGCCGCGCCACACCACGAGAGCGGCGACCGTGCCCAGGCCTGCGACGAGAGCCCAGAGCGGACCTGCAGAACGCCCGACCGTGAGGGCGAGCGTGGCTGCGGCGACGGTCATGAGCACATCGATCCCCAGGGACACGAGACTCGCGGCACGATGCGACGCGACAGGGGCAGGAGACACGTCGGCCATGGTACACAGACGTTCCGCGCACCTGGACTTCTGCTGTGATGTGGTTGAAATCAGGAGGCGTTCGCCTAGCATGGGAGCGTTCTGAATCGACAGGGGGGCGACATGAAGTTCGCAATGGAAGAGCAGACACTGGTTCGTCTGGGCCAGCGCACGCAGTCCGAGTCGGAAGATCTCGGCACGCTGGTACGGGCGCTCGTGGAGTCCGCAGAACCGCTCGAGGGCGTGTTCAACGGACAGGCGAAGGCACGGTTCAACGAGTTCAAGGGCAAGACCGACGAGATCGCGACGGCGCTGAACAACGCTCTCCACGGCATCGTCGGCTCGATCTCCGGACAGAACCGAGCGTTCGCGACAGCATCGGAAGAGGGCGCTGCCGCCCACGACGCGGCGCAGGGGTCGGCCGACTTCAGTGGCGAGGCCGTCCTCGCCCGCATCTCCGGCCAGGCCGGCGCCTGACCACGACAGACACAGAAGACACCACGGAGGGTATGTCATCGTGACCGGAAACCAGCTCGATCGAAACGATTACAGCGTCGGCGCATCGCAGTCGGCGCAGTCCAACTTCGAGAGCGTCGCGGCTCGTCTGGAGGCGGCGCTGCAGCGTCGCGATCAAGACGTGCGCGCAGCTCTCGCCGACTATCAGGCGGATGGCGTCTCTGAGGAGTATGCCGCGCTGGAGCAGCAGTGGAACACCGCGGGTGATCAGGTCCGTGGCGTGATCGCCGCGATCCGCGGGTCGCTCGAGCAGAACGACGATGTCGCGCTGCGGGCTCTGGCTCAGGCGCGGGCCGCTCTGCCCATCTGATGGTCACGTCCATCCATCCGCTCGCGGATGAGTGGACCGATGACTACGCGCTCTTCAAGATCGAGCACGACCGTGTCGGGTACTCGAGGCCGCTCTGGCATTTCCTTGCGGATTGCCGGGCCTCCGGCATCCGACCGGTGCTCCTGACCGGTCCTGGGGCAGTCATCAGTCCGCAGCTCTACACCGCGATGGCGGAGAGCGCCGCCCATTGGGCGTTCGTCGATGACGGTCGGGTGTTCGACGCCCGCTCCGGCGTGCGGCTGCGCAGCATCTCCGATCTGTGGATGCCCTCGCTCGAGACGCCGAAGAGGCATCCCGGTGCAGCGCCCGGCGAGACGGCCGTCCCTGCCCTGCTCTTCGACGTCTATGCGTCGGAGCGGGCGACCGACGACACCCTCGTCGGCCCCCTCGTCGACTTCGTGGTCGGCGGCCTCAGCGGTGGGCGAGTCGCGCGTTGGGGGCGGAATGAGCCGCTCAGCGGCTCCTGGGATCATCGTGCGGTCACTGCGGAGGCTCAGCGCCTGATGCCGGCGAGCGACGCCATGCTGGCGGCATCCGACCTTGGCGCCTGGGCATCGCTGACCGTCGCTCGTACGCGCGATGGTCTGATCCAGCGGGTGCACGGCGGCGTTCCGCTGCTGACGTTGAGCGCCGTACCGGTCGATCAGCTCCGGGATCGGGTGATGCCGCACATCACCACGATGCTCACCGGCCTCGTGGAGGGCTTCCGGCCGCGGGTGGCGCTGATCTCGGCGGGTCTGCTGCGCACCGACGGCAGCGGCTACGGCTTCCGCGTGGGTGCGCAGCCGGTCGACGCTCCTCTCGCCGTGCTCGTGGGGCCGCGGGCTGTGCGCGATCTGAGGATCGACTTCGCTGCGCTGTCCGCGACGCACGACGTGACGGTGCTCGGGCCGGGCCGAGTCCCCAGTGCTCTGGTGCGGATGACGGGTCGCACGCCGCTGTGGTCGCAGCTGCACGCTTTCGCGTACGACCTCGACCAGGAGCGGCTCGGTGCGGTTCTGGCGAACGAATTCCGGGGGGCGCTCTGATGGCTGTCGAACTCGTGTTGCTCAGCGACATTCCGTTGAGCGATGAGGTGATGCTCGAGACCGCTCTGCAGGTGATCCCCGACGGCGCGGCCTTCTCCTATCGAGACGGTCAGATCACGCAGTTCGCGGATGTGAACGCGGCTCCGGTGCTGACGGTGTTCGAGCCGATGGTGGTGCACGAACCGCTGGAAGCGCGGCGCCTGATCAAGGATCCGCCCGTGTCTTTCGGGCTGTGGACCGAGATGACGATCCCGTTCGCCGGCAGCGTCGCCGGGCGCCCTCTCGCGGAGGCGTTCGCGAGGGCCGTGCGCGGAAGCGTGCGGGAAAAACTGTGATGTGCGACCGGAGGGGTGGCGAAGATGAGTGAATGGAAGGTCGATCCGGCGCTGCTTTCGGCCGCGTTGTCCGAGACGACTGTGGCGTACGAGCCCTTGACGACGGCTGTGACGGAGGAATCCGTCGCGGCGATCTTCGGGGGACTCACTTGGGGCAGCTGGGTGACGTCGTGTGTGTCGCAGGCGTTGAGCGAGGTTCTCGCTGAGCAGCAGACCGTGAACCTGGCGAACATCTCCAACCACATCGCTGCGGGCATCACGGGTGTGGGAAATTCTGCCTGGGCCCTGCAGCAGGGGCAGGAGGACATGGCTGCGACGTTTCAGTCGGAGATGTCGGCTGCGGCGGTGGATGGTGACTTCTCGTTCTTCGAGGCTCATGGGTATCGGGGGGAGTAGACGGTGTTCGAGAATGCGAGTGCGGCGTCGGGTGGGAC
>NZ_JXRU01000033.1 GCF_000967865.1 Microbacterium sp. SA39
TCCGGCGTCAAGGGCGCGTTAGCGTGAGTCACGAAGACCTCCGTGTGTGGACAGTGAGTGTGGTAACCCACATCCTGCACGGAGGTCTTCGTTACCTCAGACGTTCACAACGTGTCGGGGAAGAACAGCTAGAGCACCTTCGAGAGGAAGTCCTTCAGACGCTCGTTCTTCGGAGCGCCGAACAGCTCGGCGGGCGGGGCATCTTCGACCACGACCCCGCCGTCCATGAAGACCGTACGTCCGGAGACCTCGCGCGCGAAGCCCATCTCGTGCGTCACCAGGACCATGGTCATGCCTCCGGAGGCGAGGTCGCGGATGACCTGCAGCACCTCGCCGACCATCTCGGGGTCGAGGGCGCTCGTCGCCTCGTCGAAGAGCATGATCTCGGGGTCCATCGCGAGCGCGCGAGCGATCGCCACGCGCTGCTTCTGACCACCGGAGAGGGATGCCGGCTTCGCGTCGGCCTTCTCGGAGAGACCGACCCGCTCGAGCAGCGACAGGGCTCGCGACCGAGCATCCGCCTTCGACAGCTTGCCGAGCTCGATCGGCGCGAGCGTGATGTTCTCGAGCACGGTCATGTGCGGGAACAGGTTGAAGTGCTGGAACACCATGCCGATGCGCTGACGCACCTCATCGAGCTTGACGCTCTTGTCGGTGAGGTCGACGCCGTCGATGATGATGTGCCCTGACGTCGGCTCCTCGAGCTTGTTCAGGCAGCGCAGCAGCGTGGACTTGCCCGAGCCCGACGGACCGATGACGGCGACGACCTCGCCGTCGGCGACGGTCAGGTCGATGCCCTTGAGCACGTGGTTGTCGCCGAACGACTTGTGCAGATCCTTGACCTCGATCTTGCTCATGCTTTGAACTTCCTCTCCAGGCGGTTCGCGAGCAGCGTCAGCAGCGTGATCAAGACGAAGTAGATGATGGCGACGATGGTCAGCACCTGCGCCGACAGGTAGGTGGAGGCGATGATCTGGCGCGACACGAACGTGAGCTCGGCCAGACCGATCACGCTGATCAGCGACGTGTCCTTGAGGGTGATGATGCCCTGGTTCACGAACGACGGGATCATGATGCGGAACGCCTGCGGGAGGACGACCTTCTGCATCGTCTTCCAGTGCCCGAGCCCGAGCGAACGCGACGCTTCGGCCTGGCCCGGATCGACCGCCTGGATGCCGCCGCGGATGATCTCGGTCATGTACGCACCCGTGTTGAGCGAGAGCGTGATCGCGCCGGCGACGAACGGGTTGAACGTCAGGCCGGGGAACAGCTGCGGGATCGCGAAGAACACGAAGAACGCCTGCACGAGGATCGGCGTGCCGCGGAACACGAACACGTAGGCGGTCGCGAGCCAGCGGAACGGGGCGAACTTCGAGATGCGGCCGAAGCCGAACACGAGCCCGAGGATGAACGCCGCGACCAGGGCGACCAGCGTCGCGAGGACGGTGAGCCAAAGCCCCTGCATGAGCGCGGGCCAGTACTGCACCGCGACCGAGATGATGTCCGTCGCCTGCGTCGACGTCTCTCCGCCGGCGAGGTAGGTGTCGACGATCTCGTCGTACTCGCCGGATTCCTGCAGGTTCGCGAGGCCCTCGTTGAACATCTCGATCAGCTCGGGATTCATCCCCTTGTTGACCGCGAAGCCGTACTCACCGCCGAGCTCGGGCTCGCCGACGAGGCGGAATCCGGACCCCTGCTGGATGCCGTACGCCAGCACCGGGAAGTCCTCGAAGTATCCGACCGCCTGACCCGCCTTCACGGCGTCCACCATGTCGGTCGTGTCCGAGTAGGGCGTGACCGTGAAGCCGTACTCGTCCTGGTTCTCCTCGGCGAAGGTCTGACCCTGCGTGCCGGTCTTGACCGCGACCGCCTCGCCGTCGAGGTCATCGAGCGACTCGATGTCGCTCGACTCGAGCACGCCGAGCTGGATGCCGCTCGTGAAGTACGGGTCACTGAAGTCGAAGGTCTGCTGACGCTCCTCGGTGATCGACATGCCGGCCATGACGGCATCCACCTGGTTCGCCTGCAGCGCCTGCACGGCCGCGTCGAAGCCGAGCTGACGGATCTCGACCTCGAAGCCCTGATCTTTCGCGATCGCGCGGAGCAGGTCCATGTCGATGCCGACGAGGTCGCCGTTCGCGTCGGTGAACTCGAACGGCGCGAACGTGGTGTCCGTGCCGATGACGTAGGTCTCGCCGTCTTCGGCGGCGACGGCGGGGGATGCCCCGCCCAGAAGTGCGCCGACGGCGACGAAGGCGGTCAGCGCGGTCGCCAAGGCCGTGCGGCCGAAGCGGCGCAGACGCGCGGAGGGTGTGCGGATCACGACGGATGCTCCCGGGGATCGGATGATGCGACCGGACAGCCGCCGATCATCAACCCTAACTGGCGGCTGCCGCCTCCTTCGGCGACAGCGTGATCCAGTACCTGCGCAGTAGGGCGTGACCTCGGGCCGACTGATCGCTCACGTCCTGCAGCACACCGCCGGCCTTCTCGATCGTGCGAGCCGAGGCGATGTTGTCGTCGTCGCAGGTCACGAAGACGCGGTCGAGACCCATCTCGCGCGCGCGGTCGAGCCCGAGGGCGAGCGCCGCGGACGCGTACCCCTGACGCCGCCGCGACGCCCGGACCGCATAGCCGATATGGCCGCCGGCCTCGCTGAGCCAGTCGTTGAGCCTGTGCCGGAAGGAGAGGAAGCCGATGACCTCGCCGTCGTCCACGATCCAGTAGAGGTCCTCGTGCACGAGCCCGTCCGGCAGCTCCGCGGAGGTGTCGGCATGCAGCGCCGCCTTCTCGATGAGGGCATCGAGCGTCTCGAGGTCCGGCGTGACCGGTGCCGACAGGCCCGATCCATCGATGTGCCCATCACCGAACTCGGCGACCGCCTCGGCCCAGCTGTCGAAGTGGTCGGTGGTCGGGCGGATGAGGTCGATCGTCATCGCCCGATGACATCACATCGGATGCCGTCGGCGCAAAGCCGTCACCTGCCCCGGAGCAACGCGGAGATCGAGACGTCTTCATCCAGGCGGCGCCAATGGACGCCCTCCCCCGCGCCGATGAGTCGCCAGTCGGCTCGATCGGCGGAGCTGGCGCCCGCGAGACGCGGGAACCAGTTGAGGGGTGCGCTGATGGTGCGCCCGTCCTTCATCCGGACGTGCAACTCTCGATCGTCGATCACGACGTCGACCGCGAGGTCGTCATTCACCGAAGTACTCATGCCACGCCTCCTCGATCCGATCTCGCCGAAGCTCGACGATACGATGCAGTCGTCGCAGTTCCGGCCCGCTGAACCTTGTGCTCGACGCCGATTCTACGGGCCTCAGCCAGAACTTGGCAGTGAATTCCGCGCGCTCCACATGCACATGCGGCGGCTCCGATCCCTCATTGCTGTAGAAGAAGAATCGGTATCCGTGAACCCGCAGAACCGTCGGCACCGTCGGAGGCTACGCCCGCGCCGACGCGCCTCGATGGCCTGCGCGCGGCGTCCCCCGGACGAGGGGGAAACCGCCGGTAGAGCACTGCCTGTGGAGTGATCCTGGCGCGATCGCTCAGGTCGCGAAAAACCACCCATCCGATGCCGGGATGGGTGCCTTTTCGCGACGGGAACTACTCGATAGGGGCGGATGCCGTGACGTCAGCACGTGCGGCGTCGGCCGGCTTGCCCTTCGGCACTCCGCGCAGGAACAGCGCCGCAACGAGCGCCACCAGGATCACGACGGCCGGCAGCAGGATCGCCTGCGACATACCGGCCGCGAAGCCCTCGGCGACGGCATCCGGCAGCTTCCCACCCGAGCCGATCGAGCCGGCGGCGTCTCCCATGCCGGGCAGGTTCGCCTCGAGCCTCGCCTGCATGAACGTGGCGATCGCCGCCGAGCCGACGACCGAGCCGATCGTTCGCGTGGTGTTGTAGATGCCCGCGCCGGCTCCGGCCTGACGCATGGGCAGCATCCGCGTGGCGGTCGTCGCGAGCGGGCCCCACATCCCGGCACTGCCGATGCCCACAAGGGCGGACGGGAACAGGAACATCCAGACCGGGGTGTCCATGTTCACGAGTGACGAGTACCAGAACAGCGCAGCGGCGAAGGCGATGAGCCCGGGGATAAGGATGACCCGGGGGTCGGTGCGATCGAGGATCTTGCCCGCGAGCGGCGCGAGCACGCCCGAGAACACCGCCATCGGGACCATCAGCAGCGCGGCTTCGGTCGGAGCGAGGCCTCGGGCGATCTGCAGGAAGAACATCAGCGGCAGCGACATGCTCGTCACCGCGAAGCCCACCGCCGCGATCGCGACGTTGGCTCCCGAGAAGTTGCGGTCTCGGAAGAGCGCGAGCGGCACGAGCGCCTCGCTCTTGGTCTTCCACTGCTGGAGGATGAACAGCGCGAGCACCACGACGCCGGCGATGATCAGGCCCCAGACCGAGATGGGCCCCCAGATGACGCCCCAGTCGTACTTCTCACCCTCCTGCAGCCCGAAGACGAGGAGGAAGATCGCGGCGGCGCTGAGCACGACGCCGAGGATGTCGAAGCGATGCGGGTGCGTCTTCAATCGCGGCACGAGGATCCACGCGGCGACGAATGCGATCACGCCGACGGGCAGGTTGACGAAGAAGATCCACTCCCAGCCGAGGCTGTCGACGAGCACGCCGCCGAGCAGCGGCCCGACGAGGGTCGCGACTCCGGCCGTCGCGCCCCACAGCCCCATGGCCGCGCCGCGGCGGTCGGCGGGGAACGTGCGGGTGATGACCGCCATGGTCTGCGGTGTCATGAACGCGGCGCCGAGGCCCTGCGCCGCGCGCGCGACGATCAGCCCCTCGAGTGAGGTCGAGAGACCGCACCACAGCGACGCGAGCGTGAAGATCGCGAGACCGATGAGGTAGATGTTCTTCGGGCCGAAACGATCGCCGAGGCGTCCGGTGATGAGGAGCGGCACCGCGTAGGTGAGCAGGTAGGCGCTGGTGACCCACACCACGTTGTCGAGGTTGTTCGTGTTCGGATCGAGCGCGGCCTTGATCGCCGGGTTCGCGACCGAGACGATCGTCGTGTCGACGAGGATCATGAAGAAGCCGATGACGAGCGCCCAGAGGGCGGGCCACGGGCTCTTCGGTGCGTTGCCCGGGGCGAACGGCCCGGTCTCGGGGCCGGCGGCCCCCCGTGATTCGGTCATTGCTGTGCAGCCTTTCGCTGAGCGAGGTAGCGGTCTGAGTTCGTGAAGGCCGACGGCCCCCAGGGGATGCTTTCGGCTTCGAGTCGTGCAAGCAGCAGGTCGAGCCAGCGCAGTTCCGCGTCGAGGAGAGCCTCCTGGCGCTCGACCTCGACGATCACCTGCGCGGGCACACCCTTGTCCCGCGCCTTAACCAGGCCGTCGCGGTGCAGGACATGCTCGTCGACGAGGGCGGTGCGGCGAGCGCGGAGCAGCGTGATCGTGACGGCGCGCTCGAGGTTGTGCGACTCGGCGAGAGCCACGCGGAACTCGGCCGGACGGTCGACTCTGGGGAGCTCCCGCTGCACCCAGGCGACGACCGCGTCGCGGCCGGCATCCGTCAACGTGTAGGTGGTGCGCTCGGGGCGGTTGCCGTCACGATCGGTGCCGACCTCGTCGATGAGCTCCGCCCGCTGGAGCCGCGCGACGGTGTGGTACAGCGTGCCGTTGGTGATGGTCAGCAGGCGGTCGTCGTGGCGGAGGCGAAGCAGCCGCACCATCTCGTAGGGATGCATGTCGGCCTCGCGCAGCAGCGCGAGCACCATCACCCCCATGGGCGTGAGCCGATCCACGGCATCCTTCATGTTCCCCCTCGATTAGTCCATGTGGACTATACGCTCTGTTGCGCGTCCGGACAAGACGGCGGCGCGCCTCTGGAATGATGGGCGGGTGAGCACCTCTTCAGAAGGCACGGCACGGACCATTCCCGGCTGGCGGCACATCTACTCGGGCAAGGTCCGTGACCTGTACGCCTCCGAGGATCCGGCGGACACGCGCATCCTGGTGGTCGCGTCCGACCGCGTGAGCGCCTTCGACTTCGTGCTCTCTCCCGGCATCCCGGAGAAGGGTGCGTTGCTCACCCGCCTCAGCCGCTGGTGGTTCGCACAGCTCGCCGAGGTGCCGAATCACCTCGCTGAGGGCGAGATCCCGGATGCCGTCGTCGACCGCGCCATGCTGGCACAGTCGCTCGAGATGCTGCCGATCGAGTGCGTCGTGCGCGGCTACATCACCGGGTCGGGCTGGGCGGAGTACCGGCAGAGCGGCACGGTGTGCGGCATCCCGCTGCCGGGCGGCCTGCAGAACGGCGACAAGCTGCCGGAGCCGTTGTTCACCCCGGCGTACAAGGCGCCGATGGGCGAGCACGACGAGAACATCACCTACGCGAAGGTGGTCGAGCTGGTCGGAGAAGACCGCGCCGCCGAGCTGCGCGACGCCTCGCTCGCGCTCTACGCCCGCGCCGCCGCGATCGCTGAGGAGAAGGGCCTGATCCTCGCCGACACCAAGTTCGAATTCGGAACGGACGGCGCCGGCACGCTGCGCCTGGCCGACGAGGTGCTCACGAGCGACTCTTCGCGGTACTGGGACGCCGAAGCGTGGAAGACCGGCACCACCCCGAGTGAGCGGATGGCAAGCTTCGACAAGCAGATCGTGCGCGACTGGCTCGCCGCGAACTGGGACAAGCAGGGCGAGCCGCCCCTGCTTCCGGAAGACGTGGTCGAGCGCACGGCCGACCGCTATCGGGAGCTGATCGAGCGCCTCGGGGCGTGACGTTTCGTCTCGCGAAGACCCGCGCTGAGCGAGCGCCAGCGAGTCGAAGCGTCGCTCAACGACCGGAGGGTACCCGACGCACGTCGGTGTGGATGAAGTCGTCGCCCTTGAAGAGCAGCGGCTCATCGCGGGTGATGGCGAGGGCGTAGGAGAAGCAGTCGCCGTAGTTGAGCCGGGCGCGGCTCCCCGAGCCGCGCCCGAATCGCTGATAAGCATCGCTGGCCAAGCGCGCCTGATTCCCGTCGACCGGAATCACGCCCGCGTTCACCTGGATAAGTATCGCCTCGAAGATGTCACAGAGCCTCGTTCCGCCGCGGCTCTGCAGGACGATGCGACTTTCCGCCACTGTGGCCGCGGAAACGGCCACCGGATTCTCCTTCAGCAGCTCTCGAAACTGCTCACTCTCCGGTTCGTTCAGCAGAATCGCCAAGAACACCGACGAGTCCACGATCATCGCGGTAGCCCCATGTCGTCGTACATATCCGCCATGATCTCTTCCACCGTGGGGCCGTTCAGAGGAATCCGACGGGCTTCTTCGATCAGTTCGTCGATGCGCGCGCGACGTCGCTCTTCGAAGGACTGCACCTCCCGAGAGACTTCCGCGATGCGCCGGCGCACAGCATCCTCGACCGCACTCGTCTGGCTCTGCCCGGTCATCGCGGCCAGCTGGCGCACCAGCTCGTGCGTCGTCTCGTTCTTGATGTTGAGGCTCACATCTACCAGTCTACCTTCGGTTTCTACCATGGTAGAAACTTGTCCAGGCAATACTCAGGAATCGGTAGTCTGGCTCCATCACGGTCGTGATCCGCGAACGTCATCCCCCGAACTGAGGAGCCCGCATGGCCCTGTGGAAGCTGCATGGAAACGGCCGCACTCTCGAGCCCGGCGCTGTCGTCCGTCCGGACGAGCGCCTGAACTGGCCCGCCACGATCGCGATCGGACTCCAGCACGTCGTCGCCATGTTCGGCGCGACCTTCCTCGTTCCGATCATCACCGGCTTCCCGGTCGCGACCACCCTGCTGTTCAGCGGCGTGGGCACGATCCTCTTCCTGCTGGTCACCCGCAACAAGCTCCCCAGCTATCTGGGATCGTCGTTCGCTTTCATCGCTCCGGTGACCGCGGCGACGGCATCCGCGAACATGGGCACCGCGCTCGCCGGCATCGTCGCCGTCGGCGTGCTGCTCGCGATCATCGGCGTCGTCGTTCACACGGTCGGGGTCAAGTGGGTCGACCGCTTCCTCCCGCCCGTCCTCGCCGGCACGATCGTCGCCCTGATCGGGTTCAACCTCGCCGGGGCAGCGCACAACAACTACGCGGCGGCTCCGATCACCGCCACGTTCACCCTCGCCATCACGATCCTCTTCGCGGTGGTCTTCCGCGGATTCCTCGGACGCATCTCGATCTTCCTCGGCGTGATCGCGGGATACATCTTCGCGGCATTCCGCGGGGAACTGAGCTTCGAAGCCGTCGAGAAGGCCGACTGGATCGGCCTGCCCACCTTCACGCTCCCGAACTTCACGGAGCCCGGCACGCTGACGGCGCTGGCGATGTTCCTCCCCGTCGTGCTGGTGCTGATCGCCGAGAACGTCGGACACGTCCGTGGCGTCGCCACCATGACCGGTGACAACTCCATCAACGAGCAGACCGGCAAGGCCTTGATCGCGGACGGCGTCTCGACCACCCTCGCCGGCTTCTTCGGCGGATCGGGCACCACGACCTACGGCGAGAACATCGGCGTGATGGCCTCGACCCGCGTGTACTCGACGGCCGCGTACTGGGTCGCCGGCGCCGCCGCGATCCTGCTGAGCCTGTCGCCGAAGTTCGGCGAGGTCATCAACTCGGTGCCCGCCGGCGTGCTCGGCGGCGTCACGACCGCCCTCTACGGCCTGATCGGCGTGATCGGCATCAAGATCTGGGTCGACAACCGCGTCGACTTCTCCCGCCCGGTGAACCAGTACACGGCCGCGGTCGCGCTCATCATGGCCGTCGGCGGATTCATGATCAAGGACGAGGCTTCCGGCTTCGAGCTCGGCGGGATCGTCATCGCGACCGTCGCCGCGATCCTGATCTATCACCTGGGCAATCTCGTCGCGCGGCTGCGCAAGACCGGCACCGACGACCCGAAGCCGCTCGCGGCTGTCGGTCCGCTCGGCGGCGACCCCGCCTGACGCACCGCGCGCGCCGACCGGTGCCGGCGGCTTCGCGTGCACAACTCAGCAAGAATTCGCGGAAACTCCTCCGAGAGGCCGGTTTTCGACGGTTCCATCCCGTTCTTGCTGAGTTGTGAACCGGGCGGCACCGGGACCGACCCGAACGATGCGATCAGTCGATGACGGCGAGCATTCCGTCGGCGGCTATCGCCGCGGACAGCTCGGCCCGGTGCAACAGGATGCCGGCGCGATGGGCGGGGACCGTCGTCTCCATCTTCATCGCGTCGATGACCGCGACCGGGTCGCCCTCCGAAACGCTCGCGCCGTCGTCGACGAGCCAGCGCACGAGCGTGCCAGGCGCAGGCGAGCGCAGCTCTGTCGGATCGTTCGCGGGGACCGCCGACGCGGCATCCGTCGCCCGCCCGAGACCCGCCAGCAGTGAGGCGGGCAGGCCGAGCACGACGCGGCGTCCGTCGATCTCGACGGGGAAGCGCTGCAGGGCGGCATCCGGCACCGATCTCGGACGAGCCTGAGTCTCCAGCGTCGGCAGCAGGGCGCTCTCGATCCACTGCGTGTGCGCCGCGAACGTCTCGGTGCCGAAGGCAGGCTCGTCGATCGCGAGCAGATCGAACGGGATGACCGTCGCCGGGCCCTCGACCGCGAGCTCGCGCAGCGCGCGTCGTGCGCGCACGAGCGCGGCGTCCCGGGTGTCGGCGTGGACGATGAGTTTGGCGATCATCGAGTCGAAGGCGGGCTGCACGATGTCGCCCTCCTCGATGCCGCTGTCCCAGCGCACACCGGGACCGCCCGGGATGCGCAGCCGATCGACGCGACCGGGACTGGGCAGGAAGCCACGGCCGGGATCTTCCGCGTTGATGCGGAACTCGAAGGCGTGGCCGACCGGGACAGGGGTCTCCGCGATCGACATTCCCTCCCCGAACGCGATGCGGAACTGCTCGCGCACCAGATCGACGCCGGTGACCGCTTCGGTGACCGGATGCTCCACCTGGAGCCGGGTGTTGACCTCGAGGAACGAGATCGTGCCGTCGGCGGCGAGGAGGAACTCCACGGTTCCCGCGCCGCGATACAGCACCTCGGCGCAGATCGACCGCGCGGCGTGGTGAAACCGCGACCGCTGCTCGTCCGACAGCCCGGGCGCGGGTGCCTCCTCGATGAGCTTCTGGTTGCGCCGCTGCATCGAGCAGTCGCGGTCCCCGACGACCACGACCGCGCCTTGCCCGTCTCCGAGCACCTGCACCTCGATGTGCCGAGGGCTCTCCAGGAAGCGCTCCACGAAGCACTCGCCGCGACCGAATGCCGCGATGGCTTCGCGGGTGGCGGCGTCGAAGGCCTCGGCGACATCGGACAGCTCGCGCACGACCTTCAGCCCGCGCCCGCCGCCGCCGAATGCCGCCTTGATCGCGATCGGGAGCCCGTGCTCCTCGGCGAACGCGACAGCATCCGCAGGCCCTGCCAACGGCTCATCCGTGCCTGCGGCCAGCGGTGCCCCCACCTGCTGCGCGATGCGGCGCGCGGTCATCTTGTCGCCGAGGGCGTCGATGCTCTCGGGTGTCGGACCGATCCAGACGAGACCCGCACCCTCGACGGCCCGCGCGAACGCGGCGCTCTCCGACAGGAATCCGTAGCCGGGATGCACGGCATCCGCACCCGACTGCACGGCGGCGGCGAGCAGCGCATCCGCCGACAGGTAGGTCGTCGCGGCGGTGTCACCGCCCAGCCCCACGGCCTCGTCCGCCAGGCGCACGTGCAGGGCATCGGCATCCTGATCCGCGTAGACCGCGATCGAGGTGTACCCGGCTTCGGCGCAGGCGCGGATGACGCGCACGGCGATCTCTCCGCGATTCGCGATCAGCACCCTTCGCGTGGTCGGCACGGTGGTCATGAGGTCTCCTTGACGATGAAACGAAGGCGCACGCCCGGCGCCAGCTGACCTGCGAGGTCGAGGCTCCGATCCGTGAGCGCACCGATGATGGGGTAGCCGCCGGTGAGGGGATGGTCGGGCAGGAACAGAACCGGCTGCCCGTCCGGCGGCACCTGGATCGCCCCGGTGACCGCGCCCTCGCTCGGCAGCTCTCCGCTGAGCGCGCGTTCCAGCGGCACCTCGCCCTGCAGCCGGATGCCGACGCGATCCGAGCGCGGCGTCACGGTCCATTCCTGGCCCGTGAGCGTCTGGAGCGCCGCGGCCGTGAACCAGGCGTCGCGGGGCCCGAGCGTGATCTCGAGGTCCACGACGTCGCCGTCCGCAGGAAGATCGCGGGGGGCAGCCTCGGGTTCGACCGGGTACGGAGCGGGGCCGCCGACGGGGACGACGGCTCCCGCGGTCAGCGCCTCCGGCCCGAGTCCCGCGAGAGTGTCGCCGGCGCGGCTGCCCAGGGCGGGTTCCGCATCCAGCCCGCCGCGGACGGCGATCACGTAACGCAGACCACGTTCCGGGTGCGCGAGGGTCAGCTCGTCTCCGTCGACCGTGGCGAAGGGCCTTCCGTGCGCGACAGCGCGAACGGTGCCGTCGGCCTCTGTGAGGGTGAGCGCTCCGATCGCTCCCGTGACTGCGGCGACGCCCGCGCCGCGGAACCGCAGCACGGCTCCCCCGA
Organism: Microbacterium sp. SA39; assembly: GCF_000967865.1. GTDB lineage: Bacteria > Actinomycetota > Actinomycetes > Actinomycetales > Microbacteriaceae > Microbacterium. The sequence continues at coordinate 11,507 of NZ_JXRU01000033.1, forward strand.
CGCTCTCGAGCACCGCGGCTGTCGTCCCGTTGCCCACTGCGCGGTTCGCATCGTGCATCGCGCGGCGGTCGGCGGCCCCGGATGCCGACACCCCCAGCGCCGCGAACCCGGGGCGCCCGGCATCCTGCACCAGCAACTGCAGCGACGGACGCACGATCTCGACAGCGGCGCGAGAACCAGGGCCATCCGCGTCCGGAGCGGCGGCACCAGCAGGCGGCGCAGGGTCATCACCACCGCCGGCGCCCAGCGCACGCTCCCGCTCCTGCACGAACCTCACCGTCGTACCCGGCGACAGCAGAGCCGGCGGGTCGCGGTCGATGTCCCACATCACGGCATACGTGCGGCCGATGAGCTGCCAGCCGCCCGGGCTCTCGCGCGGATACACGCCGGTGAACTGTCCGGCCAGCGCCACGGATCCGGCGGGAACGCGCGTGCGCGGTGACGAGCGACGCGGCATGTCGAACAGGGGATCGCTGCTCACGACGTATCCGAACCCGGGCGCGAAGCCCGAGAACGCGACGCGCCAGTCCGCGGCGAGATGCCGTTTCACGAGTTCGTCCGCCGAGACTCCGAGCAGAGATGCAGCCTCATCGAGATCCTCGCCGTCGTAGCGCACGGGCACGGTGACCTCGCCGGTGCCGGGCAGATGCGCGGTGTCGAGCTCCGTCGCCGAGAGCGTCGCCGCGAGCTCGGCGGCGGCCACCCGTAGCGGGTCGAAGCGCACGAGCACCGTGCGCGCGCCGGGGATGCGCTCGACGACGCCAGCCACTCCCTCCCACGCGAGGTTCAGGCGCATCGCCTCGTCGAGGTCTGCCGCCTCGACGAGAAGGGCACGATCGGATGCCGTGAGGATGCGCATCGGTCAGACGCCCGCGAACGGCGCGATGGTGATGCCCGCGCCCTCCAGCATCCGCCTGGTCTCCGCCGCCATCGCGACGGATCCGGGGCTGTCGCCGTGCACGCAGATCGACTGCGCGACCACGGGCACGTCGGTGCCGTCGATCGCCCGGATGACACCGTCGGACGCGAGACGCACCATGCGCTCGGCGACCGTTGCGGGGTCGTGCAGTACGGCGCCCGGCTCGGTGCGCGACACCAGCTGACCGTCCGGCTGGTACGCGCGGTCAGCGAAGGCCTCTGCCGCGACGGCGAGCCCGGCCCGCTCGGCGACGTCGAGCACGACTCCCCCCGAGAGGCCCAGCAGCACGAGACTCGGGTCGATCGCGCGAATGGCGGCCACGACGTCCTTCGACTGCCGCTCGTCGCGGGCGATGGTGTTGTACAGCGCGCCATGCGGCTTGACGTAGGAGACCCGTCCTCCGACTGCACGGGCGAGGCCGATGAGCGCGCCGAGCTGATACTCGACGTGCGCCTGCAGCGTGGCCGAGTCGATGTCGACCTTCGTGCGCCCGAAGTTCTCGTAGTCGCGGTAGCCGGGGTGGGCGCCGATCACGACCCCGCCCTGCACGGCGGCCGTGAGCGTGTCGCGGATGCCTTCGGGGCTGCCGGCATGGAAGCCGCACGAGACGTTCGCGCTCGTGACGAGACGCAGCATGCTGTCGTCGTCGCTCACGATCCGATCGGCGACGTTCTCGCCGAGATCCGAGTTCAGGTCGATCGACACCATGCGATCACGCTCCGATTCCGAGGAGGGCGAAGATGGGGCCGACCGACACGATCCCCATGTACCAGGTGAGCAGCGTCACGACCGTGCCGGCGATGAGCAGCCACAGCGGGTACTTCTTCGCTCCGAGGAGATCGCGGCGGAACCAGCCGATGTACATGAACACGGTGAGGCCGATGGGCAGGATCAGCCCGTTGAAGCCGCCGACGAAGACGAGGATGGCGGCGGGCGCCGTGCCGATCGACAGATACACGATCAGCGAGACGACGATGAAGGCGACGGTCGCGAGCTGCAGCGGCCAGCCGCCCGCGAGCTTCTTGGTGTACGTGGAGAGGAAGGTCGCCGAGGTGTACGCGGCGCCGATGACCGAGCTGATCGCGGCCGCCCAGAAGATCGCCCCGAAGATGCGGAGACCTGCGTCACCGAGCACTGCTCCGAAGGCCTGCCCCGCGGGGTTGGCTCCCTGACCGGACAGGTCGAGGGCCACTCCGGATGCGACGACCCCGAGGATCGCGAGGAACAGCACGTACCGCATGATGCCGGTGACGAGGATGCCGTTGGCGGCAGCCCGCATGACCGGGCCCGCGTGCTCGGGGCCGGTGAGACCCGAGTCGAGGTACCGGTGCGCACCGGAGTAGGTGATGTACCCGCCGACGGTGCCGCCGACGATCGTGGTGATCGTGGCGAAGTTCAGCTCGTCCGGCACGAAGGTCTGACGCAGCGCCTCTCCGATCGGCGGCTGGGCGATCACGGCCACGACGACCGTCATGATGATCATCCCGACGCCGAGCACGACCAGGACGATGTCCATCACGGGACCCGCCTTCTTCACGAGGAAGATGACGATCGCCAGGGCGGCGGTGAGGATGCCGCCGAGCTTCGCGTCGATGCCGAGCAGAGCGTTCAGGCCCAGCCCGCCGCCGGCGATGTTCCCGATGTTGAACGCCAGTCCGCCGATCACGACGAGCAGGGCGATGAGATGGCCGGAGAAGGGGATGGCGCTGTTGGCGAGTTCGCCGGCGCGCTTGCCCGACGACGTGATCATGCGCCACACGTTCAGCTGCACGGCGATGTCGATGAGGATCGAGATGAGGATGGCGAAGGCGAACGCCGCCCCCATCGTCGCGGTGAAGGTGGCCGTCTGGGTGATGAACCCGGGACCGATGGCGCTGGTGGCCATGAGGAAGATCGCACCGATGACGGCGCTGCGCCCGGTGCGCTTCTTGACGGCGGCGAGGCGGGCTTCGTCTTCTGCGGAGAGCGAGGTGGTGGACTGCTGCTCGGACATGGCGGGGGGATTCCCATCGTCGTTGGTGGGTCGATTGCGACCCAGTGTAGAACGGCTAGAGCATGATTGTTCAACGAAATTGTTTCCGGCGTACTACGACGGCGTTGCTTTCGCGTGATCTCGGCCCGGCATCTCTGAACGATCCGAGCACGACGCCGCCTACGATGAAGGCATGAATCAGCAAGGCATGCTCGCCGATGTGCTTCGTCAGAGCATCATCGACGGCGACTTCGCCCCGGGGTCCCGCCTGTCGGAGTCGGCGCTGGCCGAGCAGTTCGACGTGTCGCGGAACACGCTCCGCGAGGCCTTCCGGGTGCTCGCCGAGCAGGGCCTCATCGAGCACATCCCGCACCGCGGAGTGTCGGTGGCCTCCCCGACCATCGCCGACGTGATCGACATCTACCGCGCCCGCCGGGTGATCGAGTGCTCGGCGCTGCGTCAGTCGGAGCCGCAGCATCCGGCCGTCCAGCTCATGCGCGACGCCCTCGCCGAGGCCGAAGCACAGCTGCCGCACGAGGACTGGCGACGGATCGGCAGCGCGAACATGGCGTTCCACGACGCCATCGTCGCCCTGGCCGACAGCGCGCGACTCGCTCGCACGTATCGCGACGTCGCCGCCGAGCTGCGGCTCGTCTTCCTCGAGATCGACGAGCCCCGATCACTGCACGAGCCCTTCGTCCGTCGGAACAGGGCCGTGCTCACCACGCTGCTCGAACGCGGCCCCGAGGCCGCCGCCGATGAGCTCGAGCGCTACCTCATCGCGTCCGAGCGCAGCGTGCTCGGCGCGTTCGCACGCATGGGCCGCTCCTGAGCGATGCGGCCAGTGCCGGCTCAGCGCCGGCCGTCGCGTACCGCACGCGAGGCCCGAAGCCGCAGGTCGTCGTCCCGCGGCGCGATGTCGGGCCGTAAGGGCTCCGTGGGCTCAGGCAGCCCGTAGAGCCGGTGCATCCATCGCCGTGCGTCCTCCAAGGGGAATGAGTCGCCGTACACGGCGTATTTCATGAAGAGCCCCTCGAGTGCGCTGCGCAGCATGATCTCCTCGAGAGCCGGATCTGCGGCGCCGCGCTCGCGGAACATCCGCCGCACGGCGTCTTCCGACGCGGTCACGTTCTCAGCATGGCGCTGCTCGGACTCCGCGAACAGGCGATGCGTGGTCGGCTGCTGCTGCAGCGAGAACACGGCCCGCTGCACGGGCAGCGCGTGGGCTGTCGCGCGCAGTGCGCCGTCGATCACGCCAGCCAGCCGTTCGTCTGCCGAACCCTTCGCCTGGGCGATCCCGAACAGGGTCTCGAACCATCGATCGATGACCGCGACGATGAGCTGATCCTTGCCGCCGAAGTGGTAGTTCACCAGGCCCTGCGCGACGCCGGCCCGCTGAGTGATCTCCGCGATGCTGGCCCCCGAAACGCCCCGCTCGCTGAAGATCTCGATCGCGGCCTGCAGCATTGTCTCGCGAGCGCGCTCGCGGGCGAGACGGTTCTGCTCGTCGGAGCGTGCCATGCGGCATCCACCTCCCAGGGGATCCTCGGTCGACTTCCGAATCTGTCCCCCCGCCCTATAGATTACTCATTGAATGCTCATTCAATCTATGACGCATGACGCATGACGCACCGGAGACTCACGGCCGCGATCCCTCCTGAGGGGGCATCGGGCTCGCGGCCGTGTTCCGCGTAAGAGCGCGGACCACATCGTCGGGTCATGCCGAGGCGCGCACCACGAGCTCGGTCGGCAGGATCGTCGTGTGGGCAGGGTCCCCACCCGTGAGCAGCCCCAGCAGCACGGTCGCCATCGCCTCGCCCTGCGCGTACATCGGCTGCCGCATCGTCGTCAGCTGCGGATCGGTGCTCACCGCCACGGACGAGTCGTCGAAGCCGACCAGCGCCACGTCCTCGGGCACGCGCAATCCGGCCGATCGCAGGGCGGTGAGAGCACCGCGCGCCATCAGGTCGCTGGCGACGAAGATGCCGTCGGGGCGACCGGTGGCGAGGATGCGTCGCACGGCATCCGCTCCACTGCTCTCGCTGTAGTCGCCCTCCTCCTCGGCGAACGGCGTCAGCCCGGCCTCGGCCAGCGCATCCCGGAAGCCCTGGACACGGTCGACGGACGAGACCATCGTCAGGGGGCCGGAGATCGTCGCGACGCGCGTGCGACCGGTCTCGACCAGCCGGCAGGTGGCGACCCTGGCCCCGTTGACGTTGTCGACGTCGACGACGTAGTCGCCCTCTCGGCGGCGCACCGGACGACCTCCGTAGACGACAGGCACGGCCTCGGCGATCCGGTCGATGAACGCGTCACTGGTGTGGTGCGAGACGATCAGCGCGCCGTCGACGCTGCCGTTGCGCACGAAGCTGTTCATCTTGTCGCCGGGGTCGTCACTGGCGATGAGGAGGTTGAGGAGGTAGTCCGAGCCGCCGAGTGCGCCGGTGATGCCGGCGACGATCGCGGCGAAGAAGGGATCGCCGAAGAAGCGGTTGGTGTCCTCGGGCACGATCAGCGCGATCGCGTGCGTCTGGCGCGACGCGAGCGAACGGGCCGCCCGGTTGGGCACGTAGTTCAGGTCATCGATCGCCTTGCGCACCGCGGCCAGCGCCTCCGGGCTCACCGCCGTCGAGCCGTTGACCACGCGTGAGACCGTCGACCGGGAGACCCCGGCCGCAGCCGCCACCTCTTCGATGGTCGCCCGTGGCGACATCACCGGATGCTCTCTTCCATCGACCCATTCTGTCTGTTCGGTGCCGACCCTGAGCGCCGATATTGCGTCGAATCGCGTAAATGGCGGGGATTCGAGCGTGGATGCCCCGATTCAGGCCGTCCCGACGAGCGAGGGTGCCGGCGAGAGATCGCGCGCCGCGATGATCCGTGCGTACTCGCGGCCGGAGTCCTTCAGGCTCCGCTCCTGCGTGTCGTAGTCGACGCGAACGATCCCGAAGCGCTTGTCGTACCCCCACGCCCACTCGAAGTTGTCGAACATCGACCAGTAGAAGTAGCCGCGCACGTCGACCCCGGCATCCGCGGCATCGAGCACCGCACCGAGGTGCAGCCGCAGGAACTCGGTGCGCTCCGTGTCGTGCACGCGCGTCTCGCCGTCCTCTTCGACCGCGACGTCGTCATAGGCGGCGCCGTTCTCGGTCATGTACAGCACGGTTCCGGCGGGTTCGGCGTACTCGGTCCAGACCCGCTGCAGCAGGCGGGTCAGTCCTTCGGGCTGCACCTCCCAGTTCTGCGCAGTGCGCGGGAGTCCTCGTTCGACGGAGTGGATGCCGTGGCTCGAGGGATACGGGCTGCGGTGCCTGCGCTCGGTCGCGGGTCCGCCGGAGACGGTCGCGCTGGCGGGCGCCGTGCCCGACACGAAGTCGCCGTGGTAGTAGTTGACGCCCTGGGTGTCGATGCGCTGCGAGATGGTCTCGAGGTCGCCGTCGTGAATCGCGGACTCGAACTTCGCCACCGCATCGGCATCCACCCTACGGATGTCCTCGACGATGTCGGCCGGATACTCCCCCCGGTAGATGGGGTCGAGGAACCAGCGGTTGAACTGTCCGTCGATGCGGCGCGCGGCGTCGACATCGGCGGGGTTCGCCGGATCGGCCGGGTCGGCCACGGTGTGGTTCAGCGTGATGCCGAGGTTGAGCGACGCGTCGCGCCCGCGCAGCTCGCGCACCGTGGCGCCGTGCGCCAGCAGCAGGTGGTGCGACGCGAGCAGTCCCTCGGCGATACTCGTGTGCCCGGGAGCATGCTCACCGCCGGTGTAGGAGAGGAACGACGAGCACCACGGCTCGTTCAGAGTGGTCCAGACGTTCACCCGGTCGCCGAGCGCGTCGTGCATGGTGCCGGCGTACTCGAGGAAGCGGTCGACGGTGTCGCGGTCGGTCCAGCCCCCGGCATCCTGCAGCGCCTGCGGCATGTCCCAGTGGTAGAGCGTCAGCCAGGGCAGGATGTCGGCATCGAGGAGCTCGTCCACCAGGCGGGAGTAGAAGTCGACGCCCTTCGGGTTGACCGCCCCGCCGTCGGGGCGCACTCGCGACCACGACGTGGAGAAGCGATAGGTCTGCAGCCCCAGCTCGGTCATGAGCGCGACGTCGTCGGCGTACCGGTGGTAGTGGTCGCAGGCGATGTCGCCGTTGTCGCCGCCGATCACAGCGCCGGGCTCCCGCGAGAAGGCATCCCAGATCGAGGCGGTGCGTCCGTCTTCGAACGCCGCTCCCTCGATCTGATAGGCCGCGGTCGCGGCACCGAAGAGGAAGTTCGAGGGGAAGGGGCGCGTCATGGAGGTCATCCTTTCACCGCACCGGCCATGATGCCACTGACCAGCTGGCGACCGGCGACCACGAAGAGCACCAGCAGCGGAAGGGTCGCGAGCACGGCACCGGCGAGCACGATCGAGTAGTCGACGTAGTATCCCGACTGCAGCTGGCTGAGCGCGGTCTGGAGAGTGGGGTTGGCGGGGGACAGCACGATCAGCGGCCACAGGTAGTCGGTCCACGCGGTCATGAAGGTGAAGAGTCCCAGGATCGCCATGGCCGGCCGCGCCGCGGGGATGCCGACGGTCAGGAAGGTCCGGAACTGGTTCGCCCCGTCGACCCGAGCGGCCTCGATCAGCTCGTCCGGGATCACGTCGACCAGGTACTGCCGCATGAAGAACACGCCGAAGGCGGTGACGAGCGTGGGCACGATGACCGCACCGATCGTGCCGGTCCAGCCGAGCTCTCGCATGACCATGAACAGCGGGATGATGCCGAGCTGCGTCGGGATCGCCATGGTCGCGATCACGAAGATCATGAGACCGTCGCGGCCCTTGAAGCGCAGCTTCGCGAAGGCGTAGCCGGCGAGCGTCGAGAACGTCACGACCGAGATCGTGATGATGCCGGAGATGAGGAACGAGTTGCCGAGGGCGAGCCAGAACGGGATCGCGTCGAAGACCTTCGCGGCGTTGGTGAAGAAGTTCCCGCCGGGGAACAGCGGCAGCGTCTCACCACGGGTGGCGTTCGTTCCGCTCGCGACCACGACCGACCACCACAGCGGGTACACGCTGCCGATGATGAACGCGGCGAGCAGGCCGTAGGTGAGGAAGCCGGGGCGGCTGCCGATGCCGGCGGTGCCGGTGGACGCTCCGCGGCGGCGACGGATCTTCTCCGGAACGCTGAGTGCCTGGGTGGCGGTCATCGCGTCTCCTCCTTGCTGGTCTTGACGGCGCGGCGGCGTGCGGCGCGGTTCCTGCGGTCGTCGCCGGTGGAGATCCGGCGCGAGATGACGAAGTTGATCAGGCCGAAGAGGACGATGAGGAGGAACAGCAGGATCGCGACGGCGGACGCTTTGCCGAGGTCGAGACGGAAGAAGGCCAGCTCCCAGAGGAACAGCACCGTCGTCTGGAACTGCCGGTCGCTGCCGCCGATCCCGCCCGCCGTCGAGACGTCGAACAGTCGCGGCTCGGCGAAGATCTGCAGACCGCCGATCGTCGAGGTGATGATCACGAAGATCAGCGTCGGGCGGATCGTCGGAATGGTGATCGAGAAGAAGCGGCGTGCGGAGCCGGCACCGTCGAGGGCGGCGGACTCGTAGAGATCACGCGGCACCGACTGCATGGCGGCGAGCAGGATGAGGGCGTTGTAGCCGGTCCAGCGGAAGTTGACCATGACCGCGATCGCGATGTGCGACAGGCCGGTGTCGGTCTTCCACTGCTGGTCGGCGATGCCGATGACGTTCAGCAGGTTGTTGGCGAGACCGTCGGCCTCGTTGAAGATGCTGGAGAAGATGATGGCGACAGCGACCGGTGTCACGACGAAGGGGATGAGCACGCTCATCCGCCAGAACGTCGGAGTGCGCAGGCCCCGGTCCAGGAGGTAGGCGATGAACAGCGCGACCGCGAGCTGCGGGATGGCCGAGAGCAGGAAGATGCTCACCGTGTTGAAGATCGAGTTCCAGAACATCGGGTCGGCGAGGACCTCGGTGAAGTTGCCGATCCCGACGAAGTCGCCCTCGCCCTTGAGCAGATCCCAGTCGTGGACGGCGACCCACACGGTGTACAGCAGCGGGAACAGTCCGACCAGCCCGAAGAGCAGGAAGAACGGCGAGATGTAGAAGTACGGAGAGGCGTGCTGGTCGAATCGCGAGATGCGGTGGCGCCAGGGCCGCTTCGGGGCGGCATCCGTCTTCTGCGGCGGAGCGGATGCTGTCGTCTCCGTGCGTTCGTGCGTGAGGGTCATGAGAAGTCCTTGTCTCGGAGTCGCAGGGGCGCGTTTCGTCTCGCTCGGCTTCGCCGTGCTCGCTCAACGACCAGGCGAGAACCCGGTCGTTGAGCGAGCGGAGCGAGACGAAACGCGCGGGACGTCAGTCGACCAGCTGGTTCAGCAGGTCGATCGCCTTGTCCCAGGAGCCCTGGGTGTCGACCTCACCGAGGTCGAGGCTCCGAAGGGCGGGGCCGAACACGTTCTCCTGGATGACGGAGTCCTGCGGTCCCTTGAACTGCGCCTCGACGCCCTTGGCGCGTTCGGCGAGGATCGCTCCGGTGGGCGCGTCGTTGAAGAACTCGTTCGGCGTCGCCTCTTCGGCGAGCGTCTCCTGTGCCTTCACGGTGGAGGGGAAGTTGCCGGCGGCGGCCGACTGCTTCACCTGCTGCTCGGGCTGCGTCAGCCAGTCGGCGAGCTCGGACGCGGCCTCCTGGTGCTTCGAGGTCTCCGGGATCGAGAGCCACGCGCCACCCCAGTTGGCCGCACCTCCCGGGAAGACATCGGCGAAGTCCCAGCCTGTGGCCGCGTCGCCGCCACCGGTCTCGACCTGACCCTGCAGGACGCCGAGCATCCAGCCGGGGCACACGAAGGTCGCGAAGGTGCCGTCGACGAACGACTTGCCGCCGTTCCAGTCCCAGGCCTTCTGCGCCGCGGACTGACCGCCCTCGGTCGCCTCGCCCAGCAGAGCGAACCGCTCTTCGAGCTCGGCGTTGCCCTCGACATTGAGCTCGCCGTCGGCGGTGTAGTAGCCCTCATCGAGCTGGTTGACCATGGCGTTCCAGACGAATCCGGAATGGTCGTACCAGGCCTTGCCGGTCTTCTCGGTGTACTCCTGGCCGACGGCGAAGTAGTTCTCCCAGTCGCCGTCCAGCAGCTCGGCGATGCCTTCGCGGTCGCTCGGCATGCCGGCGGCTTCGAGGGCGGGGCCGTTGAAGCAGATGCCGCTCGGGCCGACGTCGGTGCCGTAGCCGATCACACGGCCCTCGGCGTCGGTCGCCTGGTTGTACTTCCAGTCGAGCCAGTCGCCCTTGCGGTCCTCGATGCCGTGATCGCGCAGGTCGATGAAGGTGTCGGACACGTCCATGATCGCGCCGAGCCAGCCCTCTTCGATCGCGACGATGTCGCTCAGGCCGCTGCCTGCGGCGATCTTGGTGAAGGCGTCGGTGCGGGCGTTGCCGCCGGTGTCGATGTTGGTCGCCTCGATCGTGACGTTCGGGTGCGCCTTCTCGTACTCGTCGTAGAGGTCTTCGTAGCCGAAGGTGCCGAACGTGGTGACGGTCAGCGTGATGTCCTCATCGGCGCTGCCTTCGCCTGCGCCGGTGTTGCCGGCGCAGCCGGCCAGGGCGAGGGCGGAGACGGATGCCACGGCGGCTGTCGCCAGGATCCGATTGCGGGCACGTGTGTTCACAGGTTCACTCCTTTGTGTGGTGGTCGTGCGGGTGATGCTCGGGAGGCGTGGGAGCGCTCCCACACCGTTCGGTCACTCTATGGGAGCGCTCCCACGGATGTCAAGCACGCGGTTCCGGTTCTTTGCGGCGTGGGTCTCGGCAGGCTGGCGTTCACAATTCAGCAAGAACGCGCCCGGACAGGCACATTCCGGGCCGATCCGGCCTGATCGCCGAATTCTTGCTGAATTGTGAACGGCGGGTAGCCTTGCCCGGTGCCCGAAGCCGAACTCTCCCCCGCCCTCGTCCGCGCCGCCTCGCTCATCCGCAGCATCCCGGACTACCCCGAACCCGGCATCGTGTTCCGCGACATCACGCCGCTGCTGGCCGACGCCGAGGCCCTTCGCGTCACGACCGAGGCGATCATCGCTCCCTTCGAAGGACAGTTCGACGTGGTCGCCGGCATCGAGGCGCGGGGGTTCATCCTCGCCGGCGCTGCGGCCATCGCGGCGGGCGTCGGATTGATCCCGATCCGCAAGGCGGGGAAGCTGCCCCGGCCCGCGGCATCCGTCGACTACGCGCTCGAATACGGCACCGCGACCGTCGAGATGCACGACGACCTGCCCGCGGGCTCCCGCGTGCTCCTCATCGACGACGTGCTCGCGACCGGGGGCACCCTCGCTGCCGGACGCGAACTGGTCGAGCGTCTCGGCAGCCACGTCGTCGGCATCTCGGTGCTGTTCGAGATCGACGGCCTCGGCGGCCGCGCCGCGATCGGCGATCTGCACACCGTGTTCCACGCCTGAGTCGCGCGCGCCCGCGCCGCGCACCGAGACCCCGGGTCAGCGCCGAGACCCCGGCCTGGTGCCGCCCGCGGTCCGGGGTCTCGACGACGAGCCGGGGTCTCGGCGAATGCTCCGCCGCAAATCGACGCGCCGACGGGCCGGTAGACTGAGGGCGCCAGCCTTCCCGCGACTTCCTGCGTTTCGACTCCTCGCTAGCGCTCGTCGCTCAACGACCATAGCTACGGCCTGCGGCCGCCTGGAGGATCACGATGCCCACCATCGTCGTCGACGTCATGCCCAAGTCCGAGTTGCTCGACCCGCAGGGGAAGGCCGTCTCCGGCGCCTTCGCCCGCCTCGGAGTCGAGGGCTTCAGCGATGTCCGCATCGGCAAGCGCTTCGAGCTCACGGTCGAGGGCGAGGTCACCGACGAACTGCTCGCCGAGGCCCGGCGCGTCGCCGATGAGGTGCTCTCCAACTCGGTGATCGAAGACGTCGTGGGTGTCGAGGTCGTCGAATGACCGTGCGCATCGGCGTCGTCACCTTCCCCGGCTCGCTCGACGACCGTGACGCGCAGCGCGCCGTCCGCATCGCCGGGGCCGAGCCGGTCGCGCTCTGGCACGGATCGCACGACCTCGAGGGCGTCGACGCCCTCGTGCTGCCCGGCGGCTTCAGCTACGGCGACTATCTGCGCGCCGGCGCCATCGCCGCCCTCTCGCCGATCATGGCCGAGGTGAAGGATGCCGCCGCCAAGGGGCTGCCGATCCTCGGCATCTGCAACGGCTTCCAGATGCTCGTCGAGGCGCACCTGCTGCCCGGCGGCCTGATCCGCAACGACCACCAGCACTTCGTGCGGCGCGACCAGAAGCTCGTCGTCGAGAACTCCGACACCGCCTGGACCAACGCGTTCCGCACCGGCCAGGAGATCGTCATCCCGCTGAAGAACGGCGACGGCGGCTACATCGCCGACGACGCGACGCTCGACCGCCTCGAGGGGGAGGGCCTGGTCGCCTTCCGCTACGCCGGGGTCAACCCGAACGGCTCGCTGCGCGACATCGCCGGTCTGACGAACGAGGCGGGCAACGTGGTGGGACTCATGCCGCACCCCGAGCACTCGGTCGAGCCGGGCTTCGGCCCCGACACGGCGATCGCCATGCGCAGCGGCATCGACGGACTCGGCTTCTTCACGAGCGCCGTCGCCGCGATCGCGCGCGTCGCCGCGTAGCTCGCCGCTTGAGACGCAGCCGCGCTCAGTCGACCGGCAGGCGGAACGGGTTGTCGCCCGCGGCCGCGAGCAGATACCAGGCGGTCGCGCCCGTGTGCAGGCTCGCGTAGTACAGGTCACCGAAGCCGGAGTCGAGGCCGTCGGTCGACGTCGCCACGATCCCCTTGCCGTCGCCGTTCGGCGCATCCTGCTGCACCAGACGGATGCTGCTCAGCAGGGACTCGGCGCGGCCTGCGTCGCCGGCTTCGCCGCGCAGCTGCAACGCGAGCGCCAGGTTGGCGCTGCCCTCGAACCACACCTTCGACACGTCGGCGTCGCTGATCGACGGACCCTGGTACGGGCCGTCGGTGGCGATCATGTTGTCGATGGTCCAGTTCAGCGCCGAGCCGTATCGCGCGTCGACGGTGCCGAGGTAGCTCCAGGTCTGCGCATCCAGCGGGATCGGCCGGGTGTTGACCGTCGAGCCGTCGAGGAGAGTTCCGGTGTCGACGTGTCCGTCCGCGCTCTGCATCGCGGCGACGAAGTCGGCGGCGATGGCAGCCCGCTCCGTCCACACCGCGTCGCCGGTGAGCTGGCCCAGCTGCGTGAAGAATCCGGCGACGTCGCTGTTGTGCTCGGTCGACTTCCAGGTCAGCGATGAACCGTTGTCGGTCTGACCGCCCGTGTATCCGTACGGAGCGCGGGTCATGTCGGCCGTGTTGGTCTGAATCCACTGACCGATGCGCAGCGCTCCGACGAGGTACTTCGTCTCGCCGGTCGCGTGGAAGAGCCGCGTGAGGGCCATGCCGACCCAGGCCTGGTTCCCCGTGAAGGTGCCGGGTCCGGTGATCTCCATCCGGCCCTGCCGGATACCGTGCGGCTCGTACGACGTCCGGGTGCGGCCGTCGCCGATCGGATCCGCGGCCTGGACGAAGAGCAGCGTGTCGCCGATCGTCTGCGCGCGGCGGAGGTCGTCGGGCAGTCCGCGTGCGGTGTAGGCGATGATCACCAGGGCGTCGTCGTACACGAACGAGGGCGTGAAGTCCCAGCTCGGGGTGGTGAAGAATCCGCCCTCATAGCTGCGCGGCAGGCAGCGACCCTCGCCGTCGCAGAACTCGTCGGTCCGTGCGTCGAGGAACTCGTAGGCCAGCTCGACCGACTGCGCGGCATCCGGAGCGCTCGTATTGGTCACGGCTTCCTCCACGGGTTCGACGACCCCCGAGGCGGCAGGCGCAGCGCCGGCGAGCATCGCGGCGGCGATGAGCGCAGCGGCGACCACCCACGGCGCACGCGGAGAACCGGACATGCTCACCCCTCGGTCACGGCGACGGTCCGCGGTCGCGACCCCCCGGCGACCGGAGAGGTCGCCAAACCAATCCTGATCCGTGAACTGCGTCCGAGGAAGCCGCGAAGGTCTACATTCCCGCACGCGGCACCCGTACGTATAGCAACCCGTTCCGCCGCAGGCAAGGGCTTCGCGTCCCTCTCGCGCGGCGCGCACGATGGTCGGACACCTGACGATCCCCCGGAAAGGACGCATCATGTCCCGCGATCAGTACACGTTCACGAACCCCGCCGAGCTCTACGCGCACATCGAGCCCCAGAAGCAGCACATGCCCGAGCCCGGACTCGACGCCGACCTGGCCCCGAAGGCCGACCTCGGCGAGGAGACCTACCGCGGTTCCGGTCGCCTGCAAGGGCGGAAGGCTCTCATCACCGGAGGCGATTCCGGCATCGGCGCAGCCACCGCGATCGCCTTCGCGCGCGAGGGCGCCGACGTCGCGATCTCCTACCTCCCGGAGGAGGAAGAGGATGCGAGCCGCATCGCCGGCATCCTCCGCGACGCGGGTGCGAACGTCGCCACCCTCCCCGGCGATCTCCGCGACCCCGCATATTGCCGTTCGCTCGTGACGGATGCCGTGGAAGCACTCGGCGGCCTCGACATCCTGGTGAACAATGGCGGCAAGCAGATCTACCAGGAGTCGCTGACCGACATCACCGATGAGCAGTTCGACGACACGTTCAAGACCAACGTGTACGCGATGTTCTGGATCACGAAGGCCGCGCTGCCCCACCTCACGCCGGGGTCGACGATCATCAACACCACGTCGATCCAGGCATATTCTCCCTCCGGCATACTCGTCGACTACGCCTCGACCAAGGCCACGATCAACGCCTTCACGAAGGGCCTGGCCGAGCAGCTCGCCCCGAAGGGCATCCGCGTGAATTCCGTTGCTCCGGGGCCGATCTGGACCCCGCTGCAGCCGAGCGACGGTCAGCCGCAGGAGAAGATCGACAGCTTCGGCGAGGACACCCCGCTCGGACGCATGGGACAGCCCGCCGAACTCGCGCCCGCCTATGTCTTCCTGGCATCCGCGGAGTCGAGCTACGTCATCGGCGAGACCCTGAACGTGAACGGCGGCATGCCGACTCCCTGACGCTCGCCGTCTGGCCGCCCGCGCTTCAGCCGAGCGCGGGCGGCCAGACGCCGATCAGCACCGCCATCACGAGCACCGTCACGAGTTCGTGCGCGATGTTCAGGGTGGTCAGCTTGGTCGAGCGCCCCTCGAAGGCGTCGTGGGTGATGAAGCGCGCTGCCGTGAATCCGGCCCAGAGCGTGACACCCGTGACGATCGTGCCCCAGAGGAACGGCCCGCCGTAGAAGTGCCAGGAGATGGCGGATGCTCCGGCGAGCACCCACGCGGTGATGAAGCTCACGATCAGGGTGGTGATGATCGGCCACATCGCCGTCGCGGCCGGTCGCTCCATGTCGACGTTCGCGAGCTTCGCCCAGCGCGTGCCGAACACCTTGGGCGCGTACCAGATCGAGCCGACGACCATGCTCGACACTGTCGCCAGCAGGACCGCCCAGTAGTTGATCTCGGGAACCATCGTTGCCTCCTCGAATCGGATGCCGTCAGGCTACTCCTCTGCTGCGCCCGCGCCCGCAGGGAAGAGAGGCGCATGCGTGTGCAATAGCCTGAATCCATGGCACAGCTCGAGCAGATCGCAGCCCCCGGTTCCGAGTGGTGGCGCAGCGCCGTCATCTATCAG
Organism: Microbacterium sp. SA39; assembly: GCF_000967865.1. GTDB lineage: Bacteria > Actinomycetota > Actinomycetes > Actinomycetales > Microbacteriaceae > Microbacterium. The sequence continues at coordinate 27,068 of NZ_JXRU01000033.1, forward strand.
ATCTACCCCCGTTCCTTCGCCGACGCCTCGGGCGACGGCATCGGCGACCTGCCGGGCATCACCGCCCGGCTGGACTCCCTGAAAGATCTCGGCATCGACGCGATCTGGCTGAGCCCGTTCATGACGAGCCCGCAGCGCGATGCCGGCTACGACGTCGCCGACTACCGCGACGTCGACCCACTTTTCGGCACGCTCGCCGACTTCGACGAGATGCTGGCCGAGGCCCATGCCCGCGGCATCCGCGTGGTCGTCGACCTGGTCCCGAATCACTCCTCCGCGCAGCACGCGTGGTTCCAGGAGGCTCTGAAGGCTGCCCCCGGCAGCCCCGAGCGCGCGCGCTACATCTTCCGCGACGGCAAGGGCGAGAACGGCGAGCTCCCGCCCAACAACTGGGAGTCGGTGTTCGGCGGCGGCATGTGGGAGCGCATCGTCGAGGCCGACGGCACCCCCGGCCAGTGGTACCTGCACATCTTCGACCCCACGCAGCCCGACTTCGACTGGAACAATGAAGAGGTGCGCGAGGAGTTCCGCTCCATCCTGCGCTTCTGGCTCGACCGCGGTGTCGACGGCTTCCGCGTCGACGTGGCCCACGGCATGATCAAGGCCGAGGGCCTGCCGGACTACACGCCGCCGGCGGATGCCGACTCGATGGGCGGCGGCGAAGCGAACGTGCCGTACTGGGGCCAGGACGGCGTGCACGACGTCTATCGCGACTGGCACAGGGTGCTCGCCGAGTACGACGGCGACCGCGCACTGTGCGGCGAGGCCTGGATGCCGACGTTGAAGCAGACCGCGCTCTGGGTGCGCCCCGACGAGATGCACCAGACGTTCAACTTCCCGTACCTGCAGACGGCGTGGGACGCGAAGGCGCTCGGCGACGTCATCCGCGAATCGCTCGATGCCTTCGGTGATGTCGGCGCCCCGAGCACCTGGGTGCTCTCGAACCACGACGTCGTGCGTCACGCGAGCCGGCTCGCGCTGACCGCGGAGAACCCGCAGGGCGAGGGCATCGGACCGCTCACCCCCGACAAGCCCGACACCGCGATCGGCCTGGCCCGCGCCCGCGCGGCGACCACCCTCATGCTCGCGCTCCCGGGTTCCGCCTACCTCTACCAGGGCGAGGAGCTGGGCCTTCCCGAGGCGATGGACATCCCCGACGCGTTCCGGCAGGACCCGACGTGGTTCCGCACGAACGGTCAGCGCTATGGCCGGGACGGATGCCGCGTGCCGCTGCCCTGGACCGCCGACGGACCGGCGTTCGGGTTCAACGAGACCGGCGCCTCGTGGCTGCCGCAGCCCGTCGACTGGGCGGCCTACGCGCGCGACGTCGAAGAAGCGGACCCGACCTCGACCCTGTCGCTCTACACGCAGTTGCTGGCCGCACGCCGCGAGCACGGCTTCGGCAGCGGATCGCTGGTGTGGGAAGACGCCGGTGTGGATGCCGTGGCCTTCCGGCGCGGCGACGTGCATGTCGTGGCGAACCTCGGCTCGGAGCCGCTCGAGCTGCCGGCCGGTGCCGACATCGTGCTGTCGAGCCAGCCTGTCGACGGCTCGACCCTCCCGGTCGACACGGCCGCCTGGTACACCACGGCCTGAGGACTGCTCGTTCCGGTCGCACTTGCTGCCGCTTCACCGCCCGTGAGCCGGCATGAAATGCGACCGGAACGATGATCGGCCGAGTTCGCGGCACCGACTTCTGCGGACGACCCGAAGTTCTGCGGCCCTCCCGGCGGGCTCAGGCCGCAGAACCTCGGGATGGCCGCAGAACTTCGACCGTCAGCCGACCTCGAACCCGGCGGCCAGGAGCTGATCGTCGCGCGAGCTCGGCCCGATGAGCAGCTCGAACCCACCGGGCTCGACCAGGCGGATGCCGGCGGCATCCACGATCGAGCAGTCGGCGACCGGCACCTCGAGCCGCACGCGCACGGACTCCCCCGGCGCGACGTCGACCTGTCGGTAGGCCTTGAGCTCCTTGTCTGTCCAGCTCACGCTGGTCACGGCATCCCGCACGTATACCTGAACGGTCTCCCGCACCGGACGCTCCCCGGTGTTGGTCACGGTGACGTGCCCGACGATCGTGTCGCCCCGGCCGAGCGTGGTCGACTCCAGAGAGAGGTCGCCGTATTCGACCGTCGTGTAGGACCGGCCCTCGCCGAACACCCAGGCCGGAGCCTGCGTGAGGTCGGCGTAGCGGTCGCCGTGCTGTCCGCGGATCTGGTTGTAGTACGTCGGCTGCTGGCCGACGTGCCGCGCGAACGAGATCGGCAGACGTCCCGACGGCTCCACCCTGCCGGTGATGATCTCGGCGAGCGCCCGGCCGCCCTGCATCCCCGGGTTGGCTGCCCAGATCACGGCCGCTGCGCGCTGAACGGATGCCGGCAGCACGAGCGGCTTCGACGCGAGCAGCACCACGATCACGGGCTTCCCGGTCGCGATCACCGCGTCGAGCAGCGCGATCTGGCCGCCGACGAGTTCGAGCGTCGCGGTGGAGCGCCCCTCGCCCACCAGCTCGATCCGGTCGCCGACGACGGCCACGACGACGTCGGAATCGGATGCCGCGGCCACCGCCTCGGCGAGCAGAGCGTGGTCGGGCGCCGCGGGCTTCACGACCGGAGGCCGCGGCTGCCCGTCCGGGAAGGTCGAGCCGGCCGGGTCGGGGGCGAGGGTGAGGATCTCCGCTCCGCGGGAGTGCGTGACCTCCCACGGCGCGATCGCTCGCAGCCCGTCGAGCACGGTCGAGATCATCTCCCGCGGCTGACCGTCGAGCCAGCCGGCCTGGCCCGAGCCGCCGGCCCAGTCGCCGAGCTGACTCTGCGCATCGTCGGCGAGCGGCCCGACCACGGCGACGCGGCGCACGGCGGCCGGGTCGAGCGGCAGCACGCCGTCGTTCTCCAGCAGCACGAGCGATCGGCGTGCGGCATCGAGGTTCAGCGCGGTGTGGTCGGCGCTCCCCACGATCTGCTCGAGCCCCTCGACCGGGAGCCGTGGATCCTCGAACAGACCGAGCTCGAACTTCAGCGTGAGGATCCGGCCGGCGGCGACATCGAAAGCGTCCTCGCCGAGAAGCCCCTGCGCGACGGCATCCAGCGCCCCCTCGAAGAAGCCCGGCGTGTTCATGATCATGTCGTTGCCCGCCGTGACCGCCGCGGCCGAGGCGTGCGGGTAGTCGGGCTGCACCCGCTGCTCCCACACCATCCGACCGACGTTGTCCCAGTCGGTGATGAGGGTTCCGGTGTAGCCCCACTCCCCGCGCAGCACCTCGCTCAGCAGCCACTCGTTCGTGGTGATCGGCACGCCATCCATGGTCTGGTAGCCGAGCATGAACGAGCGGCATCCTTCGCGGGCCACGCGCTCGAACGGCGGCAGGAACCAGGAGCGGAGCTTGCGTCGCGAGATGTCGGCCTCGCTCGCATCCCGCCCACCCTGGGTCTCGGAGTATCCGGCGAAATGCTTGGCGGTCGCGAGGATCGCCGTCGGGTCGTCGAGCCCGTCGCCCTGATAGCCGCGCACCATGGCGCTCGCGAGTTCGCCGATCAGGAACGGATCCTCGCCGAACGTCTCCCCCACGCGTCCCCAGCGCAGATCGCGCGAGATGCAGAGCACGGGAGAGAACGTCCAGTGGATGCCGGTGGCGGCGACCTCTTCGGCCGTCGCCCGGGCGACGCGCTCGAGCAGTCCGGCATCCCACGACGCCGCCATGCCGAGCTGGGTGGGATAGATGGTCGCGCCGGGCCAGAAGGAGTGGCCGTGGATGCAGTCCTCGGCCACGAGCAGCGGGATGCGCAGCCGGGTGTGCGCAGTCAGCTCGTTCGCCCGCAGGATGCGCTCGGGCGAGGTGTGCAGGATCGACCCGGCCTGGCGGCGCAGGATGTGGTCGTCGAGATCGTCGCGGGCATCGAGCTGCAGCATCTGCCCGATCTTCTCCTCGAGCGTCATCCGGCCGAGGAGGTCGGCGACGCGCTCGGGGATCGACAGCGCGGGGTCCTGGTACGGGTGGGTGGTGGTCAGCGTGGGAGAGGTCATCACTTCTGGTTCTGTGTGGTGGTGGGCTCGGTCGTGGGCTGGCCCCCGGACTTCGGGACGCTGCGCACGGCGGTCACCGCGTCGTTCACATCCAGCCCCTTCTTCTTCATGGCCCTGGCGCGCTCGCCCGCCGAACGCAGGCGCGGGTTGACGTACTCGTCGATGCCGAAGTTGATCAGGGAGAGGGCGACGCCGATGATCGCGATGCAGAGCCCTGCGGGGACGTACCACCACCACAGCCGGGGGAAGGCGCCGTTCTGCTGCGCCCAGAACAGGATCGTGCCCCAGTTGAGGTTGCTCACCGGGATCACCCCGATGAAGGCGAGCGTGGTGAGCCCCAGGATCGCGGCGGTGACGGTGCCGACGAAGCTCGACGCGATGAGCGCCATGAGGTTCGGCAGCATCTCGACGGTGATGATGCGGCGGAGCGGTTCGCCGTTGGCGCGCGCCGCCTGGATGAAGTCGCGGTTGCGCAACGACATCGTCTGGGCGCGCAGCACTCTGGCACCCCACGCCCAGCCGGTGAGTCCGAGCACCGCGGCGATCACGATCAGCGGCGGGTTCTCGAACTGCGACGCGATGATGATGATCAACGGGATGCCGGGGATCACCAGGAACACGTTGGTCAGCGCCGAGAGCGACTCGCTCTTCCAGCCTCGCACGTAGCCCGAGATCACGCCGATCGTGATCGCGATGACCGTGGCGATGGCGGCGGAGAGGAATCCGACGACGATCACGCCGCGCGTGCCGAAGATGATCTGGCTGAGGACGTCCTCGCCCATGTGGGTGGTCCCGAGCCAGTGCTCGAACGTCGGCGCCTGCCGCAGTGCCGAGCGATCCTTCTCGGTCGCCCCATAGGGAGCGATCCAGTCAGCGAGGATCGCGACGAGCACGAAGACGCCGAGGATGATGAGCCCGGCGATCGACTTGCGATTGCGGAACATCGCGAACGCCTGCGCGAGCTGCGTGCGGAAGGTCCGCTGCTCGAGAGGGACGGATGCCGGCGTGCGCAGCGTCGCCGTCTCCGGCATGCCGGTCGCCTCCGGCGTGCCGGCCGGCGCGGTGGTTCCGGCGGTGGTGGGAACGGTCATCTCAGGCCTCCGTCTGACGAGTGCGCGGATCGAGGTAGGCGTACACGACATCGGCGAGGATGTTCGCGACGAGCACCGAGAGCGTGATCACCAGGAAGACGCCCTGCATGAGCGCGTAGTCTTTGGCGTTGGTCGCGTCGAGCAGGAGCTTGCCGACACCGGGGTAGCTGAAGACCATCTCCATCACGATCGTGCCGCCGACGATGAAACCGATCGAGAGGGCGAAGCTCTGGATCTGCGGCAGCACCGCGTTGCGGGCGGCGTACGCCCACAGCACCCGACGGTTCGGCATGCCCTTCGCCTGCGCGACGGTGATGTAGTCCTCGTCGAGCACGGTCAGCATCATATTGCGCATGCCGAGCATCCACCCGCCGAGCGACGCGATGATGATCGTCAGCGCCGGCAGAGTGCCGTGCATGATCACCTGGCCGATGAAATCGAGGCTCCACTCCGGGGACTGGCCCTTGCCGTAGGCGTGGGAGGAGGGGAACCACCGCAGGGTCGACGAGAAGATCGCGATCGCGATGAGGCCGAGCCAGAAGTACGGGATCGTGTTGAAGAAGGTCGTGATGGGGATCAGCGCGTCGAGCCTGCTGCCGCGTCGCCAGCCCACGATCGCGCCACCGATCGTGCCGATCGCGAACGAGATGATCGTGGCGAGACCGACGAGGCCCAGCGTCCACGGCAGTGCCGCCGCGAGCACCTCGCCGACCGGGCGCAGGCCGTGCAGGGTCGAGATGCCGAGGTCGCCGCGGAACAGCATCCCCCAGTATTCGAGGTACTGCTGCCAGATCGACTTGTCTGTGTCGATCCCCAAGAGGATGCGGAGGGAGTCCGCGGCTTCGGGGCTCACGTTGCGGTTGCGCGCGAGGTACGAGCTCACCGCGTCGCCCTTCATGAACCGCGGCAGGAAGAAGTTGATCGTGAGTGCGGCCCAGAGCGTGAAGAGGTAGAAGGCCGCGCGACCGGCGAAGAACCGCCACGGCACCGGCCGGCGGGTGCGCTCGGCGGCCGTCGCGGTCGTGCCGACCTCGAGAGCGTCCTTCGGCGCCAGGTCGTGGTGGTTCTCGTCGAGGCGAGGGGATGCGGTGGTCACAGGGCTCCTCCGGTCGAGGCGGCAGACGCGAAGTGCTTGTCCGGGTCGGGGGATGCCGCGCGCAGTTCGCGCGTGTACGGGTTCTGGGGATTCAGGATGACGTCGTCGGCGGTGCCGTACTCGACGACCTTCCCTTGGTTGAGCACCATGATCTCGTCGCTGAAGTGGCGAGCGGTGGCGAGATCGTGCGTGATGTAGAGCACTCCGAGCCCTTCTTCGCGCTGCAGATCGGCGAGGAGGGTGAGCACGCCGAGGCGGATGGAGACGTCGAGCATCGACACGGGCTCGTCGGCGACCAGGAGCGACGGCCGCGACGCGAGAGCACGGGCGATGGCGACGCGCTGCCGCTGACCGCCGGAGAGTTCGTGCGGACGGCGGTCGATCACGGCATCCGCATCGAGCCGCACGCGGGCCAGCAGGCGCCGCACCTCGGCGTCGGTGTCCTTCTTCGGCACGACGTCGTCGAGCCGGATCGGCCGCTCCAGGTGATAGCGGATCGAGTGGTACGGATTGAGCGAGGCGAACGGGTCCTGGAAGACCATGCGCAACTGCTGCCGGTAGCGGCGCAGTCCCTTGCCGCGGCGGGGGATCGGCTCGCCGTCGAGCAGCACCTCGCCGCTGGTGGGGGTCTCGAGCTGGGTGAGGATCTTCGCGATCGTGGATTTGCCGCTGCCGGACTGGCCGACGAGTCCGATCGTGCGGCCGGAGGTCAGGGTGAAGCTGACGTCGTCGAGGGCCTTGATGCGTCCGGCGCCACGGACGTTGTAGCTCTTGGTGACGCCTCGGAATTCGAGAGTGGTCATCGGACCAGCACCCCTCTCTCCCCGGTCAGCCGGGGGAACGACGACAGCAGCGTCTTCGTGTACTCGTGCTGCGGGCGCAACCAGATCTCCTCGGCGCTCGCGAGTTCGATGATCTCGCCCTCGCGCATGATCGCGATCCGGTCGCTGATCTCCAACAGCAGCGGGAGATCATGGGTGATGAAGATGACCGAGAAGCCGAACTCGTGTCGCAACTGCGAGATCTGCTTGATGATCTCCCGCTGCACAAGCACGTCCAGCGCCGTGGTCGGTTCGTCCATCACCATGAGCTGCGGCCGGAGAGCGAGCGCCATGGCGATCATCACCCGCTGCCGCATGCCTCCGGAGAGCTCGTGCGGGAAAGAGCGCATGCGCTGGCGTCCGACCTTGACGATCTCGAGCAGCTCCTCGGCCTCGGCGCGGCGCTCACGACGACTCATCCCCGGGCGGTGGATCTCGAAGACGTCCTCGAGCTGTGAACCGATCGTGTCCACCGGATTGAGAGCGTTCATCGCCCCCTGGAAGACCATCGACACCTTGTCCCAGCGGAAGCGCTGCATCGCGTCCGCGTCGAGCGCGTTGATGTCGACATCCTCTCCGGATGCATCGTGGAAGGTGACGTCGCCGCCGCTGATGACCGCGGGTGCACGCAGCAGTCGCTGCACGCCGTAGGCGAGCGTCGTCTTGCCGCAGCCGCTCTCGCCGGCAAGGCCGAGGATCTCGCTGCGCTGCAGTTCGAGGGTCACGTGGCGCACGGCCTCGACCGGAGGATCGACGTCGTACACGACCGAGAAGTCGCGCACGGTGAGGAGGGGATCTGACATGGGTGTACGTCTTTCGTCGGGGCGTTCCCGGTCGTTGAGCGAGCGCAGCGAGACGAAACGCGGTGGTTCCCGTTTCGTCTCGTCGCTTCGCTCCTCGCTCAACGACCGGGTCGGCGTCACTCGGCCGGCTTCAGCTTCGTGAGGATCTGCACGATGTTCTGCTGAGTCGGGTCGGCAGACGCGTACGGGTCCTCCTCGGACGGCCAGCCGACGTAGTTCCGGGTGTTGAACTCGCCCAGCAGCGGATGCGCGCCGAGCGGGATCGCCGGAACCTGCTCGACGAAGATCTTCTGCATGGTGTCGAGGGCCGCGGTGCGCTCCTCCTCAGAGGAGGCGTTCGCGTAGGTGTTCAACGCCTCGGTCGCTGCCGGGTCCTCGAAGCGGCCGAAGTTGAATCCGGCGATGCCGTCGGGCGAGATCCAGCGCGGGTCCATGGTCGAGGTGTACAGGCCGTACGCGGTGCCGCTGTCCTCGAGCCAGTGGATGATGGCCGAGAACGAGCCGTCGTCGCGCGGGCCCTGCCAGCCGCCCCAGTCGGGCATGTCGATCTTCACTTCGGCGCCGATGGACTCGGAGACGTCTTCCGCGATGAGCTCCTGCGCCGTGTTCCAGTCGCTCCATCCCGAGGGAACCGAGAGCGTGAAGGAGACAGGAGTGCCATCGGGATCGACGAGCGCGTCGCCGTCCCACGTGTACCCGGCGGCTTCGAGCACGCCGCGGGCCTTCTCGGCATCCACGGAGTACTCCTGGCCCTCGAACTCGGGCTGGATCTCGTCCTCGAGGATGGTGGAGAGTCCGGTCACGGACCACACCGGCTCGCTGGCGCCTTCGCGGGCGATGTCGACGTAGGCGTCGCGATCGATGACCCAGGCGAGCGCCTGGCGGAACGCGGGGTCGTCGAACGGCTTCTGGTGCAGGTTCATGAAAAGCGTCGCGGAGCCGGTGGTCGGCGCGGCCCAGAACTTGTTGTTCTCGGGGTCAACCGAGAGGAACTGCTCCTCGATCTGCGGGATGAACGCCTGCGCCCAGTCGGCTTCGCCCTGCGCGAGGGCGGTGGTCAGCGCGGTGTTGTCGCCGTAGGAGACGTAGTGCAGTTCGGGCACGGCGAGGTCGCCGCCCCAGTAGTCGTCGCGGGCCTCGAGGGTGACCGACTCGGTCGACCAGTTCGACAGGGCGTAGGGTCCGGTGCCGACGAGGTCGTCGCCCTTGACAGGGTTCGTGGCCGGCTCGTCGAGGTTCTCCCAGATGTGCTTCGGAACGATCGGCACGTGCAGCACGCGGGCCAGGTTCACGAATTTCGACTGGCCGAACGTGAGGGTGACGGCGTCGCCCTCGACCGTGGCGCCCGTGAACTGCAGTCCCGCGGTGTCGAGCGCGGGGGTCGAGACCAGCTCGTAGGTGAAGACGATGTCCTCGGCGGTGAACGGCTCGCCGTCGCTCCAGGTGACATCCTTGCGGGGGACGACGGTCACAGCGGTGTAGTCGTCGTTCCACTCGATGCTCTCGGCGAGCCAGGGCGTCACCTCGCGGTCGCCGGTCTGATTGACCAGGCCGAGCGACTCGAAGATGACCTTGCCGTACCCGTACTTCGATGCGGACGAGTCGCCGACGAACGGGTTGTTGGATTCGGTCGTGATCGCGCCGTCGGGCTTCGCGATGGTGAGGGCGGCGGCTTCGCCGGAGCCGGCGTCGTCATTCCCGCCGGCGGCGCACCCGGCGAGGGCCGAGAGTCCGAGGGCGGTGATCGCTGTGACGGCGATCAGGGATTTCCTGAGCTTCATTGCTACTCCTTGGGCACGGTCGTTGTGCTGTGTGGGGGACACAAACACTTACTGTCGAGAAAGTAAGTGATTGTGAGGTTACCCACTGGTAAGTTCGTTGGCAAGTACGGATCGGAAAGGGGCACAGCGTGACAGACGAGAAGTCGCGAGTGCGTCCGTCGACCCTCGCGAAGCGCGAGCAGATCCTCACCGCCGCCGTCGAGATCTTCGGCAACAAGGGGTCGACCAACGGCACGCTCGCCGATGTCGCGGAGCAGGTCGGCCTCACCCACGCCGGTGTTCTCCACCACTTCGGGTCGAAGCAGAAGCTGCTGCTCGAGGTGCTCTCCTACCGTGATCAGGCGGATGTCGCGGCGCTCGAGAAGAAGCACATTCCGGGCGGTCCCGAACTCTTCCTCCACCTGGTGCGCACGGCGTTCGCCAACGAGAAGCGCCCGGGCATCGTGCAGGCGTACACCGTGCTCTCGTCCGAGTCGGTGACCGACGACCATCCCGGTCGCGAGTACTTCGAAGATCGCTACACGACGCTGCGCCGCGAGGTGACCGCCGCTTTCCAGGAGCTGTGCACGCAGGAGGGCGTCGACGATCCGCAGCGCATCGCCGAGGCGGCATCCGGCATCCTCGCCGTCATGGACGGACTGCAGCTGCAATGGCTCCTGCATCCGGACGAGATCGAACTCGGCGCCGCCAGCGAGTTCGCGATCCGCGCGATCGTCAACGGCGTGCTGCATCCGGGTCCCGAGTTGGGCACGTACGCGCGCGAGGCGTGACGCTCTCCCTCGCCTGCCGACCCGGCCCCTTGTGCGCGAACCGGCCCTCTGCGAACCGCCATAGAGGGCCGGGTCGCGCAGAGAGGGCCGGGTCGACCCCGTCGACGGCCCGAGTAGGCTCGGCCTCATGACGATCGACCTCGAAGCGCTCTACATCGACCTGCATCAGCATCCCGAGCTGTCGTTCCAGGAGACGCGCACCGCCGGCATCGCCGCGACGCACCTGCGGGAACTCGGGCTCGAGGTCGAAGAGGGCGTCGGAGTCACCGGCGTCGTGGGACTCCTCGAGAACGGCGAGGGCCCGGTCGTCTGGGTGCGCGCCGACATGGATGCGCTGCCCGTCGAGGAGCAGACCGGTCACGCCTATGCGAGCACGGCCAAGGGCATCGACCCCTCGGGCAACACGGTTCCCGTCATGCACGCGTGCGGCCACGACATGCACGTCACCGCGATGATCGGCGCCGTGGAGAAGCTCGTCGCCGAGCGTGCCGACTGGTCGGGCACCCTCGTCGTGCTGATCCAGCCCGCCGAGGAGTACGGCGCCGGAGCGCGCGCGATGCTCGATGACGGCATCCTCGAGCGCTACCCGAAGCCCGACGTGGTGCTCGGCCAGCACGTGACGCCGCTCCCCGCCGGAGTGATCGGCGTGCGCAGCGGCACCCAGATGGCGGCATCCGACGGCCTCACGGTCGTTCTGCATGGACGCGGCGGGCACGGCTCCCGTCCGCACTCGACGATCGACCCGATCGTGATGGCGGCGGCGACGGTGATGCGGCTGCAGACGATCGCCTCGCGTGAGATCGATCCGCAGGGCGTGGGCGTCGTGACGGTCGGCTCGATCCACGCCGGCCTCAAGAACAACATCATCCCCGCGGAGGCGACACTCGAACTCAGCCTGCGCTATCCGAACGAGGCTGCCCGCGAGAAGGTGCTCGCGAGCGTCGACCGCATCGTCCGCGCCGAGGCGCTGGCGTCGGGCGCCGAGCGCGAGCCCGAGATCCGCACCCTGCACACGCTTCCCGCGACGATCAACGATGAGGATGCCACGACTCGCGTGACCGCCGCCCTCCAGCGTGCGCTGGGCGAAGCATCCGTCATCGATCCGGGCATGTTCACCGGCAGCGAGGACGTCTCGTGGTTCGCGCGCGACGCCGGCGCGCCCCTGGTCTTCTGGTTCTGGGGCGGCGTCGACGCGGCGAAGTTCGCCGAGGCCGTCGCGGCCGGTCGCCTGGACAAGGACATCCCGACCAACCACTCGCCGTTCTTCGCGCCCGAGATCCACCCGACGATCGAGGTCGGCGTCACCGCGCTCTCGGCTGCCGCCCGCGAGTTCCTCAGCTAGGACCGCATCGACGCCGGTCGGCGCCGCGGCCCGCGGCCATTCTCGGCGTCACGGTCGCCGCTGACGCCGCCCGTCAGAGACGCCGAACGGTGATCGCCTCACGGCCGTAGGTCTGTCGCGCCGTGCGCATGCACCGCGAACACAGGATCTCGACGCGCCTCGGATGGCCTTCGCCGCACACGCAGTCGATCGTGACGCGCCACTTGGCCTTGCGCCCGCACGGCGCGTAGGCGGCGTCGTCACCGTGGTCGCATTCGCAGCGCTGGGGTTCGCGGTCGATGCTGATGAGCTCGTCGACGACGACGCTCTCCTTCTCCAGCTCCACAGTTCTCGCCACCAGCCGATGCTCCCAGGACTCGGCGGCGGTCGCAAGGCGAGAAGAGACCGGACACGAATACCAATTCTTGGTAACCTTGCGTCATGGGCCAGAACACCTCGATCAGCTTGGACGAGCATTTCTCGGACTTCCTCTCCCGCGAGGTCGCATCGGGGCGATTCAGATCCGCGAGCGAAGTGGTGCGCGCCGGACTCCGCCTGCTTGAAGACCAGGAGACGCAGATGGCTGCCCTGCGAGCCTCACTCGTTGCCGGTGAGAACAGCGGCGAGGCAGAGCCGTTCGACTTCGATGCGTTCATCGCCTCGAAGAAGCCGTGAAGCACTTTCGGCTCACGCCCGCGGCGCAACGCGACCTGTCCGGCATCTGGGACTTCACCGAAGAGCGCTGGAACGCGGAGCAGGCCGAGACGTACATCATCGAACTTCGAGCGGCGATCGAGCGAGTAGCCGAGGCTCCGGAGCGCGGTCGAGCCTGCGATGGGATCCGAGAGGGATACCGCTGTTATCGTATCGGCAGCCATCTCGTGTTCTACATCGAGACGGACCGCAGCGTGGATGTCATCCGCATTCTGCATGAGCGCATGGACCCGACGAGACACCTCTGAGCGTCAGCGCACGAACCGCACGTTCGCCGGGTCGACGCGTAGGCGCACCTCGTCGCCGGGGGCAAGCCGGGCGGCCTCGCCCAGCGAGACATCCACGGCACCGACCGCGGTGTGCACGCGGACGCCCGCGAGCGTCGGCTCGAGGCGGGTGATGCGGGTGCTCCAGCCCTCGGCATCCGTCCCGCCGACGATCCGCACGTCCTGGGGGCGAAAGGCAGCGGCGAGCGCCGCCCCGTCCCTCTCCGCGAGCGCACGCGAGTCGGCATCCGAACTCGTCAACCGCAGATCGCCCTGCTGCCACCCGCCGCCGCTCGCGACTCCGACCAGCCGGTTCAGTCCCGCGATCGAGGCGACGAATCCGGATGCCGGTGCGGCGAGCACCTCGCGCACCGGACCGCTCTGCGTCACCCGGCCGGCCTCGATGACGATCAGCCGCTCGGCGAGGGCGACGGCGTCGGCGGCGTCGTGCGTCACGGCGATGGTCGTGGTGCCGGCGAGCTGGTCGCGCAGCATCCTGCGGATCTCGCCCGCCGTCTCGGGGTCGAGCGCGACGAGCGGTTCATCGAGCAGCACGGCGCGCGGGGAGGCGGCGAGCGCACGCGCGACAGCGACCCGCTGTCCTTCGCCGCCTGAGAGCTCGCGCGGCATCCGATCGCCCGCACCCGGCAGGCCGACGCGGATGAGCCACTCCTCCGCCGAGTCGCGCGCCTTGCGGGCATCGGCGCCGGCGGCCCGCGGGCCGAACGCCACGTTCTCGCGTACGGACAGGTGCGGGAACAGCCGGGCGTCCTGACCGAGCAGCACGATCCCGCGGCTCATCGGCTCGGTGCGCACCCGCGGGGCGACGGCGCGGTCGACGACGCGTCCACCCACTTCGATCTCTCCCGCGGTCAGCGGCTCGAGCCCGGCGAGCGCCTGGAGCAGCGTCGACTTGCCCGCACCGCTCGGGCCCATCACCGCGACGGTCTCACCCTCGGCGACATCGAGGGTGACGTCGACGGCGAAGTGCTCGCGGTTCACGACGACGTGCGCGCGCAGCCCGCTCATCGCGCCGCCCCCGGGCGCCACCCGCGTACGAGCAGCAGCACGGCGATCGCGGTGGCGAGCAGCAGCAGGGCGAGTGCGACCGCAGCGCCCTGGGAGACTCCGGCGCCGTTGAACGCGGTGTAGATCGCGAGCGGCATCGTCTGCGTGACGCCCGGCCTGTTGCCCGCGAACAGTGCCGTCGCCCCGAACTCGCCGATCGCCCGCGCGAAGCAGAGCACGACTCCGGCGACGATCCCGGGCGCCGCAAGGGGGAGGGTGATGCGGCACAGGATCGTCCAGCGCCCGGCGCCGAGGGCTGCGGCGGTGCGCTCGTAGTCGACCCCTGAGGTCCGCACGGCACCCTCGACGGCGAGCACCAGGAACGGCAGCGCGACGAAGGTCTGCGCGAGCACGACAGCCGGGGTGCTGAACGAGATCCCGAGCCCGCCGAACCATCCGGCACGCCCGAACAGGTACAGCAGCGCCACGCCACCGACCATCGGCGGAAGCACCAGCGGGACAGTCACCGCCGCGCGCAGCACCGCGGCACGGCGAGGCCCGGACCTCGCGATGAACAGCGCCAGGGGCACCCCGACGACGATGCACGCCACAGTCGCGATGAGCCCGGTGCCGAGCGAGAGGCCGAGCGCCGAGAGGGCGGCCTCCGAGGTCACATCGGCGAGGAACGTCGACCACTGCACCCGGGCGACCAGCGCGGCGAGCGGCAGGATCAGGAACGCCAGCCCGATCAGCGCGGGCACGGCGAGCGAGCGGGGCGCGTACCCCTGCGCGCCGGGCGTGCTCATGGCTTGCCGAAGCCGAAGTCCGCGAGGATCCGCTGCCCGGCATCCGACAGGACGAAGGCTACGAACGCGTCCGCGGCATCCGGATTCGAGGCGTCTGCGAGCGCCGCGATCGGGTAGTGGTTGACGACGTCGCCGGCACCCTCCGGCACGATCACCTCGATGTCGTCGCGCCCCACGGCATCGGTCGCGTAGACGAGTCCGGCGTCGGCCTCGGAGGCGGCGACCTTCGTCAGCACGGCGGTCACGTTCTGCTCGAGACTCGCGGCTTCGACCGTGACGTCGGCGGCCTCCAGAAGCTTCGCGGATGCCGCGCCGCACGGCACCTCGGGCGCACAGAGCACGGTGGTGACGCTCGCGAGGTCGGCGAGCGTCTCGACCTCTCCCGGGTTACCCGCCGGTACGGCGATCACGAGCGTGTTCGAGGCGAAGAGCGCCGGGTCGACAGCGGCACCCTCCGCTTTGTCCATGTTCGCCTCGTCGGCGGAGGCGAACACGCCGGCTGGGGCACCCGCGAGGATCTGCGTGACGAGGGTGGAGGATCCGTCGTAGACCGGGCTCACGGTCACGTCGGGGTTCTCGGCCGAGAACTCCTCGGCGATCGCGTCGAAGGCACCGGAGAGCGAGGCGGCGGCGTAGACGATGACTTCACCGGACAGGCTGCTCTCCGGTGCAGTCTCGGACGGCGACGCGGAAGGTGCGGATCCGGCGACGCCGGCACATCCGGTGAGAAGGAGAGCGGCGCCCGCGAGGAGCGCGAACGAGGATCGGCGGAGTGAGCGGTTCATGTCAGCCCTTCGGCAGTTCGACGACGACCTGCGTCGCCTTGACGGATGCCGTGGCGAGCGAGCCGACCTCGAGCTGCAGGTCGCGGGCGGCCTCGGCCGACATCAGCGAGACGACGCGGTGGGGTCCGGACTGGAGGTCGACCTGGGCCATGAGCCCTTCGATCTGCACGCGGGTCACGATGCCGACGAAACGATTGCGGGCGCTGGAGAGTGCATGGTCGGCCGCCAGCGCCTCCTCGGCCAGGGCGACTGCACGCGCCGCGAGCGCGTCGCCGGGGATCTCGGCGGGCACGGCATCCGTCACCGGCAGGATGCCGTGGTCGATCCACCGGCGCACGGTGTCATCACTCACCCCGAGAAGCTGTGCGGCGCGGGCGATCCGATAGGTCTGCATGGGCCGAATCTACCGCAGATGCGGAGGATTCTCGCCGATTCCTCCGAAAGTGCGTAACCGAAGGTCCGGCGTGGGAGGGACGGACCGACGTTTCGCGGAGGAGCCGACGTTCCGCGGAAGAATCCCCATGGAAGTGTCCGCGATTCGTCATGGGCTCCGCGAACCGTTGGTCGACAGCACGTGTACACCCACAGCACCGTGAAGAGGCAGAGGATCGCCCCGACCACGAGCGCCAGGCGCAGCCCGAGCCAGTCGCCGACGACGCCGCCGAGCAGCGCGCCGAGAGGGATGGTGCCGTAGGTGATCGTGCGCATGGTCGCGTTGACCCGGCCCAGCATCCGATCAGGCGTGCGCAGCTGGCGGATGGTGATGAGGAGCACGTTCGAGACGGCGGTACCCGCGCCGTTGACGGCCATCAGGATGGCGAGGACCGCGACCGCGGCGGCACGAGGCCAGCCGGCATCCACCACCGGAATCAGCAGCAGGGCACCGCACTCGACGGCGGCGCAGAGCACGAGGATCGTCCCCGCTCGCAGACGCGTGGTCAGCCGGGACGCGGTCGCCGCGCCGAGAAGGGCCCCGACCGCACCGGCCGAGAACACGATCCCCACCTGTCCGGCCTCGAGGTCGAGCGTGTGCACCGCGTACAGCATGAGCAGCAGGGTGATCCATTGCGCGAACGGGTTGTAGAGCGCGGAGAAGCCGACGTTGGCGCGCAGATACGGGTCCCTCACGACATGGCGGATGCCCTGTCGGAGTTCGGCGAGGAAATGCCGTTCCGCCGCCGCAGGCGGTCGCTCCTCGGATGACATCAGCAGGAGCGCGAGGGCCGACACGAGGTAGGTCGCGGCGTTGACGACCAGTGTGGCCGTCGCGCCGAGCAGCTGGATGAGCAGACCGCCGAGGCCTGGGCCGCCGATCTCTCCTGCCGCGGCGGTCGCTTGGATCCGGGAATTCGCCGCGCCGAGCTCGGCGCGAGGCACCAGCGACGGGATCGCCGACTGATGCCCGACCTCGTACACGACCGTCAGCGCGCCCAGCGCGACGACGGCGACGAGAAGCAGTGGGAACCCGAGGGCATTCATCGCCGCGGCGACCACGAGCCCGATGATCAGTGCGCTGCGGCCCAGCTCGGACGCCACCAGCAGACGACGTCGGCGGTAGCGATCGACGATCACACCCAGCGGCAGCGCCAGCACCAGGAAGGGCAGCCACTGCGCCGCGCTCAGCAGTCCGAGTTCGGTCGCCGAGACGTGCAGGACGGAGACGGCGATCAGCGGGATCGCGAACTCTTTGAGCTGGTCGCCCATCACGGAGGAGCCCTGCGCGAACCAGAACAGCCGGAAGCCTCGCCGCCAGCGCGGGGCCGGCTCGGCGGCGGTTTTAATGGATGTTTGCTCTTCCATGCATTAGAGACTGACACGAACTAATGCATCCTGTAAAGATCACACGTTATAATTCTGTGCATGGATCCAGAGCCCCGAGCGACGTTCTCCCGCATCGGAGGGCACGTCGCGCTCGACCTGATCAACACGGTCGAGTGGCGGCTGTCCGATGAGCGTCGCGAGGAAGATCTCCGGCACTACTCGGATGCGGTTCGATGGGCGCGGCAGCTCGAGCTCATCTCCGCCGACGAGGCCGAGAGCCTCTCGAGCCCGGCCGCCCAGGCATCCCCCGAAGCCGAGCAGGAGCTCACGCAGATCATTGCTCTTCGCGAGGCGCTGTACGCGGCCCTCTTCACCGCGGGAGGCTCGCAGCCCGTCGTCGAGCACTACCGCGAGGCGATCGGTCACGCCGACCTCGTCCGACACGACGACGATTGGATGTGGACACTCCCCGTCGACCTGTCGCTGCCCCGCCGGCGCATCGCGCTCGCCGCGATCGACCTGATGACGCGCTCCGACCTCTCGCATCTCAGCCGGTGCCAGGATGCCGAGTGCGGCTGGGTCTTCCTCGACACCTCCCCGCGGAGCAACCGTCGGTGGTGCGTGTCGAGCGACTGCGGCAACCGGAACCGTGTGCGCGAGTACTACGCCCGCGCACGCAGCATCCGTGCAGGCGAGAAGGCCTGACAGACATCCCCAGCGATCGAGAGGATGCGTGTGTCGCCGACGAGCGGATCTCTCTGCACGGGAGCGCTTTGATTCGGGCTCTCCCCATATCTTGGCCGCTATCTAGGGGGTCTCAACGTTGAATGTCTAGGGGGCATAAATTATGCTCGTGGTCAAGCCGATGAGATACACCGCCCTCACCGCCCTCCTCCAGGAAGCGGGCTTCCGCTCGCGGCAGGGAAAAGGGGATCACGAGGTGTGGTCGAACGGCCGGCATCACATCTCGATCACCCAGACGCGGGACATCTCGCCTGGACTCGTCCGCAAGGCACTGAAGGCGATCGACGCATCGAAGGAGGACTGAGGATGGACATCACGGTCACCGCGCGCAAATGGGAGCACGGTTGGGAACTCTGGCTCGATGGCGAAGCCGCCACCCAGGTCGCGACGCTCGACAAGGCCGAGCAGCAGGTCCGCGACTACCTCGACACCGAGGAACCCGAGGTGGACCACAGCACCTGGAGCGTCACAGTCGTACCTGACATAGGTGCCCTGGGGGATGAAGTCGTCGCCGCTCGAATTGCCAGGGAGAAGGCTATCGCCGCATCCGAGACCGCAGCGTCGGAGTCTCGTCGAGTCGTTAGGCATCTCCGAGAGGCGGGATTCTCCGTCACCGACTCCGCGGCTATCCTCGGCGTCTCTCGTGGACGGATATCCCAGCTCGTCAGCAGCTGAAGCGGGTGCCGACCCTTGCCGCTACGGCAGCGCGACACCCGTTGCGTCGGCGAGCGCGGCGAGAAGCCGCTCCTGGAACCTCGGATCCGCAACGGCCGGGTGCGGCTGCCGCTGCTCGCCGTGGTGCCAGTAGCCTCCGGTGATCGAGAGATGCGGATCGGTCGCGAGGTATTCCTGGGTCTCGTGACCGAGATCGAAGTCGTCGGGCGCACCGGCGCCGCCCATCTTCGTCGGCACCCATCCCGGGTCGACGGCGTGGGCGGACACACGGGGCGCCCATCGTTCGGCGATCGCGGCGGAGAGGGTCGTCACGAACAGCTTGGTGTCGGAGTAGCTGGCGGTCTGTCGAGATCCGTCCCAGTCGAGACCGTCGAGGTCGGTCGACCCGCCGCGATGCATTCCGCTGCTCAGATAGATGTGTCGGGTCGGCGTGCGCAGCAGCGCCGTGAAGAGGTAGGGGGCGACGACGTTCACCGGCAGCAGGTCGGCCCCCGAGATGACGCCGGCATTGTGGATGACGGCCTCGATGGCCGCGCCGCCGTCGAGTTCCGCCGCGGCATCCATCACGGCCTGTCGATCGGCGAGGTCGGCGATGATCAGGTCGGCGCCGCGGTCGGCCAGATCGGCGACCGCCGTGGCCCGCCCCGCGCTGCGCGCATGCACGATCACCTGATGACCTTGATCGAGGAGCGACTCCGCCGTCGCGCGGCCGAGTCCGTCGGTGGAACCGGTGACGAGGATGCGTGCCATGAGACCATCCTCACCCCGGATCGACGGAGTGGGGCGAGCGTGGATCAGAAATGCATGCCCGCCCGCCGATCCGGAAGCACTTCTGATCCAGCATGCGGGCGCACCGGGCATACCCTGAAGCCATGCATCCTCTCGTCGCCCCGGCATCCGCTCTGGAGCCGACCGAGCTCGTCCGCACCGCCCGGCACGCCGTCCTCTCCGGAATCGGCGAAGAGGGGCAGCGCCGCCTGAACGCCGCCCGCGTCACCGTCGTCGGTGCAGGGGGCCTCGGCTCACCCGTGCTGCTCGCGCTCGCCGCGGCGGGCATCGGTTCTCTCACCGTGATCGACGACGACACCGTCGAGCTGACGAACCTGCAGCGGCAGCTCGCGCATCGCGTCGAAGACATCGGTACGCAGAAGACCGCCTCGGCCGAGCGGGCGATCACCGCCCTCGCTCCCCAGACGGTCGTCACACAGCACGCAGTGCGACTCGACGCGAGCAACGCCGAGCGATTGCTCTCCGGCGCCGATGTCGTCGTCGACACGAGCGACTCGTTCGCGACCCGGCGCGACGTCGCGGCCGCGACCGAGGCGCTCGGACTGCCGCTGGTCTGGGGCGCGGTGCAGGAGTGGCACGCGCAGGCGACCGTCTTCTGGTCGGAACCGCCCGAGGGTGACCCGGTCGTCCTCGCCGACCTGTTCCCGGTCGGCACCGAGGGCGAACCGCCCAGCTGCGCGCAGGTCGGCGTGCTCGGAGCCCTGTGCGTGCAGGTCGGTGGAATCCTCTCCGGAGAGGTCATCAAGCTCATCACCGGTGCCGGTCACCCCCTGCTCGGAAGGCTCGCCATCATCGACTCACTCGCTGCCCGTCAGCACGAGATCGCGATCCGTCCGGCATCCTCCGCGCCGACGGCGGTGTCGGCATGAGCGGCGCGACGACCGGGCGACGGACGGTCGAGGAGCAGCTCGCCCGCGTGCTCGACGTCGTCACGGTTCTCGATGCCGAGACGCGGGCGGTGACGGATGCCGCGGGCCGCACGCTCGCCGCCTCCGCGGTCGCGGCCCACGACATCCCGTTGTTCGACAACTCCGCGATGGACGGCTTCGCGGTGCGCGCCGCCGATGTCGCTCCGGCATCCGAGGAGAATCCGATCGTGCTGCAGGTCGTCGCCGACCTCCCGGCCGGGATCGCGCTCGACCCGCCGCTCGGTTCCGGCGAAGCCGCGCGCATCATGACCGGTTCTCCGGCTCCGAGCGACGCCGACGCGATCGTGCCCTTCGAAGACACGGAAGGCGGCCTCGCGGACTCGCTGGGCGAGGCACGCGTGCTGCGCGCGCCCACGAAGCCGGGCGCCTTCATCCGCCGACGCGGCGCCGACCTGCGGGCGGGCGACGACGTCGTACTCGCGGGTGAGCGCCTCGGGGCGTTCCAGATCGCCGCCGCCGTCGCCGCGGGGGTGTCCGAGGTGAGCGTCACGCGCGCTCCGCGCGTGGCCGTGGTCTCGACCGGGAGCGAGCTGCTCGCCCCCGGCGAACCCGCCGAGCGCGGTCGCATCCCCGATTCGAACGGCCCGCTGCTCGCGCAGCTGGTGGCGGATGCCGATGCCGAGGTCGTCCTCGTCGCCCGGGTGCGCGACGAGGCGGACGCCGTCCGTGCTGTCACCGCCGAGGCGGTCGAGCGCGGAGCCGATGTGATCGTGTTCACAGGAGGCGTGAGCGCCGGTGCCTACGAACCGGTGCGCGGGGCCTTCGACGGTCGGGGCGAGGTCGAGTTCGTCGGGGTCTCGATGCAGCCCGGCAAGCCCCAGGCGTTCGGCGTGCTCGGCGCGGGAACGCTCGTCTTCGGGCTCCCGGGCAACCCGGTCAGCGTCGCCGTCTCGTTCGAGGTGTTCGTGCGCCCGGCTCTGCTCGCGATGCAGGGTCGCAGTGAGATCCACCGGCCGCGCGCCACGCTCATCGCGGATGCAGCCTGGACCCCGCCGCCCGCACGGCGGCAGTACCTTCCGGCCGTGGTCGACCTCGTGGCCGGCACGGTGCGACCGGCCAGCGCGGGCGGCTCGGGCTCGCACCTCGCGGGCGGCCTCGCTCGTGCGCACGCCTTCGCGATCGTGCCGGCGGATGTCGAGGCGGTCAGCGTCGGCGACACGATCGATGTCATGCTGGTCGGATGAGCTTCCCTCACCTTGACGCGGCCGGCCGCGCGCACATGGTCGATGTGACCGCGAAGCAGCCGACCGTCCGTTCCGCCACCGCACGTGGTTTCGTGCGATGCAGCGCCGACGTGATCATCGCCCTCCGGGACGGCACCGCCCCGAAGGGCGACGTGCTCGCCGTCGCCCGCATCGCCGGCATCCAGGCGGCGAAGTCGACCCCGACGCTGCTGCCGCTCGCACACGTCATCGGCGTGCACCGGGCGAGCGTCGAGCTCGACATCGTCGATGACGGCGTGCTGGTCGAGGCGACCGTCGGCACGGCCGACCGCACCGGGGTCGAGATGGAGGCGCTGACCGCCGTCTCTGTGGCGGCTCTGGCGATCGTCGACATGATCAAGGGCCTCGATCGCTCGGTCGTGATCGAGAACGTGCGCATCGTCGCGAAGTCGGGCGGGCGCTCCGGAGACTGGGTCCGCCCCGGCGAGGACGCACCGGGACAGTCGCGATGACCCGCGTACGCTATTTCGCGGCGGCGGCAGAGGCGGCCGGCACTGATTCCGAGGAACGCTCCGAGCACACACTGCTCGCCCTGCGCGAGGCTGTCGTGGCGCAGCATCCGGCGCTCGTCGACATCCTGCCGCGGTGCGCCGTGATGGTCGACGGCGTGCGCGCCGACGACGATCGACCGCTCGACGGCGCCCAGCTCATCGACGTCCTCCCGCCCTTCGCCGGCGGGTGATGACAGGCCGGGGTCAACTCACTTCGCGTGCGGTCACTCCGTCGGGAGAATTCACGGATGCAGGACGAATCCGGCGCTTTTCTCCCTGCAGGTGTGAAATCTCCCGACAGAACGTACCCCGTGTGGTGATACGGCCGGTGAGGCGGGGCTGGGCCTGGGTCAGCCGCCGATGCCCTTCCACGACGTGGTGCCGTCGGACTCGACCTGACGCTTCCAGACAGGCAGATCCTTCTTGATCTCCTCGATCACCGCGCGGCACACCTCGAAGGCCTCGGCGCGGTGCTCGGACGCGACCGCGATCACGACCGCGGCGTCTCCGACCTCGAGGCGACCGATCCGGTGACTCACCGCGACCACTGCGGTGGCGTCGCTGCCACCTGCCTCCTCGGCGATGCGGCGCAGCGCCGCCTCGGCATCCGGGTGGGCGCTGTATTCGAGGCCGACCACAGGCGTCTGCGCGTCGGGGTCGTTGTCGCGGACGCGGCCGACGAAGGTCGTCACGCCGCCGAGTCGCGGATCCTCCACCGCGCGCAGGTGCGCGTCGAGGTCGAGTGCCTCTTCGCTGATCGCAGCCAGTCGTACGTCGTTCATGAGTGGTCTCCGCCCTCTACCTGGTCGACGACGTGCCCGGCGACGCCGAGAATCACCGGTACCCCTGATGCCACGGCCCGCGTCGAGCCGGGAAGATTGACGACGAGCGCCCCGTACGGATCGATGATGCCGGCCAGCCCTCGCGACAGCACTGACAGGGGCGTGTCGGCGAGGCCGCTGCGGCGCAGCTCCTCGGCGATCCCGGGGATCTCGCGCGTGATCACCCGACGCGTGCCCTCGGGGGTCTGATCCCGCGGGCTGACCCCGGTTCCGCCGGTCGTCACGATCAAGCGGATGCCACGCGCCACGGCCCTGCGCAGCGCATCGGCCACCAAGCTCGTGCCGTCGGCGATGATCTCGGCATCCGGGCAGTTCCACCCGGCATCCCGCAGCAGCTGCACGGCGATCGGGCCACCGCGGTCCTCGCGTTCCCCGCGGAAGGACCGATCCGAGACGGTGATCACGAGAGCGGGAAGCGAAGTCATGGGTCCACCCTAGGGGCGGGTCGGCCGCGCCACACGGATCAGGTGACGCGGATGAGCGAACGCTGCCAGCCCGACGAGCCGTTCGGCGCGATCGGCGCGCGCTCCTCGAGCTGGAGGTCGCCGTTCTTGTTGACCGCGCGGACCGCGACGTAGTGCGTTCCGGGAGTCGCATCCCACTCCATGAACCACTGCACCCAGGTGTCGTCGTTGATGGGTGTCGACATGGTGACCGCCGTCCACTCGCCTTCGTCGATCCTGACCTCGACGCGCTCGATGCCCACGGACTGCGCCCAGGCGACGCCCGCGATCGGGATCTTCCCGGCCGGCACGGCCTCGCCGATGCTCGGGGTGTCGAGGCGGGAGGAGAACTTGATGGGGGCTTCGGCGCTGTATCCGCGGGGCGTCCAGTAGGCCTCGTCGTCGGCGAAGGTCGTGACCTTCAGCTCGGTGAGCCACTTCGTGGCCGAGACGTAGCCATAGAGTCCGGGGACGACCATGCGCACCGGGAAGCCGTGCTCGAGCGGCAGCGGTTCACCGTTCATGCCGACCGCGAGGATCGCGTCGAGGTTGTCGTCGGTCAGCGCGGCCAGCGGCGTGCTGGCGGTGTAGCCGTCGACGCTCGTGGACAGGACCATGTCGGCGCCCGACTTCACGCCGGCCTTCTTCAAGACGTCGCGGAGCGGCACTCCGAGCCACATCGCGTTGCCCACGAGCTCTCCGCCGACCTCGTTCGACACGCAGGTCAGGGTGATCGCGTACTCGTCGAGCCCCATGTCGAGGATGTCCTGGAACGACAGCTCGACCCGCTGGTCGACCATTCCGTCGATCACGAGTCGCCATGCGTCGGGATCGATCGACGGCACCGTCAGCGCGGTGTCGACCCGGTAGAAGTCCTTGTTCGGCGTGAACAGCTCGCTCAGGCCCTTGATGTCGAGTTCGGCGCCGTCCGGCACCGTGACCTTCGAGCGAGCAGCCGGAAGCTTGAGCGCACCGCGGATCGCCTCCACAGATCCGACGGCCATCGTCACGGCGCGAGAGGCGACGCCGACGACAAGGGCGGATGCTCCGGCGATGGCCGCGAGCGCGAAGAAGCGTCGGCGGTCGATGCCCTTGGGCGCGGCGGGGTTCTCCGGCACGGCATCCGCCGCTTCGGTCCCGGAACGTTCGCCGAGCACCGACGTGCGCCAGGCACGGAGCCGGCGGACGAGGAGCAGAAGGATGAACGAGCCCGCGATGGTGCCGAGCACCGGCGGCAGGAACGCGAGGGGAACTGCGCCGGCGCGCGTGACGATCGCGGCGGTGGAGAGCACTCCCGCGACGACCAGGGCGACGATGCCGAGCGGCGGACGCACCAGCTGCAGGATGCCGGCGATCGCCGAGGCGATGACCACGGCGAGGCCGAGTCCCGCCAGCAGGGCGATCTTGTCGTACTCGCCGAACGTGGCGATCGCGAACTCCTTGAAGGGCTGCGGCACGATGTCGATCACGAACCCGCCCACGGCCAGGATGGGGCTGGCCGACCGGGCGAACAGCAGGGCGAACAGCTCGGCGGTGGCGAGGAAGACCGCGCCGCCGATGATGCCCGCGAGCGCTGCCCACGCGATGAATCGTTTGCCGCTGCGGCGCTCGGCCATGATCGTCTCCTGTTCCACCGGTGAAGGTGCTCGCGGGTTGTTCGGAGACGATGCGGAAACGGATCGGGGCAGGTGCGGTGGCGGCCGGCCGAGCGTCCCCGCGCACACTTGTCGGGAGAGTGTACGGATGTCGGGCCGAATCGGATGTTTTCGCCCGACGGACGTGAAAACTCCCGACAAATGTGCGTCGGGGAGCGGAATCCTCAGACCACCACGCGATCCGCCCGCGAGTACACGTTCAGCGACGCCCCGCGCACGAAGCCGGCGAGGGTGAGCCCCGAGGCGGCCGCGAGTTCGACCGCCAGCGACGATGGCGCAGACACCGCGGAGAGGATCGGGATGCCGGCCATCACCGCCTTCTGCACGAGTTCGAAGCTCGCTCGGCCGGAGACCTGCAGCACCGTGCCGCTCAGCGGCAGCCGACCCTCCAGTGTCGCCCAGCCGACCACCTTGTCGACGGCGTTGTGCCGGCCGACGTCCTCCCGCAGGACCAGCAGTTCACCCGTCACCGCGTCGAACAGCGCGGCGGCGTGAAGGCCGCCCGTCTTATCGAACACCGCCTGCCCCTCACGCAGCTTCTCGGGGAGTCCGAGCAGCAGCACGGCATCCGTCGTCACGGCATCCGCTGCCACGTCGAATCGGGAGGTCTTCTCGATCGCCTCGATGGAGGCGGCGCCGCAGACGCCGCACGAACTCGTCGTGTAGAAGTTGCGGGCGATGTCGGTCACCGGCGCATCGAGCCCCGCCCGCAAGGTCACGTCGAGCACGTTGTACGTGTTCCCCGAGGGGGCGGATGCCGGCGGCTCGGCGCCGATCGTCAGCAGCGGGCCGACGGAGCCCGTCGCGCCCCCACCGGTGCCCGGCCCGCCGCAGTGGATCGCCGAGAGCACGTCGCCGCCTGCCGCGATCACGCTCTCCGACACGAGGAATCCCGCCGCGAGCTCGACGTCGTGGCCGGGTGTGCGCATGGTCACGGTGAGCGGTGTGCCGGAGAGGCGGATCTCGAGCGGTTCCTCGACGGCGAGGGTGTCGGCGCGGCGGCGGACGACGAGCTCGTCATCGACGACCGCGATGCGGGTGATCGGAGTGCGGGCGGTGAGGCGTCCCATGTCAGCCGATCGCGTTCGCGAGAGGATCGCGGGGGCGCTCGAGGCGCACGATGACCGCCTTCGACGTCGGTGTGCCGCTGACATCGGCGACCGAGTCGAGCGGCACGAGCACATTCGTCTCGGGATAGTAGGCCGCGGCGTTGCCGCGCGGGGTCGAGTACGGCACGATGCGGAACTCCTCGGCCCGGCGCTCTTCGACCGTGCCGTCGGGGCGGGTCCATTCGGAGACCAGGTCGACGATCTCACCGTCGGCGAACCGGAGCTCCGCGACGTCGTCGGCATTCACGAGCACGACCCGTCGACCGCCGTGGATGCCGCGATACCGGTCGTCCTTGCCGTAGATCGTGGTGTTGTACTGATCGTGTGAGCGCAACGTCTGCAGCAGGAGGCGGCCCGGCGGGATCACCGGGAACTCCAGCGGATTCGCCGTGAATCGGGCCTTGCCGTCGACGGTCGCGAACCGGCGCTCATCGCGGGGGCCGTTCGGGAGGAAGAACGTGCGCCCCTTCTGGATACGGGCGTCGTAGTCCTCGAAGCCCGGGATCACGCGGGACAGATGCGCGCGGATCAGGGCGTAGTCGGTCTCGAGAGCGGCCCAGTCGGCGTGCGGCACGTTCCCGGCCGCATCCGGGAGGCGCCGCTCCGGCTCGATCTCGCCGTGCTCGGGGAGCCCGCGCTCGGGATCGCCGTCATGCGACACCGGCGCGATCACCGGCGACACCCCGTCTGCGAAAAGGAGCCCGCACAGACGCGCCACGATCGCGACCTCGCTCAGCAGGTCATCCGCGGGGGGCGCGAGTCGGCCACGCGAGCCATGGACCGCGCCCATCGAATCCTCGACGGTGACGCGCTGCTCGACACCGCCGCGCCGGTCGCGATCGGTGCGGCCCAGCGTCGGCAGGATGATCGCGCGCCGGCCCGTGACGACGTGCGAACGATTCAGCTTGGTCGAGACGTGCACGGTGAGGTTCACCCGAGCCATCGCCGACTCGACGACGGCCGTGTCAGGCGTCGCCGAGACGAAGTTGCCACCCATGCCCATGAAGACGCGCACCTTCCCGTCACGCATGGCCCGGATCGCCTCGACGGTGTCGAAGCCGTGCTCGCGGGGTGCGGTGAAGGCGAACTCGCGGTCGAGAGCGGCGAGGAACGCCTCCGACGGTTTCTCGTAGATGCCCACCGTGCGGTCGCCCTGCACGTTCGAGTGTCCGCGCACCGGGCAGACGCCCGCACCCGCGCGGCCGATGTTGCCCTGCAGCAGCAGCACGTTGACCACGTCGCGCAGGGTCGCCACGGAGTGCTTGTGCTGAGTGAGCCCCATCGCCCAGCAGACGATGGTCGCCTTCGACGTGCGCACCTCTTCGGCGATCCCGCGCAGCGTCGCCTCCGGCATCCCCGTCGCCTCGCTCAGCGACGGCCAGTCGGCATCCGCCATCGCCTCGCGATACCCGTCGATGCCGCTGGTGTGAGCAGCGAGGAACGCGTGGTCGAGCACTCCGCCGTCGCGCTCTTCCACCTCGAGCAGGTGCTTGCCGATGGCTTGGAACAGCGCCTGGTCGCCGCCCGAGCGGATCTGCACGAACCGGTCGGCGATCTTCGTGCCGCCGAACGCCACGCCCCGCGGAGTCTGCGGGTTCTCGAACCGCATCAGTCCGGCCTCGGGCAGCGGGTTCACGGCGATCACGCGGGCACCCCGCTGCTTGGCCTTCTCGAGCGCCGACAGCATCCGTGGGTGATTCGTGCCGGGATTCTGCCCCGCGACGATGAGCAGATCCGCGTCGTGCACGTCTTCGATCGACACCGTGCCCTTGCCGATGCCGATGGTCTCGGTGAGCGCGGACCCGCTGGATTCGTGACACATGTTCGAGCAGTCCGGCAGGTTGTTGGTGCCGATGCCGCGCACGAGCAGCTGGTAGAGGAAGGCGGCCTCGTTCGAGGTGCGACCGGAGGTGTAGAACACAGTCTCGTCCGGATCGTCGACCGCGGCGATCTCGTCGGCGACGGTCTGCAGCGCGTCGTCCCACGAGATCGGCCGGTAGTGCGTCGCACCCTCGTCGAGGATCATCGGATGCGTCAGTCGCCCCTGCTGCCCGAGCCACCAGTCATCGTGGCTGCGGAGTTCGTCGATCGGATGCTGCGCGAAGAAGGCCGGTCCGACCGTGCGCAGCGTCGCCTCCTCGGCGACCGCCTTGGCTCCGTTCTCACAGAACTCCGCGATGTGGCGCTTGTCCTCCTCGGGCCACGCGCAGCCGGGGCAGTCGAACCCGTCCTTCTGGTTCACGAGGGCGAGAGTCTGCACCGATCGCCCCACACCCATCTGCTCGTTCGCGATCTTCAGCGCGTGGAGCACGGCCGGAACGCCGACGGCGACCTTCTTCGGCTTCGAGACGGTCACACCGGTCTCGTCGATGTCGGACTTCGGTGCCTTCGTCGCCATGGCGCCATGTTAGGCCAGGTTGCCGAGGAGGGGCCTGCGCGCTGTAAGCACGAGTATCCCGATCGTGACTTGTGTTTATGGTAGCTAAACCTTAGTAACGGATAAGATACTCGGGTTTGTGATGTCACGATCCGCAGACGTTCGCTGGCCCGCGCATTCAGCGGAGAGTCTTCCGTGGCGCCAGCAGATCCGAGGCGGTACGCGGGCAGACCGGATGGTGACATCGGTGGATGCTTCGATCCCACCATCGATCGCGGAACTCGACTTCGACCCTCCGATGACGACGACCGTCGCCTGCGAAGCAGCCTTGTTCGCCGTCGCTCAGGCCGATACGGATGCAGAGGGGCATTCCGCAGCGCTGAGCCGTTTCATGATGCGCACCGAGTCGATGGCCTCTTCCAGGATCGAACGCATCACAGCGACAGCCACGGATTTCGCCAAGGCGATCGCCGGCAATCGCTCCAACGCCTCTGCCACGAGCATGGTGGCGGCCAGCACAGCACTCCACGACCTCGTCTCGCGCGTCGGTGATCGCGGCGAATTCTCGATGGACGATCTGCTGGATGCTCACCGAGCGCTCAGGCAGGACGATCCTGGCGAAGCCAACTACGCCGGTCGCTTCCGCGACATGCAGAACTGGATCGGGGGAAGTGACCACTCCCCGCGTGATGCACTCCACGTCCCTCCGGCGCCGGAGCGCGTCCCTGGCTTGATGAAAGACCTGCTGGCCTATCTCAACCGAGACGGCATCCCAGTGATGGTGCAGGCGGCGATCGGACACGCACAGTTCGAATCCATCCACCCCTTCACGGACGGCAACGGTCGCATCGGCCGTGCTCTGGTGTCGGCGGTGCTTCGCCGTCGCGGCATCACCCGCAACGCTGTCGTCCCGCTCGCCAGCGGCCTCCTCGCCGAACGGGAGGACTACTTCGCTGCTCTCGGCGACTACCGGCGCGGCGACCCCACCCCTCTCATCGACCTGTTCGCGCGGTCGGTACGCGCGGCAGCCGTGTGCTCACGCGAGTCGATCGCTCGCATCAAGGCTCTGCCCGAGGAATGGGCGACCGAGCTGCGGCCCCGCGCGGGATCCGCTGTCGCTGCTCTCGTCCCCGCCTTCTACGATCATCCCGTCATGGCGGCGACCGAGATCGAGCAACGGTCGGGATCGTCCGAGCCGCAGACCTATCGAGCCATCGCGCGACTCGTCGACGCAGGATTCATCCAGGAGATCACCGGTCGCAAACGCGACCGCGTCTGGGCCGCTGCCGAACTGCTCGCGGAACTCGGTGATCTGGACCGCCGCATCCAGGCCGAGATGAACGCCTGAACCCCACGATCAATCGGGGTGATACCGGTGGTCAGACCCCGACGATGCGCGGAGGCGGCGGCGGGGCGAGCTGCCGCCGCGGCACTCCGTGAGCCTCGCGGTGCAGGCGCTCCATGCGCGTGTCGAGTTCGGCCGCGGCTGTCGCGGCATCCGTCAGACTGTCGACGAGGTGCGAGGGCACCTGATTCGAGAACTTGTAGTAGATCTTGTGCTCGAGGCTGGCCCAGAAGTCCATCGCGATGGTGCGGAACTGCACCTCGACCGGCACGGACAGCGCGCCGGTCGAGAGGAAGACCGGCACCTCGATGATGGCGTGCAGGCTCTTGTAGCCATTTTCCTTCGGCTGGGCGATGTAGTCCTTGACCACGCGCACGGTGACGTCGTCCTGCTGGGTGAGCAGATCGAACAGCTGGTACACGTCGGCGACGAAGCTGCACGTCACCCGCACGCCGGCGATGTCGGTGATCTCGGCGCGGATGCGCTCGAAGTCCGGCTCGTCGATGCCCTTCCGGGCGATCTTCTCGACGATGCTGTCCGGCGTCTTCAGCCGGCTCTTCACGTGCTCGATCGGGTTGTACGCGTGGTCATGGGTGAACTCGTCGCGGAGGATCGAGATCTTCGTCTCCACCTCCCGCATCCCGAACTCGTATTCGCGCAGGAAACGCTGGAACTCGTCACGCAGTTCGCGCGTCTTGCGGATGGAGTCTTCGGTGACCTGAAGGGTCGTCATGCTCCCGACGTTACGGGTTCGTGATCGGAATGGGCTGTGGATCCCGTGGTCTCCACGGAACCCATGCGGCGAGCGCTGCGAGCAGCGCCTGAGCGACGGATGCCGAGGACTGCGGGTTCTGGCCGGTCATCAGCAGAGCGCCGACGACGGTGTGATCGCCCCATGCCCGTACCGACAGGCCGAGAGCATCGCCGCTGTCGCGCGCGCACTCCGCCTGGCCCTACGCGGGCCTTGATGACCGAGACGGGTCACCCCCGCCCTATGGAGGAGCGACCCGTCTCTCATGCGCTGAGCGCAGCCGTCGGCGACGTCCGTGCGGCACGGATGGCGGGTATGGAACCCGCGATCGCCCCCACGAACATGGTGACGACCACTCCGGCGACGAGGACCATCGGGGGGATCGACACGAGCCAGCCGTTGCCCGTCGCGACGATCCAGGTGATCAGCCACCCGATCAGCGATCCGCCCAGCCCGCCCAGTGAGGCGAGCAGCACGGCTTCCACGAGGAACTGCGACCGGATGTGACCCCGCGTCGCACCGATGGCCCTGCGGAGGCCGATCTCGCGGCGCCGTTCCAAGACGGTGATGACCATGGTGTTCGCGACGCCGATGCCGCCGACCAGAAGCGCGATGGACCCCACCCCGACGAGCAGCCCGGTGAAGGCTTGATCGATCGTGTTCTTCGCGGCGAGCGCGTCAGACGGCCGACTCACCTTGACCTCGTTGGGAGCTTCGGGATTCACCGTCCGCGGCAGGAGGTCACGCGCCTCATCCACGGCGTCGTCCCCAGATCGCTCGTAGATCGTCGTCGGCGAGCCGTCGAACGCGAAGAGCTCTTCCGCGATGTCTCCGCCGATCAGCGCCGAGGTGTCGAGTTCCGGCGCGAGGGGCGCCTGTTCGAGGGTCCCCACGACGGTGAAGTACCGTCCGCCCAGCCAGACCTGACTTCCGATCTCGCTGATACCGAGCCGCTGAGCCGTCTTGTACCCGAGCACGGTGGTCGGAAGCCCATCCGTGACCTTATTCAGCCAAGCGCCCACCTGAAGGCCGGAACCCGTCGCTTCGAGGAGGTCATCGCCGGCAGCAGCGACGGTCAGCCCCGCCGTCTCGCCCTTGTCGATCGACGCGCTCCGGTAGACGTGCACGTCGGTGAGGGTCGACGTCCAGGTCGCGGTCTCGACGCCCGGGAGGTTGCGTACTCGCGTGATCGCGTCGGGTGGGAGCTTGGTGTCCCCGCCGAACACGTCACTGCCGGCTGTCACTGTCAGGAGATTGGTGCCCAGAGAAGAGAGACGCTGTTTCACGAGTGCCTCGCTCGACGTGGATATCCCGATCACCGCGATCATCGCGGCAATGCCGATCGCGATGCCGAGCGCCGACAGCACCGCCCGGAGAGGATGCGCCCGCAGCCCGTGAAAACCGAGCCCGAGCAGATCCGAGGGGCGAAGAGTCGCCTGAAGGCGGGCGCTCACGCTGTCACCTCGACTTCGGGCGCGGGTGCCCCGACGAAACCGGACGGGCGACCCGAGTCATCGACGATCTCCCCGTCGCGGATACGGATCTGCCGCGGCATCCGGTCGGCGAGCTCCTGATCGTGGGTGATGACGACGACCGTGGTGCCGGCCCGATTGAGCTCTTTCAAGATCTCGACGACCGCGGCGCCCGACCTGCTGTCCAGGCTGCCCGTCGGTTCATCCGCGAGCAGGAGCGCAGGCTCTCCGACGACCGCGCGCGCGATGGCGACGCGCTGCCGCTCGCCGCCGGAGAGCTGACGCGGCTGATGGCGAAGGCGGTGCCCCAACCCCACTCGCTCCAGAGCCACCGCCGCACGCCTGCGGCGCGCAGCCGGAGCCGTGCCTGTGTACAGGAGTCCGGTCGCGACGTTGTCGATGGCGGTCACGCCGTCGGAGAGATGGAACTGCTGGAAGACGAATCCGATGGTGTGCGCGCGGAGCGCCGACAGCTGGGAATCCCCCAGGTCGGCGACGTCGTATCCCGCGATCCGGGTTCGGCCGGAACTCGCCCTGTCGAGGGTGCCCATGAGGTTGAGGAGGGTCGACTTACCCGACCCGCTGGGGCCGACGATCGCCACCATCTCGCCCCGATCTATCCGGAGATCCACCCCGCGCAGCGCCAGCGTGGGGGGCGACCCGTAGGAACGGGTCACCCCCGTCAGCTCGATCACGGCGGTCATTTCGCCACCGCCACGGTGTCGCCCTCGGCGAGGTCGCCTCCGACGATCTCCACCATGCCATCCGCGAACTTGCCGAGCTCGACCGTGACGATCTCGGTCTTACCGTCCACGACGCGCTCGACCGCCGATTCGCCGCCCGGCTGCGCGAGCAGCGCGGTGACGGGCACGAGCAGCACGCTCTCGGCGATGACGTTCACCAGCGTCACGCTGACGCTGACGGTGTCGAAAGCCGCCGCGACGGCGGGGTCATCGAGCACGATCGTGAGCGGGAGCTTGAGCGTCTTGCCACCGTTGTCGGTGTCCCGTTCCACGGGCGCTCCGACAGCGGTCACGGTGCCGACTGCGACGGTGCCGTCTGGAAGCCGCACATCGACCTTGGCACCGACGGGGGCGTTGGCCGCCAGGTCCGGATCGATGTCGACGGCGGCCTCCTTGGTTCCGTCGGAGACCTTGAGGACCACTCCGCCGGCGGGGCTGCCGACGTTGGCGACAGCGTCGTGAACCCGAACGTCCGCCGGGGAGAACACGATCCGCCCCAGCTCGATGCGACCCGACTCCTCGAGACCGAGCGACTTCTGCCACTTCCTGATCGCGACGATCGTCGACCATCGGAACTCATCGTCCGGAGCCCGGTCGAAGAACCCGAGGGCCTGGAGGTTGGTCTCGAGCTGGCGGATGTCCTCGCCATCTGCCATGCCCTCCGCGAACTCGCGCCACACCGGCAGTTCTCCGAGCATCAGCAGGACAGGGGTGTCGTCGACGCGGAAGAGTTCTTGGCCGCGCCCGACGACGGTACCCGGCGCCGGAACGCCCGTGACAGTGCCCGCGAGGGGTGACCCGAGGTCGCGGAGGTTCCGGAACTCGAGCTTTCCCGTCGCACGAACCTGCTCGGTCAGATCGCCCACACTCACCGTCGCGGTCTCCGTCGGCGGCTTCTTCTGCTCTTCACTGGCGTCGGCGGGGGGACGTGTCAACAGGATGGTCGCGGCGACGGCGACCACGAGCACAAGGGCCGTCGCCGCGATGACCCATCCGCGTCGGCCGCGGCCCGACGAGATGCCCTGGTCCTCGTCGACGATGTCGTCCGTCGGCCCGAGAACCGTGTCCGGGTCATCTGCGTCGGCATCCTTCTTCCTCAGGATGCGGAATGAGGGTTTCATCCCTCGGCTCCGGCGAAATCAGCCTCGACGAAGCACGCGTCCATATCGGCCGGGTCGTAGTCTCCTTGGGGCATGCCGGGGGCCGTTCCCGGAGGGCCGGGCTCGGGGTCCGGGAAGTCGTATCCGGCATCGCGCATGCACTTCGCGAAGACGAGCATCATCTCGTTCATCTCCTCATCCGACGGCATGTCGTCGCGGGTCGGCGGATCGCCGAGCTTCTCGTCGCACACTTCGCGCGCGTCGTCCATCGCAGCGATGTCGGCGTCGCTGGGAGGTTCCGGCGCCGTCTCTTCTTCCCCGCCGCCGGTTTCGCCGGCCTTGGCCATGAACTTGGAGAGATCGACTCCCTCGTCTTTCATGCACGTCTCCCAGTCGAGCTGCCAGTCCTCGAAGGCCTGGTCCTGGCTGGCGCTGTCGAGCTCGGGGGTCTTGTCTGCGGCATCGGGCGTGGGGGCGCAGGCGGCGAGTCCGCCTACGAGCGCCAGGCCGGCGAGGAAGATCAGGCCGCGGTTGCGTGTGATTCGCATCAGGTGTCCTTTCGGTGTTCCCTCGCGCTGAGGGGTGTGACCAGTTCACGAGAGCCGCGGTCGCAGGAGGGTAAAGGGATCCCTTTACATTCCGCGAACCTGCATAGTGATTGCATGAGGGCTGAGGGTGAGGAGAGCTCGAGATGCGAGTCCTGGTTGTAGAAGACGAGAGGTACCTGGCGGAGGCGATCCACGCCCGGCTGGCACAGGAGGCGATCTCCGCGGACATCGTGGGCGACGGCGCCTCGGCGCTCGAATCCGTCGCCCACACCGAGTACGACGTGGTCCTCCTCGATCGCGACATCCCCCTCGTCCACGGAGACGAGGTCTGCCGGCAGCTGGCTCAGCACGGCGACCGACCTGCGATCCTCATGCTGACGGCGGCACGGATGCTGAACGACAAGGTCGACGGGCTGACGCTGGGCGCCGACGACTATCTGGCGAAGCCGTTCGAGTTCCCCGAGTTGATCGCGCGTCTGCGCGCGCTGAGCCGTCGCCGGTTCAGTGCCCTTCCGCCCGCTCTGGAGGTCGGTGATCTGCGCCTCGACCCGATGCGTCGAGAGGTGACGCGTTCCGGCCACTTCGTGACGCTCACCCGCAAGGAGTTCGCCGTCCTCGAGGTCCTGATGCGCGAACCGGGCGTCGTGGTGAGCGCGGAACGCCTGCTCGAGAAGGCCTGGGACGAGAACGCCAATCCGTTCACGAACTCCGTCAAGGTGACCATCAGCACGCTGCGACGGAAGCTGGGGGAACCGGGCGTGATCGAGACCCTGTCCGGCGCCGGCTACGTGATCGGACGGATGGGCTAGATGTCGACCGCATCTGCACACGACGCCTCACCCGCGGACCGCCCCCGGATCACCGTCGAAGGATTCCGGCTCACGCTCCGCACTCGCCTCGCCCTCACCTATGCCGGGCTTCTCACGCTAGCCGGAGCCCTGATGATGCTCGTGGTCTACATCGTCGTCGGCTTCCTCCCCACCTACGCGTTCTCCACACCGGCGACAGCTGTCACGCCCACGTCCGAGATCACACGGCAGTCCGAGGTCGGCATCGATTCGACGGCCGCCGTGCCCGGTTTCGTGCTCACGTCCAGCAGTGACGTGCAGACGTTGATCCTGGTGATCGCGGTCATTCTCCTGGTACTGCTCGCCTGCGGCGGAGGATGGGCCGGGTGGACGCTGGCCGGTCGGATGCTCCGACCGCTGCAGGAGGTCAACGCCGCAGCACATCGGGCGGCGCGCGGGCACCTCGACCATCGGATCGTGTTGACCGGCCCTCGAGACGAGCTCACCGATCTGGCGGACACCTTCGATGAGATGCTCGACGGTCTTGAGCGCTCGTTCGGCACGTATCGGCGATTCGCGGCCAATGCGTCGCACGAGCTGCGCACGCCTCTCGCCACGACACGGGCGATGCTGGATGTCGCGCTGGCCGGTGCGGATCCGGGAGAGCGTCCGCTGCTGGAGAGACTGCGCGAGACGAACGAACGGAGCATCGACACCGTCGAGGCGCTGCTGGACCTTTCCGAGGTCGAGGCCTCGACGACCGAGCACGGGATCGTCGCGCTCGAGCAGGTGGCCACGTATGTGCTGACGGATGCCGCGCCCGAGGCGGACGACGCCGGAGTACGAATCGACTATCGGCTGTCCGCCGCAGCCGTCGCGGGAGACGGGGCACTGCTCAGACACCTTGTGTCGAATCTCGTCCTGAACGGCATCCGTCACAACCACGTCGGCGGTTGGCTGACGGTGACGACGTCCCAGCGTCCGGGGCACGGAGCGGAACTGCGCGTCGCGAACTCGGGAGCGCTCGTTTCGGAGGCCGACCTGGAGACGCTCACCGACCCGTTCTTCCGGGCACGCGGCCGCTCGGCGGACTCCACCTCGCGAGGCCGCGGGCTCGGTCTGTCGATCGTGAAGGCCATCGCCGACCGGCATGGCGCGACCCTCGAGTTCGAGGCGAGGAGTGAAGGCGGGCTCGTCACCGTCGTCACTTTCCCTCGCGCTCCGGAATGAGTGACCGCCACCCCGCGACGAAGCCGTCCACGACACCGTGAGGATTCCGTGAGGGTCATCCACACACCCGTAGGGATTTCGTGAGGATGGCGTGAGGATGCCGTCTGCAGGCGTAGTGTCGCCGGACGTGTCAGACGAAATCAGAGACAGCGTAGAAGGCCCGCCGCGCGCCAAGCGGATCCTGATCGGTGACCCGCTGACGAGTGCGCAGGTCGAGGATCAGCTGCTCCCGAAGAAGATGGCGCTGCCGATCTTCGCCTCGGATGCACTGAGTTCCGTGGCGTACGCGCCGCAGGAGCTCGTGATGATCCTGCTGATCGGCGGACTCACGTTCCTGTCGTTCACTCCGATGGTCGCGGCCGCGGTCGTGCTGCTGCTCATCGTCGTCGTGCTCAGCTATCGGCAGCTCATCAAGGCCTACCCCTCCGGCGGTGGCGACTACGAGGTCGCCTCGAAGAATCTCGGCGAGATCCCCGGCGTGATCGTCGCCGCGGCGCTCCTCGTCGACTACGTGCTGACCGTTGCCGTGTCGGTCGCCTCGGGTGTCGACAACATCATCTCGGCCGTGCCCGGGCTCGACCCGCTGCGAGTGGAACTGGCCGTGGGCTTCGTCATCCTGATCATCATCGTGAACCTGCGCGGGGTGCGCGAGGCCTCCCTCGTGTTCGCGATCCCGACCTACGTCTTCATCGCCTCGGTCGCCTTCATGATCGTGACGGGACTCGTGCGCACGTTCCTCGGCGATGCGCCGATCGCGTCGAGCGCCGAGTTCTCGGTGCAGGCGGAGAACCTCAGCCAGGCCGCCGTCATCCTCCTCATTCTGCGCGCGTTCTCGAGCGGATGCTCCGCCCTCACGGGCGTCGAGGCCGTCTCGAACGGCGTGCCCGCCTTCCGGACCCCGAAGGTGCGCAACGCGCAGTCGACCCTCGTGCTGATGGGCTCGATCGCGGCCTGTCTGTTCGCCGGCCTCACGGCGCTCGCCCTGATCACCGGTGTGCACTACGCCGAGAACCCGTGCGACCTCATCGGCTTCGACTGCACGAATCCGCAGCCCAGCCTGATGGCGCAGATCGCGAGCGCGACGTTCGGCGGCGGCAGCATCCTGTTCTTCATCGTGCAGGCGGCGACCGCCTGCGTGCTGCTGCTCGCGGCGAACACGGCGTTCAACGGATTCCCGTTGCTCGGCTCTGTGCTGGCCCGCGACGGCTACGCCCCGAAGTCGCTGAACACGCGCGGTGACCGCCTCGTGTTCTCGAACGGCATGATCCTGCTCGGCATCGGGGCGATGATCGTGCTCGTGGTCTTCCAGGCGAAGCTGACGACGCTGATCCAGCTGTACATCATCGGAGTCTTCGTGTCGTTCTCGCTCGGTCAGATCGGCATGGTCCGGCACTGGAAGCGCATACTGCGCGGGTCTTCCGTCTCGGCATCCGACCGCCGCTCCGCGAGGGTCGGCCTGGCCATCAACTCCGTCGGGGCGGCCATGACGGTGGCGGTGCTGCTGATCGTGACCATCACGAAGTTCACGCACGGCGCGTATCTGGTGTTCTTCGCGATCCCGATCCTCGCGTTCCTGATGCTGGGGGTGAAGCGCTACTACCGTGACGTCGAACACGAGATCGCGATCGACGACATCACGCGCTTCGGCGCCACGGGCGACGTGGCCATCGTCATGGTCAGCAAGCTGCAGAAGCCGGTCGCTAAGGCGGTCGACTACGCGGTCGCCGCGAAGCACGGCAAGACGATCGCGGTGCATGTCGCCGTCGATGCGGATGCCGCCACCGAGCTGCAGCAGCAATGGGCCGACCATCTGATGCCGATCCCGCTCGTGATCCTC
Organism: Microbacterium sp. SA39; assembly: GCF_000967865.1. Taxonomy (GTDB): domain Bacteria; phylum Actinomycetota; class Actinomycetes; order Actinomycetales; family Microbacteriaceae; genus Microbacterium. The sequence goes on from NZ_JXRU01000033.1 coordinate 65,205, forward strand.
GAGTCGCCGTACCGCTCGTTCGCGCAGCCGGTGACCCAGTTCATCAAGCAGTACCGCGCGAAGCACGGCTCGTCGGTCATCACCGTGTACCTGCCGCAATACATCGTCGGCCACTGGTGGGAGTCGTTCCTGCACAACCGTCGCGCTCGACGCCTCGCCAACCAGCTGATGCTCGTGCACGGGGTGTCCATCACCCTCGTACCGTGGCTGCTCGACTCGTCCGAGCTCATCTACGGTCGACGGTCGCGCCCGCTTCCCGGCCAGGAGCGGGCCGGGCGGCCGGTGGTCGTGTCGGGGCGCCGGGCGCATCGGCCGGCGGGACCTCCACAGAACTGACGCGCGACGGCATCCTGTGGAATGCCACCGGCATCCCTAGGCTGGGGCGATGAACTCACGCAGAGCCCTCATCGTGCGCGGCGGCTGGCCGGGCCACCAGCCCGTGGAGACGACGGACCTCTTCCGCCCGTTCCTCGGCGACAACGGCTTCGACATCCGGATCGAGGAGTCCAGCGAGATCTACGCGGATGCCCACGTCATGGCGCGGACCGACCTGATCGTGCAGGCCGTCTCGATGTCGGAGATCTCCTCGGCCGCGATCAAGGGGCTGCGCGAAGCCGTGATCGCGGGGACCGGCTTCGCCGGGTGGCACGGCGGCATCGTCGACTCCTACCGGATCAACTCGGACTACCTGCAGCTCGTGGGCGGACAGTTCGTCAAGCATCCGTCCAAGGCTCCGGAGGAGATTCGCGGCGACGGCGCCGACAGCTTCCTCCCCCACACGATCGACATCACCGAGCTCGGCCGCGACCACGAGATCACCCGGGGCATCGCGAACTTCGCGCTCACGACCGAGCAGTACTGGGTGCTGCACGACGACCTCAACGATGTGCTGGCGACGACGACGCATCCGGCGCGACCGGATCAGCCCTGGCACCGACCGATCACCTCGCCGGCGGTCTGGACCCGCTCCTGGGGTGCCGGCCGTGTCTTCGTCGCCACCCCAGGTCACGACACGGAGGTGCTCCGCGACGCGAACGTGCGCACGATCGTCGAGCGCGGATTGCTGTGGGCGAGTCGCAGGGGATCGGCATGACGGCACCCGACACGGGGAGTCCTTCGAAACTCGCGTGAACTCTTCTCCCGGGATCGGGCAATAACCGGTATGACCATTCACGACACGCACGCCGTCGACCCCGCAGCGGTCGCGCTCCCCCAGACCATCCAGGTCGATCTCACCTGGCTCTACACCGACCTGCAGGCCAGCCGGAGCGACTCCCACCGGCTCATGGCGACGGGTGCGGCCGGGAGAGGAGATCGAGAAGCGGATGCTGATCGCTCGCGCTACGGGACCCCGCACCCCTCCGCGATGAAGAGGGCGATCGACTTCGTGCTCCGCCTCACCGACTCGACATCGACGCGATCGACGTCGCCGTGATCAGCCTCGGCTGAGGAGCTGCTCCGGGACGGGCACCCAGCCGCTGCCCGCCGCTCCGGTTGCAGTTCGCGCCGCCCGGTGGCGGCGGAGGCGGCAGCACCTGCGACCGGAGCACCGACCGACTGTGAGCGTCGCGCATGCGTCGGGCGGGAACCCGTAGGGGAACCGTGAGGATCGCCGGATGCTGCGCCGCACCGGAGTTGTATCGACTTCGTGCTCGACATCATCTACCTCGCGCTGACTCTCGCGCTGTTCGCCCTGGTCTCCTCGATCGCTGCGGCGGTGGAGAAGCTGTGATCGTCTTCGAGATCGCCGCCGCCGCCCTCGCGGTCGCCGCGGTCATCTACCTCGTGGTCGCCCTCGTCGCGCCGGAGAGGTTCTGATGGACGCCTCGATCTGGTTCGGCATCCTGCAGGTCGCGGCCGTCGTCGTCGTGCTCGTGATGCTCTATCGCCCCCTCGGCGACTACATCGCCCACGTCTACTCGGCGCCGCGCGACCTGCGCGTCGAGCGCGGTCTCTACCGGCTCATCGGCGTCGATTCCCGCTCCGAGCAGACCTGGCGTGCGTATGCCCGGAGCGTGCTCGCATTCTCGGTCGTCGGCGTCGTCCTCGTCTACGGGATGCAGCGACTCCAGGCGTTCCTCCCGCAGTCTCTCGGCCTGCCCGCGGTGCCGGAGGGACTCGCGTTCAACACCGCGGCATCCTTCGTGACCAACACGAACTGGCAGTCGTACTCCCCCGAGCAGACCATGGGCTACGTCGTGCAGCTCGCCGGACTCACCGTGCAGAACTTCGTGTCGGCGGCCGTCGGCCTCACGATCGCGATCGCGCTCATCCGCGGCCTCGCGCGCCGGGGCTCGTCGACGATCGGCAACTTCTGGGTCGACCTGACCCGCGGTCTCGGGCGCCTGCTCCTGCCGCTCGCGCTGATCGGCGCGGTCGTGCTGCTCGCGGGCGGTGTCATCCAGAACTTCGCCGGATTCACCGACGTCACCACCGTCTCGGGCGGTACGCAGACCATCCCCGGCGGACCGGTCGCCTCGCAGGAGGCGATCAAGCTGCTCGGCACGAACGGCGGCGGGTTCTTCAATGCCAATTCGGCGCACCCGTTCGAGAACCCGACCGCGTTCACGAACCTGGTGCAGATCCTGCTGATCCTCGTGATCCCGTTCTCCCTCCCCCGCACGTTCGGCCGCATGATCGGCGACCACCGCCAGGGATACGCGATCGCCGCCGTCATGAGCACGATCTTCCTCGTCTCGACCTTCGCCCTCTCGGCACTCGAGCTCGCCGGGCGCGGCAGCGCTCCGGAACTCGCCGGCGCCGCGATGGAGGGAAAGGAGGTGCGCTTCGGCATCCTGAGCTCCACACTGTTCGGCAGCGCCAGCACCCTCACGTCGACCGGCGCGGTCAACTCGATGCACGACTCGTACACGGCTCTCGGCGGCATGATGCCGATGCTGAACATGATGCTCGGCGAGGTCGCCCCCGGCGGCGTGGGCTCGGGACTCTACGGAATGCTGGTGCTCGCGATCATCGCGGTCTTCGTCGGCGGGCTGCTGGTCGGCCGCACCCCCGAGTACCTCGGCAAACGGATCGGTCCGCGGGAGATCAAGCTCGCGAGCCTGTACATCCTCGTCGTGCCGGCGCTCGTACTGGGCGGCACGGCGCTGAGCTTCGCGATCCCCGGCATCCGGGCAGACGTCGAGGCGACCAGCATCCTGAACCCGGGCGTGCACGGCATGGGCGAGGTGCTCTATGCGTTCACCTCCGCCGCGAACAACAACGGCTCAGCCTTCGCCGGGCTCACCGCGAACACCCCGTGGTTCAACACGGCCCTGGGTGTCGCGATGCTGCTCGGACGCTTCCTCCCGATCGTGCTCGTCCTGGCGCTGGCCGGCTCGTTCGCAGCGCAGGAGCGCATCCCCGCCACGTCGGGCACTCTCCCCACCCACCGGCCGCAGTTCGTCGGCCTGCTCCTCGCCGTGACGGTCATCGTCACCGCGCTCACCTACTTCCCCGTGCTCGCACTGGGACCCCTCGCTGAAGGACTCGTCTGACATGGCCACCACTCCTGACGTTTCGTCTCGCTCCGCTCGCTCAACGACCGGGGAGGGGACGCCCGCTCGCTCAACGACCGGGGAGGGGACGCCCGCTCGCTCAACGACCGGGGAGGTGGAAGACGTTTCGTCTCGCTCCGCTCGCTCAACGACCGGGGTGCGCGCATTCGGATGGGCGCAGCTCGTCGAGGCGCTCCCCGGAGCACTGAAGAAGCTCAACCCGGCCTCGCTTTTCCGCAACCCCGTCATGCTGCTGGTCTGGGTCGGCGCCGCGTTCACCACGGTGCTCGCGATCGCCGAGCCGTTCCTGGGCGGACCGGCCGACTCCGGCGGAACCCCGGTGCCTGCGCCGTTCACCTGGGGCATCGCGGTGTGGCTCTGGCTCACCGTCCTGTTCGCGAACGTCGCCGAGTCGGTGGCCGAGGGGCGCGGCAAGGCGCAGGCCGCGACCCTGCGTAAGACCCGTACGAGCACGATGGCTCGGCGTGTGGTGCGTTACGACGGGACGGATGCCGACGCCCGACGCGCCGACATCGTCGAGGTCTCGTCGGCTGAGCTCCAGCGGGACGACGTCGTGATCGTCGAGGCGGGCGACCTCATCCCCGGCGACGGCGACATCATCGCGGGCATCGCGACCGTCGACGAATCGGCGATCACCGGCGAGAGCGCTCCGGTCATCCGCGAGTCGGGTGGCGACCGCAGCGCCGTCACCGGCGGCACCCGCGTGCTGTCCGACCGCATCATCGTGCGCATCACCTCGAAGTCGGGCGAGACGTTCGTCGACCGGATGATCGCCCTCGTCGAAGGCGCGAGCCGGCAGCGCACCCCGAACGAGATCGCCCTGAACATCCTGCTCGCGAGCCTGTCGATCGTGTTCGTGATCGTGGTGCTCGCGCTCAACCCGATCGCCTCGTACGCGGCCTCGCCGGTCAGCATCCCGGTGCTGATCGCCCTGCTCGTCTGCCTGATCCCCACGACCATCGGCGCCCTGTTGTCGGCCATCGGGATCGCCGGCATGGACCGCCTCGTCCAGCGAAACGTGCTGGCGATGTCGGGTCGCGCGGTCGAGGCGGCCGGAGACGTGACGACGTTGCTGCTCGACAAGACCGGCACCATCACCTACGGCAACCGCCGGGCTCACGAAGTGCTGCGCCTGGGCGGAATCGCCGAAGACGAGCTGCTGCGGATCGCGGCGTTGTCGTCGCTCGCCGACCCGACCCCCGAGGGAGCCTCGATCGTCGAATTGGCCGCGAGCCGCGGCATCCGGGTCGAGCAGCCGGCGGATGCCGTCATCGTGCCGTTCACCGCGCAGACGCGCATGAGCGGGCTGGACCTCGCCGACGGCACGCAGATCCGCAAGGGCGCCGGCTCCGCGGTGCGGGCGTGGCTGGGGCTGGCCGGCGATGATGCGGAGCTGACGGCCCTCACCGACGGTGTCGCGCAGAGCGGCGGCACTCCGCTCGTGGTCGCGGTGAAGGCGCCTGCAGACGTTTCGTCTCGCCCCGCTCGCTCAACGACCGAAAGCACCCGGTCGTTGAGCGAGGGAGCGCCAGCGACCGAGCCCAAACGCGACGCCGAGAGCAGAATCCTCGGGGTCGTGCACCTCAAGGACATCGTCAAGGACGGCCTGCGCGAACGGTTCGACGAGCTGCGCAGCATGGGCATCCGCACCGTCATGATCACGGGTGACAACCCGCTGACCGCCGCAGCGATCGCGAAGGAGGCGGGGGTCGACGACTTCCTCGCCGAGGCGACGCCCGAGCAGAAGCTCGAGCTCATCCGGCGCGAGCAGGAGGGCGGCCGGCTCGTCGCGATGACCGGCGACGGCACGAACGACGCCCCGGCCCTCGCGCAGGCCGATGTCGGGGTCGCGATGAACACCGGAACCTCCGCCGCGAAAGAGGCCGGCAACATGGTGGACCTCGACTCGGATCCGACGAAGCTGATCGACATCGTCCGCATCGGCAAGCAGCTGCTGATCACCCGCGGAGCCCTCACGACCTTCTCGCTGGCCAACGACGTCGCGAAGTACTTCGCCATCATCCCGGCGATGTTCATGGGCGTCTTCCCTGGGCTCGCCGTGCTCAACGTGATGCAGCTGCACTCACCGGCATCCGCCGTCACCAGCGCGATCATCTTCAACGCGATCGTGATCGTCTTCCTCATCCCGCTCGCGCTCCGCGGAGTGAAGTATCGCCCGGCGAGCGCGTCGCAGATCCTGCAGCGCAACCTGCTGATCTACGGCCTCGGCGGAGTCATCGCGCCGTTCATCGGCATCAAGCTCATCGACCTCGTCGTGAGCCTCATCCCCGGCTTCTGACGCTCCCGAAAGGTTCCGCACATGTCTTCCACCCGCACCACCGTCCGCACACTCGGCGTGGCCGTCCGCGCGATGCTCGTCCTCTCCCTCGTGCTCGGCGTCGGCTACACCCTGCTGGTCACCGGCATCGGGCAGCTGGCGCTGCCGTACCAGGCGAACGGTTCCCCGCTGCCCGACGACAGGGGCAGCGCCCTGATCGGCCAGTCCGCGACGGATGCCGATGGCGAGGCCCTGCCGCAGTACTTCCAGTCCCGCCCCTCCGCGGCCGGCGACGGCTACGACGGCACCGCGTCGAGCGGCAGCAACCTCGGACCGGAGAATCCCGACCTCGTCGCGGCGATCGAGGAGCGGAAGGCCGCGATCGCGGACCGCGAGGGCGTCTCCCCCGCAGAGGTACCGGCGGATGCCGTGACGGCATCCGGTTCCGGTCTCGACCCGCACATCAGCGTCGCCTACGCGCTGCTGCAGGTGCCGCGCGTGGCGGCGGAACGAGGACTCGGCGAGCAGGCCGTGCGCGACCTCGTGGAGTCTAGGATTCAAGGGCGGGATCTGGGATTCCTCGGCGAAGTACGCATCAACGTCGCGGAACTCAACCTCGCGCTGGATGACGGGGAGGGCGCATGAGCCGAGAGCACTCGCGCCGCGGTCGCCTCCGCGTGCTCCTCGGCGCCGCACCCGGCGTCGGGAAGACCTTCGAGATGCTCGCCGAGGGCCGGCGTCTGCGCGACGAAGGACACGACGTCGTGATCGCGATCGTCGAGACCCACGAGCGCGCCGCGACGCAGGCGCAGACCGTCGGCCTCGAAGAGGTGCCGCGCCGCATCGACGATCACCGCGGCGTGCCGCTGACCGAGCTCGACCTCGACGCCGTGCTCTCCCGCGCGCCCGAGATCGCCCTGGTCGACGAACTCGCGCACACCAACAGCCCCGGCTCGCGGCATCCGAAGCGCTGGCAGGACGTCGACGAGCTGCTCGCTGCCGGGATCGACGTCATCACGACCGTGAACGTGCAGCACGTCGAATCCCTGAACGCCGTCGTCGAGAAGATCACCGGCGTCGCCCAGCAGGAGACGATTCCGGATGCCGTCGTGCGCGCCGCCGATGAGATCGAGGTCGTCGACCTCGCACCGCAGTCGCTGCGCGACCGTCTCTCCGCAGGTCTCGTCTACCCGGCCGAGCGCATCGACGCGGCTCTGTCGAACTACTTCCGTCTCGGGAACCTCACGGCCCTTCGCGAGCTCGCTCTTCTCTGGCTCGCCGACGAGGTCGACAGCGCGCTGCGCACCTACCGTGCCGAGCAGGGCATCGAGGGCACCTGGCAGGCCCGCGAGCGCGTCGTCGTCGCGCTGACCGGTGGGCCGGAGGGCGAGACGCTGCTGCGCCGTGGCGCGAGGATCGCGGCCCGCTCCGCCGGCGGCGAGCTGCTCGCGGTGCACGTCTCGGCCCAAGACGGGCTGCGGGACGAGACACCCGGCGCCCTCGCCGCCCAGCGCACGCTCGTGGAATCGCTCGGCGGCAGCTATCACCAGGTCGTCGGCGACGACATCCCGGCGACCCTCGTCGAGTTCGCGCAGGGCGCCGATGCCACGCAGCTCGTCATCGGCGTCAGCCGTCGCGGCCGCCTCGCCGCCGCGCTCACCGGGCCCGGGATCGGCTCCGAGGTCATTCGGCGCTCGGGCGACATCGACGTGCACATCGTCACGCACGCCGCAGCCGGCGGACGTCTCGCACTCCCGCGGATGACCGGCGGAGCACTCGGCTGGCGGCGACAGGTGCTCGGCTTCGCGGTCGCGCTCGTCTTCGGACCGCTGCTCTCCTGGGTGATGTTCGCCTTCCGCAGCCCCGAGTCGATCACCGCCGAAGTGCTTGCGTACCAGCTGCTCGTCGTGGTGGTCGCCCTGATCGGCGGCATCCGTCCCGCGGTCTTCGCTGCCGTGCTCTCGGGCATCACGCTCGACTTCCTCTTCGTGGCGCCGTTGTTCACGATCACCGTCGCGCATCCGCTGCACGTGCTCGCCCTCGCGCTGTACGTCGTCATCGCGATCCTGGTGAGCATCATCGTCGACCAGGCCGCTCGGCGCGCGCGCACCGCGCAGCGCGCCGCCGCCGAAGCCGAGCTGCTCGCCGCGGTCGCCGGCAACGTGCTGCGCGGAGACAACGCCGTGCTCGCGATGGTGAGCCGCACCCGCGAGGCGTTCGGCCTCAGCGGCGTGCGACTGCTCTCGCCCGACGGCGACGTGCTCGCGAGCGACGGGGAGCCCGTGGCCGACGGACGTTCCACCACCGTCCCGGTCGGCGTCGGTGCGAACGGTTCGCCACGCGCGACGCTCGAACTCCACGGTCAACCGCTGGCCGGCCCCGAGCGTCGGCTGCTCGACGCGATCGTGGCGCAGCTGTCGGCCGCGATCGAGCACACCGATCTGCGGGCGACCGCCCTCGAGGCCGAGGCCCTCGCCGAGACCGACCAGGTGCGCAGCGCCCTGCTGTCGGCAGTGAGTCACGACATCCGTCGCCCCCTGGCATCGGCCGTCGCCGCGATCGGCGGTCTGCGCGGGGCGCACGAGCTGTCGGCATCCGATCGCGCCGAGTTGCTGGCCACTGCCGACGAGAGCCTCGCGACGCTGTCGGCGCTCGTCACCGATCTGCTCGACGTGAGCCGCGTGCAGGCCGGGGTGCTCGCGGTCTCGGCCACACGACTGGATGCCACGGCTCCGGTCCTCGCCGCGGTCGATGAGCTCGGCCTCGGACCGTCCGACGTCGAACTCGCCCTCGACTCGGCTCTTCCTGCCCTGCACGCCGACCCCGTACTGCTGCAGCGGGTGCTGGTGAACGTGCTCGCCAACGCGCACCGGCACGCGCCGTCCGGTTCACGCGTGCTCGTATCGACGAGCGCCCTCGGAGAGCGCGCAGAGATCCGCATCATCGACCGCGGCGCCGGCGTCGCGCCCGAACGTCGCGACAGCATCTTCCAGCCGTTCCAGCGCTTCGGCGACACCGACAACACCACCGGACTCGGTCTCGGACTCGCGCTGTCGCGCGGATTCACCGAGGGCATGGGCGGTACCCTGACACCCGAGGACACCCCCGGCGGAGGCCTCACGATGGTCATCTCCCTGCCGCTGGCCGCCACGTCCCCCACCCTTCGACAAGCTCAGGAATCGCATATGACGGAGGACACGGAGTGAAGCTCCTCATCGCCGACGACGACCCGCAGATGGTGCGGGCGCTGCGGATCACCCTGGCAGCCCACGGCTACGAGGTCGTCGTCGCCCCCGACGGCGCCGCCGCGATCGCCGCCGCCGCACAGACCCACCCCGACCTCATCATGCTCGACCTCGGGATGCCGCGGCTCGACGGCATCGAGGTGATCCAGGCACTGCGAGGCTGGACGAACGTGCCGATCATCGTGGTGTCCGGACGCACCGGTTCCGCCGACAAGGTCGAGGCGCTGGATGCCGGCGCCGACGACTTCGTGACCAAGCCGTTCCAGGTCGACGAGCTGCTCGCCCGGCTGCGGGCGCTGTCGCGGCGGTCGGCGCCGGCGAGCGGTGAGTCGGTGGTGTCCTTCGCCGATGTGGTCGTCGACCTCTCCACCAAGACGGTCACACGCGGTGGTTCACGAGTACACCTCACACCGACCGAGTGGCGGATGCTCGAGCATCTGTCCCGGCATCCGGGTGCTCTCGTCACCCGCCAGGATCTGCTGAAGGAGATCTGGGGCAGCGAGCAGGTGTCCGACTCGGGCTATCTGCGGCTGTACATGTCGCAGCTGCGCAAGAAGCTCGAGCGTGAGCCCGGCGCGCCCGCGCACCTGCTGACCGAGTCGGGAATGGGCTACCGGCTCGTGCTCTGACGGCTCGTGAGCGGCTGCTTCGGCAGACGTTGGGGGCGTTCACAATTCAGCCAGAACTTGGGCACTGGCAGCCTGAGGCGGCCAGACGGGCCTTCGGCGCAGATTCTTGCTGAATTGTGAACAGCCAACCGTCCCGACTGCGCCACCGCGACGGCGGGCGACGGCGACGCCCGGGAACCCGGTCTCGTCGTTCACCTGTTCTTGATTCAGTCAAAAATGCCGGGCCGCCGGCCTGGTAGCCCGATTCGGGGGCCCGGGCGCAGATTTTGACTGAATTGTGAACGGCCAGCCGCCGGCACTAGGCCGCCGAAGCCGCGCGGCGAGCCCGCAGCACCGCGACACCCCCCGCGATGACGAGCAGCACGGCCACGATGATCGCGGTGATCGCGATCGTGGTGCTCTGCGGCACACCCGAGAGGCGCCCGACGGCGAGCCATGCGAGACCCCACGCGGTCGCGAGCGCCGGGGCGATTCGTCCGGTGAACCACGCGGATGCCGCGCCGATCACGAGCACGACAACGAGCACGGCGACGGCCCAGACCTCGGCCTGCTCGCCCCAGCTCGAAGGAACCGTCTGGGTGAGCCACGCGGTGATGTTGGCGACGGTGGCGATCGTGACCCAGCCGAAGTGCAGGCCGTTCGCCCCGTCGGTGAGAGCGCGGTCGGCGAGGTTCTTCGCGGGGAAGCGTCCGAGCAGCACGATCACGCGGCCGATCACGCCGAGAAGCACAGCGATGACGATCCAGGTGAGGACCAGCGTCAGGAACTGCGCCGTCACGAGCCACAGCCCGTTCAGCACCATCGTCGCCGCGATCCATCCGCCGACCGCGCGCTGGCGCTCGTCCGCACGCTGCGGCGGCAGCGCCTGCCACACCGTGTACGCGATCAGTCCGACGTAGATCAGGGACCAGATCGAGAAGGCGGGTCCGGCCGGAGCGAGGTACGACCCCTGCGCCGAGAGAGCGCCGTCCTGCAGCTCGCTCACCGAGGTGCCACCGAAGGCACCGGAGCCGACGGCGGCCGCGATCAGCATGAAGGATGCCGCGGCGATGATCACGGTCTGGCGGATGATGTCCTGAGTCCGGGATTCCATGGCAGGGACTTTACCATCGAATCGCTAACTTGGTTAGTGACTTGCTTGGTTAGTGGGCACGGACCGCGGCGTCGATGAGCACCTCGGCCGCGCCGCGCGCCTGCACCGCGACCTGCGAATCCGCCGAGATCGCGGCCGTGCTCTGCGCCCCCTCCGCGAGGATCGACAGCTGCGCCGCGAGAAGCGGAGACGCCCCGGTGTCCGCCACGAGCCCCGCCATGTACTCCTGGAACGAGGCTTTGTGGGTGCGGACGATCTCGGCGACCTCGGGGTTCGTCCCGCCGAGCTCGCCGAAGGCGTTGATGAAGGCGCAGCCGCGGAAGTCGTCGGTGCAGAACCAGTCCTCGAGGTACCCGTAGACGGCGAGCAGGCGCGTGCGCGCGTCAGCTCCGGCATCCGTCACGGCGGCCGTCAGGCCGGACTCCCACTCGGCGTGCTTGCGCGCCAGAACCGCGGCGACGATGTCGTTCTTCGCAGGGAAGAGACCGTAGAGGCGGCGCAGCGACACGCCGGCCGCCGCGCGCAGCTCGTCCATGCCGACGGCCGCGTAGCCCTTGCGGTAGTAGAGCTCCTCGGCGGCGGAGAGGATGCGTTCGCGTGCCTCGTCTTCGGTCATGTCCAAGAGTTTACTTGACATGAGAACGAACGTTCTCTAGATTGTTCATATCGAGCGAGAACGACCGTTCTCACCGGGACTGAAAAGGATCAGGATCATGGGCTACATCACCGTCGGCAACGAGAACAGCACCCCCATCGAGCTGTACTACGAAGACCAGGGCTCCGGTCAGCCCGTCGTCCTGATCCACGGCTACCCGCTCGACGGCCACAGCTGGGAGCGTCAGACCCGCGAACTCCTCACCCAGGGCTACCGCGTGATCACGTACGACCGTCGCGGCTTCGGCCAGTCGTCCAAGGTGAACTCCGGCTACGACTACGACACGTTCGCCGCCGACCTCAACACCGTGCTCGAGACCCTCGACCTGCGCGACGTCGTGCTCGTGGGCTTCTCGATGGGCACCGGAGAGCTCGCCCGCTACGTCGCCACATACGGCCACGACCGCGTCGCCAAGCTCGCCTTCCTCGCCTCGCTCGAGCCCTTCCTGGTGCAGCGCGACGACAACCCCGAGGGCGTGCCGCAGGAGGTCTTCGACGGCATCCACGCCGCCGCCAAGGGCGACCGCTTCGCCTGGTTCACCGACTTCTACAAGAACTTCTACAACCTCGACGAGAACCTCGGCTCGCGCATCAGCGAGCAGGCCGTCACCGGCAGCTGGAACGTCGCGATCGGCAGCGCGCCCGTCGCCGCCTACGCCGTCGTCTCCGCGTGGATCGAGGACTTCCGCGGCGATGTCGAGGCCGTGCGCGCCGCCGCCAAGCCCACGTTGATCCTGCACGGCACGAAGGACAACATCCTCCCGATCGACGCGACCGCGCGCCGCTTCCACCAGGCAGTGCCGGATGCCGACTACGTCGAGGTCGAGGGCGCCCCGCACGGCCTGCTCTGGACGCACGCCGACGAGGTCAACGCCGCGCTGAAGGACTTCCTCGCGAAGTAAGGGCCGTCCGCCGGCCGCGGAGTTCTGCGGCCATCTCCAACTTCTGCGGCCACATCCGAGCGATGTGGCCGCAGAAGTTGTGTAGGGCCGCAGAAGTTGCCCGAGACGAAAAGCGTCAGCCGCGCATCGCGACGCCGCGGCGCCAGTAGCCCATGAAGGCCACCTGCCCGCGGTCGATCCCGAGGTCCTTCACGAGGTGGCGGCGCAGCGTCGTGACGACACCGCTCTCGCCGGCGATCCAGAAGTAGCGCTCGGGGGCGGCATCCACGGCGGCGATCGCCTCGCCGAGACCCGAGTAATCGGGCGTCTCCCACACCAGATCCTCGCTGTCGATGTCGGTCACGCGGATCTCCTCGTCCGCATCCGCATCGCCGAGGTACTCGAGCACGGCGGGGATGAGCGTGAGCCCGTGCAGCTCTCCGGCATCGCGCGGCAGCCAGTGCACCTCGACACCCGTCGGCACGTCGATCCGCAGGATGTCGGCGGGGGAAGGCACCTCGATGAATGCGACGCCACGCAGGTCGCGGGGAGCGTCTTCCAGGATGCGGGCGATCGCCGGAGCCGCGGTCTCATCTCCGACCAGCACGACCGAGCGGGCGCTGCCCGACTCGTACTCCGCACCGCCGTGCGCACCGACATCCACCCCGCGGCGGGGGCCGACGAGGTACAGCTCCTGGCCGACCGCGGACCGGCTGGCCCACAGCGACGCCGGGCCCGTGAGCCCCGGCTCGAGATGCAGGACGAAGTCGACGACGACCTCGGTGCCGGCATCCGTCACCCGCAGCTCGCGCACCGAGTAGGTGCGCATCGAGCCGCGCTCCGCCTCCGGCACGGCGAGGAACGCCTGCCACCAGTTGTCGGAGGACCGGTCGATCTCCGGAAGGATGCCGGATGCCGGCGGGAAGACGAGCTTGATGCGCGAGTCGAACACCTCGCCCGGCGTGCCGAAGTCATCCAACTCGTCGCCGCCGAAGGTCACGCGCACGAAGGAGGGCGAGACCCGGTCGACGGCGCGGACCTCGACGCGGGTGAGGATGTAGGTGGGGCGCTCGGTCGTGGTCGTCTCAGCGGACATGATGCCTCCCGATTGGTGTGACCATCGGCTTGCCGGAAACCGGGTCGGTGGTGATCTGATTGGCGAGTCCGAAGACCTCTCGGACGATGTCTGCGGTGATGACGTCCTGCGGGGAGCCGGTCGCGTGCACGCGGCCCTCCTTCATCGCGACGAGCTCGTCGGCGTAGCGGGCGGCCATGTTGAGGTCGTGCAGCACCATGACGATCGTCGTGCCGCGGGACACGCTCAGATCGGTGAGCAGGTCGAGCACCTCGATCTGGTGCGCCACGTCGAGGAACGTCGTGGGCTCGTCGAGCAGCAGGATGTCGGTCTCCTGCGCGAGCGCCATCGCGATCCACACGCGCTGACGCTGTCCGCCCGACAGCTCGTCGACGCTGCGGTCGGCCAGGTCGGTGACCCCGGTCGCGTCGAGCGCATCGGCGACGACCTCGTAGTCGTGCGCACTCCACCGGGCGAGCGCCTTCTGATGCGGGTGCCGTCCACGGCCGACGAGGTCGGCGACCGCGATGCCCTCCGGCGCGATCGGCGACTGCGGGAGCAGCCCGAGGATGCGGGCGACCTCCTTCGTCGGGCGGGCGTGCACCGACTTGCCGTCGAGCACGATCTGTCCCTCGCTGGGCGACAGCAGCCGTGCAAGAGAGCGGAGCAGCGTCGATTTGCCGCATCCGTTCGCGCCGACGATCGTCGTGATCCGCCCGGGCGCGATCTGAAGGTCGAGTCCGTCGATGATGATGCGATCGCCGTAGGCGAGCGTCACCCCCTCGGCGGACAGCGTGTGCGACACGGTCATAGCGAACCCCCGGAGCGGTTGGTGCGGACGAGAAGGTAGATCAGGTACGGCGCGCCCAGCACGCCGGTCACGACGCCGACCGGGAATCGCGTCCCCAGCACGAACTGCGCGATCAGGTCGCTGCCGAGGACGAGGACCGCGCCGACGAAGGCGCTCGGCACCAGCAGGTTCGCGCCCGGTCCGGTCAGACGGGCGGTGATGGGCCCGGCCATGAACGATACGAAGGCGATCGGCCCGGTGGCCGCGGTCGCGAAGGCGAGCAGCGCGACGGCGCTGAGGATGAACAGCAGCCGCGTGGCGTTCACGCGCACGCCGAGACCCGCGGCTGAGTCGTCGCCCAGCTGCAGGGCGCCGAGCGAACGCCCCTGCAGCAGGAGGATGGGCACGATCACGGCGGCCGCGATCGCCATCGGCGCGACGCGCTCCCACGAGGCGCTGTTCAGACTGCCGGTGAGCCACTGCATCGCGACCTGGATGTCCCAGTTCGGCGCACGCGACAGCAGGTAAGAGATGACGCTCTGCAGCATCATCGAGACGCCGATGCCGATCAGGATGAGGCGCGTGCCGGCGAAGCCGCCCTTGATCGACAGCAGGTAGATGGCGAGCGCGGTGACGATGGCACCCACGAGCGCCAGCAGCGAGACCACCGGGCCGTTGACGGAGAGCACGATGATGCCGAAGACCGCTGCAGCACTGGCCCCGTTCGAGATGCCGATGATGTCGGGAGACGCGAGCGGATTGCGTAGCAGCGTCTGGAAGGCGACGCCGGCGATGCCGAAGCCGATCCCGGTGAGGATCGCGAGGATCGAACGCGGCAGACGAAGATCGCCGACGGTGAAGGATGCTCCCGGCACCGTCTCTCCGAGGATCACCCGGATGACCTGGTCGGGCGTGTAGAACGTGTTGCCGACCATGAGCGACACGGCGAAGAGCACGAAGAGCACGACGGCGAGGACGATGGTCGCGACGGCGTGGCGGCGATGGCGCGCACGGCGACCCGCGATGACGCGCGCCACGCGGTCGGTCGCCGACTCCTCGGAGCGGTGAAGGGTGTGCTCGGTCATGGTCACAGCTCGCGCACCTTCTGACGTCGGACGATCCAGATGAAGAACGGGGCCCCGATGATCGCGGTGATGATGCCCACCTGGATCTCCTCGGACGACGGGGCGATCACGCGGCCGACGATGTCGCTCGCGGTCAGCAGTGCGGCGCCGAGGATGGCCGAGAACGGCAGCAGCCAGCGGTGGTCGGTGCCGATCAGCATCCGGCAGACGTGCGGAACGACGAGGCCGACGAAGCCGATCGGGCCGGCGATGGCGGTCGCCGCCCCGGCGAGGATCACGGCCCCGAGAGCCGACAGCATCCGCGTGCGGAAGACGTGCTCGCCGAGCCCCTTGGCCATGTCGTCGCCGAGAGCGAGGGAGTTCATCCCCCGCGAAGAGAGGAAGCAGATGAGGGCGCCGAGCGCGAGGACCGGAGCGGTGAGCGCGATACGGGGCCACTCGGCACCGCCGACCCCGCCGACCTGCCAGGACTGGAACGACTGCAACAGGTCGACGCGCGGCAGCATGAGGGCGGTGACGAGCGAAGCGAACGCGGCCGAGGTCGCGGCCCCCGCGAGCGCGAGCTTCAGCGGCGTCGCACCGCCGCGGCCGAGCGAGCCCACCGTATAGACGAAGGTCGCGGCCAGCGCGGCGCCGACGATCGCGAAGGCCATCTGGCCGAAGGGGTCGCTGAGACCGAAGAGCGCGAGGCCCACCACGACCGCGAGCGAGGCGCCGTTCGAGACGCCGAGGATGCCGGGATCCGCCACCGGGTTGCGCGTGACGGCCTGCATGGTCGCCCCCGAGAGCGCGAGCGCCGCGCCCACGAGGAGCGCCAGCACCGTGCGGGGGATGCGCTTGACGATCGCAGCCTGTTCGATGGTGTCGGTCTGGCCGCTGAGAGCGGCGACGACATCGTCGAACGCGACGGCGCGCACGCCGAACGAGATCGACAGGATGCTGAGGACGACCAGGAGTGCGACGCCCACCAGCAGCCAGACCGTGCGCACCACTGCCGGGCGCCGCAGATCTGCGGCGCCCGGCGCGGTGATTGTTGCTGAGATCACTGAGTACTCACTCCGCGTGTGCGGACGTGGGATTACGGAGCGAGCGGAGCCGCCAGGATGGCGAGGTAATCGCTGAGGCCCCACGGGATCGACAGCGGCGAGGGGTTGGCGGATGCCGCGATCGGCGAGGCATCCGGAAGGACGGCGATGCGGCCGTCGGCGATGGCCGGGATCTTCGACAGCAGCGGGTCGGCCTGCAGCAGCGGGATGATCGAGTCGTCGCCGTAGGTGATGAACAGGTCGACGTCGTCGAACTTCGCGGCCTCCTCGGAGCTGACGGTGAGGTAGAACTCCTTGCTGTCGGCGTTCTCCTCGACGATCGACGGGAACGGCAGACCGAGCTCGTTGATGTACCCGGGGCGTGTGTCGATCGCGGTGTAGTACCCGATCTGGCTCAGGTCGGCCGGGTCGATGTACGAGAACAGGACCTTCTTGTCCTTGAGCGCGCTGTTCGCCTCGAGCGCGGCATCCGCATCGGCCTGCAGGTCTTCGATGAGGGCGTCGCCCTCTTCCTCGAGCCCGAGAGCCTTCGCGTTCAGCTCGATCATCTGGTCGACCGGGGTTCCCCAGGCGACCTCGGGGTACGCGACGACCGGAGCGATCTTGGAGAGCGTGTCGTACTCCTCCTGTGTGAGGCCGGAGTAGGAGGCGAGGATCACGTCGGGTGCGGTGTCGGCGACGGCCTCGTAGTCGATGCCGTCGGTCTCGTCGAAGAGCACGGGCTCTTCGCCGCCGAGCTCTTCGAGCTTCTCCTCGACCCAGGGGAGGATGCCGTTGTCGTCGTCGTCGCCCCAGGTGGCCTTGCTCATGCCGACCGGGACGATGCCCAGGGCCAGCGGCACCTCGTGATTGGCCCAGGCGACCGTGGCGACGCGCTCGGGCTTCTTCTCGATGGTGGTCTCGCCGTATACGTGCTCGATGGTGACGGGGAAGGCATCGTCGGATGCCGGATTGCCGCCGGCGGAGGCAGTGGACTCCGGGGCGTTGGATGAGCAGGCGACCAGGCCGACGACGAGCGCAGCCGCGGCGCCGATGGCGAGAAATCGGGAGGTGCGCACAGGCGTTCCCTTCGGGTTCGGGTGTGAGGTGTCGGCGCGAGATCCGCGCCCGAGGCTTTGGTAAGCCTGCCCTAATCTAACAGATGGTTAGGTATGCCTCAGTCGCGGCCGTCACAGGCCGATCGTCCGTCTCGGCGAGACCGCCGCTCCAACTTCTGCGGCCATCCTCAAACTTCTGCGGCCTCTCGGGACTGCCGCCGCTCCAACTTCTGCGGCCAACTCAAACTTCTGCGGCCTCTAGGGCCAGTTTTGGCCGCAGAAGTTCCGAGTGGCCGCAGAAGCTGCCGACCGCTCAACCCCGGACGCACGAAAAACCGGCCGGACCCCGAGGGGTCCGGCCGGTTCAGGAAGTCAGCGCGCGCTCAGAGAGCGCGGATGTTCGCCGCCTGCATGCCCTTGGGGCCACGCTCAGCGTCGAATTCGACCTTCTGGTTCTCGCGGAGCTCCTTGAAACCGGAGCCGGCGATAGCCGAGTAGTGGGCGAAAAGGTCGTCCGAGCCGTCATCGGGAGCGATGAAGCCGAAGCCCTTTTCAGCGTTGAACCATTTCACAGTGCCAGTGGCCATGTGTTTTCTACTTTCTGTTTGACTTAGCCGTTTGCACGGCCTACGCGGAATCGGAACATCCGATACGCGCGCTTGCTCACGGTACCACGGCTGGCTGGCGTTGCGCAGAGAACGTCGAATTCTGTTGAAAGAGAGCTGCCTCGGTGCGCGTGCCGACGCCCAGCTTGCGCAGCACCGCGGACACGTGCACGCTCACGGTCTTGACGCTGATGAAGAGTCGCTCGCCGATCTGACGGTTGCTCAGGCCCTCGGAGATCAGCTCGAGCACCTGCCGCTCGCGGGCGGTGAGAGCGTCGGCCTCGGAGGCCGACGCGGTTGTGCTGAGCCCCGCCGCGTCGGCGAACACGGCGGCCGATCGCTGCAGCTGGGCGTGTCCGAGGCGTTCGGCGATGTCTGCGTCTTCGGCGAGCAGCAGAGCCGCGGAGGAGCGATCCCCCTCGCGAACCCGGAGCCGGGCCAGCTCGAGACGCGTGGCAGCGCGGAACGTCACTGGCGCGTCGTCGCCGTCGGCGATCGCCATGGCTCTCGCGAGGCCGTGGCTCGTGGGCGCCAGGAGGGCGTCGAGGATATCCGACCACGCCGAGACGCGTAGCTCATCACTCTGCGCCTCCCATGCCGCGCGGATCGTCGCGCCCGGCGTCGACGTCTCGTCCGGCGGCGCGCAGGTCGGCGATGATCCAACCCGACTGGAGGAGGAGGCGACGCTGGTGGAGCAGCACCGGGCCCTCGTCGGCCAGCATCGCGAGGATCGCATCGAGAGCGCCCTGGGGATCGCCGGCGCTCTCGGCGACAGAGACCTCCATCACGACGGTGTCGTACCAGATCTGCCTCTCGACCGTCCCGGTCTCGCGGAAGGCGGGGAGGGATTCGCGCAGGATCTCCGCCGCCTCCTCGTGCCGTCCGCGCCAGGACAGCAGACGTACGCGCGTCATGGTCGTGTACATGCGGAACACTCGCAGCGTGCTCTGCGCCAGCTCGCGCGCGAGCATCTCCTCGACGCGCTCGGTCTCGCCGAGTTCGAGCAGCGGCACCGCCATGTTCTGCGTCATCACGGAGCCCGAGGTGCGTTCGACGCCATACGTGCGCGACCGCGCGAGGCCCTCTTCGGCGAGCTCGACGGCCTCGCGATAGCGGCCGAGCAGCGTGAGCAGATCGGAGAAGTTCACCCGGTACTTCAGCTCGGCCGTCGAGCCTCGCCCGAGACGCCGCGCGAGCTCGTACTCGCGGAAGCCGTCCTCGAGGCGCCCCGAGTGCGAATGAGACGCCGCGCGCACGTTCGCCGCGATCGAGGCTTCATCGTCGGATCCGGCGCGGAGCGCGAGTTCGCCGGCCTCGATCCCCAGGGCGAGACTCTGCTCGAGACGCCCGGCGATCATGTGCCGGCTGGCGAGCGTGTTCAGGATGGTCGCGCGGAGCCGGTCGTCGGCCGGGCGGTCGCCGAGCGACTCGCGGACGCGCTCGACCCCGAGGCGCGTGACGATCGAGCGGAGGATGCCGGTGAGCGGACCGTACGGCGTGCGCGACGCCCCGAGATCGAGGCACCAGCCGACATGCACATCGGCTTCGACGCGATCTCGGCGGTGAACTCCCGCAGCAGGCGGGACTTGCCGATGCCCGCTTCGCCCTCGACGAGGAGCGCGGCGGGCACGCCCTCTCGCGCGCCGTCGAGCAGACGGCGCACCACGCCGAGCTCGGCATCGCGACCGACCATCGCGAAGCTCGGTGCGAACGAGGGCATGGAGACATCGTCCCACTCCCCACGGACATCCGGGGTCGACTCCGCTGGCGGCAGAGGTGGGGCGATACTCACCGGGCCGTCGCGCCCACGGGCCCGCATCCGACCCCGACGCAGTCGTCGATGGCGCGCCGCAGCGGGCCGCGCGCTTCCCGACCGCGGGCTCGGGCGGACCGACTGCGCCGCGCGTGGCGCCGCCGTCAGCACCTCGCGCGGCGCGGCATCCGCTCCTCCGCCGACGATCCGGCGCAGCATCCGCCGGATCGGTCCTGCCGGACGCGGGACGATCTGATCGGCGTGCTCCCGCAGGAAGCGACGCCGCTCGGCGGCACGCTCGATCTGCTCCTGCTCGAAGCGGGTGACCTGGTGGCTGATGCAGGGGTGCTCGTACATGACTTCTCCTCGACGGATTGCTGTATCCCTACACTCCGCTCTGAGGTACCCCGCCGACATCGGACGGATGCCCTATCTTCCGGATGCCGGTGCCTAGACGCGCATTCCTCCGCGCACACAAGAAGGGCCCGGACGCAGCGGGAAGCTGCGTCCGGGCCCTCGAACTCCGGATGCCGGTCAGGCCGGGACGTCACCGCGCCAGGCGCCGGTCTCGGCGCCGCGGCTCTCGATGAACTCCTTGAAGTTCTGGAGGTCCTTCTTGACCGCGTGAGAGCCGGCTCCGACGAGGGAACCGAGCTTCTCGAGCAGGCCCTCGGGCTCCCAGTCGATCTGGACCGTGACGCGCGTCGACGTCTCGGTGAGCTTGTGGAAGGTCACGGCGCCCGCGTGCTCGGTCTCGCCGCCGGTGCTGGTCCAGGCGACGCGCTCGTCAGGGTGCTGCTCGGTGATCTCGGCGTCGAACTCGCGCTCCGCGCCGCCGACCTTCACCTTCCAGCGCGTGTGGGTGTCGTCGATCTGCGTGATCGACTCGACCTCGTCGAGGAACTTCGGGAAGCTCTCGAACTGGGTCCACTGGTTGTAGGCGGTGTTGACGGGAACGTCCACGTCGATGGTCTCGATGATCTGCACCATGTGATGCTCCTCACTTGTTCGTCGTTCGTGTGTCTCCATTCAGCAGGCTTCGACGAGGAAGGGCGAAGGGGTTGACAGCGGTGGCCGGGGCAGTCGCTCACCGGATCGGGAAGCTTCTTCCGTCGCCGCGGTTCCGGTCGCACTTTCTGCCGTTCGGAACCGTGTGAGGCGGCGCGAACTGCGACCGGAAGCGAGCGTGGCGGCAGCAACTGCGACCGGAACGCCCACCCCCTGCCGCGGCATCCGCACGACTACCGTTGTCGACATGCGCATCCCTGCCGCCATCCGCTCCTCGCAGCGCTCCTCGCTGCTGCAGGTGGCGAAGTCGGCGGCGGCGACGATCGCGGCCTGGCTCGTCGCGGGCTGGGTGTTCCCTGCGCAGCTGCCGGTGTTCGCCGCGATCGCCGCGCTGCTGGTGGTGCAGCCGAGCGTGAACCAGTCGCTGTCGAAGGCGCTCGAGCGCAGCATGGGAGTGATCGTCGGCGTGCTGATCGCCGTCGGTCTCGGCCTGCTGTTCGGGTCGCCGAGCTGGGTCGTGCTGCTCGCCATCGTCGTGGCGATGCTCGTCGCCTGGATCTTCCGCACGTCCCCCGGCACGGGCAACCAGATCGCGATCTCAGCGATGCTCGTGCTGGCGCTGGGGTCGTCCAGCCCCGAGTACGCGTTCGCCCGCATCGTCGAGACGCTCATCGGGGTCGCGATCGGCATCGTCGTCAACGCGCTCATCGTGCCGCCGGTGCTCGTCGCCCCCGCGCGGCGCGACCTCGGGCTGCTCGGAAGGGAACTCGCCGCGAGCCTCGACCGACTGGCCGACGCGCTGCCCGAGCCGCAGACTCCCGCCAGACTGCAGGAGCTGATGCTCGAGGTGCGGCTGCTCCGGCCGATGAAGGATGCCGCCGCGGCATCCATCGCCGCCGGCGAGGAGTCGCTCACGTTGAACCCGCGCCGCTCCACGCATCGGGCGGAACTGCGAGAGATGCGGCAGCTGCTGGATCGTCTGACACCGATCGTGACGCAGACGATCGGCATGACGCGTGCCTACTTCGACCGCTACGACGACTCGATCGGAGAAGAGCCCGCCGTGGCCGCGATCGCGGAACAGCTCCGCCGCGCCGGACACGACGTGCGGCTCGCGGTGCAGATCGCGGATGTCACCCCCGAGCCGGAGCCGCTGACGTCGGCGATACCGGCGCTCACGGCTCCCCTGGTCGTGCGCCCGCCGTCGTCGCAGCACTGGATCCTGATCGGCTCGCTGCTCGAGGACCTTCGCCGCATCCATGCCGGGCTGCTCGACGAGGAGTGAGCTTTCCTGCCTGCCGAGCGGCCCCCTCGTGCGCGAGCGGCCCCTCTGTGAACGTTCGCAGCGGGGTGGCTCGCACAAAGAGGGGCCGATCGGCAGGGTTACGCTGACGTCCATGAGCACCCACATCGCCGCAGAGCCCGGTCAGATCGCCCCCGTCGTCCTTTTCCCCGGCGACCCGTTGCGGGCGAAGTGGATCGCGGAGACCTTCCTCGACGACGCCGAGCTCTACAGCGAGACCCGCGGGATGCTGGGATTCACCGGCACCTGGGAAGGACACCGCGTTTCGGTGCAGGGCTCGGGCATGGGCCAGCCCTCGATGGCGATCTACGCGAACGAGCTGTTCGACTCCTACGGCGTCGAGACCATCGTGCGCGTCGGGTCGTGCGGCGCGCTGACCGAGAAGCTCGCGGTGCGCGACATCATCATCGCGAACGGCGCCTGCACCGACTCGGGGATGAACCGGGTGCGTTTCCACGGGCTCGACTACGCGCCGGTCGCCGACTTCTCCCTGCTGAGAGCAGCCGTCGAGGCGAGTGAGGCCGAGCCACCGGCATCCGCTGTTCGCGTGGGCTTGCTGCTCTCGAGCGATCAGTTCTACAGCACCCGGCCCGAGCTGAACGGGCCGTTCGTGCAGCACGGGGTGCTGGGCGTCGAGATGGAGACCAGCAGCCTCTACACGCTCGCCGCGTACCACGGACGCCGGGCCCTCAGCATCTGCACCGTGTCCGATCACATCATCACCGGTGAGGAGACGACCGCACTGGAGCGCGAGCAGACGTTCGGCGACATGATCCGCATTGCGCTGCGGGCGGCGACCGCGGGCTGATCGGCGTCTGGCGCGGGTGGTGCCGCCGCCGACGTGTTCACAATTCAGCAAGAATCCTCCGCATCTCTTCGGAATCCGGGTTCACAGCCCCATGCGCCGCGTTCTTGCTGAGTTGTGAACGCCCGCAGGTCGGTACCGGCCGGGGTGGGATGATCGAAGGATGCTCCTCGACGAACTCCCCGACGGCTCCGACCCGGATGCCGTCTACCTGGCGTTCGTCGAATGGGCGGAGTCGACCGGCATCCGGCTCTACCCCGCGCAGGACGAGGCGGTCATCGAGATCGTCTCGGGCAACCACCTGATCCTGTCGACGCCGACCGGCACCGGCAAGTCGCTGGTCGCCGTCGGCGCGCACTTCGCCGCCCTCGTGTCGGGCCGCCGCAGCTTCTACACGGCACCGATCAAAGCTCTCGTGAGCGAGAAGTTCTTCGCGCTGGTCGACGTGTTCGGGGCGGAGAACGTCGGCATGATCACCGGTGACTCGTCGGTGAACGCGGATGCTCCGATCATCTGCTGCACCGCCGAGATCCTCGCGAACCTTGCCCTCCGCCAGGGCACCGAGATGAACGTCGGCCAGGTCGTCATGGACGAGTTCCATTTCTACGCCGACCCCGAACGCGGGTGGGCGTGGCAGGTGCCGCTGCTCGAGCTGCCGCAGGCGCAGTTCATCCTGATGTCGGCGACCCTCGGCGATGTGACCACGCTCGCCGAGGACCTCACGCGCCGCACCGGCCGTGAGACTGCCTCGGTCACCGGCGTCGAGCGTCCCGTGCCGCTGCACTTCTTCTACGAGACGACGCCGATCCACGAGACGATCGACGACCTGCTGAGCACGGGACAGGCCCCCGTCTACGTCGTGCACTTCTCGCAGGCCGCCGCGATGGAGCGCGCGCAGGCACTGTCGAGCACCAAGGTCGCGACGCGTGAGCAGCGCGATCAGATCGCCGACCTCATCGGAGAGTTCCGGTTCACCACCGCGTTCGGCAAGACCCTCTCGCGCTTCCTCCGCGCCGGCATCGGCGTGCATCACGCGGGCATGCTGCCGAAGTACCGCCGTCTCGTCGAGCAGCTCGCTCAACGCGGTCTGCTGCGGGTCATCTGCGGCACCGACACTCTCGGCGTCGGCATCAACGTGCCGATCCGGACCGTGCTCCTCACGGCGTTGACGAAGTTCGACGGCACCCGGATGCGGCAGCTGAACGCCCGCGAGTTCCATCAGATCGCGGGTCGCGCCGGGCGAGCGGGCTACGACACCGCCGGCACGGTCGTTGCCCAGGCACCCGAGCACGAGAGCGACAACGCGGCCGCGGTGAAGAAGGCGGGCGACGATCCGAAGAAGAAACGGAAGATCGTGCGCAAGAAGGCGCCCGACGGCTTCGTCTCCTGGGGCGAGCCGTCGTTCCGCAAGCTCATCGCCGCGACGCCCGAGACGCTGACGTCTCACATGCAGATCACGAGCGCCATGATGCTCAACGTCATCGCCCGCGGCGGCGACGTGTTCGCGAATATGCGCTCCCTGGTATACGACAATCACGAGCCCCGTGCACGACAGCGGGAACTGGCCATCCGCGCCATCGGGATCTACCGCACGCTGCGGGAATCGGGGATCGTCGAACGGACGGATGCCGGTGAGATCCGTCTCACCGTCGACCTGCAGCCGAACTTCGCGCTCAACCAGCCGCTGTCGCCGTTCGCCCTGGCGGCGTTCGACCTGCTCGACCCCGACGCTTCGACGAGCTCAGCGACCCAGAGCGGGGTGGGAACGGGGAACTACGCGCTGGACATGATCTCCATCGTGGAGTCGACTCTCGACGACCCGCGTGCGGTGCTGAGCCAGCAGGAGTTCCTCGCACGCGGCGAAGCGGTCGCGGCGATGAAGTCGGAGGGCATCGAGTACGACGAGCGGATGGAGCTGCTCGAGCAGATCACCTACGCGAAGCCGCTCGATGAGCTGCTCACGGCAGCGTTCGAGACGTTCAGCGCCGCGCAGCCCTGGATCCGAGACTTCGAGTTGCATCCGAAGTCGGTCGTCCGCGACATGTACGAGCGGGCCATGTCGTTCGGGGAATATGTCGCGTACTACAAGATCGCACGGTCGGAGGGCGTGGTCCTCCGCTACCTCTCCGACGCGTACCGCGCGGCCTCGCAGACCATCCCGGAGGAGGCGAAGAACGAAGACCTCCGCGACCTCATCGAGTGGCTCGGAGAGCTCGTGCGGCAGGTCGACTCAAGTCTGCTCGACGAGTGGGAAGAACTTCGCGCGGGTATCGACAACGGCCGCTTCGACAAGGGGTCCCTGAGCCTGTCGAAGGGCGATCAGCCGATCGTGCCGCCCGCGCCCAAACGCCTCACGAGCAACGTGCGCGCCTTCCGCATCCTCGTGCGCAACGAACTGTTCCGGCGGGTGCAGCTGGCGGCGCGCGAAGACGTGGATGCCCTGGCTGAACTCGATCAGGAATTCGGAGCGGAGGCCTGGGACGCCGCTCTCGACGGCTACTTCGCCGAGCACGACGAGATCCTCACCGGCGCGGATGCCCGCAGTTCGAAGCTCCTCATCCTCGAGCAGGGCGCGACACAGTGGACCGCCCGCCAGATCTTCGACGATCCCGCCGGCGACCACGACTGGGGCATCTCCGCGACCGTCGACCTCGCGGCATCCGATGAGGCCGGCGAGGCCGTGGTCACGGTGACGGGCGTCGACCGGCTCTGAGCGCCGCCCCTCGTCAGAGCGCCGGGCGCAGCTCCTCCCGCGCCCAACTTCGCAGTGTCGTCGGCGTGGTGCTCACGAGCGATCGCGGCTGCTCGGGGATGAAGTCGTCACGCAGTCCCGTCGACATGCCGAGCACGGCATCCGCCATCGCCGGCGGCATCCCCGCATCGAGGTACTGGCCGCGCGTCACCTCGTCGGCGATCCGCTCGACGACGATCTCGCGTCCCAGCTCTTCCGACAGAATCGCGGCGACCTGTGACCAGGACAGATCCTCCGGGCCGTGTACGGCCTGCACGCGTCGGCCGTTCCAGTCGCCGTTGAGGAGAGTCATGGCAGCGACCTCGGCGATGTCCCGCGGAGCGACCCAGCTCATCGGGGCGTCCGGCGGCAAGACCGTGCGGATCACCCCGCCCCTGATCGACTCGAGGTCGAACAGCAGGTTGATGAAGAAGTAGCCGCAGCGCAGGTGGGTGACGTCTACGCCGATCGCGTCGAGCGCGAGCTCGGTCGCGGCGAGTCCGTCGATCTCGCCAGCACCGCGCCGCTTCTCGGCGCCGACGCTGCTCTGGAACACGACCCGGCCGATCTCGTTGCGCGTGACCGCCGCGATGACGGCGTCGGTGGCCCGGGCGTAGTCGGCGAGCGGGTCGGTGGACTGCGCGGGAGGGTCGACCCAGTACAGGGCGTCGACGCCCCGGGTGGCGGCAACGACTTCCTCCGGTTCGCGTGAATCCGCGTGGACCGGATCCACGAGCTCCGAGAGATCCGGAGGAGTGTTCTCCGGATGCCGCGTGAGCAGAAGAGGACGGATGCCGGCTCGCACCAGCATCCGTGCCAGGTGGTGGCCGACGTTCCCGTCGGGAGTGGTGACGGCGATGCGCATGGGGTTCCTTTCGTCGAGTGGATGCACCACGTTACGATCAGATACGGCCGGATACTGGCCGCATCTCGCGCGATCATGGAACGATGGACAGCCCTTCGAGTCGGTCGCTTCGCCTCCTGACCCTTCTGCAGAACGGTGGCGAGTGGACCGTCGCTGAGCTGGCCGCGCAGCTCGACGCCAGCGAACGCACCGTCCGCCGCGACGCCAGCCGTCTGCGCGACCTGGGCTACGACGTGCGATCCCGCCCGGGGCCCGGGGCCGGCTATCGTCTGCTGCCAAGCATGCGGATTCCGCCCCTCCTGCTCACGCCCGACGAAGTCTCGACGATCGTCACGAGCCTCCTCGTGCTCGAAGCGTGGACGCCCGGCGATCCGGCCGTCAGCGCCGCACGCGGGAAGCTCGAACAGCTGCTTCCGGTGGGCCTCCGCCGCCGCGCCGCCGCGACGGCGATGTCGACGCAGGTCCTCGGGCAGAAGTCGGCGGACATCGACTGGTCGATCCTCGGCATTCTCGCGGATGCTGTCGCGACGGGGGCTCGCGTGCGCTTCGACTACCGGGATCAGCGCGGCCGTGACTCCGCGCGGGTGGTTCAGCCCTACCGGCACGTCCTGCGCGATCGGCGCTGGTACCTCATCGGCTACGACGTCGACCGAGCGGATTGGCGGCTGTTCCGGCTCGACCGGGTGAGGGAGGTCCTCGCGATCGCCGGGTCTTATGCGCCGCGGGAGTTCCCGTCCGAGTCGGTCGAGACCTGGCTGGAGTCCGACTTCGGCCGTGCCTGAGCGCGGGGAGGCCGATCGATCCGCGACACCACGTGCAGCGGCCCGTCGACCGGGTTGTCTGGCTCCATGTCGCCCTCGGCCACGCGGCGGAATCCCGCCTTCTCGAGCGCGCGCCACGAGGCGATGTTGCCGGCGACGACCGGCACGATGATCGCCGGAGCGAGCGGATACGCGTTCCACGTGTCGGCGACGACGGCGCGGATGATGGCCGTGCCGAGCCCGCGACCGGTGCTCCCGGCATCCGCGATGAGGTAGTCGATCGTCACGGCCTCGTCGGGCACCTCGACGATCGCCGCGAGCTCTTCGAAATCCTCGGCGTAGTCCGCGATGCGCGAGCGCTGCACGAGCGCCGTCGGCACGCCGTCGACCGAGACCAGCAGATCTTCCCCCGCCTCCTCACCGCGGATGCCGGGACCGAAGTCCCGCGCGACGCCCTCGGGCGAGAAGTCGTGGTGCCAATAGCGGTGCACGTGCGGGCGCGAGAGCCAGTCCGCGAGCAGGGCGAAGTCGTCTTCGACGACGGGACGCCAGCTGATCTGCGGAGTGGACTGACTCTCCATGCGCCTATGGTCTCATCCGCGCAGGCGAAGGAGACCGCCGCGATCGCGGAGCGGGTCAGCTCCGCGATCGCGTTCGCGCTCAGTGCTCGTCGTAGTGGTCTTCGTGCGCGGCGTGCTTGTGGCCGTCGTGGAGGTAGTCCACGTGGTCGTCGTGCGTGACCGTCTCATGGCCACAGTCCGTGCCGTGCTCGTGCTCGGCGACGGTGTGCTCTGCGTGGGTCTCGGTGGTGCTCATGGTGTCTCCCGCTCTCTCTGACGTCTGCCGCAGCGAAGGAAGAACGCCGCGGTCGGAACTCATCGAGTCCAACACACGTATAAATGCATTGCAATATATAGGTGTAATCGACAGCGGTTCTCAGGACGGCTCCGCGGCGTGCTTCACCGCATCTTCGACGATGTGCGTCACGTGATCGTCGGCGATCTCGTAGTGGGCCTCGCGACCCGAGCGCGTCACGGAGACGAGACCGGCCGCGCGCAGAGTGCGCAGGTGCTGCGACACCAGCGGCTGCGACAGCCCGCTCTCCTCCGCGAGGTGAGTCACGGTCGAGGGGCCGCCCGCGAGGATCCGCAGCAGTGCCAGTCGGGACTCCGACGAGAGCGCCTTGAAGAGCTCAGCGACGGCTCCGAGACTCTCATCCATCTCTCCATATAAGCAGACGTTTATCCTTCCCGGCTCGGCAGGGCAGCCCGCACCATTCGGGTGACGAGGTCGGTGTACTCGACTCCTGCCGCGGCGAACATCCGCGGCACCTGCGATGCAGCCGTCAGCCCCGGCATCGTGTTCACCTCGTTCAGGATCGGGCCGTCGTCCGTGAGGAAGAAGTCCATCCGGGCGACCCCCGCGCAGCCGAGCGCGTCGAACATCGCGATCGCGGCGCGCTTCAGCGCCGATGTCTGCGCCGGGTCGAGGTGCGCGGGAACCGTGAAGCGGGCACTCCCGTCGTACTTCGTCGCGGTGTCGAACAGGCCGGGCGCGTGGATCTCCAGAGGCGGCGCCGCCCAGCGCACCCCTCCGGACTCGCGCAGCACCGCCACGTCGATCTCTCGCGCGCGCACGACCTCCTCGACGAGGATCCGCCGGTCGTACTGCGCCGCCGCGTGAAGAGCTCCGAGCAGGTCGCCCGCCTTTGTCACGAGGCTGACGCCATAGCTCGATCCGGCGGAGACCGGCTTCACGACGACCGCCTCCTCGAACTCCGCGTCGCCGATGTCATCGGCCGAGATGAGCCTCCCTCGTGCCGTGCGGATGCCGACGGCATCCGCCACCAGCTTTGTCGCCCACTTGTCCATGCCGATCGCTCCTGTGCGCAGGTCGGAACCCACCACCCCGACGCCGGCGAGCGCGGCCAGAGCGGCGAGCGCGCCGTCTTCGCCGAGGGTTCCATGCACGGCGGGGAATATGACGTCGGCGTCGGCGATCAAGGGGAGGGCCAGGCCGAGCGACTCGGCCGGGGTCGTGCAGGGAGGGATGCCGTTCGCACGCCAGATGCCGGCGCGGTCGATCGTCACCGTGGTCACGGCGTGGCCGGTGATGCGCAGCGCCGCGGCCACGGCAGCGGCCGATGCGAGCGACACCTCGTGCTCGGGATTCTGCCCACCGCCGATCACCAGCACCCGCGGCATCACGCGATGCTCCGCTGCACGCGTGAGCCGATTCCGGTGACGATCGCGTGCGGGATCGTGCCCGCCCAACGGGCCCACTCCTGCACCGACGGCACGGCCCCACCCTCCGGTCCGAACACCGTGACCGCCGCACCGCGCTCGACCGCGGCATCCCCCGTGTCGACGACGATCTGATCCATCGACACCCTCCCCACGAGCGGATGCCGTTCTCCGCATATCTCCACCGACGCACCCGGCGCGAGTTCCCGCGGGATGCCGTCGGCATACCCCACCCCCACGATGCTGAGGTTCGTCGGCCGGGTCGTCACATGCATCCCTCCGTATCCGATCGGTGTCCCAGCGGGCACCTGCGCGCTGTGCACCACGGATGCCGTGAACCGCGACGCCCCCACCAGCGCCACGGTCTCCGAGGGATCGATGCCGACGAGCCCGGCCCCGACGCGCACCATGCCGAAGTGCGTCCACGGATCGGTCAGAGCGCCCGCGGTCGCGGCGAGATGCACGAGCAAGGGCCCGAACCCCGCTCGCAGCACCGCATCGCGCGCCTGCCGCATCCGCAGGACCGCCGCCTCGTTCGCGCGGGGATCTCCCTCGTCCGCACGGGGAAGGTGCCCCATCACACCCACGACCTCGACCCGCCCCCGGGCCTGCCGCGCCACCTGCAGCAGCTCGTGCCACTCCCCCAGCGGGCACCCTCCTCGTGACATCCCGGTGTCCATGTGCAGGTGCACCCGCACGGGGGATTCTGCATCCGCATCCGCGACGAGTCCACGCAGTTCGCCCACCGAGCCGACGGCGATGTCCACTCGGTACGCCGCCGCGACTGACGCGTCGACGCCCGCGGGGTTGAGCCACGACAGGATCGGCTCCGCGAAACCGGCCTCTCGCAACGCGACCGCCTCGGCGAGATCGGTGACACCCAGCCAGGTGGCCCCCGCCTCGACCGCGGCCCGCGCGACCGTGATCGCGCCGTGCCCATAGCCGTCGGCCTTGACCACCGCCATGATGCGGGCGTCGGTCGCGGCACGCACCCGGCGCACGTTCGCGGCTACGGCGGCCGGCAGGGTCTGAAGGGTGGGAGCGGTCAAGAGCGCGGTGCGCCTCGCTGCGAGCAGAGCCGTCACGGCTGCATCCTCGGGTCGTCGGTGGGGTCGGTGTACATCTCGGGGCAGCCGTCGGTGGCGGCATCCGCTCGGAGTTCCCAGTGCCACGGCTCGTTCGCGTAGGTCTGGCAGAGGCCGTAGTCCGAGCCGTGCTGGGCGAGCCAGTCGAGCGTCGGGAGGGGACCCAGGTCGACGGCCCTTCCGGAGACATGCGCCGACGTCTCGGGGGTGGCGACCCAGCGGGCGGCTTCCGCCTCCGAGCCGTAGTGGATGACCGCGTCCTGCAGCATCCGCTCCTGCAGCGCGGCCGACCGCCAGCCGCTGTTCACGCGGAATTCCAGGCCGTCCGCGGCCGCATCCTGCGCCGCGCGCTGCAGCGCCTCGAGTAGTGCCGGGTCGAGGTTGCTGATAGCGACGCGGCCGGTGTCGAACACGGTGGGCTGATCGCCGTCGCGGATCACGCCGTCGGCCTCGCTCGGCGCGATGACGGAGCCGGCGGCATCGTTCTGCGGCGGGGCGGGCGGGGCAGCGGTCTCGGCCGTCGGCGCCTCGTTCGCGACGGAAGCGGATGCCGCGTTGAGCGACTGCTGCACGGCGAACGCGAGGACCACGGCTCCGAGAAGGGCCGTGGCCCCGACGAGGATTCTTCGACGACGGCGGACGGGGACAGTGCGAGTGTTCATGTCTCCAGTGAAGGGAGGCGTCCGTTGCCCGGGCGTATGCGCTTTTCCATACGCTCGCGATATACCGGGGTGCGTAGGATCTGAGCACATGAGAAACGAGCACATGGGAGCTGAGCCGTGCGTGTGCTGATCGTCGAGGACGAGCCGTACCTCGCCGAGGCGGTTCGCGACGGGTTGCGTCTGGAGGCGATCGCCGCCGACATCGCGGGCGACGGGGACACCGCGCTCGAGCTGTTGACCATCAACGCCTACGACCTCGCCGTGCTCGACCGGGACGTTCCCGGCCCCTCCGGCGACGACATCGCCCGCTGGATCGTGGCCTCGGGCAGCGGCATCCCGATCCTCATGCTCACCGCCGCCGACCGCCTCGACGACAAGGCGACGGGGTTCGAGATCGGCGCCGACGACTACCTCACCAAGCCGTTCGAGCTGCGCGAGCTCGTGCTGCGGCTCCGGGCACTCGATCGACGCCGGCAGCGTGCCCGCCCGCCCGTGCTCGAGCTCGCCGGACTCCGCCTCGACCCCTTCCGCCGCGAGGTGTTCCGCGACGGACGCTACGTCGCCCTCACCCGCAAGCAGTTCGCCGTGCTCGAGGTGCTGGTCGACGCCGGCGGCGGGGTCGTGAGCGCCGAGGAGCTGCTCGAGCGCGCATGGGACGAGAATGCCGATCCGTTCACGAATGCCGTGCGCATCACGGTGTCGTCGCTGCGCAAACGTCTGGGCGAGCCGTGGCTGATCCTCACCGTGCCGGGCGTCGGATACCGCATCGAGACGGATGCCGATGCCTAGGCGCCGCGGAATGAGCGCGCGGCTCAAGCTCACGCTGAGCTACGCGGGGATCGTGGTGGTCTCGGGGATTTTGCTGCTCGCGGCGGTCGCCGTATACCTGCTGCGGTATGTTCCGGACACCGTCGACGTCTTCCCCAACCGCTCCGACCTCATCCGCGCGTTCGTCCCCGCCGCGATCATCGTCATGCTGGTGCTGTTCGTCCTGGGCCTGGCAGGCGGCTGGCTCCTCGCCGGGCGGATGCTGGCACCGCTCGACCGCATCGGCCGCGCCGCGCAGCTCGCCGCCCAGGGCTCGCTGTCCCACCGGGTCGCGCTCGAAGGGCCGCGGGACGAGTTCCGCGACCTCGCCGACATCTTCGACTCGATGCTCGAACAGCTCGAGGCACAGGTCGCCGAGCAGCAGCGGTTCGCCGCGAATGCCTCGCACGAACTGCGCACACCGCTGGCGATCTCGCAGACGCTGCTCGAGGTCGCCGGCACTGATCCCGACCGCGACGTCGACGCTCTGATCGCCCGGCTGTACGAAGTCAACGCGCGGGCGATCGAGCTCACGGAGGCTCTTCTGATGCTCAGCCGTGCCGAGCGACGCTCGTTCACCCGCGAGGTCGTCGACCTGTCGCTGCTGGCGGAGGAGGCGGTCGAGGCCCTGCTGCCGCTCGCGGACCGGCGCGGTGTCGTGATCGAGGTGGGCGGAGTCGCGGCTCCCGTGCTCGGATCATCCACTCTGCTCCAGCAGCTCGTCACGAACCTCGTGCTCAACGCGGTCGTGCACAACCTGCCCTCGGGTGGGGCCGTGGCGGTGCGGACGCACCTGCAGCCGGACGCGGTCGCGGTGGTCATCGAGAACACCGGCGAGGTGCTTCCCGCCTACCGCGTGGCGACCTTGACCGAGCCGTTCCAGCGCGGCGCCGAGCGCACCCGCGGCGACGATCACCCCGGCGTCGGGCTCGGTCTCGCCATCGCGGAGCGCATCACGCAGGCCCACGGCGGAACCCTCGTGCTCACCCGGCGCGCGGAGGGCGGCTTGATCGTGACGGTGTGGCTGCCGCATCCGTATCCCGCGCCGCTGGCCTGACGGGCGCGGTACATCTGTCGGGAGATCTCACGTTTGCAGGGACGGAATGCGTGTTCCGACCCTGCATCCGTGTTTTCTCCCGACAGATGTACCGGGCGGATGGCGGATGCCGGGCGGATGCCGGGCGGATGCCGGGCGGATGCCGGGCGGATGCCGAGCGGCAAGCCTCTTGTCCCGGCATCCGTCTCACCGGCACGTTCTGCGGCCACCTCCAACTTGTGCGGCCCGATCCCCCGATCGAGGCCGCAGAAGTTGTGAATGGCCGCAGAAGTTGCGGCCGCGAAAGCAGCTCAGGCGACCTGCGAACCCCGAAGCGCGGCGATCTCGCGGCCGTAGGCGACGGCATCCGTCTCGGCGGCTTCCTTGAGCTCCTGCGCAGCATCGGCGAAGGCGTCGAGCGCCGGGTTCACACCCACGAGGGTGAACGGACGCTGCACGACGCGGAGGTCGAGACCCCAGACGTCCGCCAGCACGCGTCGGAGCCAGCCGGTCGAGTGGTCCCAGCCCTCCTTGGGCGAGCCGGGCGCGTAGTTGCCGCCGAGCACGGTGACCAGTGTCGCGGGCTTGCCGCGAAGAGCGGTGCCGCTCGGGTCGATGCGCGGGTCGGTGTAGGCAAGGTCGAACCAGGTCTTGAAGTGCTGCGAGACGCCGTAGTTGTACAGCGGCACGGCGAACAGCAGCGCGTCGGCGCCGATCAGCTCGTCCGCGAACGAGGTCGCGAGGGCGCGCGCGTCGTTCTGCGCCGGAGTGCGCTGCGTTTCGTCGACGAAGCCGCCGGTGACGGCATCCGCCCACGCCGTTGCAGGCACGGGGTCGGCGGCGAGGTCGCGTCGCGTGACGGTCGAGTCGGGGTGGGATGCCGTCCACTCGGCCTCGACGAGGTCGGCGAGTGCGCGGCTGGCGGACGACGCGGGAAGGATGCTGGCATCCAGGCGGAACAGGGACATGACTACCTCTCGTTTTCGTAGCTGCTAGGTTTTTCTTAGCGGCACTGGTTAACGTAGCACGGGTAGGATGGGGGCATGCCCGAGGTCGAGGACGAGCTGCATGTGTGCGACGCCGCTGTCACACTCGCCTTCAGCGTGCTCGGCAAACGGTGGAACGGCATGATCGTCTCCTCGCTCGGCGGAGGGCCCTCGACGTTCGTCGCGCTGCGCCGTGCCGTGGCCGGAATCAGCGACACGGTTCTCTCGGACCGGCTGGCGGAGCTCGCCGAAGTGGGGCTCGTCTCCCGCACGGTAGAGGCCGGACCACCCGTCACGGTGTCGTACGCGCTGACCGCGAGCGGCGAGGGACTGCTGCCGATCCTCGATCAGCTCGGCACCTGGGCCTCGGCGAACCTGGAGCGTCGCGAGGCCTGACGCGCGGCATCCGGTTCACGGCATCCAGCGTCCCGGCATCCGTCGATCGATCTGCAGGTCCGAATGACAGCTGCAGGTCGGAATCGCGGATTCCGACCTGCACGTGTGATCTCGACCGACATCTGTCCCGCAGAGGCAGACGGCCTCACCAGGGACTGGGCTCGTAGTCCTTCAGGAACACGCCGTGGATGTCTTCGCCCGCCTCGCCGCGCACGATCGGGTCGTACACGCGCGCGGCGCCGTCGACCAGGTCGAGCGGAGCGTGGAAACCCTCTTCGGCCAAGCGCACCTTCGTGTAGTGCGGCCGCTCGTCGGTGATCCAGCCGGTGTCGACGGCCGTCATCAGGATGCCGTCGGTCTCGAGCATCTCGCCGGCGCTCGTGCGCGTGAGCATGTTGAGCGCGGCCTTCGCCATGTTCGTGTGCGGATGCCCCGGGCCCTTGTACCGGCGGGAGAACTGCCCCTCCATCGCCGAGACGTTCACGACGTATTTGCGGTGGGAATCGGATGCCGCCATCGACGCGCGCAGCCGGCTGATCAGCAGGAACGGCGCCGTGGTGTTGGCGAGCTGCACCTCGAGCATCTCGAGCGGATCGACCTGATCGATCGACTGCACCCAGCTGTTCGTGCGGTTGACGTCCGGGACCAGTCCGCCCGCGTCGATCGCGGTGCCGTCGGCGTGCTTCTCGAGCGAAGACGACCCCGGGGCCATGGCGAGACGTGCGAGGTCCTCCGCTGTTAGCGCCTGACCGCCCTGCTCGGCGACCGTGCCGCCGAGCGCTGCGACCGACAGCAGCGGATGCGCGTCGACCGAGGCCTGCAGCGCCTGCGGGTGCGGGTCGGCTGTGTGCCCGAAGGTCTCCATCTCGGGCAGCGGCCCGTCGGGAAGCGGCTGCAGCTCGGCATCCGCCAGCAGCGAGTATGAACCGGGCGAGCGCCGCACGGTCTGCGCGGCGTTGTTGATGAGGATGTCGAGCGGACCCTGCGCGGCCACCGAATCGGCGAGTCCTATCACCTGCGCCGGGTCGCGCAGGTCGATGCCGACGACCCGCAGCCGGTGCAGCCAGTCGGCCGAGTCGGGGAGGGCCGAGAACCGGCGCACCGCGTCGCGCGGGAAGCGCGTCGTGATCGTGGTGTGCGCGCCGTCGCGGAGCAGCCGCAGCGCGATGTGCATGCCGATCTTGGCGCGACCGCCGGTGAGCAGCGCGCGCTTGCCGGTCAGGTCGGTGCGGGCGTTGCGCTTGCCGTGGCTGAAGCGCGCGCAGTCCGGGCAGAGCTGATGGTAGAACGCATCGACCACGGTGTACGGCTGCTTGCAGATGTAGCAGTTGCGGGGCTTGAGGAGCTCTCCCGCGATCGGGGCGTCGACGACGCTGGTGGCAAGATCGGCCCCGCGGGTCTCGTCGTCGATGCGGTCCGGGGCGCCGGTGGCGGTGCGGGCGACGACGGCCTTGTCGGCCTCGGCGATCGCATCGCGGATCTCCTTGCGGCGCACGCGCTTGACGGCCTTGAACATCGCGGCTGTGGCGTGGCGCACGGCGATGAAATCCGGATGCTCGTTGTCGATCTCGTGCAGCTGCGAGAGCACGCGAAGCGTGGTCGCGAGGTCGTCGGGATCGACGCCGGTGCCGAGCACATCGCGCAGTTCGTCACTCGCCGCGGCGTCGTCCACGGGGTCTGCGAGCACCTGCGCAGCGTTCTCGGATCCGCTTCCCGGGTCTCCGAGCTCGTCGAAGGGTCCAGGCGCATTGGTCATTGTGCCGATTTTACGCGAGCGGGCTGGGGGTTCGGTGCGCGTCGATATGCAGGAGCTCATCGTGCGGCGCCGGTCGGCCGTGCACAATTCAGCAAGGACGGCACCGAGAGGTACGATTCAGCATGATCGAGGCGGGCGCCACAGAGTTCTTGCTGAATTGTGAACGCAGGGCATCTTCGACAACACTTCGAGCAGCCACTCCGTCGAAGTGACGGCTCGGCTTCCACGCTGACTGCGTATCTCGAACCCAGCGCCAGCCCGATCGACACCGGGTCAGCGCCAAAGTGCGCACTTGACGTGAAATAACGAAACCATCACGGCTTCTTGACTTCGAGTCTCGAACTCAAGAAAGTAGCTCCAGCGGAACCGTCGTGGACGACGGACTCCGCTCCGGCGTCGAAGAGACGCCGCCGTTCACAGCGAAGGAGCTCGGAATGAAGAAGAAGTATGCACTGGCCGCCCTCGGCCTCGTCGGAGCACTCGCCCTCGCGGGCTGCGGTGGCGGCGGCGCGGGCTCAGCAGGCGGCGGAGACGGCGCAGGCTCGACCGACCCGGGCGACCTGCTGATCGGCGTCTCGATGCCGACGCAGACGTCCGAGCGATGGATCGCCGACGGCAGCGCGGTCGAGGCGGGCCTCGAGGAATCCGGCTACCAGGTCGACCTGCAGTACGCCGGCGACGACATCCCCACCCAGGGCCAGCAGATCGACCAGATGATCACCAAGGGCGCAGATCTCCTGATCATCGCCGCGATCGACGGCACGGCGCTCTCCTCGCAGCTCGATGCCGCGGCCGCCGCGAACATCCCGGTCATCTCGTACGACCGCCTGATCCGCGACAGCGAGAACGTCGACTTCTACGTCACCTTCGACAACTACAAGGTCGGCGTGCAGCAGGCCACGTCGCTGCTCGTGGGGCTCGGCGTGCTCGACGCCGAAGGCAACGAGACCGACGTGAAGGGTCCGTTCAACATCGAGCTCTTCGCCGGATCGCTCGACGACAACAACGCGCACTTCTTCTGGGAGGGCGCGATGGACACCCTGAAGCCCTTCATGGACGACGGCGTGCTGACGGTGCCGTCCGGGCAGACCGACATCGAGCAGGCCGCGATCCTGCGCTGGCAGCAGGAGACGGCGCAGAAGCGCATGGAGGATCTGCTGACCTCGACGTACGGCAGCGGCACCAAGCTCGACGGCGTGCTCTCGCCGTACGACGGCCTCTCGCGCGGCATCATCACCGCGCTGCAGGGCACCGGCGGTCTGGGCGCGAACATCGAGGCCGGGCTCCCGATCGTGACCGGCCAGGATGCCGAGATCGGCTCGGTCAGCCTGATCAACCAGGGCGTGCAGTTCGCGACGATCTTCAAGGACACGCGCAAGCTCGCCGAGCAGTCGGTCGTCGTCGCCGAGGCGATGCTCGCCGGCGACGAGCCCGAGGCGAACGACACCGAGACCTACGACAACGGCGTGAAGGTCGTGCCGTCGTACCTGCTCCAGTCGGACATCGTCTACAAGGACAACATCACGCCGCTCCTCGTCGACTCCGGCTACTGGACCCAGGCCGAGGTCGACTCGGGCGTCGCCGAATAGTCCCTGACTCGTGGGGCGCGTGGCCAGACGGCCCCGCGCCCCGCAGCTCGATCGGAAGGACACCGTCCATGACGACACCCATCCTGGAGATGCGCAGCATCGAGAAGAGCTTCCCGGGGGTGAAGGCCCTCCAAGGCGTCGACCTCGACGTGAAGCCTGGCGAGATCCTCGCGATCTGCGGAGAGAACGGCGCGGGCAAGTCCACGCTGATGAAGGTCCTCTCCGGCGTCTACCCCCACGGCAGCTACGAGGGGCAGATCATCTACGAGGGCGAGGAGGCGACCTTCGGCTCCATCAACGATTCCGAGAGCGTCGGCATCGTGATCATCCATCAGGAGCTCGCCCTCATCCCGCACCTCAGCGTCGCCGAGAACATCTTCCTCGGCAATGAGCGCCGCGGTCGGAGCGGCTTGATCGACTGGGACCGCGCCAACTCCGAGGCCTCCCAGCTGATGGCTCAGGTCGGACTCGACGAAGACCCGACCGCACCCGTCTCGCAGCTCGGCGTCGGCAAGCAGCAGCTCATCGAGATCGCGAAGGCGCTCTCGAAGAACGTGCGGCTGCTCATCCTCGACGAGCCGACGGCCGCCCTGAACGACACCGACTCGGCACACCTGCTCGACCTGCTCCGGCGCCTGCGCGACGGAGGGATGACCTCGATCATCATCTCCCACAAGCTCAACGAGATCGCCGCGATCGCCGATCGCACCACCGTCATCCGCGACGGCAAGACGATCGTGACGCTCGACATGAGCGACCCGGAGTCGACCCAGGAGACGATCATCCGCGCGATGGTCGGGCGCGACCTCGCCAACCGCTACCCCGAGCGGGTGCCGGATGTCGGCGAAGAGGTCCTCCGCATCGAGAACTGGACCGTGCACCACCCCACGCAGCCCGGCCGCGTCATGGTCGACGACGCATCGCTGACGGTGCGCGCGGGCGAGGTCGTCGGCATCGCCGGCCTCATGGGAGCCGGGCGCACCGAGCTCGCGATGAGCGTCTTCGGCCGCACGTACGGGCGGAACGCCAGCGGAAAAGTCTTCGTCCGCGGCAAAGAGGTCAACACCTCGACCACGAGCGCCGCGATCCGCGCCGGCATCGCGTACGCGACGGAGGATCGGAAGAAGTTCGGCCTGAACCTCATCGACGACATCCGCCACAACATCACGATGGCGTCGCTGCGCATGATCAGCCCCGGCGGCTGGATCGACGCGAATCGCGAGCTCAAGGTCGCCGAGCGGTACAAGGCGGAGCTCAACATCAAATCGCCCACGGTGCTGCAGATGGTCGGAAACCTCTCCGGGGGCAACCAGCAGAAGGTCGTCCTCAGCAAATGGATCCAGACCGGACCCGACGTGCTCATCCTCGATGAGCCGACCCGCGGGATCGATGTCGGAGCGAAGTATGAGATCTACACGATCATCAATCGACTGGTCGCCGAAGGAAAGGGCGTCCTCGTCATCTCGTCCGAGCTGCCCGAGCTCCTCGGCATCTGCGACCGCATCTACACACTGGCCTTCGGCAGGATCACCGGCGAAGTGCCGATCGCCCAGGCAACCCAGGAGAACCTCATGCACCTCATGACCGTCGAAAGGACGTCCGCATCATGAACGGCGTCAGCAATCTGATGAGCCTCGCGACGCGCAACCTGCGTCAGAGCGGCATCCTCGTCGCGTTCGTCGCGATCGTCGCGTTCTTCGCGATCCTGAACCCGACGTTCCTGTCGCCCGGCAACATCACGAACATCATCCTGCAGTACTCCTACATCCTGATCCTCGCGATCGGCATGGTGATCATCATCATCGCCGGCCACATCGACCTCTCGGTCGGGTCGGTCGTGGCGCTCACCGGCGCTGTCGCCGCCGTCGTCGTCATCCGCGGGCAGTATCCGTGGTGGGTCGGCGTGATCGCGGCCATCGCCGTCGGTCTGCTCGTCGGAGCGTGGCAGGGCTTCTGGGTCGCCTTCGTCGGCATCCCGGCGTTCATCGTGACGCTCGCCGGCATGCTGCTCTTCCGCGGCCTCACGTTCCTGGTGCTCCAGAACGTCTCGCTCTCGCCCTTCGGCGGCACCTACTACCAGATCGCGAACGGCTTCATCAACGGGATCTTCGGCGGCTACGGCGTCGATGTGTTCACGCTCGCCATCTTCGCGTTCGGTGTCGTGGGGTATGCGGTCTGGCAGGTGCGCTCGCGCCGCTCCAAGATCGCGCATCAGCAGACGATCGAGGCACTGCCCTGGTTCATCGTCAAGATCGTGCTCGTCGCCGCCGTCGTGATGTGGTTCGGCTACCAGCTCTCGGTCAGCCGCGGCCTGCCGTTCGTGCTGATCATCCTGGCGGTGTTGATCATCGCGTACTCCGTCATCACGCAGAAGAGCGTGTTCGGTCGTCACGTGTACGCCATCGGCGGCAACCTGCACGCGGCACTGCTCAGCGGCGTGAACGTGCGGAAGGTCAACTTCTGGATCTTCGTCAACATGGGCATGCTCGCGGGCATCGCCGGTGTCGTCTTCTCCTCTCGCACCAACGGTGCGCAGCCGGGTGCCGGCAACATGTTCGAACTGGATGCCATCGCCGCCTGCTTCATCGGCGGTGCCGCGGTGACCGGTGGCGTGGGCCGCGTGGGCGGAGCCATCATCGGCGGCCTCATCATGGCCGTGATGAGCAACGGCATGCAGCTGATGGGTCTCGACCAGGCGACGCAGCAGGTCGTGAAGGGCCTGGTGCTGCTGATCGCCGTGGCGTTCGACGTCTGGAACAAGCGTCGGGCCGGTGCCGCACGCTGACCTCGGCGACGACGACACCGCGCGGTAGGCTCCCGCTATGAGCAGATGGCCGGGCGGTTCCCAGTCGGGACTGCGCGAGGCCAACACGGCGAAGATCGTCGATGCGGTCAAGCGCTTCGGCGGGCTCACTCAGGTCGAGCTCGCCGAAGCGACGCGCCTGTCGACCGCCACGGTGTCGGCGATCGTGAAGGAGCTCTCGCTGACCGGTCTGGTGGAGACGCACCCCACCTCCCGGAGCGGACGGCGAGCACAGCTCGTCACGATCGCCCGCCGCGCGGGTCTCGTGGCGGCGGTGCAGATCGGCAGCCGCAGCATGCGCGTGCGGCTCAGCGACGTCGGACAGGACGTGCTCGCCGATCGCTCGATGCCCCTCCCCGCCGACCACGCCGAAGACACCGTGCTCGATCGCATCACCCTGCTCCTCATCGACATGCTCGCGATGATCGCGGCGGATGCCGAAGACCTGGTCGGCGTGTGCATCGCGGTTCCCGCGCCGATCGACCCGGACTCCGGCCTCATCGCCTACCGCGGCGTGATGCGGCGTTGGGAGGATCAGCCGGTCGCCGAGGTGGTGCAGCAGCGTCTCGGCTGTCCGGTGCTGGTCGAGAAGGATGCCAACCTCGCGGCTCTTGCCGAGGCCACGCTGGGCACGGCTCGCGACGTCGAGGACAGCCTCTTCGTGCACGCCTCCTACACGACCAGCGCCGGCATCGTCCTGGGCTCGCGTCTCTACCGCGGACGCTCCGGCACCGCCGGTGAGATCGGGCACGTGCAGGTCGATCCGTCGGGCTCGATCTGCACCTGCGGGCAGCGCGGCTGCCTCGAGACGCTTGTCGGGGCCGAAGCGATCACCGCGCCGTTGCGCGCCACGTACGGCCAGGTCACCTTCCGCGACGTGATCGCGCAGGCGGCCTCGGGCGACCCCGGGTGCGCGCGGGTGATCGCCGACGCCGCGACGCTGCTCGGTCGCGTCGTCGCCGGGGTCTGCCAGTCGGTCGCCCCCGAGGTCATCACCGTCGGCGGCGAACTCGTGGATGCCGGACCGATCTTCCTGCTGCCGTTCGCCTCGGCCGTCCGGGAGCACGCGCCGCACAGCAGGGCTGCACGCCGGGATCCCGTCCCGACCTCCTTCGGCAAGGATGCCGTGCTGGTGGGTGCGACCATCCACATCCTGCAGTCGACCGATCCGTCCCAGCTGCTCGAGGACCGGTCATGAACATCAGCGCCTCCCAGGCGGAACCCCTCCTCACGATGCGCGGCATCACCAAGCGCTTCGGCGCCGTCGAGGCGCTCGTCGACGTCGACTTCACCGTGAATGCGCGCGAGGTCGTCGGCCTCATCGGCGACAACGCCGCCGGCAAATCCACGCTCGCGAAGATCATCGCCGGGGCGCTGGACCCGACCGAGGGCGAGATCCACATCAACGGCGAACGCGTCGAGATCGGATCGCCCGCAGACGCGCACGCGCTCGGGATCGCCACGGTGTTCCAGGATCTGGCGGTCTGCGAGAACCTCGACGTGACCGCCAACGTCTTCCTCGGCCGGGAGCTCCGCACTTCCAGGGGCCTGATGCGCGAGGCCGACATGGAATCGGCGACGCGTCAGGCGATCGACGACCTCGGCGCCAGCATCCCGTCGATCCGCGTACCGCTGAGCACCCTCTCGGGCGGGCAGCGGCAGGCCGTCGCGATCGCCCGCACGCTCATCAGCCAGCCGCGGCTGGTGGTGCTGGACGAGCCGACCGCCTCGCTCAGCGTGGCGCAGACCGCCGACGTGCTCACTCACATCGAACGACTGCGCGACCTGGGTCTGGGCGTGATCTTCATCAGCCACAATCTCGGCGACATCCAGGCCGTGTCCGATCGTGTCGAGGTGCTGCGTCACGGCCGGAACAACGGGTCGTTCGCGGCGCAGGACGTGAAGCACTCCGACCTGATCGCGGCGATCATCGGAACGTCGCACGGTTCGCGTCCCCGCGCCTAGAACTCCCGACGCGCAGCACTGGATCGCACGCCCTCGGAACGACTACCTTGGACGCGACGAGGGTCGAAGGGAACGCGGTGGGCGGGATCGAAGAGCAGGTCGAGCAGGTCGAGATGGACCCGGTCATGTCGCCGACACTGACCGACGAGCAGTGGGAGCGGCTCGTCGCGGCCGGCACTCCACACGACGTCGTGGTCGGCGATCACGTCTTCCGCACCGGGGAGTCCGGCTACGACCTCATCGCCATCGAGTCCGGCGAGGTCGAGATCGTCCGCGATGCGCTGCGGTGGATGGGCGAGATCGTCATCACCACGATGGGTCCGCGCACGTTCGCGGGCGAGCTGGGGCTGCTGAACGGGCAGGGCGCGTTCCTGACGGCTCGCGTGACGAAGCCGGGTCGCGTGTACCGCGTCACGCGCGCGGCCCTCCGCACCCTCATGAACGAGGACGACGAGCTGTGCGACCTGATCCTGGACGCGCTGTGGGCGCGCCGCGAGTCACTCCGCACCGGGCCCGCGGCCATGACGCTGAAGTTCGTCGGGACCTCGTCGTCGAACGACTTCCTGGCGCTTCGCCGCTTCGCCGAGCGCCTCGATCTGGTGCACAAGGCCGTGACGGTCGCGCCGGATGATCTCGCCTCGCTCGGCACGCACGACATCACCGTCGACGACCTCCCGGTCGCCTACATCCAGGGCGAGCCGCTGCTGCGCGCGACGCCGGGAACCGTCGCCGAGCAGCTCGGCCTCAGCTATCAGGCGCATGCCGACGAGGTCGTCGATCTCGTCGTGGTCGGCGGCGGACCGGCCGGCCTCGCGGCCGCGATCTACGGCGCCTCGGAAGGGCTGAGCACGGTGCTGCTGGATGCCGTCGCCCCGGGCGGTCAGGCGGCCGCGACGTCGCGCATCGAGAACTTCCTCGGGTTCCCCTTCGGCGTCAGCGGCGGCGACCTGATCGGCCAGGCCATCCTGCAGGCGCTGAAGTTCGGCGTGCGCGTGTACGCCCCGTGCGAGGCCGTGGGGCTGACGCGAGTCGGCCCCGACCTGCTCGACGTCACCCTCTCCGACGGACGACTGATCCGCGCGCGCAGCGCGATCGTCACCTCGGGAGCGGCCTACCGCCGGCTCGACCTGGACCGGTGGGAGGACTTCGAGCGGTCAGGGGTGTACTACGCCGCGACGCCGCTGGAGCTGCGTCAGGTGCAGGGCAAACCCGTCGTCGTGGTCGGCGGCGCGAACTCCGCCGGGCAGGCAGCGCTCTACCTGTCCGCCCACGGCTCACCGGTGCATCTGGTCGTGCGCGGCGAGAACCTGGGCACGCGGATGTCGAGCTACCTGGCCGAC
The DNA here is from genome assembly GCF_000967865.1 of Microbacterium sp. SA39. Lineage (GTDB taxonomy): Bacteria > Actinomycetota > Actinomycetes > Actinomycetales > Microbacteriaceae > Microbacterium. The sequence continues at coordinate 109,035 of NZ_JXRU01000033.1, forward strand.
CGCCTCGCCGACGATCCGCGGGTGAAGGTGCACACCTCGTCGAACGTCATCGGCCTCGAGGGGAACGGCACGCTGGAATCGGTGCGCATCGACACCGCCGGCGAGGTCGATGCCCGCGGCCTGTTCTGCTTCATCGGTGCGACGCCGGCGACGTCGTGGCTGCCGACGCTCGACCGCGACGCCGAGGGATTCATCCGCACCGGAACGGATGTCGGGGTGCAGACCCTGGAGCTGTGGCAGGGCCTCGGCCGCGAGCCGCTGCCGTTCGAGACCTCGGCGCCGCGGGTGTTCGCGGCCGGAGACGTACGCCGCGGATCGATGAAACGGGTCGCGGCCGCCGTCGGCGAAGGATCGAGCGCCGTGGCATCCGTCCACCGCGCACTGGCTTTCTAGAGGAGGAAGAGATGAGTTCCGACATCGACACGAATGCGCTGCCGTCCGGAAACGGATGCCAGGAGTGCGACGACCACGACGGCTTCTGGGTGCACCTGCGCCGCTGCGCGGCGTGCGGCCACGTCGGATGCTGCGACACCTCGCCAGGCCAGCATGCCACCGCCCACTTCCGCGAGACCGGGCACCGGCTCATCCAGAGCTTCGAGCCGGGCGAGGAATGGTACTGGGACTACGTCGACGAGTCGACCTTCGAGGGTCCGGAGCTCGCCGCCCCGACCAGCCATCCCGCCGATCAGCCCGTGCCCGGCCCGAAGGGTCGCGTCCCGGCGAACTGGCGGGATCTCATCCACACCTGAGGCGGGGGCGCAGAATGGGTCCATGGATTCTCTCGACCCGCATGTGCTCGGCCCTGGACTGCTTCCCACCCCGTTCACGGCCGACGAGATCCGAGATGCGACCGGTTCCCGGAAGGTGATCCGCCTTCTTCTGGAGGGGCCGGACGGCCCGCTCGGCGAGCATGTGAACCGCTTCCATGAGACGGATGCCGAGGGCGCGACTCTCGACCGCTGGGCCGCCGCGGACCCGAAGTCCGTCGTGTCGAATCGCGTCACCTGGGCGGAGTTGCAGGGTCATGCCGCGTTCGATGCCGGGACGACGAGCGTGTCGACGGTGTCGCTGTCTTCGCCGCTCGGCGAGCTGACCTGCCGCCGCTACGACACCGACGACGGCGTCTTCTGGTTCTCCATCGCACACCCCGGGATGCCGGTGCTGCACGAGTCCGAGGGCATGCGGACGACGGTGCTGAGCATCGAGGACGACTGACGAACGGGTCATTCGCCGCAGCGGGCCAGTCCTGGCCGAACGTCCGATGCTGAACGTCGGCACCTCGGCGTAGGGTCGCATCATGAGCAGCACAGCATCCTTCGAGCGTCCCGGGGTCGTCCCCTCCTACCTCCTCGCGCGCCTGGCCGAGTCGGGCCGTTTCCCGCGGGCCGCAGCCGCCGCCCGGCAGACCCTGACCGCGGGCCGCCCGCCGTTCCGCGCCCGCATCGACCTCTCGATCGATGAGAACGGCGCCCTCGTGGCGCAGCTCTCCGATGCGCCGAACCGCACGATCAGCGACGCCGGCAACACTCAGGAGCTGCCCGGCGCAGTGGTGCGCACCGAAGACGACGGCCCGGTCGACGACCCGGCCGTGAACGAGGCGTTCGACGGCCTCGGCGCGACGTTCGAGATGCTGCTCTCGTCGTTCGGCCGCAACTCCCTCGACGATGCGGGCGCCCCGCTCGACGCGACCGTGCACTACGGCGTCGATTACGACAACGCGTTCTGGGACGGCGAGCGCATGGTCTTCGGCGACGGAGACGGCGAGGTGTTCCAGGACTTCACCGGCTCCATCACGGTCATCGGGCACGAGCTCGCGCATGGCGTCATCCAGCACACCGCGAATCTCGAGTACCAGGGTCAGCCCGGCGCACTGAACGAGTCGATCGCCGACGTCTTCGGGGCTCTGACCGAGCAGTACTCCCTCGGCCAGACCGCCGACCAGGCGACCTGGCTCATCGGCGCCGAGATCTTCACGGATGCCGTCGAGGGCAAGGCGCTTCGCTCGATGATCGAACCGGGCACGGCCTACGACGACGACGAGCTGGGCAAGGATCCGCAGCCGGCCCACATGAGCGACTTCGTCCGGACGACGGAAGACAACGGCGGGGTGCACATCAACTCCGGCATCCCCAACCGCGCGTTCGCGCTGTTCGCCATCGAGCTCGGCGGCAACGCCTGGGAGCGCGCCGGCACGGTCTGGTACCGCACGCTCACCGGCGGGCTCTCGAGCACCGCGACCTTCACCGTATTCGCCGACGCCACCCTCGCAGCCGCCGCCGAGATCGACGACGAGACGGCCGCAGCCGCTCGACGCGCGTGGACCACCGTGGGTGTCTACGAGAGCGAGCGGGTCCCCTCCACCGACTGACGCCAGGAGGCCCTCCTGTGCCGGGCTGACGTTGTATACCGCTATATCGCGCTCGCTGATTGACTTTCCCCCGCGGCGCGTCCACCCTTGCCGACGGAGTGGTCGGCGATGGATGGACTGGGTATGACGAAGAAGGAACACCTGCGGTGGGGGCTGTCCGCCGATCCCGCTGCAACAGCGGCGATGGCGCGAGCCGGGAGAGGGGCCCTGTGATCAGAGTGGCGATCGTCGACGACGAAGCACTGGTGCGCTCCGGCTTCCGGTTGATCCTCAGCGCCGCACCCGACCTCGAAGTGGTCGGCACCTTCGACGGCTCCGAAACGACGGACGCCATCGTCGGTGGAAAGCCCGACGTCGTGCTGCTCGACATTCGGATGCGGGGCCGCAGCGGCCTGGACATCCTCCACGACATCCGGGAGATGCCGACTCCGCCCGCGGTGGCCGTTCTCACCACGTTCGCCTCCGACGATCACATCGCTCGCGCTCTCGGCGACGGCGCTGCGGGTTTTCTCGTCAAGGACACCGATCCGGAACAGCTCCCCACCCTCGTACGTTCTCTGGCCGCCGGAGGCATAGTGCTGTCACCCTCGATCTCGCGCACGGTGATCGACGGGTATCTCGGCGCGGGCGATCGCGCCGCGTCGAGGCTGATCGAGGCTCTCACCGAACGCGAACGCCAGGTGCTGGCGCGACTGGTCGCGGGCGAGTCCAACCGCGAGATCGGCAGCACCCTGCACCTCAGCGTGGGGACGATCAAGGACCATGTCAGCGCGATCCTCCGCAAGCTCGGCGTGGCCACCAGGCTGCAGGCCGCTCTCGTGTCCGAGCGTGCGGGTCTGACCACGTCATTCTCCGCGGTCGACCGATGACGGCGGGTTGGAGTGAGCACTCGCCCGCCCTGGCCGATTCGCTCCTCGTCGCGGTCGCCGTCGCGACCTCCGCCGTCACGGTCGCCGCGATCATCGTCCTCGCCCTGCTTGCTCGCACCCGCCGTGAACTGACCACGCGTCTGCGTCATCTCGAACACGCGCACGACGTCGAACGTCGCCACGTCGTCGAAGAGATCCTCGCCGCGGAGCGCGCGCGGATCGCCCGCGAGATGCACGATGTCGTGTCCCACCAGGTCTCCCTGATCGCGGTCGAGGCCGGTGCGCTTCAGATGCAGGCGACGGATCCTGCGGTGCAAGCCACCGCTCGACGGATGCGCTCACACGCCGTGAAGGCTCTCGACGAGCTTCGTCAGATGGTCGCCGTCCTTCGCGTCCGTGGAATCCCTTGCCTCCACCCTGAGCCTCCTGCCACGCTCGACGACCTCGGCAGGCTCATCCAGGAGTCCGGCATCCGCGCCACGGCAGCCCTCGACCTGCCTGCCGATCTGCCGGCGCATGCGCCTCGGACCATCTACCGCACCGTGCAGGAAGCGCTGACGAACATCCGAAAGCACGCCCCCGGCGTCGACGTCCGGATCACCGGCCGCACCGCCGGGGACTACATCACGCTCGCCATCCACAACACCGCCGGCACCACACCCTCGATGACTCTCCCCTCCGCACGGCACGGCCTGATCGGTCTCCGCGAACGCGCCGAGCTCCTCGGCGGAACGCTCACGACACGGATCGAGCCCGACGGAGCTCACACCCTGACGATCAGCATCCGTCACCACTGATCGCGTACACGCGCAGGGCATTGCGGCAGTAGACCTTGTCGATCACGTCGCGCGGCAGGGCGAGGCCTGGCACGTCGGCGCGCAGACTCCCCACGCGCTGGCTCTCCGCGGTCGCCAGGTAGCGCCAGTCCGACACCCAGATGGCCGGCGCGACGCGGCGGAATCGCACCGGATCGGTGTGCGCGTTGAAGGTCATGTCACTGCCGTAGAGCAGCCGGTCCTGGTAGCGGATGAAGAAGGCGCGCACATGCTCGTGGTCGCGCAGCGACTGGCACTGCACATGGCTCATCCGCGATGCCAGATCGACGACGGCGCGCGGGAACCGGTCGAGGAATCCGGCGAGCCGGTCGATGTCGTGCTCCAGGCTGCCCATGTGCGCGCCGACGAACTGCAGTCGGGGATGCGTCGTGAGGAAGCGATCCCGCATCGCGATCAGGTCTTCGTAGCTCGGCCGATCGGGCCACCGATGCATGTGGAAGTGCGGATGCCGCTCGAAATACCGTCGGTCGCTGTCCGTCGTCATGTGCTCGAGCGGCAGCCAGCAGTTGTGCGGCTCGCCCTGGTGGCCGATCACCGGCAACCCCAACGACCGTGCATGGTCGATCACCGGCTCGAGGACCGGGTGGTCCAGCAGGATCAGTCGGCCGTCCGCGTCTCGCTCGGTCATGCCGATGTTCTTCCAGACCTTCACCGCGCACGCGCCCTCGGCCTTCGCCTCGGCCAGCCCGGCTGTGACGCGACCGAGCCAGCGACGCGTCCCGAAGCCCATCATCGAGAAGGTCGTCGCCCAGTGGATGCGCGCGGGGTCGTCCTTCGCCAGTGCGGCCGCCACCGCGCGCTGGTCGAGGAGGTCGGGGAAGTCCGGGGAGTCCGCGTTGATCGACAGCAGCTCGAACCCGTTCTCCCGAGCGAGATCGGGAAGAGTCGGGTCCTCGACGTTCAGGTGCACGTGGGCGTCGAACTTGCGGACACGAGAGAAGTCCGAGAGTTCGTACGGTGCCGACTCCGAGCTCCGGCGAGCAGCACGGCTCCGAGATTCGACCTCACCAGACACAGCCCCACCCGACACAGCCCCACCCGACACAGCCACACGCACGATCACGTTCATCCATGCAGCGACCCGTGACGCTGCCTCCGTCAGCCTCGGCGCTGCCGGCTGTCCGCGGTATCCGTCACCAGACGAGAGCACCCCCGCCACCTGGCCGGATTCCGCCTGCCGTCGTCGGAGTGTCGGGGGACGGTCGCCGGCGTCTGGCCACAGCCGCTCGACGCGCGTGGACCGGCGTGGGAGTCTATGAGGATGAGCGAGTCCCCTCCTCCGACTGACATCCGCGTCGTGATCGCGGTGGTGCGCTCGGGCGGCATCGCCGGCATCCGCCGTCAGTGGCGGGTCGAGGCGGAGGCGCCCGACGCCGATGACTGGATCACCCTGATCGACAGCTGCCCCTGGGATCAGGAAGCGGATGCCGCGGCCGGGGCCGACCGGTTCGTCTGGAGCATCCGCGCCCGCACACCCTCGGAACGACGCGAGAGAGAGCTCAGCGACTCCGAGGTCGACGGCCCGTGGCGCGAGCTCGTCGATGCGGTGCGCGCGGCGTCGCGCCGCGAGAGCTGACGCCCGCGGCATCCGATCAATCGGGTGTGAATCGCTCGGGTCTCCCGTCGGGCGGGGCGACAATGGGTCGCATGGGAATGTTCGAGCAGCGCAAGGAAGAAGAGAACCAATGGGCGGGCCTTCCGTCCGAGCCGCTCGACCGCGGAGCCGCCGATGTGCTCGACACGGCGCCTCCGGTCGATCCGATGGCGCTCGGTCTCGGTGCGCAGGTGACTTCGATCGTCTTCCCGGTCGCGCCGCAGGTGCCGGATGCCGTCTCGACGGAGAACAGTGAGCCGGAGGACGAGACCGACGACTGACGTCGGTCGGGCTGCGTCTCTCGCCGCTCGCCCTGGTCGGGCTGCGTCGCCCGCCGCGGCTACGGTGGAAGGATGACGATCACCGCCGCCGCAGACGGCTCCGCCCTGGGCAACCCCGGCCCCAACGGGTGGGCCTGGTACATCGACGACGACAACTGGGCGGCGGGCGGGTCCGCGCACGGCACGAACAATCAGGGCGAGCTCCAGGCCGTCCTCGAACTGCTGAAGGCCACCGCCGGCACCGACGAGAAGCTGCACATCTGGTGCGACAGCCGATACGTGATCGACTCGGTGACCAAGTGGATGCCGGGATGGAAGCGCAAGGGCTGGCGCAAGTCCGACGGCGGCCCGGTGCTCAACCGCGACCTGCTCGAGGGCATCGACGAGGCCATGCGCGGACGCGACGTGCAGTTCTCCTGGGTGAAGGGCCACGCCGGCGACGAGCTCAACGAAGCAGCCGACGAGCGCGCGAACGCCGCAGCGAACGCGTACAAGAACAAGCAGGAGCCGCGCCGCGGGCCGGGCTTCACACGAGCGACGGATGCCGGGGCCGCCGTCGCGGCATCCGCTCCGATCGCCGCGAGCGCAGGCTCCCCCGCGACGCCGCCGCCGGCCGCACGGGCCGCGACGGCCGAGCCGCTCTGGGCCGAGGCATCCGATCTGCTCGACGGTCTGGACGCCCCCGTCGACGACCCGATCGAGGTGCGCCTCGCGCTCACCGGCGACGAGCACGCGCGACTCCGCGATCGTGCCGAGGCGCAGGGCGTGACCCTGGAAGAGGCGCTCCGCCGCCTGATCTGACAGCGGATGCCAGGCGTACACTCGCATCATGTCGACTACCGCCCGCATGATCGGCCGTATCTTCCTGGGTTCCTCCCTCGTCTTCGCCGGCGTCTCGCACCTCACCTTCGCGCGTGAGGAGTTCCAGGCGCAGGTGCCCGAGTCGCTGCCGCTCGATCCCGACGTGACCGTGGTCGCCTCAGGGGTGGCCGAAGTGGCGCTCGGTTCCGCGCTGCTCTGGGCGCACGGCCACCGGCGGCGCGTCGGCATCATCGCCGCGCTGTTCTTCGTCGCGGTGTTCCCGGGGAACCTGGCGCAGTGGATGCACCATCGCGACGGCTTCGGGCTCGACACCGAGATGAAGCGCTTCGTGCGCCTGTTCTTCCAGCCCGTGCTCGTCGCGCTGGCCCTCTGGTCCACGCGCGAACCTCGTCGCTGACGGTCACTCCTCGCCCCGCGAAATCAGGCAGACACCTCGAATCAGGCGCGTTCCCGCGATTGCGGCCTGATTCCGCGCGGACGCCTGAGCCGGCGTGCCCGATGCCGCCGTCAGAGTCGCTCGGGTCACGCCCCCAGCCCGACGAACCGGCCCGTCATCCGCGTCAGGGCGGGGTGGTCGCGCAGCATCCGCAACGGACGAGGCAACGGCGCCCCCGGTTGCGTCGTGGTCAGCAGCGGACGCTGCATCTGACGCTGCACCGCCTGGGTGACGATGACCGGCCACGCCCGGCGCCGCTGGACCCGGCGGAGGTCGCGAGGAAGCGGCGCCCGGTTCTCCAACACCGGCCCGAGGATACGAGCCGTGGTCACGGCATCCTGAATCGCGAGGTTGATGCCGACGCCTCCGGCCGGCGACATCGCGTGCGCGGAGTCGCCGATGCACAGCAGCCCGTCGACGTACCAGCGGCGCAGCCGTTCGAGCCGCACCCGCAGCAGGTGCACGTCGTCGCGGGTCAGGCTGGCTGCGGCCTCGCCGAGGCGGGGCGAGATCCGACGGAGGCGCGCGATCATCTCGGGCACGTCCTCGGCTTCTCCCGTCCAGGTGCCGGCCGGGATGACGTGTGCGATCTGGAAGAAGTCGCCGCGATCGATCGTGATGATCATGCCCGCCCCCGCCTGGACGAACGGGTAGGCCTCGCCCTCGTGCTTCGGCAGGCGGAACCACAGCACGTCCATGGCGGCGGCCACCTCCGTCGGCGCCAACCCCGCGGCCGTCCGGACCTCGGAGTCCCGACCGGATGCATCGACGACGAGCCGTGCACGGATCTCGACGGCACCTTCGGGGCCAGTGCCGGTGACGCCGGTGATCCGTCCACCCTCCCTGACAACGCCGTCGATGCGGGTCGAGCGGAGCAGGTGGAAGCCCGGATGCCGACCCGCGGCGTCGGCCAGCAGATCGAGGAAGTCCCACTGCGGCATGAAGGTCATGACCTTGCGCGCGGTGGGAAGGTGGGCGAAGTCCGCGAGGGTGAGCTCGGTGCCGTGCCAGCTGAGGGTGACTCGCGACATGTCGGCATGCGGCCTCTGCAGGAACTCGTCGAGGAGGCCGAGCTGCCCGAGCAGTTGCTGCGTCGACGGGTGGATCGTGTCGCCGCGGAAGTCCCGGAGGAAGTCGGCGTGCTTCTCGACGACCGTGACGTCGAGCCCGCGCCGGGCGAGCAGCAGCCCCAGCATGAGACCGGCGGGTCCACCGCCGACGATGATGCAGTCGGTGTCGCTTCGCGTGTCCATGCTCACAGCGTCTTGCAGCGAGTGCGACGATGCGAGCATGGTCAATAAACGCCCCGGGCGCCCGCGAGGGTCGTCGACGGCGCAGCAACGATTGATGGATGCCGCACAGCGGCATTTCGAGCGCGGTGATCTCAGCGAAGTCTCATCGAGAGACCTGGCCGCCGAGGTGGGTGTCAGCCACACGCTGGTCAATTATCACTTCGGCTCCCGCGACGGTCTCGTCGCCGCCGCCATCGCACTGCGCGCCGCCCCGCACGACGTCATCGCGCTCTCTCGCGATCGCGACGGCGTGATCGATCTGTCGCGTCTGGCGCACGGCATCCTGGCGGTGTGGGAGCACCCGGAGCATGGCGCACGGCTCGCGGGTTTCGCGCGCCGCCTCGCGACCGGCGACGGGTCCGCCGGATCGATCAGCGAGTACATCCAGCACGCGGTCTTCCAGCCGCTCGTCGACGACTTCGGTCGCGAGCACGCGCGTCGTATCGCGGTCGCCGTCGTCGGCTTCGTCTTCGGCCGCTACGTGCTGACGCTCCCGATGTTCACCGCCCCGTCCCGCGACGAGGCCGGACACCTGCTTCTCGCGATGATCCGCTGAGCGGCTCTTCGGACGACGATCCGTAGACTCGGCTGATGGCATGGACGGTGACGCGACGGTGAAGGCCCGCACGGTCTTCGGCGTGCTCCGCCTCGGTGCCGCCGCCATCTGCCTCGTCTCGTTGATCCACCGGCTGGCCTGGGGTCTCGCGTCGAACACGATCGCCAGCCAGAACTTCTTCGCCTACCTGACGAATCAGTCCAACATCGCCTTCGTGGTGCTGCTGATCATCGCCGGCGTCATCGCGCTGCGTCGTGCGGAGGACCCGCGGTGGCTCACGGTCGCCCTCGCACTGGTGCTCTCCTGGACGATCACGGCCGGCATCGTGTTCGCGGTGATGGTCTGGCAGGGCGGCGAGCGCGGCATCCGCATCGATGTGCCGTGGTCGGATCAGGTGCTCCATTTCTGGCTGCCGGCGTGCACGATCGCCGCGTGGGCGCTGGCGCCGGGGCATCGCTCCGTGCCGTGGCGGGTCGTGCCGATCACCCTGGCCTACCCGCTCCTCTGGGGAGCTTTCACGCTGTGGCGCGGCCCCCTCATCGGCTGGTACCCGTACTACTTCCTCGACCCGCGGCAGGTCAGCGGGCCGGCGGAGTTCCTCGCGTTCTCCGGAGTGGCTCTCGCGGTGTTCGCGCTGGTCGCCTCGGGACTCGTGCTGATCAGTAGGATGCCGACGCGGGAGGCGTGGCGTGCTCCTGCATCCGAGGCGCGGGCGCACCCAGATCGCGACGAGCTGGCGCTGAGCGCGCGTCAGGGCGCGTAGATCGCGAGCGACGCCAGCGCCGACTCGAGCGCCTCGGTGTCGTCGAGCGCGGCGAACTCCTCGGCGGCGGCACCGCCGACGATCCCCACCAGGATGTTCTCGCCCGTCGCAGGGCGCATATTGACCCAGGTGCGGATGCCGACATCGGCACCCACCGTGTGCCAGATCGCGGCATCCGTGTCCCAGAACGGCTCATCGAACTGCAGCCAGATCGTCTCGATGCGTCCCATGCCGAGCGCGCCGATGGCGGTGCGGTTGACGAAGGGCAGCGGCGGGACGAACTCGATGTCCTGCTCCTGCAGCACACCGAGCGGCACGGTCACCACGACGCGGTCGAACGACAGCGCCTCGCCCGTGCCGAGCCGCACGCTCGCGCCGGTGTCGTCGTACGCGAGCCGGCTGATCGGCGAGGACAGCGAGACTTTCACGCCGTCGAGGGCGTCCTCGACGAGGGGGGTGAGATCGTCACGCGCACCCGCCACGGGCGCCGCCGGAAGCAGTGGCGGGAACCAGCTGGACAGCTCGGCGGCATCCGCGCCCGCCGTCGTCGCGAGGTAGGCGAGGAGCGCTGCGGTCGACGGGTCCTCGGGGTCGGCACCCGCGTCGACGAGCGCGTCCGTCAGCGAGACATCGGCGGGGGCCGCCTGCGCTGAGGCGATCGCGGCCTGCAGCGGCTGCGGGTCGACCGGATCGGTCTCCCCCTCCGGCGCCTGCCACTGCTCGGGGGTGAGGTCGACGGTGCCGATCTCCCAGGCCTCCATCCGGCGGCGCAGGTCATCGTCGGCCTCGGCGAAGAGCCAGGCACCGAGCTGCACGGGCATCGGCCAGGAGTCGTCGGTCACCGAGTGGACACGGCCGCCGATGCGATCGCGCGCCTCGAAGACCGTGACCTGCAGGTCGGCAGCCGCGAGACGAGCAGCGACCGTCGCGCCGGCGAGGCCTGCACCGATGATGGCGACGCGCTCTCCCGGCTCGGCGACGTCTTCGACCTCATCCGCCGCGCGAGCCCCGGATCGGATCGCGCCGCGCATGGTGCCTGGTTCGTCGGCGTCCGTCGCCTCGCCGGCGAAGAACAGGCGGTCGCCGACGGGCCGGGCGAGCTGGGATCGGGTCTCGGCGAGGACGCCGACCGGGGTGAAGCTCACGGCGCCGTAGGAGAACGGGTCGGTGGTCCAGGTGCTGCGGCGGCGGGCGGACGGCTCTGGGATGCCCGGCTGCGGCTTCGGTTCGCGGGTCGGCGTCGGGGTGGGCGTGGGCTCAGGGTCCGGTGTGCACGACGCCAGGAGCACCGAGACGGCACCGACTCCGGCGCCCATGAGCAGAGTGCGGCGCGTGATCCTCATCGTGTCGCCACTTTATCCCGCCCGGGTGGTTCGAGCGACAGCATCCGAGCGTTCACAACTCAGCAAGAATCTCGCGGCGACGGCAGAAACCGGCCGATCCGGGCGGATCGGCCGGTTTCTGACTGAATTGTGAACGGTCAGACGGTGAGCAGCTCCTGCTCGAGTCGCGCGTACGAGGCCTCCATGCCGTCGGCCATGCCGGTGGCGAGGATCATGTCGCGCGTCTCCTTGTCGGGATACTCGATGTAGAGCGTGATGAGCGTCGCGCCGTCCTCCTCGTAGAGGTTCAGGTCGTTGAGCGTCTCGACCGGCATCCCGATCATCCGCTCGGTCTGCACGGACCGGCGCGGGGCGTCGATGACCAGCGCCTCGCCCTCGAATCCGAACGGCTCACCCTCGGTGTCGCCGACCGGCGCCCACGAGGTGCGGTGCGTCTGGCCGACCTCGGTGGCGACGATGCACTCCGTCATCTCCCAGCCGTCGGGGCCGAGCAGCCACTGCTTCATCAGCTCCGGCTCGTTGTGGGCGCGCCAGACCAGCTCGCGCGGACCCTCGACGAGGCGGGTGATGCGCACATGCACGTCGTCGAGCAGGTCGACGGTCAGCCCCTTGCCCTGGGCGTACTCGCGGAGGTCCTGCAGCACGATGTCGAGCTGCGACATCGCCAGCTTGAGGCCTTCGACCTGGCCCATCGACACGACCTGCTCGATCGCGTCGACCGAGGCGAAGTGACTCGTCGTCACCATGCGGGTACCGGCATCCGTCGGCTCGAAGGCGAACGACATCCGCTGGGCGGGGAAGCCCTCGAGCGGCTTTCCGTCTTCGTCCACGAAGGAATCGAGCACCTCGAAGCGGTGCGGCGCCTCGATCGAGAGGAACTCCCACGAGCCGGAGGAGCGCTCACCGCGCGGACCGTTCATCGTGTACTGGGCTCGTCCGCCGACGGTGTGGTCCCATTCGCTGAAGGTCGCCGGCCATCCGGGAGGGCCCCAGAAGCGCTCGAGCTGGCGCGGGTCGCTGTATGCGCTCCACACCCGTTCGACGGGTGCCGCGAAATCGGCCACGACCGTCATGGTCAGGTTCTCGGTGTCGGTGATGACGTCGGTGACAGGCATTGTCAGTCTCTTTCCTCAGGTCGGTCGTTCTTGTCGTCGGTGACGGCCGGCTCGGCGAGCAGGTCGTCGAGTCGGGCGATGCGCGACCGCCACAGCTCTTCGTATCGGGCGAGGAGCGCCCTGGCGCGGGCGATCATCTCGGGGTTCGCGCGGACGAGCCGCTCGCGTCCCTCGGCGCGCTTGACGATGAGGTTCGCGGCTTCGAGCACGGCCACGTGCTTCTGCACTGCTGCGAACGACATCTCGTATTCGGATGCGAGGGTCGAGACGGACTGCTCCCGCTCGATCGTCCGGCGCAGGATGTCACGCCGGGTCGACGTCGCCAATGCGTGGAACACACGGTCGACCTCCGCTTCGCTGAGTTCTCTTTGTACAACCATTTGGTTGTAGGTTAGAGCGAAGCGGATGCCGTGTCAAGAGGATTCTCGGGCAGGAGAGCGAGCGCCGAAGTTCGAATGTCGTCGGGCTGTGGTCCTGCTATCGCGCCGCGCCTGCGCGCACGAGAGCCTTGTGAACGGCGATCACGACGCCGCCGATCACCAATTCGCCGGCGACGCGCGCGGCGAAGGTGGCGATGAGCACCGGGGGGACCAGGTGCTCGGGTGAGAAAACCGGAAGCGCGACGAAGAAGAGCACGACTCCGACTCCGGCCGCGGCCAGGAGGATACGACGGCTGCGCGTCGGCTTCTCTCGCCGCAACGGCAGCGAGAGGTCGAACGCCAGCCCTGCCAAAAGCATGGGCACGGCGGCGAGGGGACCGATCGGAGAGATCGCTGAGGTGAGGAGACCGGTCACGAAAGCCGTGAAGGTGGCCATCCCGGGAGTTCGGGTGACGATCCGGGCGAGAAACGGCATGAGGCTGTGCACGCCGGCGATCAGCGCATACGCCGGGGGCGCGGAGAGCGCGAGCACCGTCGTCAGCGGCACGACGGCGACGAACAGCAATGACTGCACGGCGCCGAATGCGGCACTCACCAGGAGTGCGCTCGTGCTTACGCGTCTGGGCGTCTCGACTCGGGCAAATTTCACTTGTCGATCCTAGGTCTCGATTCCATCAAGCGGATTTGCCGCGATCGCGCGCGACTGAGCCGGAGAGACCGCTGGGGCTGACATTCACGTGCGCCGGCTGCTGCAAAACCGTCCCCGTTCTTCGAGCTGAGCGCCGCAGTACCTCCCCCCGCAGCGATATCTCGGAATATCGTTAGTTGTGCACTACCCGGGGAGGAACGATGACGGCATCCGTCGCACAGCTGCGCTCTGACGCCCCTCGCGTTCCGAGCGATGTGATCGCGCGGCCCAGACTGGTTGCAGCACTGGAGAACGACAGTCCTCTGACGCTTGTCCGCGGCGCATCCGGAACCGGCAAGACCGTGGCGCTCGCGGAATGGGCGCACACGACTCCATCCATCGCCGTCTGGGTCGATGTCGACGCAAGCGCGGCAACAAGCGTTGATCTCGCGCGCGACGTGATGCGGGCGATGGAGCGACGAGGACTCGGCAGTTTCACCGGTGACACGTCGGACCGCCCCTGGAGAGCCGTCCAGGAAGCGCTTCGAGCAGCGCCCCAACCGATCGTGCTCGTTCTCGACGACGCCGCGGCGCTTACGCGCGAAAGCGTGTTCGACGTGTGCCGTGTCGTCGCCGCGGCAGGCAGAGCACGCGTGATCGCTGCGACGAACCGACGCAGTCCGTTCGACGGCGATGGGCTCGACCTGGTCATCGATCGCAGGGTGGTCGCTCCGGACGAGCTCATGTTCGACGGAGATGAGATAGCCCGCGCCTTGGGTGTCGACGCGACGACAGCATCCGAGATTCTCGCATCGACAGGCGGTTTCCCCGCTGTGATCCACGCCGCAGCGAGACGGTCCCTCCCTGTGAAGGAAGAGACGCTCCTGGATGATGCAGCCACGGCGGTGGAAGAGTACATGCGCGCCCGGATCGAGCATTCCGGTTTCGATCCGAAGGCTCTCGAAGCCCTGGTGAAGATGAGCGTGTCGGATGCGCTCGACCTGCAACTCGCACGGACGCTGACCGGTGTCACGGACGTGGCGGGCATCCTCGACGATGCCGAGGCATTCGGGTTCGGGCGCTGGTCGACGTCCGGTGACCGGATCTTCACCTTCGCCCCCGTGGCGCGTGTTCTCCTGCGCCGCGAGCTTCATCGCTCTCACCTCGATGAGACCCCGCGGCTGAAACGCGAAGCGATTCACAGCGCGCTGCACCGCAGATCACCGTTCGAGGCCCTCCGCCTCGCGATCGAACAGGATGACCTCGCGCTTGCCACTCACGTGATCATGACGGGCTGGACCCACCTGCTCGATAACGATGGCAAGGCTGTCGTGAAGCTGCTGGGTCAGCTCCCGGTCTCGCGCTTGAAGGATGAACCGCTCGTCGCCATGCTGCTGGCGATCTGCTACCTCGCCAGCAGGCTTCGGCGCATTCGCGGGTTGCAGTTGCTCCGAGTCGCGATCGCTGCGGCGAACTCCCGTCGCAGCGGACTGTCCGCGCCGGAGCGGCTGTTCATCTGGACCGCCGAGAGCGCTGCCCTCCGATTGATCGGCATGATGGATCGGGCGAGTCATGTCGCCACACGGGCACTCACTCTGTTCAGCAGCACTCCGGAGTCGGACTGGGAAGCGTACGCCGCTGAAGTGCCGTTGCTCTACACGCAACTCGGTCTCTCCCTCTACTACGGCGGGCGCCGCCCGCAGGCGCTGGAGTGCTTCGACTACGCCGCGTCTCTGGCCGCATCGCATGAGATCCAGAATGCGTTTCACAGCGTCTGCCTGCTCAGCGGCATCCATGCCCTGAACGGCGATATGCCCGAGGCCCGCTACTACGTCGACCTCGTCCGCGAAGGCCCCTGGGACGAGAGCTTCAGGGACGGATATCGCGGCACGTTCTATCGCGTCGCCGAGGCGATCCTCGCCGTCGAGGCCGGCGACACGGCCTCGGCGCGCGAGCACGTGAGCGTCTTCGGACCGCATCGTTCGACCAGTGAGCATTGGGCCACGATGGGTGTCGTCGAAGGGTGGGTCGCTCTCCACGAGGGAGACCCTGCCGCGGGGCTCGAACAACTGGAGTCGCTCACCCGATCGCGCGGTCGCGAGGCAGGGGCGACCCACGCCCGGCACACCCTCAGCCGGCCGCGAACGCTCCTGCACCTCGCCCTCGGGGATACCCGGTCAGCGAAGGACACACTGCAGCGGGATGCGCAATCCGATCGGTTCGGGACCGTCCTCGAGCGCGCGCGACTTGCGATGCTGGAGGGGCGCGCCTCGGACGCCTCGCGGATGCTGGCGCAGACCCGGCTGGAACCGGAGAGCGCCCGCGAACGAGCGGAGCGGGCCGCGGTGCTGAGCGCCGCGCTCCTGCACACAGCCGGTGCGGCAGCGGCTGCCAAGTCCGCCGAGGCATTGAGCATCCAACTCGCGGACCGCGACCTGGTCACGCCCGTTTCGCTCCTCGACCCGGAGGACTTCTCGTTCCTTCGGGATCTCGTTGGTGAGCGCGGAGTCGACACCTCCTCTGTCACGGCGCTCCTCCCGTCGATGTCGACTCGTCCGCAGTTGTCATCGAGGGAGAAGGTCGTACTTCGCGCGCTCACGTCGGGCGCCTCGCTGCAGTCCATCGCCGCCGATCTGAACGTGTCTCAGAACACGCTCAAGACGCAACTGCGCAGCATCTACCGGAAGCTCGAAGCGAAGAACCGGTCCGACGCGGTGGAAAAGGCCATCGGGTACAGCCTGCTCTCCGAGCAGTGATTCCGACGACTTTCCCGACGTCTTACCCGCCTGTACCGACGTTTTCACGTCCAGAAAGGGTGTCCGGGTGTGCGCAGGCGAGGGAACCCGCACACACCCGGAGTTTTCTCAGATGGTGGCCTGACGGCGCCGCAGCACCAGCAGTACCCCACCTGTGATGAGCAGACCGAACGCGAAGAGCAGGAGCCAGGGCGCGACCTGTCCACCGGTGATTGCCAACGGGGTCTGCACCGGGTGGGTCGTACCGCTCGCGGGCGGTGCGATCGTCTCGCCCCCGGGAGCTGTCGCGGATGCGAGTGCCAGGTTCTCCAGCGTCTCGCCCGCGGCGTCCGCGTCGATCTTCACCGCGTAGGTGATCGTCACGGTGTCACCTTCGGCGAGGCTGCCGGCCCAGCGCAGGTCTGTTCCGTCGATGATCGGAGCGGCGACCTGGCTGCCGCCGATCGTCGCCACGGCGTCGCCCACCAAGGCGGCATGACGCAGCACTCCGCTGAGGTCATCCATGATGACGACATCGTCGAGGGCCGTCTCGCCGGTGTTGACGCCCGTCAGCGTGTACGTCACCACGCTGCCGGTGGCGATGGCTGTTCCGGAGCTCGGGTCGGCCGTCTTCACGAACGTGAAGCCGGGCTCTCCGACTCGGTGCTGCGTCTCCGACGGAGCGGGATCGAGTTCGGAGCCACCAGGCGCGGTCGCGATGCCCGTCGCGACGTTCGCGATGGTCGCCCCGCCCGCATCGCCGTTCACGGTCACCGAGTAAGTGATTTCGACGCGCTCGCGGACCGCGAGCTCGCCCTGCCAGGTGAGCTCATCCCCGGCGACCACCGGTGCCGGGGCGGATGCTCCGGCCACCGTTGCCGCTGCATCCCCGTTGTAGGCGGCGTGAGCGAGCACGCCCGACAGGTCATCGGCGATCGACACCGGGTCGAGGGCCGTCTCACCCGTGTTGATGCCGATCACGGTGTAGGTGATGACGCTGCCCGGGTCCACGCGGGTTCCCGAGGCGGGATCAGCCGACTTGACCAGCTCGAAGCCGGGCTGGTTGACCGAGTGCTCGGTGATCGCCGGAGGTGTCGCGATCGGAGTCACGCCGCCCGGAGGCGTCGCGAGACCGCTGACGGAGTTCTCCAGCGTCTCGCCACCGGCATCGGCGGCGACCGTCACCGAGTAGGTGATCGTCACCACCGCGCCGACAGGCAGCGCACCGGCCCAGGAGAGCTCGTCACCTGTGAGGGAAGGCGCCGCAGCGGGCGCACCGTCGATCGTGGCACTGGCGTCTCCGTTGTACGCGGCGTGCGCCAGCACACCGGACAGGTCGTCGACGAGTTCCACCGGGTTCAGCGCGGTCTGCCCGGTGTTCGTGCCGGTCACCGTGTAGGTGACGACGCTGCCGGGGTCGACCGCCGTTCCGGTCGCGGGTGCCGCGCTCTTCGAGACCGAGAAGCCGGGCACGTTGACCGGGTTCGCGGTGACGCTGTCGGGAGAGACGATCTCGTCACCGCCAGGAGGCGTCGCCGTACCCGTCGCCGTGTTCTCCAGCACCGCTCCGGCCGCACCGGAGCCGACCGTCACCGAGTAGGTGACGGTGACCGTTTCGCCGACCGCCAGCGCTCCGGTCCACGAGAGCTCGTCACCCACGAGCTCCACGGGTCCAGCGGCGGCCCCTCCGATGGTCGCCGAGGCGTCATCGTTGAACGAGGCGTTATCGAGCACTCCGGACAGGTCGTCGACGATCGCGACGGTGTCCAGCGCGGTCTGTCCGGTGTTGATGCCGGTCAGCGTGTACGTGAGCACCTGCCCGGGGTCGACCGCGGTCCCGGATGCCGGGTCGACGGTCTTGGCGAACGCGAAGCCGGGCTCGTTGACCGGGTGCTCCGTGGTCACCGTCGGCGGCACGACCGGCGTGCCGGGTGTGGTCGGACTCTGGGGGTCGCTCGGGTCCTCCGGCAGCAGAGGCGTCGCAGAACCCGTCACGGAGTTCCGCACGGTCTCGCCGCCGGCATCCCCGTCGATCGTCACCGAGTAGGTGATGGACACGTTCTCACCGGGAGCGAGCGAACCGCTCCAGATCAGCGCCGCGCCCGTGACGTCGGCAGTACCGCGAGAGGCGACCACGTCGTCGTTGTACGAGGCGTGGGCCAGGACAGCGGCGAGGTCATCCGTGATCTCGGCGGGGTCCAGCACGGTGTCGCCCGTGTTGGTGCCGGTCACGGTGTACTCGATGACGCTGCCCGGATCGACTGCCGTCCCCGACACGGGATCGGCCGTCTTGGCCACCGTGAAGCCGGGGTTGACCACCGGGTGCTCGGTGACGGCGGGCGGCGTCGTGACGGGAGCGCCGGGCGTCGTCGGGCTGCCGGGATCAGTCGGATCCGCCGGGATCAGCGGTGTGGCCTCTCCATCTGCAGAGTTCTGCAGCAGGACCCCGGTCGCACCGGCGTTGACGGTCACCGTGTAGGTGATCACGACGTCGTCGCCGGGTGCGAGTGCGCCCGTCCAGCTGAGGCTCGTGCCCACCACGCTCACGGCGCCTACCGAGGCGACGGCGTCGCCGTTGTAGACGGCATCCGTCAGCACGGCCGACAGGTCGTCGGAGATGGTCGCCGGGTCGAGCACCGTGTTGCCGGTGTTCGTACCGGTGACCGTGTACTCGATGGTGTCACCCGGGCTGACGGCGGTGCCGGAGGCCGGGTCTGCGGACTTGCTGACCTCGAAGCCGGAGTCGACCACGGGGTGCGAGGTCTCGGCCTGCGGCGGAGTGATCGGCGTGCCCGGAGTGGTCGGGCCGTCGGGGTCGGCGGGATCGACCGGGATGAGCGGGGTCGCCTCGCCGTTCGCCACGTTCTCCAGAAGAGCGCTCTCGACGCCCTCGTCGACGGTCACGCTGTAGCGGATCGTGACGGACTCGCCCTGCGGGATCGAGCCGGTCCAGGTGAGGGTGGAGCCGGCGATGGTCGGAGTGCCCCGGTCGGCAGTCACGTCATCGTTGTACGCCGCGTCGTCGAGCACTCCGGAGAGGTCATCGACGATCTCGGCGGGGTCGAGATCGGTGTCGCCCGTGTTGGTGCCGGTGATCGTGTACTCGATCCTGTCCCCGGCCTCGACGGCGGTTCCGGAGGCCGGGTCGGCCGACTTGCTGATGGTGAAGCCGGAACCGATCACCGGGTGCTCGGTCGTCGCCGTCGGAGGCACGATCGGCTGGCCAGGGATCTGCGGACCTGCGGGGTCGGCAGGGTTCGGCGTGGTCGGGGTGGCCGTTCCGGAGGCCACGTTGCTCAGGATCTCGCCGGACGTGCCGTCGTTCACGGTCACCGAGTAGGTGATCGTCACGACCTGTCCGGGCTGCAGCGCGCCACTCCAGGAGAGGTCGCTGCCCGTGAGGGTCGCGCCTCCCGTGGTGAGCGGGACGCCGTCGATCGCGGTCGAGATGTCGGCGTTGTATGCGGCGTGAGTGAGCACATCCGCCAGGTCATCGGCGACGGATGCCGGGTTCAGTGTCGTGCCGCCGGTGTTGGTGCCGGTCACCGTGTACTCGATGACCTGACCGGGCTCGACGACCGTGCCGGAAGCCGGGTCGGCGCTCTTGGCGATCTCGAAGCCGGCGACCGGGTGCCCAGTCGTGACGGCGGGAGGAATGATCGGGTCGAATCCGCTGGGAGGCGTGCCCGAGGCCGTGACGCTGTTGTCGATGCTCGCGCCCTCGACGTCGTCGTCGACGATGACCGAGTAGGTGATGCCGACGATCTGGCCGGGCGCGAGCGCGCCGGTCCAGGCGAGCGTGTCTCCCGTGACGGATGCCGCGCCCGAGGTGACAGGAGTGCCGTCGATCTCGGTGGCGACGTCGCCCTGGTACTCGGCGTCGTCGAAGACCCCGGAGAGGTCGTCGCTGATCTGGACGGGATCGAGGGTCGTCGTGCCGCTGTTCTCGGCCTCGACCATGTAGGTGATCTGCTGACCTGCGGCGACGGCGGTGCCTGCGGCCGGGTCGGACGACTTGCGCAGCTCGAGTCCGGGCACCAGCAGCGCGTTGGAGAAGGTGCAGACCACGTCGGTGCCGAGCGCGCCGGCGGGCTGCGTGACCTGATTCGATGCTGTGACGGCGACCGGCGTGGTCGAGCCGTCCGGGTTGAGCTGTTCACAGACCAGGGATGCGTCGTAGCGGTTCAGGTCGGTCGTCCCGGAGGCCGTCTCGGCGAGCTCGAAGGCATCACCCTGATTGGTGAATATCGGACCGGCGTAGTCCGGCTGCACACCGGACGCGGTACCTGTCGTCGTGGCATCCGTCTGCAGGTCCTGGTAGCCGACGGGAGCCTGGACGCTGAGCCCGAACTGGTCGGTGGGCGCCTGGCGGCCACCCGGAAGGTCCTTCTTGAGCGTGAGGGTGTTGGGGAACGTGCAGCTCGACATGTCGGTCGGCGCGAAGCTGCCCAGCGACGTGGTGTTGACGGTCTCGCCGCGGGGAAGGTCAACCTCGAGGATGCGACTGCCACCGCCGGAGACGGAGACGAAGATGTGACCACGGTTACCGAACGCGATGCCGTTGCCCTGAATGCCGTCACCCATGTCGTGCACCTGCTTGGCGTCGATCGTCGCCGTGCTGGACTCGAGGGTCGTCGGAAGGTCCGCAGAGTAGATGTAGCGGTCGGCGACGAGGACGAGCTGGCCGGAGGCGCTGAACGCCATGTCGCCGTTGGCGCCGAACGCGCTGCTGCCGGCCGTCGGGCGCAGCGTGCCGACCTGGACATAGGTCTGCGGCGAGACGCTCTCATCCCAGGCGAACAGGTTGATCGCGTTGTTCGACGTGCTGCTCGCGAAGTAGTAGACGCCGGTGACCGGATGCACCGCACCGCGCAGCACGGCCGAGTTCAGGGTGAACGACGTACGCGTGGTGGTGTCGGTGACGCGATCGTGCTTGGCGAGCACCTTGCTGGAGGAGCTGTTCGTCACCGTGTAGGCGTAGCGACCGCCCGCGGAGATGCCGAGGCCGTTGTCGGAGTGATTGTCGCCGAAGCCGGTGGAGCCGAGCGTGCCGCCGTCACCAGGGGCACCGCCCTGCTCGTTCACCGCGAACTCGCGGATCTGCGTGGCGCTCTGCACGTAGACAGCGCCCGGGGTGCAGAGGAACTCCTCCGCGGCCGATGCGGGAGCCGCTGTCAGCGTGCCGCCGACGAAGACCATCGACGATGCGACGACGGCCGTACTGACGAAACTACTGACCAGCCTCTTCAGGCCCTTCTGCCAACGGCGTCGCTCCGACGATTGCTGAGACGTTGGTGTCGACTGCCTCTTCTGGGCACCACGAAAAATCAAGACTGCTCTCCCCTTGTACATACCGGTGCGCGCGTGCGCTCACGGATAGCCCCCGTCCCCTTCAGACGGCACACCCGTTGGGCACCATCAGGTTCCAACGGGCTCGCTCAGGCCTCAGCAAGCATGTCGTTTCGGCGAGAGCAGTGATCGCCGTTTTGCGTTAATTCACCCCTGCTTTTCACCCCCCGAGTGGCGAGCAGCAGCGCGTGCCCGGCTAGCCTTTTTTCGTCGGCGAACGCCACCTGGTCTCCGTCGAAACAGTGGCGCCACTGGTCGTGGCGGGGAGAGGGAAAAATGAAGGATCTTGACGTGAAAGACGGGCCGGACGGAGCGAAGGGGGTGCCGCGCCGAACGGTCATCAAGACCGCGGCATGGTCGATTCCGGTCGTGGCCGTAGCGGTCTCCACACCGCTGGCCGCGGCCTCAGTAGGGGCGGCGGCCCTGACGTTCGCCGTTGCGCCGCTCGTGGACATCGACGCCCCGTACGGGGCCCAGGCGCTTACGGTGACCAACACGGGCACGGAGGCTTTCACCGGCGCGATCGTGTTCTCGACGCCGGCGTGGGCGACGATCGCTCCGTTCACCTCCGCCGTCATGGTGCAGGGCACGGATGGCTCGAACATCACTTGGACGCTTCCGGCAGGCTTCCTCCCGGCGGGGCAGTCGCTCCAGATCGATTTGGAATGGACGACAGGAGCTTGGCCCCTCACCGCTGAGGTGCAGCCCCTGTCCGCGTCGATCGACTCGACTCTGGGGACCATCACTCCGGTCGGCGGCCCGACCGTGGCATCGCCGTACCAGCTGCTGTGGTTCGGCGTCACCCCGGGCGGGGCGGGGAACGTCAATGGAACGCCGTCTCTGTTCATCGCGAACACGACCGAGACGCCGTTCAACGGAGCCGTAACGACGCGCTACACGCCGACGTGGACGTTCCCGCTGGTGTCGGCTACGCCTATCGTGATCAACGGCACGTCCTACGGGACTCGAGTCGCCGAGAACGGAGTCTTCGTCGCTCGGTACAACAACATGCCGGTGAGCGTCGCTGCGCGTGGGGGAGAGCAGGCGCTCCCCTTCACGTGGGTTTTGCCAGGCGGGCCGGCCATCGCACAGCAGCAGCGGAACTTGGGCGTCACGACCACGGGCACCGGCGAAACGCTGCCCCTGCTCGGCTCACCGACCATCTACTCCGCTTACCGGGTCTGAACGCACCGTGGCGAGGTGATGGTGCAGGGCACGGATGGAACGAACATCACGTGGACGCTTCCTGCGGTGTTCCTCCCGGCCGGGCAGTCACTCCAGATCGATCTGGAATGGACGGGACCGTACCCGAGCCCGGCTCCCGAGGTGCAGCCCCTGTCCGCGTCGATCGATTCGACACTGGGAACCATCACCCCGGTGGGTGCCGCGACCGTGGCATCGCCCTATCAGCTGCTGTGGATGGCCGTCACCCCCGGCGGGGCCGGGAGCGTTGCGGGCACACCCTCACTGGTTGTCCGCAACACCACGGAGGCGCCGTTCAACGGAACCGTGACGACGCGCTACGCGCCGCCGTGGACGTTCCCTCAGCCTTCGGCCACGCCGATCGTGATCAACGGCACGTCCTACGGGGCACGAGTGGCCGAGAACGGAGTGTTCGTCGTCCGCTACACCGACATGCCGGTCACTGTGACCGCACGTGGCGGCGAGCAGATCCTTCCGTTCACCTGGACGGTGGCCGGAACCGCTCCGACCCCGCAGCAGCAGCGGAACCTGGGCGTGACGACCACGGGCACGGGCGAAACTCTGCCGATACTCGGCTCACCGACCCTCTATTCCGCTTATCGGGTCTAGGCGGTCTCTCCCGGCGACCCACCGCATCCCGCGCACGTTCACCGAAGCCCGCCCGTCCCGCTCGACGACCACCATCAGCACGTCGTCGCACACGCGACAGCGCAGCACGAAGCCCATGGGCTGTCCGTACACGACCGCCTGCGCGAGCACCGCGACATCGCCGCATCCGCGGCACTGCCCCTCGGCCGTCGTCGGCTCGAAGGCCAGGACGGCACCGAGCGGTCCGGCGAGGACGTTCCCGTCGAGGTGATCCATCACGTGCCTCCGAATCGTTCGGTGCGGATGAGGCGTTCGGCATGCCCGAGTTCGAGCATCGCGCGCGAGACGGTCTCGACGAACCCGGTCGGTCCGCAGATGAAGATCGACGGGGCCAGATCCGGAGCGAGCGTCTCTCGCTGCAGGTCGTCCGCCGTGATGCGTGCTGCCGGTCGCGTCCAGCCGGACGGGGCGGCACGCGTGTAGTGCCACGCCGTCTCCAGCCCGCCTAACGACGACAGCTCTTCGGCGTAGAACGCGTCCGCCGGGCTGCGCAGCGAGTAGAGCAGCTGCATCGGGGCAGCGCTCGCCGTCAGCGCATGCATTCGCGCCATCGCGACGAACGGCACGACGCCGGAGCCTCCGCCGATGAGCTGCACGGGACGCTCGTCCTCCGGCGTCCACACGAACCATCCGCCGAGAGGGCCGCGCAGCTCGACCGTGTCACCGACCTCGATGTCGTCGACGAGGAAGGGCGACACCTCGCCATCCGGCAGTCGATCGACGGCCAATTCGATCTCGGCCCCGTCGCCCGCGCTGGCGATCGAATACGAGCGCACCGCCTGGTAACCGTCCGGAGCGGACAGCCGGACGTCGACGTGCTGACCGGCCGCGTTCCCCGGCCATCCGTCCGCGGCGAACGTCAGACTCCGCGCCGTAGCGGTCAGCGCTCGCGCGCGGACGAGCGTGGCGGGGAACCAGGCGGAGGAAACGCTCACGCGTACCGCTCTTCGCGCCACGGGTCTCCGTGCAGGTGGTAGCCGTTCTCCTCCCAGAAGCCGGGGTAGTCGTCATCCTGCATGGCGATTCCGCGCACCCACTTGGCGCTCTTCCAGAAGTAGAGGTGGGGAACGAGCAGGCGGGCGGGGCCGCCGTGCTCCGGATCGAGGTCGTCCCCGTCGTACTCGTAGGCGATCCACGCCTTGCCCTCGAGCAGGTCCTCCATCGCGAGGTTGGTCGTGTAGCCGCCGTACGAGTGCACCATGACGAACTCCAGGCCGGTCTCGACGTCGGCGAACAGGGTGTCGAGCGAGACGCCGCGCCACCCGGTGCCGAGCTTCGACCAGCTCGTGACGCAGTGGATGTCGACGGTGATGCCTTCGGAAGGAAGCGCGTGCAGGTCATCCCACGACCAGCGGTGCACGACCCCGGCCTCGGTGCGGATGACGAACTCCCACTCCTCGGTCTCGATCGTCGGAGTCGGACCGGCCGACAGCACCGGGAAGCCATCCGTCAGATGCTGACCTGGCGGGACGGCCCCGTTCTCCTCGCGGCGGCGACCTCCGAAAACAGCCATCGCTTCTCCTTCAGTTCCACGAGTCCGAGATCTGCATCCTCCCACTGACGGCGTACGAGGGACAGCACGAGCCGCGACCGCCCCCGACCCGCGATCAACGCGCCCGCGCGCTCCCGAGAAAAGTCGCGACGGGCGTTCCCGTGTGTGGAGACTCCTCAACGATCGCATCGACCGCGTAGACCTCCCGCAACAGGGTGGAGGTGACGACATCCGCCGGAGGTCCGGCTGCGCGCACGCGGCCGCCATCGATGACCACCACCTCGTCGCAGAAGCGGGCCGCCAGGTTGAGGTCGTGCAGTGCGGTGACCACGGTCATGTCCAGCGACGCGAGCAGCCCGAGCACCTCCAGCTGGTAGCGGATGTCGAGATGGTTGGTCGGCTCGTCGAGGACGATGACCTCGGGCTCCTGCGCCAGCGCCCGCGCGAGCTGCGCCCGCTGCTGCTCCCCGCCCGAGAGGCTGCGCCACGAGCGGTCGCGGAACGACGACATCCCGGTCAGGGCGAGAGCGTGGTCCATCGCACGACGGTCGTCGCCGTCGAGCGCTCCGAACGTGCGACGGTGCGGAGTGCGGCCGAGGGCGACCGTGTCCTGCACGGTGATGTCCTCGTGCACCTCCGGCGACTGCTCCACGATCGCGAGCCGCCGCGCCGCCGTGCGTCGCCGCATCCCGCGCAGATCCTCACCGCCGAGCAGCACAACCCCGGCATCCGGCCGACGGAGCCCCGCGAGCACGCGCAGCAGCGAGGTCTTCCCGGCCCCGTTCGGTCCGAGAATTCCCAGCACCTCGCCCGACCGCACGGCGAGCGAGACTCCGGAGAGGATGCCGGCGCCGCCCACAGTCCAGACGATGCCGCGCACCTCGAGCGCCGTCATCGCGCGGCCGCCTTGCGCAGCACGATGGCGAACATGGGTGCACCGAGGAGCGCGGTGATCACTCCGACCGGAATCTCATGCGGCGCGAAGGCGACGCGGGCGAGTCCGTCCACCCAGATGAGGAAGATCGCCCCACCCAGGCCCGACAGCGGCAGCAGCATCCGATGCGCCGGCCCGGCGAGCAGACGGACGATATGCGGCACCAGCAGACCGATGAATCCGATCGCTCCGGATGCCGCGACGGCAGCCGCCGTCATCAGCGCGGTGAGCACCATGAGCGCCACCCGCGCGCGAGCCACGTCGATGCCGAGGGATGCCGCCGTGTCCCATCCGAACGTGAACGCGTCGAGCGCCGACGCGAAGAGCAGGCAGAGCAGCGCGCAGACCACGATGACGGCGGATGCCACGGCGAGCGGCTCCCACCGGGCACCGCCCAGCGAGCCGAGCAGCCAGTAGGTGAATCCGCGCGTCGAGTCGGCGTCGCCGTTCAGCATCAGCACGAGGGACGTCATCGCCGAGAAGAACTGCGACACGAGCACCCCGGTCAGCACGACTCTCGCCGGATTCGACACGCGACCGCCGCCGATCAGGACCAGGACGATCGCGAAAGCGAGGATCGCCCCGGCGAAGGCTCCCATCGAGAGGCTGACGGCTCCGGAGCCGAGACCGAGGATCATCACTGCGACGGCTCCGGTCGATGCACCGGACGAGACGCCGAGCAGATACGGCTCCGCCAGCGGGTTGCGCGTGACCGACTGCAGCACGGCGCCGGAGACGGCGAGCCCCATACCCACCGTCGCCGCGAGCAGCACCCGCGGCAGCCGCGATTCCCAGATGAGCGCGTCGATGAGGGGCGGGGCCGGCTCGACGGGTGCCAGCATCCCGAGGCCGATGTGCCGAAGGACGATCGCGAGCACGTCGAGGAAGCCGATGTTCGCCGTGCCGATGAAGGATGCCGCGATGACGGACGCCCCGAGCCCGACGACGAAGAGCACGATGATCGCCGACGCTCCCAGCCGCCGGCCGCGGCGCCTGGGCGCCTCGATGACCGGCACGTCGAGCGTCGGCGGGACGACCGGATCACCGGCCCGCACCGCGCCCCACGTCCTCATCGCCGCGCGAGCACGACGACGTCGTCGTACAGCCGCCAGATCACACCCGTCTCCGCGAAGCCTGCGGTGCGCAGTGCACTCAGGTGCAGGTCGAGGGGCGCGTGCGGGGTCGGCGGCCGGTCGGCGAAGCGGCGCGTCCGGTCTTCTTCGTGCGCGGCGAGCACCGGGTGGGCGACGGCATCCGTCCACCATTCGTCCCAGGTCTGCACGCCTTGGGAGTGCGCGGCGCTCTGAGTGCGCTCGTCGTCGGCGGCGGCGACAGACGTGAGGAATGGCTGAACCGTCGGGTCGTAGCGCAGATGGTCGGCATTCATGAAGACGCCGTCCTCAGGAAGGACGGTACCGAGGGTCGAGTAAAGCGCGACGAGCTGCGCCGGTTCCAGCCAGTGCAGCGCCGTGGACGAGACGGCGATGTGGATGCCGTCGACGTCGAGCTTCTCCGGCCACCCGGGGGCGGCGAGATCGGCATCCACCGCGGTGAAGCGTGCCCCGTGCCGTTCACCGAGCCACGCGCCCGCGAGCGCGAGAAGCACCGGGTCGTAGTCGATGCCGATCACCCGCACCGCCGGGAAGCGATCGAGGATTCGCTGCGAGAGACTGCCGGGGCCGCACGCGAGGTCGACGACGACGAGGCCGGCGCCGTCCGAGTCGAACTCCGCCGAGCTCTCGCATACCCGCGCGATCACGTCGAGCATGATGTCGAAGCGCTGCTCGCGCTGCGTGATGTACGCCGCCTGCTGATCGTCCCAGCGCCGGACGATGTCTGCGAGCGAATCGGTCACTTGCCGAGCTCCAGGTCGACGATTCCCTGCGCCACCGTGGGGAGCGCCTGCACGCTGTGGATCGACGGGTCCATGTACTGGCCGGGCACGATGATGAAGCGGTCGTTGATCACGGCATCCATGGTCGAGGTGAGCGGGTCGCTCTTCAGGAACTCGATCTTCTCCTCGGCCGTGTCACCGGGGTAGCCGCGGGTCAGGTCGGCGAGCACGATGACGTCGGGGTCGCGCAGCGCGACCTCGTCCCAGCTGACCTCCGGCCACTTCGTCGCGGCATCCGCGAAGACGTTCTCAGCCCCGAGCATCTCGGTGACGGTCTGCGGGAGGCCTCCCGGTCCAGCGACGGACGGAGTCGCGGCGGATGCTGCCGTCGAGTAGAACCACACCAGCCGCGGTGTGCCCTCGATCTGCTCGGCGATCTCCTCACCCTCGCCGACGACGGCCTTCTGCTCTGCGACGACCTCTGCACCGGCATCCGGCACGTCGAAGATCTCCGCCACCGTCTCGATCTCGTCGAACAGCATGTCGAACTTCGCTCCGCCTTCGACGGCCTCGTGGTACGTGCAGTCGAACTCGCTCAGGTACGTCGGGACGCCGAGTTCCTGCAGTTCCGCGCGCTCCCCGGCGTTCTCGGCGGTGAAGAACGAGGCGAAGGACGAGTAGACGAAGTCGGGCTGCGCCTCGAGCAGGGTCTCGTGACCGAGCACGCCGTCGGTGAGGAGCGGGATGCTGTCGTACGCCTCGGAGATGTCGTCGGAGACCGGATCGGTCTCGTAGGACGTGCCCGCCATGCGGCCCTCGACGCCGAGCGCGATGAGTATCTCGGTCGCGGACTGGTTGAGAGAGACGGCGCGCTCCGGCGCCTGCTCGACGGTGACCTCGGTGTCGCAGTTCTCCAGCGTCAGAGGGAAGGAGTCGGATGCCGACGCGTCGGAGGTCTCGATTGCCGCGGGAGTCGAGCCGCAGCCGGCCAGGGTCAGGGCGGCGAGCGCCGCACCCGTAGTGATAATGATTCTCATTCGCATATAGCCAGATTAGCGGTGGGCTGATTCAACGGCGAAATCCGTCGGCACCCGTCGGTGCAGCTGTCGGGAGCGGATGCCGGAGCGCAGAAGTGCCCGCCACCTCTCGGTGACGGGCACTCCTCCTGGGGAGATCCGGACTGGGGTTCCGGACGACTGCGGCCTACTGGTACGTCGCGAGCCGCATCGTCGCGGTCGCGCTGTGCGCGGCCATGCCCTCGGAGTCGGAGATGACCTGGACGGCGTTCGCCAGCTCGGGCGTCGCTTCGCGCCCGATGCGCTGGTACGTCAGCGGCTTGAGGAAGCGGGAGACCGAAAGGCCGGCGCTGTGCTTGGCTCCGCCGGCGGTCGGCAGCACGTGGTTCGTGCCGGCCATGCCCTTGTCGGAGTAGGCGACCGTGCTCCACGGGCCGATGAACAACGAGCCGTAGTTGCGCAGGTTCTCGTGATACCACTCGTCGTCGGCTGTGATGAGCTCGAGGTGCTCGGGGGCCAGGTCGTCCATCAGCGCGGCCGCGGTCTCGCGGTCCTTCGCGACGGTGACCACGCCGTAGTCGCGCCACGCCGGACCGCAGATGTCGGCGGTGGCGAGCGTCTCGAGCTGGCGCTCGACCGCGGCGATGACCGCGCGGCCGTGCTCTTCGGATGTCGTGACGAGCGCTGCCGGAGAGTTCGGACCGTGCTCGGCCTGACCCAGCAGGTCGGCGGCGACGATCTCGGGGTCGGCGGTCTCGTCGGAGATCACCGCGACCTCACTGGGACCGGCGAGCAGGTCGATCGCGACCGTGCCGAACAGCTGGCGCTTGGCCTCGGCGACGAACGCGTTGCCGGCACCCACCAGCATGTCGACGGGAAGCTCGCCGAGCAGGCCGTACGCCATGGCGGCGAGCGCCTGCACGCCGCCGATCACGAACACGCGATCGACGCCCGAGAGGTGCGCGGCGTAGACGACGGCGTCGTTCGCGTTGCCGTCGGGCTGCGGGGGCGTGCAGGCGATGACGGTGGGAACGCCGGCGGCCTTGGCGACGCCGACCGTCATGAACGCGCTCGCCGTGAGCGGGAAGCGTCCGGCCGGGAGATACGCGCCGACGCGGGAGACCGGGATGTACTTCGCGCCGGTGACGATGCCGGGCACGAGCTCGGTCTCGAAGTCGCTGAGGTGGGAGCGTGACTCCTTCGCGAACGCCTGCGTGCGCGCGGCACCCAGCTCGATCGCGGCGCGCAGGTCGGGAGCGAGACGATCGCCGCTGGTCGCGATCTGCTCGGCGGTGAGCTCGATGCCGGCGCCCTGGTAGTTGTCGAGCTTGCGGGCGTAGTCGAGGACGGCGTCGAGACCGCGGTCGCGGATGTCGGCGAGCATGTTCGTCACGGTCTCGATCACGGCCGGATCCCGCTGCGCGGCGGGCGCGTCGATGAGCGGAGTCTTGAGGTGATGGAAGGCGCCGTCGAGGCGCGAGAGCACTGGTGAGGAGTAACGCATGCTGGAAGGCTAGATCGATCGCAGTTATCCGACAAGCCTGATGGTCCGAGACCATTCATCGGGTTTACCATTGGCTGTGACCATCACCCAGCTGACCGCCTTCCTGGCCGCTCTCGAGCACGGATCCTTCACCGCTGCCGCCACGCATCTGTCGATGACGCAGGCCTCGGTGTCAGAGCTCGTCGCCCGCCTCGAACGCGAGCTCGGAGTCACGCTCTTCACCCGCGGCAGTCGCCGCCTCGTACCAACCGCGGCGGCCCTCGAGCTCCGTCCGCATGCGACTCAGGCTGTCAGCGCGGTGCAGAACGGCATCGACACGATCCAGGCGCTCACCTCGCTCGATCGCGGCACCTGCACCTTCGGGGTGCTGCGCAACGCCGCGTACTACGCCCTCGCAGATCTCGCGGAGACCTTCCACCACCGGCATCCGAATGTGCGCCTGCGGCTGGTCGGCATCAACTCCGCGCACGTCGCGCGGTCGATCGCGAGCGGTGAGCTGGAGGCCGGGCTCCTCGTGCTCCCCGTCGACGAGGAGGGCCTGGAGGTGCATCCGCTGTTCCGCGATGAGGTCCTCTACGCATCAGCCACGCGCGCACCTGACGCAGGGCCCGTCACGATCGACGAGGTCGCCGGCGCGAAGCTCGTGCTCTATGACGCGTTCGCCGGGTGGGACGATCCGACCAGGCGTCAGCTGCTCGAGCGCGCCCGCCTGCGCGGCCTCACCATCGACCCGGCCGTCGAGGTCGAGAACGTCGAGACGGCGCTGAGCCTCGTCGCCGCGGGAGCCGCCGACACCATCGTGTCGCGGTCGATCACCGAAGCCGAGGGCTTCGCCGCCGGCATCCGCACGTTCCCGTTCGCCGAAACCATGCACGACACGATCGCCCTCGTGAAACGGGAAGGGATGCTGCTGTCACCCGCGACCCAACGGCTCGCCGACCTGGCCGAGCGGATGCTGCGCGAGAGGTTGCCCGAACATCAGGGCCGCACCGCGCTCGACTGAGCCCCGTCAGCGTCGGAGTGGATCAGAAATGCAGCGGAGGATGCCCCGCAACCAGCACTTCTGATCCACTCTGCGTTTCGGCAGAGAGACTCAGTACAGGTCGCCCCGACGGTCGTCGAAGAGGTGGTTGTGCGGGGGCAGCGACTTCTCGCGCACGGCAGTCAGCGAGAGCGTGGCGGTGGCACCCATGACGGCCCGGAACGCGACGATCCAGCCCTGCTCGTCGATGATGGCGGTGCCGTCGGTCCAGTCGACTCCGCGCTCGGAGCCCCAGCGGTCGGCGACGACCACCGGCATCCGGGAGGAGCGGGCGGATGCCATGGCCTGGATCAGCTCCGGGGCATGCTCTCCCTCGGGCCGAGAGACCAGTGGCCAGTTGACCGGCAGGGCGAGGATGTCGGCCCCCGCGAGCGCGAGCCGGCGCGGCACCTCGGGGAACTCGTTGTCGTAGCAGATCGCCACGCCGAGACGCCCGAATGAGGTGTCGACCACGAGCCCCGCCTCGGTGCCGTGATCGAAGACGAGCTTCTCGCTACCCCAGAGGTGCGACTTCCGGTAGTCGGCCAGGCGCGCGTCGCGCGTGAGCACAGCTGCCGTGTTGAAGAGCTGCTCCCCGTGGGTCTCCGCATAGCCGACCACCACGACGGCATCCGCGGGGATGACCTGCTGGAGCAGCGCCCAGCGCGGGTCGTCGGCGCTCAGCGCGACCGTCCCGGCCTCGGCGCGATCCTCGAACACGTAGCCGCTGGTGGCGAGCTCCGGCAGCACGATCAGGCGGGCGTCGCGGCGTCCCGCAGCCACGATCGCGTCGCGGATGCGGGCGAGGTTGCCGTCGAGATCGCCGATCACGACCTCGGGAGACAGCGCGGCGACGCGCAGTTCGTCGACTGGTTCAGGCATGACTCTCATCTTCCCCTCGGAGACGCCGAAGCGCGAGGAGCCGGTGGCCCCTCGCGCTTCGTCGGTCTCAGTCGTCTTCGGTCGCGGTGACCATCACGCCGAGCGGCGCGAGGTAGCCGTTCGGGTCGATCGTCCAGTCGGCCGCGGCAGCCGCCTCGACGACCTCCGGTGCCCACTCGAGATAGACGCGGTCGTCGCCGCCGTTGATCACGAGCACCGTGCCGGAGCCGGTCTCGTCGGCCTCGACACAGCGGTACGAGCGCCAGACGCCCTCGGGAACGGAGAACGCGTCGCCGGGGCCCAGGTTCACGGCCGTCGTCGAGTCGTCGTTGAGAGTGACCTCCCAGCGACCGGTCTTGAACAGCAGCGCCTGCGTCTTGTCGTGACGGTGGCGCAGCACGCCCTGACCGGGCTCGGCCTTGACCCACGCGAGGTTGAACGAGTGCGGCTCGGTGACGTTCGGCACCTGGCGGCGGTTCTCGCTCATGCCGTAGCCGATCGCGGTGGCGAGCTCGACGCGCCCGCCGTCGACGGCGGCGCACAGCAGCGCGGCCTTCGAGTACTTGCGGTCGGCCGGCTGGATGACGCGCGAACGCATGTCCTCGACCGTGTACTCGGTCAGCTCGTCGATGTAGTGCTGCTTCATCGGCGTGATGAGCGCGACGTCGTCGGGCAGCACGTCGCCGGCGACGGTGTCGATCAGGCGGTTGTCGGCCGTGAGGTGCAGGCCGTACGACTCCGCCTCGCGGAGCACCGAGGGGCCCCAGATGATGCCGCCGTTGTCGTCGCGACCGAGCACCGTGTAGAGGATGCCCTCGTCCGGTCCTTCGTTCGTGAAGCCGCGGAAGATCCAGGTGGGGATCGTGACGATGTCGCCGTCGTGGCTGATGTACTCGCCCTGCTTGCCGTCCACGCCCCAGCGGAGGCGGAACTCGCCACCGAGGTTGATGAACACCTCGGCGGTGAAGTGCAGGTGGAGGTTGTTCGAGATGCCGTTCGGCATGCCCGCGGCACCCGTGTTGAACCCGTGGTTCTCTTCGAGGTTCACGTACTGGTTCGCGTTCTGCGAGACACCCGCGCCGATGAAGGCGTAGTTCTCCTTGCGGTCGGACCCGGGCGTGCGGCAGTCGATGAATGCCGAGTTGCAGGGGACCCAGTCCGATCGGCGGATCGTGCGTCGCTCGATCTCAGCCGTGTCGACGGTGACCTGACGGTCGTCGACGATGACGTCGCTCATTTCTTCTTCTCCTTGTTCCTGACGGTGTCGATCAGTCGTTGATCAGTAGATGTTGCTGGGGCCGACCGGCTCGTCGCCGCGCATGCCGGCGATCTGGGCCCGGAGGGCGATGTCGTCCCACAGGCGCACCTCCTTGACAAGGGCGCCGTTGTGGAAGGTGAACTGCGAGATGCCGAGCACGTCGACCGGCTTGCCGGTGAGCGGACCGTAGTTCGGCTTGCCGTTGTAGAGGCCGGTGAACTTCCACGTCACGGCGACCCGGAGGCCCGCGTAGCGCACGTCGTAGTTGGTCTGGATGTCGCGGATCTCGAACTGCCCGCCGGGGAACGCCTCGAGGAAGTGCAGCAGTGCGCGGCGGTAGCCCTCGGGACGGATGACGACCTTGTTGCCGACGGTCTGCAGCACCAGGTCGCGGTGGAAGTACTTCTCGACCTTCTGCAGATCGCGGTCGTTCCAGATCGTCTGGATCATGTCGATCACGGTCTCGACCTCGGAGCGGTAGTCGTCGGGACGCACGCCCGAGTCGCCCTTCGCGATGACGTCGGCGGGTGCCGGTTCGGTCCAGGACCCGGTGTAGCCGCGGAAGGCCTGGGCACGTGCGAGCTCGTCGGGGTCCTCGCCGGTCTCGAGCGCGCCGGCGAGCGAATCGCGGACGACCCATTCCTCGACCATGCGGCCCTTGCGGTAGAGGCAGTTGGCGATCGTGTAGCTGTGCGCCGAGGACTGCAGGTGACCGGAGAGCACGAGGTGCGAGCTGAGGAACGCGTCGTCTCCGCGGGCCTCCCAGATGACGTCGGCGGCCTGGCCGGTGCGGTCGGGCGTCGACGAGATGCGCATGAGCGTGCCCTCGATGACCTCGTCGCGCGTCGTGGAGGTGCCGTAGGCGCCGTGCACGATCGAGTCGGGCTCGTAGTTCTCGCGGATGTAGTGGATCGACCGATCCACCCAGATCAGGTCGGTGACCTCACGGATGAAGTCATCGGGGTCCTTGTACGGCAGATAGGCGACCGGATCGAGAGGCACGCTGTTTCACTCCTTAGAAGATGAGTCCGCGTTTCTTCGGTGATCGCGGGCTTCCTTCGTCAGTGTATGCGTATGCACAATCGAGTGCAAGACACTCTTTCTCGACACACGGGTGTCAGAGCGGGAAGCGGCGTCAGCCGACGCGTGCGGCCGCGAGGGTGCGGCGCGGCACGAACGCGGAGGTGAAGCGCGTGTACTCGATCGGCGCCGCGCGATCCTCGATCCGCCGCACGATGAGGTCGGCCGCGGCTTCGGCCATCCCCACGATGTCGTAGCCGACCGTGGCGAGATCGACGATCGGCCAGGCCGCCTCGGGAAGGTCGTCGAAGCCGACGACCGAGAGGTCCTCCGGCACGCGGAGACCCGCGCGGTGAGCCGCATTCAACACACCGTAGGCAACAACGTCGTTGCCGCAGAACAGCAGGGTGGGGCGGTCGTCGCCGCTCAGAAGCGAGGTCGCCGCAGCCTCACCCTCATCGGCGCTGTAGGGCACCCGCCGGGTGTCGGCTTCGGCGAGTGTCAGCCCGTGCGCGAGGAGAGCCGCGCGCAGCGCCGCCTCTCGCGTCTGCGCGGTGCTGGTGTTGCTCGGACCCAGCACAGCGCCGATGCGGCGGTGACCGAGTTCGACGGCCCGATCGACGGCCTGTTGATATCCCGGCACCGGGTCGACCACCGTGGCATCCGCTTCGATCAGCGAGCCCGTGCGGTTGAAGTACACGAAGGGCAGCCCGCGGTCCTTGAGGCGCAGCGGCGCGGCGGATTCGACGGTCGTCGTCGCGAGGATCAGCCCGTCGAGCCCGTTCGCGAGCAGGCGCTCGACGATCGTGGCGTTGTCGGCCGTCTCGGTGTGCAGCATGAGCTGGTAGCCGAGCGTCTCGAGCTCCCGGTGCACAGGCGCGATGATGTGCGAGTAGAACTGGTTGTCGAGGTCGGTGAGCAGCAGCCCGATGCGCCGCGTGCGGCCGGACGACAGGGCACGGCCCGCTTCGCTGGGTACATACCCGAGCAGCTGCGCCGCCTCGCGGACCCGCGTCTTCGTGGCTTCCGAGACTCGGGAATCATCACGGAGCGCCCGAGACACGGTGGGCTGTGACACCCCCGCCAGCCTCGCGACATCGCGACTCGTGACGACCATCTGACGCCTTCCCCTTGACCTGCGAATCCTACCGCGCTTGACGGGTCTGTGCATACGCGGTCATAATCAGAGCATACGTATGCAATGAAAGGAAGGGCCATGCCCCTGTATCTGAAGTCCGCGCCGACGAAGACGTTCGCGGACACCGCGCAGCAGGACGTCGCCGAGCGCGTCCGCGGGATCATCGGAGACATCCGCGAGAACGGCGACGCCGCCGTGCGGCAGTACGCCGAGCAGTTCGACAAGTCGAGCCGCGATTCCTATCGACTGACGGATGCCGAGATCGAGGAGATCGTCGCCACCCTCTCCCCTCAGGTCATCCAGGACATCGAGTTCGTGCAGAACCAGGTGCGCCGCTTCGCCCAGGCGCAGCGCGACTCGCTCACCGACATCGAGGTCGAGACCCTCCCGGGCGTCTTCCTCGGCCAGAAGCACGCCCCGGTGCAGGCCGCCGGCGCGTACATCCCCGGCGGCAAGTACCCGCTCACGGCATCCGCCCACATGACGATCATCACGGCCAAGGTCGCTGGCGTCCCCCGAGTGGTTGCCTGCACCCCGCCCATCCGCGGGGAGATCCCCGCCGCCACCATCGCCGCCATGAAGATGGCCGGCGCCGACGAGATCTACCTCCTCGGCGGCGTGCAGGCCGTCGCGGCGATGGCCGTCGGCACCGATTCCATCGAACGCGTCAACATGATCGCCGGCCCGGGCAACGCCTACGTCGCCGAGGCCAAGCGCCAGCTGTTCGGCGAGGTCGGCATCGACCTGTTCGCCGGCCCCACCGAGATCCTCATCGTCGCCGACGAGCACGCCGACCCCTTCTTCACCGCGGTCGACCTCCTGTCGCAGGCCGAGCACGGCCCTGACTCCCCCGCGGTCCTGGTGACCACCTCGCAGACGCTCGCCGAAGAGGTCATGGACTGGATCGAGAAGATCCTCCCCGGCATGCCCACCCGCGACTATGCCGGCCCTGCCTGGCGCGACTGGGGCCAGGTCATCGTCGCCGATGACCTCGACGAGGCGTACCGCATCGCCGACGACTTCGCTTTCGAGCACGTGCAGATCTTCACCGAGAACCCGCGCGAGGCTCTCACGAAGATGCATGACTACGGCGCGCTCTTCCTCGGCGAGAACACGTGCGTCTCGTACGGCGACAAGGTCATCGGCACCAACCATGTGCTGCCGACGCTCGGCGCCGCCCGCTACACCGGCGGCCTCTGGGTGGGCAAGTACCTGCGCACCGTCACCTACCAGGAGGTGCAGAACACGAAGTCCTCGGCCGAGCTCGGCGCCGTCTGCGGTCGTGCGGCCCGCGTCGAGCTGTTCGAGGGGCACGCCCGATCCGGTGATGCCCGCGCCTGGCGCCACGCCGGGACCGAGTTCGCCTGGATCGACGAGAGCCACGCGGCGGTCGCATCGGGTGCGGTCGCGGACGCACGATGACCGACCTCACGGGTCGCACGGCCGTGGTGACCGGCGGCGGCAGCGGACTCGGGGCGGCCATCGCCCGTTCGCTGCACGCCGCCGGCGCCGAGGTCGTGCTGGTCGGGCGTGACGAGGGAAAGCTCGCCGCCACGGCATCCGCTCTGGGCTCCCGGGCCCGCGGGATCGCGTGCGATGTGTCGGATGCCGCCTCCGTCGACGCCCTGCGCGACGCGCTCCGCGATACCGAGGTGTCGATCCTGGTGAACAACGCCGGTATCCCCGGGCCGGTCGCGGCGCTCACCGACATCTCGGTCGACGACTGGGATGAGGTCTTCGACGTGAACGTGCGCGGCACGTTCCTGCTCTGCAAGGCCCTTCTCCCCGGCATGATCGAGCGCGGCGACGGAGACGTCATCAACATCGCGTCGGTCTCGGGCAAGCGTCCGCTCGCGCATCGCACTCCGTACTGCGCGTCGAAGATGGCCGTCATCGGACTGACCTCGACGCTGGCGTTCGAGGTGGGGCCTGCGGGCGTGCGGGTGAACTCGCTGTCGCCGGGCCCGGTGCAGGGCCCGCGGATGGAGCGGAACTTCCGCCTCGAAGCCGAACGCTCGGGCACGAGCATCGACGACGCCGAGCAGGTCTTCGTCTCGCGCGCCGCCCTCGGACGCATGGTGACCGAGGAAGAGGTCGGCGCCGCAGTGCTCG
Source organism: Microbacterium sp. SA39 (assembly GCF_000967865.1). Classification (GTDB taxonomy): domain Bacteria; phylum Actinomycetota; class Actinomycetes; order Actinomycetales; family Microbacteriaceae; genus Microbacterium. Next base: position 146,464 of record NZ_JXRU01000033.1, read on the forward strand.
CGATGCTGGCGATGCCGGGCATGTGCGGTGCCGACGTCGATCTCTCGGCCGGTATGGTCGCCTGATGACGACGTGGTTGCGGACGCGTGCGCGCGCGGGCGAGAAGCTCCTCGGAGCGCTGCTGCGGATGCCGTCGGAAGAGCTCGTGGAGATGCTCGCGGTTGCCGAGTTCGACTTCGTGCTCATCGACTGCGAGCACGGCCCGGCCGACATCACGGCGCTCCGGAACCACATCGCCCTCGCGGCGGTGCACGGCGTGCCGGTGATCGTGCGGGTCGGCGAGAACGACGGCGGACAGATCCTGCGCGTGCTCGATCAGGGAGCCGAGGGCATCCTGATGCCGCACCTCGACTCCGCGGCGGATGCCGCTGCCCTGGTCGACGCGTCGCTGTACCCGCCGGTCGGCAGCCGCGGGTTCGCGACGTACAGCCGCGCCGGCCGCTTCGGCGAGACGCCGCCGGCCGAGCACCTCGAGCGGTACCTGGAGAACACGCTGGTCCTCGGCATGATCGAGTCGCCGGCGGGTGTGCGGAACGTCGACGCGATCGTCGCGACGCCCCGGCTCGACGGCATCCTGGTCGGTCCGGCGGATCTCGCCGCGAGCTCCGGGCCCGACGACCTGCCGGTGCCCGACGCGATCGCCACCGTGCACGCGGCTCTGGCCACGGCCGGCTCGCTGCGGATGGACATCGTCGGCACCCGCGCCGCGGCCGAGGCATCTTTCGCCGCCGGCGCCGACCTCGTGGTCTACAACCTCGCGTCGTCGCTCATGCGGCATCTGCGCGACCTGGCGGCACCGCAGCGCTGAGCCGGCGGCATCCGCCCCTGCGCGGCCTGCCTCGGCACTTCGGAGGAGATCTGCAGAACGGAGGGTGCACGCGCAGCATCCGCTCCTCCGAAGCGCAGATCTCCTCCCCTGCGCAGACCCGGTCAGCGCCGCGCCGCCCCGGCCTCGGCATCCGCCAGTTGCGTCTGCCACGACCGCAGCAGTGAGCCGAACGCCTCGGGTCGCTCGAGCGGCAGCAGGTGCCCGGCATCCAGCGTCACGAGTCGGGCGTCGGGCATCCGCGTGACGATCTCGGTGTGGAAGTGCGGCGGCGTGATGACGTCGTCCAGGCCCGACACCACCAGCGTCGGCGTTGCCAGCGAAGGCAGCCGCCCGAGCAGGTCGCCACGGTCGAGCTGCAGCTCCAGCTGCGCGCGCAGCCGCTCATCGCCGGTCTCCGTGCCCATCGCCAGTGTCCGCTCCACCAGATCAGGTCGATCGCGCATCGCCGAGGCGCCGAGCAGCGCTGGCAGGATGCTTCGCTGCAACTCCCGCGCATCCTCCCCCGCGTCGAGCCGGCTCAGCCACTCCCGCCAGCCCGCTCGCTGCGCATCCGTCGGCGCCTTCGCATTCGTCGACACCAGGCAGAGTCCGGCCACGCGCTCAGGCGCGGCTAGCGCCAGCGACATCGCCACGATCGCCCCGAGCGAGTGCCCCACCAGCACGAAGCGCTCCGGCAGCGAGGCCAGCAGCCCCGAGACCTGAAGGGGGATGGTCGGGCGGTCCAGCACCGGCTGGACCGCCCCGTCTGTTCCGGCATCCGCCCACAGATCGGCGGTGCAGTTCATGCCGGCCAGCAGCACCAACGGTGACACGTCAGCCCTTGACGGCGCCGTCTGCGAGTCCTGCCACAAGATATTTCTGCGCGACGAACGCGATCACGAACACGGGGATCGTGAGCAGCATCGACGCGGCTCCCGCCTGTTGCAGCATCGGCAGCGTCTGCCCGAGCTGAGTGGCGATGAACACCGGCACCGTCTTCGACGAGGTGTCGGTGAGCACGAGGGCCGTCAGGTACTCCTGGAACGCGAAGAGGAACACGAAGATGCCGGCGGTCAGGATGCCGGGCCCCATCAGCGGGATCATGACGCGGCGCAGCATGCCGATCCTGGTGCAGCCATCGATCATGGCGGCCTCGTCGAGCTCGCGGGGGATCTCGGCGAAGAAGTTGCGCAGCAACCAGATCGTGAACGGCTGATTGATCGCCACGAGGGCGATCGCGAGAGCGAAAGTCGTGTCGTAGATGCCGAGCGCCCGGCTGATGTCGTACATCGGCAGCACGACTGCGAAGCGGGGCAGCGCGCGGAAGATCAGGGCGACGACGAGCAGCAGCGCCGACACGTAGCTCGGGAACCGAGACAGCGCATAGGCCGCCGGGATGCCGATCGCCAGCGCGATCACCGTCGAGACCACGGCGACGACCAGCGTGTTGATCAGGTAGTCGGAGAAGTAGGTGGTCTCCCAGAGGTCGACGAAAGCCTGCAGGGTCGGCTGATAGTCCCAGAGCACCGGTGGGTTCGAGAAGGCGACATCGGTGGGCTTGGTCACCGAGAGCGTCATCCAGATGAACGGGCTCAGCATGACGATGCAGAGGATGGCGAGCAGCAGACCGGTGATGACCGGCGGACGGTTGACGCCACGACGCTTGCGCTTCGATGCGCCGCCCGTGATGATGGCCCTCGTCGAGAGCTCTGCGGAGGTGAGACTCATCGTTCGGCCTTCGCTTCCTTGAAGATGCCCCGGATGAACGGGATCAGCATGATGAGGATCAGGAGGATGGTGAGCACGTTGATCGCGCTGCCGAGGCCGAGGTTCTCGGCTCCGTCGGCGAACGCCACCGAGTACACGTAGAGCATGATCGACTCGTTCCCGATGTTCTGCGCCTGCGGCGACAGCGGGATGAGGTTGTCGAACATGCGCAGCACGTCCATGATCGTGATCAGCGTCACGAATCCGAGCACCCCGCGGATGGTCGGGATGATCACGCTGATGTGGGTCTGGAAGGCGTTCGCGCCGTCGATCTTGGCGGCTTCCTTCAACTCGTTCGGCACGCCCTGGAGCCCAGCGAGGATGATGAGCATCGCGAACGGCAGCATGTGCCAGACGGTGTTCGCGATCACGAGGATCGCGTTCGGCACCTGGTCGGTGAACCACAGCACCTGCGACCCGCCGAAGAATCCGATCAGGCGGTTCACGACCCCACCGAAGTTGTCGTCGAACAGCCACGAGAAGGCGACCGCGCCGACGAGGTTCGGCAGCACGTACGAGACGAGCATGATGCCGAGGACGAGTGGCCGCGAGGTGGTGATGCGGTTGATGCCGGTGGCGATGATGTAGCCGAACACCAGCAGGATCGCCGTGGTGACCACCGTGACAGCCACTGTGAAGAGGACCGCCTTGTGGAACCGTGGATCGGTGAGGGCGTCGGTGAAGTTCTCCAGCCCGACGAAGGTGCCGGGTGTGCCGTAGCGGACCTGCTCGAAGCTCCACTGCACCGTGCGCACCAGGGGGAGCACGAGGAGTGCACCCATCACCAGCAGGCTCGGGAAGAAGAGCAGCCAGAATTCGCGTGCCTTCATATTCGTCCTCCCTTGGACGGACTGTGGCCTGAACTCGCGCTCAGGCCACAGTCATGGACGATCGGTCCGGGTCAGCCGGCGATCTTCTCGCCGGCGGCCTGCATCTGTGCCATGCCGTCTTCGACCGTGACCTGGCCGTTGAGGACCGAGACCAGGATCGGCCGGATCTCGTTCGTGATGTCGGCGACGATCGGCGACACGATCGGCGGCATCGCGCTGGCGATCGAGTCGTTGGCCGCGGCCCCGTACGGAGAGTTCTCGTCGGTCACCATTCCCTCGCGCGCCGGGTAGGCGGCGGGGACGGATGCCTTGGAGGCGTCTTCGCTCACGGCGGAGGCCATCATGACGAAGAGCATGTCATGGTCGAGCTTCGTGTTGAACGGGATGGACCAGCCGTCGATCGACAGGCGGTTGTAGGAGTACTCGGCGTCGGCCGACACCTTCGGCGCCCCCGCGAATCCGAAGTTCTCGAACAGCTTCGAGTTCGCCTCGAGCGTCAGGTCGAACATGCGACCGGAGAACATGATCGACATCGCGGCCGTGCCGTTGAACATCTGCTGCTGCACCTTGGGCTGGTCGAAGGTCGTGACCTGCGGGTCCATGTACGGCTTGAGCGCGATCATCGCCTCGAGGGCCTGCTGGGCCTCGGGGGTGTCGAGCGTGACGTCGCCCTCCGCTGTGACGAAGTCGGCACCGAGGGAGTTCATCGCTCCCTGGAATCCGGTGCTGACGTCGGCAGTCGCGAGCCACGGCAGCGCGATCGGGTAGTCCATGAGGCCCTCGGCCTTGATGGCCTCAGCCGCCTCGATCATCTCGTCGAACGTGGTGGGGACCTCGAGGCCGAGGTCTTCGAAGATGTCGGTGCGGTAGGCCATCACGAACATCTGCGCCTGCATCGGGATCGCGTAGATGTCGCCGTCGTAGGACATGCCCTCGACCATCGACTCGCTGATGTCGCCGAGGCCGTAGTCGTCGGCGTACTTGTCCCACAGGTCGTTGAGTGGAACGAGCTTCTCCTCTTCGCCGAAGCCCGGGATGACGAATCCGTAGGTCTCGATGATGTCGTAGGTGCCCGTCTCGCCGGCGAGCGTCGCCGTCGTCTTCGTGACCTGTCCGCCGAAGTCGATCGGGTCGTGCTTCAGCGTCACGTCGTCGTTCGAGCAGCTCGAGACCATCGTGTCGGTGAAGGGGTCGATCGCGGAGGAGTTGTAAGCGAGGACGTTGACCGTGGTCTCGCCTTCGAGGGCGGTGTAGTCGCACGACACCGTCGTGGAGTTCTCATTGTCAGTGCGGGAGCCCGCGCCGCAGCTGGTGAGGGCGACGATGCCCACGGCTGCGAGAGCGAGTACCGGCAGTGCTCGATGCTGTGTGTGTCCCATACGGGTGATGGTATACGTATGCAGTCAACTTAGGGAAGCCTATGTTCTGGGAAATTATTCCCTGTGTATACGTATACGGGAGATGAAGGGTTGGCCACCGTCCAATATTCCGGTCACCGTCGACCGAAAGGCACTGGTCAGGCGGTCATCGCCTTCAGGTGCCTGCCGCTCGCCACCTGTGGAGCAAGTCGTGGGCCGGTGAGGTCGAGGCCGCGTGTGGAGGATGCCTCATTCATCATGACCGTGAGCAGTTCGTGATCGAGTGAGACATCGGTGTCGAGGTGGAAGCGCAGGGGGACCGAGGCGTGCATCCACAATGTCTCGGTGGCCCCATCGCGCTCGGGCATCGTCAACGCGAAAGACTCCCCGCGACGCAGCTTGGTGACGACGATCGCACGGACATGTGCCAGGACGCGGTCGTCCATCTGGATCGGGGCATTGGCGCTGGCGTAGTTCAGACTTCCCATGATGTCCCCTCGGAGAGCGCGTCGAATGTACGGAGTAGAGATTACTAGACTCTCTAGTAAAATCTTGCATCCGTCATTCATCAGGCATGTGAACTCCAGGAAACCGTGCGCCCCCGTTCGGCGCTCCCCGGCGGATGACGCCGGTATATCGGTGGGATGGTGGACGACGTCAGAGCAGCGAGGTGGCAATGAACAGCCCAGAGGAGTTCGGTCGTTCCGGGTACTGGTACCCCGAGACCGAGAGCGCCAGCACGGTGGACGTCCTCAACATGCTGCGGCGCTACCGCGGCGCCGAGACGGCGATGCGGGCGCGGACCCGTTCCTCGATGGGCATGAACGAGACCGACCTGCTGGCGCTGCGCTTCCTTCTGCGCGAGCAGCGGGCAGGACGCATCGTGCGCCCGATCGATCTCGCACGGGCGCTGGGCATCTCCACCGCGTCGACGACGACGCTGATCGACCGGCTGGAGAAGGGCGGTCATGCGCGGCGCGAGGCGCATCCGACCGATCGCCGCGCCGGCGTCGTGGTGCCGACGACCCACAGCGACGACGAGGTCAAGTCCACGCTCGGCGACATGCACCGACGGATGCTGACGCTCGTGGACGAGATGTCCGATCAGGAGCGGGCCATCGTGACGCGGTTCCTGGCCGGCATGACGTCGGCCATCGAGGAGGCAGCCGACCTCGACCGGTAGCTCCGGGGTCAGAGCCCTTCGGCGATCTCCGTGATCGAGGCGGTGAGCTCCGGCCTTACAGCCCTGCCCGGTCGAGCGCCACCCGCTTCCCGCCGCTCGCCCTCGGGCTTACGCTCGACCCATGACCGACCTCACCCAGCCCACCGGGCGCGAAGACGCTCTGCGCGCCGTTCCCCGCGAAGACGGCACCGCACCCCGTGCCCTCGTGCTCGGCGCCACCGGCTACATCGGCGGGCGGCTCACTCCGCGACTGCTCAACGCCGGCTATCGGGTGCGGGTACTGGCGCGCGACGCCGTGCGCGCGGCATCCTTCCCCTGGGGTCCCGACTGCGACATCGTCGAGGGGTCGGCCGACGATGCGGATGCCGTCGCGAAGGCCGTCGACGACGTCGACGTCGTGTACTACCTGATCCACTCGATGACGGCGGGCAAGGGGTTCGAGGAGAGCGACCAGCGCGCGGCGACGACGGTGGCGGATGCCGCGAAGCGCGCCGGCGTGCACCGGATCGTGTACCTCGGCGGGCTGCATCCGGACGACGTGAAGCTCTCTGCGCACCTGCGCTCGCGCGTCGAGGTCGGCGAGACGTTCCTGGAGTCGGGTGTGCCGGCGCTCGTGCTGCAGGCCGGCGTCGTGATCGGCTCGGGGTCGGCCTCGTTCGAGATGATCCGACACCTGACCGACGTGCTGCCGTACATGCCGGCGCCGAAGTGGGTGCGCAACCGCATCCAGCCGATCGCGGTGCGCGATGTGCTGCACTACCTGCTCGGTGCGGCGCGGGTCGACCAGAGCGTCAACCGCGCGGTCGACATCGGCGGACCCGACGTGCTCCGCTACGGGCAGATGATGAACGGCTACGCGGTCGAGGCAGGCCTCCCCCAGCGGGCGATCGCCTCACTTCCGGTGCTGACTCCCTGGCTCGCGTCGCACTGGGTGAACCTCGTGACGCCCGTGCCGCGATCGATCGCGCGACCTCTCGTCGCGTCGCTGCAGAACGAGTGCGTGGTGAAGGACCACGTCGTCGACGAGCTCATCCCACCGCCCGCCGACGGGCTGACCCCGTACCGCCGCGCGGTGGCACTGGCGCTCGGACGCCTCGGCTCCGACACGATCGAGACCAGCTGGCAGGATGCCGAGGTCTCGGGCGCACCGAGCGACCCGCTGCCGAGCGACCCGGACTGGGCAGGACGGACGGTCTTCACCGACGCGCGGACGCTGAAGTCGAAGGCATCCGTCGACGACCTGTGGCGCGTGATCATCGGCATCGGCGGCGAGAACGGCTGGTACTCGTCGCCCTTCCTGTGGGCGGTGCGCGGTGTCATGGATCGCCTGGTCGGCGGCGTGGGTCTCCGTCGCGGACGGCGCAGTCGCACGGCCGCACGCATCGGCGATGCGATCGACTTCTGGCGCGTCGAAGCGGTGTCGCAGCCGCACTCGGGCGAGGAGGATGCCGGGCTGCTGCGGTTGCGCGCCGAGATGAAGGTGCCGGGTGAGGCATGGCTCGAGCTGCGCGCGATCGCCGACGGCACGAGCTCCCGCTACGAGCAGCGCGCCGTGTTCTTTCCGCGGGGGCTCGCCGGACGGCTGTACTGGCTGGCGGTGCTGCCGTTCCACGGCTTCATCTTCGCGGGCATGGCGGCGCGGATCACGGCCGCGGCCGAGACGGGTGTCGCTGAACTACCTGTTCAGGCGTGACCGGCTGATTCGATCTCCGCCTCCACGCGCGCCGCGAGCTCCGGAAAAGCCGTGATCACCGTGCGCCAGAGCAGATCTCTGTCGATGCGGTCGTAGTGATGCACGACGAAATCGCGGTTGCGAGCCGCCTGACGCCAGACGAGGTGAGAACAACGCGCCTCATCCGCGTGTACGAGCCGCTTCGACAGATCACCGATACGATTCGACAGCGCTTCGAATGCCAGTGGTAGCGCAGGGTCGACGTCGAAGGCATCTCGACCGCGCTCAGCGAGGTCCGCGGCTCGGGCGAGGGTGTCCCGAAGATCGCCGAGCCATCGATTCACGCGATCGGCGGAATTCACAACCGAACGGCTTCCTGCAGGATCGTCGCATCACGCTCGGAATTCAGCGCCGCCGCGCTCATGACGGATACCGGCACCCCGAGCAGTGCCTCCATGTCGATCTCGAACTGGGCGACATCGAACAGTGTGGCGTCGGCGTCGGGCGTGACCAGCAGGTCCACGTCACTGAGCTCGTTCTGGTCTCCGCGGGCGATGGATCCGTAGACCTGCACATCACCCAGATGGGAGAGCGCGGCCAGGCGTTCGATGAGCATGCGCTGCGCCCGCAGCCGATCCAGACCGATCGTCGTCGACCTCCCCTCGGTCACAGCGAGAAATCGATCGTACGGGAGGAGTACTGCTTGCGGTCGACGGTGAGACCCGATGATCACCGGCTCATCGGATCCCTCGCGAAACGATCCGATGATGCGCGAGAGGCCCGCCCGCGCATCCGAGACCGAGGTCACATCCATCACAACTCCTCCAGAGTCTGTACAGAATATTGTACAACTTTCGTATCCGGATGCGAAGGGTGAAGGAGCGGGTGAGAAACCTGCTGCTCAGGCGCGACCGCCGAGCTCCGAGTTCGCCGATGCCTGTCACTATCTCGACTCCGTGGCCGATCTGCAGCGCGCCGAGACTGAGGGAGGCCGCGGTGCCGAAGAGCGTGACGATGATGGAGAAGATGTCGATCGTGCGGCCGAGCGGGCCGGTCGTGCCCTTCAGCGGGGTCCGGCCACGGCGGAACGCGCCGTAGGCGATGGCCGCACCGACCAGCGCGTAGAACGCCCACGCCTGAGGACCCCAGTGATAGAGCACCTGCGCCTGCGCGGTGTGCATCGCCTCGAGAGTGTTCGCCTGCACCGTGCCGGGCGGCGGAGTCTCGAAGAACGTCAGAGGCTCGGCGGCGCCCCAGAACACCAGGCCGATGCCCATGCCCGCGGCGAAGAGCATCGAGATCCACGAGAACATCGAGAACTCGGGTTCCTCGTCGTCACGGCCCAGCGGGATGCGCCCGTAGCGGCTGAAGCCGACGAACAGCATGAACACCAGGATGACGGTGGCGATAGTCGTGAAGAAGAAGCCGAATTACTCGACGACCCAGCTGAGGACCGCCGACGTCGTGCCCGACATGTTGGCGCCCGCGAACAGACCCCATGCGATGAACGCCACCACGAGCGCGAGAGCGACACCGAAGACGAGCTTGTCCGTGCGGTATGAGCGGCCGGTCTCCTCGACCGAGACTCCCGGGACGAGCGCCGGATGCACGCTGCGCGGCGGCACAGCCGAGAGGTCGCGGACGATCTTCTTCGCGGTCGGGACGACACCTGTTCCCGGCGGTCTTCCTGCGGAGCGTGGGGTCGGCTTCTCGTCAGGCGTGTCCATGGAGAACCATTCTCCCACGGCGATATTCCGGCACCCGGGGCGAGTGGGAGCGGATGCCGCCGCACCGATGTACCGGAATACGATCCTGCCGATCTGAGCGCGTCCGACGCTGCCCGCGTCCGTGATGCCTAGCCTCAGCAGATGGCATTCACGACACGCTCAGGGCGAACCGTCGCGATGGGAACAGGCGCGATGAACACGGGGGCGATCCTGGCATTCGCATCCCTCGCGCTCCTGGTGTTTCCTGCATCCGTCTCCGCGGGGTACATCGCCTGGTTCCTGTGGCCCGGCGCACGCGAGTTCATCGAAGCAGCCCTGCCCTACGCCCTCGCCTTCGCGATCACGGCGCTCGGCGCACAGTTCATGCTCCGAGCCGGAACCGCAGTCTGCTGGCTCACCGCATTCGTCGGCCCGAAGAATCTCGTTCGCGACCACTTCGCCGCCTCGGCTCGGTCCCGCACTGCACTTCTCGCCGTGGTGGCGGTCGCACTCACCTTCGTGCTGATCGCCATACTGCGGTATCCGTTCGGGGACGCCCGCCCCTTCCTCATCATCGGTGCGACCGGCGTCCTCATCGCCCTCGACATCGCAACGGTGCGAGGCGTTCTCAGGATCGCTCGGACGAGTCGGTCTGCGGCCTTCTTCGACGGGATGACAGAGGCTGAGAAGAGGGCAGCCGATCGCCCCTGGCCGGTTCGGTCGCGCCCCAGCTTCGCCGACCCGAGCGTGATCGAGTCGGTCGAGGACGCACGACGGTACGCCCGTCGAGCCAAGGATTCGGCGGAACTTCACACCTGGATCGGTGCCGGGATCATCGTCATCTCCACTGCGTTCATCGGTTCATCGCTCTCCGCGATGTGGGAGAACCCCGGCCCGCTCTCCACGTTCTCGGGGTACACGGTTCTCGGTTTCGCGGCGCTCGGCTTCGCCATCCAACGACGAGCGCGAAGCTATCGCGCACTCGAGAACGACTTCTCGACACGCGCGCACGTTCTCGAGACGCGGCTTGCGGCCGCCAGTCAGCAGCTGCGGCAACCGCGGCGCACTGGGATGATCACACGGATGCTGCGGAGGATTTCGGCTCTGATCCGCGGCGTGGCTGACGCGGCCCGCGCCGCCCGATCCCGGCGAACACCGAATGCAGGAGCGGCAGCGCCGAGACGCAGATCAGCGTGATCCCGAGGGGCGGCAGCGGTGCGATGAGCAGCGCCCCGCCCACGAGCATGGCGGCGAAGAGCACACCCGACGCGATGCGGCGCGCGATGCCCTCGAGCCGGTCGAGGCGGCGTTCCAGGCGCGAGGTGTCGAACGTCACATTGCCGTCGTCCACGCGGGTGATGATGCTGTCGATGCGCTGCGGGAGTCGCATCGTGATGCCCGCGGTCGCCATCGCCTGCTGGGCGAGGTCCTGCATCAGGTTGCCCGACTCATCGCGCAGCAGCCGGCCGGCGTAGGGCTCCGCGGCATCCCACACGTTGAAGGCGGGGTTCAGCCCGCTGCACATGCCGGAGGTCAGCGAGACCGCGCGGATCAGCAGCAGCATGTTCTCGGGCAGCTGGAGCGGCAGCGACCGCACCATGTCGCCGAACTCCTCCGCGAAGTCGTGGAATTCGCGAGGGTCGACCTTGCTCAGCTCGGCGAACCCCATGCCGCCGAAGCGGGCGAAGAGCGCGGTCAGAGCGCGCTCGAGCTCGTTGGTGTCGGCCGAGGGCAGCAGCACCCCGATCTCCTTCGCAGCGGCGACCAAGCCGCGGCTGTCGCGACCGGCGACGGCGATGAGGAGCGTGCGGAGTCCGGCGCGCAGGTTGTCGGGGACTTCGGCCATCATGCCGAAGTCGATGAACGTGAGACGGAAGTTCCTGCCGACGGCATCCGTCGACGCACCCTGGGCCCCTGAGCCCGTCGAAGGGACGGGCGTCACGAAGATGTTCCCGGGGTGGGGATCGGCGTGCACGAAGCTGTGCGTGAAGACCTGATCGAACATGACCTCGGCGAACACGTCGGCGACCTCGGACGGATCGATGCCCGCAGCGCGCAGCGCGACGACGTCGTTGATCTTGATCGCCGTGACATCCGACAGCGTCAGCACGCGGCGGGTCGAGCGCTCCCAGACGATCTCCGGGGTGTCGACGCGCGAGTCCTCGGCGAAGTTCTCGCGGAAGCGCTCGGCGCTGGCCGCTTCGTGCAGGTAGTCGATCTCCTCGAAGCTCGTGTGCGCGAACTCCTCGACGAGCGCACGGGCATCGACGCGATCGGCGACCAACCGCACGCGCATCGCCCAGCGGGCCACGCGGCGGAGGGCCGCGAGGTCGACCGCCACGATCTCGTCGATGCCGGGGCGCTGCACCTTGACGACGACGTTCTCGAGTCCCGTGTCGGCGGCATCCGTCTCGTTGAGCCTGGCGCGATGCGCCTGACCGAGGGATGCCGCTGCCACCGGAGTCTCGTCGAACCAGGCGTAGGCGCGCGTCAGCGGCATGCCGAGCTCGGCCTCGGCGACGATGCGGAGGTCCGCGAAGGGGACCGCGGGCACCTCGTCCTGCAGACCCTCGAGCTCGGCCGTGATCTCGGGCGGCAGCACGTCGAGGCGCGACGACATGAACTGTCCGACCTTGATCATGAGGCCGCCGAGCTCGACCGCGAGCACGTGGAACCGGCGGGCGAACTTCTGCATGCGCGGACCGCGAGTCCGCTCGGCGATCGAGGTCATGCCGAAGCGCGGCAGGACGAGCTCGTACCACCAGACCTTCAAGAACTCGCGGGCAGCGAACGACAGGATGCGGCGGTAGCGGGCCTTGTGGATGCCTTGGGCTGCCGCAGCATCCGTCATCGGTGAGTCCCCTTCGTCACCCCGGCGTCAGTCCTGAGCGAGGATCGAGTAGAGCTTACGGCGCGCGTCGTCGAGGATGTCGATCGCGGCCTGCACCTGCTCGGGCGAACCGCTGCGGCCGACCGCGGCTGCGGCTCCCGCGAGGTCGACGCCCGCCTTGGGGAGAGCGGTGAAACGCGGGTCGTTGCGGTGGCCTTCCTTGCCGGCGGCCGGCTCCCACGGAGCCTTCGTCTCGGACGACTCGGAGGCGACAGCGCGGCCGGCCTCGGTGAGCGAATAGGTCTTGCGACCGTTCTGCTCCTCGGCGGAGATGAGGCCTTCGTCGGCGAGCAGCTGAAGCGTCGGGTAGACGGAGCCCGCGCTGGGCTTCCAGGAACCACCGCTGCGCTCGGCGATCTCGTTGATGATCTGGTAGCCGTGCATCGGCTTCTCGACGAGGAGCGAGAGCACCGCGGCGCGAACATCGCCTCGAGCCATGCGCGAGCCGCCGGACGGACGCTGCTCGAACGATTTGCGGAACTGATCGAACGCGTCGAACAGAGCGCCGGCCGGGCCGTTCGCGCCGCCGAGTCCGCCGGTGCCGAACAGGCTGCCGAGCGGGTTGTCGGCGTTGTTGCTGCCGGTGCCGCCGAAGGGGAATGAGTTGCTCATGATGACCTCCTGGGTCTGCGGTGAACGATAGTCAACGATATATCGTTAACCCTGGAGGTTGGGTGGGAATCCGGACCTCGTCAGCCGCGAGGCAGGGTCAGGATCTCGGCGCCCTCGTCGGTGATCGCGATCGTATGCTCGGTGTGGGCGGTGCGGCATCCGGTCGCACTGCGGAGCGTCCAGCCATCGGCATCCGTCACGAGCTCCTTGGTGTCGGCCATGACCCAGGGCTCGAGCGCGAGCAGGAGTCCGGGACGGAGCACGTAGCCGCGGCCCGGACGTCCGTCGTTCGCGACGTGCGGGTCCTGGTGCATCGTCGAGCCGATGCCGTGTCCGCCGAACTCGAGGTTCACGGAGTATCCCGCGCCGCGCAGCACTGCGCCGATGGCGCGCGAAAGGTCTCCGATACGGGCGCCAGGACGTGCGGCAGCGATGGCGGCGGCGAGAGCCCGGTCGGTCGCGTCGATCAGCGCTTCGTCCTCGGGGTTGCGGCTGTCGCCCACGATGAAGCTGATCGCGGCGTCGGCCGAGATGCCGCGGAGCGTGACCGCGAGATCGAGGGTGAGCAGGTCGCCGTCCGCGAGGGCGTAGTCGTGCGGCATGCCGTGGAGCACGGCGTCGTTCACGGCTGTGCAGACGTAGTGACCGAAAGGTCCGCGCCCGAAAGAGGGTTCGTAGTCGACGTAGCAGGAGACCGCTCCCGCATCTTCGATCATCTGCCTCGTCCAGCGATCGAGGTCGAGAAGATTCGTCCCCACGACGGTGCGCTTCTTCAGAGACTGCAGGATGTTACCGACGAGCGCACCAGCGTCTCTCGCGCGGACGAGCTGGTCGTCGTTCAGGATCTCGATCATGTCTTCTCTCCGGGAGTCGATGGGATGCCGATAACTATCCCGGTAATACTATCCCGGGATTAGTATGGGCATCATGATGGTCCGGATGCCGCTCACTCCCGCGGAGGTCGAACGTGGCGAACGTCTCGGCGCTCTCCTGCGGCGGGCGCGCGGCGAGCGGTCGATGCTGGCCGTCGCGCTGGACGCCGGGGTCTCGCCGGAGACTCTGCGCAAGATCGAGTCCGGTCGCGTCGCGACGCCGGCCTTCTCCACGATCGCGGCGATCGGCGACGTGCTGGGTCTCTCGCTCGACGCCGTCTGGGCCGAGCTCGGGGCGGGTGCCGCCTCGGATGCCAGGGGTCGACGCGTCGCATCGTAGAAGCTGCCCTACTGCACGACCGGCGATCTGTTGAAGCTCTCCACGGGTCGCGTAACCGGCGGCCGCAGAGCACGATCCCGACCCCCACAGTGGACTCATGACTCCCCATTGCTCCCCTTCGAGGCGTGCATGCATACTGTAAGCATGCCGAACATTCTGATCCGCGATCTCGATCCCGCCGTGCATTCGGTGCTCGCAGCACGCGCCGAAGCGCTGGGACAGTCGCTGCAGCAGTATCTGACCGCGGAACTGACGCGGCTCGCCGGCCGACCGACACTGGCCGAACTCTTCACTGACTTCGCGAGTCGGCCCCCGCAGCAGCCGATCCCGGCCAGCGCGATCGTCTCCGCGATCCATGACGGCCGTCGCGCAGGATGATCGTCGTGGATGCATCCGTCGTCGTCGACCTGTTGACGGCGACGGGCGGCAGGACCCGGCTTCACGATCGACTGGCCGATGAAACTCTGATCGCTCCGGAGATCCTCCCGATCGAGGTGGCGTCCGCGCTGCGTGGGCTCAACCGGGGCGGCCTGCTCAGCGACGAACGCGTCGAGCGCGCGGCATCCGACCTCGCTCGACTGCGCCTCGAGCTGTCTTCGCCGCTCCCCCTGGTGCCGCGAGTGCTCGATCTTCGTCACAACCTCAGCGCCTACGACGCCGCCTACGTCGCGCTCGCCGAGGTCACGCGGTCGGCCCTGCTCACGCTCGATCGCCGTCTCGCCCGCACGGCCGCTGCCCACTGCGCGGTCGAAGTCCCCGAGCGAGAAGCGGCGGGAACATGAAAGGCTCGCGAGAGACCACCCTGCCCTGAAGGAGCTCGATACATGGCCCACGCCCTCGTCACCGGCAGCTCGCGCGGCATCGGCCGTGCCATCGCACAGACGCTCGCCCGACGAGGCGATCGGGTCGTCGTGCACTACGCGAGGGATCGCGCTGCCGCCGACGACACTCTCGCGTCGCTTGACGGCACGGGTCACGCGGTCGTCGGTGGGGACATCGGCGATCCCGTCGAGGCGAAGCGTGTAGTCAGCGACGCTCTCGCCGCGGTCGGAACACTCGACATCCTGGTCAACAACGCGGCCGCGGCGCCGAACGCGGCCAACGCGCATCCGGTCGGATCGACGTCTTACGAGCAGTGGCAAGAGGCGTGGACGCAGATGGTCGCGGTGAACCTGCTGGGCGCCTCGAACGTGACGATGCTCGTCGCGCAGCATCTCATCGAGCGCGGCTCAGGCGGCTCGATCGTGAACGTCGGCTCACGCGGCGCGTTCCGCGGCGAGGCCGAGCACCCGGCTTATGCGGCGACGAAGGCGGGACTGCAGGCTTTCGGACAGTCGATGGCCCTCGCCCTCGCCCCGCACGGCATAGCGGTCACGTCGGTCGCACCCGGGGTGGTCTCGACCGATCGGCAGTCGACGCTCCTCGAGGGCACCTCGGGCGAGCGGGTCAGAGGTCAGAGTCCGTTCGGCCGCGTAGGCACTCCCGAGGAAGTGGCCGACGCCGTCGCGTACCTGACCTCGGGGCGTTCGACGTGGGCATCGGGCAGCATTCTCGATCTCAACGGGGCTTCGTACTTCCGCTGATCGCGCTCCGGCGCGCGCAATCCGGGGCGCGGGAAATCCGGGCTGGATCGGAAACGCCGCTCCCGGCCGCGTTGTGCCAGCATTCCTGATCCATCACACTCGTTCGCGTCCGCAGGAGCGCTCAGCCCCGCAGCACCGAATCCAGCAACCCCGGGAACAGGGCGTCGAGGTCGTCTCGCCGGAGCGTCAGCATCCGTCGGCGTCCGTTGGGCTCGTTGCGGATCACGCCGGCCTCGCGCAGCACCTTCATGAAGTGCGATTTCGTCGACTTCGGCAGGTCCGGATCGGTGGCGTGACAGGCGACCATATCGAGCGGCCCGTCGGAGAGCTGGCGCGCGATAGCCAGGCGCTCCGGGTCGCTGAGCGCGAAGAGCACGTCCGTGAGCTGAATCTCGGAGCGCTCGGGGTGCGGAAGATCGCCAGGCATGGTTCGATAATAGTTGAACGATCATGGAATAGCGCGTACGCTCCGATAGTTCGATAAATCTCGAACCCTGGAGGAGCACGCATGACCACGACCCAGCCGATCGCACTGCCGTCAGCCGCAGAGCGCGCCGAGCACGACCCGACACAGAGCATCACACCCCGCGCCCGGTTCGGCTTCATCCTCGCGATCGTCGCGCAGATCGCGATGATGATCGCGGCGAGCGCGCCCTCGCCGTTCTACCCCGTGCTCGCGCAGGACATCGGCTTCGACGCCATCGTGATCGCCGCGGTCTTCGCCGTGTACGCGATCGTGCTGCTTGACGCTCCTCACCGCCGGCTCCCTCTCTGATCACATCGGCCGCCGACCGGTGGCCGTCGCCGGATTCCTGTTGCTCGCGTCGAGCACGTTCCTCTTCTGGCACGCGGATGCCGTCGGCGTGCTGTTCCTCGCCCGCATCCTGCAGGGCTTCGCGAGCGGTCTGCTCATCTCCGCGCTGTCCGCCGCCGTGCTCGACCTGGCCCCGGGCGGTCGCGCTCGCACTGCCGCTCTGTGGAACGCGCTGAGCCCAGGCATCGGCCTCGCGACCGGCGCGCTTCTCTCGGGCGTGATCCTCGACCTCGCCGACGCGCCTCTTCTCGACGTGTTCGCCCCGCTGACCATCTCGTACATCGTGCTGGCCGCACTGTTCCTCCTGACTCCGGAGACCGCGCCCCGCACGCCGGGCGCATGGGCGTCGCTGAGCTTCCGCCTGTCGATCCCCGCGGTGATCCGCGCAGACTTCTGGCGTGCAGCCCCCGCAGTCGTCGCCGGGTGGGCGACCGGAGGGCTGTTCCTGTCACTCGGCGCGAACATCGTGCACAACGAACTCGGCGGCACCGCGCACTTCTGGCAGGGGCTGGCCGTGGCGATGCTCGCGGGCGTCGGCGCCATCACCGCCTTCGTGATGAGAAACCGATCGCCGCGCGCGTCGGTGATCTTCGGCACGAGCTCCCTGGCCGTCGGCACAGCCCTGTCGCTCGTGGCTCTCAGCGTCGGCTCGCTCCCCTTCTACATCGCCGCGACCGCCGTGACCGGGATGGGTTTCGGCACCGCCTTCTCGGGAGTCGTCGCGTCGCTCGCCCCGCGCATCCCCACCACGCAGCGCGCGGATACCTTCGCGGTCATCTACCTGCTGGCCTATCTGGCCTTCGGGGTTCCGGCCGTGATCGCCGGCGCGCTGGTCGGGCTCGTCGGGCTCGGTGCGGTGTGCGTCGGGTACGGGATCGTCGTGATCGTGCTCGCGGTCGTGGCATTGGTGTCGCGGGTGCGTCGGGCGGACTGAGGGCTGAGGGCTGAGGGCTGAGGGCAGCATCGGGAGGAGAACTCACCCTGACGCGGAGGAATCTGGACCGATCCTCCGCCCGAGAGGGTGTTCTCCTCCCTTCACCGTGCGAGCGCGTCACGCCCTACCGCCACCCGCACCGCTCGCCCCCTTCCGCCACACCGCGACCACGCCTGCACCGACCACCGCGAGCGCGGCCGCTCCGAGGAAGAGCCAGGAGAAACCGCCGGTGAGGGCATGGGCTGCGGTTGCTCCCGCGTTCTCGAGCTCTGCTGTGCGCAGGCCCGCGATCGTCCCGAGCACGGCAAGGCCGACCGCGCCGCCGATCTGCTGACTCGTGTTGATCAGCCCACCGGCGAGCCCCGCTTCGCCGCCCTCGACTCCCGCGACCGCGAGCTGCGTCGTGGCGACGAAAGCCCCGCCGAGCCCCACGCCGATCAGGAGCGTCGGACCGAGCAGTTGGGTGAGGAAGACAGCATCCGACGGGGCCGCTGCGAGCCAGACGAGTCCACCGGCGAGCATCAGCAGTGAGCCGAAGAGCACCCGGCGCGTGCCGAGACGAGCGATCAGCGCCGGAACGACTCCGGCGACGACCACGAGAGCGCCGGCGAGCTGAAGCTGGGACAGACCCGCGGTGAGGGCGTCGTACCCCAGCACGGCCTGCATATAGACGGACAGTGCGAAGAATAGGGCGACCATCGCGGCGCCGGCGAGCAGCATCACCACGTTGCCGAGCGCGAGATCGCGGTTGCGGAACACCGACAGCGGCACGAGCGGCTCCGCCGCACGGCTCTCGATCGTGATGAATGCCGCCCCCAGCAGCAGTGCGGTCACGAACAGCACGAGAGGCAGCGGATGCAGGAACCCGAGCTGCTCGACGGCGCTGAAACCTCCGACGAGCGAGATGAGCGCCGCCGTGACGGTGACAGCGCCGGTGAGATCGAGCCGGCCCTGGACGCGGGCAGTGTCTCGGGAGATCAGCAGCGGGATCGCGACCAGCACGACCACTCCCACCGGCACGTTCACGAAGAACACCGACTGCCAGCCGAGCGTCGCGGTGAGCACGCCGCCCAGCAGCACGCCGGCCGCCGATCCGATCCCCGCGACTCCTCCCCAGACGCCGAGCGCCTTGGTGCGCTCCTTCACCTCGGGGAACAGGTGCGTCAGCAGGGCGAGAGCCGCCGGTGCGAGCAACGCCGCGGACGCCCCTTGCAGGGCGCGCGCCGCCAGGAGCATCTCGGCCGAGAACGAGAGCCCGGCGAAAGCGGATGCCGCGACGAACCCCGCCGTGCCGACGAGGAACACCCGCCGGTGGCCGTAGCGATCGGCGAGCCGCCCGCCGAGCAGCAGCAGTCCGCCGAACGCAAGCACGTATGCCGTGATCACCCAGGCGAGGGCGACGGTGTCCATGCCGAGCTGCTGACCGAGCACCGGCAGCGCGATGTTCACGATCGAGGCGTCGAGCACCACGAGGAATTGCGCGAGGGCGAGGATGCTGAGGGCGAGCCAGCGGCGGGAGCTGCGGGAGCTGCGGGAGCTGCGGGGCGAGGTTCCCTGAACGGCCGAGATGGTCGTTGTCATGATCTTCTTCTCCAATCAATGAGTGATTACTCACTCACTCTTCGGCGCAAACGGAAGCCCGAATCAGCCGTTCCGATTCGGGCGGTGTTTCAGTCAGGGTGACGGATGCCACGGGTCAGCAGCTCCGCCCACTTCTCGATGCGACCATCCAGTTGGGTCGTGACGATGAGGTGGCACAGCTGACCGAACGCGATGAATCGCTGCACGTCTTCATCGGAGCCGCCGGACCTGCTCTGCGCGAAACTCGTCACGCGGCCGAGGCCTGACCGGAGCGCTGCCCCGATCTCGGGGATCTCGGCGACGGACTGCGCGTGCACTTGGAGCATGAGCAGCTTCCGGTCGGAGATCAGGTGGGCGTACGCGTCGCCCATCGCATCGAGAACAGCTTCCGGCGACTGGTCGGCAACAGCATCCGCTCCTTCTTCGAGCGCGATCAGGATCGCTTCGAAGCAGGCCTCGAGTGCGGCGATGAACAGCGCCTCTTTCCCGGAGTACAGCTTGAAGACATAGGCCGGGGAGATCTTGGCCTCGCGGGCGACGTCGGCCACGGTCGTGCCGTGGTAGCCGCCGCGCGCGAACTCGGCGAGCGCCGCCGTCGCCACGAGCGGCCGACGAGCGTCAGCCGTGGAGAGGATCGAACTACGCGAGGTGGG
This sequence comes from Microbacterium sp. SA39, assembly GCF_000967865.1. GTDB lineage: Bacteria > Actinomycetota > Actinomycetes > Actinomycetales > Microbacteriaceae > Microbacterium. The sequence goes on from NZ_JXRU01000033.1 coordinate 166,067, forward strand.
CACATGAGTGACCGTACACTTACTCATCGCATCCGACAAGTCGAACTTGCGCTATCCATCGATAAACGATAGATTCCTGCTGTTCCTCGATGAAAAGATGGAGTCATGAACAGAGCGACCATCGTCGTGCTGCAGGTCGTGATCGCGATCGCGCTGGTGGGCTCGGTCGCCGTGCAGACGCTCATCGCCCCGCTTCTCTGGCTCGATCTCGCGGCGGAAGAGCTGTGGGGCAGGATCTTCCTCGTCGGGGTCGTCGTTCTCGGGGTCCGGACGATGCAGGTGTTCGGAATCTGCGTGTGGATGCTATTGGGCAAGGTGCGGCGCGGATCGATCTTCTCGAAGTCGTCATTCCGGTACGTCAACGTGATCATCGGCGCCATCCTGACGGCGGCCGCGCTGGCGTTGGCGTTGGCGATCGTGCTCGCCCCCGGCCAGACCGCTCCCGGAATCGTCGGACTCGTCTGCGGAGCATCCCTCGTGCTCGGCGGCATGGCTCTCCTCATGGTCGTGATGAAGGCGCTGCTGCGTCAGGCGATCGAGCGCGAGACCGAAGCGCAGACGCTTCGCTCCGAGCTCGACAACGAGGTGATCTGATGCCCGTCGTGGTCGACATCGACGTGATGATGGCCCGCCGCAAGATGAGCGTGGGGGAACTGGCCGAGCGCATCGGCATCACTCCGACAAACCTCGCGGTGCTGAAGAACGGACGTGCCAAGGCCGTGCGCTTCACGACGCTCGATGCGCTGTGCGAAGTGCTCGACTGCCAGCCGGGCGACCTGCTGCGATGGGAGGCGGAGTAGCGGCGACGGTCACGCGCTGCGGAGGAGATCTGCAGTTCGGAGGACCGGATCCCAGGATCCGCTCCTCCGAAGCGCAGATCTCCTCCCGACCGCAGAGACAAGACCCTGCGGAACCGAGAGCATCGCTCCAGAGCACCGCAGGGCCCGCTCGCTGATCAGCGCAGCGTGAACTCCACCGTCGTGGCGTTGCCCGCGACGTCGTACACCACGAGAGTGTTTGCGCCCGCGACGGCGCCGAACGCTCCCGGCTTCACGAAGTTGAGGTCGGACCAGACGTTGTTCGTCAGGTCCTTCAGCACTCCGTTGAGCTCGACCTTGTCGATCTTGCCGGCATCGTTGAGCTTGAAGCTGACCCGGTCGTAGCCCGAGTCGTCACCGCCCGTGAAGGGTTCGCCCGCCTTGACGGTGACCTTCGGAGCGGTGGCATCCAGGACCACATCGAACTTCGAGGTCTTCGACACGTTGCCCGCGGCATCCTGCGCGTTGTACTTGATCGTGTACGCGCCGTCCGGGAGCGTCACGGTCGCCGTGTGCGACCCGCTCGTCCCCTGCACCTTCGACTGCGTGCTCTTCACGAGCGTGCTGCCCTGGTAGACGTTGGCGACGATGCGGTCGAGGCCGACCTCGTCGGCGGCATCCACTCGGATGTCGATGGTCTTCGAGGGTCCGGCCGCGGTCGGGCTGACGAGCGCGACCTGCGGGCGCGTCGTGTCGGGCGCCGCCGGTTCTCCCGCGACGAACTCGACCGTCTTCACCGGCGACCTGTTGCCGTACATGTCAACGGCAGCCACCTCCGCCACGTAACCGATGCCCGGCGTGAGGGTGATCAGCGGAGCATCCGCCTGGCGTCCGTTGCGGATCGCGAGGGGGATGTCGAGGATGCTGGGACGCGGCGCGATCTGGAAGTCGGCGAGCACCTTGGCGCCGGCCTTGATCGGGAGCGCGACGGCTCCGGTGGCGGCATCCGTCACTCGGACGTCGTAGGCGTAGACCGACTCGTCGTCGGTCGCGGCGGGCACTCGGAGCACATCTGTTCCATCGACGAGGATGTGCGACGGAGTGCCATCGAAGACGGGGGCGACGTTATCGCGCGCAGCGGCGGTGTAGTCGAAGTTCGCGCGCACCTCTTCCGGCGTCGTGCCGTCGAGGCGCACCGTCCACGTCGGGCCCGCGAGGGTGCCTGCGCTCTCGAACGGGAACCCGGACTGGTAGGTCCCCCAGGCGCCGTTCGTATAGGTGCGCTCGTCCTCGGCGGCGAAGTTGACGCGGTCGATCTCGGTGCGGTCCTTGTAGACCTCGACGTAGAGCGCCTGTGCGGTGGGGATGGTGAACTCCTCCCACAGGGCCTTGCCGTACATCTGGTACACGTCATGAGGAGTCTCGGTGTACGACATGGATCCGTCGTTGACGGCCGTGAATCCGCCCTGCCAGATCGAGCGCTCGTCGTTCAGATTGAGGTGCGAGTGGCCCGAGAAGTAGACCGCCTGCGGGTAGGCCGTGAGGTCGGCGGTGATCGCAGGGTTCGAGGCCTGGGCCCCGTCATACACCGTGTTGGTGGTCGGCCGGTGTCCGACGACGAAGATCGGCTTGGTGAGAGCGCCCGGCTCAGCCGAGAGCGACGCGAGGCGTTCCTGCAGCCAGGTGCGCTGCGCGCCGGAGTAGCGCTCGGTGTCGATCACCAGGAACGTCTGGCCGTCGATCGTCTTCTCGTAGTATCCGCCGGTCGCGTTCGGGAACCACTCGCCGTAGTACTGAGCCATGTCGGCGTTGCCGACGTCGTGGTTGCCGCGCGACATGAGGATCGAGGTGTCGTCGAGGCCGAGCCTGTCGATGTTCTCGTCGAAGAGCGTCTTCACGACCTGGTGGTCGGGCGCGGTGTTGTTGTTGTTGTCGTTGATCTGGTCGCCGTTGGAGATGATCAGGTCGGGGTCGGGATTGATCGACGCGAGAGTGTCGAAGTGACTGTTCCAGATGCCGCGGTTCTTGTCACTGAGCGCGGAGGTGTGCACATCGCTGAGCACGAAGAACGACAGCAGCGGCTTCTCGTCGGTCTTGACGATGTAGCCCTCGATCTCGGTCGGCGAGGAGACGCCGCCCTTGAACGCGGCGGCTGCGAGGTTGGTGGTCTCCTCGAGGACCAGCGGCTTCTGATAGACGGGGCTCGCCGGGGTCGGCGTCGACCCGTCGAGCGTGTAACGGATCTGCGCACCCCGCGGGCCGGAGATCTCGACCGTGGCCGGTTGCGTGAATCGGCCACCGTCCTGGCTGAACGTCGGTGCCGCGAGCTCGTCGGCGGCGAACGTCGCCGTGCCCGGAAGCGCGACGACGGCGGCCACGACCGCGATCGTGCACGCCCCTGCGATCTGTCTCTTCACTTCATCCTCTTTCACGTGTGTATCTACGACGCCCCTGATCGGAGGCGTTGTCGACGCTAGGGAGCGAGAGGAGATTTGAAGGGGCGGATGCCGGAACGTTAGGTAAACAACTTCAGGGATGCGCCCCAGGCGTGCCTCGAAGAAGTAAACACAACATGACGGCGCTGGCGATAGAAGTCGCGGGTCTCCGCGTCGCCCCGTTCATAGTTCAGTCAGAATTCGCCCGGGAGCCGCAGATCCGGTCGTGCGGAACCGTTGGCGGCAGTTCTTGCTGAATTGTGAACGCCGACCGCCGATGCCGCCGCGAACGGACCGCGACTACTACCGCGCGGCGAGCAGCTCTCGCAGCCGCGCAGCCTCATCCGCTGGCATCGCGTAGCCGTGCTCGGGCCCGGGATAGACCCCGCCGCGCACCTCGTCCGCATACGCCGTGACCCCGGCGACAGCTGCCCCGCGGAGCTCGGCGTATCGCTTCACGAACTTCGCCGCACCGCCGTCGTACAGCCCGAGCAGGTCGTGGAACACGAGCACCTGGCCGTCGGCATCCGCTCCCGCTCCGATGCCGATGACCGGGATATGGAGCAGCGGCATGAGCGCTGCGGTGACCTCCGACGGCACCGCCTCGATCACGAGCATCGAGCACCCGGCATCCTGCAGGGCGAGGGCGTCGTCGATCACGGCGAGCGCGGCATCCGCAGTGCGTCCTTGCGCGCGGTAGCCGCCGAGGGCCGTGGCGGTCTGCGGCGTGAGGCCCACATGACCGACCACCGGGATGCCGGCGTGCACGAGGGCTCGCACCCGATCGACGGTCGCGCCGCCGCGCTCGATCTTGACGAGGTCGACTCCGGCCTCCTTGACGAAGCGCTGCGCCGTGGCGATCGCGAGCTCGTCGGACGCCTCGTACGACCCGAACGGAAGGTCGCCCACGAGCAGCGGCACCGAGAGGCCCCGCCGGACGGCCTTCGTCAGCATGAGCATCTCGTCGACCGTCACCGGGACGGTGCTGTCGTAGCCGAGCACCGTCATCGCGGCGGAGTCGCCGACGAGCACCAGGTCGACCCCGGCCTCCTCCACGATCTGCGCGCTCGGGTGGTCGTAGGCGGTGACCATCACCAGAGGCTCGCCGGCATCCTTCTTCGCAGCGAGACTTCCGAGGGTGACCCTCTTGCGCGGAGCCGCGTGCGCGCTCACAGCGCGGCCTCCGTCAGCAGGCGATCGACGGCGTCGTCGACCTGGATGATGCTGTTGGCACGATCGACGTGCACGACCGTCGGCGAGTAGGAAGCAAGGTCTTCCGGCGAGTAGTCCGCGTAGGAGATGACGATGATCGTGTCGCCCGTGTGCACGAGCCGGGCGGCGGCGCCGTTGACCTGGATGACTCCGGATCCGCGTTCGCCCGCGAGCGTGTACGTCTCGAAGCGGGCGCCGTTGTCGACGTCGACGACGTGCACCTGCTCGTGCGGCAGGATGTCGGAGGCCTCGAGCAGGATCGGATCGATGGTGATCGAGCCGACGTAGTGCAGATCGCTGCCGGTGACGGTCGCGCGGTGGATCTTCGACTTCAGCATGGTGCGTCGCATCAGGCGCCCGTTCTGTCGGTGGCGGAAGAAATAGAGGAGAGGAGGTGGTTGTCGATCAGCCGGGCCGCGCCCACGCGGGCGGCGACGGCCAGCAGCGCATCGCGGTCGACGCGGGTGACGAGTTCGAGGGTCTCCGCATCGCGGAGTTCGAGGTACTCGGGCGCGATCCCGGCGTCGGCGAGCACGCGGTCGGCGGCGGACAGGATGCTGTCCGCATCGCGCTCGCCCGCTTCGAAGGCGGATGCCGCGGCGTCGAGCGACCGGTTCAGCACGGTCGCCTGGGCGCGAGCATCCGCGTCGAGATAGACGTTGCGCGAGCTCATGGCGAGTCCGTCGGCCTGGCGCACGATCGGGCACGCCTCGATGCGCACGTCGAGGTCGAGGTCGCGCACGACGCGGCGGACGACGAGGACCTGCTGGGCATCCTTCTGCCCGAAGTAGGCCACGTCGGGGCGCACGATCCCGAACAGTTTGGTGACGACCGTGGCGACGCCGTCGAAGTGGAACGCGCCGCGGCTGGCGCCGTCGAGCACCTCGGTGACGTCCGCGACATGGATGGTCGTCGCGAAGCCGTGGGGGTAGATCTCGGATGCCGCGGGCGCGAAGAGGATGTCGACTCCCTCGGCCTCCGCGAGCTCGGCGTCGCGGGCCTCGTCGCGCGGGTAGGCACCGAGGTCTTCGTGCGCACCGAACTGCGTCGGGTTGACGAACAGGGAGACGACGACGAGATGGTTCCGCTCGCGGGCTCGACGCATGAGCGAGAGGTGTCCGTCGTGGAAGGCACCCATCGTGGGGACGAGCCCGACGCTCTGGCCATCACGGCGGGCATCGGAGACAGCGGCTCGCACCTCGGGAATCGTGCGGAGAATCTTCATGCCCGGGGCTCCTCGCGGTCGGGGCCGGGGGCGCCGTGGGCGGGGTGGGCGGTCGCATCCGGGACCGACGTGTCCTGAACGAGCACCCTCGAGCCGCCACCGATCGTCGGCGTTCCGGAGGCGCGGGAGGCGAGCGCCCGTGTTGCAGTGACGAGCTCGGCGAAGAGTTCGTTCAGGTGCGGTGCGACCTCATCGACGGCATCCCGCTGTCGTTCGACGGTGAGGGCGTCGCCGCGGGCGATGGGTCCGGTGAGGGCTTCCTGAGCTCCGGTCGCCACCCAGTTGTCGACGCTGCGGCGGACGAGCGGGGCGAGAAGCTCGCGCGCGTCACGCACGCCGGCTGCGGAAGCGAGCTGCTCGGCCGCGTCCAACACCGTGAGGACGAAGTTCGAGGCGAAGGATGCCGCCGCGTGATAGGTCGCGCGGTGCTCGTCGTCGACCGTGAACGGGTGGGCACCGAGTGCGCGGGCGAGCTGCTCGGCCACCGCGCGGGCCTCGTCGGTGCGACCGGCGATCGCGGCGCCGATGCCGTCGAAGACGTCGGGCGTCTCGGACCCGGTGAAGGTCTGCAGGGGATGGAAGCTGAAGTCCACGTCGTCGAGCGCTGTCGCGCCGGAGACGTGCCCGACGAATCGCACGTGCGGGCGCGCCACGAAGGCGACGGCAGGGATCGCGGCATCCGGCACGCAGAGGAGGGCGATGTCGGCCGACGGCATCGACTGCTCGCGTCGGAGAGGACCGAGAACCTCGAACCCTGCGATGCGCAGACACCGGGCGAGAACGCCTCCGAGACGGCCGGCGCCGATGACGGCGATGGTCGTTCCGGGCGGGAGAGCGGAGTCAGGATTCATGGTGAGAACCGGTCGGATGGGGACGACGCGGATGCCATGAGTATCCGCCTGTGGCGGCATCCGTTCCAAATCAGATAGCAGATCACCAAGTGGGAGCGCCCATGGGCAGGTCATTTCGACCGATTTCACCCATTCTTCTTGACACTCTGCTCTCGAGACGTTCGCGCACCCCGCCCCCACCCCGCCGATTCGCCCGTTGCGTTCATCTTCCCGTGCCCCGAGGTTCATCTCAGAGGCCTATCTTGAGTGCGGGCGCGTGACCGCAGGTAAGCATCTGCCCATTCTTTGTAGACACACGACAAGAACCGAGTAATGTCGACTCTGACATCACTCGACGACGAGAAAGGACGACCATGGTCGACATCCGGAAGAAGCGCTGGGCCCTCATCGGGTTCGCGGCAGTCACGGCGATCGCACTGACCGGCTGCGCAGGCGGCACGGAGCCCTCCGGTGGAGACGAAGAGTCGGGCCCGACCGACGAGGGCGGCACGCTCATCGTCTACACGAACTCGAACAGCGACGGACGCGGCGAGTGGGTCACCGAGAAGGCGGCCGAGGCCGGCATCGAGATCGAGATCGTCGGGCTCGGCGGCGCCGACCTGACGAACCGCATCATCGCCGAGAAGAACAACCCGGTCGGCGACGTGGTCTTCGGCCTGAACAACATGTTCTTCGAGCAGCTCAAGGCCGAAGAGGCCATCTCCGCCTACGAGCCCGAGTGGAGCGGCGAGGTCCCCGCCGACGCCGGCGACGCCGCTGACGGCGTGTACTGGCCGCTGGTCGAGCAGGCCATCGTCACCGTCTACGACGAGAACCGCATCAGCGACCCGGTCTCCGACGAGGAAGAACTCTGGAGCGACGACGAGTACGCCGGCCGCTTCGAGGTCAACCCGGCTCTCGGCCAGGCCACCCCGCAGCTCGTGCTGGCCAGCATCCTCAGCCGTCATCTCGACGAGGACGGCGATCTCGGCGTCAGCGACGAGGGCTGGGAGCTCGTCGAGTCGTACTACGCGAACGGCTCCCCGGCCGTCGAAGGCACCGACCTCTACGCCCGCATCACCCGTGACGAGATCGACTACGGAGTGCTGCCTTCCAGCGGCATCGAGGCCCGCGACACCGAGTACGCCACCTCGACCGGCATGATCGTGCCCGAGTACGGCGTGCCCTACGTGACCGAGCAGATCGCCCCGATCGCCGGCACTCCGCGTGAGAAGACGGCCCAGGAGTTCATCGACTGGTTCGGCAGCGCCGAGGTGCAGGGCGAGTTCGCGGCCGAGTTCAACTCCATGCCCGTGAACGAGGGCGCGGTCGAGCAGGCCAATCCCGAGGTCGTCGACCTGATGGCCGAGCTTCCGCGGCAGGAGATCGACTTCTCGTTCGTGAGCGAGAACCTCGGCGCCTGGGTCGAGAAGGTCACGCTCGAGTACATCGGCTGATCGGGAAGACCGATCGGGAAGAAGACACCATGATCCGTTTCGAAGACGTCGACGTCGTGTTCGGCGACCATCGTGCGGTCTCGCAGCTGAATCTCGAGATCCAGGAGGGTGAGTTCTTCACCCTCCTGGGTCCCTCGGGCTGCGGCAAGACCACGGCACTCCGCTCCCTCGCCGGCTTCGTCGAGCCGACGGGGGGTCGCATCCACATCGGCGGGCGCGACGTCACGGGCGTCCCCAGCGAGAAGCGCGATGTGGGCATGGTGTTCCAGAACTACGCGCTCTTCCCCAGCATGAACGTGCGCGACAACATCGCGTTCGGCCTCACTGTGCAGAAGGGGTCGGACAAGGTCTCGAAGGCGGATCAGAAGCGGCGGGTCGACGAGATCGCCGACCGCACGGGGCTCGCCTCGTCACAGCTCGACCGCAACGTGTCGGAGCTGTCGGGCGGACAGCAGCAGCGCGTCGCGATCGCCCGCGCCCTGGTGCTGACCCCGCGCATCCTGCTGCTCGACGAGCCGCTGTCGAACCTCGACGCGAAGCTGCGCGTGCAGCTGCGCGAACAGCTGAAAGAGCTGCAGCGCGAGGTCGGCGTGACGACGGTCTACGTCACGCACGACCAGGAGGAGGCGCTGACCCTCAGCGACCGGATCGCCGTGCTCGACGCGGGAAAGCTGCAGCAGGTCGGCACTCCCGAGGAGATCTACGACCGCAGCGCGACGCCCTTCGTCTGCCGGTTCATCGGCGAGAACAACCGGCTCACCCCGGCGATGCTCGTGGCCATCGGCGGCGGCCTCGACACCACGGCCGAGAGCTATGTGCGTCCCGAGAAGCTGCATCTCGCGCGGCCGGAAGAGCGAAGGGCGGATGCCGGTGCGACGGCATCCGCTCCCACGGCATCCATCGACGGATTCGTGCTCGACCGCACGTATCACGGCGGCCACAGCGTCTACACGGTGGAGACCGCGGACGCGACGGTGCGCGTGAGCGTGCCGGCCGCGGCGAGCGCCGACCGCTGGGATGCCGGAGACGCGGTGCGCGTCGACGTCGATCCGCGCTGGATCCTGCAGTACCCGGCGGCGTGACATGACCGATCCGAAGATGTCCGCCCCGGTCCCGCCGCCGTCGGCAGGGCTCCCCGGCGAGGCCGGCGTGCTGACCGCCACCACACAGAGCGAGCAGCCGGACAAGAAGAAGCGCACGGCCCCGCGCGGCGGCATCCGCTCGATGCTCCGCTCGCCGATGGCCTGGGTGACGGGCGTCGTCGTGATCTGGTTCGCAGTCGCGTTCCTCGTGCTGCCGAACGCGGCGCTGCTGGCTGCGACCTTCTTCCCCGAGGGGCAGTTCAGCATCCGTGCGGTCGAGAAGCTGCTGGGCAGCGAGCGCGCGCTGAAGACGCTCGGCAACAGCTTCCTGCTCGCGGTGACGCTGTCGATCACGGTCAACGTGGTCGGGGTGTTCATCGTGCTGGTGACGCAGTACTTCCGCATCCGCGGGGCGAAGATCCTCTGGCTGGGCTACGCGACGACGCTGATCTACGGCGGCATCGTGCTGGCCGCCGGGTACAACTTCGTCTACGGCCGCTTCGGGTTCTTCACGAACGTGATGGTCAACTGGTGGCCCGACATGGACCGCGACTGGTTCTCGGGGTTCTTCGCGGTCGCGTTCGTGATGACGTTCGCGACGACCACGAACCACATGTTGTTCCTGTCGTCGTCGCTCGGCAAGGTCGACTACGCGTCGATCGAGGCGGCGAAGCTCATGGGGGCGTCGTCGTGGACGATCCTGCGCCGCATCGTGCTGCCGGTCATGAAGCCGATGCTGTTCGCCGTCACCGTGCTGACCTTCCTGATCGGTCTCGGCGCGCTGACCGCTCCCCTGGTGCTCGGCGGGCCCGACTTCCAGACCGTCGCGCCGCTCATCATCGACCTGTCGCGGAGTCCGATCACGCGGGACATCGCGGCGCTCCTGGCGATCGTGCTGGGGCTCGCGACCATCATCCTGCTGGCGATCATGAACCGCGCCGAGAAGTCGGGTGTGTACTTCTCGGTCGCGAAGGTCGCGACGCCGATCCAGAAGCAGCCGATCCGCAATGCGTTCGCGAACGTCGTGGTGCACGTCATCGCATACGTGCTGTGGGTGATCTACCTGATCCCGGTGATCCTCATCGCCGTGTTCTCGTTCGTCGATGCGCGCAGCATCCTCGCCGGCACGATCACGTTCGAGAGCTTCACGCTCGACAACTATGTGACGGTGTTCAGCAGCCCCGCGGCGCTCAACCCGTTCATCGTGAGTGTCGTCTACAGCGCGCTCGCCTCACTGATCGTGGTCGTGGGACTGCTGTTCGTGGCACGGGTGCTGCAGAAGTACCGCAACGTGATCACGAGCGCGATCGAGTACGTGCTGCACATCCCGTGGATCCTGCCGATCGTGCTGATCGCCCTCGCGTTCGTGATGGCGTTCGACGAGCCCCAGGCGATCGTGGGCAACATCGTGCTCACCGGCACCCCGGTGCTGCTGCTGATCGCGTACATCTGCGTGAAGATCCCGTTCACGCTGCGACTGCTGAAGGCCGGCTTCGCGTCGGTCCCCGACTCGCTGGAGGATGCTTCGCGCATTCTCGGCGCGCGGTCGCTGACGGCCTTCCGCCGGGTGATCATCCCGCTCGTGCTGCCGACCGCCGCCGCGATCACCGCGCTGAACTTCAACAGCCTGCTCGACGACTACGACGCGGCGATCTTCCTGTACCAGCCGCTGTACAAGCCGCTGGGCGTGGCGATCCAGGAGAGCACTCGCGGCGAGAACAATCTCGACGCGATGCCCATCACGTTCGTCTACACGGTGCTGCTGATGATCATCATGGGTGTCACGATGTACCTCGTGTACGGACGAGGATCGGGAACCGGATCGAGTCGGAAGAGCTCGCAGAAGACGCGGAAGACGCGTTCCGCATGAGCGCCGACGACCAGGCGACGCCCGCCCTGCGCGTCACGATCGCTGATGTGGCGTCGGCGGCCGGAGTGTCTCGGGCCACGGCCACGCGCGCGATGAAGGGCGAGGGGCGCTTCGCCGAGGAGACGCGGGAGCGCATCCTCGAGGTCGCCGAACGGCTCGGCTACGTGCCGAACACGATGGCCGCCGAGCTCGCCGCCGGACGCACCGGCACGGTCGGGCTGATGCTGCGCGATGCGAGCAACCCGGCCTACGGTCTGCTGTTCTCGCGCCTGCAGGACGAGGCTCACCGCCGCGGACTCGACCTCGTCACCGTGACGATCGGCGCCGATGAGCAGGGCACCAAGCAGGTCGGTGCGCTGCATCGGCTGCTCGGGATGCGGGTGGCCGGGCTCATCGTGGCGACCGGCGGCATCACCGGCGCGCAGCTCGAGCCGTTCGCCGACCAGGTGCCGATCCTGCGCGCCGGGCGCGTGGAGGATTCGGCGCGCATCCACACCGCGCACTACGACGACGAGAAGCACGGACGGATGCTGGCCGACCACGTCATCGCGCTGGGGCACCGGCACGTGGTCGTCCTGGGCGGAAGTCCCGAGGCGTCGTACCCCGAGCACCTGCGCGCCATGGCGATGCGCGAGACGCTCATCGAGGCCGAGGTCGCGGTGACGATGATCTCGGCGGGCGCGCGCCCGGAAGAGGGCGTCGACGAGGCGCTCAAGGCCGTGCGGGCCGGGGCGACCGCGGTGATGTGCGCCTCGGACTACCGGCAGCTCGCGGTGATGCGGGCCTCACGGGCGCTCGGCCTGCGGGTACCGGACGATCTCAGCGTGACCGGGTGCGACGGCATCCTTCCCGGTGCCGACCTGCTCGGACTGACCACGGTGCGGATTCCCGTGGAGGCGGTGGCGTCGGCGGCGGTCGAGACCATGCAGCGGCTGCTGACCTCCGGCGAGTCGGATGCCGTGATGCGCCAGGCCTTCACCGGCGAACTCGTGCCCGGAACGACCGCACGCCCGATCTGAGCTTTCACCTTTTCGCTCTTCAGGAAGAGACATGATCCTCACCGAACACCCGCGACCGTCGCACGTCTTCGTGCACATCTCCGACACCCACCTGCCGCGCGAGCGTTCGCCGCTCTACGGCAGCGGAGCGGATGCCGATGCGAACCTCGAACTGATGCTGTCGCGGCTGGTCGACTCGGGCATCCGTCCGGATGCGCTGCTGCTGACCGGAGACATGGCCGACCGGGGCGATGCGTCGGCGTACGTGCGGCTGCGTGTGCTGATCGGGCCGGCGGCGGAAGCTCTCGGGTGCGAGGTGGTGTGGGCCGCCGGCAATCACGACGACCGCGGCGCGATGCGGGCGGAGCTGGGGCTGGGACCGGCGGTTTCCGGTACCGAGGGTGCCGACGCCTCGGCGGCGGACCCGATCACGGAGGTGCGGTGGTTCGGAGGGATGCGCGTCATCGTCGTGGATTCGACGGTGCCGGGCGCGCACTGGGGGGAGGTGCCGTCGTCGCAGCTGTCATGGCTGGAGGGGGAGCTGTCGACGGCGGCACCGGAGGGCACCCTGCTGCTGATGCATCACCCGCCGCTGCCGACGGTGCTCGACCTGGCCGTCACGGTCGAGCTGCGCGGCCAGGGCCCGCTCGCGCAGGTGCTGCGCGGGTCCGACGTGCGCGGCATCCTTTCGGGACACGTGCATCACCCGTCGTTCGGGACGTTCGCGGGTGTGCCGGTGGCTGTGGCGTCATCGAGCGCGTACGGACAGGATCTCGCGCAGCCCGTCGGCGCCACCCGAGGGCAGGATGCCGCGCAGGGCTACAACCTCGTGCACGTCTACGACGACACGATCGTGCACTCCGCGGTGTCGCTCGCGGCCGGTCCGGATGTCGGGGAGCCCGTGGCGGCCGACGAGGTGCTGCGGCGCATCGAGCGGCGCGGGGTCGGCTGGCGCGAGCGGGTCTGACGGCGCGCGTCTGACGGCGCGCGCCAGACGGCGCGCGTCTGACGGCGGAGGCTCAGCGCACGAGCGAGGGCCGCTTGCTGTCGAACTCCCAGTCGGGCACCAGGTACTGCATCCCGACCGCATCGTCCCGCGCGCCGAGTCCGTGCTCGACGTAGAGCTCATGCGCCTCGGCGAGCCGCGCGCGATCGAGCGTCACGCCGAGCCCAGGCCGGTCGGGCACCTCCACGGCGCCGTCGCGGATCTGCGGCGCGTTCACCGTCAGCTGCTGACCGTCCTGCCAGATCCAGTGCGTGTCGAGCGCCGTGATCTCGCCGGGCGCCGCTGCCCCCACCTGCGTGAACATCGCGAGCGAGATGTCGAAGTGGTTGTTCGAGTGCGACCCCCACGTGAGATCGAAGTCCTGGCACAGCTGCGCGACCCGCACCGAACCCGCCATCGTCCAGAAGTGCGGATCCGCGAGCGGGATGTCGACGGCATCCGATCGAATGGCATGCGCCAGCTCACGCCAGTCGGTCGCGATCATGTTCGTCGCCGTGCGCAGCCCGGTGCGTCGACGGAACTCCGCCATCACCTCGCGACCGGAGAAGCGGCCCTCGGCACCGCACGGGTCCTCGGCGTACGCGAGCACATCGCGGAGGCGACGGCCGATGCGCACGGCATCCTCCAGCAGCCACGCCCCGTTCGGGTCGAGCGTGATCCGCGCCTCGGGGAAGCGCTGCGCGAGCGCGGTGACGACGTCGGCCTCGGTGTCGGCGTCGAGGACGCCGCCTTTGAGCTTGAAGTCGGAGAATCCGTACCGGGCCTGCGCGGCTTCGGCGAGGCGCACGACGCCCTCCGCTGTCATCGCCTCCTCCCGCCGCACGCTCTCCCACGCGTCACCGCTCTCGCGCAGGTACGGAAGATCGGTGCGGTCCGCGTCGCCGATGAAGAACAGATACCCCAGCATTGGCACGCTCTCACGCTGCTGACCGTCACCGAGCAGCTCCGCGACGGGCACGCCGAGGTGCTGGGCGTGCAGATCGAGGAGCGCCGACTCGATGCCGGTGACGGCATGCACGGTCGTGCGCAGATCGAACGTCTGCAGCCCGCGCCCTGCGGCGTCGCGATCGGCGAAGCGCGTCGCGATGGACCGCAGCAGCGAACGGTACCGACCGACCGGCTCATCCCGGAGCAGCTCGCCGGCGTCGGCGATCGTCGTGCGGATCGACTCGCCGCCGGGAACCTCGCCGAGCCCCTCGCGTCCGTCCGAATCGGTCGCGACGACGATGTTCCGGGTGAAGAACGGCCCGTGCGCGCCGGAGAGGTTCAGCAGCATCGAGTCGTGCCCGGCGACCGGGACGACCTCGATCTTCTCGATCGTGGGGACGGCGGTCATGCCGATGCCTCACGCCGCCCGTCGACGAGACGCGGCAGGTGCCAGGGGTTGGCCTCACGCAGCGCCTCGGGCAGCAGCTCGTCGGGGATGTTCTGGTACGCGACCGGGCGCAGGAAGCGGTCGATCGCGAGGGTCCCGACGCTGGTCGAGCGCGAATCGCTCGTGGCCGGGAAGGGACCGCCGTGCACCATCGCATGCCCGACCTCGACCCCGGTGGGCCAGCCGCCCGCGAGGATGCGCCCGACCTTGTGCTCCAGCACGGGCAGCAGGGCCGATGCGAGCTCGTGGTCGCCCGCGCCGAGCTGCAGCGTGGCCGTCAACTGACCCTCCAGCCGCGCAGCGGCCTCGACCAGCTCGGTGACATCGCCGTAGCGCACCACGAGCGACGCGGCACCGAAGATCTCCTCCTGCAGCACCTCGTCCTCCTCGAAGGACGTGACGTCTGCGGCGTGGATGACCGGCGCGGGAGCGTGCGGCCCCTCGCCGTCCGCCCCCTTCGCGAGCACCTCGGCGTGGGCATCCCTCGTCGCGACGCCCTCGCGCCACGCGCCGGCGATGCTCGGCGAGAGCATGGTCTGCCCGGTGGCCGCGCGAAGGACATCCGAGACGGCCCGCAGGAACGCCTCACCCTGCTCGCCGCGCGGGACGAAGACGACACCGGGCTGCGTGCACAGCTGTCCGCTCGACCCGGTCACGCTCTGCACGTAGCCTGCGGCGAGCGCCGCCACGTCGCCGTCCAGCGCGCCCGGCAGGATGAACACCGGGTTCACCGAGCTCATCTCGGCGTACACGGGGATCGGCACCGGCCGCTCCTGCGCCGTGCGCACGAGCGCCAGACCGCCGGCGCGGGATCCCGTGAATCCGACGGCGTGGATGCCGGGATCGGCGACGAGCGCCTGACCGACGCTGCGCCCGGGGCCGAAGATGTGCGAGAACACCCCGGGGTGCAGACCGTGCGCGGCGATGGCGCGGGCGATCGCCCCGGCGACGAGCTCGCTCGTTCCAGGATGCGAGCTGTGCGCCTTGAAGACAACAGGGCAGCCGGCGGCGAGGGCTGATGCCGTGTCTCCCCCGGCCGTCGAGAACGCCAGCGGGAAGTTGGACGCACCGAACACGGCGACCGGTCCGAGCGGGATCTTGCGCTGGCGGATGTCGACGCGCGGCAGCGGCGAACGTTCAGGCTGCGCGGGATCGATCCGCACACCCCGGTGCTCGCCGGCACGCACGACCGCCGCGAACAGCCGCAGCTGTCCAGTGGTCCGCGCCCGCTCGCCGAGAAGGCGCGCCTGCGGCAGCCCGGTCTCCTGCATCCCCCGCTCGATCAGCGCATCGCCGATCGCCTCGATCTCGTCGGCGATCGAGTCGAGGAATGCGGCGTGGGCCTCGGGCTCCAGGCGCGAGAAGGAGGTGAAGGCCTCGGCCGCGGCCGCCGTCGCCTCACGGAGCTGCTCTACGTCGATCTGCGAGTACGGCGGATCGAGCTGCTCGCCGGTGTCGGGCGCGATGGCGTGCAGCGGTGCTCCGGTGCCCGGCACGGAACGCCCGGCGATCGAAGAATGGCCGGTGAGGACGGCGGTGGTGGTCATGTCACACTCCTGGATTCAGCGGCAGTGATTCAGCGGCGAGGGGGTCGGCAGCGAGGTTCAGACGGGAACGGAGGCGAGCACCCCGGAGCGCTCGAGGAGCGCCGCGAGATCGGCGTCGTCCTGCTCCGACAGGTCGTGCAGCGGCGGGCGGACGGGGCCGACGCCGCGTCCGGTCACGCGGAGTCCGGCCTTGACGATCGAGACGCCGAACCCGCGTCCGCGGTTGCGGATCTCGAGGTAGGGCAGCACGAACCGTCCCAGCTTCTCGGTCACGGCGGCGCGGTCCTGGGCCCGCACGTCGCGGTAGAACTCGAGCGCGAACTCGGGAACGAAGTTGAACATCGCCGAGGAGTACGTGCTCATGCCCATCTGGAGCAGCGGCAACGCGTAGGTCTCGGCCGTGGGCAGCCCGCCCAGGTAGAACAGGCGCTCGCCGTTCTTCACATAGACCGAGGCCAGGTGCTCGATGTCGGCCGTCGCATCCTTGAAGCCGATGACGTTCTCGTGTCGGTCGGCGAGCGCGGCCATGGTGTCGGCCGAGTAGATCGCGTTGCCGCGGTTGTAGACGATGATCGCGAGGCTGGTCGCGGCGGCGATCGCCGAGACGTGCTCGAGCAGCCCGGGCTGGTCGCACTCGGTCAGGTACGGCGGCAGCACGAGGATGCCCTCGGCGCCGGCCTCCTCCGCCGCGCGGGCGTTGGCGATCGCGTGCCGGGTCCAGCCGCCGGCCGATGCGAGCACCGGCACCTCGGGCCGGGACGACTGCACGGCCGCGCGGACGACCGCGGCGGATTCGGCGGCGTCGAGGCTGAACCCCTCGCCGGTCCCGCCGGCGGCGAACAGTCCGGAGACGCCGAATCCCGCCTGCCACTCCACGTGCTCGCGGTAGCGCTTCTCGTCGAACTCGAGCTCCGGCGTGAACGCCGTCGCGGGGAACGAGAGGAGACCATCGCGGAGGTGGTCGGCCAGCTCGGTGGGCGTGAATCGTGCCACGGTGCACTCCTGGGGTTTCTCGCCGGTGTCCGGCTCGGATCTGAACACTCGTCACGCTATGCGCGAAACGATGCGCCTACAAACCAAATGGTGGATGGATCAATGCCGCGACTGCATCAACCGGCGGGCGTCTCCGGAACCGGAGTCGGCAGCGGCTCACCCGCGAGGTGGGCGCGGAGGTTCGCCAGCGTGAGGTCGCGCATGTCCTGGCGGGTCTCCGTCGTCCCGCTCCCGACATGCGGCAGCAGGGTGACGTCATCGCGGATCAACCGCTCCGGCACGTGGGGCTCGTGCGCGAACACGTCGAGTCCCGCGCCCGCGATCTCGCCGCTCTCCAGCGCGACGATGAGCGCATCCTCGTCGACGACCGACCCGCGTGCGATGTTCACGAGGAACCCGTCCGGTCCGAGGGCGCGGATCACCTCGGCATCCACCAGTCCCTCCGTCGAGGCTCCGCCGGGAACCGCCACGACGAGCACGTCCGACCGGCGTGCGAGGTCGACAGCGGAGGGCACATGCTCCCAGGGCACGCCCTCGACGGGGCGCCGGGTCGTGTAGAGGATCGTGGTGTCGAAGGCGGCGGCGCGACGGGCGATCGCCTGCCCGATGCGGCCGAGACCCAGCACGCCGACCGTGCTCCCCGAGAACCTGCGCGTCAGCGGGAACCCGCCCGACTCCCACCGGCCGTCGCGCAGGAACCGCTCGGATGCCCCGAACCGGCGGAACACGTCGAGCATGAGCCCGAGCGCGGTGTCGGCGACGCAGTCGGTCAGCACGTCGGGTGTGTTCGCCACCCGGATGCCGCGGGCAGCCGCCTGCGCGACGTCGGTGGTGTCGTATCCCACGCCGAAATTCGTCACGATCTCGAGGTTCGGCAGCGCCGCCATGAGCTCGGATCCGACGCCGACGCGGCCACTGGTGACGACGGCGCGCACGGCTGCCGCGACCGCCGGATCGAGGGTCGCGACATCGTCGGGGAGGCGCACCACGGAGTACTCGTCCCGCAGGCTCTGCTGAAGGGATTCGAGCAGCGGGCCCGCCTGGGCGACGGTGCCGGGAGCGACCGGGGAGGCGGAATCGGGAAGGTTGGTCATGGCGCGAGACTACGACCAGCCAACGATGCGCTGCCATAAGCGAAGTTGCATGGATTGATGCGCGTACTGTATTCATGGGGTGAGACCGGCGGAATCTCGCGGATCGCGCTGCGGTCGACGGATGCCGCGGGGCGCCTGGCATCGACGCGACCCGCCGATGCCACCCGCGCATCGGTTGACGCTCGTGAAGCGGTCTGCGACATTCACAACGAGCCGACAGCCATTCTGGGCCACGGCCGTCCCCTACCTGGAGGAACCGATGAAGCTTTCTTCCCCCCGACGCACAGCCACCCGAGCGTCTGCCGTCGCCGCCGGGATCGCGTCGATCGCCCTGCTCGCCTCGTGCTCCGTCGCGAACTCGGAATCGCCCGACGGCGGCGAAGGCGGCGGTGGCGACGACATGCTCCGCGTCGTGCTCCCGCAGGAGCCGCCCACGCTCGAGGCCTGCGATGCGAACCTGACCTCGACCGGCGTCGTCGTCCGCAGCACAGTCACCGAGCCGCTCGTCGAGCGCAACCCGTCCACGGGCGACCTGGATCCCCTGCTCGCCACCGAGTGGGAGCAGACCGGAGACACGGAGTGGACGTTCACCCTCCGCGACGACGTCACCTTCCAGGACGGCACGCCGTTCGACGCGGAGGCGGCCGCGTACTCCATCGATCGCGCCGTGAACGGCGACCTCGGGTGCAACGTCGAGGGCTACATCTTCGGCGACGAGGACCTCGAGGTCGAGGCCACCGACGCCACGACCCTCACGGTCACCACGCCGAGCGCCGACCCGATCCTCCCGCTGAAGCTCTCGTTCATCGAGATCGTCTCGCCCGAGACGTCCAACACCGAGTTCGTCCGCGAGCCGATCGGCACCGGTCCCTACGCGATCGGCGAATGGCAGGCCGGCACGAAGCTGACGCTCGACCGCAACGACGACTACTGGGGCGATGCGCCGCAGTTCGCAGCCGTCGAGTACCAGTGGCGTTCCGAGGGCACCGTCCGCGCCGCGATGATCACGAGTGGCGAAGCCGACATCGCTCTGGGCCTCAGCGCTGAAGACGGCATCGGCGACCTCGGAGTGAGCTACCCGAACAACGAGACGATCGCTCTGCGCTTCTCCGGTCAGACGGCGCCGCTCGACGACATCCGCATCCGTCAGGCGATCAACTTCGCCATCGACCGCGAGGGCATCGTCTCGTCGCTCTACCCCGACGGCGACAAGGTCGCCGCGCAGCTGATCCCCGAGGGCATCGTCGGATTCAACGCCGACCTCGAGCCGTGGGCGTACGACCCCGAGAAGGCGAAGGAGCTGGTCGAGGAGGCCAAGGCCGACGGCGTCCCCGTCGACACGAAGATCCTCATGCCGGTGCGCACCGCGCAGTTCCCGAAGGTCAGCGAACTCGGTGAGGTGCTGCGCGAGCAGCTCGCCGCCGCCGGGCTGAACGTCGAGCTGCGCATGGTCGACACCACGCAGCACCTGCAATACCAGCTGAGCCCCTTCGTGACGAACGAGGGCCCGATCGCGATGCTGATCCAGCACGGCAACCAGGCGGGTGACGCGCAGTTCACGGTCGAGCAGTACATGCTCACCGGCGGCGCACAGTCCGAGTTCGGCGACCCCGGTCTGGACGAGCTCATCAACACCGCACGCACCCTGACCGACGAGGAGCGCCAGACCGCATACGAGGAGGTGTTCGCCTTCGAGCGCGAGAACGTCACCGCCCTCGCGCCGATCGCCCACCAGACCGTCATGCTGGGGCTGTCGGACCGGGTGACGTATGAGCCCAACTCGTCCACCGGTGACGAGCTGCGCATCAAGGAGGTCTCGCTCGCGGGCTGACCGCGAGCGAGAGTGAGAGAGGCGGGCGATCATGTGGATCTACCTGAGAAGACGAATCCTGCAGAGCGCATTGCCGCTGATCGCAGTCGTACTGGGTGTCTTCGTGCTCGCCCGCCTCACCGGCGATCCGTCGCAGCTGTATCTGCCGCTGAACGCGACCGAGCAGATGCGCGAGGACTTCGCGGCCCGCAACGGCTTCGACAAGCCGCTCTGGGAGCAGATGGGCAGCTACTTCCTCGGGGTGCTGCAGCTCGACTTCGGTACGTCGCTGCGCACCGGGGAACCCGCCGCCGAGATGGCGCTCCGCGCGTTCCCCGCAACTCTGCAGCTCGCCGCGGTGACAATGCTCCTGGCGATCGTCATCGCCGTGGTGCTCGGCAGCTGGGCATCGCTCAAGCCCAACGGGATCGCCGACCGCATCGTGAGCTTCTTCTCGATGGTGGCGGCGAGCGTTCCCGACTTCTGGGTCGCGATCCTCGGTATCTGGATCTTCGCGATCACGCTGGGGTGGCTGCCCACCTCGGGCACCTCCGGTCCTCTCGTCTGGATCCTGCCGATCGCGACGCTCATGCTGCGACCGATGGGTGTGCTCGCCCAGGTCATCCGCGGGTCGATGGTCACGGTCATGGGTCAGCCGTACGTCCAGGTCGCCCGCAGTCGCGGCGCCGGACAGATGCACATCGTCACCAAGCACGCGCTGCGCAATGCCGCAGCGCCCGCGCTCACCGTGGCGGGCGACCTCACCGTCGGTCTCGTCAACGGCGCGGTGGTCGTCGAGTCGATCTTCGGATGGCCGGGCATCGGCAAGCTCATGATCGACTCGATCCTGCAGCGCGACTTCGCCGTGCTGCAGGCCGCGGTGCTGATCACCGCCCTGGCGATCTTCGCCCTCAACATCATCATCGACCTCGGCTACGCGCTGCTCGATCCGCGCGTGCGTCCGACGTCACGGTCCCGCGCGCGTCGCCGCGGACCCGGAATGCTCTCCGACACGAAGGCAGAGGTGCTGACGAATGTCTGACGACAATGCATCCACCGTCACCGTCCTCACCCAGAAGGCGCGCCGTAACCGGGCGTCGGGCCGCGCGAACCTCTGGCGGCTGCTGCTGAACGACAAGGTCGCCACCGTCGCCGCCTTCGTGCTGGCGTTCATCGTGCTCACCGCGATCGTCGGTCCTCCGCTGTTCGGCGAGCTCGCGCAGCGTCAGGACCTCGGCGCGCGCAACATGCCGCCGTTCAGCCTGCAGCTGGGCTGGGAGTACATCCTCGGCAGCGACTCCCTGGGTCGCAGCCTGCTCGCCCGCATCATCACGGCAGCGGGGACGACCCTGGGCGTGGCCGCGGCCGCCGTCCTGGTCGCCGCGGTCATCGGATCGATCTGGGGCATGTGGGCCGGGTTCCATCGCGGGTGGCGCGAGTCGGTGTCGATGCGCATCGCCGACGTCATCATGAGCTTCCCCTCGCTGCTGCTCGCCGTCGTGATCCTCTACGTGTTCAACCCGAGCGCCGCGAACATCGTCCTCGTCCTCGCCATCACCCGAATCCCCCTGTATCTGCGCACCGCGCGAGCGGATGCCGCCGAGCTGCGCTCGCGGATGTTCGTGGATGCCGCGACGAACTTCGGAGCCAAGAACAGCGCGATCGTCTTCCGGCACATCGTCCCGAACGTGCTGCCCACGCTCGTCACGCTCGCCACCCTCGAGTTCTGCTACGTGATGCTGGCCGAGTCGTCGCTGAGCTTCCTCGGCATCGGCATCCAGCCGCCCGACGTCAGCTGGGGTCTCATGGTCGCGCAGGGACGCCAGTACCTCGCCGAGGCGTGGTGGCAGTCGGTCCTCCCCGGTCTCGCGATCGTCATCACGACGGTCTGCGCGAACGTGCTGGCCGCCTGGCTGCGCCTCGCGACCGACCCGGGGCAGCGCTGGCGTCTGCAGACGAAGAAGCGTCGTCGCGTGATCGGCTCCATCGCCCCGCGGCGCTGAGCCCCGGTGACGCCCCTCGAGTTCGCACTGCTGGCCGCGGTCATCCTCGCCGCCGCCTGCCTGCAGGGCTCGATCGGCTTCGGCATGGGGATGCTGGCGGCGCCCTTCATCGCCCTCATCGACGCGACCTTGCTGCCGGTGCTCGTCATCACGCTGGCCATGATCGTGACAGTCATCGTGGTGGTGATGGATCGCGCAGCCCTCGACCTCCGCGGCGCCGGCTGGGCGCTGGCCGGGCGAGTGCCGGGCACCGTCGTCGGAGCGGGACTCGTCACCGTGATGTCGACGGCCGTGCTGTCGTGGGCGGTCGCCGCGGTCGTGCTGGTGGGCGTGCTCGTGTCGCTGCGCGGCTGGCGTCCGCGGGTGACGCGCACGACGCAGGCTCTCGCCGGGGCGCTGTCCGGCGTCATGGGCACGACCACCTCGGTGGGTGGGGCGCCGATGGCGATCATCTGGCAGGGATCCGAGGGGCCTCGACTGCGCGGCACGATGTCGGCGTTCTTCCTCGTCGGCTCGACGCTGTCACTCGTCGCCCTGTTCCTGTGGGGCGCCGTGCCGCCGCATGCGCTCCTCACCGCCGCGTGGATGGCACCGTTCGCCGTGGCCGGCGCGGTGGTCTCACGGTTCCTGAACCGGTTCCTCAACCGCCGCCGCACGCGCGCGATCGCGCTCGGCGCCTCGGCTCTCGGCGCGCTGACGCTGATCGCCACCCGCCTGTTCGAGATGATCTGAGCGGATGCCGCGGCGACGCGGCATCCTCCTCAGCGCACCTGCCGCTCCAGCGGGAGCCCGACGTCGAGCAGGTCGATGTTGCGGGCGATGTCGGCGGCCCGCGCGGTGAAGACCTCGCGGGCGTGGCCGGAGTAGTGCGGGGTCAGCACGACCCGGTCGAGCGCGGCGAACCGGCGCACGGAGGCGGGGGCCTGCGTGCCGTCCGGCGCGTCCCACCACACGTCGATCCCCGCGCCCCCGATGCGCTCTTCGGCGAGCGCGGCGTACAGCGCGTCCTCGTCGATGAGGGCGCCGCGCGCGACGTTGATGATCAGGGCGTCCGGATGCAGCTGCGCCAGGGCATCCGCATCGATCAGACCGCGCGTGCTCTCGGTGAGTGGCGCGGTGACGACCACGACGTCGCTCTCGCCGAGGAGCGGATGCAGCTGGTCCTCGCCGTACACGCGGTCGAGCAGCTCGGTGCCCGGGCCCGCGGCATCCGGATGCCGTCGCATCGCGATCACGCGCATGCCGAAGGCCTTCGCGAGGTGGGCCACGGAGCGTCCGATCTCGCCGTAGCCGATGAGTCCGAGGGTGCTGCCGGCGAGCGAGCGATGGTACGCGATGGATCCGGGCGCCGTGGCGACCGTGCGCCATTCTCCGCGGCGCAGCTCCGCGTCGACCGGCAGCACGCGGCGCCGCAGCATGAGGGCGGTCACGAGCACGTGCTCGGCGATCGCCGGGCCGTGGTGACCGGTGTTGCACAGCGGCACTCCGTCGGGCACGGCGCCGTCCTCGACCCGGTCCACTCCCGCGCCTGTCACGTGCACCAGGCGCACGCGATCGGCGTCGGCCATGTCGTCGACCGTGATCCGCGAACCGATCACGACGTCGGCGCCGTCGATCGCAGCGCGCACCGACTCGGGCACGTCGAGGTCGGCGAACACCCAGTCGTGCGGTCGCGCGGTGCGACGCAGTTCGTCGGCGAACTCCGCGATGATCGGGTCCGTGACGGCGATGCGCAACGGCGCGCTCACCAGCGCGGGCTTTCCAGCACGAATCCGGCGTCGACGCGCTGCATGTAGCCGGTGTCGTCGCGCTCTCGGATGCCGCCGTCGAGGTATTGCCGATGCAGCCGCGCCAGCGCCTCGGGGTCGAGCTCGACGCCGAGGCCGGCCCCGGTAGGCACGGCCAGCGAACCGTTCGCGAAGGTCAGCGCGCCGGGGGCGACGATGTCTTCGTCGTCGCGCTTCCACGGCCAGTGGGTGTCGCACGCGTAACCGAGACCGGGGGTCGCCGCGGCGAGGTGGGTCATCGCGGCGAGGCTGATCCCGAGGTGGGAGTTCGAGTGCATCGACAGTCCCCACCCGAGCGTCTCCGCGAAGCCGGCGAGCAGACGCGATCGCTCGAGGCCTCCCCAGAAGTGGTGGTCGGAGAGCACGATGTCGATGGAGCCCAGGCGCACGGCATCCGCGATATGCGAGAACGCGACGACGCACATGTTGGTCGCGAGCGGCAGATCAGTACCGCGGCGGACCTCAGCCATGCCCTCGAGCCCGGGAGTGGGATCCTCGAGGTACTCGAGCACGTCCTTCAGCGCGTCGGCGACACGCAGCGAGGTCTCGACGGTCCAGGCGCCGTTCGGATCGATGCGCAGCGGGTGCTCCGGGAACGCCTCGCGCAGCGCGAGGATCGCCGCGATCTCTTCGTCGGGCGGCAGCACGCCGGCCTTGAGCTTGAGGGCGGTGAAGCCGTACCCGTCGACGATGCGACGCGCCTGCGAGACGATGCCGTCGGGCGTGAGGGCTTCGCCCCATTCGTCGGATGCCGCGCCGGGATGCCCCGCCCACTTGTAGAAGAGGTAGCCGCTGAAGGGCACGGCATCCCGCACCCGTCCGCCCAGCAGTTCGCTGACCGGCACTCCGAGGAGCTTGCCGCGGATGTCGAGGGCTGCCACATCGAACGGCGACAGCACGCGGTCGCCGGTGCTCGTGCCGGTGACCATTCCCGACATGCCGTGCCCGCCTCGTATGCCGTCACCGGCGACGCTGCGCTCGACGCGCGCCCGCAGGTCGTTGGTCGCGAAGACGTCGCAGCCGAGCACGGCATCGGCGGCGATCCGCAGGCGATGCAGGTGCGCGCTGTCGCCGTAGGTCTCGCCGAGACCGAGCACTCCCGATTCGGTGGTGACCTGCACGATGGCCCGGAGCGCCAGGGGCTCATGCACGCCGACCGTGTTGAGCAGCGGCGGGTCCTGGAAGGCGACCGGCGTGATGCGCACCGACCGCACCGCCTTCTCGGGCAGCCGGGTGGATGCCGGGACAGACAGCAGGAACTCTTCGGACATCGGGCCTCCGTCGGTGAGACGCCGTGCATCCGCGTCGACGGATTCCGCGTCATCGAGTTGCTTCGACACTATGGTGAGACGGATGCGCGGACAAACCAAATAGCGCACTGACTGATGTCGGGAGTGGATCGATGATCTCGCTGGTACAGCTCGAATGCTTCATCGCCGTCGCGGAGGAATTGCACTTCGGCGCCGCGGCCACGCGCCTGAAGATGACGCAGCCTCCGCTCAGTCGTCAGATCCAGCAGCTCGAGCGCGAGCTGTCGACGAGGCTGTTCGACCGCACCAGTCGCCGCGTCGCTCTGACGCAGGCCGGCCGTGCGCTGCTGCCCAACGCCCGTCGGCTCATCGATCTCGCGGCGAAGGCGGTCTCCGATGTGCGCTCGGTCGGCGAGGGCGCCGCCGGCACGGTCACGATCGCGTACACGGCGATGGCCGGGCAGTCGGTCGTCCCCGATCTGCTGCGTCGCGCATCGGCCGAGCTGCCGGGCGTCACGCTGCTGCTGCGCGAGCTCGTCTCGCTCGACCAGATGGAGGAGCTCGAGAAGGGCACGGTCGACATCGGCCTGATGCGGCCGCTGCTGGCCCGGCCGCAGATCAGCAGCCGAGCGGTGTACCGCGAGCGGCTCGCCGTGGCGGTGTCGAGCGGCTCGACATTGGCGCAGCGCGGGGAGCCGGTGAAGCTCATCGACCTCAAGGACGAGCGGCTGCTGATGTACTCACCGACTGTCGCGCGGTACTTCCACGACCTGCTGCTGTCGATGTTCGTGGCGAGCGGCGTGCATCCGCGCATCGTGCAATACGCCGGCCAGGTGCCCGCGCTGCTGGCGCTGGTGAGTGCGGGGATCGGGTTCACGCTCGTCCCCGAGTCGGCAGGGCGCATCGCCCCCGACACCGTGACGCTGCTGCCGATCAGCGATGCCGACCCGTCGTCGCGGGTGAACAGCGTCGAGCTCGACATCGCGTGGAACTCCGAGACTCCGAATCCCCTCGTCGAACGTCTGCTGAGCCTGGCCGACGACGTGGATGCGGACGCCTGATCGATGCGCCCGGCGCATTGCTCCATGCCGATGGAGCCCTTGATCCGGATGAATCGGCGCGCGTAGCGTGAACGAGAACATGATCAGGGCTGATGACGACACCCGTGCTCGACGAGGAGGACGCATGCTGCAGAAGGACGACGCCGCGACCGCCGATGAGTCCACCCGTTCCGGGGCATCCGCGGACCCTGCTCACAACGGGGAATCCGCTGCACGCGACGACATCCTCCGCGTCGAGGATCTGCGCATCGCCTACCGGATCGGCGACCGCGAGGTCGACGCCGTCCGCGGAGTGAGCCTGAGCGTCAAGCGCGGTGAGGTCGTCGCGATCGTGGGCGAGTCCGGCTCGGGCAAGAGCACCGTCGCGCAGGCGATCATGAACCTTCTCGCGCCGAACGCCGAAGTCACCGGCGGGCGAGTCGTGTTCGAGGGCGAGGATCTGCTGCCGTTGAGCGAGCGCCGTTGGCGCGGCATCCGAGGTCGGCTGATGGGGCTGGTCCCGCAGGATCCGGCGCTGTCTCTCAACCCCGTGCGCCGCGTGGGCGTGCAGGTGGCGGAGCCGCTGCTCGTGCACGGGCTCGCGTCGAAGCACGACGCGGCGGACCGTGCGATCGAGCTGCTCGAGATGGCGGGTCTGACGTATCCGGCGGAGCGGGCGAAGCAGTATCCGCATCAGTTCTCCGGCGGCATGAAGCAGCGCGCCCTGATCGCGGGGGCGCTGGCCGCCCGACCGAGCCTGGTCATCGCGGATGAGCCGACGAGCGCCCTCGACGTGACGGTGCAGAAGCAGATCCTCGATCACCTCGCGCATCTGACGCAGGAGCTGGGCACGTCGATCCTGCTCATCACGCACGACCTGGGCATGGCGGCCGAACGGGCCGACCGGGTCATCGTCATGCGGCAGGGCGAGATCGTCGACGCCGGTCCCGCGGCGCAGGTCATGACCGCGCCGACGCACGAGTACACGCGCAAGCTCATCGACGCGGCGCCGCGGTTGAGCGCGCACGAGCGACGGACGGCATCCACGCAGGCCCGCATCGAGTTCGGTGGCGAGCCGATCGTGCGGGTGAGCGAGCTGACGAAGATCTTCCCGCTGCCCAAGGGCGAGGGCGATCGTCGTACGCTCACCGCCCTGGATGCCGTGTCGCTCGAGGTGCGTCGCGGCGAGACGCTCGCGGTCGTGGGTGAATCGGGGTCGGGCAAGAGCACCCTCGGACGGCTCGTGCTGCGGCTCGACGAGCCGACATCCGGTGCGATCTCGTTCGCCGGCGAAGACATCACGCACGTCAAGGGCGAGAAGCTGCGGCAGCTGCGGCGCCGGTTCCAGATGGTCTATCAAAGCCCGTTCGACTCGCTGAACCCGCGGATGACGATCGAGCAGCTCATCACCGAGCCGCTGCTGTCGTTCGGCGAGGGCGATCGGTCGTCGCGGTCGAAACGAGCCGTCGAACTGTCGGAACAGGTTGCCCTGCCCGACGGGATGCTGGACCGCTTCCCGGACGAGCTCTCGGGCGGACAGCGGCAGCGCGTCGCGATCGCCCGCGCTCTCGCACTCGATCCCGAGTTCCTCGTGCTGGATGAGGCCGTCTCGGCGCTCGACGTGTCGGTGCAGGCGCAGATCCTGAAGCTGCTCGACGAGCTGCAGCGCGAGCGCGAGCTGAGCTACCTCTTCATCACGCACGACCTCGGCGTCGTGGCAGAGACCGCCGACCGCATCGCCGTGCTCAAGAACGGCATCCTCGTCGAGTGCGGCGACGCCGGGCAGATCTTCACGAACCCGCAGCAGGAGTACACGCGGATGCTGATCGAGGCGGTCCCTGCGTTCTCGGCGTGACGTTACCGGGTCGTTGAGCGATCCTTCGACTCGCGCCATCCCCCGGTCGTTGAGCGAGCGCAGCGAGACGAAACGCTCTGGCATGCTTCAGCTGTGCCCCCGCGGATGTGTAAAAGTCGGCCTGTTCTTTACACGTTGGGTTGACGTGCAGAATTTCTTTCGCAGATCGATTCTCGCGTGACTCCGCAGAACGCGGATGATCCGTCGTGAGGTGCAGCGCGCTTCGCAAGGACGGATGCCGGCGAACCGGCCTTGCGAAGCGCGCTCCTCCTTCACGGGCGCACACCCGGCAGCATGCAGTCATGGCAGCACGAGTGATCACGCCCGCGCAAGCAGCCCCTCGACGTCCCTTACCCACGTGAGGTTAGAGCTGTCGCGGAATGCCATCCCGACGATGCGGCGCTTGCGCGACTTCGTGACGGGGCGGATCTCGTCCTCGAACGAGCGCAGCCGCGAGGCGAACTCCCACGCGTAGGCTTCGGTGCTCTCGCCGAGGTAGTAGGCCCCCGGCGGAAGGATCGTCAGCTGGATCGGACGCCGCTCGCTCTCGTACGCATCCGTGACGCGCACCTCGACGTCGTAGATCGCCTGCTCGGAGGAGTTCACCACCACGACGCCGTAAGTCGTCTGCTCTTCGCCGATCCGGGAGGCGACCCAGGCGAAGACCTTGCTCGCCTGCGACTGCATCTCCCGCGCTCGTGCGGCTTCATCTCGATTGGCCTCGATGCCGAAGAGCCGGCCGGCGTGCTTCGCCCCGATGATCGCGGCGAGAGTGCTCCGATGGCGGTGAGGGCGATGACGACGTCGGCGAGGGATCCTGGCTGCATCCGGTCACTGTACGTACGGCATCCGCTGCCGACGGGGGCGACAGGCGGAGCGAGCGTGGTGGCATACCGGTGTATTGCGTTCGCGACCGATCCTGCGCAAGGAGAAATGCGCTTCGCAAGGACGGATGCCGGCGAACCGGCCTTGCGAAGCGCACTCTTCCTTCCGGGACGCACACCCCACGCGGGTGCGACAACCACCCACCGTCACGGCAGCACGATCACCTTGCCCGCGATCCGGCCTGCCGCGGCCTCCGCGTGCAGCGCCGGCAGCTCGGCCAGCGGGATGCGGCGCGTGACCTCGACCTGCAGCACGCCGTCGTCGACCAGCGACACGAGCTCGGCGAGCTTCGCGGCGTCGCTCCGCACGAACACGACGACCGAGCGCACATTCCGGTCGGCGTCGTCGGGCGCCGGCATCCAGGCCGTGGTGCTCACGACGACGCCTCCGTCGCGGACGAGGCGCACCAGGGCGGTGAACTCCTCCGGTTCGATCGGCGCGAGGTTGAGGAGCATGTCGACCTGATCCGAGACGGCGTCGAGCACTCCGGTCTCGGTGTGGTCGATGATCTCGTCGGCGCCGGCGGCACGCACGGCATCCGCACTCCGCGGGCTCGCCGTGGCGATCACGTACGCGCCCGCCCGCTTGGCGAGGGCGATCGCGTGCTTGCCGACGGCGCCGCCCGCGCCGACGATGAGCAGGCGCTGTCCGGCTTCGAGGTGCCCGTCGTCGAAGAGCGCCTGGCGGGCGGTGAGAGCGACCGAGGGGAGAGCTGCGGCGTCTGCGAGCGGCACGCTGATCGGCGCTGCGACGATCACGTCGGCCGGGGCGACGACGTACTCGGCCGCTCCTCCGTCTTCGGCCATCGGCAGGAAGCCGACGACCGCGTCACCGACCGCGAAGCCTTCGACGTCGTCGCCGATCGCGTCGATCGTGCCGGAGACGTCGTAGCCCGGAATGTGCGGGAGCACGACCGGGATGGGGAGGAAGCCCGCCCGCATGCCGTTGTCAGCGGCGTTGAAAGCGGATGCCGCGACGCGCAGCCGCACCTGCCCCGCGGCCGGAACCGGCTGCGCGATGTCTTCGAGCTGCAGAACCTCGGGGCCGCCGACCTGGTGGAACCGTACTGCCTTCATGATCTCTCCTTTCATAGGTGCTTCGAATTCGAAGCAATACGATGACAGTAGCACTGCTTCGAATTCGAAGCAACACGTATACTGGAATCATGAACGATCGATCTCCTCGGCTCTCCCCGACCGAGCTCGCGGCCTACTTCGCCTTCACCGAGGTGAGCAGCCTGCTGCGGCACGCGGTCGAGAAGCAGCTGAAGGATGTCGGCAAGCTCAGCTACGTGCAGTTCCAGCTGCTGGCGCGTCTCGGCGATGCTCCGGACGGCAGCCAGCGGATGACGGATCTCGCCGACGGCGTCGTCTACAGCCGCAGCGGGCTGACGTATCAGGCGCAGTCGCTCGAGGAGCGGGGTCTTGTCACGCGGGCTCCTTCGCCTGAGGATGAGCGGAGCACGATCGTCGCCATCACGGCCGAGGGTCGTGCGGTGCTCGCGAAGGTGTTCCCCGGGCACATCGAGGCCGTGCAGAGTCTGCTGTTCGCGTCGCTCGACGACGCCGATGTCGAGGTCCTCGCCCGGGTGATGACGCAGGTCAGCGGACACCTGCGGGCGAATCCCCCGCGGAGCGCCGGACCGCGGAAGGTCAAGGCCGACTGACGCTCGCCCGGTCGTTGAGCGAGCGTGCGAGACCCCGGTCGTTGAGCGAGCGTGCGAGACCCCGGTCGTTGAGCGAGCTTGCGAGACCCCGGTCGTTGAGCGAGCTTGCGAGACGAAACGCGTCCCACCGGGATGACTCCGACGCTCGGCTGGGTCGCTGAGCGTGTCGAAGCGTCCGTGCGCAGCGATCAACCCGGGTTGATCGGAGACCTCATCACGCTGCTTCCGCCCTCGCGGCAGTCCTGCGGCGGCGCGCTTCCGTGCGCCGCAGACGCCGGCTCGACATCAGCCACACGAACGCGCCGAGGAGGGGAATGAAGATGATCGCGAGCGCCCAGAGCGCCGTCGCCGCCGGGCCGAGTGCCGCCTTCGTGCGAAGCAGAGTGACCATCGCGACGACCGCGAGCACGAGTGCTGCGATCCAGACCATCGACCAGACGACGTCCCACACCCCGGGAATCAACGGGTTCATGGCAGCTCCTTCGCGGGGTGGGCGTATCCGTCCAGAGTAGAGGGCGGTCTTGACCCGAGCGCTGCTGGCCTGTCGCCGGCGACGGCCGTCTGCTACCGTCCGGTGAATCCGGGTTGCGCGCATCGAGGTAGAGCGACGAATGAGGCCACTGCGGTACGGGACCAACGTGACGCTCGACGGGTGCGTGCATCATGAGGCGGGGATAACGCCCGACCAAGAATTCATGGCCTTCTGCACCGCCGAGACGGAGCGGTCGGATGCCGAGATCTACGGTCGCGTGACGTACCAGATGATGGAGTCTGCGTGGCGGCGGCCGGCCGACGGCGTGTGGCCCGACCGGATGGACGAGTCGGAGGTCGCCTTCGCCGAGGCCATCGATCGGTCGAAGAAGTACGTCGTGTCGAGCACCCTCACCGAGGTCGACTGGAACGCCGAACTGGTGCAGGGTGATCTGGGCGACGCCGTCCGGGCGCTGAAGCAGCAGCCAGGCGGGGAGTTATCGGTCGGCGGCGTGACGCTCCCCCTCGCGCTCGCGGAACTCGGACTCATCGACGAGTTCGTGTTCGCCGTGCATCCGGTCATCGCCGGCCACGGTCCGACGTTGCTGGCCGGGCTGAGTGCGCGGCTGCCTCTGGAGTTGGTGGAGCGCCAGGAGTTCCGCTCCGGCGTGGTCGTGCACCGCTACCGGCCAGCGCCCGCCCCCGTTCGTTGAGCGACGCTTCCTCCTTCGCGGTCGTTGAGCGAGCGAAGCGAGACGAAACGTCTTCAGATCGCGAAACCCTCCGCCCGCAGCGCCTCCCGCAACCCCTCCGCTGACTCGAAGTGATGCGTCACCATCCCCACCTCTTCCGCCCCCGCGAGCTTCCCCTCTGAGTCGTCCGTGAAGAACACCTCCGACGCCTCCACCCCGAGCGCATCGAGCACGTGCTGAAAAGCCCTGGCATCCGGCTTCGCCCACCCGATCTCGGCGGAGTTGAAGATCGCATCGAAATGCTCGGTGAGGCCGAGCTCGTCCGCCTCGGCCGGAATCGTGTCGGTCCCGTTGGTGAGAATGGCGGTGCGGATGCCGGCGGCACGAAGCGCGTCCGCGATGGCGAGCACCTCCGCGTCGACTTCGGACGGCTGCCGTCCCCACTCCTCGGCCGCGGCCGCCGAGCCGAGCGCCTCGCCCACGCGGGCAACCCAGGCGCGGCGCGAGATCCGGCCGGTGGTCACCTGGTCGAGCAGCTCCGGCTCGAAGGCGGCATCCACAACCGCGCCCGGCTCAAGGCCGTGCCGTCTCTCGATGTCGGTCGTGTAGTCCTCATCGAACTGCCGGACGACTCCGTCGAGATCGAACAGCACTGCGCAGATCGAGGTCATCGACTCAGGGGCCGGCGACAGGCTCGATGTCGACGTCTGCGGCTCAGTACGCCGGCGAGAGGGGCGTGGCAAGCGCAATGCGGATCTCCTTCGACGGCGGTCCTGTTCATCCTCGCGCAGCATCCGTCCGACAAGGAAGGGCGCGCGGGGAGGCGTTTCACCTCACCCCGCGGCGGCGAGCGCAGCATCGACGTGCAGCGAGGTGGTCGGAAACACAGGCACCGGAGAGTCCGCGGCAGAGACGAGCAGCTCGATCTCGGTGCAGCCGAGGATGATGCCCTCCGCGCTCTGCGCCGCGAGTTCGTCGATCACCTCGCGGTAGTACGCGCGGGATTCCGGACGGATGATGCCGTGCACCAGTTCGTCGTAGATGATCGCGTGCACTCGGGCGCGCTTCTCGGCGCTGGGCACGAGCACCTCGATGCCCTGCGCCTCGAGCCGCTCGCGATAGAACGGCTTCTCCATCGTGAAGGCGGTGCCCAGGAGGCCCGCTTTGCGGATGCCGGATGCAAGCACGGCGGCGGCCGTGGTGTCGGCGATGTGGACGAACGGGATGCCGATCGCGGCTTCGATCCGGTCGGCGACGAGGTGCATCGTGTTGGTGCAGAGCACGATCAGGTCGGCACCGGCACGCTCGAGTCCGCGGGCGTGGTCGGCGAGCAGAGTGCCCGCGGCATCCCAGTCCCCGCGCGCCTGGAGTTCTTCGATCTCGGCGAAGTCCAGCGAGTCGAGGATGATGCGGGCGGAGTGGTTACCGCCGAGCTGTTCCCGCACGCGTTCGTTCGCGAGTCGGTACCACTCGAGGGAGGATTCCCAGCTCATTCCGCCGAGGACGCCGATGGTCTTCACCGGGTCTGCCCGACGTCTGAGCGGGTCGCGGGAGGGGCGGTGCGCATCCATCGAATGTATCCCGGGCGGTCACCGGAACGACAGAGGCCCTGATCAGTTCTCACTGATCAGGGCCTCCGCGTGTTCATGCAGCGGTTACGGCTGGACGAAGAACTCGTCCGAGAAGAAACCGGGGGTGACGCGAACGACGATAGTCTCGCCATCCGGGATCAGGAACGCCTGCGAGCCGGTGACGGTCGCTCCGGTGAAGAGCTCTTCGAAGCCGAACTCGTCGGTGAGAGAGACCAGGCTGTCGTAGCTGTTGACCACGTTGCCGCTGGAGGTCACGACATCGACCGTGACTTCGGCGGAGGTGGCGGACTCGGCGCCCTTGTACGTGATCGTGTAGTTCACGATCTCGTAGTGGGAGCCGGCCGGAGCAGCCTCGTTGAACTGGTTCGCCTCGGAGACGATGGCGTTGCCGTCGGGGTTGACCGAGTTGACCACGACCGACCAGTCGCTGTTGCTGATCTCGGATCCGACCGGGTACGGGTTCTCGCGAGTGCCCTCAGCGGTCTCGGCGGGTTCTTCGTCGTCAGCCGGCTCGTCGGCCTCGTCGGTGGTGTCGGGCTGGGTGACGACGGTGTCGCCGTCGCCGAAGGCCTCGTCGACGGATGCCGCGACGACTCCGAGGAAGACGACAACGCCGACGATGGTGCCGACGATCGAGAGCACCAGGCCGACGATGCCGAGCCACTTCTTGTCACCCTTGAGGAAGAGCGACACGATGCTCAGCACGAAGGCGATCGGCAGCAGGATCCAGCCGACGATCAGGGCGCCGGGGATGCAGGCGAAGATGAAGCCGACCGCGGCGATGATGGCGGCGACGAGGGCGAGGACGTTGAGCTTCTTCGGGTTGCCGTCGGCGGAAGCGATCGGGGCGGCGGTCGCCGTGAGAGTCTGAGCCTGTACCTCGTCGGCGAAGGTCCCCCACTGCTGACCGTCCCACCAGCGCTGGCGGCCCGAGCCGTCGTCGTACCAGCCGGCGGGAGTGTCATTCGGTGTTGTCATGCGCTCATCCTGACAGAACGCTGTGAGCCGAAAGGCAGGCGTTGCTGGTTCGTTATGAGCGATATTTCGGAGTGCGGCATGGGGATGCTCCTTCGGCGTTCTCGGCGCCGAAATGCTCGGGCGCTCACAGAGAAGGATCCGGCGGCCGCGCTCCTGATACATCCGGTTGGATAGAACTTGCGATGATGAGGCAACACAAACGAAAGCAGCCTCTATGGATGACTTCATCGGGACCCTTATTGCGACCTTCGTCGGCGCGGCACTCGCGCTGACCGCCGATCGCATCGCGAGGTGGATCGACGCGAAACGCACGGAACGCGTCGCGATCGACAACCTGCTCATCGATCTGGCCGCGAAGCGCGCATTCGCCGTCGAGACCCTCGATGATCCGTGGCCGGACGACTCCGCCAAGCGGGTGCTCGAGTCGGTGAATCATGTGCGCTCGCAGATCCGGGAGGCCCGGATGCAGCTGCGGCCTGACTCGAAGTACCTCGACCCGGTGCGGCGGATGACTCGGGCGTGCGCCACCTTCATGGAGCAGACGGGAGTATCGCGCCGGCGTACCGGCGAAGAACGATCTGAGAGAACTCGGAACAGCGATGCGCGCCGAAGCGGCGAACATCCGGCGCATCGCCAAGGGCAAGGTCGTGCAGGATGCGCCGGGAGCGTTCAGCCTGAGCCGCGCGATCGATCGTGGCCCGCGGGAGGGCGCGAAGTAGGACGGCCTTCGCGACGGACTAACAGCACCGACAACGGATCGCCGAACAGGATTCGGTGACGCATGGGTCAGGGAACGCCCCTCCGCGCCTCACCACCCCGACAGACGAACGGGGCGAAGGTCTCTCGTGCTCATCGCCAGCGCCCACGGGCCCTCGCCACGCTTGATGATCTCGCGTACGAGTCGCTCCTCATGTCGGAGGAAGAGTGCGGCTTGCTTCTCCGGTCGCAGGTCATGTTTCACTCCGATCCACACCGAACGGATGCCGTGTTCACGGTAAGCCGCGAGTTCGGCAGGTCGAGTGCGGATGCGCCGGTCGCGGGTCACGACGATGAAGCCTGCCGCGCCTGCGATCGGCATCCATTCGAGGTCAGGGGTTCCGAGCGGCACTTCGGGCAGGGCAGGGCGCCCAGGGTGGAGTACGTCTTCGCGCCCCGCGCGCCGTAGGAGCTTCGCCAGGCCCAGAGCGTTCTCATCGGCGAAATACACCGGTGAGAACGCACTCATCATGCTGCCCGATCGCGTCCGACGATGAGCTCGAAGCGAAGGGCTTCGTCGACCTGATCGAGCGAGAGGTCGTAGAGGTCTGCGAGCTCGTCGCGGGAGCTTCCAGCGCTGTAGTCGCCGGCGATGATCTCGGTGCGAACGTTGCGTATGGCCGGCTGGCCGAACGTGCGGGTCGGGTCCATCACGACGAACGGAGTGCGAGGATCAGGTCGGATGGTGCCTGCGGCGCCGGCGACGTACTGGACAGCTTCGCTGAAACGCTCCGTGGCCGCGGTCAGGATGCTCTGCCCATTCCTCACGACCACCAACTGAAGGGATCGCCCGAGGCCGACGCGTTCTTGCACGACACGAACCAGCTCGCGTCCTTCGACGTCGAGGAACGGGCGAGCAAGCGCCAGCGGATAGCGGCCGAACTCCTCACGCAACTGCTCGATCGCCGGACGCAACGACTGGACGGTCACATCGCGGCTCCGGAACTCGGCGAGGAGCCGCGCCTCGACCATCTCGCCCCACGTGACGGCTTCGGACCCGGTGGTCGATTCGCGGAGGATCGGCTCGTAGAACCTGCCAGCTCGCGAGTATCCGTCGAGCCACCGCTTCGCTGTTCCAGTGTGCAAACCTACGAGGCGATCTACGTCGGAGTACGAGTAGATCGCCCGATCGAGCATCGAGGTCGCCATGCGCTCAATCATCGCAGGCGGGCGAACGTAATGCCCGATGCAGCGCAGAACCCGGGGAGAACGCGTTATCCACAGCCGCGATGGTGACGAAGTGATATCACCCCACCGCCGGAGTCGTGTCCGAGCGCCGAACGATCGAGGCCCTGACCAGCATCGGCTGATCAGGGCCTCGACTCGCGCATCGACTCTTACGGCTGGACGAAGACCTCGTCGTCGGCGAGGCCGCCGGGCGTCACGCGCACCAGAATGGTCTCGCCGTCGGGGATGAGGTAGGCGGCGGATCCGGTGAGGCTTCCACCCGCGTACAGCTGGTCGAGGGCAATATCGTCGGGCAGCGAGACCAAGTGGTCGTGGCTCGTGACGACATTCCCGCCGGAGGTGACCGCGTCGACGAAGACCTCGAAGACGGTCGCCGCCCCCTCGCCCTTGTAGGTGATGGTGTAGTTGATGATCTCGTAGTGCGACCCCGCGGGGGCCGGTTCGTTGAACGAGGCAGCCTGCGCGACGATCGCGGTTCCGTCGGGGTTGACCGAGTTGACGACGACCGTCCAGTCGCTGGTACTGATCTCAGATCCGATCGCGAGCGGGTTCTCACGGCTTCCGGGACCTTCGTCTGCGGCTTCCTCGTCGTCGGAATCGTCGGCGTCTCCCGACCCGTCGGACTCGGTGATCGTCGTGTCGCCCTTCTCCAGTGCCTCGTTCACCGCGGCCGCTGCAACACCCAGGAAGACGACGACACCGATGATCGGCCCGACGATCGAGAGCACGAGACCGACGATGCCGAGCCACTTCTTGTCGCCCTTGAAGAAGAGAGAGACGATGCTCAGCACGAAGGTGAGGGAGAGCACGATCCAGCCGGCGATGATCGTGACCGGGATGCACGCCAAGATGAAGCCGATGGCGGCGGCGATCGCGGAGACGAGAGCAACGACGTTCAGCTTCTTCGGCGCGGCACCCGCGGAAGGGTCCGGAACGTCGGTCGTCGTGAGGGTCTGCTCATTCCCGGCGTCGGCGAAAGCCCCCCACTGCTGCCCGTCCCACCAACGCTGTCGACCGGAGCCGTCGTCGTACCAGCCAGCAGGAGTGTCATTCGGAGTGGTCATCGGACCATCCTTTCGGACCAGCGCCGGCCGACACAGCGGTTTTGCCGCTTTCGGCCGCGTATCGCGCATCGCATTCCGGTATATCGCGTCGGGGCGGGCTGCGAGGTGCTGCACGAACGGCATAGGGCGCCCGGCAGGGAGTCGCACCGGCATACCGGTGTACTCGTGCGGGGCCCCGGCGTGTCCCGATCGTCGTGCTGTTGACTCTGTTTACCGTGACCGCGCAGTGAGGTTCTCACTCGCTGAAGGCACGAATACGGAGGTTGATGAAGTGCGTCGAACGTCAGGACGATCCCGGGTCTCCAGGGGTGTGGCGACTGCGCTGCCAGCCACAATGATCGCGGGAGCTTCCGCCGTCAACTGCAGGCGCTGATCCTCATGGAATCCTTCGCAAGCCGAGTCGTGATCAACTCTCTGATCGCGCTGTTCATCCTCCTCGTCCCACTTTTCTCAGGCAACCCGATCACCTGGTGGAACATCGCAGGAGCTGTCGCCGTAGCCACCGTGACCGTCCTCAGCCGTGGGTGGTACCACAAGGACAAGCCCCCACGATCGGACCGCAGACCCGAGTAGCTCGGACAACTACGCTGGAACGTCTGCCTCATTCTCGAGGCGCCCTTCCCTGGAGCTCCCATGTCTGCAACGACGATTGATGATCGTGCCCGGTATCGGGCGAATCCCACGGTGCTTCAGGCGCTGAAGAATCCGCGGATGCTGACCCGCGAGGTCCTGGCCGGACTCGTCGTCGGGCTCGCGCTGATCCCCGAGGCGATCGCGTTCTCGGTGATCGCCGGGGTCGACCCGAAGGTGGGGCTGTTCTCGTCGTTCATCATGGCGGTGTCGATCGCGTTCCTCGGCGGACGTCCGGCGATGGTGACCGCGGCGACCGGAGCCGTGGCGCTGGTGATCGCTCCGGTCGCGCCGACATACGGGCTGGACTACTTCATCGCGACGGTGATCCTCGCGGGGGTGTTCCAGGTGATCCTCGGGGTGCTCGGCGTCGCGAAGCTGATGCGGTTCATCCCCCGCAGCGTCATGGTCGGGTTCGTGAACGCGCTGGCGATCTTCGTGTTCAGCTCGCAGTTCCCGCAGCTGATCGATGTGCCGTGGCTGGTGTATCCGCTGGTGGCGCTCGGGATCATCGTGATGATCGTGATGCCGAAGATCACCAAGATCGTGCCGGCTCCGCTCGTGTCGGTCGTGATCGTGACGGGCGTCGTGCTGGCGTTCGCGATCACCGTGCCGACCGTCGGCGATCAGGGCGAGCTGCCTCGCAGCCTTCCGTCGCTGTTCATCCCGAACGTGCCGCTGACGTGGGAGACGTTCACGATCATCGCGCCGTTCGCGCTCGGGGTGGCGCTGGTCGGGCTGATGGAGTCGCTGCTCACCGCGAAGCTCGTCGACGAGATCACCGACACGCACTCCCGCAAGGGACGCGAGGCGTGGGCGCAGGGAGTGTCGAACGTGCTGTCGGGGATCTTCGGCGGCATGGGCGGCTGCGCGGTGATCGGTCAGACGATGATCAACGTGAAGGCGTCCGGGGCGCGCACCCGCATCTCGACGTTCTGCGCCGGTCTGTTCTTGTTTCTCTTGGTCGTTGTCTTCGGGGATTTCGTCGGGACGATCCCGATGGCCGCTCTCGTGGCCGTGATGATCATGGTCGCGATCGGAGCGTTCGACTGGCACAGCGTGCGCCCGTCGACCTTGAAGCGGATGCCGAAGAGCGAGACCTTCGTGATGATCGCCACGGTTGCGTTGGTACTGGTGACGCACAACCTGGCGGTCGGGGTTGTCGGAGGGGTGCTGGTCGCGTCGGTGCTGTTCGTGCGGCGCGTGGCGCACTTCGTGACCGTTCGTCGGGTCTTGTCTTCCGCTGGGGATGTTGTGACGTATGTCGTGGAGGGGGAGCTCTTCTTCGCGTCGAGCAATGATCTGACGACGTTGTTCAGCTACTCATCGGATCCATCTCGGGTCGTCATTGACCTGACGGGGTCGCATGTGTGGGATGCGTCGACCGTTGCCGCGCTGGATGCGATCGAGACGAAGTACGTGGCGTTGGGGAAGACGGTGGAGATCGTGGGGATGAATGAGAGCAGTCAGCGGATGCGAGGAAGGCTGACGGGTGGGTTCGAGTAACCGCAGATCCGTTCGTCCCCCGCCGCAAAGCCGCCTCGACGATCGTTGAGGGAGTGCGGCGAACCCACCCTCCGGTCGTTGAGCGAGCCCGGCCAAGCTGAGCGGGACGGACCGTGGTCGCCCCCCCAGGTCGTCTAGAACGCACCGGGCAGCCGAGCGAGCGAAGCGTCAACGCCGGGTGGCAGTGCGTCTCTCCCTAGTTCGACCTGACGGGAGATAGGCTACGGCCATGTCGAGCGAAGACGAGTTCCGTGAGCGCCAGATTCAGTTCATGGTTGATCAGGGGATCGACGTGACCCTGGTCCATTACCATCCGGTGGGCGCGGAGACAGTCTGCGGGTTGCGCGTCAACGTCTATATGCCCGCGACAGATTCTCCCCGGACCGTTACCTGCCCAGCCTGTAAGCAGTACGTGGATGACTACGTCGACTATTGAGTCGCATCGACCAGGAGGCATCAAACGGGAACGAAGTCCGCACGTTCGGCCGCCGATCGATGAGCGTGCGACTACTGATTTCTGCTCTGCACCACGTAAAGCGTATTCCACCGCTTTACCAGCCTGAGCGCGATTATAAGGAAAGTGGCATGGCTGACCCTCTGTATGAGCTCCGCGCACTAACGCGCACTCTGACTAGCTCGAGACGCAGTGCCGATTCCCGTCCAAGCGATAAGGAGATAGACCTCCAGCTCGTCGCCCTCCAACATGGGGCAGCAACCTTCCAAGAGCTCGGCCCAGTTCCCGCTGAATGGCGATCGGCTGGGTGGTGGATTGACAACCAGTCTCACCCCTTCTCGCTCAGGTTCCACCGCCAGCGAGCATCAGGGTGGCTCCAGGAACTCGCACGCAACCATCCTGAGGCGATCTCTGCCGATGCGTTGGCCGCCATGCATGAGGCGCTGTTTGACGTCTGCGCTGCTGTGGCTGAGAACACCATCATCACGCTGGGCCTGCTTCAGCGGCCGGATTCACGCGGGCCTCTCGAACGATTTCAGAGGCTCATGGCCCAAGAGCTCGGATGGGAGACGATCGTCGAGCTGAGCAGATGGAGCCTGCTGCGAATCACAGATCCCGAGTCTGTCGAACCGCCGCGCGGAACGCCCGACGAACCGGTCCTCGCGGTAAGGCGTCTTGGCCCGGACATCGTGCACCTGGCACGACGTGGTGACTCCCTCTTGCTGCGCAATCCAGACTCCGGCGTCGAAGAGGAGATATCGCAGGTCGAGGCTCATATCTTTGAGAACACTTCGGACGCACGCCTCGATCGTTATTTCTCGGGTGTCGAGAATCTCGGGGAGCCACTACTGCCGTCGCGTCTAGCGGCAGTGGCGACTGGACTAAACAGCGGGCTTCCGCTGGACGACGTGCTCGCCACACTCACGGACACGACGACCGTTCAAATGGCCGGGCTCACCGTTCGGGGGCTACTTCGTCCGGAAGGGCTTCTAGATCTCTCGACGCTCGTGCATTGCTGCGTCTTCTACGATTTCGTGCTCGTCGACGCAGAAGATATTGAGCTCCCAGTGGAGCTAGAGGGCGTCATCGTACCTGTGCGCCCCTATGAGACATCAGATGTTGACCCACGCTGGTCTATTGCGAATGAGCGGGACAGCGCGTTGAGGAGCGATCCGGAGCTCCGTAAACAGCTGGAAAGCCGCTGGTCGGAGATGCTTGGTCGGCCTGTTCGTATCGACTTTCGGTCATTCGACTCGATCACTGACAGTCCCGGAGTCACGCAGTACTTCCCGGGTGGGCCGGGGCTGGGCTTCTACGACCCCGTTGCCACGGTTGGCGGAGAAGGGGAGCAAGCATCGAAGTCGCTTGATCGGGACATCAGCGTTCAAACCTTTCGGTATTGGATCAACGAGACCGTCGCAGCGACGTTGGGTGTTGCGTATAACTGCACAACGCTTCGATACCCCGTGGAGGGAATTGCGTTGGCGCGGAGGTCAGCGTATCCGGAGATCCCCGACCAGTTGCTATCTCGCGTCGCCCGTCACCCAGGCAGCGTCCTGGAACAGCCGACTCAATTCGGATATCTTTCTCGTGTCCGAGTTCCGAACCTCCTTGGAATCGTGCTGAAGAACTCCGCCCGACGGGAAGACATCTGGGCAGAGATACTTGAGCTTCGCAGGCAATTCAAGCCGGTCCGCGACTATCTGCGTGACGGTCGGGCGCATGGCAGGCTCGATAGCGAATCCTTCAACCTCCTCATGAAGAAGATGTTCGGAAAGGCGAGTGCTTGGGATGTGCCCGTCGACACCGCGATAACACTAGCCTCCACCGTCGCGTCGCCCACACTTACCGGTGCCGGGGGCGTCGCGCTCAAGATGGCGGCAGTGACGAAGCCGGCCGGACACATCAAACGGATTGTTGATCGGATCACCAGACCAGAGGTCTACGTACTCAGGAAGTTCGCGGACGACGTTGCGCTATTGAGTAACGAGGTCGGGCACATCGAAAGACTCTGGGGCGAGAGTATCGATCGCGGTTGGTTGGCGACTGCGGCTCGCATTTCGCAGGGGAGCGCAAACGAGGGCCGAACGCTTCATCAATGAGTCCGCGGGGCGAGACGGATCTCGCGACTGAA
The DNA here is from genome assembly GCF_000967865.1 of Microbacterium sp. SA39. Lineage (GTDB taxonomy): Bacteria > Actinomycetota > Actinomycetes > Actinomycetales > Microbacteriaceae > Microbacterium. The sequence goes on from NZ_JXRU01000033.1 coordinate 207,710, forward strand.
CGGGTGTAAGCGGCGTCAAGGCCCGGAACTTGCGTCTCCTCGAGATCGTTCCGGTTGCTCGAAAACGACCCACGCGCGCCGGTCGATCTGCTGCGGAGCCTCGACGATCGGCACAGTTGCCTTCGTTGTCGACGATCGACGCGACGCGGGTCTGACGACGTTTGCGAGTTCGGCGAGCTCGCAAGAATCGTCGAGCGTGTAATCGTTCGCGCCCGGCTGGCTGGGCGGACTGATGGAGTCCTTGATTACTGCGATCCGCGAGTCGTGGGGCCAGGAGTCGCGAACTTGCTCTCGGGGATCCTCGGCGGCATGGGCGGCTGCGCGGTGATCGGTCAGACGATGATAAACGTGAAGGCATCGGGAGCGCGCACCCGCATCTCAACGTTCTGCGCCGGAGTGCTCCTGTTCCTGCTGGTCATCGGTTTCGGTGACTTCGTCGGGACGATCCCGATGGCAGCTCTGGTGGCCGTGATGATCATGGTCGCGATCGGAGCGTTGGACTGGCACAGCGTGCGTCCGTCGACGTTGAAGCGGATGCCGAAGAGCGAGACCTTTGTGATGGTGGCGACTGTCGCGCTGGTGCTGGTTACGCACAACCAGTCACCACCAGAAGACACAGTCCGCGATACACACTCGAACCGCGCCACCCGCTGCACGAACAGCACCGACGCCACCAGCACCCCGCCGACAACTCCCACGGCGAGGCACACTGTTGAGGCGACGAGCAGCCTCACGCACGTCGCGGCGGGCTTTCTTGGACATGCCTAACGCGATCGCAACGCTGGTGAGTGAGGTGGAGAGCTAGCGTGTCCGTTCAGCAGTAGTCGCAGACCCCGCTGAGCGGCAGCACCATGCCGCATCCGGGGTTCGGGCAGACACGACGCTCGGCCTCCTCGCGCCGCCTCTGACGGGAGTTGCGACTGCCGTCGCGAAGCTTGTTGTACGGGAAAGCGATGCTGTCCTGCGTGCCGTCCTCGTTTCTGAACCACACGTAGCCCTTGTTGATCCAGGCGGTGGGGCGCGTTCCGCCGCGGGGAATCATCGCGATGTACTGGCGGCTCGGGGGAAGGTAGAACGACACGAAGTCACGACTCCCAACGAACGCGCGTGCTGCAGTGATGTTCTCGACGGCGAGGCGGAACGCGTCCATTGCAGCCTCGAAGGCGTCGAAGGTGAGCCGTCCCTCCTTAGACTCGAGCCCTTCGATCGTGTATCCGAGGTTTGCGAGCCATTGCGCGGCTCCCTGCTTCCCGCCGGAGAAGTCGTCGCTCGTGAGGAGAACTCCATGCTGCCTTGCGTACGCGGCAGCGAAGATGGCCTTCGAGTCGTAGTTTCCGGTTTCGGTGACGAGGAAGTATTCCCGCGCCTCCCCGAATCCGTACTTCTCGAGAAACGAGAAGCGACCGATGCGGTCGAACTCGGCCAGCGCCTCTTCGACCGCGCCTCGATCAGTGAGTACCTCTGTCGATGCCATGCTCGGATGCTATCGGTGACCGACGACACGAAGTTAGGCTGACGAGCAGACGCCGCTCGACAGAGGACACCATGGGATTCGATACTCCGCAATACCCGCTTTCGACATACTTGGACTGGACCACCTCCGGCAGCGTGCAGCTGCCTGACTTCCAGCGCGAGTACAAGTGGGAGGACGAGCGTATCCGGCAGCTCCTCGTCACAGTGCTGCGAGGTCACCCCATGGGAGCAGTGATGCTGCTCGAGACCGGAAACGATCAGGTGCGCTTCAAGCCGAAGGCGATCACGGGCTCGCATGTTCCCGCCGGGGTCGTACCAAAGCTCCTTCTCCTTGACGGTCAGCAACGGCTGACTTCTCTGACACAGGCGTTGAGTGGAAACGGTGTCGTCCGCACGACAGATAGCCGAGGAAAGCTGATCGAACGCAAGTACTTCGTCGACATCAACCTTGCTCTCGAAGGGGAGGATCGCCTCGATGAGGCGGTCGTGTCACTGCCTGGCGATGGCGTCGAACGCGAGAACTTCGGCAGAACGGTCGTTCGTGACCTCTCCACCCCGGAGGCGCAACAGGCCCATGCTGTGTTCCCGCTCAATCTGCTTTTTGGCGGCTTTGACACGTCGCAGTGGCTTCTCGGCCTCGCCGACAATGACGTCGCCCGTGCCTTCACGACAGCAGTCCTGACGCCTGCGAGCAAGTACCAGATCCCCGCCATCGAGCTCGACAAAGAGACAAGCAAGGCTGCGGTCGCAACCGTGTTCGAGAAGGTCAACACCGGAGGTGTACCGCTCAACGTCTTCGAGCTCCTCACCGCGACCTTCGCCGGCGACGCGAACTACTTCGCAACCCATGGGTCCGATTTCCGGCTCAACGACGATTGGCAAGAGCTCGTCGACACCTTCAAGTCTCAGCCGACACTCGCAGCGCTGAAGAGCACGGACTTCCTGCAAGCCGTGACGCTGCTCGCCACACGGAAGCGCAATCTCAGCAGCACATCAGATCGTCCCCCGGCTATCTCCGCGAAGCGTGAGGACATCCTCAAGCTGCAACTCGCCGACTACCTCGAGTGGCGCCAACCACTTGAGGAGGCATTCATCTGGGCGGGACGGTTCCTCACCGACCTCCGCATTCTCGACATCCGCTACCTGCCGTATCCGCCACAGATCGTTCCGCTCGCGGCGATCCGCGTGATTCTTGGCGCCGACGCGGATGCCATCGGTATCGTCGCTCGTCTCAGGCAGTGGTACTGGTGCGGCGTCCTCGGCGAGCAGTACGGCAGCACCACGGAAACGCGCTTTTCCCGCGATGTCGAGCAGGTACCGGCGTGGGCACTCGACAAGAGCCTCGACTCGCCGAACACAGTCCGGGACGCGGTTTTCGCCGAGAGCCGCCTCAATACCCTGCGGACGCGACGTGCCGCGGCGTACAAGGGGATCTACGCGCTGCAGATCACGCAGGGCGCCACGGACTGGGTGAAGAACCAGCAGTTCGATCTGCAGAGCCACAAGGACCTGGCCACCGACATCCATCACGTGTTCCCGCAGCAGTGGTCGGTCGACCACGGATTGGATCCGGCAGAGTACGACAGCATCATCAACAAGACGCCACTCGCGGCCGAAACCAACCGCGCGATCGGTGGCTCAGCCCCCTCGGAGTACCTCCGACGTGTCGAGGCCAAAGCTCGACTGGATGCGGATGCCGTCGACGACATCATCCGCACGCACGGAATCGACCCGACCAGATTGCGCGCCGACGATTTCGCCGGACACTTTACACACCGCAAAGAGTTCTTGATCGGCCTGATCGAAGCAGCGACCGGCAAGCCGGTCCTCCGCGACGTCGGCGACAGGTCCGCCGCCGAGATCGCTGAAGAGTTCGACCTGGACTCCGATCCCGACGACACACAGGATGATGTCGCGTGAGCAACCAACGGCAGACCGGGAGTTTCTCGTCGCAGTTGCCCGATTCATCTGAATCGGGGCGGACGACGTGCGGATCGAGCGCGTGATCGGAAACGACGGCGTCCTCAGCGCGTTCACGGGGCAATCCGGCGAAGCCGAGCAATTCAGCGCCATCATTGACGGGGAACTCGAGAAGAAGCACCTCGCAGCCGATCAGCTGGCTCTCCGTGATCTGACCGAGCACTGCTTCACCGAACCGGCTCGAAGCATCGACCCGGACGCCGTAGTGAATTTCGATTTCGCCGGATAGGCCACTGAGGAGACCGTATGAACGACAAGACACAGACCCCGGACGAGCCGCCCGAAGCTGACATCGCGACCGCACTCGGCGTCCCTCCTCAGCTCGTCGCCAAGAAGGCGAGGGAACTCGCTCAAGGCGAAGGGTTCCAGGCGCAGATCTTCAAGGCGATAGCGGTACAGCGCCCGGTGGTGGTCGAGTATCTGCGTTCGGTCCGCCGCGACAAGCCCGACGCCTCCCCCGCCGACCTTCTGAAGGAACTCGACAGCCGTTATGTGGCTACGGTCACGATCGCCAGCAGCGGTGTCGGAGCTTCGGCCGCGATACCTGGCGTTGGAATCCCGGTCGCACTCGGACTCGGGGTCGCCGATCTTCTGTTTTTCTACGAGACGAGCGCGCTATACGTACTTGCCGTCGCAGAACTGCACGGGATCCACGTGGCTGATCCGGAGCGTGCGCGGCCGCTGGTGCTTGGCATGCTGCTGGGGCAGAAGTCTCAGAACGAAGTGAGCAAGTGGGTGCTCACTTCGCTCGGAGCCGGAGGAGTGAGTCAAGCGCGCACCTTCGCCACCGGCGCGGTGAGCAAGAGTCTGCCGAAGGGGTGGGGTGAGGTACTCACGGAACAGCTTCCGGACTCCGCGTTGGCACCTCTGACCATCGTGATCGGGCGGGAAGCGCTCAAGATGGGTGGAAAGCTCGGGGCCGGCACGCTCGGCAAGGCGATTCCATTCGGCGTAGGTGCCGTCATCGGCGGCGTGGGCAGCTTCACGTTCGGGCGTGACGTGGTGAAGTCTTCGCGCTTGGCTTTCCCCGAGACGCCGGATTCCTTCCCCGACTGGCTTCAAGAGTTCGAGAAGGCTGAGCGGAACACCGACCCCTCGCGAGCAGCTCTTGCACTGGAGGCCGCCGCCGGAAACGTCAAAGACTTCGGTGAGGGCGTCTGGGGCAAGGTCAGCGCGGCAACAGAGGCGTTCAGATCAGTGGACCTCGACGGCGACGGAATTCCTGACGAGGCGCGCGCGTTGACAGCGGTCAAACGTGCGGGCGGCGCATTCGCGGAGGGCGCGAGCAAGGCGGCGGAGAAGTTCCGATCGGTGGACCTCGACGGAGATGGAGTCCCTGATGAGGCGCACGCTGTCACGGCGATGAAGGATGCTGGCGGCGCGGTGGCTGCGGCAGCCGACAGGGCCCGCGGAAAGCTCACATCACTACTGACGAACAAACGAAAGCCCGCATCGGCCGACGCTGAAGCCCCTGAGCAGTCGTAAGACGATTCGCCGGCAAGGAGACCCAAACCTCGCGGCCCCAATCCGGGCTAACATTTGGCGATGTACTCACCTCGGATGTCACATTCCGATCACGCCCGCCAGCTCGGCGAGGTGATCATCGCGTGGTCGAATGTGACTGATCGCGTCGAGCGGTTGTTCATCGATCTCGCCGATCTCAATGACCCTTTTGTCGTTGGCGTCTTCGTGGAGAAGATCCGTGATGGCCAGCTCGACGAGGTAGTGCATTCGTTGGCGGCAAAGTTGGAGGACAGCCCCCGCGACGCGATTCGCGACTGGATCAGGCGAGTCAGGAGTGCGCGCAAGCAGCGCAATGAGTATCTGCACGGAGTATATCTGCCGCAGCGGCACTCGGACGGTCAGGAGCATTTGTATCTATTGGGCCGACGTGTTCTCGACCGCAATAACGCGACCGCAACGCCAGCGATGACCAAACTGTTGAGCTCAAACCTCATTCAACTCCATCAAGAACTGCTCGACCTCCAACGTCGTCACGACGAGCTTGTCAAGGAGCATTTCCCGTGGCCCGTGCGGCGAAGTCATGGTGAGGAACTGGATCTGTAGGTGGACGCCTGAAATTGCCCTCCCACCCCCAGGCTTCAAGCCGACTGAGTCCTATGATGACTTCTGTGGAGCGAGCATCATACGGCTCGCATAGCGATACTCAGTCCGCGATAAGAGTCTCCTTACTCTTGGCGGGCGTGAGGGCTTGAGCCGAGAAAATCGACCGGCCCTCACCGTTCTCGTTGCATCGCCGAGCTCGACGTTGCTGCGGACGGAGTCACCCGGACTCAGATACAGTGCCTACATGAGCGCGGAGGGGAACCCAGACGGACATCCCCTGCATATCGCTACTCGCCCGAGGTTCGGCGACGGCGCCCAGCAGATCACTCTGGTCGACTTGTTCGCCGGATGCGGCGGCATCACCCTCGGTATCTCGCAGGCGGCTCATGACCGTGGCGTCGCGACGGACGTCGCGCTCGCCGTCGACTTCGAGCAGACGGCCGTCGACGTCTACCGAGCGAACTTCCCGGACGCCCGTCGAGTCGAACTCGCACCAGTCGAGGAATTCTTCGATGGCGCCCTCGACACTCCCTTGACCTTCAGAGAGACTCGCACGCGCGAGTCGACGGGCGCAGTCGATGTGCTCGTAGGCGGCCCCCCTTGCCAAGGGCACAGCAACCTGAACAATCACACGCGGCGCGTGGATGCGAAGAACGCCCTCTATCTTCGGATGGTTCGGGCTGCAGAGGTCCTCAGACCACGCGTGCTGCTCGTCGAGAACGTGCCGGCAGTTCTAAGAGATCGACATGAAGGTGAGAGCGTGGTCATCCGCGCCCGTCAGCACCTTGAAAACCTGGGCTATCGAGTCGCCGACGACGTCGTCTCCGTCGAAGCCCTAGGCGTTGCGCAGACCCGGCGACGCCACTTGCTTCTGGCGACACTAGAAGGCGAGGTGCTGCCGTCAGACGTTTTCAACCAGCTTGCCGGGAATGCCGTCCAGCGGGATCTCGAATGGGCGATCGGCGATCTGCGCGACATCGATGACGGCACGACCCTCGACCGTCGCCCCCAGGCAAAGGCGGAGAATCTCGCCCGGATGCAGTGGCTCCTCGAGCATGATGATGTCTACGACCTGCCCAACGAGCTCCGCCCGAAGTGCCACCAGGGCGATCACAGTTACAAGTCCATGTATGGACAGCTCCGGTGGAGTGAGCCCGCCCAGACCATCACCAGCGGCTTCGGCAGCATCGGTCAGGGACGCTACATGCACCCGGAGCAGGCCCGTGCGCTCACTGCGCACGAGGCAGCTCGCATTCAAGGGTTCCCGGATTACTTCGATTTCTCGGCTTGCCCGACTCGCACCGCCCTCGCCACGATGATCGGAAACGCGGTGCCCCCGCAACTCGGGGCGGCAGTGTTGAATGCGGTCCTGGAGTTCCGTGAGATATCGAAGGAGTCAGGCATGCTGAGCGAGGCTCACTCGGCCTGAATTTCGGCGGGCCAGCCAATACTGGAAAACATTTCGAATCGATGGTGGGGGAATGAAGGCGTGATCTCGACCACAGACACACAAGCAGCATCGATAGAGGTGCCAGAAGTCGGTCGCCTCGTCAACGTGCGAGGGGCGCGCTGGTCCGTGACGGATGTCGCGGCCCAGTCACTTCCGCGCAGCAGTGCGGATGATGGTCGAGCCGAGCTGCAGCACGCCGTATCCCTGCAATCGATCGAGGACGATCATTACGGGCGCGAGCTAACGGTCGTTTGGGAACTCGAGCCAGGCCGCAGCGTCGTGCGCGAGCAGGGCCTCCCTGAACGCATCGACCCGCAGAAGTTCGACAGCCCGACCACTTTCGCCGCGTACCTCGACGCCCTCCGCTGGGGCGCGTTGACGAGCGCTGACCCGAAAACCCTCCAGGCGCCCTTCCGCAGCAGCGCGACGGTCGAGGACTACCAGCTCGAGCCGCTGCGGCGCGCACTCGAATCGCCGCGCGCCAACATGCTTCTCGCTGACGACGTCGGCCTCGGCAAGACCATCGAGGCGGGCCTCGTCATCCAGGAACTGTTGCTGCGCCATCGGGCGCGATCAGTCATGGTCGTGTGTCCGGCCGGCCTCCAGCTCAAATGGCAGGAGGAGATGCGCGACAAATTCGGTCTGAGTTTCGAGATCGTCAACTCCGAGACGATGAAGACCTTCCGCCGTACCTTCGGCCTACACGCGAACCCCTTCCGCGTCTATCCGCGAGTGATCGTTTCGATGTCGTGGCTGCCCTCGCCCCGGGCCGAGCGCATGCTCGACGAGGTGTACGCGAGCGTGAGGGATTCTGGCACGGCCACGCGCCGAGCTTTCGACATCCTCGTCGTCGATGAGGCGCACCACGTCGCACCGGCCACGCCTAGCAGGGGTGCGAACGATCAGAAGGCCCGCTATGCCGTCGACAGCCAGCGCACCGTCGCCGTCCGCCGACTCTCGGACGTGTGCGAGCATCGCCTCTTCCTCAGCGCGACCCCGCATAACGGTTACACAGAGTCGTTCACGGCACTGCTCGAGATGATCGACCAGCAGAGGTTCGCGCGCGGCGCCGACCTCGACGAGCAGGCACTCCGCGAGGTGGCGGTGCGGCGTCTGAAGCGCGACCTCCCGAAGAAGGGATTCCTGCCGCGCAAGGTGCAGACGCTCGATTTCGAGCCGACCGATGATGAGGCCGAGGCATACGACCGGCTCATCGGCTTCACGAAGCGCCGCAACGCCGCGGTGAAGCAGGAGCGCGGAAAGCGGGCGACGGATCTCGCCACGCTCATCCTCAAGAAGCGGTTCTTTTCTTCGCCGGTCGCATTCGCGTCGACAGCCGAGGCGTACCTCGCTGCACGAGGCGACGACGCTCTCGATCTCCCCGAGTACGACGACGTGCTCGGCGAGGAAGCTTCTGACGAAGAGGAGGGTCGCCTCGAGCAGCCCGAGCTAGAAGCACTGCGCAGCGCGAAACGTGCGCAGGTGCCGTTGAGCCCTCAGGATGTCGCCGACCTCGAACACCTCATCACCTGGGGTTCGCGGCACGAGGGCCGCGCAGACGCGAAGCTCCAGGCACTCATCCGCTTGATCGAGGGCGTCGTCAAGGTGCCCGGCCTGGGCTGGGGCGATGAGCGGGTCGTCATCTTCACCGAGTACGTGAGCACCCTCGACTGGCTGAAGGACGTGCTCACCGCGCACGGATACGGTGGCGACCGTCTAGCCGTCATCAGTGGGTCCGTCGACGCCGACACGCGCGAAGACATCCGCGCTCGATTCACGGCACCCCCGCGCGACGAGCCGGTTCGTATTCTGCTGGCGACAGATGCCGCGGGCGAGGGCATCGACCTGCAGAACTACTGCTATCGCCTGGTGAACTTCGACATCCCCTTCAATCCGAACCGCCTTGAGCAGCGCATCGGCCGCATCGATCGGTATGGGCAGACTCAGACGCCGCTCGTGTGGCATCCTCAGGCCACGGGCGGGGAGAGCGCCTATGCGAAGGACGTCGACCTACTCTTGCGGGTTGCTCAGAAGATCTCCCAGGTCCGACGCGACATCGGATCGGCGAACGAGATCATCGCGCCCGACCTTCAGCGCGAGCTCGGCTTTGGGGAGGGCCCGGCACGAAAGCAGAAGACGGATGCCGGCGAGCAGGTCATTAACAAGGTGCTCCAGGAGGAGCACGAGCTTGGCCGAGAACTCACGCGACTTGCCGAGCGCCTCGACAACTCGCGTGACCAGATGCACCTCCACGAACAGAACTTGCTCCGTGTGATGCAGGAGGGCCTGCGCTTGTCGGGTCAGCCGTCGCTCCGCGAGATCGATGACCCGCGCGGTGACGGTGTGCTCTACGAGATACCCCGTGGTCTCTCGAAGTCGTGGGTCCCGGCCCTCGACGGACTCGACACGCGACTGAACCGGGGCGTCTACCGTCCGGTCACCTTCGAGGAGCAGCGGGCTCGCATCGGCACCGATACGGTCTTCGCTCATCTCGGCCATCCGTTGATCCAGCGCGCAGCACGGGAGCTGCGCGGCCAGGTTTGGACGCGCACCGATCAGGTACGCGGTGTCAGCGCGGTCGTCGTCGATGGGCTCGACCAGTCGTTCGCCGCCGGCGTTGCCCGTCTTGTTCTCGTCGGCGAGGGCGGTGTGCGCCTGCACGAAGAAGTCTTCCTCGCGGGAACCCGAATCTCGCGCCGGCAAGAGCTCGGCATCGAGAAAGCCGAAAACCTGCTGACATCGGCGCTCGACGGTTCTCGCCTTTCGGTCCCCGACGTGTCGGCGCTGCAGCGCGTGGCCCAGCATTGGAACACGGATGCCGGTCACCCGGACGGGCTCGGCGCCCGAGTGAAGGACGCGGTCGAGAAGCGCGCCGAACGCCGCAAGCGCGACGTCGCCGATGATCTCGAAAACGGCCGCGTTGCGGATCTCGCCTCGATCGACGCGATCTTCAACCGTTTCCGCGGCACCTTGATCGGCACCCTCGCAGCGGCCGAGGAGGCTCGATTGGCTGGCGAACAGATGTTGTTCCAGTTCGACGAGGAGAAAGCGCAGCGCGAGAAGGATCTCGAGCGCGTGCGCAAGCGCCTCGCCACCCTCGACGACGAGCAGCGGGCGGAGCGCGAGTCGGTCGAGCGCCGCTACCGTAACGTGACGGCGCACACGTTCGTGGCCGCGCTCGTATTCGCCCTGACTCCCGATGATGTGCAGAAGCTGGAGGCCGCTGGTGGCCGTTAGGACCCGGACCGAAGACCCTTGGGAGTGGCTGACGCTCGTCGACACCGATGGGCCGTTCCTATCGAAGGCCGCGCTTCGCTCGTTCTACCCGCAAGGCCTTCCGAAGACGGATGCCTCGGTCGACGATGTCAACGCAACCTTCGTCGAGGAGCATTCGCGTTGGCTGATGGCATCCGCGACGGTCGCGGCCGAAGTCGCCCGCGAGGCGCGCGACCGTTGGGTCGCCGCCGTGCTGCGCGATCTTCTGCAGTGGCAGGACGACCTCAACCTCGCGCCCGCCGAATTTCTCCGAGCTCATTCACCGAATAGTGCCGTGACGATCGCTCCCTGGGCGACTCTTGAGACGGATGGCAGGCCGCACGCGCTCGTCACGGTCGTCGACCGCACGGCGAACCTCCGTTTGACCGGCGCCGACGGCTGGTCAGCGAACGCGATCGACCGCATGGCAAATCTCCTCCGCGAGACGGGCGTCACCGTCGGCATCGTCACCGATGGACGCTGGTGGGCACTCGTCTCCGCGGCGAAGGACGTCACAACGGCGAGCGGTGTCTTCGACGCGGACCTGTGGCGGCAGGAGCGCCCGAGCCGCGATGCGTTCTTCGCGCTCGCGAGCTTCACCTCGATCGCGGGTGGCCTCCCCGAGAAGCGACTCGACCTCCTGTTCGCCGAGAGCGTCGCCAGCGCCGAGCAGATCACTGAGGCGCTCGGCGACCAGGTGCGTCGCGCGGTGGAGCTGGTGCTGCAGTCATTCTCCGACGTGCACCTTCGTGCTCTCGCCGAGCACGGCGGGTCGCCGCTGCCAGATGACCCCAAGCGCGTCTATGAGGGCGCAGTCACCGTGCTCATGCGCGTGGTGTTCCTCCTTTTCGCCGAAGAACGCGGCCTTCTACCCGAGCACGAGCTCTACCGAACCGCATACGCGATCTCCGACATCCGCGAGAGACTCGCGACCGAAGCACAGGCAACCTCTGCGGAAGCGCTCGATCACACCTGGGAGGCCTGGCACCGTCTGCTCGCTGCGAGCAACGCGGTCTTCAACGGCACTTCGTTCGAGGACATGCGGATGCCGGCCTATGGCGGGTCGCTCTTCGACCCGACCCGGTTCCCATGGCTCGAAGCCACGGACCAGCAAAGACGCCTCCTGGTCCGTGTTTCCGACCGGGCGATGCTCGAACTACTGAGCGCCGTGCAGATCGCGATCGTCGCGGGCGACGCGCGGCATCTCTCGTTTCGTGAGCTCGACGTCGAGCAGATCGGCTATGTGTACGAGGGTCTGCTTGGCTACTCAGCCGAATATGCACCGGAGCTCGTCGTCGGGCTCGACGGGAAGGCGGGCTTCGAGCCCGAGATCCCGCTCACCGAACTCGAAGCGATCGCTGCGGCCGCCTCAACACCCGCGGACTTCGCAAAGCGTCTGACCGAACATCTGAAGAAGACGCAGGAGCACGCAAAGCCGAAGACCGCGAACCAGATCGCGAAGGCGTATGCGTCAGCGGATGCCGAAAAGGAGGCCGACGCCCGGACGAAGCTCCGCCACACGCTCCTCGGTGAGGACGAGACCGTAGAGCAGCTGTTGCCGTTTGCCGGCCTCATCCGCACCGACCTGCGCGACTTCCCCTACGTCGTCCCAGCCGGCGGCATCGTGATGACGGAATCACCGCAGCGCGCGAACACAGGCACGCACTTCACCCCGCGATCGCTTGCAGAAGAAGTCGTGTTGCACGCACTCCAGCCGCTGGTGTACTCCCCCGGTCCGCTCGACACCGAAGACGAAACCCAATGGAAGCTGAAGTCGTCGACCGAGATTCTCGATCTCAAGGTCGCCGACATAGCCGTGGGCTCGGGCGCATTCCTCGTCGCTGCGGCACGTTACCTTGCGGCCCGACTGGTCGAGGCGCGAGCCCTCGAAGGGATAGACGTCGCGGAGGAGCCTGAGCTTGAGCGATGGGCGATACGCGAGATCGTCGCCCGTTGCCTCTACGGTGCCGACATCAACGGCATGGCCGTCGAGATGTGCAAGCTCTCGCTCTGGCTCATCTCGATGGACTCGGGCAAGCCGTTCTCGTTTGTCGATGACCGTGTGTTCCATGGGAACTCACTGCTCGGGGTGACGACCGAGGATCAGCTGCGGTACCAGCATATTGACCCTGCGAGGAGCAAGCTAAAGCCGGAGAAGCTGCTCGACTTCGATGTCAGCTCAGACCTTCAGCAAGTCGCGCGACTGCGGCGAGAGCTCTCGTCGGGACAGGTTGATGACGCGGATCGGATGCGATCGACACGAGCAAAGCAAGCGCTGCTCGAAGAATCGAAGCGCGTCACCGCGAAGCTCCGCGATGTCGCGGATGGGATCGTTGCGGCGGGCCTGCTCGAAGGCGGAAAAGCGGGACCGAAGCTGGATTCGCGCTACGACGAGCTCGCTGATGCGCTTCTCGATGCGTACCCGCGAGGTAGCGTCGCTCCCGATCGGCGAAGGCTCGAAGCCGTCATTGCGTCCCGGCTCCCGGCTGCAGTCGATACCGGTCGACCGAGCTGGAAGCCCTTGCACTGGATCCTCGAAGCCCCTGACGTCGTCCACGACCATGGGGGGTTTGATGCGATCATCGGGAACCCGCCGTTCGTGCCCGGAAAACAAGTCTCCAACGCGATCGGATCTGACGTGCGCGAGTGGCTAGTGAGCGTTGTGGCGGATGGTGCGCGAGGTAACGCTGACTTGTCTGCGTATTTCTTCTGCCGACTAGCCGACATTTCTTCGACGGGCAGCACGGTCGGACTGATCGCCACCAACACGATCGCTCAAGGAGACACACGCCAAGTTGCGCTTGACCAACTTGTCGCCCGAGGGATGACCATTACCCGGGCGATCCAGAGTCGAGCTTGGCCCGCCAGCAGCGCAAACGTGGAGTTCGCGGCTGTCTGGGCGACAAGCAGGCACGTCGCCCCGGACGTCCGCGCCGTTTGCGACGGCATCCCAACGGCACGTATCTCGTCGTTCCTTGAGCCGAGTGGACGCTCGGAGCGGCTGCCCGAATCACTGGCTGCCAATCTCGGTCGCGCGTTCGTGGGATGTAATATGAATGGAACAGGGTTCGAACTCTCCGCCGAGAATGCGGAACGTTTTATCTCGCTGGATTCACGTAACTCCCGGGTCCTTTTTCCCACTCTCGGCGGAGTTGATATAAACAGCAGTCCTTCTGGGGCGGCCCCGATGTGGGCAGTCGACTTCTACGACATGGAGCTTCCCGAAGCGCAGGAGTACCGCGAAGTTATCTCGTACGTTGAAACTCACGTCCGCCCGCATCGGATGCTGCTAGACAAGAAGCCCAAGCTCCAGGAGCGTTGGTGGAGATATGAACGGGACGCGAAGGCAATGCGAGCCGCGATCTCATCCTTCGGCTCGGTCCTCGCGATTGCGATCACAAGCAAGGCGCTAATGCCACTCCGGGTGCCGGCCCGACAGGTATTCACGCATTCTGTCGTGGTGTTCGCAACCGACAGCTTCGCGCAGCAAGCCGTGCTTTCGTCGACGGCACACCAAGTTTGGGTTATTCACTACGGGTCAGGCCTACGCTCAGATCCTCGATATACGCCATCAGACGTATTCGTAACCTTCCCACGGCCAGATGAAACGGCGCGACTCGCCGGGGCAGGCGTGCAACTCGACGACGCGCGTCGCGAGGTCATGCTGCGACGCAATCTCGGGCTCACTGCGCTTTACAATCTTGTAAATTCGCCCGCGCATCAGGATGACAGCGACGTCGATCTCATTCGTTCGATCCACGTCCAGATCGACGAGGCTGTCATGGAAGCGTATGGCTGGACCGATATCCCGCTCGACCACGGCTTCCACATCTACCGTCAGATGGAGCGGTGGACGGTGAGCCCGGCCGCTCGTGTCGAGATCCTCGACCGGCTACTTGAGGAGAACCACAAGCGTGCAGCGACCGAGGCTGCGGCCAGGCTCGACTCGAAGAAGAAGGGCAAGTCGATCGAGGAGTCCGCGAAACCCGAGGGAGCGATGTTCTAATGAGCGATGCGACCAGCACGACATCGGCATACGTTCGCGACGAGTTGCTCGACCTGCTCGGACGCGACCTCGTCGGGCCGTGGGACGGGCCGACCGAGACGATCGTCGGCACGCCGCGCGGCCGTTACCTGGCGGGCGCGTTGGCGCCGATCTCTCTACTCGAGGGGTCCGGCTCAGCCACGACCTCCACCGCCTCCGCGGCGACGCTCGATGACGTCCGCAATGACGAAACGCTTGCGGTCGCCGATCTATCGGCTGCGCACGAAGTACAGGGCGTGCCAGCCGATGAAGAGGAGACGATCGGTGAGGCCTCCCCCACCGACTCCGACGAGGACCGCGGCCCGGATTCCAAGATCATCGCCCCCTCGTCGATGGGCATCAGGTTCCAGGTGGGTGCCGAGACGACGACCCTGCGCTTCGTCGCCCGGTGGGGCAAGTACGAATCGCACCGCGCGGTCGATGAGAAGGGCCGGACGCAGACCTACTACGACCGCACCCCGTTCGAAGAGATCGTCGATATAGACATCTCCACGATCGAGAGCGGCGCATCCGTGCGTCGGGTATTCGCCGACGATGTGGACCTCTCGGTCGAGGTGTTCGCTCACGAAGGGCGTCGTGTCGTAGAGGCGGCCCTGCTCAACTCCAAGCAGACGGGGCGCGAACTGCCGCCGAGACTCTGGCTGTTCCAAGCCGAGCTCGAGGTGACCGCTCTCGACGCGGCATCCGCCGTCTTTCTCCCGACTCGCGATGCGCTCGTCGACGATCGCGCCTCGCGCGATGAGGAGGTTCGTCGTCTCGACCTGCTGTATCGCGACCGTTTGGAGTTCGCCGTCGGTCGCACCGCGTCCGCCACCTGGGAAGTGTCCCCTGAGGATTCCCGACGCGCGACGGCAGTTCGCACCACCTGGCTTCCCACTGCCGAAGTGCCGCAGACGCTGGCACCCGAAGTGCCCGGCGCGGTGCTGAGCATGCGCGTGCTCATGGAATCAGGCTCCGACAAGTTGCGCACCGGGCTCCAACCCCTCATCGACGCTTATGACGTGTGGCTGAAGAAGCAGGCGGCTGCGAATGAGCAGCTCCCCGAGTGGCTCCGCCAGGAAGGCTCGATCGGCATCGCCGACGGTGAAGCTGCGCTCAACCGTCTCCGCGCCGGCCTCGACCTGCTCACGACCGACCAGCACGCGCAACGGGCGTTCTGGTTCATGAACCGTACGATGCGCGACCAGCGCATCCGCTCGCAGATCGCAGCCGTGCGCATCGCCGACCCCACCGTCACGATCGCGGCGGCGACGGCCAAGGTCGAGAGCTACGGCGACAAAGCAGCATCCTGGCGCGCGTTCCAGCTGGCCTTCATCCTGATGCAGCTGCCGGCCGTCGTCGATCCGACGCACAAGCGCCGCTCGTCCGACTTCCCTCAGGCCGAGCTCCTGTTCTTCCCGACCGGTGGCGGCAAGACCGAAGCGTATCTCGGTCTCGCGGCGTTCACCTTCAGCATCCGACGCCTCCAGGGAAAAGTGGAGACACCCGACGGGCTGCTCGACGGGGGCGACGGCGTTGCCGTGCTCATGCGGTACACGCTGCGACTGCTCACGTCGCAGCAGTTCCTGCGAGCGACCACGCTGATGTGCGCCGCCGAGGTGGTGCGCCGCGAAGACCCGACCGCTTGGGGCGATGTACCGTTCCGCATCGGGCTCTGGGTCGGATCGAGCGTGAGCCCGAAACGCTACGCCGAAGCAGCCGACCAGGTGAAGAGCGTGCGCGACAGCGAGGGCGCTGCCTTCGGTCTCACGGTGCTGCAGTTCAGCCACTGCCCGTGGTGCGGAACGCCGATCAATCCGAAGGCGGACGTCGAGGCCGACGACGTCGCGAAACGCATCCGGGTTTATTGCGGCGACAAGCGCAACGGATGCCCGTTCAGTGCAGGCGGCTCGGCTGTTGAGGGCCTCCCGGTGCTCACGGTCGACGATGAGATCTACCGGAATCCACCGACCTTCCTGCTCGCGACGGTCGACAAGTTCGCCCGGCTCGCGCGCGAAGGCGAGGCGGCGAGTCTCTTCGGATACGTGGCGAAGAAGTGTGCACGTCATGGGTACAAGCACGCCGATACCGATGCGAGTGTCTGCGGGGCCGAGCACCACAACGCGAGCAAGGCGAACGGCCGAACCTACCCGCCGACGCAGGTGCAGCCGACCGGTCGACTCCGGCCGCCGGACCTCATCATCCAGGACGAGCTGCACCTCATCACCGGTGCCCTCGGCACCGCCGTCGGCCTCTTCGAAGGCGCCGTCGATGTACTGTCGAGCTGGGAGTTCGGGAAAGCGGATGCCGCGAAGGCGGTCAAGCCACTCGTGATCGCCTCCACCGCGACCGTGCGCAAGGCCGCCGAGCAGGTGCAGCGGCTCTACGCGCGCGATGTCGAGGTCTTCCCGCCTCAGGTGCTCAGCGTGAGCGACACCTTTTTCTCGAAAGAAGTTCCGCTCGACGAGGAGCCCGGGCGCAAGTACCTGGGTGTCTGTCTGCACGGCGCCCGGCTCACGCTCGCAGAGATCCGCCTCAGCGAGATTCTGCTGCTCGCCGGGCAGCGCCTGTTCGACGCACACGGAGATGCAGCCGAGCCGTACCTCACCGTGGTCGACTACTTCTCGGCAACGCGCGAGCTCGCGGGCATGCGGCGCTACCTCGAGGATGACGTCACGACACGTGTCAGCAACCCGGACAAGTCGAGTGGCTACCCGCGGCGACGCACCCCGCTGCGCATCGGCGAGCTCACCTCGCGCATCTCGTCGTCGGAGATCAGCAAGACGCTCACGCACCTCGCATCGCCGTTCGACGCCGCGCTCGACTCCACCGCGGGCCGTGCGGTGATCGCTTCGAAGCTCAAAGCCGGCGAGAAGCTGCCCGATCGTGAGCTGCCGTTCGACGTCGTGCTCGCGACCTCCATGTTGCAAGTCGGTGTCGACGTGCCGCGTCTCGGACTCATGCTCATCGTCGGCCAACCGAAGAACACAGCCGAGTACATCCAGGCCTCCTCCCGAGTCGGTCGCGACGCTCGCAAGCCGGGGCTCGTGGTAACCCTCGCCAACCGATCGCGCCCGCGCGATATGGCGCACTACGAGCAGTTCGAGCACTATCACGACACGTTCTACGCGAACGTCGAGGCGCTGTCGGTGACGCCGTTCTCCGAGGCATCGCTCGAACGCGGACTCACCGGGCTCATCGTCTCCGTTGCCCGCGTGATCGACGCGGGCGCGACGGCGGATGTCTCGATGTCGCCCGATGCAGTTGCCGGCGCCGGGCGAATCACTCAACGTCGTGCGGCTGTCGACACTCTTGTCGAGAAGCTGGTCGATCGCGTCGCCCAGGCGAGTGATGACGCGGCGGCGGCGCTGACGAAGAGCAAGCTCGTCTTCCGACTCGACGAATGGACCGAGCGGTCCGACCTGCACGGCGGCGGGCTGACGTATGCGCGCAAGTCGTTGCCCAAGCAGCACATCGTGCCGCTGCTGGTCAGCCCCGAGGACACAATCGGCGAAGAGGGCGACCGGCTGTTCCAGGTCGCGAACTCGATGCGCGAGGTGCAGCCAGAAATCGATCTGCTCGTCTCGCCGTTCCCAGGCATGCTGACGGAGCCGGCCTCGACCGCGACGCCGAATTGGACGTTCACGCCGAGGAAGGGCGACAAATGACCGATCTCGGGAGCACCGGGCCCGCTGCGTCCGAAGCCGTCATTCCTGACATGGCACCGGGCCTACCCGGTGAGGTCGCGGACCCGTTCATCGACTCGGAGCTGAAGACGAAGAACCGAGCGCGAGTGGGATCCATCCGGCCGAACGCGATGCTCTACACGTCGGGCATCGGCGCGACCGTAGACCTCCCACATATCGCGGTCATGCCACAGGGCATCGACGCGTGGGACAAAGCGTATGCACGTATGGGCGGGGAACCGACGCTCGTGCTTGTGCCCCGACTTCTTCAAGCCGTGCGTTCCCAGCCCGGGCTCGAGAAGGTCGGCGAGCTTCGCCAGCCGCCGTGGATGCCAGAGGTTTTCGGCGGTGGAGAGACGGCACCAATTGGCATCCCGACCCGCATTTTCCCACAGTGGTTGCGCTGTACCGGATGCGATCTGCTCGCGCAGGTTTCGGCGGGCGTGTTCGACTTTGAGAACACTCGCAAGCACCGGCCCGACCTCGCGCGCTTCCTGCATCGGAGGTGCAAGGGGCGATTCAAAGGTGGCACTGGCCGGGATCGCATCGCTGTACCGGCCCGCTACTTGATCGCCTGCACGAACGGTCATCTCGACGAGTTCCCGTACGTCGACTGGGTGCACGGCGCCGATGGGCACCCCACCGACTGCGTGCCGAATCCACAGTTGCGGATGCTGGAGTGGCGCTCGAACCTCGGCCCGCAGGTGACGATCAGATGCGTGCAGTGCGACTCGTCACGTAATATCGCTGAGCTGACGCGCGCCGGTGGCGAGACCTCCCTGCCGAACTGCCGCGGGCGGCACCCGCACCTGCCCTCATTCGCCTCGCCGACCGATCCTTGCAAGGGCGAGGTTCGGTTGATGCTGCTCGGCGCGGCGAATCAATGGTTTCCGGCAACGGTGAGTGTGCTCGTGCTGCCATCACGCAAGGAGCCGAAGCCCGCCGACACCGTAGGTGAGGTCATGGGACTGCCTCCGGCCCAGGTGATGAAGCTGACCTCGCTCGCAGCGGTGAGCTCGTGGCGCGAGTTCGCACCTGAGAGCATGACCGGGAAGTTCGCCGGCATTTCCGACGAAGACCTCTGGCACGCTGTTCAGGTCGCGAAGGGCGATCTTCCTCCACTCATCCCGGCATCGCAGGTGTCTACCGTCTACGACCCCAACCACCTCTTGGTGCCCGAATGGGAGACGCTGACGCACCCCGACGAGTTCCTCGCCGAGGACCGGAGGAACGGGTTCAAGGTCCATCCGGTTGAGATTGCACCTTCCATCGCAGCTCCTCTGCGCGAAGTGATCGCCATCGACCGCATCCGGAAAGCGAACGCGTTCATCGGATTCACTCGAATCGATGCGCTCGACCGTGTTGGCGATGAGCCCGGCCGGGTCGCACCCATATCGTTGTACGGCAAGCCGACCTGGGTGCCGGCCACCGAGGACCGTGGTGAAGGCGTCTTCCTCCGTTTCGAAGAGAAGGTCGTCTCCTCATGGGAGTCGAGCGTCCTCGAGAGCGAAGTCTGGGATGCTCACGTCGCTGCGCATGAACGGAACCTCGCTCGGCGTCAGAGCCGCACCGCCGCCGAACTCGACGCCGACGCGCGGATGCTTCCGCCCCGCTACTGGGCGCTGCATACCCTGTCGCACCTGTTGATCCGCGAGATGGCGATGTCGAGCGGGTACGGGTCGGCATCGCTGACTGAGCGGATCTATGGGTGGCGAGAGGCCGACGGCAGAGCACCAGCGGCCGGCATCCTGATCACGACGACCTCGCCCGACAGCGAGGGCACACTCGGCGGGCTCGTCGACCTGGCACGCACGGAGCGGCTCGAGTCGGTGATGCACGAAGCTCTGCACCGCGCTCGCCGATGCTCGTCCGACCCGATCTGCGCCCACCGCGTGCCGCGCGACCAGGAGGACTTCCTACACGGAGCCGCCTGCCACTTCTGCGCCTTCGTATCGGAGACCTCCTGCGAGCGGGCGAATCGATTCCTCGATCGACGGTTCGTGCTCGACCTGAGTGCCGGTTCGCAGGGACTCGCCCCGCTGCTCGCCGACATCGATTACGAGAGCTGGAACTGACGCGTGGCTGATGCGATTGAAGCGCTGGCAAGGGCCGTCTCGCCCTCACTAGCGCTCAAGCTCGCCTCCAGCCTCGAAATCGATGGAAGCCTCGCGAAGGCATCGATTAAGGTTTCGGACGTTGCGATCCGGGATCTCCTCGCCGAGTCGTTCGATATGCTCGGCTCCGCCAATCTGGCGGCGGTGCTACGTGGCTTCTCTGCTGCGACGAAGGCGAACGGGAAGGACCTGCGTGCAGTCTGGAGCGGGCCGACCTTTGCGGGCGACGGCGACCACACGACTGCCGCCATCGCGCACCTCATCGATGAGGCCACTGAGGACGTCTTCGCATCAACGTACTCCGCATCATCGAACTCGGCGTATGTGCAATCCCTGTGGCGAGCCGTGGCGCGCGGGGTGAAGACGACTGTACTTCTCGATGCGAACTTGAACGACGGGAAGACCGCCGCATGGATGCAGGAGAAGCTGCACGGCGCGCGCTTCCTCGGCTTCAAGCCCGGCCCCCTCGGTGGTGTTCAGCACTCCAAGGTGGTCGTCGTCGACTCCAGCACGGCCTTCATCACCAGTGCGAATCTCTCTGAAGCTGCCCACGAGAAGAACCTCGAGGCGGGCGTGATCATCCGCGACCCGGATTTTGCCTCGAGCGTGCGCCAGCGCTATGCGTCGCTGTTGAACGAAGGGCACCTGTATCTCCTCGACTCGCCATCCTGACGACTAGGCGATATGGAGCTGATCGTTGGTGCTCGGTTGAATTAGCACGACATAAGCTGCTCTCATGTCGTGGGCGAGCACCGAGGGGTCGCGACGTTCGATGCGCGGAAATCGACGCCGCGACACCAAGCCGGAGTTGGCCGTCCGACGGTTGATTCATGCAGCTGGTCTCCGGTACCGGGTGGACTTCGCGCCGATTGGCGGTCGGTCCCGCGCCGATATCGTGTTCACTCGCGCCCGTGTCGCCATCTATATCGATGGCTGCTTCTGGCACGGCTGCCCGATTCATGCCACCTACCCGAAACGCAACAGCGACTACTGGCTTCCCAAACTTCAGCGGAATGTCGAGCGCGATCGCGAGACGGATGCACGTCTACAGCTTGCGGGTTGGAAAGTGCTGCGGTTCTGGGAGCATGAGTCGCCTGAGGACGTGGCTGCGACGATCGCGGCCGAGGTAAGCACGCCGCCCCTCGACGACCACAGTGCGTCGGCCTGATACGCCGCAATCCCTGATGAACGCGCCATCAGTCGGTCCCTCCGAACCTCTCCCCCGAGCTAACCTGCTGCGCCACCCGCCGCAAGGTCAGCAACAACGGCTCCACCAGCACCGACCCCAACACCACGTACCGCACCGCAGCCTCCGCGGACTCCGTCGGCACCCCGGTGATCTCGGCATCCGCGATCCGTCGCATGCTCACGAGATACTCAGCCATCGCAGCTTCCGGCACGGCGAACCCCGCCTGCTCCAGCCCCTGCAGCGCCCGCGCCACCGCGGTCAGCACCGCGGGATCGCACATCCCCGGCTTCCACCCGAGGCCTTCGACGAGCCGCTCCGCCTCCGTCAGATCCAGCGCTTCATCCACCGGCGGAGTGATCGCCGCGTGCGCCGCGCCCAGCCGCAGGTGCGGACTCTCCGGCGGATCATCCAGCGCCGCCAGCACCCGCCGCGTCTCGGCGATGCTCACCCCTGCATCGAGCAGTGCCCGGATCACCCGCAGCCGCTCCACGTGCTTCTCGCCGTACGCGGCCTGGGTCGGCGCGCTGCGCTCACCCTCGGGCAGCAGCCCCTCGCGCAGGTAGTACTTGATCGTCGGCACGGTCACGCCCGTCTGGGCTGACAGTTCGGAAATTCTCATGGCCATCTCTTGACTTCGATAGTAGCGCTATCCATTATGGATAGTGCAGCTATCCAACCAAGAGGAGTCATCATGTCGAAGATCATCACGGGCCGCATGACCCACCGCCACGAGGGTGAGCTCGTCGTGTTCCACATCGGGATGCAGATCAACCGCTGGTGGCGCCCCGACCTCTGGATGCCGACCTTCTTCGTCATGCCGCCGATGCTGCGCGAACTCTCCACGGATCCTGACTCGGGCATGCTCGGCTACCACCTGCTGTTCGGCGCCGGCGGACCCTACGTCGTGCAGTACTGGTCATCGGTCGACAAGCTCTACGCCTACGCGTCCAGCCCGTCACAGGAGCACCGCTCCGCCTGGACCCGCTTCAACAAGATGGCGCGCAAGGCTCCGGGAGCTGTCGGCATCTGGCACGAGACCTTCCTCGTCGACCGCGCCGAGAGCGTGTACGTGTCGACCAAGCCGATGGGGTTGCCGAAGGCGACGGAGATGGTCGAGGTGGTGAAGCGGCAGGATCGGGCGCAGGCGCGGTTTGCGGAGGGGCGGACGGGAGCACCGGAGTCGCGGGTCGCTAAGGCACGCTACGAATCGAGTTGATCGGCGACGAGCGCACGCACGGACTCGCCAGCGAGCCGATCCGACCTCAGGCATGCAGCGTTACTCGTCGAGGCCATCCCTCTCAGATACAGCGGCAGTGGCAAACCCCTGGTCTCGATAGCGCTGACCCAGCGATAGGCCAACAATTCGCGCTTTGAAGCTGTCGAAGTCAGGCACTGGATCGGAGATTCGCTGGTCGAGGTCGAAGTCCCGGCGTATCGTTCCGAGTTCAACGCGAACATGATCCGCTTCCGCGGAAGCATCTAGAACCAGGTCAATTTCGCGCAACAGACTTCGCGCCCGGCGCTTCGGTATCGAATCGCGATAGTCTCGCTCGAATTCGCGGATCTTGCCGGCGAGCCGACGATCACCTCGTCGTTGCGTTTCTTCTGCGCTCGCTGAGGCGAGTCGGTCCGACAAGTCAGCAACTAGAGTTCGCATGGCACGCTCGGTCTCGTCCTGGCCTGCTAAGCGAACCCCAGAGACCACACTCGATTCGAGAAGCTCGACGACTGCTCGCGCGAAGCCAACTTTCTCCATATGCGCCCCGTCGTACGCCTTCCCGTACGCAGCACTGAGTCCATCCCAAAGCGACCCCTTCTTCGCAGACACCGCGGCGACCACCGAGGCCTCAGTAAGAGCGGCAGCCGCGAGCTCATCGATGCCCTCGATGAGCTGCGCATGGGCATGCGCGGCCGAGGTCGCGAAGGCGGGATGCACTAGATCCTCGATCTCACGAATAACGATATCCGCGTGTACCGAGATGCTCTGCGAGGCTGCCCAGACGTCGAACTCAAAGATGCAGTCCCCTGGGATGACTGCTCGGCGATGGATAAGGCGCTCCCGCATGTTAGCGGCCGCGTCCTTGCCCGCCTTATCACCATCGAACAGCGCCACGCAGGCGGGCTTTATTTGATCACGGCCGCGAGCCAGGAACACCATGTACGGAATGGACTCTGCCGATCCACTTGGCACGATCGTGACTTCGTTCAGGTCGAGGTAGTCATGGTCATCGTACGTTCTACGAAAATGAGCGGATGCACCTGCGAGCATCACCTGGTCCGCGAGACCCTCGACGAACAAGTTGGAGCCTCCAATGAAGGCGGTCTCAGCAACCGTCGACCCGAGTGAGGTGCGCAGGGGCTCATAGTGATTCTGTGTTGCATCCTTCACGACTCGAGTGCCCTCGTCCTCTGCTCCTTTGTCGAGAACTCGAAGCCGTTGACCCGCGTTTCTGTCGATCAGGAACGGGGAGTGCGTCACATAGACAACCTGATGTTTGTGCGATCCGTCGTCGGGGAGCGCGTAATCAGCGATGACGCGGAGGAGGTCTTGTTGACCTCGGCTCGAAAGATACGCGTCGGGTTCGTCTAGCAGCATGACCTCTGCGCCAGTCACTTCGCGCCTATGGGCCGTCAACTGAACGAAGTAACTCAGAAAGAACCGCAAGCCTTGGCTGCGCTCATCGAATGAGTACGACGCGCGCGTCCGGTCCTTGATAACTAGAGCTAGTTCGTGCTCACGTGCCTTGACTTCGAGTTCAAAGTCGTTGTCCTGTGACCACCATCTCTTGAAGTTGAGGTTGTCCGCGATCGCGATGTTCATCGCCCGCACCAGACCCTCGATTTCGCCTTCCTCTTCGTTGGCGATGGCTGTACGCAACCGGCCGAACGATGCCGGATCAATGCCGGCGATCTCGACTAGCAGCTTCCGTCCCAACTCAAACTCTTCGCGCCGCCGCTTCTCTGCTTCTGTGTCGGGCGCCGAAAGGTATCCCTGCCAAACCGGGAACAGGTGCGCCCCAAAATCGGCTGCCGCTGCCCACGCACCGCCCCGAATTGCCCCAAACAGTGCCGAACGCCGCCTTCGGGAGTCAAAGGGTTGTTGAAATCCGTCTGCTAGAGCGTCGATCGATAACGAGTCGGGCATCCCCAGGTTTGTCCTCAGCCTGAAGACTGGTGGAAGGACCGCCTCGAGCGCAGCTAGCTGCGCGGCAGCGATCTCGACGATTGTGCTGTGGCCGTGCAGGAGGAGGAACGCGGGCTCGTGGCCCGGTCGGTAGAGCGTGAACCTTTGCCCGACCACGGATTGAGGAGCGATGGCCTGAAGAACGGCCAGCTCGTTCTCATCCTCGACTTGGAGACCGACCCCAAACTCTGGGGCGCGAACTCGACCTTTCTCGACCGAGTAGAACGTGCTGTAGCGACAAAAGTCTCCCTCGTCGATGCCATTCCCGGTGAGGGCAATCTCCAGAGCGTCAAGCAGCTGGGTCTTGCCAGCTTCGTTCGCGCCTACAATCGCAGTGATCGTGGGATCAATCTTGACCCGAACAAACGGGAACCACCCGTCCGCCGTGTCTTCCCAAGCAGCGGGTTCGGTACCTTCTTTCCACTTTCGTTCATAGTCAAAGTTGAACGACTTAAAAAAGCGAGTCTCGAGGCGTTCCAGCTTCATTGCGGTACCCATCCACGGTCGGCGTTCTTCGGTTGATGGAACTATGTCACGCCCAGCGGACGTACGGGCGAAAGGGATGCTGCAAGTAGACCCTCTACCTCAGCGACGCAGCTGAGTCGAGCCAACCTAGTAGCTGTAGCCAGCCGTGACCGACGTCACTGAGTAATGCGTGGGGCGACTGCTCCTCGCTCCAGTCAACAGCCGTGCGATGGTGTCACCGTCCCACCCCCGCCCAT
>NZ_JXRU01000034.1 GCF_000967865.1 Microbacterium sp. SA39
GTGGGAGGGCGTAGGGGCACCTCAGCAACATATCGGCGTTTCGGGAATTCACCGGCGGCGCCCTTCGTTCCACTCATATGCAATTGCATGGACCTTGGAAAGGACCTCATCGGTATGACCACTTATAACGTCGGCTTCCTCGTCGGCAGCATCTCCTCGAACTCGATCAACCGCCGGCTCGCCCGCGCGCTGGTGAAGCTCGCCCCGCAGGCCGACCTGCAGCTCACCGAGATCCCGATCGCGGACCTGCCCTTCTACTCGGCCGATCATGACAACGCGATCCCCGCCGAGGCAGCCGAGTTCAAGCAGAGGATCGAGGCATCCGACGCGATCATCCTCGTCACGCCCGAGTACAACCGCTCCCTGCCCGGCGTGCTGAAGAACGCGCTCGACACCGCGAGCCGCCCGTGGGGAGACAACAGCTTCGCCGGCAAGCCGTCTGCGGTCATCGGTGGTTCGATCGGCCCGATCGGCACGGCCGTCGCCCAGCAGCAGCTCCGTTCGATCCTGTCGTTCCTCGCCTCGCCCGAGCTGTCGCAGCCCGAGGCGTACATCCACATGCGCGACGGACTCTTCACCGAAGACGGCGAGGTCACCGACGACTCGACCGTCGAGTTCCTCGTCTCGTGGCTGAAGGCCGTGCACACGCACGTCGCGAAGTCGCTCAGCCCCGTCACCTGAGTAGACGGCGCATCTGACGCAGAAGGGGCTCGCGCATCGCGCGAGCCCCTTCCGTCGCTCCGGGTATCAGCGGGGACCGTGATCGGATGCCGCGGCTTCGGCGGGCGCCGCTTCGGCCGGGTTCCGCCGGATGCCGATCCACGACACCACTCCACCGAGCACGAGCAGCGCGGCGGTGACCCAGGCGGCGTTGTGGAACCCGCCGAGGTCGAGCGCCCCGCCGACGATCGTCGACAGCATCGCGACGACGAGCAGACCGGCGACGCGTGACACCGCGTTGTTCACGGCCGAGGCGATGCCGGAATGCTTCTCGTCGATGGCGCCGAGAATCGCCGCGGTCAGTGGCGCGACCGTGAGGGACAGGCCGAGACCCATCACGATCATGGCCGGAAGCACCTGCCACCAGTAGTCGAAGTCCGCACCGACCGTGAGCAGCAGCAGCGCGCCGACCGCCATGATGATCGGCCCGACCGTCATGAAGATGCGCGGACCCCAGCGTCCGGCCCAGGCTCCGGCGCGCGAACTGAGCAGGATCATCAGGATCGTCATGGGCAGGCTCGCGAGCCCTGCTGCCGTGGCGCTGAGTCCCGCGCCCTGCTGCAGGTAGACGCCGACCACGAAGCCGTTCAGCGACAGCGCGGCGTACACGAACAGCGTCGCGAGGTTGCCCCACCCGAAGTCGCGCACGCGGAACAGCCACAGCGGCATGAGCGGTGCCTCGGACGTACGCTGCCGCCAGAGGAACAGCCCGAAGAGGGCAGCGCCGATCACGGCGGGAAGCCAGATCGCCGGGGACTGCCAGCCGAGGTTGGGCTGCTCGATCAGCGCGAACACCACGGCTCCGAGACCGACGGCGCACAGCGCCCCGCTCCACCAGTCGACCTTCACGGTGCGCTCGTGCTCGGGCAGATGCAGGCGGGCGAGCAGCAGGAGCGTGATCGCGATGGGCACGACGTTGATGAGGAACACCAGGCGCCACGACAGGAAGTCGACGAACAATCCGCCGAGCAGGGGTCCGACGAGCATCGCGCCGGTGGTGAAGGCCGTCCACACGCCGATCGCCCTGGCCTGCACGTCGGCGCGCATGGTGGCCGTGATCAGCGCCAGAGAACTCGGCACGAGGAGTGCCCCGGCGGCGCCCTGCGCCGCACGCGCGATGATCAGAGTCAGCGGGTCGCAGGCTGCCGCGACCGCGATGGATGCCACGCCGAAGGCGATGAGGCCGATGCGCATCACGAGCACGCGGCCGTAGGCATCCGACACCGACCCGGCCAGCAGGATCAGCGCGCTCAGCGTGATGAGGTAGGCGTCGACCACCCACTGCTGGGTCGTGATGCCGCCGCCGATCTCACGACTGATCGCCGGAAGGGCGACGTTGACGACGGTGCCGTCGAGGAAGGTGACGAAGGAGGCGAGCACCGCGATCGAGATCACGAGTCGCTGGGAGGGGGCGAAGGATGCCACAGGCCGAGACTACTCCCGGCGGCGGACACCGGGGCCGGAGCGGGTCACGTCGTAGGCGACGATTCCCCACCCGGGATCGGCGTAGGGGTTCCGGCGCGCAGGAGCGCGGCGAGCCCTGGCGTCCCGTCGTGTTCGAAGGCGCGGCGCTGCCTGGTCGCCCCGGTGCCCTCGGCGCGCAGCCGTGCGAGGCGATCCGTCACGTAGTCGACGTCACCGAATTCCTGGAGAGCGGGTGCGGCTGCCTCCTGCATCCGTTCGACGACCGTCCAGGCATCGGAGGCCTCGCCGGTCGTGGGATCCAGGATGCGCGCATCCATCCCCCATCGCGCGGCGTTCCAGAGCGAGGCGTCGATCGCGTCGGTGCGGTCGTGGCGGAGCGAACGGTCGTCAGCGGCCGCGAGCGCGCGGCAGAACAGCGCGGCGAAGACGGAATCCTCGGGGTCCAGCTGCGCGTCGAAGACCCGCACCTCGACGGTGGGGAAGCGCTCCGACAGCCGCACCGCCCAGGAGAGCGACGAGGTCTCGCCGATCGCATCGAGATCGAGCAGCATCCGGGATTCGGCGCGGTAGTCGTCGAGATCGTCGAAGTGCGGAGGGCACCACGAAGACGGAAGCCGGCGGATCAGGATGCTGCGCCAGCTGGCGAAACTCGTGTCGAGGCCGTTCGCGAACGGGCTGTTCCCGCTGATCGCGAGCAGCGCGGGGAGCCAGCCGCGCAGGCGGTTGAGCACGCGCACGCGCTCCTCCTCGTCGGTCACCTCCACGTGCACGTGCAACCCGTCGACCTCGTGGTCGCGGCTGAGATGACCCAGGCGGCGCGCGACATCGTCGTAGTGCGGCGAGGGTGAGATGACCGAGGAGCGCGTGGTCGCGAACGGATGGCCGGTGGCGGCGGCGATCGCCTGCTGCTCCTTCGCGTGCCATCCCACGAGAGCGCGGAGGTGGCGAACCTGGGTCTCGGCATCCTCCCGGCTGAGCACGGGTTCGGTCGCCGTCTCCAGCTGGGAGGTCAGATACTCGGCGGTGACCGTGCCGCCGGTGCGGAGCCGGGTGAAGCGCTCACGTGTGCCGTCGGCCATGCCGATCGGCACGAGGGCCTCTTCGTCGAGAAGGAGGAACTCCTCTTCGATGCCGAAACGCGCCATCAAGCGCTCAGTGGTTCCGGAGAGCGGAGATGAGGTCGGACTTCCGCTTCTTGCTGTAGCCGGTGATCCCGATCTCCTTGGCGCGCTTCTTCAGCTCAGGGACGGTCCAGTCGTCGTAGTCGCCGGATTCTCCACCGCGTCGACCGACCGCCTTGCGTCCGTCGCGAGCCGCGGCATTGGAGATGCGCGCCGCCTTCTCCTTGGATGCTCCGTCGTCGCGAAGCTCCTCGTAGAGCTTCGGATCCTTGAGGGTATTGTTGCGTGGTCCTGGCATGATCCGTGTCTCCTCCCGACGGAACCTGAGAAATCCCTGAGTCATGGCACCTGAGAGGTACCTGAGTCAACCCCCTGCCGGGGAGAGCCGTACGTGGCTACGTTTGTTCGCTGTAGACGGGCGCACTGTGCCCCGGCGAAAGGAAATCTGATGAACATTCTGCTGATCATCGTCATCGTCGTCGCTGTGATCCTCGCGATCACCGGCGGACTCGTGCAGTCGCTTCAGTTCCTGCTCTGGGTAGGACTGGTCCTGCTGGCCATCGCCGTGATCGCTTGGCTGATCCGCGCGATCAGTGGGAGCCGACGGGCTTGACCTCAGCAAGTGAGGCCCGCCCGCCGGCGGGTCTCACTTGTCGAACGCGTTCTTGGCGGCGTCCTTGACGTTCTCGCCGGCCTGCTTCACGTCCGCCTTGGCCTGGTCGCCCTTGCCCTCGGCTTCGAGTCGCTCGTTGTCGGTGACCTTGCCGACGCCTTCCTTGACCTTGCCTCCGGCCTTCTCCGCGGCGTTCTTCATGTCATCTGCAGCACTCATGTCGTGCTCCTCTCCTAGACGGATCGATTGCACTCACACCCTCGCAAATCCCCGGCGAGACAGCCAAGGGATTGACTTTCGCCGGATGCCGTGTCAGCGACGACACCCCGTCGACGTGAGCCGGTCGAAGGACTAGCCTGGCGCCAGGCGGGTGCCCTGCCCGCGGACCTCGATGAAGGAAGCGGTGTGCGATGGATTCGATGATGATGGGCGCCATGTCCAAGAACATGGAGTCGATGACCGACGACATGGCGATGATGGACATGTCTCTCATGCAGGCGTGCATGGATGCGTGCGCGGCCTGCGAGCAGGCGTGCACCGTGTGCTCGACTCAGCTGATGGACTGCGCCCCGGCGTGCATGAATTGTGCTGACATGTGCAACACCATGATGCGTTCGATGATGCGGATGCAGGGCATGAACCCGGCCTCACTGATGTCTATGCTCAACGCCTGTATCGCGATGTGCCAGCTGTGCATGGACGAATGCATGCGCCACGCCGAGCACAGCGAGGTCTGCCGGATGTGCGCTCAGGCCTGCCAGGCGTGCATGGACGCCTGCATGGACATGAAGAACATGATGATGGCGAGCGTCTGACCCGCACTCCCGGTCGTTGAGCGACACTTCGACTCGCTGCGCTCGCTCAGTGCGGGTCTCCGCGAGACGAAACGCCTCGAGGTTCAGGCCGCGGCGACGTTGAACTGCGTGCGTCCGACGGCGAGCACGCCGTAGCGTTCGTGCAGGGCGACGGGCGTGCCGACGGGCGCTTCGAGCGCGGCGCCCGAGCCGTTCCACAGCGCGTGCCCGGCGCCGTCGAGGCTGCGCACGAGAAGAACCCCGGACGCGGCATCCGCCGACTCGACGATGGCGTCAACCCATCCGGCCGGTGTCGCCGACGCGATGCGCGCCTGGATCAGGTGCAGGGCATGGCCCGGTGCGAACGAGGAGCACCGGTCACCGTGCTGGCACATGCACGCCGCACGCTCACGCACCGGGAGGGGCGAAAGGCGGTTCAGTGGCGTGGACACGGTGGTCTCCTTCGAAGTTCGGGCGTTGTTCGGGCGTGGTTCGGGCGTTCCGGAAAGCGTAGGTCGCCTTCCGCGGAGCCGGTAGGCGCACCGACACGGAGTGAAACAAACGGGTGTAGTCTCGCGGGGTGCTGTTTTCGATGAGTGCCCTCGCAGGGCAGAACGGAGCCGCGGGCGCCTTCAGCGCCGCGGACAGAGGCTGACTTCCAGCCGGTGACGGAACCCCGTCCCCGGAGCTGCGTCGTACCCGGCATCCGAGTCCGGGAGCATCCTCACTCCGATCGATCCGCCCCTTGCGGCGACCACACCGAAAGCACTTCTCTCATGCGTCCCATCGACGAGCGCGGCATCCGCGCCTCCTTCATCAACGCCTCTCGCAAAGAGGTCTCCGACGTGACCCTTCCCACCGGCTTCGCGGACCTCGACTTCGACAAGCTCGACTATGTCGGTTGGACCGATCCGAAGCTGCCCCGACGCGCGTATGTCGTCGCCTGGGTCGACGACGAACCGGTCGGCGTCGTCCTGCAGCGGGCCGAGCAGCGCGTCCTCGCGCGAGCACAGTGCTCCTGGTGCGAGGACGTCACTCTCCGCAACGACGTGCAACTCTTCGTGGCCCGCAAGGCCGGTCCCGCCGGTCGTAAGGGCGACTCGGTCGGCAACCTCGCCTGTGCGGACTTGGGCTGCTCGAAGACCGTGCGGAGGCTGCCGCCGCTGGCCTACCAGGGGTATGACCGCGAGCTCGCGCGCGAGATGCGCATCCTGCGCCTGCAGGAGCACGTGACCGGGTTCCTCCGCGAGGTCGCGGGGTAGGTCGCGCGACCTACCGCTGCACGAGTCGCCGCACTCGGGAGGAGATCTGCGCTTCGGAGGGTCGGATTTCCTGATTCCGTCCTCCGAAGCGCAGATATCCTCCGCAGTGCTTGCCGCTCAGGCGCCCGTGGGTGGGTGCCGCCTCCGCGCTAAACGATCTGGAAGGTCGCGACGGTCTCCTCGTCGTCGCAGGCGCTGCCGACCCAGAGGCGGAATCGGCCGGGCTCGACCCGACGGATGCCGTCGGTGCCGGTGAACGCGAGACGATCGGCGGGAACGTCGAAGGTCACGTGCTCGGCGGCTCCGGCGGCGACGGCCACACGCTGGAAGCCGATCAACTGAGCCACGGGACGGGTGACGCTCGCCACTTCGTCGTGCGCGTAGAGCTGGACGACGTCGACGCCGTCCCGATCGCCGGTGTTGCGCACCCGCACCGAGACTCGCAGCACCTCGTCCGCGGCCGCGGTCGCTGCGACCGTGAGGTCGTCGTGCGCGAACGCCGTGTAGGCCAGCCCGAAACCGAACGGTCGAGCGGGCGTCGGGTCGGCGCTCGTCACATCCGCCCTGCCGCCGAGCACCGGATGCAGATACGAGTAAGGCTGCGCACCGGCCGAGCGGGGCAGCGACACGGGGAGCCGTCCCGAGGGGGACACCCGGCCGCTGAGCAGGCGGGCGAGCGCGGGGCCGCCCTCCTCGCCGGGGAAGAAGGTCTGCAGCACGGCCGCGGGGCGCGGGGCATCCGCGGCATCCGCCGTGCCCGACGACGGAGCGGCGGAGTTCACCGCGCCGAGTCCGACGATCGCACCGACCGCGCCGGTGCGCGGCGGAAGTGCCCAGTCGAGCGCGTACGGACGACCGGTCATCGAGATCAGGACCACGGGAGTGCCGGTCGCGACGACGGCCTCGACCAGCTCGCGCTGCACGCCGGGAAGGTCGAGCGACTCGACGTCGTTGCCCTCGCCTACGGTTCCGCGCCCGAAAAGGCCGGCGCGGTCGCCGACCACGACGATCGCCACATCGGCGGCCTCGGCATCCGAAACGGCCGATGCGAAGCCGCTGCGGTTCTCGCTCTCCACATCGCTCCCCACGGCATGCGTGATGACGGCATCCGGGAACTCGGCGCGCAGCGCGTCGACGACCGTCGGCAGCTCGATGCCGGCCGGCACCTGCGGATGATGCGCGAGCACGTGGTTGACGAAGGAGTAGCAGCCCATCAGAGCCTCGGCGCTGTCGGCGTTCGGGCCGATCACGGCGATGCGCGGACGGGACGCGCGATCGAGCGGGAGGATGCCGTCGTTGCTCAGCAGCACGACCGATTCCTCGGCGAGCCGGCCCGCGAGCGCCCGATGCGCGGGCGAGTCCAGATCGACGGATGCCGGGGGCGTCGAGAAGTCCGCATCGAGAAGGCCGAGCTCCTCCTTCTGCGACAGCACACGGGCGACCGCCTGATCGAGCACGGCCTCCGGCAGCCGGCCGTCGCGCACCTGCTCGGCGAGCGTCAGGTAGGCGTCGGGGGACGGCAGCTCGACGTCGATGCCCGCGGTGAGCGCGAGGCGCGCGGCATCCGCGGAATCGGCGGCGACCCGGTGCATGCTGCGCAGGAAGTCGACGGCGAAGTAGTCCGACACGACGACGCCGTCGAAACCCCAGCGCTCGCGCAGCACGCCGGTGAGATATCGCGGATCGGCGCCGACGGGTACGCCGTCGATGTCGGTGTACGAGTTCATCACGCTGCGCGCGCCGCCCTCCTGCACGGCCATCTGGAACGGCGGCAGCAGCACGTCTTCGATCTCGCGCGGTCCCGCGTGCACGGGGGCGTGGTTGCGTCCGGCGCGCGAGGCGGAGTAGCCCACGAAGTGCTTCAACGTGGCGTGCACCCCGGTCGACTGGAGGCCGCGCACGTACGCGGTGCCGATCGTGCCGACCACCAGCGGGTCCTCGGCGATGCACTCGTCGACCCGCCCCCAGCGCGGATCGCGGATCACGTCGAGCACGGGAGCGAGGCCCTGATGGATGCCGAGTGCCCGCATCGACTCGCCGATCGCGGCGCCGACCTCTTCGACGAGCGCAGGATCGAAGGATGCGCCCCACGCGAGCGGCGTCGGGAACGTGGCCGCCTTCCACGCGGCGAGACCGGTCAGGCACTCCTCGTGCACGATCGCCGGGATGCCGAGGCGGGTCTCGCGCTGCAGTCGCGCCTGCTCCGCCCACAGCCACTCGGCGCGCTCGATCGGGTCGACAGGGCGCGTACCGTAGACGCGCGTGAGGTGGCCGATGCCGTGCGCGCTCGCCTCTTCATACCGCGTCGAGCTCTTCTTCTCGCCGGAGAGCGGAGCGACGACCTCGTCGCCCTGATCGACCCAGAAGCCGACGAGCTGGGACTGCTTCTCCTCGAGCGTCATCTGCGCGAGCAGGGCCTCGACACGATGCGAGAGACGGGGGAGCGGGGTCTGCTGAAGCACGGAGTTCTCTTTCATCGGTTTCTCTGTTCCACCTTCTGCGGCCACGGCGAACTTCTGCGGCCTGCGTCGCCCGCTCGGGCCGCAGAAGTTGCCATCGGCCGCAGAAGTTCCATCGAGTTCGCGCGCAAGCCGGTCATCCCTTGACCGCCCCGGTGAGGCCGCCGACGATGCGCCGTTCGAACAGGCTGAAGAAGATGAGCGCGGGGATCATCGACAGCGAGGTGAACGCCAGCACCTTCGCGGTGTCGACGGAGTACTGCGAGGCGAAGGACTGCACCCCGAGCGGGAGGGTGAACGCCGCCGCGTCGTTGAGGATGAACAGCGGCAGCAGGTAGCCGTTCCAGCTGCCGATGAACGCGAGGATGCCGGTCGTGATCACTCCGGGGAGCGAGAGCGGCAGCACCATCCGCCAGAAGAAGCCGAGGCGGCTGCATCCGTCGATGAACGCGGCCTCCTGGATCTCGTCCGGGATCGCCCGGAGGAACGGCACCAGGATGATGATGGTCGTCGGCAGGGCGAACGCGATCTGCGGCAGGATGACGCCGCCGAGCGAGTTCATCAGGCCGAGGTTGCGCACCACGATGTAGAGCGGGGTGATCGCGACGGTCAGCGGGAACATCAGCCCCGCGGCGAAGAACGCGTAGAGCACGCCGCGTCCGGCGAACCGGTAGCGGGCCAGCACGTACGCCGCCATCAGGCCGAGCGCGACGACCCCGATGGTGGTCGCCAGTGCGACGATCAGCGAGTTCAGCACCTGCCGCCAGAAGATGCCGCCGGTGAGCACGTCGAGGTAGTTCGACAGGATCCACGGCTGCGGCAGCCCGGCCGGGTCGGTCGTGATCTGCGCGTTCGTGCGGAAGCCGCCGATGATGATGTACAGGATCGGCGCGAGCATGAGCGCGACGACGATCAGGGCCACGAAGTAGACCGGGGGGCTCGCCCAGGGCAGTCGTGCACGCGCCGCGCGGCCGCGACCGGTCCGCGGGGTGATGAGTGCGGCAGTGGCGGTTGTGGCGGTGGCGGTCATCGCTTGCCCTTCTTCCTTCCGGCGCCGGTGAGCGCACCGTCGGTGTCGCGCTTGAGCACGGCACGCTGGTAGATCAGCGCCACGACGAGAGAGATCAGGAACAGGACCACGGCGACCGCGTTCCCGTATCCGAAGTTCCCGGCGTTGCGGCCCTCGGACACCATGTAGGTCGCCATGGTCGAGGTGCCGGCGGTGGAGGCGATGTACTGCCCCCAGATGATGTAGACGAGGTCGAACAGCTGCAGCGAGCCGATGATCGACAGGAACGCCCAGATGCGCAGCGTCGGAGCCAGCAGCGGCAGGGTGATCTGCCATTGGATCTGCCAGTACGACGCACCGTCGATCGCCGCTGCCTCGTGCAGCTCCTCGGGGATGCCCTGGAGGCCGGCGAGGAAGAGGATGACGGCGAAGCCGACGTACTTCCACGTGATGATGGCCATCAGGGTCCAGATCGCGATGCTGGGGTCGGAGAGCCAGTCGGCGGCCAGGAAGCCGAGCCCGATGTTCTCGAGGAAGGCGTTGAAGGCGCCGCTGGTCTGGAGCATCAGGCTCCAGCCGGTGCCGACCACGACCTCCGAGATCACATAGGGCACGAAGATCAGCACGCGGATCAGCGACTGTCCCCGCATCCGCCGGTTCAGCAGCAGGGCGAGCAGGATCGCGACCGGGCCCTGCAGCACCAGCGACATGACGAGGATGACCCCGTTGTGCGCCAGCGCATCGTGGAACAGCGGATCCTGCAGGATCGTGAGGTAGTTCTTGAGGCCGACGAAATCCGTCGGCGGACCGTATCCCTGCCAGCTGAAGAAGCCGTAGTACGCGGCCATCAGCACGGGGAAGATGACGAAGGCGAGGAAGACGAGCAGGGCGGGCCCGGCCAGAAGGATCACTTCCAGCCGGGCGAGCGCCTTACGCCTTCGCTGCAGCATCCTTGACAGCCTTGACGATGTCGTCCGGCGTCCCCTGACCTGCGAGCATCGTGACGACCGCCACGTTCAGCGCGTTGCCGACGTTCTGGCCGTAGACCGTGTCGAGCCACTGCGACGCGTACGGGGCCGCGTTGTAGGCCTCGAGGATCGTCTGCAGGTACGGCTCGGTGACGGCCTCCTGGGCGACGGTATTGACCGGCGGGGCGTTGAACGCCTTGTAGTACGCGGTCTGCACGTCGCTGGTGCCGAGGTGGTTCAGGAAGTCGACGCACGCGTCCGGAGCATCGACCGAGCACGAGTAGCCGTCGACGCCGCCCATCATGGAACCGGGTTCGCCTTCGCCGCCCTCGACCTCCGGGAACGGGAACCAGGAGAGATCCGCGAGCGGCTTCTGGTCGGGCGTCAGCGATCCGATCACACCGGGGTTCCAGGCGCCCATGAGTTCCATGCCGGCCTGGTGGTTGGCGACGAGGCCGGCGGAGCTGGCCGCGCCCTGCTGCGCCGTCGTGGTCAGGAAGCCGCTGTTGAACGGCTCGGTCGCCGCGAATTCCTGCAGGTCCTCACCGGCGCGCACCCAGCACTCGTCGTCGAAGTTCATCTCGTCGGCGGCCTGAGCGAGGGTGTCGGAGCTGCATTCGCGCAGCGCGAACCAGTAGTACCAGTGCGCGGCGGGCCAGGCGTCCTTCGCGCCGAGGGCGACCGGCTCGACGCCGGCGGCCTTGAGCGCCTCGGTCGCGGTCTCGAGCTCGTCGATCGTGGTCGGCGTCTCGGTGATGCCCGCCTGATCGAACAGGTCCTGGCTGTAGAAGAGGCCGCCGGGCAGCACGGCGACCGGCATGGCGTAGATCTTGTCGTCGAGGCTGTTGGCCGAGTAGGCGGCATCCGGAATCTCTTCGGCCGCGGGTCCCTCGATCGCGTCGGTGAGGTCCTTGAGCTGACCCGCCTTGACCATGGCCGCCATCTTGCCGCCGCCGCGCTGCAGGAAGATGTCGGGGGCGTCGCCGGAGTTCAGTGCGGTCTGCAGCTTGCCGTCGAGGTCTTCGTTCTGGATCGACTGGATCTCGATCGTGACGCCGGGGTTCTCCTTCTCGAAGTCGGCGACCGTCGCCTCCCAGAACTCGACGCCGGGACCGGTGGTGGAGTTGTGCCAGAGGGTCATGCTGCTGTCGTCGCCGCCGGACCCGCTGCCGGCATCGCCTGCCGTACAGCCGGAGAGTGCGAGCGCTCCGACGGCGAGGACCGCCGCGGAGGCGAGGGGGAGCCTTCTGCTGTTCATGTGATCGTTCTCCTCATCGAGTTGCGCGCCGCGTCTCTGCGGGCGCCCCGGCGGCTCGGGTGAGGGCCGCGGTGGGATGAGTCTTCTGCCGGGGGCGACGCTCGTCAAACGTTTTCGAAAACAGTTTCCATCGCGCGGAACGGGGGACTACGCTGACCAGACATGAGCGGGCGGACGACCATCCACGACGTCGCGAAAGCGGCGGGAGTGTCGGTGTCGACCGTCTCGAAGGCCGTCAACGGCCGCTACGGGATCGCGGATGCCACGGTGCAGCGCGTGCTCGACTCCGTGCGAGAGCTCGGCTACGAATCGAGCCTCGTCGCGAGCAGCATGCGGGCGCGGCGCACGGGAGTCATCGGGGTGCTGTTGGCGGACTTCGAGCCGTTCAGCGCCGAGATCCTCAAGGGCGTCGGCTCGGCGGTGCATGACACGGCCTTCGACCTCCTGGCGTACAGCGGGTCGCATCACGGTGCCGGTGACGGATGGGAGCGCCGCTCGCTGAGCCGCCTCTCCGGCACGCTGATCGATGCCGCGATCATGGTCACCCCCACGGTCGTGAACGCTGCCACCGAGATTCCGGTGGTCGCGATCGACCCGCACACGGGGCGCGCCGATCTGCCGACGGTCGAGTCCGACAGCTTCGGCGGCGCTCTCACCGCGACCCGGCACCTCATCGAACTCGGTCACCGCCGGATCGGCTTCCTGGCGGGTCGTCCCGATCTGCGCTCGGCCGGTCTTCGCGACGCCGGCTATCGCCGTGCGCTGTCGGATGCCGGCATCCCGCTCGATCCGGCGATGGTCGGGGTCGGCCGCTACGAGCTCGAGACCACGCGCGACTCGGCGCGGCTGATGCTGGGCGGACGCTCGCGCCCGACCGCGGTGTTCGCCGCGAACGACCTCTCCGCGATCGCCGTGATCGAGGTCGCGCAGGACATGGGTCTGCGCGTGCCCGAGGACCTCTCGGTCATCGGCTTCGACGACGTGCCGGAGGCCTCGCGGCGCGCGCTTCCGCTGACCACGATCCAGCAGCCGATGCGGCGGCTCGGCGCCGTGGCGGCCGACATGGTGTTCACCCTGCTCGAGGGGCGCGAGATCGACGAGATGCACGTGACCCTGCCCACCCGGCTCGTGGTCAGGGCGACGACGGCGCCGCCGGCGGGGTGAGCGCCCGCACGTGTTGCGCTCGGGAGGGGATCTGCAGTGCGGAGGAGGGGATCCGCGGGATCGGCCCTCCGAAGCGCAGATCTCCTCCGCAGTGCGCGGCTCAGCGGGACCGGACGACCGCCCGCACATGCTGCCACGCCGGCTCGGCCAGCGCGGCAGACAGCCGCGCGAACTCGTCGAAGCTGCGTCGCCCCGGCCAGTCGTCCGGCAGCATCGACGGCGGCAGGCCCGGATCCGTGTACGGCAGCACGCGCCAGCTGTCGATGAGGTGCACGTAGGCCGCGAACGGCTCGGACGGGAGAGTGGCGAGCGAGTCTTGGAACGCGAGATGCTCGGCCCGTAGCGCCTCGAGGTCCCACCATCCGGCGGCGGCCTCGACCATCGGCACCGGCGGCACCGGTGCCGATGCCTGGAACACGGTCACCCAGCGCCGCGCGTCGAGTTCGTCGAGGATCTCGAGCACCTCGTCCTGCAGGTGACCGGGGCAGATCCACAGCGCGGGCGAGACGACGCCGGCCCCGATCCACTGCAGACGTCGGCGCAGCTGGTGGCGGATGCTGCGCGCGCTCTCCGGGATCGAGAACGAGACGAGACACCAGGGGTCGGCATCCGTCATCTCCCGCATCGCGAAGATGCGGCGGTCTCCGCGTTCCAGCATCCCGATGGCGGCAGCGTTCAGGCGGTAGCCGATGCCGTCGGAGCGCTCGGCGAGCAGCAGGCCCTTCTGCTTGAGGCGGGTGATGCCCGTGCGGGCCTGGGCGGGAGGAATGCCGAGATCGCCGGCGAGCGTCACCAGGTCGGCGGCGGAGATCCAGCCGCCGAGGGGGCGCAGGAAGAGGCCGATGAGCGTGCGCAGCAGCGAGGCCGTGCTCCCGGGGCGCGCCTCGATGTCGTCGAGCACGGGCCCCTGGGTCCCTGAGCCTGTCGAAGGGTCACCGCGCATGGGACTCCAGCGCATCGCGCACGGCGAGGATGCCGGTGACCGTCTCGACGTGCGACGTGCTCAGCGGGGACAGGCCGAGGCGGATGCCGTCGGGGAAGCGGAAGTCGGGGATGACGCCGTCCGCCCAGAGTCGCTGCGTCACCTCGCGGAAGTCGGGGTGTCCGATCGTGACGTGGCTGCCGCGGAGTTCCGCGTCGCGCGGACTCAGCAGGCGCACTCCGAGCGGCGCGAGCACCTCGTCGTAGCCACGGATCGCGAGTGCGGTGAGCGAAGCCGACTTCGCTCGCACACCGTCGATCGTGGCCTGCTCGATGAGGTCCAGCATCCCCTGCATCGCCAACATCGACGTCACAGGCGGGGTGCCGCTGAGCAGCTGGCGGATGTCGCCGGCGGGGGCGTACTCCGAGCCCATCGCGAAGATGTCGGCCGCGCTCCACCACCCCTGGATCGGCTGCCGCAGCAGACCCTGCAGGTCGCGGCGGAGGTAGGCGAAGGCGGGGGAGCCCGGGCCGCCGTTCAGGTATTTGTAGGTGCAGCCGACGGCCAGGTCGACGCCCCACTGGTCGAGCTGCATCGGCACGACGCCCGCGGAATGGCAGAGGTCCCACATCATCAGTGCGCCCGACGCGTGCACGGCGGCGGTGATGCCCGGCATGTCGGCAAGGGCTCCGGAGCGATAGTCGACGTGGCTCAGGGAGACGAGGGCGGTGCGTTCGGAGAGGACGGCTTCGACGTCGGCGATCGTCACGCCGTGCACCGGGTCGGGCTCGAGCCAGCGCACCGTCATGCCGGTCTCGGCGGCGACGCCCTCGGCGACGAAGCGGTCGGTGGGGAAGTTGCCCGTCTCCATCACGAGTTCGGTGCGCCCGGCCGCTGCCGCGCCGGGTCCCTGAGCCTGTCGAAGGGCCGCGCGCATCAGCTTGTAGATGAGCACGCTGGTCGAATCGGCGACGACGGTCTGGCCGGCCGCGGCCCCGAGCGCCACCCGACCGATGCGGTCGCCGAGCTCCATCGGCAGTGCCATCCACTGCTCGTCCCACGAGCGGATGAGTCGCGTCCCCCAGTCCTCGCGCACGAAGGCGGCGAGCTTCTCGGGGGTGTCGCGCAGCGGCCGGCCGAGCGAGTTGCCGTCGAGGTAGGCCGTGACACCCGGCGCCGGCAGGAACGCGTCGAGGTGTGCGCCGAGCGGATCGGCGGCGTCGAGGGCGCGGGCGTCGTCGAGGAGGCGGGTGGAGGAGAGGCGGGTGTCGGTCATGTCACACCTTCAGATCGGCGGGGGAGAGACGGCGGGCGCGGAGCGGGTCGGCATCCGCGCCGGGAAGCAGGAGGAGGACGGATGCCGGGTCGAGCGGATCGACCGGCGCGAGCGCTTGCAGCAGGTCGAGGTCATCGATGCCGGCTGCGCGCAGGGCTGCGATCTCCTGCGGGTTCAGGCCGACGGGAGTGAGGCCGTTGCCCATGTCGGTGCCGTAGTGCACTGTCCCGCCCGCGGCGTGGAAGCGGCGGACGTTGTCGAGCGCGACGGTCAGGTCGGCGCCCTCGTGGATCGCGAGTGTCGAGATCCACGACACGGATGCCGCCTGTTCGGCGATCTCGTCCTCGATGAGGCGCTCGGTGAAGGGCGCGTGCGCGAGCTGGTTCGCACCGAGGCGGGCGGCGCGCTGGGCCTCGCCCCGCCCTTCCGCATGCACGACGACGGGCAGGTCGTGCTCGGCAGCGATGTCGATGATGGCCCGAAGGAGTTCGTCGGTGAACACCGGTCCCGCGTGGCTGTTGCTCGCGACCTTGATGCGCGAGGCTCCGGCAGTGGCCATCTCGGCGACGGCCGCTGCGGCGTCATCGACGTCAGCGATCTCTCGGAACGAGCCTGCGGGCGCCCAGTCGCGGTCTGACGGGTAGCCGCCGGGAGGGGTCAGGAAGGTGCCGGCGAACTCGATGGTCGTCGAAGTATCCGCGACGTGCTGGCGTTTCGTCTCGCTTCGCTCGCTCAACGACCGGTCGTTGAGCGAGGAGCGCAGCGACGAGACGAAACGCCCCGCCAACCGGGCGACCTCGGCCGGATTCCCGCCCAGGTCGACCACACGTCCCAGCACCGAGTCCGCCAGCAGCGCCGCGTCGACGAGCTGCAGGTGCACGTGGTGGTCGGTGAAACCGCCGGTGATCACCCCGTCGAGGC
Organism: Microbacterium sp. SA39; assembly: GCF_000967865.1. Lineage (GTDB taxonomy): Bacteria > Actinomycetota > Actinomycetes > Actinomycetales > Microbacteriaceae > Microbacterium. The sequence continues at coordinate 15,913 of NZ_JXRU01000034.1, forward strand.
GGGGGAGGTCAGCCGGCACGGCGACTTCGCGCAGCAGCATCCGCCCGCCGGCATCCGTCTCGACGACGCCCTCGCGCCATCCACTGCCGTCGAAGAAGGTCGCAGCGTTCATCAGCCGCCGATCTCCGTCCGCACGGTGTAGAGCTCGGGGAAGAAGGTCAGATCGAGCGCGCGCTGCAGGAAGCCCACGCCGCTGGAGCCGCCGGTGCCGACCTTCATGCCGATCGTGCGGGCGACGGTCTTGAGGTGCCGGAAGCGCCAGAACTGGAAGTTGTCCTCGAGGTCGACGAGATCCTCACACGCCTCGTACAGGTCCCAGTGCTGCTGGTGGTTCTGGTAGATCTCGCGTATGGCCGGCACCAGCTCGGGCGTCTCGCGGTACGGCTGCCGCACGTCGCGGTCGAGGATCGACGCGGGAACGGGCAGTCCGCGCCGGGATGCGTAACGCAGGAACTCGTCGTACAGCGTCGGCTTCTCCCACTCGGCGGTGAGCAGCGCGAGGTTCGCGGGGTGGTCGGCGAAGACTCCGAGCATCTTCTCGTTCTTGTTGCCGAGCGCGAACTCGACCGCGCGGTACTGCACCGACTGGAACCCGGACGAGTTGCCCAGCGATCCGCGGAACTGCGCGTACTCGGTCGGGGTGAGCGTGGCGAGGATCCCCCACTGCTGCGTCATCACGTCTTGGATCTTCTTGACGCGCGCGATCCGCTTCAGCGCATCGCGGAGGTCGTCGCTCGCGAGCAGCTCGCGCGCCGAGGAAAGCTCGTGCAACAGCTGCGTGAGCCAGAGCTCGGTCGTCTGGTGCTGGATGATGAACAGCATCTCGTCGTGATGCTCGGGGACACTGACCGGATGCTGCGCCGTGAGCAGCTGATCGAGCGCGAGGTACGACCCGTAAGTCATCTTCCCCGACAGGTCGGTGACGATGCCGGACTCGAGGGCGCGCTCGTTCTCAGGGCTCATGCCTTGAATGTATCAGTTCCGTGGCGGGCGTCACAGTTCTGAAATGTCAGAGTCTCGGCGTCCGCGGCGGCGGCGTGCGCCGCGTGCCCGGAGCCCCTGCCGCCTCGAACGCCGCCGCGAACCGCAGCAGCGCGTTGTCGTCGTAGGCGCGACCGGCGAAGGTCAGCCCGATCGGCATCCTGATGTCGGCCATCAGCCCCATCGGCACGGTGACGGTCGGGATGCCGAGGTGCCGCACGACCAGATTGCCGTTGGCGATCCAGGTGCCGTTGCGCCAGCCGAGATCCGCGGATGCCGCATTCACGTCCATGTCGGCGGGACCCACGTCGGCGACCGCGGGGAACACGACCGCGTCGAGTCCCTGCTCGTCCATCCAGACCTCGAGGTCGAGGCGACGCGTCTCCTCGAGGCCGCGCAGACCGTCCGCGAGTTCGGGCATGTCCTCGAATCCGACCCCGGGGTGAGAACGCACCCAGTCCGGGTATTCGGCGATGTCGTCGTCGAAGCCGGTGTACCGGTCGGGGAGGGCACCCTCGGGATGCGGGAAGATCGTCGCGCCGTCGACGTCGGCCAGTGTGGACAGCGCCGGATCGCCGTTCGCCTGCAGGAAGTCCTCCCAGCCCCACGCCGACAGGTCGATGATCTCGCGCCGCAGGTACTCCGGCGTCACCAGTCCGCGGGTCGCGAGGGTCGGGGCGCCGGGGCGGTCGCCTTCATAGTTCGACACGACGGGGAAGTCCACTTCCACGACCGTCGCGCCAGCGGTCTCGAGGTCGCGGCGAGCCGCCTCCCACTGCGCGATCACGGACGCGCGCGTCTCGATGCGTTGCCCGGTCGGACCGCCGATTCCCGGGGAGTCGGCGGTGCCGGCATCCGGATCGGCGTTGATGTACATCTTCGGGATGCCGATGCGCACGCCGTCGAGCGACGCGTCTGCGGCCAGCGCGGGGTACGAGGTCGGGCGGATGTCCGCGGCTGCCGGCAGCGAAACCCACGGCTGCGCGCGCCAGAAGTCGCCCCGGGTCTCGGCATCGTCGACCACGATCACGTCGAGCACTTCGAGCAGATCCGCCATGGTGCGGGTGTGCGGCACGACGACGTCCATGGTCGGCACGAGCGGCCAGTTGCCTCGAGTCGAGATCACACCGCGCGAGGGCGTGTAGGCGCACACGGCGTTGTTGGTCGCGGGGCCGCGGCCGCTCGACCAGGTCTCCTCGCCGAGGCCGAAGGCGGCGAAGCTCGCGGCGGTCGCAGTGCCCGATCCGTTCGACGAGCCCGATGCGAAGGGGGCGGTGAGGAAGTCGGCGTTGTACGGGCTCTCGGCGCGGCCGTAGACCCCGCGCTGCATGCCGCCGTTGGCCATGGGCGGCATGTTCGTGAGTCCCAGGCAGATCGCGCCGGCCGCGCGCAGCCGCTCGATCGTGAACGCGTCGCGCTGGGCGACGAGGTCGGCGAACGCGGGGCTGCCCGCGGCGGCGGTGAGACCCTCGACGAGGTAGCTGTCCTTCGCCGTGTACGGGATGCCGTCGAGCGGACCGCGCGTCTCGCCGCGCGCACGGCGGGCGTCGGATGCCGCGGCCTCCTCGCGCGCCGCCGGGTTCGCGACGATGACGGCGTTCAACGCGGTCGCGGTGTCGGGGCCGTCGTACGCGGCGATGCGCGCGAGGTACGCGTCGACCAGGTCGACCGCGGTTGTCGCGCCGGTCTCGAGGGCGCGGCGGAGGTCGGCGATCGTGGCTTCGGTGACGTCGATCATGAGTGGTCCTTCGGTGGGGGCGTTTCGTCTCGTCGCTGGCGCTCCTCGCTCAACGACCGGGGTCGGTCAGGCCAGCGCGGGCTGCTGCTGGGTGATGCAGTGGATGCCGCCGCCGCGGTCGAACAGCGGGCGGGCGTCGACGGTCACGACCCGGCGCCCCGGGTACGCGTCGGCGAGGATCTCGCGCGCCGCGGCATCCGCCTTCTCATCGCCGAAGCCGCAGGCGACGACGCCGTCGTTCGTGACGAGGTGATTGACGTAGCTCCAGTCGACGAAGCCCTCCGCGTCGCGGAGCGTCGCCGGCGCCGGCAGGTCGATGATCTCGAAGCGGCGTCCCGCGGCATCCGTCTGCTCCGCGAGGTGCGCCCGCAGCTCGCGCGAGACGGCGTGATCGGGGTGGTCCGGGTCCTGCTGGTCGTGCAGCAGGAGACGTCCAGGGGAGGCGAGGGTCGCGACGATGTCGACGTGGCCGTTCGTGCCGAAGTCGTCGTAGTCGCGGGTGAGGCCGCGGGGGAGCCAGACGGCCTTCGTCGCGCCGATCGTGCGGAGCATCTCGGCCTCGACACGCGCTTTGTCGGCGAACGGGTTGCGCCGCGGGTCGAGCTGCACGGTCTCGGTGAGCAGCACCGTGCCCTCGCCATCGACGTGGATGCCGCCGCCCTCGTTCACGAGCACCGAGCTGACGAGCTCTGCCCCGACGGCGCCGGCGACGATGCGTGCGTGCTGAGCGGCCTTCTGCCACTCGGCCCATTCGGGCGCGCCCCAGCCGTTGAAGATCCAGTCGACGGCGCCGAGCACCCCGGGCCGCTCGTCGTCGACGACGAAGGTCGGCCCCGAGTCGCGCATCCAGAACTCGTCGACCGGTGCTTCGACGAGCTCGATGCCACCGGAGAGCATGCGCCGGGCGCGCGAGATCTCGCTCGGATCGACGAGCATCGAGACGGGCTCGAACTCGGCGACGGCGTGCGCGACGGCCGTCCAGGTCGCGTAGCCCTCCTCGCGCTCGGTGGCGGATTCGCCCAGGGTCACGCCCTCAGCGGGGAACGCCATCCAGGTGCGGTCGTGGCGTGCGGTCTCGGCGGGCATGCGCCAGCTCATGGTGATCTCCTCGCTTCGTGATCGTGTCCCCAGCGTCGATGCTATTGAACACGTGATCAACGGGTGCTACGGTAGCCCGTGATGAACACGACGTCAAGAGCACCCGCAGCGCGGCGGCTGCCCCCCGAAGAGCGTGAACGCTCGATCGTCGAGGGCGCCGCGGAGCTCGCCCTCGAGAGCGGCCTCGACACTCTCACGGTGCGCGCCGTCGCCGCCCACGTCGGCGTGACGCCGGCCCTCGTCGCGCACTACCGCCCGGTCATGGACGCCTTCGTCGCCGAGGTCTTCGGCGCGATCGTCGCCGCCGAGCGCGACGAGGTGCTCGACGCGTTCTCGCCCGCCGGCGGCCTGCGGGTCAGCCTGCAGCGGCTGGTCGAGACGCTGCTCGACGACTCCCGCGAAGACGTCGCCCTCATCTGGGTGCAGGCGTGGTCGCTCGGCGTGCGCAACGAGCCGCTGGGCGAACGCGTGCGCGCCGAGATGGACGCGTGGCAGAGCCGCCTGGAAGAGGTCATCGCGGGTGCGGCGTCCGCCGACCCCGACGATTCGGCCGATCCGCCGTTCGCCGCCTGGATGCTGCTCGCCATGGTCGACGGGATGAGCGCGCATTCGCTCGTCAAGTGGGCGCCCCGCGACCGCGCGGGCCTCGCCCGCCGCACGGTCGCCGCCGTGCTCGACCGCCCTTCCGCCTCGGCTGGCGAATCTTCCGCCACGGCGGCCGAATCTTCCGCCACTCCGACCAGTGAGGACCGCCCATGAGCGCCGACCGGATGCACGCCCCCTCGCCCGAATCCACCGCGATCGTCGATGCCGTGCTCGACTACTCCCGGCGGCGGATGCTGGCGACCGATGTGCCGCTCGACAAGCCGCAGACCGAGGCCGAGCTCAACCGGCTGATCGGCGCGACCATCACGGATGCCGGACTCGGCGCCTCGCGCGCGCTGAGCCTGTTCGAGCATGTGCTCGCCCCGGCCTGTCTGACGACGAGCCACCCGCTGTACCTGTCGTTCATCCCGACGGCTCCGACCATGGCGGCGATCGCGTTCGACCTCGTCGTGTCGGCATCCGGTCTGTATGGCGGCAGCTGGCTCGAAGGTGCCGGGGCGGTGCACGCCGAGAACGAGGTGCTGTCGTTCCTCGCCGCCGAGTTCGGGCTGCCCGACACTGCCGGAGGCGTGTTCGTGCAGGGCGGCACGATCGGCAACCTCTCGGCGCTCGTCGCCGCACGCGAGGCGGCGAAAGCGCGTCTGATCACGGCGGGCCGGGAGTTGCCGACGCGCTGGAAGATCGTGTGCAGCGTCGAGGCGCACTCCTCGAACAAGTCCGCCGCGCGCGTGATGAATGCCGACGTGATCCTGGTGCCGGCCGGCGACGACGGCGTCCTGCGGGCGGATGCCGTGCGCGAGGCGCTCGCGGCGCACGGCGACGAGATCTGCGCGGTCGTCGCGACCGGCGGATCGACGAACTTCGGCATCGTCGACGACATCGCGGGCATCGCGGCGCTCAAGGACGAGTTCGACTTCTGGCTGCACATCGACGGCGCTTACGGGCTCACCGCGATGCTGGCTCCGGAGTCGCGGCACATCTTCGCGGGTGTCGAGCGGGCCGATTCGGTGATCGTCGACCCGCACAAGTGGCTGTTCGCACCCTTCGACTGCTGCGCGCTCATCTACCGCGATCCCGACAACGGCCGCCGAGCCCACACGCAGCATGCGGAGTACCTCGACATCCTCACGGACGTCGACGAGTTCAGCCCCTCGGACTACTCGATCCAGCTCACGCGGCGTCCGCGCGGACTGCCGATGTGGTTCTCGCTCGCGACCTACGGCGTCGCCGCCTACCGGGATGCCGTGAGCAGCACGATCGCGCTGACGAAGCGGATCGCCGACGAGATCGCGCGGCGGCCGGAGCTGCGGCTGGTGCGCGACCCGCAGCTGTCGGTCGTGGTGTTCGAGCGCGAGGGCTGGGAGCGGGCGGACTACGACCGCTGGTCGGCCGCGCTGCTCGACTCGCAGCGGGCGTTCGTGGTGCCGAGCTCGCACCAGGGCCGTCCGAACACGCGCTTCGCGATCCTGAACCCGCTCACGACCTTCGACGACCTGGTCGGCATCCTCGACACGATGAAGTAGGCCGCGCTCTTGGTTCGCGTCAGCGCGTGGTGTGCGCGGCGAGGAAAGCGATCGTCTTCTTGAGCGCCGTCTGCGCGTCGGGCATGTCGAGGTGGAACTGGTACTCGTGGGGGAGGGCCGGCTCGTGCGGGGCCGGCCAGAACTGCGTGGTCACGTCGACTCCGAGTTCCTCGAGGCGCTTCGCCATCGGGATCGACTGCAGCCAGGTGAGGCCGTCGTCGTTGCCGCCGGAGATGTAGGTGGCCGGGAAGTCCTTCGTCACCCAGTCCACGGTCGACATCGTCGCGCCGGTGGAGTCCTCGGCCCAGGTTCGCGTGCCCGAGTACGCCCACATGGCCGACTTGAAGCCCCAGCCGGCGATGCCGTCGAGCTCGGCCAACGCCGAGAGGTCGTACACGCCGCAGTTCAGCACGGTCGCCGCGAGCTGGTCGGCCGTCAGCGACGGTGCGATGCCCATGATCTCCGCATAGTCGGTGCTCGTGATGAGGGTGGCCATCTGGCTGGCGAGCTGACCGCCGGCCGAATCGCCGGCGAGCACGATCTGCTGCGGGTCGACGCCGAGCTCCTCCGCATTCTCGTCGATGTACGCGAGAGCGTCGTTGAGCTGGTGCACCGCGAGCGGATACACGCCCTCCGGGCCGATCGTGTAGTTCACGGCGATCGTGGTGTACCCCTCGGCGGCGAGGATGCGCAGGTACGGATCGACGTTCTCCTTCGATCCCGAGATCCAGGCGCCGCCGTGGATCCAGACGACCGTGGGAAGGGGTCCGGTGGCGGATGCCGGGCGGAACACGTCCATGGTCGTGTCGGCACCGGCATCGCCGTACGACACGTCGAGCGTCTCGGTGAGCTTCGTGTCGGGGACGTGCTTGTCCATCTCCGCTGCCGTCTCATCGCCGCCCTTGGTGAACACCGAGCGGATGATCATCGCCGAGGGCCAGGGGCTGATCGAGCCGATGATCGCGACCACGGCGACGACGGCGACGATGATCCCGACGACGATCTTCGTGCGGTGCCATGGCCTGCGGGCCTTCTTCGAATGCTCGGACTCTTCGGCGTGCGCGCCACTGCTCATCGGAACCCCTCCCTGCGCCTCAGTGTGCCAGTATTCCGGTTCGCGTCGCGACAGAACCGGCCGTGAGTCAGAGCCTGAGTCAGGAGGCGAGCCCCGCGGTGAGCCGGCGCAGACCGTAGTCGAAGGCGCGGTCGACGTCGCCGCCGAGGCGGAAGGCGCCGGAGAGCTCCATCTGCAGGAAACCCGTCGCCCAGGCGGTGAAGAGGCGCGCGGCGTCGAGGGCGTCATCGTCTCCGACGAGAGCGGCGGATGCCCGGATCACCGGTACCGACGAGCGTTGCAGGGCGGCGAGCGGTGCTGCCGCGCTGAACATCAGGCGGAACGCCTCCGGATGCTGCTGCGCGAAGGCCCGGTACGCGCGGGCGATGTCGCTGAGGTCGGCATCCGCGGCATCCAGACGCACGGTGAGGTCGTCGATCGCGGATTCGGCGATGGAGGAGAGGAGGGCGTCGCGGTCGCGCACGCGCTTGTAGAGCGAAGGGGCACGCACGCCCACGCGAGCGGCCACGGCCTGCATGGTGACCCCGGCAGGGCCTGCGGCGTCGAGGAGCTCGCGGCCTGCGGCGATGATCTGGGCGAGCGAGGTGCGGTCGGGTGTCGGCATGCGGACTCCTTGAAGGCTATTGACAATAGCTATGATAGCTACGTAACGTAGCCATTGCAAACCTCTTCGGAAGGAATCCCCGTGAAACTCGCCCCGCACGTGCACCGACTCGGCAACGACATCGTCGCCTCGTACCTCATCGACCTGCCCGAGGGGATCACCCTGATCGACGCGGGGCTTCCCGGCCACTGGAACGATCTGCAGCGCGAGCTCGAGGCGATCGGGCGTCCGCTGTCCGACATCAAGGGCCTCGTGCTGACCCACGGCGACGGCGACCACATCGGATTCGCCGAGCAGCTGCGTCGAGAGACGGGAGTGCCCGTGTTCATCCACGCGGCCGACGCCCACCGGGTGCGTACCGGAGAGAAGCCCAAGACGCCGATGGGCCCCGCACGCCTCGGCGCGACGCTCGGCTTCTTCGCCTACGGCATCCGCAAGAACGCGCTGCGCACGCATCACGTCGCGGAGGTCGTCGAGGTCGGCGACGGAGACGTGCTCGACCTGCCGGGCGCGCCGGTCATCATCGGGATGCCGGGGCACTCGCCCGGGAGCATCGGCGTGCACGTGCCGGTCGCCGACGCGGTCTTCGTAGGAGACGCCCTCACCACGCGCCACGTGCTCACCGGCAAGGTCGGCGCGCAGCCCGCGCCCTTCACGGATGAGCCCGAGACCGCGATCGCGTCGCTCGACCGCCTCGCGACGGTGTCGGCGTCGTGGGTGCTGCCCGGGCACGGCGCGCCCTGGCAGGGATCGCCCGCCGACATCGCGGCGGCCGTGCGGGCGTCGGGCTAACGCCCGGCGAGGACGGATGCCGTGTCGCTCACGGTGATCTGCGGCGGGTAGAGCCCCATCACCTGGAGCGCGGCGGCGTGGTTCTCGGCCGTCGAACCCGCGCAGGCATCGGCGGCGACGGTGATGTGTGCTCCGGCATCCGCCGCCGCCAGTGCCGTCGAGATCACGCAGCAGTCGGTCGAGACCCCGGCCAACACGACGTGCGCTCCGCGGCCGAGGAGAGCCTCGATCTCGGGTCCCCACTTTCCGAACGTCGGCAGATCCAGGGTCGGATGCGGCGACAGCCCGGCCGCCTCAGGAACCAGGTCGTACAGCGGATCCGTCGGCGGCTGGTCGGCGAACGGCCACGCGGCGAAGTACGCGCCCCACGACGTTTCGCGGTCGGCCGTCGGCATCCATCGCGTCACGATGACGCGCTCGCCGAAGGACTCGGCCAGGGCGCGGATGCGCGGCATCGCGTCGGCGAAGAACGGCGATCCCCACGCGGAGTCGGGCGAGGCGAAGATCGCCTGCGGGTCGATCACGACCAGCCAGGTGGTCGGCGTTTCGTCTCGTCGCTGCGCTCCTCGCTCAACGACCGGGTCGCTCATACCTCTTCCTGCCGCCGGATCTTCGCCGCCCGGGCGAAGTACGTCACGACGAACGACAGCACCAGGGCGAAGAAGACGCCGAGGTTCGCGTACGCCCAGTCGCCCTCTTTGCCGCCGATCAGGAACAGCAGGTAGCCCTGCCAGTTGTTCCACGGGGCGTCGGCGGCGAAGTTGTTGATCACGAAGCCCCAGCCGATCACGCTGGCGACGATCATGGTGCCGATCGAGGTCCAGTCCCAGGCGCCGTAGCGTCCGCTGCTGTCGAACAGCGCGTCGTCGTCGTAGTCCTTCTTCCGCCGCAGGATGTCGGCGATCAGGATGCCGGCCCACGACGCGAGCGGCACGCCGAGCGTGATGAGGAAGCTCTGGAACGGTCCGAGGAAGTCGGTCGCGAAGAACACCACGAAGATCGTGCCGATCGTGAGGATCACACCGTCGATCGCCGCTGCGGACGGGCGTGGGATGCGGATGCCGAGGCTGAGCAGCGTCAGCCCGGAGGAGTAGATGCCCAGCACCGCGCCCGACACGAGTGCGAGCACGGCCGTGAGCAGGAACGGCACGAGCACCCACGTCGGGAGGATCGACGCGAGAGCGCCGATCGGATCCGCGGCGATCGCGTTCATGAGGTCTTCGTCGGATCCGCCGAGCAGCAGGCCGAACACCACCAGGATCACGGGCGCCACGGAGCCGCCGATCGTGTTCCACGCGACGATCGCCCCGTCGGATGCCGTGCGCTTCTGGTACCGCGACCAGTCGGCTGCGATGTTGATCCAGCCGAGGCCGAAGCCGGTCATCACCATGACGAGGGCGCCGATGACCTGGCCGATGCCGCCGGCCGGCCGCGCCATGACGGCGGCGAGGTCGATGCTGGGCGCCGCGAGGATGATGTACAGCACCGTCACGACCCCGGTGATCCAGGTGAGCACCGACTGCAGCTTCATGATCGTGTGGTACCCGAGAACGGATGCCACGACGATGAGCGCCGCCACGATCATGGTCGCGATGATCTTCAGCGCGATGCTGTCGCCGTCGCCGCCGAGCTGCGTGATGATCGTCGCGGTGGCGAGCACGGCGAGGATCGCGAGGAAGGTCTCCCAGCCGATCGAGGTCAGCCACGAGATGATGCCGGGCACCTTCTGACCTTGCACGCCGAAAGCGGCGCGGGAGAGCACCATGGTCGGGGCCGAGCCGCGTTTGCCCGCGATCGCGATGAGTCCGCACAGCAGGAACGACACCACGATGCCGATGATCGACACGAGCGTCGCCTGCCAGAAGGAGATGCCGAAGCCCAGGACGAACGATCCGTACGACATGCCGAAGACCGACACGTTCGCCGCGAACCACGGCCAGAAGAGGTCCCGTGGCTTCGCGGTCCGCTCGGACTCGGGGATGATCTCGATGCCCGCGCGCTCGATGAGAGCAGGCTTGATGTCCGTCATGAGCAACATCTTGGCACTGCGCGGGCGCCGCAGGGCGGCAATCGGGTCAGGCCGTGAAGAACGACTCCGCGGTGCGGGTGAGGTCGTAGAGGTCGGAGACCCCGGCGAGTTCCCGCGCCGAGTGCATCGACAGGATCGGGATGCCGACGTCGACCGTGCGGATGCCGAGGCGTGCGGCTGTGATCGGACCGATGGTCGAGCCGCACGGCACGGAGTTGTTCGACACGAATGCCTGCGATTGGACGCCGACCCGCTCGCACCATGCCAGCCAGGCTGCGGTGCCGACGGCATCCGTCGCGTAGCGCTGGTTCGCGTTGAGCTTGAGGATCGGGCCAGACCCGAGCACGGGCTGCACGACCGGGTCGTGCTTCGCGACGTAGTTCGGGTGCACGGAGTGGCCGACGTCGCTCGAGAGGCACCACGACGATGCGAAGGCGCGACGGCGCTCGGAGGCATCCGCGCCGAGGCCCGCGTAGAGGCGCTCGAGCACGTCCTCGAGGAACGGGCCGGCGGCTCCCGACCGGGATGCCGAGCCGAGCTCTTCGTGGTCGAACGCGGCGAGCACCGCGATCGGTGCCTTGGTGCGGGTGCGGTCGGCGATCTCGGTGAGAGCGACGACACCGGCGTGCACGGAGGCGAGATCGTCGAGCCGTCCGGAGGCGAAGAACTCGTCGTCCTTGCCGAAGACGGCGCCGCGCGCGGTGTCGGCGAGCACGACGTCGTAGCCGCGGATGTCGGATGCCGACACCTCGACGGACTCGGCGAGCTCGGCGAGGATGTCGGCCTGGGTCGGGTCGCCGAGACCCCAGACGGGCTGCGTCTCGTTCTGCTTGTCGAGCGCCAGACCGTTGTTGACGCCGCGGTCGAGGTGGATGGCCAGCTGCGGGAGCCGCAGCAGGGCGCCGGTCTCGGCCAGCACCACGCGGCCGTCCGCGAGGGCGAGTCGGCCGGCGAGGCGCAGTTCGCGGTCGAGCCACGAGTTCAGCAGCGGGCCGCCGTACACCTCGACGGCGGCCTGCAGCCAGCCGCGGGTGCCGGTCGTCGGCTGGGGCTTCAGCTTGAAGCCGGGGGAGTCGGTGTGGGCTCCGAAGACGTGCGCGGGGGTCGTCGCCGCGGCATCCGTCGGCACCACCCACGCGATCGTGGCGCCGTCGCGGACCACGACGAAGCGTCCGCCGGCCTGCGCGGGCCACGCCTCGTCCTCCTGCAGACGGGTGAAACCAGCCCTCTCCAGACGCCGCGCGACCTCGGCCGCCGCGTGATAGCTCGACGGCGAGGCGCCGACGAAGTCGGCGAGATCCTCGGCGTGGGCGAGTGCATCCGGGGTGACGGGCATGGCGACCTTCCTGCAGAAAAGCGTGTCCTTCGATCGTAGGTGGAGCCGCGATCGTCGCCCGCCAACCAATATGATGCTTTGGCGCTGGCGCTTGGATACGCTCCGCTCAGGGGGGAGTCCGTCCGCTGCGCGCTCGGGCCTTCCTTGACGAGATTCAAGGAGAACGACGTGCCCGAACACGCCACCTCACGCATCCGGCGACTCGTGGCCGTTGCGTCGGCGACCCTGCTGGTCGCGGCCGGCCTGACGTCAGCCGCGGTCGGCATCGCGCCGACCTCGGCGGACGCCGCGCAGAACCCGACCAGCTGCCAGGGGACGGTCGCGCTCGTGAACGGCGGCTTCGAAACGCCGGCTGTGCCCGCCTCGACGTTCCGGCTCGTCGCCGAGGACGCTGTGCCCGGGTGGTTCACGAATGACAGTCGGAACCAGATCGAATTCTGGGGCGGCGGCTTCCAGGGCGTCCCTGCCGCCGAGGGCCGGCAATTCGTGGAGCTGAACGCCAACACGGCGAGCCTGCTCTATCAGGACATCGCCACGTCGCCGGGACAGACCTTCGGGTGGTCGCTCAAGCACCGGGGGCGCAACGGCACCGACGTCATGCGCGTCGTGATCGGTGCGCCCGGTGGCGTCCTGACGCAGAACGGGCCGAACCTCTCCGACGGTTCCGGGGCGTGGGGATCGCATGCGGGCACCTATGTGGTCCCGGCGGGTCAGACCGTGACACGGTTCGGATTCGAAGCGGTCAGCTCTGCCGGCGGCAACCCCTCGGTCGGCAACCTGCTCGATGACATCGCCTTCGGCACCGGGCCCTGCCTGATCACGACGAAATCGGTCACCAACGTCACGCGCGGCGGGACCGGCACACAGGTCGGAGACGTGCTCCGCTACACCGTGGCCACCCGGAACGACGGCGGAAACCCGGCGCTGCAGACGGTCTCCACCGACGCGCTTCCCGCCGATGTGGATCTCGTCACCGGTTCGATGCGCATCATCACCGGGCCCGGCGTCGGCCCGCAGACCGACGCGGCAGCCGACGATCGGGCCGAGTACTCCGCGGGCGATCGCACCGTGCGTGTGCGCCTCGGCGGCGGCGCCACGTCATCGGCCGGCGGCTCTCTCGCGGTCGGCACCAGCACCAGCTACTCCTTCGAGGTGAAGGTGACGGCATCGGCTGCGGCGAGCACCATCGTGAATGAGGCTCGGGTGGCGTATCGCGACACGGTGGCGGTCCCGAACCTGGACCGCACGTCGACGAGTGAGGAAGCGCGGACCGTGGTGGCCGCCGCCGCCGACCTCGCGATCACGAAGACGCTCGACACCGATCCGCTGGTCGCCGGGCTGCCCGCGACGTTCACGATCGACGTGACCAACGATGGTCCTCAGACGGCGACGGGAGTGACGGTGACGGATGCGATCCCGGCCGGTCTGCTGAACGCCACGGCCGCACCCACCCGCGGCTCCTGCACGCTGAGTACGACCATCAGCTGCGCGCTGCCCGATCTCGCCGTCGGCGAGAGCGCGTCGGTCATGGTCACGGGCATGGTGGCACCGGGCGTGGACCCCGGCGCGGCGTTGACGAACACCGCGTCGGTCGTCGGATCACGTACCGACCCCGACCTCGCGGACAACACCGCGTCCGCCTCGGGGACGGTTACCACGGTCACCGATCTCTCCGTCCAGAAGACCTTCAGTCCGGCATCGCCCGTCGCCGGTCGGAACCTGACGTACACCGTGACCGCTCGGAACACGGGCCCCTCGGAGGCTCGCGATGTCCGTCTCACCGATCCGCTCGACCCCGGCGAGGTGTTCATCGCCGCGACGCCGCAGCAGGGCACCTGCGCGATGGCGAACGGCGTGCTCGACTGCGAACTCGGCACTCTCGCACCCGGGGCGACCGTCGTGACGACCATCGAGGTGCGGGTCGCCCCAGGCACGAGTGCCGTCGTGCAGAACTCCGCGAGCATCACGTCGAGCACGAGCGAGGCCGATCCGAGCGACAACGTCGCCTCGGTCGGCTTCCAGCCGACCATCATCGCGGATCTGTCGGTGCAGAAGACGGCATCCGCCGCCGAGGTCGCGGCCGGTGACGCCCTGGACTTCGAGATCGCCGTGAGCAACCTCGGGTCGGCGGATGCGGTCGGGGTGACTCTCGACGACACCCTTCCGAGCGGTCTCAGGGTCACCGGCGTCGATGCGCCGGCCGGCGCGGACTGCACGTTCAGCGACGAGTCCCTCCGCTGCCTCTGGGCGACGTTCCCGGTCGGCGGACCGTCGACCGTCGTCGTGCACGCCGCGGTCGCCGCCGACGCGCCGGCCGGCACGCTCATCAACACCGCCTCGGTGGTCTCGCCGTCGCAGGACCCGGACGCGACGAACAACGCGGACTCCGCCCGGGTCGAGGTCACGCAGAGCGCTGATGTCCGTGTGCAGAAGTCCGCCGCCGCCACGCCTGTTCCCGGTTCGTCCTTCGACTACAGGATCGCCGTCGCGAATGACGGCCCGTCTACTGCTCGGGGCGTGACGGTGACCGACGTGCTGCCCGTCGGATTCACGTTCGCCGGGAGCGAGGGCGACTGCACCCTCACGGTCGGTACTCTGACCTGTGGCTTCGGCGACCTCGCGCCAGGAGGCTCAGCAACGGTCACCGTGTCGGGGACCTGGGCGGTGGGACAGACGGGAGCGGTCAGCAACACCGCCACGGTCGGTTCGGCGACGTTCGACCCGGACAGCTCCGATGACGTCTCCACCGACGAGCGTCGTCTCGCGCCGAGCGCCGATGTGGTCGTCGGCAAGACGTCGTCCACGCCGACCGTCCCCCGGGGCGGTCAGGCGGTCTTCGTCGTCAGCGTGCGCAACGACGGCCCGTCGGCCGCCGCCGACGTGGTGGTCGCCGAGACGCTTCCGCCCGGACTGACGCTCGCCTCGGCTGTTCCCTCGACGGGATCCTGGTCCGCAGGCGATGCCCTCTGGACAGTCGGGATGCTGATGCCCGGCGCGTCCGCGACCCTGACCGTGACGGCGGATGTCGTCGGCGAGGGAACACTCACGAACACGGCGACCGCGACGTCGCAGACGCCGGATCCGCGTGCGTCGAACAACGTGGGCTCCGCGACGGTCGTCGCGACGCCGACGGCGGACCTCTCGATCGTCAAGACGGCGTCGGCGACCCCTGCGTCGATGAACGGGCCCCTCGACTACACGATCGTGGTCACCAACGCGGGCCCGAGCGCCGCCTCCGCCGTGCGGGTCGGCGACGTGCTGCCGACCGCGCTGCTGACACCGTCGACGTCCACCCCGGGATGCACGATCGTCGCGGGCACGCTCGAGTGCACGGTCGCATCCCTCGCCGCCGGGGCCAGCCTCACCGCTCGCGTGACGGGGACGGTCGATCCGGCTACGGCGCAGACCGCCCTGTCGAACACGGCGACGGTGACCTCCACGACGTCCGACCCCCGCCCGCAGGACAACGCCTCCACGGTCGTCGTGCCGGTGACCGGGACACCGCGCGTCGAGCTCGTGAAATCGGCATCCGCGCCGGTCGACATCGATGCCGACGAACGGGTCGATGCCGGTGACACGGTCGCCTATGCGTTCACGATCAGGAACACCGGCGACGTCACGCTCACGGGCGCCGCGCTCGACGACCCGCTTCTGGGTGGCGCCGTCACCTGTCCCGGGTTCACCACTCCGCTGGCGCCGGGGCGGGAGGCAGCCTGCGGCCCGGTCGCGTACACGCTGACGCAGTCGGACCTGGACCGTGGCACCATCCGCAACGATGCATCGGTGGTCGTGCAGTCCGCACGGGGCAGCTCGACCGACACCGCATCGGCCACCGTGACGATCCCGGCCGTGAACGGCATCGCCCTCAGCAAGTCCCCGAGCGTCATCGTCGACGCGAACGCCAGCGGACAGGTGGACGCGGGCGACGAGATCGACTACACGTTCACCGTCACGAACACCGGGACGACCACGCTCTCCGGCGCGCGGATCACCGATCCGATGCTCGGCGGCGCCGTGCTCTGTGCAGACCTCGTCGGCGCCGCGTTCGCTCCGGGAGCGGTCGTCACGTGCGACCCTGTGGCTTACACGCTGGTGCAGGCCGACATCGACGGAGGGGCGGTGGCGAACACGGCATCCGTCACCGCGTCCGCGCCGACCGGCGACGTGACCGACGCGGCGGCGGCATCTGCCGACCTCGATCGCACGGCCGGCCTGGACTTGATCAAGACCGCAGGCGCCGTCCAGGATGCCGACGGCGACGGGCTGGTCGGAGCCGGTGACACGGTGGCGTACTCCTTCTCCGTGCGCAACACCGGCACGACCACGCTCACGGGCGCTGAGATCATCGATCCGCTGCTCGGCGACGGCACGCTCTGCGACCAGGGCGCCTTGGCGCCGGATGCCGTGGAGGAGTGCGGTCCGTTCCTCTACACCCTCACTCAGAGCGACATCGAGGAGGAACGCGTTCTCAACACGGCCGTCGTCGCGGCATCCAGCCCTCTGGGGCAGGTGACCGACGAGTCGTCCGCCGTCGTGATCATCGACGCGACGAGCGCGGTGGAATTGACGAAGACACCCGGTGCTCCCGTCGACGAGAACGCCGACGGCAGGATCGGTGCCGGCGACGCCGTCGCGTTCTCCTTCACGGTGCGCAACACCGGGACGACGCTGCTGCGCGACCTCGCGATCGATGATCCGCTTCTCGGCGGAGTGCTCGACTGCCCCGCTCTGGATCTTCTCGAGCTGGTCCCTGGCGCCCAGGCGGAGTGCGGCCCGGTCGGCTACGAGCTGACGCAGCCGGATGTCGAGGACAGGGTCGTGCGCAACGCCGCGACCGTGTCGGGGGACAGCATCCTCGGGAAGGTCGAGAACGAGGCGACGGCGGAAGTCGAGGTCACCGGGCTGAGCGGACTCGCCGTGACGAAGACCGCCTCGACGGTGATCGACACGGTCGGCGACGGCCGGGTGGGCGCAGGCGACACGATCGAGTACACGTTCAGGGTCGAGAACACCGGCACCACCGTTCTCCGCGACGGTCGGATCGACGACCCGCTCCTCGGTGGTCGGCTCGACTGTCCGGCGCTGGACGCCGAGGAGATCGCCCCGGGGGAGGACGTCGGATGCGGCCCCGCCGTCTACACCCTGACGCAGGCGGACATCGAGGCGAAAGTCGTCCGCAACACGGCGGCCGCGTCCGCGGACAGCGTGCTCGGTGGCGCGGAGGGGGACGCATCGGCTGAGGTGGAGTTCGCCGGAACCGGCACCCTCGAGCTCACCAAGACGCCGGGGGCAGTGACCGACACGGTCGCGGACGGACGGACCGGCGCAGGAGACACGATCGGATACACCTTCACGGTGCAGAACACGGGAACGGTCATCCTCCGCGACGTCGTGATCGACGACGCGCTGCTCGGCGGAGCGGTCGACTGTCCGGTGCTCGAGGGGCTCGAACTGATGCCAGGGACATCCGTGACCTGCGGGCCCGTCCCGTATGCGCTGACCCAGGCGGATGTCGATGCGGGCACCGTGCGGAACGCGGCGACCGTCGCCGCCGCATCCACGGTCGGTGCCGTGGACGACAGCACGACTGCGGATGTCCTCGTCCCGGGAATCGACGGCATCAGCCTCACGAAGGTCGCGAGTGCCGTGGTCGATGCGGACGGCGATGGTGCGATCGGCGAAGGTGACACGGTCGCCTACACGTTCACGGTGACGAACACGGGGACGACGACGCTGAGCGCCGCAGAGCTCTCCGATCCGATGCTCGGCGGAACGGTCGACTGCCCCGCGCTCGACGGGGTCATGCTCGCTCCCGGCGCGGGCGTCACGTGCGCCGCCGTCCCGTACGCTCTCACGCAAGGGGACGTCGACGAGGGTCAGGTGCGCAATGAGGCGTCGGTGCGGGCCGAGGCGCCCGGCGGCACGACCGTCGGCGACTCGGCTGCGGTCGATGTCGGCGTCGTCGGCGCAGCGGGCATCGAGGCGCGCAAGTCCGCAGGAACCGTGAACGACGTGACCCGCGACGGCGCCGTCGGGGCCGGCGACACCGTCGCGTTCGCGTTCACGGTGCGCAACGTCGGCACGACGACGTTGCGGGACCTCGTGATCGACGATCCGCTGCTCGGCGGCGTCATCGACTGCCCGGCCCTCGAAGGCCTCGAGCTGGCGCCGGACGCCGAAGCCGTATGCGGTCCGGTGGAGTACACGCTCAGTCAGGAGGATGTCGAGAACGAGGTCGTTCGGAACACGGCCACGGCCGCCGGGCGCAGCCCGCTCGGTGCCGTGGACGACGAGGCGACCGTGATCGTGGGAATCGATGCCACGAGCGCGGTCGAACTCGCGAAGATCCCCGGCGCGATCGTCGATGTGGACGACGACGGGATGATCGGTGCGGGGGACACCGTCGGATACAGCTTCACGATCCGGAACACGGGCACGGCGATCCTCCGAGACCTCGTACTCGACGATCCGCTGCTCGGCGGAACGCTCGACTGCCCGGCGCTCGCCGGTCTCGCGCTCGCTCCGAGAGCGGAGGCGAGCTGCGGCCCGCTGTCGTACACGCTCGTGCAGAGCGATATCGACGCGGGGATCGTGCGCAACGTCGCTGACGTCCGGGCGAAGTCCTCCGCCGGCGAGACCGAGGTCTCCGCGGCGGCCGAGGTGATCGTCTCCGGATCGGGCCGATTCACCCTGCAGAAGTCGGCCGCAGTCGTTGAGGATGCGAACGGGACGGGACGGACGGATGCCGGTGACACCATCGCCTACACGTTCGCCGTGACGAACACGGGGACGACGACTCTCTCCGGCATCGCGGTCGCCGACGAGCGCCTCGACGGTGACGTCGCGTGCGACGTCACCCGCCTCGCGCCGGACGAGGCGACGGTCTGCTCGGGTCCGCCGGCCGTGCTCACCCAGGCGGAGATCGACGCGGGCGAGATCGTGAACACGGCGACGGCCACGGCGATCGGTGCCGGCGCCGAAGCGCTGTCGACAGCGTCGACCATCCGCACACCGTTGGAGAATCAGCCGGCCGTCGCCCTGGCGAAGACCGGGGGAGAGTACGTAGACGAGAACCGGAACAGCCGGATCGACGCCGGAGACACCGTGGCGTTCCGGTTCGCGGTGACGAACACCGGCGCACGGACCGTGACGGATGTCGTCATCGACGACCCGCTGCTGGGTAGATCGCTCAACTGCGAGATCGCCGATCTGGCCCCCGGAGGCACCGCGGACTGCGGGCCCGTGCGCTACCGCCTGACCGCAGCCGACGTGGCCGCGGGTGAGGTCGTGAACGTCGCGACGGTTCGTGGGTCGGCGGGTGGTCTCGCGGTGACCGCGTCGGCCACGGCATCCGTCGATGTGACCTGGCTGGCGGCGACCGGCGGGGTGATCACCGGCGTCGGCTGGGCGCTCGCTCTGGCCGCCGCAGGCGCGCTCGTCCTGTTCATCTCGCGTTCTCGACGATCAGCTAGGGTGTACCGCGATAGCGCCTAGGGTTCCGGGGTTCGCGCCCGTCTGGTCCGAGCGGCGCCACGGCTCTCCTCCACAGGAGGGCCGTCATCTGACAGGACAAAAGCCCGGAGGACCCTGTTCGTCGCGCCCGCGCCGAACGGAAGGGTCTCGTCATGTCCCCCCTCGCTTTCGCCCTCGTCTTCGGGGCGGCCATCGCTCACGCCGCCTGGAACGTGATCGCCCACGGCGTCAGCCGTGCCGGGTTCCCCTTCCTGTGGTGGGGCGCCGTCTCCAGCACCGTGGTGTGGATCGGCGCCGTCCCGTTCACCGGTGGGCTCGGTACCGACGATCTCGGCTCGTTCGCCCTCGGTGTGGGCGTCTCCGCGACGCTGCACGTCGGCTACATGGTCGTGCTGCAGCGCGGATACCGCGAGGGCAACCTCTCCACGGTGTACGCGACCGCCCGCGGCACCGGGCCGTTCCTCTCGGTGATCGTGGCGGTGCTGCTCCTCGGCGAGCGTCCCTCGATCATCGCCCTGGTCGGGGTGGCGGCGGTCATCGTCGGAGTCGTGGCCATCGGCCTCGTGGATCGCGGTCGCGGAGCAGGGTCGCGTCGCATCGACCCGGGCCTGCTCTTCGGGCTGCTTACGGGTGTCGCGATCGCGGTCTACACGATCTGGGACGCGCACGCCGTGCGCTCCTGGAACCTCTCGCCCGTCGCGTTCATGGTGGGCACCACCCTGTTGCAGGTGCCGTTCTACTCCTTCGCCGTGCGACGGCGCTGGGATGCCGTGTGGGCGCTCGGCCGGCTGCACTGGCGGCGCATCCTGGTCTTCGGCATCCTGTCGCCGCTGTCGTACATCCTCGTGCTGACCGCCATCCAGATCGCGCCCGTGGCGCTCGTGGCTCCGCTGCGCGAGGTGAGCGTCGTGCTGGTGAGCCTGTTCGGGGTGATCGTGCTGCGGGAATCGCGGCCGTGGTGGCGGATCGCGGCCTCGCTGGTCGTGGTGCTCGGGATCGTGCTGCTCGCAGTGTGACCGGGCGTCAGCGGAAGTTCACGAGCCCTGCATGCGCTGCGGCGACCAGGATCTGCACGCGGTCCCGCAGATGCCACTTCGACATCATCCGACCGAGGTGGGCCTTCACGGTCCCCTCGGACACGATGAGCGCGCGGGCGATCTCCGCGTTGGACATGCCCTTCGCGAGGCACTGGAGCACCTCCGCCTCACGGTCGGTGAGGGGCTCGAGCGTCGTCGCGTCGCCCGTGAGCGGCTCCGATTCGCGCACGTGCTTGATGAGCATCGACGCGATCCGCGGCGAGAGCGAGCTCTGACCGCTGTGCACCTCGCGCACGCCCGTCACGATCTCCTCCGCGCTGGAGTCCTTCAGCAGGTACCCGGAGGCACCGGCGCTCAGCATCGGCAGCACCGTGTCGCGCCCGTCCAGCGTGGTCACGGCGAGAACCCGCACGTGCGGCCACCGCTCGATGATGGCGCCGGTGGCTTCGATCCCGTTCATCTCGGGCATCTGCACGTCCATCATGACGACGTCGGGCTGCTCCCGCTCCACGGTGGCGATGGCCTCGAGACCGTCTTCGGCCTGTCCGATGACCTTGATCTCCGGGTCACGAGAGACGAAGTGCGACAGCGCCGAACGGACCAGGGGGTCGTCGTCGACGATGAGGACGCGGATGTCAGGCATGAGGGAAGCCTAACGGTGGCGGCTCACGGCCGTGGAGGTGTAGACCTTTGGCCAAAAAGGTGTGGCTACAGGTCGGATGTGCTCGCCCGAGATCGTCGAGAAGATGGGGTATCCCATTCGACGTACGACTAGTAAAAGGTGGTGAACGTTATGCCTTTTTGGCAGCAGGTTGGTAAGTTCTTCGGTCTCTACCGCTAGAGTACCTGGCGGATAGGAGATAGTGAACCATGGCCTTCGACCAATCCATTAGAGGATCTACGGATGCTCTCCGGTTGGGTCGCGGGGAGAAGCTCAGCAGAGTTGAGCGCATCGTCATCCTGGTCATCGTCTCCATCACCGTCGCTCTCGACGTCATCGCCCTCATCACGAACCCGGGTGAAAACCCGCTGGGTCTCCTGGTGAGCATCGCGTCGACCGCCAGTTTCACTCTCTATCTCTGGAATCCCCTCATCGCGACAGGCGCCCTGGGCGTCGTGTTCGCACTCTCTTTTCTGACCGGAACCGAGGCACTGGTCCTGACAGCCGCCGCCGTTGCGGCAGGGCTCGTCATGAGGCTGGGGTGGACGTCCCTGATCCTCTCCTACACCGGTGCATTCCTGGTCGCTGCGGCGCTCGTCGCCAGCAGTGGCGTGGAAGCCGACGTCAGCGTGGGCTTGTTCCTCATCTTCGCGGCCGTGGCAGGCGCTGTCGGCTTCGCTCTGCGCGTCGCGTTCGCTCGGGGCAGCCGCCTCGAGCGCGAACTCGAGCAGAGCGCCGAACAGGAACGTCAAGCCGTGCTCGCCGAGCGACGATGGATCGCCGGAGAGCTGCACGACAGCATCGCGCACCACCTCACGGTGGTGGCGCTGCATGTGCAGATGCTGGAAGACCCTTCGACGAGCACCGACTCCCGTGAGGCGATCCGCGTCGCCGCACGAAAGGCGATGGCCGATCTCCGGTTCGTGATCGATCTCGCCGACGACGGTCCCCGATCGTCCGAGATGCAGACGGGTGACCTCGCAGACGCGATCGACGAGGCTCGCCAGGAATTCGAGTCCGCCGGCCACGAGGTCCGGCTCGAAGGCGACCTGCGCGACGACCGCATCCCGCGTGCTGCCGAGATCGTCCTCGCGAGGATCGTCCGGGAGTCCGCGACCAACATCTTGAAGTACGCCGGCCCCGGGGAGGTGCTCGTGCGCCTGGAACTCGACGACGATGCGGCCGCGCTCACGTTGCGCAGCCCGCTGCCGACGACACCCCGGCGCGAGCTGTCGTCCAGCCGCACGGGTCTCGGACGCATGGCTGAACGCGTGGTCGGAGCGCGCGGCGAGTTCAACGCGGGAGAAGTCGACGGACATTGGCTGGTCTCCGCACGTCTGCCCATCGCCTGAGGAGCGGCGAGGTATAGTAGGCCGACGCTTCGCGTGAATCTGCCGCGAATGTGGACGAAAGTTCAGAAGAGGTCTCGACTTCTGGCACTACAGGCGGCGTCCGCCACCCCCATAAGCTGAAGGCTCCCCAGATAAAGCGTCCCCAGCGCTGCGATCGCGAGCGCGGTCTTTCTGGCTTCTGAAACACCCTGTGCGCTCGCGATCGCCTTCTGTCCTTCAGGACGACGTGACTTCGTCGCGTCCACGAGGCTCAGTGGAAGCGGCTTCATCCGCCCACCGCGCGCATGTAGTGCCCGTCGTTCGAGATTCCGGATGCCGCCACCGTGAAGCGCACCACCTCGCTCAGGTACCTGTCCTCCGACGCCTCGAAGATCTTCCCGTCGGCGTCACGCGAGGTGCGACTGAGTCGGAGGATGGGCGTGCCTCGCGGCACCCGCAGCAGCGCAGCATCCTGATCGTCTGCGGCGACGGCGTCGATCACATGCTGAAGGTCCACGATCGGATGCCCGACCGAGGCGAGGTGCTCGGTGATCGAGACCTCGTTCAGGTCCACCTCGAAGAGTCTCCTGCCGACGACCTCGGTGTACGCCAGCCGCTCCAGCATCGTCGGTCTTCCGTCCAGTAGTCGCAGACGCACGACACTGACGATCGTGTCATCCGGCTCCACGCCGAGCGCCGACGCCATGTCGCCGGCGCGGCGCAGGCTCAACTCCTGCGTCTGCGCCCCCGGCGTGACGCCGAGTTCCCGTGCCCAACGG
Organism: Microbacterium sp. SA39; assembly: GCF_000967865.1. GTDB lineage: Bacteria > Actinomycetota > Actinomycetes > Actinomycetales > Microbacteriaceae > Microbacterium. The sequence goes on from NZ_JXRU01000034.1 coordinate 38,976, forward strand.
GTGAAAGGCACCGAGACATCGACCGCCTGATTCGCCTTCCGCGCGACCACTCGCGCCGGGCGTCCCCGGCTCGTCTCGATGAGGCCCTCGCTGCGCAGGGCAGCCAGCGCGTTGCGGATCGGCCCCCGCGACGTGTGCCACTTCTCCGCGAGTTCCGCCTCGGTGGGAACGTCATCGCCGGGGCGCAACGCGCCACCAGCGATCTGGGTGCGGAGTTCGTCCGCGATCTGGGTGTACACAGCTTCAGCCACATAGGCACACTACTTGATCATGTCTGTGCGCGGCGCCGCGTTGGGGCACAGTTCATCCAGGCGAATGGCGGGTAAACGAGCGCTGAACTCTTCCGAGTTAGGTATATATCTCGACCCCGTGCGTGCGAGAGTCTTCCGTGGATCACCCCTCCCATCCGAAAGGTCCTCATGAAGCTTCGCGCTCTTCCCGCCCTTGCCGGCGTCGCGCTCCTCGCGCTCGGTCTGGCCGCCTGTTCCGGTTCAGCTGACGCCACCTCCACCTCCGGCGCCGACGAGTCGTCGAGCGGCAGCAGCTTCGCGGTCGACGAGAACACGCTCGTCTTCGGCGTCGTCCCCGACTCGGTCGACACCGAGACCAACTACCAGCCGCTGATGGACTACATCGCAGAGATCACCGGTCTGACGGTCGAGTACCACGAGTCCACCGACTACGCCGCGCTCATCGAGGCCGCCGTCGCCGGCAAGGTCGACGTCGCCTCGTTCTCCGGCTTCACCTACGTGACCGCCACGAACAACGGCGCGAAGCTCACGCCGATCTCCTCGATCGTGACGGAGGAGGGCCAGGAGCCCGGCTACTTCTCGCAGGCGATCGTGCCGAAGGACAGCGACATCTCCAGCATCGAGGACTTCAAGGGCAAGAAGGTCTGCTTCGTGGACCCGTCCTCGACCTCCGGCTACCTCTTCCCCTCGTACAACCTGCTCGAGGCGGGCATCGACCCCAAGACCGACATCACCCCGGTGTTCGCCGGCAAGCACGACGTCAGCGTGCAGAAGACCGGCGAAGGCGTCGAGTGCGAGGTCGGGTTCGCCGAGGACTCCGAGGTCGAGAAGTCGGACGCCGTGAAGGTCATCGACGAGACCATGGTTCCCGGCGCACCGCTCGTCTTCGCCTCGGCGCTCCCTGAAGAGGTCTCGCAGAAGCTCATCGACGGGCTCTCCGAGGTCACGATCGACGACATCATCGCGGCCGGCGTCGACAGCGCCGACTCCGACTCGTTCCGCAGCGTCTTCTTCGAGACGAAGCCGGTCGACGACGCCTACTACGACCTGATCCGCGACATCTGCAAGGAGACCGAAGCGGAGCAGTGCCAGGGCTGATCCCGGCCTGACCGGTCGTTGAGCGAGGACGCCGAAGGCGACCGAGACGAAACGCTTTCCGCGAGGACACGTTTCGTCTCGTCGCTTCGCTTCTCGCTCAACGACCGGGTATCCGCTTCCACGACCGACTTCCAGGAGAACCCATGAACGCCGCATCCGACGCCCTCGTCCGCCTCGCGGGCGTGACGAAGACCTTCGGGACGACCACCGCCCTGCAGGACGTGTCGCTCGAGGTCTCTCGTGGTGAGATCGTCGTGCTGCTCGGATTGAGCGGCTCGGGCAAGTCGACGCTTCTCCGCCACCTCGACGGACTCGAGCTCCCGACAGCGGGGTCGGTCGAAGTGCTCGGCCAGCAGGTGCCGGCGCTGAAGGGTCGTTCACTCCGGACGCTGCGCAGCCGCGTCGGCTTCATCTTCCAGCAGTTCGAGCTCGTGCCCTCGCTCACGGTGCTGGAGAACGTGCTCACGGGGTCGCTCTCCGGAGTCCGCGGACCGCGCCTGGGGCTCTGGGGCTACAGCAAGGCCTCGAAGCTCACCGCGCTCGAGCACCTCGACCGCGTCGGCCTGCTCGATCGGGCCTACCAGCGCAGCGACACCCTCTCCGGCGGTCAGCAGCAGCGCGTCGCGATCGCCCGCGCGCTGATGCAGAAGCCCGACATCCTGCTCGCCGACGAGCCCGTCGCCTCTCTCGACCCGGAGTCCAGCGACCAGGTCATGGCGCTCATCCGTGAGATCGCCGCCGACGAGGGACTCACGGTCGTCTGCAGCCTGCACCAGGTCGACCTGGCGATCACCTGGGCCGATCGCATCGTGGGCCTCCGCCACGGCGAGGTCGTGCTCGACACCCCCACCACCGACCTGACCAAGGCCGAGGTCATGGAGATCTACGGGCGCGTCGCCACGTCGACAGCCGAGATCGCCGCCGTGGCCATCGAGCTCGCGGATGCCACGTCGCAGGTGTCGGCATCGTGACACTTCTCGCCAGCCCGTCGACAGGCTCCGGCAGCCCAGGCAGCGGCGTCGCCGAGCGCGCGCCCCGGCGTCCCGTCTCTCCGGAGCGCATCGCGGCATCCCTCACCCTGCTCGCCCTCCTCGTCGTCGGTGTCCTGGCGGTCGGAGAAGTCGGCATCTCGATCCCGGCGATGGTGCAGAGCTGGGGCAACGCCGAGAACTTCATGGCGCGCGTCGGAGGGCTCTCCTTCCCGGAGCCGGGCGATCTCGTCTGGCTGATCGCGCTCACCGTCGGCCTCGTGCTCGTCGGCACGCTCCTCGCCGCCGTGCTCTCGATGCCGATCGCCTACCTCGCGGCATCCAACACGACACCCGGCAACGGATGGCGCGCAGCCGCCCGCTTCATCGGCGTGCTCACCCGTGCCCTCCCGGACGTGGTGCTCGCCATGGCCTTCGTCCTGATGTTCTCGCTGGGCACGCTTCCCGGCATCCTCGCCATCGGCATCCACTCGGTCGGCATGATCTCGAAGATGTTCGCCGATGCGATCGAGCAGATCGACGAAGGCCCCCGCCTGGCGATCCGCGCCGCCGGCGGCTCGAAGCTGCAGGAGTTCGCTTCGGGCATCCTTCCGCAGGTGCTGCCCAGCTGGGTCGCGACCGTGCTGCACCGCAACGACATCAACCTGCGCGGCAGCGTCGTGCTCGGCTATGTCGGCGTCGCCGGTCTCGGCCTCGAGATGTCGTACGCGTTCAAGTCGCTGAACTACGGCAAGGGCCTCGGCATCGCCCTGGTCATCTTCATCCTCTGCATCGTGATGGAGATCGTCTCGAGCATGGTCCGCGGCGCGATGCTCGGACAGCAGAAGCACACGCGCTCCTGGATGGACCGGCTGCTCCACCCGCGGCTCCGTGCGAACACCGCCGCCGCGGCATCCACACGCCCCGCATGGGCAGGGAGCCCGCAAACGGCCGTGCGCCGCCCGTGGACCGCCCAGCGCGTGCGCCACACCATCGCCGGCGTCGTCGCGGTTCTCGTCGTGATCGGCAGCGTCGTGGTGAGCCAGATCAACTGGCTCGACTTCTTCACGTTCTGGGCGAAGCTCCCCGAGGTCGCGGCGAAGTTCTGGCCGCCGTCGTTCGGCAGCTACGACGCGAGCGCCATGTTCGAAGCCATGCGCGACACCGTGGCGATCGCGCTCGCCGCGACCGTGCTGACCCTGCTCCCGTCGGTCATCCTCGGGTCGCTCGCGGCGAGCAACGTCGCGCCGAGTGCCGCGGCCCGCGGCGTCGCCCGGTTCCTGCTGGTCGGCATCCGCGGCATCCCCGAGCTGATCCTCGCGATCGTCCTGGTGGTGATCACAGGTCTCGGCCCGCAGGCCGGCGTCATCGCCCTCGCGATCGGCGGCATCGGACTGCTCGGCAAGCTCATCGCCGACTCGTTCGAAGAGGTCGACCGCGGACCGGAGCGCGCGCTGCGAGCCGTCGGCGCCACGCGCCTGCAGACCTACACGTCGGCGACCGTCCCGCAGGGCATGCAGGCGCTGATCGGACACAGCTTCTACATGCTCGACACCAACATCCGCGCGGCGACCATCCTCGGCATCGTCGGCGGCGGCGGAGTCGGCTACTACCTGCTCAACGCCAGCCAGGGCTCGCGTTACGAGACCGTGACCGCGATCGTGCTGATGATCCTCGTCACCGTGCTCGTCGTCGAAGGACTGGCGATGTGGATGAGGAAGGTCTTCCGATGACCCGCAGGAACGAGACCGCAGACGTGGTCGTGGTCGGCTCCGGCATCGTCGGGCTGGGTGCCGCATACGCCGCGGCGCGTCGAGGTCTGAGCGTGATCGTGGTCGACCGCACCGACGGCCCCACCGGGGCGACGATCCGCAACTTCGGCCATCTCTGCATCGGTGCGCAGGCCGGCGATGCACGCCGCTATGCCGATGTCTCGCGGGACCTCTGGCTGCGACTCTCGCGCGACGCCGGATTCTGGCTGCGCGAGTCGGGCACGCTCGTCGCCGCTCGGCACGACGACGAACTCGCCGTGCTCGAGGCGGCACTGCCCGCCGGCGGCATCCGGATGCTGGACACGGACGAGCTGCTGCGACGCGCTCCGCTCCGCCGCGAGGGACTCGTCGGCGGCGCACTCATCGAGACCGACCTGCAGACCGACCCCCGCGCGGCGGCCGACGCGATCGTGCGTCACCTGCGGAGCCTGGGCGTGCAGTTCCGCAACCGCACAGCGGTCACCTCGCTCAGCGCCGGGCGGGTCGAGACCACGCGGGGCACGATCGTCACCGGCAACACGGTCGTCGCGGTGAACCACGACCTCGATCAGCTGCTGCCCGAGATCGCCGAACGACGCGGCATCCAGCGCTGTGCGCTCGACATGATGCGCGCCGCCGTGACGCTGCGGCATCCGCTCACAGCTCCGCTGCTGACGGGCTGGTCTCTCGTGCGCTACGGGCGGTTCGCCGCAGGACCCGAGGCGGCCGCGCTCCGCGAGCGCCTCCACACCGAGCGCCCGGATCTCGCTGCCCTCGATCTCAACCAGATGTACACGCAACTGCCGGACGGCACTCTGATCATCGGCGATTCCCACGCCACGGCGACCTCGCCGGCGCCGTTCCAGGCGGAAGCCGCGTTCTCGGCGTTCCTCGCCGAGGCCGAGGCGCTGTTCGACATGCCGGCTCCGCGCGTGCTGGAGCGCTGGCAGGGCGTCTACGCCAAGGGCGCCGAGGAGTTCCTGATCGAACGCGGCGACGAGGGTGCGCTCGTCCTCGCCGCGACGACCGGCATCGGAATGACCACGGGTCTGGGGCTCGCCGAAGAGAATCTCACCGCCGCCTTCGGGTGGACCCCTGCGATGGAAGGAACATCATGACCACTCCGCTCGAACTCCTCGTCCTCGACATGGCCGGAACCACGGTCGTCGACGACGGCGTCGTGGAGCAGGCGTTCCAGCGCGCCGCCGAGCGCACCGGCGTCGCCGATCGGATGCCGTGGGCCGAGGCCCTCGACCACGTCCGCGTGACGATGGGGCAGTCGAAGATCGACGTCTTCACCCACCTGTCCGGGGGCGATGTCGCCGCTGCCGAGCGCGCGACCGCCGCCTTCGAGGACGCGTACGCCGAGATCGTCGCCGAGCAGGGCGTGCAGGAGATCCCCGGGGCCGCCGACGCGATCCAGGGGCTGAAGGATGCCGGTCTCGCCGTCGTCCTGACCACGGGCTTCGCTCCGGTCACTCGTGACGCGCTACTCGACGGTCTCGGCTGGCGCGGCCTCGTCGACCTTGCGCTCTCCCCCGTCGACGCGGGGCGAGGACGACCGGCTCCCGACCTCGTGCTCACCGCCCTGCTGCGCACGCAGACCTCCGCGGTCGCCGCTGTCGGCGTCGCGGGCGACACGACGAGCGACGTCGAGTCGGGTCGGCGCGCAGGGGCGGGCTTCGTCGCCGGTGTGCTCAGCGGTGCCCACGACCGCGCGGCTCTCGAGGGCGCGGGAGCGGATGCCGTACTCGACGACGTCACCGGCCTCCGCGGCGTGCTCGCCGAGCGCGGTCTGCTGCGCGCGATCCCCGCCGGCTGAGACGGCAAGAGACATGGGCACCCTGCTGATCCGCCCTCCCGGCCACCGGAGAGACGTCGCGCTGCGCCCTGCGGCGACCGCGATGGTGTGGGTGGGGGAGGGGCATCGGCACGAGACGATCGCCGTGCCGGGCGTCGCGCTCGCCGACCGCGACGTGCTGGTCGCGGTGGAGTTGTCGACGATCTGCGGCTCCGACGTGCACACCGTGCAGGGTCGCCGTTCTGCGCCGACCCCATTGGTGCTGGGGCACGAGAGCGTCGGGCGGGTGATCGCCACCGGTGATGCCGGAGCGTCTGCCGTCGACGGCACGCCGCTGCGCATCGGAGACCGCGTGGTCTGGTCGGTGACGATCTCGTGCGGCAGCTGCGACCGGTGCGTGCAGGGTCTTCCTCAGAAGTGCCGCACGCTCGGCAAATACGGTCACGATCGCGTCGGCGTGCACGGCGACCTCACCGGAGCGTTCGGCTCCCACGTGCAGCTCCGTGACGGCACCGCCATCGTCCGAGTGCCGGAGGCGCTGCCGGCCGCCGTTCTCGCTCCGGCGTCGTGCGCCACCGCGACGGCGTGGGCAGCGGTGGCGCGCGCAGCGCGCAACCGTGACCTCGAGGGAGCGGCGGTGCGGATCCACGGAGCCGGGCTGGTCGGTCTCTCCGCCGCCGCGATCGCCGCGGAGCACGGCGCCACGGTCGAGGTCCTCGATCCGAACCCGGCGCGACGGGCTCAGGCCGTTCGCTTCGGCGCGACCGAGCTCTCCCGTGACCCCGAGGTCGTCATCGAGGCCTCGGGACATGCGGTCGCCGATGCGCTCGCCGGGGTCGCGGTCGGCGGCACGGTCGTGCTCGTCGGCAGCGTCTTCCCTGCCGACCCGGTGCCCTTCGATGCCGAGAGCATCGTGCGGCGCCTCGTCACCATCGCCGGCATCCACAACTACACCGGCGCCGAGCTCGCCGACGCCGTCGCCTTCCTCGCCGGACGAGGTCGGGCCTATCCGTTCGCGGATGCCGTCGGCGCGGTGCGCCCGCTGCTCGACATCGATGAGGCACTGCTCGAAGCCGCAGCTCCCGACGCCCCGCTCCGCGTCGGACTGATTCCGGGGCGCTGAGGTCAGAGCGTCGAGGTCGGGCGTCCAGGTCGGGCGGTCGCGCTCAGGCGGGCCCGTCTCCCTCGATGTCGTGTCCTGGCCGCGCCGGCTCCAGCCCCTCGGCATGGAAGGCGAGGAGTCGAATGGCGGCCTCGGCGCTCGCCTCGATGATCTCCTCGGGCGCGCCGTCGAGCGCCAACCGGCGATGCCCTACCCCGTCGGCGGTCGCCCAGCCGAGGTAGACGGTTCCCGCGGGATGCCCGTCCTGCGGGCCGGGCCCGCCGACGCCCGTCGTCGACACGCAGATGTCGGCGTCGAAGAGCCGGCGTGCACCCTCGGCCAGCTGCTCCGCAGCGGTGGCGGAGCACGGATCCGTGCCGGGCGTCATGCCGAGCACCCGCTCCTTCACCTCGGTGAAGTACGCGACGATGCCGCCGGCGAACCACTCCGAGGCCTCGGGCCCCGCCCCGACCGTGTTCGCCAGGCGACCCGAGGTGAGCGACTCCGCGACAGACACCCGGAGGCCATGCGCCCGGGCGATCTCACCGAGGCGCGTGACGTCCTGATACTGCTCCGCACCGGTCATCGCGACTCGCTCCTCGTCGCTTCACTCGTCGTCATCGTGCCTCGCGAACGTCCGGTCAGATGCCCCGGTCCGGTGCGGACTGCGGCGCGTTCGACTGAGGACCCTCGGTGGAGTCCTCCTCCTCCGGCTGCGGCTCGTCGGCAGACTCCGGCGATTCGCCGGCCTCGTAGTCCGGACGCGGAGGCTGCAGGGGCTGATCCGAGAACTCGCCGCCCTTGCGGCCACCGAAGGGGCGGCCGTGATCGGCGAACTCCTCGCGCGCGAAGACGAGGTTCCACGGACCCGCGGTGAAGTGCGCGCCCGTGCGCAGCGTCTGGGTCGCATCGCCCTCGTGGGTGGCATCCGCACTGGGGTTGGAGTTCATCTCGCCGGCGCCGTGCAGGGTCAGCACGTATTCGTCGCGCTCATCGTGCGTGATGGTGGCGTGCACGGGGTCGGTCTCCGCGAGGCGCAGCTCGTTGCCGTCGGCCGATCCGATGCGAACGACATCGGCCTCGAGGGCGAACTCCATGCGCTCGCCGTCCCGCGTCACCCGCAGCAGCGGATTGCCTGCACCCCACTCCGCGTGCGTGGTCGTCGGGGTGTAGCCCTCTTCGGGACGGTCGTCGATGTGTCGTGCATTCATGGCGCTGCCTCCTCGGTGTCGTCAAGAACAATCTAGGGGGAGACGATCGCACCGTGAGGGGGGTTGACTTCGCTGCGGCCGAACACCCGTTTCGCGTCACGGCATATCACGTTCAGGGTGCCGCCACGATAGACTCGGATTCTCTCGATCCGATCCTTCGCACAGTGAACCGAGGAACGCATGGGCAAGTTCATCTACGAGGGTGGCGTCAAGACCGAGATCGAAGATCGCGCTCTCACGCACCTCCAGCTCGTCATCACCGCCAAGCTCCGGCGCGGTGAGCCGTTCCCCTTCAGCTGGCGAGAGGATGCCAGCGTCGGAGGCGGACGAACGACCGTGTGGATCCAGCCGGGAAGCTCACTGGTCTTCAAGTACTTCGGCAGCCGCCAGCCCTCGATCAATCGGGCATGGATCGAGGCTCTCGCCTTCACCGCGAACGCGCCGAGCGGACTCTATCTCGTGCCCGAACCCGCCGAGAACGGCGAGGCGCAGCCCGCGGGCGAAGTGCCGGCAGGCGCGCCCGTCTAGCAGCACGGCCCGTCCTCCGGTCCACGCTGTCAAGCCCCTGCCCGCAGTGCCCTCTCTCGGCAAGGCTCGACGCTGACGCTCGAGCACGTCCTGGCTCGAGCACCCGCCGAGCAGACGAGGAGCCAGCATGGCCGACAGCACACCCGACCCCCGGAACGCCCACCGCGACGAGGGGTTCCCGGCGCAGCAGCAGGACCAGCCGGGCCTGACCGACCGTACGGATCCTGAGCCCGACCACGGCGAGGAGAGCTACGTCGGTCACGGCCGCCTCGAAGGGCGTCGCGCCCTCATCACCGGGGGCGACTCCGGCATCGGCCGCGCCGTCGCGATCGCCTTCGCCCGTGAGGGCGCTGACGTCGCGATCGCCCACATGCCCGAGGAGCAGGACGACGCCGATGACACCCTCGCCCTGGTGCGGGAGGCTGGACGCAAGGGGCTGAGCCTGGCGGGAGACGTGCGCGAGGAGTCCTTCGCCACCGACATCGTCACCCGCACGCGCGAGGAGTTCGGGGGACTGGACATCCTCGTGCTGAACGCCGCCTATCAGCACGACATCGACGGATTCGAGAACCTGCAGACCGAGGACATGCGCCGCGTCTTCGACACCAACCTCGTCGGTCTCGTGCTGACGGCGCGAGCGGCCTTCCCCGACCTGGAGCCGGGTGCGAGCATCATCGTGACCTCGTCGATCCAGTCGTCGTCGCCGTCACCGGGACTCATCGACTACGCCATGACGAAGGCCGCACAGGTCGCCTTCGTCAAGGCGCTCGCCGAGGAGGGTGGATCGAAGGGCGTGCGGGTCAACGCGGTCGCACCCGGACCGATCTGGACACCGCTGATCCCGGCGACCGGGTGGGATGCCGAGCGGCTCGCGACCTTCGGCGCGGACACCCCGCTGGGTCGCGCCGGACAGCCGGCCGAACTCGCCGGCACGTACGTCCACCTCGCCTCGGCGGAGTCCTCGTACGTGACCGGCGCCGTGATCGCGGTGACGGGCGGCAAGGCGCTCTGAGTCCGCGCGGCTCCTGACGGGGCGGTCCTGCGCAGGCAGGGTCGCCCCGTCACCACGCCTAGGCTGGGTGGGTGCAGAAGCCCGCGGCATCCGGTCCCCTCGTGGGAGTCGCGCTCGTCGTCGGATCCTGCCTCTCCCTGCCGTTCGGCGCGGCAGTCGCCGCGCAGCTCTTCCCGGTCCTCGGCCCCTGGGGCGTCACCTCGCTGCGCGTCGCGATCGCCGCGCTGCTCCTCGTCGTCATCGTGCGCCCGCGGCCGGGACGATGGACGCGGAAGCAGTGGCTCGCCGCAACTCTCTTCGGGGTGTCGCTGGCCGCGATGAACGGGTTCTTCTACGCCGCGATCGACCGCATCCCGCTCGGGCCGGCCGTCGCGATCGAATTCCTCGGGCCGCTCGTGCTGGCCGCCGTCCTCACGCGACGTCTCGCGGATGCCGCCTGGGTCGGCGTGGCCCTCCTCGGTATGGTGCTGCTGGGGATCGACGGCCTGATCGGCGCCGACCCGCTCGACCCGCTGGGCGTCGTGTTCATCCTCATCGCGGCGGGCTTCTGGATCATGTACATCCGGATGAGCGCGCGCGTCGGCGCTCTCATCCCCGGCAACAGCGGCCTGGCCATGGGGCTGGTCGTCGCGGCGGTGCTGCTGCTGCCGGTAGGTGTGCCGACGGTCTCGATCGTGGCGGCCGACATGCAGCTGCTCCTGCTCGCGGCGATCACCGCGGTGCTGTCCTCCGTGATCCCGTACAGCTTCGAGCTCGCGGCGCTCCGGCGTCTGCCGCAGCGTGTGTTCGGCGTGCTCCTGAGCCTCGAGCCGGCGTTTGCGACCCTGGCCGGCTGGCTGATCCTCGGCCAGGACGCCACTCCGCTGCGGATCCTGGCCGTCGTGCTCGTCATCGCGGCGAGCGTCGGCACCACGCTGGGCGTGCGCCGCGCGCGACGGGGCGACGGCGGGAGCGGCCCGTTCACGGCGCCGATCCCGCTGCCCGACTGAGTCATCCCGGTGCCCGACTGGGTCAGGCCCGCACGGGTACCGCCAGCGGGAAGCGACGCCGCAGGATGACCCGCTGCACGAGCGTCCAGACGACCGTCACCGTGAGGTACAGGGCTGCGGCGAGCGGCACGAAGATCGCGAAGACCGCGGTCAGGTAGTGCAGCGCCGAGGTGACCCGCAGCATGGCCGGCGAGTTCAGCGGAGAGTCGTCGCCTTCGATCGGCTGTGGCTGGAAAACGCGGCGCGTGATCTCGGCCGCCACGAGCATCACGACCAGCAGGGCGCCGAAGACCAGACCGACGGCGGGTGTCATCGTCCCGCCGAACAGGGCTGAGACGAGACTCTGGCCGAGGGGAGCGCCGAACAGATCGTGCGCGAGCAGTTCGTTGGCATGTCCGGCGATGTCGGTCCGGATGAACAGCGTGTAGAGGATGCCGATCACCGGCGCCTGCGCGAGCACCGGCAGCATCCCGGCGAAGGGTGAGGCGTTCTCCGTGCGGTACAGCGCGAGCGTCTCCTTCTGCAGGCGCTCGGGGTTCTTCTTGTATCGCCGCTGCAGCTCCCGCAGCTTCGGTGCGAGGCGGAACCGCGTCTGCTCGGCTTTGGCCTGCGAGATGCCGACGGGGATGAGGAGTGTGCGCACCAGCAGCGTGACGAGCACGACGGCGAGTGCGGCGGCGGATGCTTCGGCGAGCGGTTCGAGGGCGGTGGAGAGGCCGACCATCGCGCCGTAGGCGGCGTCGAGGAGGGCGGCGAGTGGCGGGAATGCAAAAGGGTCCATGAGAGTTCTCCGTTCGGGGAGTCGCGAGAGTCGCGAGATGCGGGAGGGTCGGCGAAGGCCGCGCTGTCCCGCACGAACGGACGGCCCCTCGCGGGTCGTCCTGTGGCGACGGACTACGCGGCGGTCGAGAGCCCCGACGCCCGCGGGCGCGGGTGCCCTGCGGCATCCGGATCGCTCTGCGCGAGCAGCGTGCCGACGTCGATCGCGCGCAGCGGATGCGGCTCATCGGCGCCGATCACCGGTCGCACGCTCAGCACGACGGCGAGCGTGAGGGCGGTGACGGCGAGGAGGGCGATGGCGAGGCCGAGGGCGCCGGCATCCGGCACCGACACGAGCCCGAGCGTGGTCGCGATAATGCTCAGCAACTGGCCGAACCACTCGCTCATGCGCGCTCTCCCTTCCTGCTGCGAGGGTAGCACCGGGGCCTGGGACTCAGTCCGCTTTTCGAATCGCGCAACTGGCGATTTTTTTGGCCCCTGATCGACCATTTGCGCGATTCGAAAGCCGCTCGGGGGCTCCCGGCGGCACCTAGGCTCGAAGCATGAGTGATCTGCGCGCGATGCTCGGGATCGAGCATCCGATCTTCCTCGGCCCCTACGGCGGACTCTCGTCGGTCGAACTGACCGCTGCGGTGAGCGAGGCGGGCGGGTTCGGCTCGTTCGGGCTCTATGGGTACGACGGCGACCGTATCCGTGCGACCGGCGCCGCGCTGCGGGCCGCGACCGATCGCCCGTTCGGCGTCAACATCTGGTTGCCCACGGGAGACGAGGTCGTGCCGAACGCGCAGCACATGATCTTCGCGCAGGCGCTCGAGCCGTTCTATGAGGCTGTCGGCGTCGAGGTGCCCGCCCGTCCCGACCGGTATCTGCCGTCGCTCGAGGAGCAGCTCGAAGCGATCTGGGAGATCGCTCCTGCGGTGCTCAGCGTCGTCTTCGGCGTGCCGTCGGCGGAGATCGTCGAGGAGGCGCGTCGCCGCGGCATCCGCCTCGTGGGCACGGCGACGACCGTCGCCGAGTCCGTGGCTCTCGCGGACGGCGGAGTGGACGCGATCGTCGCGACCGGCATGGAGGCGGCAGGTCATCGTGTGTCGTTCCTCCGCGCTGCAGAGGACTCGCTGATCGGCACCTTCGCCCTGGTGCCGCAGGTTGTCGACGCCGTCGATGTGCCGGTGATCGCGGCCGGTGGCATCGCCGACGGGCGCGGAGTGGCTGCGGCCTTCGCGCTGGGCGCGTCGGGTGTGCAGGTCGGGACGGCGTTCCTCGCCACCCGGGAGTCGGCGACGACCGACGCGCACCGCGCCGCGATCCGTTCCACCGCCGCAGACGAGACCGTGCTGACCCGGGCGATGAGCGGGCGCCTCGCCCGTGGCGCTCGCAATCGCGTCGTCCGGGCGATCGAGGCTAGTGGCACCATCGCACCGTTCCCGATGCAGAACTGGCTCACGGGTCGCTTCCGCGCCGCCGCGAACGAGCAGGGCTTCGGCGAGCTGCAGGGGCTGTGGATGGGGCAGGCGGCCCCGCTGATCCGCTTCGACACCGCGGCCGAGGTCTTCGCGGAGTTGGTCGCGGGAGTGCGCGCTGGCCGGTGACGGATCACCGGCGGCGTTCCGGTCGCACTCTCGGCCGCCTGCGAGCGGTCGAGACGGCAGGAACTGCGACCGGAACGACGCCGAACGGCAGCAACTGCGACCGGAAGGGGTGCCCGCCGGCTTCAGAGGATGACGGTGGACTTGCCGTGCACGATCACGCGGTCCTCCGCGTGCCACTGCACGGCGCGGGCGAGCACCTGGCGCTCGACGTCGGCGCCGCGGCTCTGCAGCTGAGCGGCTGACTCGGCGTGCGTGACGCGCGTGACGTCCTGCTCGATGATCGGGCCCTCATCGAGGTCGGCCGTCGCGTAGTGGGCCGTCGCGCCGATCAGTTTCACGCCGCGGTCCTTCGCCCGGGCGTACGGGTTCGCGCCGATGAACGCGGGCAGGAAGGAGTGGTGGATGTTGATGACCGGAGCCTCGAGCCGCTCGATGAAGTCGTCTGTGAGGATCTGCATGTAACGCGCGAGCACGACGAGGTCGACGTTGCCGCGCAGCAGCTCGAGCTGGCGCTGCTCCATGAGCTGCTTGTCACCGGAGGGGATGTGCACGAACGGCACACCGAACGAGCGGACGGCCTCGGCCAGGTCGGGGTGGTTCGAGACGACCATCGTGATGTCGATGTCGAGCTGACCGCGCTGCGTGCGCCAGAGCAGCTCCATCAGGCAGTGGTCGTACTTCGAGACGAAGATCGCGACGCGCTTGCGGCGGGCGACGTCGTGCAGCGACCACTCCATGCCGAACCGCTCGGCCACGACGGCGATGTCCGCCTCCAGAGCCGGGCGGGCGGCGGCGAGCCCGTCGAGATGGATGACCGTGCGCTGGAAGAAGCGCCCGCCCTCGGAGTCGGTGGAGTGCTGGTCGAGCGAGATGATGTTCGCCCCGTGCTGGGCGAGCACGCCGGCCACCGCTGCGACGATGCCGGGCTGGTCATCGCAGGCGATCAGAAGGCGGGCGGTATCGGGCTGAGACATGGAGACTCCTCGAGGGTGTGCATCGATTCTGCCGTGGATGCGCACCGGCGGGCGAATCGTCGCCCGCGGTCGCTACTCTGAGACCGTGGAAGCGAGCGACCTGGCACTGGTGCTGATCCCCCTGCTGGCCGTCGCCGCGCCCCTTCTCGCTCGCGGCATCCGTCCGGTCGTGCGCGTGCCCATCATCGTGTTCGAGCTCGTGCTCGGCATCCTCGTCGGACCTGCCGTGCTGGGCTGGGTCGGGCCGGGCCCTCTGCTCGAGAAGCTCAGCGACTTCGGGCTGGCGGTGCTGTTCTTCGTCGCGGGGTCGGAGATCGACTTCCGTGCGGTGTCCGGGAAGCCGCTTGCCCGCGCCTCGCTCGGCTGGCTGCTCAGCGTGATGCTCGGCATCGGGCTTGGGTTCTTCTTCTCTCCGGGCGAGGGAATGGTCGTCATCGGGATCGCGCTGAGTTCCACGGCGCTGGGCACCCTCATGCCGATCCTGCGCGACGCGCGCGAGATGGACACCCCGTTCGGCAAGGCCATCACCGTGGTCGGCGCGGTCGGCGAGTTCCTGCCCCTCATCGCGATCTCGATCTTCCTCAGCACCCAGACGACCGGGATCGCCACCGCCGTGCTGCTGACCTTCGTCGTGCTGGCGGGCGTCACCGTGCTCCTCGCCCATCGGATGCCGCACGGCAGGCTGCACGGTCTGGTTCGAGCGACTCTGCACACCTCCGATCAGTTCGGGGTGCGGTTCGTGATCCTGCTCATCGCAGCTCTCGTCGGACTCAGCGTGATGCTCGACCTCGACATGCTGCTCGGGGCCTTCGTCGCCGGGGCGGTCTGGCGCATCATCATGGCTCGTGCGCCGAAGAAGGATGCCGAGGAGATCGAGAGCAAGATCGAGGCGATCGCCTTCGGATTCCTCGTGCCGATCTTCTTCCTCTACACCGGGGTGACGTTCGATCTGCAGGCGCTCCTGACGTCGCCCTCCGCCATGGCGCTCGTCCCCGTGTTCCTCATCGCCCTGCTCGTGATCCGCGGCTCCGCGGCTCAGCTGTCGGCACCGGCGGGGGCGAGCGGTCGGGACCGCATAGCACTCGGGCTGCTCGCGGCCACGGGGCTGCCGATCATCGTCGCGGTGACCGCGATCGGTGTGGATCAGAAGATGATCGACACCGGCACCGCCGCGGCCCTGGTCGGCGCGGGGATGCTGTCGGTGCTGCTGTATCCGCTGATCGGCATGATCCTGCGCGGCGACCGGCCGCAGGTCGTAGGACCGGCGGCCGTGCACGAGCATCCGCAGGGGGAGCTGTGACGACGGCATCCGCTCTGCTCACGCAGGCTGTGCACGATCTGGCCGGCGCACCCAAGGAGGGGCTGGGTGAGGAGCGGCAGTCGCGGTGGCGCGGCCGGCGCATCGTGCGGGTCGGCGAGGCCTGGCACCTCGGCGCCCTGCTGCTGACCGAGACGCACTCGCTGGCGACCGCCGAGGTGCTGCGGGCCGCGGATCCGGGGCGGCGGGGTTACACCGCCGAGTCGGCGAGAGCACGGGCCGAGCGACGGGCGGAGGCGCTGCGCGGCGGTTTCGGCGAGGGCGACGTCGTGCACGTGGGGTGGAGCGTGATCGACGTCGACGCCGTGGATGCCGGTGGTTCGTCCGGGCCGCTCGCCCTGATCGATGGCGTGCCGTCCGTGCGCTGGAGCACCGCGGGAGGATTCATGCCACTGGAGGCATACCTGCGCGAGCGGATCGAGCTGCTGTGGCGCGGCGCGGTCTGACGGCTGGCGCGGCCGGCTCGCGGCGCGTCAGGCGAAGGTCTCGGCGAACCGACGGAGGAGGGCAGCGCCCTCTGTGACGGATGCCGAGAGCACCTGCCCCTGCACCTGGTCGAACTCGGCCGGGTCGAAGTAGCCGGTCGTGCGGTAGAACGTCATGCGGTCGGCGAAGTCGCGGGGCGTCGGCTCCGGGTGGAACTGCGCCGCGTAGAGATGCGTGCCCACGCGGTAGGCCTGCACGGGGCATGCCTCGTTCGTCGCGAGCAGCACGGCACTGGGCGGCGTGGTCGCGGCGCTCTCCTTGTGAGCGGTGAACACCGTCAGGGCGCTGCCGCTGGGGCCGAAGACGGGGTCATCCGCCCCCTCGGGTGTGGTGTCGATCACCGTGGCGCTGGCCGACTCGGGCATGTCGGTGACGACGGTGCCGCCCAGCATCCGCGTGACGACGCCGATGCTGAAGCACGTGAAGAACACGGCGAGCTCGCCGGCGATCGCGACCCGTGCGAGGGCCTCGAGGTTCGCCTCGACGCGGAGTTGCACAGCCGTCTTCGCGTTGTCGGTCACGTTGAACGGAGACCCGCCGACGACGACCCCGGAGTAGCCCCGCAGGCGGGCCGGATCGAGCGGCTCCCGCAGGAGATCGAGCCGGTCGACCACGTCGACGCCGAGAGCCCGCCGGAACGAGGCATGCTCGGCATCCGCCGCCCCGATCTCGGGCCGCACGCAGACGTAGAGAAGCGAGGCCATCAGGAGATTCTAACGATCGTGAGAGGCCGCGCCCGCCGCGGTCGTCACCGGGAGGAATTCGTGGTGCGGCCGCGGACGATGCCGACGAACGTGTCGACGTCGGGGGTGGTGCACTCGCGGGGCCAGACCAGTGCCACCGTCGACGACGGACCGTCGCGGAGGACCCGGTGATCGGCATCCTTCCGGTGATGCATCCGCGCGAGGGACATCGGCATGATCGCGATGCCGACACCCGATGCCGCGGTCGCGATGGCTTCGTCGGTCGGCAGGGCCGCGAACTGCGCCGGCTTGGTTCCGGGGAGTTCGAGGGGACCCAGTACATCGTCGGTCAGCCCGATGACGACCTCGCCCTCGAGGTCTACGAGGGTGAGCTCGTCGGCGACCATGAGGTGGGACTCGATCGCGGCTACCACGACCGGGACCTCGTCGTACAGCGGGATGATGTGCAGCGACGGGTCGGTGAGGGGCAGACGGACGAGCGCCGCGTCGAGACCGTCGATCGCGGTCCGCTGCGTCGCGACGTCGATCGGTACGAGCTCGAGCGGCACGCGCGGCATCCGCTGCTTCCACGCGTCGATCCACTTGCCGGGCGTCGCACCGGGCACCACGCCGAGGCGGAAAGTGCGCGGTTCCTCCGCCGCAGTCGGAGCCGCATCGAACACGACCTTCTCGGCATTCTTCGCGGTCTTGCGAGGCGGCTTGGGCGGAGGAAAGCGCTCTGCCGGCGCAGCCTTGTTCCGGCGCACGGGCGTCGGCTTGCCGCTGCTCCGTCCGGGTCGTCGTGCCTCTTTCGCCATGGGGACCAGGCTACTCGGCGGACGGTCTCTGCTGGTTCGGCTCAAGAACGGCGGCCATCTCGACGTTCTGCGGCCCATCTCGCAGGATGTGGCCGCAGAACATCGAGATGGCCGCGGAACTTGAGCCCGACGGGTGGCTACCCGGCGTCGATGTCGCCGAGCGGATGCCGTTCGCCGCGGCCCGACATCCGGCGCTGCACCCGCCGGAGCAGTGCGGATGCACCCGCGACGAGCAGCAGGACCCCGATGGTCAGGATCAGGAGCGTGCCGATCGTCACCGGCGTGAGCGAGAGCGCCCAGTCGGAGATGCCCGCTCGGCGGTCGTCGTCGACGATGAACCAGATCGAGACCGCCGCCACTGCGG
Organism: Microbacterium sp. SA39; assembly: GCF_000967865.1. GTDB lineage: Bacteria > Actinomycetota > Actinomycetes > Actinomycetales > Microbacteriaceae > Microbacterium. The sequence continues at coordinate 56,699 of NZ_JXRU01000034.1, forward strand.
CGAACAGGAGGCCCCAGACGATGGCTGCCCAGCGCGTGCGCGGCGGAGTGAGTGACTCGCTGTGGAACGCGGACGCGGCGGTCGCGGTCGGAGCGGTGGTCATAGGCGGGGGTGTCGTCGGAGTGCTCATCGCTGGTCCTCTTCCTCGGGCTCGATGATGGTGACGGTGATGGTGCCGCTGGTCTGGTCGATCGTCAGGCGCTGAAGGGTCGTCGTCGGCGCGTCCTCCGCCGAGATCGTCTCTGCCACCACGGATTCGCCGTTCCGTTCGGTCGCCCACCAGACGCCGCTGTCGATGATCGCGCCGGTGTCGGCCTCGACCCGCATCCAGCTCACGTCGGCGGTGCCCACCGTGGCGCGCAGCTGCAGCTGGACGCCGGGGTCGACGGTGATCCAGGTGCTGCCCGCCCCCTTCTCCACGACGATCGGACGCGGCGCACCCTCGAACCGACTGAGCGAGATCGAGAGCTCGCCGAACGGTTGACGCACGTGCGCCGCCTCGTTGTTCGAGATCGATGCCCAGCCGAAGCTCACGTCCTGGAAGGCGGAGAACCCGCCGGCCACCAGTCCGCCGACGAGAGTCACCACGGTCGTGAAGGCGAGGAAGCCGCTCCGCCGGCGGAAGGCTCCGGCCACGATCATTCCGACCGCGAGCACAAGTGCTGCGGACAGCAGGCCGAGCGCACTGCCCACTCCGGCATCGCCGTTCCAGAGTCCGATGAGGGCTCCGACCACGATGGCGAGGCCGATCACCGAGGCGACGATCGCGAAGCCGGCGCGGGGGGGCGAGGCGCGACGGATGCGCTGCCGCTCGGCGGCTTCCGCGGCGAACACCGCGGCTTCCGCCTGACGTTCACGGCGCACCTGGTCGCGGGCCGCACGCTCGGCATCCTGCTGGCGGCGGCGCCATGCCTGATCCTGCTCCTTCCACGCCGCGTGCTGCGCCCGCCATGCCGCGACGGCGGCGGGGTCCTGCGCATCCGACGGAAGAGGCGCGGGCGGAGCAGGGGGCACGTCACCGATGAAAGCGGCGGGCGGGCCGTACGTCTCGAGGGAAGCGGATGGCGAGGGTGCAGCGGATGCCGGCGAAGAAGTGGCATCCGCCCCCTCGGCGGTACCCGAACCGCCGAGGGGGACGGACGCGCCCGGGGCCGTCTGATCTGCGGAAGCCATCGGCAGGTCAGACGCGGAAGCGCCCGGGGTGCGGCTTGCAGCACGCACGATCAGGAAGAGCAGGCCACCCACGACGGCCAGCCCGACGATCCAGCTGAACAACGCCATCGCCGACCAGCTCTCGTAGCCGAAGCCGAAGAGACGTCCGGTGAGCGGAGCCGTCGGGATGAGCCCGACGATCGCCATGGCCAGAAGGCCGAGCTGCACGGGCTGGTAGTCCTGACGCAGCAGGTCGCGGACGTGGACGCGGCCGTCGAGGTCGGGCAGCAGCGCCCAGGCGACGGCGTAGAGGAAGATCACCGGCAGGCCGAAGAGCGCCGCGACCACGAGAACGCCGCGCACGATCAGCGGGTCGATGCGCAGTCGTGCGGCGATGCCCGCGGCGACCCCGCCCAGCCACCCGTCGGAGCGGGCCACACCGGAACCGGCGACCCACAGCAGGAAGCGCTCGGCGCCCTGCGGAGCGGCAGGACCCGGCGTGCCGGCGCCGTTGTCGGCGTGGTCGGCGGGAGGCGGAGGCGCAGTCGGAATCGTCATGCTTCGATCCTGTCGCTGTCGGCCGTCGCGTCGCCATGGGGTGAACCCCTGAGCGGCCCCTGATTCTCGCCAGGGGAGGGGGCGGATCCGGGCCGCGGGTGATTGGATGTCGACATGCCCTCTTCCGCGCCCGCCGCTGCGCGACCCCCTCGCACCGCAGGGTCGTCAGGTGCGGAGGAGTCCGGCAACCGCGCCCCGCGTGCTCCGCTGACGCGGGACCGCGCGTGCCTGGTCGCCGGCGTGAGCGCGGGTCTCGCGCGTCACCTGGGCGTGCGGGTGGGGATGGTCCGAGCCCTCTTCATCGCGCTCACGATGTGCGGCGGGGCGGGCATCCTGCTCTACGCCTGGTGCTGGGCGTTCACGCCATGGGCGGAGGGCGAGGGCACCCCGTCGCGACGCGTGCCGGTGGCGTGGTTGCTGCTCGCCCCCGCGTTCGTCGGCATACTCGTCGTGCTCTTCTGGCGGGGAGGCGGTGACGGGCTCTCCAGGACGATTCCCTCGGATGCCGCGGCCGTGGTGGTCTTCGGCACCGTGGCAGCGGCGACGGGTGCCGGACTCTGGGCGACGCTGATCGACCGCACCGACACGTCTCGCGGTCCCCGCCACACCATGGCGGTCCGGATCCTGTCGGCCGCGCTCCTGGCGCTGCTCTTCGGCCTGCTCCTGACGCGCCCGGTCGGCAGCACCGGTGTCGCGCTGGTGCTCATTCCGCTCGCCGGCATCCTCGCCGTGCTGCTGTCGACCCTGATCCCGCGCTGGCAGGAGCTGGCCGGGGAACGCGTCCGGCGCATCCGCGAGGAGCAGCGCAGCGAAATGGCGGCGCATCTGCACGACTCGGTGCTGCAGACGCTCGCCCTGATTCAGAACCGTGCGGGAGCGTCGAGCGAGGCGGCGCGGCTCGCGAGGGCGCAGGAGCGCGAGCTGCGTGCCTGGCTGTACGACGGCGACGCCCCGGCCGACAGCGACCTGGCCACCGATCTCCGTGACTATGCCGGCGGCCTGGAACTCGACTACCCGGTGCGGATCGAGGTGGTGTCGGCGGGCCTCTCGACGGAGCGCGCGAGCGGAGAGCTCGCCGCGGCGGCACGAGAGGCCATGCTGAACGCGACGCGGCACGCGGCCGGCGAGATCTCGGTGTACATCGAGGGGAGCGCGACCGACGTCGACGTCTTCGTGCGCGATCGCGGCGACGGCTTCCGTCTGGACGATGTGCCGAGCGATCGGCTGGGCGTACGGGAGTCGATCATCGGCCGGATGCGCCGGGCGGGCGGCACCGGAACCGTGCGCAGCGATGAGAAGGGCACCGAGGTGCATCTGCGGCTGTCAACGGTGCCGCGGGCTGCGACCACCCCGCAGGCCGCGAGCCCGCAGGCCGCGAATCCGCAGGTCGACCCGGAGAACGGCGAGGACGAGCGTGGCTGACAGCATCCGGATCGTGATCGTCGACGATCATTCGATCTTCCGCTCGGGACTCCGGGCCGACCTCGACGCGAGCGTCGACGTGGTGGGCGAGGCGGCCGACGTGCCGTCGGCGATCGCGGTGATCCGCGAGACACAGCCCGACGTGGTGCTGCTCGACGTGCACCTTCCCGGCGGGAGCGGCGACGACTCCACGGGCGGGGAGTCGGTGATCCGTGGCTCGCTGCCGACGACGGCGCGCTTCCTCGCACTGAGCGTGTCGGATGCCGCGGCCGATGTCGTGCGAGTGATCCGGGCGGGGGCGCGCGGGTACATCACGAAGGGCTCGTCGGGCGGAGAGGTGAGCCGGGCGGTGCACGCCGTCGCAGGCGGAGACGCGGTGTTCTCGCCGCGGCTCGCCGGATTCGTGCTCGACGCGTTCGGCGCGGTCGCGGGCGAGACCGCGCAGGCGACCGATGAGCTCGACCGCCTGTCGGCACGCGAGCAGGAGGTCATGCGGCTGATCGCCCGCGGGTACGCCTACAAGGAGGTCGCCGCCGAGCTGTTCATCTCGATCAAGACGGTCGAGACGCACGTCTCATCGGTGCTCCGCAAGCTGCAGCTGTCCTCGCGTCATGAGCTGACGGTCTGGGCGTCGGAGCGTCGGCTGCTGTAGCAGCCGGTCGCTCCTGGGCACGGCTCGGGCCGGCTCAGGCTGCGAGCCAGAGACCCTTGGGGTTCGTCGCCACAGTGAGCCCCGCGGCGACGGTCTCATCGTCGCCGATGCGTGCACCGCGGACGATGCGCGCTCCCGCGCCGACCTCGGTGCGGACGCCGACGTGGGCGTTGTCGCCGATCGCCGCGCCCTGACCGATGTGCGCGTGCGCGTCGATGTGCGCACCCTCGCCGATCACGGCATCCGGTTCGATCCACGCACCGCGGGCGATCGTCGCTCCCGCGCCGATGCGCGCTCCCGGTTCGATGTAGGCGCCGGCTTCGATGTGCGCCTTCGGGTGCACCTTCGCGCCGTGCGCGACGAGACCGCGACCGTTCGCGTGCTTGCGGTACCGCAGCGTCGCGCCCTGGTCGTTCTCGATGTCGACGTAGTTCTTGCCCACGATTCCTCCCGTGCTCCGGAGATTCCCCGGATATATCAACAACCACGGAGGGTACGGATTCATTCCCGCGGATGGATGTCCTTCGGGAGGCGGGGGATATCGGCTCAGCGCTGGCAGAACGGGCACCAGAAGGTGACGCGTTCGCGGGTCGGATCGGCGCCGAGCTCGCCGCGCAGGATCCTCGTTCCACAGCGTCGGCAGGGGCGCCCGGACCGGCCGTAGACCCAGGCCGCCTGGCCCGGCCGGTCGATGCCGGTGAACGTACGGCCGGAGCGATCGCGGTTCGCGCGGATCGTGCGGACCCCGAGCTCCAGCAGGGCCGGGACGTCGACCTCCGGTGTCGGGGTGGTCGGCAGGATTCCGCGCAGGAACAGGAGTTCCGCCGCGTACTCGTTGCCGAAGCCGGCGACGTTGCGCTGATCGAGGAGCGCGACGTGGATGCTGCGCGTGTCGGCGCTGAGCCGCCGGATCGCCTCGGCGATGTCCCAGTCATCCGCGAGCGGATCGGGGCCGAGGTAGCCCACGAGGTCCTCCTCGTCGCGGGTCGCGACGACCTCGATCTCGGCGATGTCGACGCCGACCGCCTCGCGCTCGGCGGTGCCGACGATCGCCCTGACCTTGAACGCCGGATGCCGCCACTTCTCACCCGGGCGGTAGGTGAACCAGGCGCCGTCCATGCGCAGATGGGAATGCAGGGTGCTGTCGCCGATGCGCAGCAGCAGGTGCTTGCCGCGCGACACAGCGCCGTGCACGGGCTGACCGGTGAGATCGAGCGTCGCGAAGCGCGGGACGCGGAGGTCGAAGCGCGTGACCTCGCCGCCGGCGAGGGCCTCGTCGAGACGCTTCGCGGTGCGGAAGACGGTGTCGCCCTCCGGCATCAGACCGCTCCCGGTCGCATCGGGAGGGAGTGCGTGCCCGAGCTCGAACCCTGGGTCCGTGAGCCTGTCGAAGGGCTCGATCGCAGCGGCGTGCGGACGAGCAGGTCGCGCGCGAGCATCGTGCTGCCGGCGACCGCGACCGGCATCACCACGACCGCGCCGAGGGGAATGAGGAAGCAGAGCTGCGTCGCCACGCCGAATCCGAGCACGCGGGCACGGCTGCCCGCGAAGAGCGCGGCGCGGTCGGCCGGCGACAGGTCGCGCGCGTCGAAGGCCCGCCCCGTGAGTTCGCGGGCCAGGAGCCGGCCGGTGAGCATGACACCGGTGACCGGCCCCAGGAAGCCACCGATCACGGGGATGAGTCCGGCGAGCAGCACCACGACCGCGATCAGGATGCCGAGCATCACCAGCCGCAGGCCCTCCGCCACCGTCGTCCAGAAGCCGCCTCCGTCGACCGGGGCGGGATCGCCGAGTTCGACCTCGACCGCGTGCCAGATGCGCTGGTAGAACGGGTCGCCGATGGTCAGGGTCAGCGCGGTGAACACCGAGCTCGAGAGCGCGAGAGTCGCGACGACGATGACGAAGCCGACCGCCCCGCGCACGAGATCCCGCCAGGGATCGAGCCAGCTCTCGGCGAACGGCGTGAGCCATGTGGTGATGCTGCCGAGGTTCCAGATCAGCGGTATCAGCACGGCGGCGAGCACGACGAGGGTGATGAGGCCGGGGACGAGTCCGAGCGCCATCAGGCCGGGGCGGGTGCGCCAGAGACCGAATCCGCGCAGCAGCGTGCGGATGCCTCCACCGAACTCCCGGATCATGGACCCAGCCTACGTCGACGGCAGTGCACCGGTCGGACCAGCGCGGGTACGCTGACGGCGGCGCGCCCCCCATTTCCACCGCGCGCGAGAAGGAGACGAGGCCTCGGATGCATCGCTATCGTGAGATCGCCCGGGATCTGGGCATCCGGATCAATGATGGAGACTTCGATTCCACTGGGATGCTGCCCGCCGAGGAGCAGCTCTCGCGCACCTTCGAGGTCTCGCGAGGCACCGTGCGCAACGCGCTCGTGCTGCTCGCGCGTCAGGGTGCGATCGCTCCTCGCCGCGGATCGGGCTGGCTCGTGCGCACGTCGGCGCAGAGCCAGCACTTCTCGGAGCTGCGATCGTTCGCGCAATGGGCGCGGAGTCGAGGCATGGAGCCCGGCGGCCGCGTGGTGTCCCAGCAGCGGCGCGACCCCTCGCCGGCCGAGCTCCGGGCGCTCCGCGGCGACGCTCGCGCCGACGAGGTGCTCGACGTCGTGCGGTTGCGGCTTCTCAACGGCCGCATCGTCATGCTCGAACGCACCGTCTACCCGCCGTGGATCGCGACGATGGTCGAGGCGCTGTCTGCCGAAGAGTCCTCTGTCGTCGGAGCCCTCGAGGCCCAGCACGGGGTGCGGATGGTGCATGGCGAGCACTCCATCGACGCGACTGCAGCCTCCAGCGAGGATGCGCGACTGCTCGACGTGCGGCGCTCGAGTCCGCTGCTGCGCGTGCGCCGGGTGAGCTATGCCGCCGACGGGCGGGCCATCGAGATGGGCGACGATCGCTACCTCGCCGACACGATGTCGTTCACGGTGCAGGCCTCGCTGCAGGGCACCTCCCTGACCAGGCAGACCACCTGATCCGGGGGCAGGCCCGAACGCCGCCGTTCTGGACTGCTGTGCGCACACGTCCACCCGGAACCAGACGGCGGGTTCCGTCGGAGACCGACCGTTCACCTGCCGTGCACCCGGGGTTGGCTGACCGCGTCGACGCTCGAGACATCAGCCCATTCGTCTCGGAAGGACGACCCCATGCTTCCCATCCAATCCCAGACCCGCCGTCGGGGTGTCGCGCTCGCCGGCGTCGCGCTCTCCGCCGCGCTTCTCGCCACCCCGATCGCTGCCAGCGCGCAGGTCGCGGGCCCCTCATCCCACGAGGTCGTCGCCGCCGCGGCATCCGCCTTCGAGCTCCCCGACGGCCCACTCGTCGCCGGAGCCACGGTGAGGATCGAGTACAGCACCGACCAGCCCCACCCCAAGAACTGGATCGGCTTCTACCGTGACGGCGAGGTGCCCGGGGCTGACGGAGCGTCCTCGGCATCCTGGCAGTACGCCCCCGCCGCTTCCGGGTCGGTCGAGCTGAACGTCCCCGGCGCTCCGGGCGACTACACCGTCTGGTACCTGGCCGAAGACGGCTACGAGCCCCTCGCCGAATCTCAGACCGTCACCGTCACGGCCGCCGCGGGCGAGCCGGTCCCCGGTGATCCGGATGCGGTCGTCGACATCGAGCCCGTGACCACCGGGATCGCCACCGACGGGATGCTGCTCCGTGAGGGCTTCGACAACGGGTTGCCCGCAGGATGGTCGGTCGAGTCCTCCGCCGACATGAACGGCGTCGGCGAGGCGGCCTACCGCGGCTGGGCGCCGACGACTCGCGCTGATTGGACCTCGGCCCTCGATGAGATGCGCGGTCGATTCGCGCGTCCGCTCGCGGGACTCGTGGTCGCCGATGCCCAGCAGTTCGGACCGTACGCGTTCTCGTCGGTCCTCGAGAGCGCGCCGGTGGGCGTCGAGCACCTGCGCTCTCTGGAGCTCTCGTTCGACAGCCATTACCGCGGCGCTGCGGACCAGTCGGGGGTCGTGCGTGCGAGCTTCGATGGCGGTGAGTGGGCGGAGGTGCTGCGGCTCGACTCGACGTCCGTGACCGACGGCTACGACCCCCTGCAGATGAACTACATGCAGGACCTCACGATCGACGTCCCGAAGGGCGCCGCCGAGGTGCGCTTCCAGTGGCAGCTCGACGCCCCGGCCGCAGGATCCCGCTATTGGGCGATCGACTCGGTCGCGGTGCGACAGGGCGTGGTCACGGATGCAGCCGGGTCCACTCAGCTCTGGGCGGTCTCCGACATCCAGGGCCACCCGCAGGACTTCGAGCACGGGCTGGCCGATCTGAACGAACTCGCCCCCGACCCGGCCGGACTGCTGATGGTGGGCGACCTGGTGAACGCCGGCACGTCGGCCGAATGGGACGAGATGTCTGCGGTGATGGAGAACACCGTCGACATCCGGCCCGAGACCACCGTCGCCTCGCTCGGCAACCACGAGCGCTACGCGACCGGCGGGTTCGCCGCGAACTTCGCGCGCTTCCTGGCCTTCGCCGATCGTGACAAGGCGTATGCCGAGTACGTGCTCGACGGACCGGGCGGGCAGGTGCCTGTCATCACGATCGGTCAGGAGATCAGCGGTCCGACCGACGTGGCGATGACCGAGGAGCAGGTGCGCTTCCTCGAGCAGCGGCTCGCGCACTGGACCGCACTCGGCTCGCAGGTGATCGTGAACACCCATTTCCCGCTGGGCGACACCGTCTCGGCGTCGTGGATCCCGGACTACCGCGAGAATCACCTGATGAACGACCGGCTGACCAGCATCCTCGGGAACTACCCGAACGCCGTGGTCTTCAGCGGGCACACGCACTATCCGGCGACGCTCGGCGACTGGGCGGTCCAGCGCCGCACGGCGGACGGTCACCCGGACGGCTTCTGGGCGGTCAACACCGTCGCGATGCATGTGGGGTGGGACGCCGAGGGCGAGAACACCCAGGGCATCAGCGAGGTCACGACCGGCGATGTCAACAACGGCCTGATCGTGGAATCGTACGGCGACCGCCTCGTCGTGAAGGCGTACGACTTCTTCGCCGACGAGCAGATCCGCGAGGTGACCATCCGGAATCCGCTCGCACCCTACGCGGCGGATGTGGTGCCGGTCGCCGAGCGTCCGGCCGACTACACGGCGGTGGACGCCCAGCTGCAGCGCGTGCCCGCCGACCTCGAGCCGTTCACAGCGGCGAGCGTCGCTGCGCTGAATCGGGCGATCGCCGCGGTGCAGCGCGACCTCACCGTCGCTGATCAGGCCGATGTGGATGCCTTCGCCGCCGACCTTCGGACCGCGATCGACGGTCTGGTCCGAGTCGGCGACGGCGGTGACGGTGGTGACGGCGACGGCGATGACGGCGGCGGGCCGGGGTCGGGTCCAGGCTCGGGTTCCCCCGATGACGGCGCTGGCGGAAGTGCAGACGAGGGCGACCTCGCGTCGACCGGCTACGACCCCGGTGCGACGTGGATCGTCGCCCTGGGCCTGTTGGGACTCGGCGGTTCGGTGCTCGTCGCCCACCGCCTCGCGCGACGCCGTTCCTGATCCTCCGAACGGCACCGTCGGCCCGCACTGGTCTACACCGGGTGCGGGCCGGCGGTGAACTCTCAGATCATGGCTCAGCGCAGGCGTCAGTAGTGGTAGCGGGCTTGCAGAACCGTGACGTGGTGATCAGTCGCGGTGTAGACGAGGCGATTGGTCTCGTCGATGCGCCGTGACCACGCTCCCGCGAGAACATGCTTCAATGGCTCGGGCTTTCCGATCCCCTCGAACGGATCGTCTCGGAGGACGTCCGCGATGAGCAGGTTGATGCGATTCAGGGTGCGTCGATCCTGCGTCTGCCAGTAGACGTAGTCCTCCCACCCTTCCGCGGTCCAGACCAGGAGTCGCGGGCTCATTCCTCGAGGAGGTCGTGCTCGGCGACGTCTCCGGCGCGGGCAGCGGCCAGCGCGGAGAGCAGGCGGTTCGCATTCGCGGGCGAACGGAGAAGGTGGGTCGTCTCGAGGAGAGAGTCGTACTCCGTCTTCGACATGAGGATCGCCGAGCCTCGGCGCGACGTGATCTCCACCTCCGCATGATCGAGGTTCACGCGCTCTATCAGACCGAAGAGGTCACGCCTCGCCTCGCTGGTGGTGATGGCCATCTCAACTCCTTCTTGTACCAAATATGGTACCACTCGTTGACCTCAGACGGCCTTGCGCAGGGTGTAGCCGCGCGGTGTCTGCACGAATCCCGCCTCCTGCAGGGCACGCGCCAGCTCGGTGCCGTAGACGCCCTCGCCGTCGATCTTCTCGACGGTCAGGGTGTCGAGACGTCGGGCGCGGGCGGTCGCTGCGAGGTCGGACGTCGCGGCGCGCAGGACATCGGCGTCGTCGGTGAACGACAGCACCGTGCGGCCGCCGCGTTCGAGGTACAGCACGAGCGAGCCGTCGACGAGGACCACGAGGCCGCCGGCCTTGCGCCCCGGGCGGTGCGAGATCTCGTCGCGTTTCGGCCACCCGAGAGCGGCTCCATAGGGATTGGCGGGGTCGGTCGCCGCGAGCGTCACGGCGTTCCGCGGGGGAGGATCGGCGAGCCCCGCGTAGGTGCGCAGCCGGTCGACCGTGGCGGATGCCGCGAACTGCGCCGCTCCGAGCTGTTCGATGACGTAGCCGCGTCGGCAGTGTCCCGCTTCTTCGAAGCCGGCGAGCACGCGGTACGCCTGAGCGAATCCGCCGGGCACGCCCTCGGATTGCACGGCCCCGCGCGTGACGACGCCATAGCGGTCGAGCAGCAGCCCGGCGGTGACGGTCGCCCGGCGCGCGGCATCCGTCTCGATCGACGGCAGCAACGACCAGCGCCCGCCGATGGACGTTGGCCGCGGCGCGGTGCGGGTGAGTGACATGCCGCGGTAGGTGCGCGCGCGGGGGGCTCGCCGGGTCACCTTGTGCGCCTGCGAGCCGCCGGCGAGAAGCGAGCGGATGGGCGCGAAGGTGTCGTTCGTGACATGCCCCGACCAGGTCAGAGCCCAGAGCGCCTCGAGCACGGACTGCTCGTTCTCAGCCGACGCCATCTCTTTCAACTGACTCGCGAAGTACGCGCCGCCCACCTGCAGCGCGGTCAGCACGCGCGCCTCGAGAGAATCGGAAGCGATCTCGGTGTCGGGCTCGGGAAGCGTGAACGGCGCGAGATCGGCGGGATGCAGCGACACCCACCCGTCGCGACCGGGAAGCGTGCCGTGGCCCGACCAGATCACCTCGCCGGCCGTCGTCAGCTCGTCGAGCATGGTGGGGGAGTAGTCGCGCACCCGCGACGGGAGGACCAACGACTCCCACGCGCTCGCCGGAATCGGCACGCCGGCGAACTGCTCGATCACGGTGAGCACCCCGTCGAGACCTTCCAGCGGCCGGCCGAGATGCTGCCAGTCGGGCAGGAAGCGGGCGAAGGCCTCGGGCGAGACGGGCTCGACCGAACCGCGGATCGCGGCGAGCGAGCGCATGCGCAGGCGTCGGAGTACCTCGGTGTCGCACCACTCGATGTTCTCCTGATGCCCGGAGCCCGACCCTGATCCGGTCCCTGAGCCCGGCGAAGGGTCGGGCAGGAAGTACCCGCTGGTGAGTCGGCCGGCATGCTCGAGCCTCTGGAGGGTGTGCCGGGCGACGGCCGTGCCGATGCCGAAACGCGTGGCGACGGCATCCGTCGTGAACGGCCCGTGGGTGCGAGCGTGTCGGGCGACGAGATCGCCGAGCGGGTCGGCGATCGGCTCGAGGAAGGCGACGGGGATGCCGGTCGGGAGGGCCGCTCCCAGCGCATCGCGCAGACGGCCGGCGTCTTCGATCACGGCGACGCGGCTCACTCCGCCGATGGTCACGGGAATCGCTCGGCGGGCCGTGATCAGGTCGTCGAGAAGGGCGGCTGCCGAAGTCTCGACGGTCTCCGGATCGAGCCGCGCCGCGACCTCGTCGGCGTCGAGCGGGCCGAGCATGCGCAGCAGGTCGGCGACACCCTCGAGACCCCGGGCACGTCGTTCCGGGTCGAGGCGCTGTGCCTCGCGCTCGAACTGCGCGATGACCTCGGGATCGAGGAGCTCGCGCAGCTCGACCGTGCCGAGCAGTTCGCCGAGGAGCGCCGGGTCGACCGACAGCGCCGCGGCCCGTCGCTCTGCCAGCGGAGAGTCGCCCTCGTACATGAACGCGCCGACGTAGCCGAACAGCAGGTCGCGCGCGTAGGGCGAGGGCTGGCCGGGCTGCGTCTCGACGAGGCGGATGCGCCGGTCGGCGATCGAGGTCGCGAGCCTGCGCAGCGACGGGAGGTCATAGACGTCCTGCAGCACCTCGCGCAGGGTCTCCAGGATCACCGGGAAGGTCGGATGCCGGCGGGCGACCTCGAGCAGCTGCGCCGAGCGCTGACGCTGCTGCCAGAGCGGGCTGCGTCGGTTCGGGTTCGTGCGCGGCATGAGCAGCGCGCGCGCCGCGCACTCGCGGAAGCGGGAGGCGAACAGCGCGGAGCCGCCGACCTCCTGCGTGACGAGCACCTCCAGCTCGTCGGGATCGAACACGAAGAGCTCGGCACCGGGCGGTTCGGCCTCGGCATCCGGGATGCGGACGATGATGCCGTCGTCGCTGGCGACAGCCGAGCCCTCGACGCCGAGGCGCTCCCGCATGCGGGCATTGATCGCCAGCGCCCAGGGCGCGTGCACCTTCATGCCGTACGGCGAGTGCAGGATGACGCGCCAGTCGCCCACCTCGTCGCGGCCGCGCTCGACCGTGAGCGTGCGGTCGGTCGGGAGAGTGCCGGTCGCCGCGCGCTGCTCGGTGAGGTGGGCCATCAGGTTCATGCGCGCCTGCTCGTCGAGACCGGCTTCGATGAGACGCTGGGCGGCCTTCTCGGGAGTGGCCGCAGCGACCTCGCGGGAGAACTTCCCGAGCGCCTCGCCGAGCTCGAACGGTCGTCCGATGCCGTCGCCGTGCCAGAACGGCACCTTGCCCGGCTGGCCGTATGCGGGGATCACGTTGACGCGGTCGTGGGTGATCTCGGCGATGCGCCAGCTCGTGGTGCCCAGAGTGAAGACGTCGCCGACGCGGGATTCGTAGACCATCTCCTCGTCGAGCTCGCCGACGCGACGACCCGCCCCCTCGCCCGCGACGAACACGCCGAAGAGTCCGCGGTCGGGGATCGTGCCACCGCTGGTCACAGCGATGCGTTGCGCCCCGGGACGCCCGGTGAGCGTGCCGGCATCGCGGTCCCACACGAGGCGCGGGCGGAGCTCGGCGAATTCATCGGAGGGATAGCGACCGGCGAGCAGGTCGAGCGTCGCCTCGTACGCGGAGCGCGGCAGCGACTGGAAGGGCGCCGAGCGCCGCACGGTCTCGAACCACTCCTCGACGCTGATGGCGCCGAGTGCGCTCGCCGCCACGGTCTGCTGGGCGAGGATGTCGAGTGGATTGCGCGGCACCTGGATCGCCTCGATCCTGCCCGCCAGCATCCGTTCGGTGACGATCGCCGTGTGCAGCACATCGCCGCGGTGCTTGGGGAACAGCGCGGCGCGACTGATCTCGCCGACCTGGTGGCCGGCACGGCCCACACGCTGCAGACCGGATGCCGCGGACGGCGGAGCCTCGACCTGGATCACCAGGTCGACCGCGCCCATGTCGATGCCGAGCTCGAGACTGCTGGTCGCGACGACGCAGCGCAGCACGCCCGACTTCAGCTCTTCCTCGACCTGTGCGCGCTGCTCTTTCGACACCGACCCGTGGTGCGCCTTGGCGAGGACGGGCTCGGCGCCGGCTGTCGCGCCGGCCTGCGCCATCATGGCGGCGGGGACGGTCGCGGCGGGGAGCGCGGCCCCGATGCGCTCCGAGTAGATCTCGTTGAGACGCCCGGTGAGACGTTCGGCGAGGCGGCGGGAGTTGGAGAACACGATGGTCGAGTTGTTCTGCAGGATGCGGTCGACGATCGCCTCCTCCACGTGCGGCCAGACGGAACCCGTGACCTCGGTGTACTCGGCGTCGGTCGGGTCGTCCGTGGGAGTCGGAACGCCGGGCGGCGGCGGGGGATTGGTCATGTCGTCCATCGGCACGACCACGGCGAGCTCGAAGGTCTTCGATGCGCGTGGGGCGACGATCTCGACGGGAGCCGAGCCGCCGAGGAAGCGGGCGACCTCGTCGATCGGACGGACCGTCGCGGAGAGGCCGATGCGCTGCGCCGCAGTCTCGTTGCCGTGCGTTGCGCGGAGGGCGTCGAGCCGTTCGAGGCTCACGGCGAGATGCGCGCCCCGCTTGGTCGCCGCGACCGCATGCACCTCGTCGATGATGACCGTGTGCACGTCGCGCAGGGTCTCGCCCGCGCGGCTGGTGAGCATCAGGTACAGCGACTCGGGAGTCGTGATCAGGATGTCGGGCGGATCGGAGACCAGCTTGCGACGATCGCTCGATGTGGTGTCGCCCGAACGCACCCCCACCGTGACCGATGGCGCCGGCAGGCCCAGTCGTCGTGCCGACTGCCCGATGCCGATCAGTGGGGAGCGGAGGTTGCGTTCGACGTCGACGCCGAGCGCCTTGAGCGGAGAGATGTAGAGGATGCGCGTGCGCGAGGCATCATTCTTGAGCTTCTCCGACTTCGACGGCTTGTCGTCGACGGCGGCGAGACGCTCGCGGAAGACGCTGTCGATCGCCCAGAGGAAGGCGGACAGCGTCTTGCCCGATCCGGTCGGAGCGACGACGAGCGCATGCTTGCCCGCCGAGATCGCATCCCAGGCTCCGGCCTGCGCGGGCGTGGGCGCAGGAAACGCACCCCGGAACCAGTCCTGCGTGGCCGGAGTGAAGCGCTCGAGCACATCCCCCATCCGTCCATCATCCCTGAGGCCACCGACATCGGCGTGGGGATTGACGGCGCGACGACGGATGTCGGTGGCGTGCGAGGAGTTCTTCTCGAAGGGTCAGCCCTGCCTGCGCTCCCACCCTCGGCAAACGCCACGGCTCCGCCGTCAAACTTCCCGCAGTGCGCCGCCGGCCTCGATCTCGAGTGTGAGGTCGAGGTCGAGCCGCGCGAGGAACGCGTCGTCGTGGCTCACGACGAGCACGGTCCCGCGATAGGCGCGCAGCGCCTCGACGAGCTGATCGACCGTGTCGAGGTCGAGGTTGTTCGTCGGCTCGTCCAGCACCACCAGATGCGGCGGCGGATCGGAGAGCAGCAGCTTCGCCAGAGCGACGCGGAACCTCTCACCGCCGGAGAGCGCCGACACCGGGCGCTCAGCCGTCGCTCCGCGGATGAGGAACCGGGCCAGCCGGTTGCGCAGCTCCTTCTCGGGCACCTGCGGGGCGGCATCCGCGATGTTCTCGAACACCGACCGGTGCTCGTCGAGCCCGTCCACACGCTGCGGCAGGTAGCCGATCCGGTCCGTGAGGGCCTCGGCCTGCAGTGACGGCCGTTCGGTATTCAGCAAGAACTCGTAGAGTTCGGCCGAAATCGCCGGATCCGCGGAGTCCGGGCGCATTCTTGCTGAATTGTGCACAGCCACCTCGGCAGCACTGCTCACGAGTCGCTCCAGCAGCGTCGTCTTGCCGGCCCCGTTCCGGCCGATCAGCGCGACGCGCTCGGGGCCCTGGATCACCCAGGCCCGCTCCTCGTCGGCCAGCACGGCGATACGACGCGAGCGGGACACCTGCGGATCAGGCAGTTCGATCTTCATCGACGCGTCCGAGCGCACGCGACGCCCGGCCTCGTCGAGGCTGGCGCGGGCAGCATCCTCCTTCGCGCCGACTTCGGTGCGGAGCTTGCCCGCCGACACTTCCGCCGCCATCTTGCGGCCGTGCGCGACGATCTTCGGTACCCGTTTCTCAATCTCAGCCTTCTTCGCGGTGCGCGTGCGATGCGCGAGCTTCACCTCGGCCTCGATGCGCTGGCGCTTCTCCTTGCGGAGTGCTTGGGCCGCGGTGACCTCGGCCCGCCTCGCGGCATCCTGCTCGGCATCCAGCCAGGCGCGCCACTCGGAGTACGGGCCCCCGAAGACGCTCAGCGTCTGGGCGTACAGCTCCGCCGTGTCATCCATCAGCTCGAGCAGCGACAGGTCGTGGCTGACGGCGATCAGCGTGCCCTTCCAGGCGCGCACCATCGCCGCGAGTGCGGCACGTGCGTCACGGTCGAGGTTGTTGGTCGGCTCGTCGAGGAGCGTGATCGGCGCGCGCCGAAGACGGATGCCGGCGATCGCGACCAGCACCGCCTCGCCGCCGGACAGCTCGCCGATCCGGCGATCGAGGAACTCCGGTGCGAGGCCCGCTTCCGCGAGGGAGGCCTCGGCGCGCGCCTCGATGTCCCAGTCGTCGCCGACCGCGTCGAACTGCGCCGGGTCGACATCACCGGCGCCGATCGCGCGCACCGCGTCGAGCGCCTCGGACACGCCGAGCAGGTCGGACACGCGGCGGTCGACGTCGAGCGTCAGCTGCTGCGGGAGGTAGGCCACCTCGCCGGATGCCGTGACGACGCCCGACGTCGGCTCGAGGTCTCCGGCGATCAGGCGCAACAGCGTCGACTTGCCGGCGCCGTTGCGGCCGACGAGACCGGTGCGGCCGGAGCCGAACGCTCCGGAGAGGCCGTCGAGGGCGACGGAGCCGTCCGGCCAGGCGAAAGTCAGTCGGTCGAGGGTGGCCGACGGGTGAAGGGTGGGCTGTGACATGGGTGTCTCCTGTCGAGTGCGAGGGTGCACTGACACCGGAACCTCGGTCGCGAGCCGCGAAGGGTCGGAGCGGAGGCGGAATGTCCAAGAAAGGCGGGAGGATCCCCGAAGGGGATGGGTCCCTGAGCCTGTCGAAGGGTCGTCGGGTCAGCGCGCGGAAAGAGAAGCGCGGAGGCGACGGATCAGATCAAAGGACTTCCAGACACGGCGGACAGGACACAGAGACGATACCCGGGCGTGTCGCGAGTGCGCAACCCCGGGCGTGTCGAGGTCAGGGCTGGTGGGCAGTTCACCGGACGGTCTTCTCGATGTCACCGGTCGACGCTACGGTGGGCCGCATGAAGACGACCCATCGCCGCGTCGCCGCCGCAGGCCTCGCCGCCGCGCTGCTGGCGACCGCCCTGACGGCGGTCGCCACCACTCCCGCATTCGCGGCCGAGCCGCGACCGACGAAGACGGAGGCGGCCGACGTGCGATTCGCCACTTTCAACGCCTCTCTCAACCGCAACACCGCGGGTGCGCTCGTCGCAGATCTGTCGGCACCCGGCAACGACCAGGCGGATGCCGTCGCCGAGATCATCCAGCGCGCTGCACCTGATGTCCTCCTCATCAACGAATTCGACTACGACGCGGAGGGCGCGGCGCTGCAGCTGTTCCACGACAACTACCTGGCGGTGCCGCACGGCGACGCAGACCCGGTCGAGTACCCGTACCGGTACACCGCCGCGGTCAACACCGGAGTCCCGAGCGGGTTCGACCTCAACAACGACGGCACGGTCGGCGGCGGAGATGACGCCTGGGGATTCGGGCTGTTCCCGGGGCAGTACGGCATGGCCGTCTACTCGAAGTACCCGATCGATGAAGAGGCGGTCCGTACCTTCCAGAACTTCCGCTGGGCGGACATGCCGGGAGCACTCCTCCCCGACGACCCGGCCACGGCTGCCCCGGGCGACTTCTACTCCGAGGACGAGCTCGCCCGGTTCCCGTTGTCGAGCAAGTCGCACTGGGACGTGCCGATCCGGGTGTCGAAGAACAAGACCGTGCACTTCCTCGTCTCCCACCCGACTCCGCCGACGTTCGACGGAGCAGAAGACCGCAACGGCACCCGCAATCACGACGAGATCCGCTTCTGGGCCGACTACATCTCGGGCGGGCGCACGGCCGACTACATCGTCGACGACGCGGGGAATCCCGGCGGACTCGGCGGAGGGTCGCTGTTCGTCATCGCGGGAGATCAGAACGCCGATCCGAACGACGGAGACTCCACGGGTGGGGCGATCGACCAGTTGCTCGGGCATCCGCGGGTGAACACGAAGTCGGTGCCGGCGAGCGGCGGCGGTGCAGAGGCGTCTGCCTTGCAGGGCGGAGTGAACCTCTCGCATCTCGGCGATGCCGCTCAGGACACCGCCGACTTCTCCGAGCCTCCCGGCAACCTGCGCGTCGACTACGTGCTGCCGAGCCGACAGATCAAGGTGATCGACTCGGGTGTGTTCTGGCCGACGTCCGAGGACCCACTGTCGTCGCTGACCGGCACGTACCCGTTCCCGTCGAGCGACCACCGGCTCGTCTGGGTGGATGCCGATGTTCCCGGAGCGAAGCGCTGACGCTGTCAGGCTGAGAGCGCTCCGTCCCGCCACTTGGTGAGGAAGACATGCACGTCGGCGAGCTCCTCCTCGGAGATGCTGTGCGTCAGCCCCGTGTACACGCGTCCGGAGAGCTCGGAGTGATCGGGCAGCCACTGCGCGGTGTGGTCGACGAGCGCGGGAGGGATGACGTCGTCGTTCGTGCCTCGCCCCCAGAAGACGGCGGGGCGGAGTTCGCGGAGCTCGTCGTCGCGGGGCAGTTCGCCCGGTGACACGTAGCCGCTCAGCGCGGCCACGGCGCCGAAGCGCTCGGGGTCCAGGCGCAGGGCCTGCAGGGCGACGGCCGCGCCCTGGGAGAACCCGAGCAGCGCCACCGACGGCGCGTCTTCTGCGGCGGCGGCGAGCCAGTGCAGGAAGGCCGACGCGGCTGCGGTCACCGCGTCGGGACTGCGCCCATCGAGCCCATCGATCGCGTACCACGAGCGGCCCGGCATCGGCCACGGCGGAGCCAGCGGAGCGGCGACGGATGCCACCGCGATGCCCTCCGGAAGGTAGGGGACGAGGCCGAACAGGTCGTGCTCGTCGGCGCCGTAGCCGTGCAGCAGCACGAGCAGCGGCATCCGTCCTCTGTCTGTCGACGACCATCTGGTCGCCGTCTCGTCGATGATCAGGTTCTCGCTCACACCGATATCCTGCCAGCGGCATCCGACGCGCCCCACCCCGTAAGGTCGGGCGCGGCTGGTAGAAAGGACACATGTCCGTCCGTACACCTGATCCCGAGCCGGAGCCCGAAGACGACGGTCTCGGCGCTTTCCGCGATACGAATCCGTCGGCACCCGGATCCAACCCCGGGTGGCTGAGCGACATCGAGCTCGAAGAGGCTCGGCGTCACCTCCCGATGCTGTACGTCGAGGCGATACCGGTGCGCACCGACGGCTCGGGGCAGGTGACCGAGATCGGCATCCTGCTGCGCTCGACGCCGATGGGCGAGATGACCCGCACGATCGTGTCGGGGCGCGTGCGCTTCGGCGAGACCATCCGCGACGCGCTGTTCCGCCACGTCGAGAACGACCTTGGCCCGATGGCCTTCCCCCTGCTGCCGCCGCAGCCGCTGCCGTTCACGGTGGCGGAGTACTTCCCGATGCCGGGCGTGAGCGCGTACCACGACGACCGTCAGCACGCGGTGTCACTCGCTTTCGTGGTCCCGGTCACGGGCACGTGCGAGCCGCGACAGGATGCGCTCGAAGTGACCTGGTTCCCGCCGGAGGCCGCGGCGTCCGACGCGGTCGCGGCCGAGATGGAGGGCGGGCGCGGCACGCTCATCCGCCTGGCTCTCGCGAACCTCGGGCTGCTGCGGTAGCTCCTACGCGCTGACCGTCAGGCGCGGGTGAGGCGCGAGAGCTCTGCGACGAAGGCGTCGACGTCGGACTCCTCCGTGTCGAAGCTGCACATCCAGCGGACCTCGTTGCGTACGGCATCCCAGTCGTAGAAGCGGAACGACTCGCGGAGACTGTCGGCGACGCCGTCGGGCAGCGTCGCGAACACGCCGTTCGACTGGGTTGGCTGGGTGAAGGAGACACCGCGGATCGAGCCGTCGACGATGCCCGCTTCGACCTCCGAGCGCAACCGGGCGGCCATCGCGTTCGCATGCCGCGCGTTGCGCAGCCACAGGTCTCCTTCGAGCAGCGCGATCAGCTGCGCCGAGACGAAGCGCATCTTCGAGGAGAGCTGCATGTTGAACTTGCGTGAGTAGGCCAGGCCTTCGGATGCCGCGGGATTGAGCACCACGATGGCCTCGCCGAGCATGGCGCCGTTCTTCGTGCCGCCGAAGCTGAGCACGTCGACGCCGGCATCCCGGGTGAAGGCGCGCAACGGCAGATCGAGGGCGGCGGCGGCATTCGACAGTCGGGCACCGTCGAGGTGCAGCTTCATGCCGCGCTCGTGGGCGTGGTCAGCGATGGTGCGGATCTCGTCGGCCGAATAGAGGGTGCCGAGCTCGGTGGACTGCGTGATCGAGACGACCAGCGGCTGGGCGCGGTGCTCGTCGCCCCAGCCCCACGCCTCGCGGTCGATGAGCTCGGGGGTGAGCTTGCCGTCATCGGTGGGGACGGTGAGGAGCTTGAACCCGCCGATCTTCTCGGGCGCACCGCCCTCGTCGACGTTGATGTGCGCGGATGAGGCCGCGATCACCGCACCCCAGCGCGGCAGCATCGACTGGAGGCCGGTGACATTCGCTCCGGTGCCGTTGAACACGGGGAACGCCTGCACACCCTCGCCGAAGTGGGCCTGGAAGACCTCCTGCAGACGCACCGTGTAGGCGTCCTCGCCGTAGGCCACCTGGTGCCCGCCGTTCGCCGCGGCGATCGCCGCGAGGACCTCGGGATGGATGCCGGAGTAGTTGTCACTGGCGAATCCCCGGATCGCGGGGTCATGCGTAAGGCTCACCGCACAAGCCTATGTCCCGGCGGGCCGCGCAGGCTCTCGGGACGAGCAGGGGTTACGGATGTCGGAGGGTCGCCCTACCCTCGTACGCATGGAGCGCACCGCAGCGAAGACCGCCTTCGCCAACGTCCTCGTCAACACGCTCATCGCGAACGTGACGACGAGCTTCCTGTGGTTCGCCCTCACCTTCTGGGTCTACATCGAGACGCAGTCGGTGCTCGCGACGGGGATCATCGGCGGCGCGTACATGCTCTTCATCGCGTTCTTCGCGATGCTGTTCGGCACGATCGTCGACCGGCATCGCAAACACAGGGTCATGCTGCTCTCCAGTGTCGTCTCCGCCGCGGCGTTCCTGATCGCCGGTGCGCTCTACGTCTGGCAGGGCGAAGCGTCGCTGCTCGATCTGGGCGGCCCGTGGTTCTGGCTGTTCTCGGCCTTCATCCTGTTCGGCGGGGTGATCGAGCAGCTGCGCAACATCGCGCTGTCGACCACGGTGACGCTGCTGGTGCCCGAAGAGAAGCGGGTGAACGCCAACGGCCTCGTCGGCACGGTCCAGGGGCTCGCGTTCCTCGTGACGAGCGTGTTCTCGGGCCTGTCGATCGGTTTCCTCGGAATGGGGTGGACGCTCGCGATCGCGATCACCGCGATGGCCGTCACGTTCGCGCATCTGCTCTTCATCCGCATTCCCGAGAGCACGCCGAAGCCCGACCCGAACGGGGCGAGCGCTCTCGACTTCCGAGGCAGCGTGCAGGCGATCCGCCTCGCACCCGGGCTGTTCGCCCTGATCATCTTCTCGACCTTCAACAACCTCATCGGCGGCGTCTACATGGCGCTGATGGACCCCTATGGTCTCACCCTCTTCGACGCGCAGACCTGGGGTTTCGCGCTCGCGTTCGCCTCGACCGGATTCCTGATCGGCGGCGGTCTGGTCGCGAAGTTCGGCCTCGGTCCGAAGCCGATGCGCACCATGCTGCTCGTCGTGATCGCGATGGGTCTGCTCGGCTCCGTCTTCATGCTGCGCGAGTGGTGGCCGCTGTACGTGATCGGCATGTGGATCTACATGGCGCTGGTGCCTCCGGTCGAGGCCGCCGAGCAGACCGTGATCCAGAAGGTCGTGCCCTTCGAGCGTCAGGGGCGCGTCTTCGGCGTGGCGGCCGCGATGGAGGCTGCTGCCGCTCCGATCACCGCGTTCCTGATCGCCCCGATCGCCGAGTTCCTGATCATCCCCTACATGGACAGCTCGGCGGGGCAGCAGCAGTGGGGCTGGCTGCTCGGCGAGGGCGAGGCTCGTGGCATCGCGCTCATCTGCCTGTTCGCCGGACTCGTCATGGTGGTTGCCGCGACTCTGGCCTTCTTCACGCGCTCGTACCGTCAGCTCACCGAGCTCTACGCGACGGCCCCCGACCCGGCGCCGCAGCAGAAAGACGGCGAGGCGGATGCCGAGGCGGCGCCGTCACACGATGCCGAGGCGGGACACGGACCGGCCGGCGGAGCCGACGGCGCCCGAGCGGAGCGCACCGACTCGGGGACCCGCGTGTTCGACGCCCCCGCGCCCATCCGCGGACTGCCGCCGGCGAAGCCCGACGACCGCGCGTGACCGCGCGCCAACGCGCGTGACAGACGCAGGGTCAGAGCCCGCGTCAGAGGTCGATGATCCGGTCGTTGAGGTCGGCGGCATCCGCACCCCACAGCGTGAGAACTGCGGCGGCCAACGCGTCCGGCTCGAGAGCCTTTGCCCGGAAGACGACGGATGCCGCACGCAGCGGCTCCCCGGCATCCCGCGCGGCCTTCGCATACCCCTGGGCGACGGCTCGAGCCCAGGCCTCGCTCGCGGCCTTCACTGCGGCGTAGTTCGCTCCGCCGGCGAGGGGCCGCGCGACGGCCGTCGAGGATACGATCGCGAACCTTCCGGCATCCGCAGCGCGCAGCGCCCCGTCGAAGGCGCGGCTCGTCGCACGCACCGCGTCGAGAGCCGGCATCAGGGCCTGGAAGTCCTCATCGGACTGCCCCGCGAGCCCGCCGCCGCCGCGCCAGCCGCCCACGAGCGACACGACGCCGTCGACCGTGCCGAGCCGCTCCGCGAGAGCAGCCATGTCGCTCTGCGCCGCGGCGTCGGCGACGACGACCTCTGCTCCGGCATCCGCCAACGGTTGCAGGCGCTCCGACGAGCGTCCGGTCGCGATGACGCGGGCGCCGTCGGCGAGCAGCGCCCGCGCGACGGCGAGCCCCGACGCGCTCGTGGCGCCCGCGAGGACGATGGTGCGCTGCTCGCTCATCAGAGAGTCACGTCAGTCGTCGGTCCCGCGGATGCCGACGGTCGACTCGATGACCGGCTTCATCTTCTTGTCGAGCGCCTCGAAGAACATCGACAGCGGGAACTCGTCGTCCAGCACCGTGTCGGTGTAGCCCTTCGGTGCGCCGGAGAGGATCTCGTCCGACAGTCCCCGCGCCCAGTTCGACGCCGGGTGAGGCGTGAGCACGCTGCGAACCAGGTCGTAGGCCGCGAGCCAGTGCGCCGTCTTCGGGCGGTCGATCGAGCGCCAGTACAGCTCGTCGATCGCATCGCCCAGTGCGACGACGGCATCCGGCACGCCATCCCAGTCGAACGCCAGCTGTGTGTCGGTCCAGTGCAGCACGCCGCGCTGATGGAGCCAGGCGAACAGCAGCTGGCCGCCGAGGCCGTCGTAGTTGCGCACGCGCGAACCGGTGATCGCGAAGCGGAAGATGCGATCGAAGATCACGGCGTACTGCACGAGACCGGCCTGGTCGAGCGTCTCCCGCTCGATTGCCGAGAGCTCATCGGCCGGGCGTGCAGCCAGCGCGCGTTCGATCTTGACCGACTCGCGGAACGCGGTCAGATCGCAGCGCAGCTCTTCCAGCGAGTAGAGGAAGAACGGCATCCGCTGCTTGATCATGAACGGGTCGAATGGCAGGTCGCCACGCATGTGCGTGCGGTCGTGGATGATGTCCCACATCACGAACGCCCGCTCGGTCAGTGCCTGGTCGTCGAGCATGGCGGCGGCGCGTTCCGGCAGGTCGAGCTTGGTGATGGCGGATGCTGCGCGGGTCACGCGCCGGTACCGGGCGGCCTCGCGGTCCTGGAAGATCGCGCCCCAGGTGAACGACGGGATCTGGCGCATCGCGACGGTCTCGGGGAACAGCACGGCCGAGTTCGTGTCGTACCCGGGGGTGAAGTCGATCAGGCGCAGCGAGACGAACAGCTTGTTGCCGTAGTCGCCGGCCTCGAGCGCGGCGATGAACTCCGGCCAGATCGTCTCGACGATCAGCGCCTCGACGAGGCGGTCGCTCGAACCGTTCTGCGTGTACATCGGGAACACGACCAGGTGACGGATGCCGTCGACACGGTGCTGCTGCGGCTGGAAGGCCACGAGCGAGTCGAGGAAGTCCGGCACCCCGAAGCCCTCGGCCGCCCAGCGGTCGAAGTCGACGACGGACGCTGCGAGGTACTCGGCGTCGTGGGGGAACGCCGGGGCCAGGGCGCGGATGCCGCTGGTGATCGCGGCGACGAGTTCGCGGGCGGCCACGTGATGTGCAGCATTCGGAATCGAGCCGTCCTTCACCTGGAGCTCGCGGATCGCGATCGCGGCATCCTTCAGCTGTGCCCAGGCCGCAGACTGCTCGGCGCCCTTCGACAGGCTCAGGGACCCATCCTCGACGACCTCGGGTTCGCCGACGATGGCCTGTGCAGCGGAGCTGTTGGCGGAAATGATGGACATCGGGACCTCCGATCCTGAGGAATGCCGGAAACTTTCCGGTCATAACGGATTGCTGACGATAATCTTACATCCATGGATGATTCTGTCGACCGCGCGATCGTCGCGAAGATCGCGCGCGACGGCCGCGCGACACTGTCCCAGCTGTCCGAGGCGATCGGCCTCTCGGTCTCTGCCGTGCAGTCGCGTCTCCGCCGCCTCGAGACCCGCGGAGTGATCGCCGGCTACCGGGCGATCCTCAACCCCGAGCTCGTCGGCACGCCGCTGTCGGCGTTCATCGAGATCACGCCCCTCGACCCTGCTCAGCCCGACAACGCCCCGGAACTGCTCGAGCATCTCGATGCCATCGAGGCCTGCCACTCGATCGCCGGCGACGCCAGTTACATGCTGTTCGTGCGCGTTGCCTCACCTCGCGCGCTCGAGGAGCTCGTCCGCGATGTGCGCACGGCCGCGAACGTCAGCACGCGCACGACCGTGGTGCTCCAGACCTACTACGAGCACCGGCCGATCATCCCACTCGCGACCGAGGCGTAGTCGCCGGCCTGCAACTTCTGCGGCCAATCCCAACTTCGGCGGCCTTTTCCAGCGCACGAGGCCGCAGAACTTCGGGATGGCCGCACAACTCGGGCCCGGTGAGCCGCCGAACCCGCCTCACCCACCATCATCCAGACGTTCCTCGACGAGGACTGAGCACCAGGAGCACCATGTCCTTCCAGGCATACCTCGACAAGGTCGAGACCCAGACCGGCCTCACTCCGCGGCAGTTCATCGCGCTCGCCAAGGAGCAGGGCTTCGACGAGACCACGAAGTCCACCGTCGTCCTCAACTGGCTCAAGGAGAACTACAGCCTCGGGCACGGCCACGCGCAGGCGATGGTGCACGTCATCCTCAAGGGCCCGAAGATCAGCGATAGGCACGTCGGCACGGGCGGATCCCACGGCGACGCCTCCGACACCCTCTGGCTCGACGGCAAGGACACCAACCCGAATCCGTGACGCATCGACGAGCTCAGCGACCCATCGAGTGCGTTCCTGAGCCTGTCGAAGGGCCCGCATCGACGCGGCCAGTAGGATTCCCAGCGTGGCAGCATCCTCACAGCGCAAGAAGAAGAGCACGAGCACGAAGCGCACCCCGGCGCGCACCAGCGGCAACCCGGCGAAGCGCATCGGCGATCCGGCGAAGCGTGCGGTCGTCGAAGCGGGGCCCGTCACCGTATCCGACTGGATCGGCGCCGCGCGCCTGCGCACCCTGCCGCTCGCGATCGCACCCGTCGTCATCGGCACCGGAGCCGCGCGCAGCACCGGGCCCGAATTCCACTGGGTGATCGCACTCGCCTGCCTCGCGGTCGCCGTGCTGCTGCAGATCGGCGTGAACTTCACGAACGACTACAGCGACGGCATCCGCGGCACCGATGCGCACCGTGTCGGTCCTGCGCGCCTCACGGCCTCCGGCCGCGTGAAGCCGCGCACCGTGCTCATCATCGGCCTGATCTTCTTCGCCCTCGCCGCCGCCGTCGGCATCGCGATCGTCGTGCGCACCGAGCAGTGGTGGATGCTCGCCGTCGGAGCCGCATGCATCGTCGCGGCCTGGTTCTACACCGGCGGCAAGCGCCCCTACGGATACTTCGGTCTCGGCGAGGTTTTCGTGTTCGTCTTCTTCGGCCTGGTCGCCACCCTCGGGACGACGTGGGTGCAGGTCTTCGAGCTGCCGCAGCAGGCGTGGCTGGGAGCGATCGCCGCCGGTCTGTTCGCCTGCGCCGTGCTGCTGGCCAACAACCTCCGCGACATCGACCAGGACCGCGAGGTGGGCAAGCGCACACTGACCGTGCTGATCGGCCGTCGCGCGACCCAGGTGCTGTTCACGCTCTTCGTGCTCGCGCCCTTCGGGATCGCGATCTTCCTCGCCCTGCTGTTCCCGATCGCCTGGATCGCGCTGCTGGCACTGCTCGCGGGGCTCCCCGCCATCCTGATCGTGTGGACCTACCGGCAGCCGAAAGAGCTGGTCATCGCCCTCGCGCTCACCTCGCTCACGGCGCTGCTGTACGCGGGTGCGCTCTTCTGGGCCTTCGTCGGCTGAGGTCGGCATGTGCGCCGGTGAACGGGCTCACCTCACGAAGCAGCCAGATCGAGCGTCAGACTCGCGGGTCACCGTCGATCGCGTCGTCTTCGGCTTCGGCATCCGCCTGGCTCGAAGAGGTGCGGCCCGCGCGGCGCTCAGCCAGGCGCGTGGACGCGTCGGTCAGCGGCGCGCGCAGGAACAGCAGCGAGATGCTGAAGCCGATGAGCGCGGCGAAGATCGCGGCCAGCCACCAGAACTCGCGGAAGATCGGGAAGAAGAACCACAGGATCGCGAGCGGCAGGAGGAACGCCAGCAGCCGCAGCACGGTGTAGACGAGGAAAGGCGCAGGCTTCTTCACCCGGACAGTCTACGTTCGCCGGCTATGAGCTCTCCGACTCTCCGACCGACCGGCCCGACCCCCAGCCGTCGATGCCGAGGCGGCTGAACGGGATGCCCCGCACCACCCGTTTCCACGGGTGCTCCCCGAGCGACCACAGGAGCTTCTCGTCGAGGTCGAGCGCGAGGTCCTCGCATCCGACCGGCAGCGAGACCGGGTCACGTTCCAGCGCATCGCGCCGGCCGCGCCAGAGGATGCCGGGACGCATCCGATCCGACTGCGAGACGAAGTGCTTGTCGCCCCACCGGACCGCGCCCTGCATCGAGCGGATGCCGGGGGAGAAGTGCGCCTCCACCCCTTCGAAGCGCGCATCGTCGCCGTCGGGGATCGCGAACTCTCCGATCCGCCCCTTGTCGTCGGTGCGGTATTCGCCGATGAGGACCCGGCGCAGCGGCTCGCCGTTCTCGTCGAACACCCGCCCGAGGTAGGAGCAGCGGAGATCCACCGGGTGCACCTTCGTGCGCACCGCGACCATCGCGGTCGCCCGCCAGCCGCGCCCGCGTGAGCCGGCGAGACGGCGGGCCTCGGAGCCGCGCACGCGGCGGATGTCGGCGAGGTCGAACTCCCAGATGCCGCGTCCGGTCGCCGCGACGAACAGGCGGTCGTCGAACCAGGCGAGTCCGCCGGCGTGGATCGGAGCGGGCGCGAGCTCGCCGTCATCGCCCTCCACGGCGAGCAGCACGTCGAGGTGTCGCGAGCGCTCCAGGTCAACGAAGGCGACGCGCGACGCGAGGTGCTTCCTGTTGCGGTCCTGCCGGAACCAGCTCACGGCCAGGGTGCGGTGCCCCCGCCAGAGGCCGAGGTCGATCCCCTGCGGGTACCAGCGCTGCGTCCACGAGCGGGCGCTGAGCCAGCGCAGATCCACGGTGTCGCGGCGCTTCTGGCGCACGGGGCGCCAGATCGATCCGAAAGGCCAGAGCATGCTGACCATCGTCGCCGATCGGATCGCGCGATGCGAACCGGCGCCGAAGACTTTCACTCTCACTCGTATATTGCTATGCCGCAGCACTGCTGTTTACCTGACGTGCATGACCTCACACCCGCCGACATCGCGCGAAGTCTCGGTGACGAGGTTCTTCGCACTGATGAAGCCGGCGGCAGGGACCATCGCCGCAGCCACACTGCTGAGTGTGATCGCGGCCGCCGTCTCGCTCGTACAGCCGCTGGTCGTACGTGACGCCTTCGACCGCTTCGAACGGAGCGAGAGCCTCGGCGGGCTCGTTCCGGTGATCGTGGTCCTGTTCGTCTTGGAGGCCGCCCTCGGGGCACTCCTGACGTATCTTCTCGGTCGCAGTGGCGAGCGCATCGTCTTCGCTCTGCGGCGCACCATGGTCGGGCGTCTTCTGCGCTGGCCCGTCGCGAGCCACGAGCGCTTTGAAGTCGGCGACCTGATCTCGCGCGTGAACGCCGACACGGGTGCCATCCGCGGCGCCATCGCGACCAGCCTGAGCGAGTTCGTCTCGGGGATCGTCGTCTTCGTCGGTGCGGTCGTGCTGATGCTGTTCATCAGCCCACTCCTGCTCCTGGTCACGCTTGCCTGCCTCGCCGGTGCGGTCGTCATCCTCCTCCTGGTCGCCACCGGAATCATGCTCGCGACCATGCAGTCGCAGACTGCTCTCGGCCGCCTCAGCGCCGGGCTGGAGAGCATTCTGCGAGGCGTCCGCACGGTGAAGTTGAACAACGCCGAACCCCGGGAAGCACAACGGCTCGGTGAGAGCCTTGATCAGACTCTGTCGGCCGGTGTCCGCCTGGCGAAACTCGAAGCGATGCTCTCGCCCGCGACGACGGTCGCCGTACAGGTCGCATTGATAGTCGTGCTGTGGATTGGAGGCGCTCGAGTTGCGACCGGCGAGCTCTCGCTTGGCGACCTGATCGCCTTCTTGCTGTACCTCCTCTATCTCGTCTTTCCGATGGCATCGATGTTCTCGTCGTTCACCAGCTTCCAAGCCGCGCGCGCAGCGCTCGCCCGCGTCGATGAGGTTCTGGACATCGAAACGGAGGCGATCGACGTCGAATTGGATGCCCCCCTGCCGACCCCTCGGGTCGTACCCCCGCTCGAGCGAAGCCCGGACCGTGATGGTCTCGGCGTCGAGGTCGTGCTGCGGGGCGTGAGCTTCTCCTATCCCCGGCGGCGCACCGTACGTGTTCTCGATGGCTTGGATCTTCACGTCCCGCGTGGCTCGTGCGTCGCATTGGTCGGGCAGTCGGGTGGAGGCAAGTCGACGATCCTTACGCTCCTGGCACGCCTGTACGACGTCGATTCCGGGGAGATCACCATCGGTGGGACTGACATCTCGCAGCTGCCGCTCCCGCAGCTACGTGGTCTCATCGGTTTCGTCGAGCAGGATTCACCCGTCATGAGCGGATCGATCGAGGACAACCTGCGTTACGGGGCGCCGAACGCCACTGACGTCGACATGCGGGATGCGCTGGAGAAGACGAACCTGTCGGATTTTGTACGCGACCTGCCCGACGGCCTGGAAACCCAGATCGGCACCGGCGGCGTTCTGGTCTCCGGCGGTCTGCGGCAGCGCATCGCGATCGCTCGGGCGCTGCTCCGCAAGACCCCGCTGCTGCTCCTCGATGAGATCACGGCCAATATGGATGGCGAGAACGAAGGTCACCTGAATACAACGTTGGAGCGGCTGCGTGGAGATCACACGGTGATCATGGCGGCGCATCGTCTGTCGACGATGCGTCGTGCCGACGAGATCCACGTCGTGGCACGGGGAGAGGTCCTGGCGTCAGGGCGGCATGAGGACCTGCTCAAGGAGTCGCTCGAGTACCGCTTGCTGGCGACGTCTCAGATCTTCGATTGACGAGCGCGACGCCCGAGACACCGCGCGTTCACCTCCGCGTCCCCGACAGGCAAGAAACGCCTGAGACCATGCGGCTCACCGCCGACCACCGGGAGATCTGTGCGCACGCCCCTCGTCACCGTCATCCTGCCCGCCAAAGACGCCGGCGCGTACATCGGGACGACACTCGAGACGCTGACCCGTCAGTTCGACGACCCGGCCGCGCTCAAGCTCGTCGCGATCGACGACGGCTCGCGCGACGACACGGGAACGCTCATGCAGCGGTACGCGGAGCGCTTCGGCAGCGCCGAGGTGATCCGCAATCCGAAGCCGCGCGGCCTGGCCAGCGCCCGCAACCAGGGCCTCGCGCATGTCGAGGGCGACGCGTTCTGCTTCCTCGACGGCGACGACTGGATGCAGCCGCGGCGGCTCGAGGTGCTGACCTCGCGACTCGCAGCCCTCGGCTGCGACTTCCTGCGCACCGACCACGTCACGGTGACCGAGGGGCGCCGTGCGATCGTCCGCGCCCCGCACCCGTGGCGTGAGCAGGCCACATCGCCGCGCCAGGCCATCCTCCCCGAGGACGAGCGGACGATGGTGGACTATCCCTTCGCCTGGGCAGGGATCTTCCATCGCCGGATCATCGATCGCGGCCTGGCCGCGTTCCCTCCCGGGCTGTTCACGGCTGAGGACCGGCCGTGGATCTGGAAGCTGCACCTGCAGGCCGAATCGTTCGCGGTCGTCGACGCTCCCGCTCTGCTCTACCGCCGCGGAGTCGCGACCTCGCTGACGCAGGCGCGGGACCGCCGCCAGCTCGACTTCGTGACCGCGATGGATCAGGTGCTCGACATCGTCGAACACGATCACGAGGCCGAACGCTTCCGTGCCAAGGCGGTGTGGACGGCTCTGGCCCTGAGCTCCCGCCACCTCGTGCGTGCTCGCCGCATGCGGCCGGCCCTCCGCGCCGAGATGCGCGCCGGCATCCGTGACATGCTCGGCCGACTGCCCGCCCCCGAGGTGCGCGATGCGCTCGCGAGATTCGAGGGGTCGCGCCGCCGCGTTCTCGCGCGCATCCTGCGTCAGGCGGGGTGGGCGGCATGACCCAGCTCTTCGCGCTGCACAGCGCCTACGGTCTTGCGACCGCCGCCGCCGCGATCGACGCGGGGCTCCTCGGCGACCCGTCGGTGAAGAGCGCGGATCGCGTCCTCGTGCCGTTCACCTCCTCGCGGGTCCCTGAGACCACGGTCGGGATCGCCGCGGATCCGGCTCTGCGCTCGCTGCGGCAGCGTTTCGATCGCGTGGAGGAACTCGAGGCGGTCCTCGGCCCGCTGCATCCGAGTTCCTGGGAGCCGGCCATCGGCGATCTCCCGGTCCTCGAACGGCTGCTGACCCGGGCCTGGGGTCTTGATCCACACGATCTCGAGCTGTTCGTGCAGAGTCCGCAGGTGGCCCCCGCCCGCACGCTGATGTCGCTGTTCCCGCATGCGCGCATCACGATCATCGGCGACGGGTTGATGACCTACTCGCCGATGCGGGTGCGGCTGCCGTACACGGTCGCCGCCCGCATCGAGCGGGTCGTGCACGCCGACGTCGTCCCCGGGGTGCGTCCGCTCGTCGGATCGCCGCGTGCCGAGGTCGTCCCCGTGCCGCCGGAGAGCTTCCGGGCGGTGCTCTTCGAGACGGATGCCGTCAAGAACGATGCCGCGCTCGATTCGGATCTTCCGACCGTGCTGGTTCTCGGGCAGTACCTCTCGGCGCTGGGTCTCATGACTCCCGCGGCGGAGATCGCCCTCCAGCGAGACATGATCGACCGAGCCGCCCGCTGGTCGCCACGGCGCATCGTCTTCAAGCCGCATCCGGCGGCCCCGCCGCTGCTGACCGACGCGGTGCGCGCGCGTGCCGAAGGGCACGGCATCGAGTTCGTCGAGTACCGCGGCGCGCTCGCCGCGGAGCTGCTCGCGGAAAGGCTCGACGCGGTGGCGGTCGTCGCGGGGTTCTCCACCGCCCTGCCGACTGTCCGCGCGCTCTTCGGCCGCAAGATCGGGGCGGCGGGCACCGAGGCCGTGCTCCGCGCGCTGTCCCCGTTCGAGAACAGCAACCGCATCCCGGCGACGATCGTCGACGCCCTCACCCGTGAGGACTCGCCGTACGCTGATCCGGAACGACTGCAGCTGCTGGTCGACGCCGTCGGCTACGCGATGCAGCCGAAGATCGCGGGGCATCTGCGCGGGCGGGCCGAGGCTCTCCTGCACGGCCTCGATCCGGTCGAGCGCGATCGGTACTTCGCGCCGGAGCGGTTGTCTGCGCTGCGTCTGCCCGGCGCCCCGGAGGAGCGGATGCTGCATCGCGTGCTGCGCCCGGCCGGAGGGATCGGCAGGGTCGAGGAGTGGCGACTCACGGTCATCGGCGCCCAGCGGCGCGTGCGACGTGCGTGGCGAGTGATTCGAGGGAGATGACGATGGCGGACAGCACGATCGCGAACAGCTCAGTGCCCGGACACGACGCAGAGCTACGGACGGTGGCGATCATCCCCGCGCGCGGCGGATCGAAGCAGGTGCCGCGCAAGAACGTGCAGCGAGTCGGCGGTATCCCGCTGATCGAGCGCGCGGTGCGGGCTGCGCTGGCCGCCGAGGGCGTGGATCTGGTCGTCGTGTCGACAGACGACGCCGAGATCGCGGCGGTGAGCCGGGCCGCGGGCGCGCAGGTGGTCCGCCGGCCGGCAGAGATCTCCGGCGACACCGCGACCTCGGAGAGCGCGATCCTGCATGCCCTCGACGAGCTCGAGGCGCAGGGCGAGCAGGTCGACATCGTGGCCTTCCTGCAGGCGACGTCCCCGTTCATCCCGAGCGACGCCCTGTCGGCGGCGGTCGACGACGTCCGTGCCGATCGCGCCGACAGCGTCTTCTCGGCCTTCGAGACCTACGGATTCCTCTGGCGCCGTGACGACGCCGGTGCTGCTGTCGCGATCAACCACGATGCGGCGCATCGCCCTCGGCGACAGGATCGTGAGCCGCACCACCTCGAGACGGGCGCGTTCTATGTGTTCCGCGCCGACGGCTTCCGCGAGCATCGCCACCGGTTCTTCGGTCGCATCCGTCTGGCCGAGGTTCCCGAGTGGACCGCGATCGAGATCGACGACGAGCAGCAGCTCCGCATCGCCCGTACCCTGGCCGTGCTCCACGAGGCGCCGGAGTCGATCCCGGTCCGTGCCGTCGTCACCGACTTCGACGGCGTGCACACCGACGACACCGCGATCGTCGACGCCGATGGAGGCGAGCGCGTGCGCGTCAGCCGTGAAGACGGCATGGGGGTGGCCCTGCTCCGGCGATCCGGCATCCCGATGCTGATCCTCTCCACCGAGGTCAATGCGGTGGTCCGGGCCCGCGCCGAGAAGCTCCGGGTCCCGGTGCTGCACGGCATCGACGACAAGGCGGCAGCACTCACGGACTGGGCAAGGGAGAACGGAGTGGGCCTCGCTGACATCGCGTATCTCGGCAACGACGTCAACGACCTCGCCGCGATGCGCCTCGTGGGCTGGCCGATCGCCGTCGCGAACGCGCATCCGCTGGTCCTCGAGGAGGCGCGTGTCGTCCTTCGTCGTCGTGGCGGGGAAGGCGCCGTCCGCGAACTCGTCGAACGGGTGTTGTCGAGCTGACCGCCGCCGGTAACCCTCCGGACGCACGGTGTTCACCCCCGGCGCGTACCCAGGAGGGAAGGGCCTCTCGAGGCCGTTCGACGACCGGAGGAATCATGACTGTCAGCATCGGCTCGCGGGTGATCGGCGGAGGCCGTCCCGCCTACGTCATCGCAGAGATCGGCCTGAACCACAACGGCGACGTCGACATCGCGAAGCGCCTGATCGACGTCGCTGCCCGCGCCGGCGCCGACGCGGTGAAGTTCCAGAAGCGCACCCCGGAGATCTCCACGCCCGAGCACATGCGCGACGTCCCGCGTGAGACGCCGTGGGGCACCATGACCTACCTCGACTACCGTCGCCGCGTCGAGTTCGGCCGCGACGAGTACGTCGAGATCGGCGACCACGCCACGATGCTGGGTCTCGACTGGTTCGCCTCGCCGTGGGATGTTCCGAGCGTCGGGTTCCTCGAGGAGCTCAACGTCGTCGCGCACAAGGTCGCCTCGGCGAGCCTCACCGACACCGAACTGCTCGTCGCCCTGCGCGAGACCGGCAAGCCCGTCATCCTCTCGACCGGGATGTCGACGATCGAGCAGATCGATCGCGCGCTCGACACGCTCGGCACCGACCGCGTGGTGCTGATGCACGCCACTTCGACGTACCCGCTGGAGCCGGAAGAGGCGAACCTCCGGGTGATCTCGACGCTCCGGGACCGCTACGCCGGTGTGCCGGTGGGCTACTCCGGCCACGAGCGCGGACTGCAGATCTCGCTCGCCGCGGTGGCCCTCGGGGCGGTCGCCGTGGAGCGCCACATCACGCTCGACCGCACGATGTGGGGCTCCGACCACGCCGCCTCCCTGGAGCCGGCCGGTCTCGAGCACCTCGTTCGCGACATCCGCGTGATCGAGAAGGCGCTCGGCGACGGCGTCAAGCGGGTGTTCGACAGCGAGCGCGCGCCGATGGCGAAGCTCCGCCGCATCCCCGCATGACGGATGCCGCGGGCATCCGCGTCGTCGCGATCGCGGATGCCGATTCCTTCGTGAAGTGGTCGGCCGCGCTCCTCGGCGCGGTCCCGGGACTCCGGCCTCACCTCCTCCTGGTGCGCACGCCACTGACCGCGAGTGTCGCGCAGCAGCGCACGGCGGTCGCGGGCACGGGCCTGCAGCCGGAGGACATCACCCGGGTGAGCTTCGCCGAGACGGCGGGGTGGCTCGAGGGGCAGCGCCCCGACGTGGTGCTGCTCGCGGGTCGCGGGCCGTTCGTCCGGCTGATGGGACGCGTCATCGACTCGCTGACGCACCGCCCGGTGACCGTCTCCGGCCTCCCCGGCATGGCGATCCCCGCGCAGCGCGGAGCGCTGGACTACCGCCGGCACACCGATCTGCTCGTGGTGCACTCCCACCGCGAGGAGCGCGCGTTCGCCGAGCTCGGCGAACACATCGGCGTCTCGATGTCGACCGCGCTCGCCACCCTGCCGTTCGCGAGGAGACGTCAGCGGATGCTGCGCCCGGCGCGGGTCAGCATCGACGCGCTCGCGGCGGGTGGCGGTGGCGTCGCCGTGGCCGAGCGGCCGCAGCAGCCGACCGCCGTCCGACGACCGGCCACCGACGTCGTGTTCGCGGCGCAGGCCCTCGTACCGGTCGCGCACGAGCACCGAGCCGAGATCGCGGCGATGCTGGTACGTGCGGCGGAGGCCGACCCGAACCGCCGCGTCGTGGTGAAGCTGCGCTCTCGCCCGGGGGAGTCCGAGACGCATCTCGAACGAGACCCCTACACGGCGCTCCTCCCGAGCCGCCGGCCGCGTAACCTCAGCTACTCGTACGACTCGATGGCGACGGCGCTGGAGAGCGCAGCCGGTCTCGTCACGGTGAGCTCCACCGCGGCGATCGAGGCGACGGCCCTCGGCGTCCCGGTCATCGCCCTCGACTCCTTCGGGGTGAGTAAGAGCCTCCTCAACACGGTGTTCGTGGGCAGCGGCCTGCTCGGCGGCCGGAACGAGGTCGTGGCCGGCCGGTTCCGGCATCCGCACCCGGACTGGCTCCGCGACAACTACTTTCACGCCGAGTCCGAGTCGAACTGGTGGCAGCGCGTGCAGGAGCTCGTGGCGATGCGCCGGGCGGGCGCGCTGCCGGCTCGGCGAGTGCCGTCTGCACGGGCCGGGATGCTGCATGACGCGTGGCACCGGGCGAGCGTGCTCGGGCGAGAGGACCGCTCGCTCAGCGGAAACCTGGCTCTGACCGTCGGTGCTCCGGCGACGCGCGTGCTGTCCGCCGTGCGGCGACGCCGTGAATCTCCCGACGGCGGCACCTGGGCCGACGCGTCGAGCGACTTCACGCTCGAGCCGAACCCGTTCCACGACTCGATCCGGCGCTGAGCCTTTAGCGGAGACGCGAGAGACGCCAGGACACGCGGCGCGGAGGAATACCCCACGGCGTGTCCTGGCCTCTTCTCACGGGCGAATCAGTTGCTGCGTTTGATCGCCCGCACTCCGACCACGAGTCCGACGACCGCCACAGCCAGCGCAGAGACCCAGCCCCAGAGCACGGTCGGATCGCCGAGGTCTCCGGAGAACAGCGCGCGTTCGGCCTGCACGACCCAGTTCACCGGGTTGACCGCCGCGACCGCGCGCATCCATTCCGGGGCGTCGTCCAGCGGCAGCAGCATCCCCGAGAGGATCAGCAGCGGGAAGATGAGCGCCTGCTGCACGCCCCAGAACAGCCACTCCCGGTCCTTCGTCGCGAGCGCCAGCGAGTATGACAGCGATCCGAGGCCCACGCCGAACACGGCGAGCAGCGCGAGACCGATCAGCAGCCCGGGGATGTCGGCGGCGAAGCCGAACGGCCAGGCGATCAGCACGATCACGAGCGCCTGCACGACGATCGGCGTGATCTCCTTGAGCGCGCGGCCGACGAGCAGCGACGAACGGGCGAGCGGGGCGACAAGCGTGCGCTCGTGCGAACCGGTCATCATCTCGTACTGCAGGTTCGAGCCCGTCGCGCCGGTGCCGAAGAGCACGATCATGACGAGCACGCCCGGCACGAACCAGGCGAGTGTCTCGCCCGCCGGCTCACCCGAGTCTCCGATCAGCAGGGGAGCGAACAGCCCGAGGAAGACCAGGGGCTGCAGCAGGCTGAAGATCAGCGTGAACGGGTCGCGCAGCACCGGCTTGAGCTCGCGGGTCAGCACGTTCCTGGTCTCGCGCGCGAGGTTCGGGCGCACGAGCGTGTCGATGGCGGTCATGAGAGGACTCCTGTCCTGCGGTTATCGGATGTCTCGTGGTTCTCGGATGCGGAAGCGGCGGTCGCCGCATCGACTGCGGATGCTTCGGCTTCGGCATCCGTCCCCTCGCCGGCTTCCCGCAGGGTGCGTCCCGTCAACGCGAGGAACACGTCGTCGAGGGTGGGCGGCACACCGGTCGCCCGGGTGACGGAGATCCCCGCCGCGTCGAGCTCGCGCACGACGATCGGCAGCAGCCGGTCGCCGTCCGGCACGGCGAGCGAGATGGCATCGCCGTCGAGCGTGACCTCGGCCGTGCTGAGGCGGGCGACCACCGGACGGGCGGATGCTGCGGCAGCGGCATCCGCGAATCCGAAGGTGAGCACGTCGCCGGCGAGCGTCGCCTTCAGGGCGGTCGCGCTGTCATCGGCGATGATGCGCCCCTTGTCCATGACCATGACCCGCTCGGCGTAGCGGTCGGCCTCTTCGAGATAGTGCGTGGTGAGGAACACCGTCGTGCCGTGCTGCGTGCGCAGGTCGAGGATGTGCTCCCAGAGATTCGCCCGGCTCTGCGGGTCGAGACCGGTGGAGGGCTCGTCGAGGAAGATCAGCGGCGGCGCGTGCATCAGCCCGAGGGCGATGTCGAGTCGGCGCTTCTGTCCGCCGCTGAGCTGCTGCACGCTCCGCGTCGCGAAGGACGACAGATCGAGCGACACGATGAGCTCGTCCGCCCGCCGCGCGCTGTCACGCTTCGACATCCCGTAGAACGAGCCCTGGCTGAGCAGCTCGTCGCGCACGCGCTGCGAGAAGCTGCCGCTGGTGAGTTGTCCGACGTAGCCGATGCGGGCGCGCACGCCCGCGGCATCCGTCCTGATGTCGTGGCCGACCACGCGGGCCGTGCCGGCCGTGGGTGGGATGAGGGTGGTGAGCACGCGGAGACTGGTGGACTTGCCGGCTCCGTTCGGACCGAGGAACGCGACGAGCTCGCCGCGCACCGCGGTGAAGGAGAGGTCGGTGACAGCTTCGACCTTCTTCTTCTTGACGGTGAAGACCTTGGTGAGGCCTTCGGTTTCGATGATGGTTTCGTTCGACATGCTCCGACGATAAGAGGCAACCCGGACAGATTCTGTCCGCATCATCTGACAATCTGGAGACATGTCCGACACCACCACCCGCGCTCTTGCCCTGCTCAACCTGCTGCAGACGCATCGACACTGGCCGGGCACCGAACTGGCCACGCGCCTCGGTATCACCGAGCGCACGGTGCGCCGCGACGTCGATCGCCTCCGCGAACTCGGCTATCGGGTCGAATCGACTCCCGGTGCCGCCGGCGGCTATCGGCTCGAAGCAGGGAGCGCGGTACCGCCGCTGCTGCTCACCGACGACGAAGCGGTGACGATGGCGATCGGGCTGCGGGTCGCGGCGACGCAGCAGCTCGTCGGCGGGCCCGAGGTCACGCTCACCGCACTCGCGAAGCTCGAACAGGTGCTGCCGCAGGCGCTGCGTCGTCGCGTGAACGCGCTCGCCGCATCCGTGCAGGCGCCGCGTATCGGAGAAGGTCCGGTCGTCTCGCCCGTGGTGCTCGGCGAGATCGCCCTCGCGACCCGCGACACCGAGCGGCTGCGCCTGCGGTACGTGGATGCCACGGGGGAGGAGAGCATCCGCCGCATCGAGCCGCACGCGCTCGCGCCGTCGGGGCGCAAGTGGTTCCTGCTCTGCTGGGACCTCGACCGCGACGACTGGCGCACCTTCCGTGTCGACCGCATCGACGCGGTCGAGCACACGCGGGTGCTCTTCACCCGGCGCGAGATCACCGAGGCCGAGATCGAGGAGCGCGTGCTCGTCGCATCGTCGTGGTCGCCGCAGAAGCTCGAAGGAGACGCGGTCATGGAGCTGTCGCTCGCCGAGATGCAGGAGTACTTCGGTCACTGGGCGCAGGGTGCGACGGCCGAGGATGCGACGCACACCCGCTGGCCGATCGGCGGCTCGGACTGGCGGGAGGCGATGTATGCGTACCTCTGGATCCCCGAGGGCGTCGAGTACTCGATGACCTTCCCCGAGCCGGCGCGCGCGGAACTCCGCGAGGCGGTGGAGCGGATGCTCAGGGCGCTGGATCGCCCGGAACCGGCTCCGCGGGGGTGAGGTCGACGGCCAGCCCCGGCGGATCCTCGTTCTTCCAGCGCTGGAAGGTCTGCACCCACCAGAACCAGGCGAACAGGCAGAGCGCGATCACCTCGCCGATGAGCACGACGGGGAATCCGCGCAGCTGGTCGCGCAGGACGAACGCCGCGACGAGCAGCAGCAGGTCCGCGATCATCAGCCGCGTGACCCAGCGGTAGACGGTCTTCTGTCGCTCCGATGGCGGAGTCTCGCCCTCGTCAAGCGGCTCTCGCGACATCAGAACGGGGACGGCGGCGAACGTGCCGAAGAAGAGAAGCGTCACGAGGAAGTGGATGCTCGAGGGGAAGGGCCAGAAGTTGAACGGGAAGTCAGCGTTCAGGGCCGGGACGAAGGCCAGCACCGCGATCACGACCGCTGTCACGACGGCGATCGCCGAGACGAGGCCAGCACCGGGCACCCGAATCCTCATCGTGCGCCGGATCACCGCCATCGCCACGACGACCGTCAGGACGACGACCAGGTAGGCGACGACCCCGGCGCGTACATCCCCCAGATACGGCGCGGGGATGCACTCGGTCTCACCGGGGCAGGAGAGTGCGTCGACGGGGCGATCGGCGTCGATGCCCGTGGGGATGAGCGCGATCAGCGGCGCGAAGATCGCCGAGATGTCGAGCAGCACGGTCGCGCGGTTGCGTCCGGAGAGGGCGAGGAGCGCGAGAGATGCCGCGATGAGCGTGCCGACGAACACGCTCCGGGCGGATGTGTAGAAGTAGTGGCTCAGCGAGGGGAGCGGGTCCCAGCCGAGTGCGAACGGCTCCCACGACACGACCACGGTCTCGATCGCCACGCTCACCAGCAGCGCGAAGACGACGAACACCAGCGACAGTCGAAGGTAGCGATGCGTCTTCTGCCCGGTGGTCGCGGTGTCGACGGCAAGGAACATGCCCGAGACGGTACACCGATATTCCGGATGACATCCGCCGACGCGGCGCGACCGGGAACGTCATCGTCCGACTCATCGGGTTATCTCAGGCAACGATCCTGGTCATTCAGGTCACGGCCGGGTAACGTCATCCCCATCGCGGCGATCCGGGCGGTCCCGGGCCTCAGCTCATATCTGACGGCGTTGCGGGTTCGACTCCCGCCGTCGCGTCCACTCGTGCCACACGAAGAGCCGCGACCCCGTGCGACACGGGACCGCGGCCCTTCCGGTTCACGCAGATCGTCAGTTCAGCGTGAACGTCGTCGTCTGCGTGTTGCCCGCGACGTCGTAGACGACCAGCGTGTTGGTGCCGGTCACCGTGCCGAACGTGCCCGGCTTGACGAAGTTGACGTCGGACCAGGCGTTGTTCGTGAGGTCCTTGACCTTGCCGTTGATCGTGACCTTGTCGATCTTCCCGGCATCCGACAGCTTGAAGCTCACGAGGTCGTAGGCGCCGTCCGCGCCGACCGTGAACTTCTCGCCCGTCTTCACGGTCGCCTTCGGCGCGGTCGCGTCGATCGTGAAGGCGAACGACTTCGTCTGCGAGATCTTGCCCGTGACATCCTGCGAGTTGTACTTGACGGTGTACTCGCCATCGGCCAGAACGACCGTCGCCGTGTGCGATGCGCTCGTACCGGTGACCGCGGTCTGCGTGCTCTTGACGAGCGTGCCGCCCTGGTAGATGTTGGCGACGATGCGCTTCAGCCCCGTGTCATCGGTTGCATCCACCTGCACGTTCAGCGCCGAGAACGGACCGGCGGTCGTGGGGGAGACGAGAGTGGCGGTGGGCTTGTGCACGTCCGGAATCGGCTCGAGGGTGATCGTGAAGGCGGGGTTCCAGAAGTAGTTCCACACTTCGGTCGAAGAGAACCAGTAGGCGCCGTCGCGCTCGGTCACGGAGAAGGCGCTGTTGTCGCCCGCGGTGACGTCGGCGACCCGGAAGCCAGCGGGAGGCGTGACCCGCACCCCGAGCTCGCCGGGGAGGTGACGGATGTACCCCGAGGGCTGGAACGCCTCGTAGGTGCCGGGCTGGAAGTCGTACTCCGTCGCCGGGTACCAGTCGTCGCCCGAGCCGAGCTCGACGGTCGCGAGTCCGGAGGCGGGCGACCCATCGACGTTCACGACGTTCGCGACGAGGCGCAGCGCCGACATGCCGATCAGGCGCTCCTCGCCGTCCGCGTCGATCTCGATGTCGAGCACGCCCTGCGGACCGAAGTACTCGGCCGTCGCGAGGCGGGTGATCTCGGTCGCGTCCGTCACGCCGGTGGCGTCGAACAGCACCTCGCCGGGAGGGTTGTTCGGGTAGCCCAGGTAGAGCTTCGCCGGACCCACCGGGATGTCGGTGAAGCGGTAGAGACCATCGGCATCCGCGCTCAGGTAGTGCCGGGTGCCGTCGACGTCGATCAGCTGCGCCGCGTGCGAGGTGTTGAGGCGGTCGACGTCGCCGCTCGCGGCCGTCTTGCTCGTGTCGTACAGGCCGTCGGCATAGCGGTCGTCGAACCGCGTGACCGTGAGCGAGCCGGTCGTGGCATCCGAGGCATTCGTGTCTTCGGCGAGCGCGGGCAGTGGCGCCGCGATCATGGCGGTGGCGAGGCCTGCGGCCGCCCACCCCGTCATCCTGCTGATTCTCATGTGCATCCCCAGTGTCGAGCATGGTGTTCAGCCGGACGGTCGCCGGCTCATTCCTGAACCTAGGCGGGCAGTATTCCGGTCTCCAGCGACTTCCCCCTTGTTCACCGAGCCTTCAGATCCGGCGCCCTCGCGTTCACCTGGCGTCCACGGGCGCCCAGGTCACCGCGCGTCGAGCCGTGCCCAGAACGCCACGATCTCGGCCGCCAGCTCCGCCGGACGCTCCACCGGCAGCAGCGTCCGAGCCCCCGCGATGACCCGGGTCTGTGCATCCGGGATCAGCGCAGCCGCCGCTTCCATCACCTCGGGCGACCATTCGCCGCGGTCGTCCCCGGCCACCAACAGCGTGGGAGCCTGGATCCGCGGCAACCGGTGCGTGGCGTCCGCTCGGTTGACGATGAACGACGTCACGGTCGCGGCGACGCTCCGCCGTGGCACCCGGGTGAGCGCGGTGTCGATCACGTCGGTCATCGCCCGGTCCTTCGCATGCGCAGGAATCAGCTGCGCATCGTGGATCACGTGCCGCAGGTGCGCGATCGGACCGAAGTGCGCGAGCACCTGGTTGGCGATGATGAGCTTGATCCGGAACACGGGATCGATCGGCTCCACGGGTGAGCTGATCGCGATCAACGAGCGGATGCTGCGCGGGAAGAGCGCGGACACGGCCATCCCCACATGGCCTCCCCAGGCCGTGCCCACCCAGTCGACGCGCCCGTCGCCCCCCAGCTGCTCGATGATCTCCGCCCCCACCTCCGCGCATTCCTCGATCGAGCTCACCCGCGTCAGGTGCGCGCTCGCGCCGTAGCCCGGCCCGTCGAGGATGACGAGCGTGCGGTGGGCGGCGAGTTCGCGGACGACGGATCCCCAGGAGTTGCCATCCACGAACATGCCGTGCCACAGCAGGGCGTACGGTCCCCGGCCCACGATCGTCGCGGCGATCTCGCCGAGGGAGGTGCGGAATCGGGTCTGAGGCGGTGCATCGGTGTGTTCCATGTGTCCAGACTGGCGGCGTCCGATCCAGGTCGACGTTGTCTTCTTCCCTTGCAACGATCGTGCAATGATGCAGCATGGCCCCCGTGCATCTGCAGCTGCTCGACGACGTCGCCGTCACGGCGGACGGGGTACGCACCGCCCTCGGCGGACCTCGACAGCGTGCCCTCGTCGCGCGGCTCGCGCTCGATCGTGGACGGACGATTCCCCTCGACCGCCTGATCGAC
This sequence comes from Microbacterium sp. SA39, assembly GCF_000967865.1. Lineage (GTDB taxonomy): Bacteria > Actinomycetota > Actinomycetes > Actinomycetales > Microbacteriaceae > Microbacterium. The sequence continues at coordinate 98,938 of NZ_JXRU01000034.1, forward strand.
GATCTGTGGGACGGCGGCGCGCCGGAGATCCGGACGACGTTGCGGGCATACATGTCGCGGCTGCGGGCGACCGCGCTCGGCCCCTGGCTGAGCGGAGGCCGCTCGGGCTACCGCCTCGCCGACGGCCCTGGTCTCTCGGTGGACCTCTGGTCGCTGGAGGATGCCGTCGCCCGCGGCGCCGCCGATGACGACGTCGCCGTGCCGCACGTGCTCGCGAACTGGCACGACGCACCGCTGGGAGGCATCGGCGCGCCTCCGTTCGTCGCGGATGCGCGAGTACGCATCACCCGCGCCGTGCATACCGCTCGCTTGCAGGCCGCTCGAGCCGCGCTCGAGGCAGGACGCATCGACAGCGCTCTGCTGCTGCTGCATCCGCTGCGTGCGGCTCACCCCGACGATGAAGATCTGCTGGCTCTCGTGCGGGTGGCCGAGACGCGGGCCGCCGTCGGTGACCGGGCATTCCACAGCCTCGCGGTGCGCGATGCGAGCGGGGAGGGGGCTACCGCCGTCCGCCCTGCGGCTGCACCGAGCCACCGGATGCCGGCGTCGCCGATGACCCGCCGGACCGGCATCCCTGGACCGATCGCCGGGATCGTGGGCCGCAGCGAAGAGCGCGCGGCGATCACCGCGGCGCTCGACGTGTCCCGTCTCGTCACCCTCACCGGGCCCGCCGGCGTCGGCAAGACAAGGCTGGCCGTCGACTGGCTCGGGACCAGTGCCGTCGCGGGCGAGGAGCACATCTGGTTCGTCGGGCTCAGCGCCGCGGCCGGTGGCGAGGTGGGGGAGAGGATCGCATCCGTCGTGGGTGCACCGGCTGCCTCCGCTCCGGGTATCGCGGCGCACCTCGCGGACCGCCGTGGCATCCTCGTGCTCGATGGAGCCGACGCCGCGCTCGCGGAGGTGGGCGCGATCGCGACCGCCGTGCTGTCGAACGCCCGCGGACTCGCGGTGCTGTGCACCGCCCGTCGCACACTCGGCGTGCCGGGAGAGAGCGTTCTCCGCATCGATCCGCTGCCGCTCGCGGATGCGCGGGCACTCCTCGCGGCGAGGCTCCCGGGCGATCCGCTGGAGCCCGATGCGACGGATCGGCTCATCGAGCAGCTCGGCAGGCTGCCGCTCGCCATCGAGCTCGCGGCCGCGCGCGCAGCGGTCATGCCCCTGGACGAGGTCGCCGGCTCGATGCTCCGCGACCTCCATCGGCCCGCGGAGGCGGAGTCTCCGCTGGCCGCGGCCCTCCGGTCGTCTCTGGAGATGCTCGCCCCCGACCAGCGCGACACCCTGCGCGCGGTGGCGGGCTTCACGGGTCCGTTCACGCGGGACGCCGTTGCGGCCGTCTGCGGCGAGCGGGACCGAGACAGCGATCTCGATCACCTCGTCGCCTCCTCTCTGCTCGCCGCGGAAGACAGCGCTGCCGGTCCAGCCTTCCGCGTCTCGGAGCTCATCCGCCGAGCGGCCCTGCGCGGCGCGACTCCCGATAGGGAGTGGTCGCGACGGCATCGTGAATGGTTCGCGGCACAGTCGACTCGGGCGTCGGTCGAGCTGACGGCGCAGGGCTCGGCCGCGCGCATCGCTCGGGTCCGCTCCGAATGGCCCGACCTCGTCGCGGCGTTCGACTCCGCCGTGCGCGCGGAGGACCGGGCGACGGCGGTGGCGATCGCCGGCGGGCTCCTCTGGTTCGCCGTCCGATCGGGGCGTCAGCAGGAGCTCCTCGCCCTGACGCGCAGGTCGAGCGAGATTCCCGGAAGAGCGGATGCCGCCGCCGAGGCGCAGCTCTGCCTCGCGAGAGGTTTCCTCGCCTATCAACTCGGCAGCATGCCGGAGGCCGCCGCCTGGATCTCTTCCGCACGCGAGCCCGCGGAGCGGTCCGACGATCCGGGGCTCCGCGGGCTCAGTCGGGCGTTCGCGGCGTATCTGCTCACGCTCGCTCCGCGGGCGGCGGCAGACCCCGGCAGGGAGCTGGCCGCGGCGCTGAGCGACCTCGATCGGATGCCGGATGCCGCCGCCGCGATGGTCATGCTGATCGGAGGGCAGGTGCACCGAGGGTCGCGCCACACGAAGGAGGCGATCGCCCTGCTCGACCGCGCAGAGACGCTCGCCTCGCGCTGCGGACACGACTGGGTCGCGCTCATGGCACCGGTCGTGGCGGCGAAGGTCCACCTCGATCTGCGACAGGGGGCGCCGGCGATCGCGGCGCTCGTGCCCGTCGTGCGGCGCAGCGCGGACGAGGGTGATCCGGTGTCGCTGCTGATCGCCGCCTCCGTCGCCGCCGGTGCGGCTGCGGCTCTCGGAGACGACACGACGGGCGCGCGCATCATCGGCGCGGTCGATGCGATCGGACGTCGCTACGGGTTCGACCCGCGGGCGAACGAACCCGCCGACTTCGAGCTCTACCTGCACCGCGTCCGCGAGGGACTCACCCCGGCGGAGTGGCGCAGCGCCTATGCGCACAGTCTCCAGTGCGAGGTCGAGGAGCTCGTGGATCTCACCTGCTCGCTCAGCCCGCGCTGACGCAGGGGGAGTGCCCGAACGTGCCGTGCGACTGGCCCGCCGCCCGCCCGCGGAGGATGATGGAGGCATGGCCGCCCCTCCCCGCCCCGGACTCCGGGTCACTGCGGGCGTGACGATCCCCGAGTCCGAGCTGTCCTGGCGGTTCTCCCGATCGTCCGGCCCCGGCGGCCAGGGCGTGAACACCGCGGACTCCCGCGTCGAGCTCAGCTGGGATGCCGCGCGATCCGCTGTGCTGTCACCCGTGCAGCGCGAACGGGTGCTCGAGCGGCTCAGCGCCCGTCTGGTCGACGGTGTCCTGACGATCGCGGCATCCGAGCAGCGCGCGCAGCTGCGCAATCGCGAGGCGGCGCGTGCCCGGCTCGCCGCTCTGGTCGCCGATGCCCTGCGCCCACCAGCACCGACGCGGCGACCGACGAAGCCCAGCCGCGGCTCGAAGGAGCGTCGGCTGAAGGCGAAGCAGCGCCGCACCGACGTCAAACAGCTGCGGCAGCGGCCCCGCGACACCTGACCCCGGCCTGGCGCCGTCAGTCCTTCTCGTTACCGCGCACCAGCTCCAGCCCTGCACCGGCGAACTGTCGGATCTTCGCGTCCGGCAGGAACGCCCGTGTGAGCGCTCCGCCGATACGGGTGAGGTCGCTCTCGTCGCGGAACAGCAGATACATGGTCTCGTAGCGCGGGTGGAACTTCTGCTTGAACCGGTGCAGCGACCCGAAGCCGTAGACCGGCTCGAGCGCCTCGGCGAGCTTGTCGCTCAGGGCCGCGATCATGCCGGCATCCGGCGGATAGTCGTGTGCGAGCGGAGCGCCCGAGAGCGACATGATCTCGGCCCCCTCCTCGGAGAAAAGCTTGGCAGATGACCCGATGAGGAATTCCATGACCGGGCCGAACCCGCCATCCCGGCGGCGCATGAGGTCGAGCGTCCAGCCGCGCACGATTCCGCCCTCGCCGTAGACCGGCAGCCAGGAGAGGAATCCGTCGACGTCGCCGTTCGGGGCGAGCGCCAGCGCGAGACGGACCTCGGGGTCCTCCGCCTCGTCGAGCGTGCCGAGGGTGAAGCGCATCTCGGGCACATCCTTCTCGCCGACCCACGCCTCAGAGATGGCACGCAGCTGCTGCTGCACACCCCACGACTCGGCCTTGAGCTGCGTCATGCGGAACGTCATCTCCTCGCGGCCCGCCCTGTTGAGCGAGGAGCGCACCGAGTTCCAGCGCTTGCCGGTGAACTCGAGACCCGTGAGGTCGACGATCGTGTCATCCGCGACGACGATGCTCCGCCAGGTCGAGGGCACGGCAGCGAGCGTCGCGGCATCCGCGCTGAAGAAACACGGCACGAGCCCCGCCTGCTCCGCAGCGCCGATGAATCCCCTCACGGCATCCGCTCGCTCCTCCGCCGGACCGATCGGATCCGCGAGTGCCAGGGCGACCCCGTTGCGCCGCTGGTACGCGACCACTCCTCCGGGCACCCGGGCGTAGCTGTTGCCCTCCCAGGTCGACATCCACGACAGCGTCCCGCCGCCGTGAGTGCGCAGCTCCCTCTTGACGTCGTCGATGCTCGGAGCAGGCTGGATGCCGAGGGTCGATTTCCGCTTCGCCCGGAAGGCTCGACGCACCCACACCAGGTACACGAGCATGATCACCCACAGGAACCCGTTCGCGAGGGCGAGCTCGGTCTCGCCGTCCCAGCGGAAATCGAGCTGGGCCTGGCTGAACACCGTGATGAGCGTGAGCACGAGTGCGGCGAGAAGAACGTTGAAGATGCCGAGGAGGAGCGCGAGCACCCACGCGAAGCGACGCCCGCGGCGCAGACCGTTCACGAGGACGAGGATCACGACGAGGTCGATCGCCAGGTCGATGAACCCACCCGAGACGGGCTCGGTCGGTCCGAACGGCCCGTCGGTCGCGACGAGGGTCGTGATGATCTCGACGGCGCCGAGCACGAGGATCGCGACCACCGCGATGAGCCGCTGTTCGCGCACGGTCGTGTGCCGCACGCGCAGCGACCGGTCGACGACCAGGATCAGCAGCACGGCGAGCAGATGCTCGAGGTCGGCCACCTTGCCCCAGAACAGCATCGAGATGAACACGAAGCCGAGCAGGATCAGCCACCCGCGCACGCGCCAGGGCGGCCGGAAGAGTCCGACGGCTGCGGCGATGCACGCCATCGTGCCTCCGGATGCGCCGACGTCGAGTGCCTGCGCCTGCGTCGCAGCCCACGCCCAGGGGAACTGCGAGAGCACGAGCAGCACCAGCGCGGTGGCGAGGATCGCGAAGAGCTGACCGACCCAGTAGTAGGCGAGGGCGACCCTCGATCCGCGCCGGAACTCCAGGTATCCCATGCCCCAGAAGCTGGAGATCGTGAAGATGTACACCCACGGCTCGTTCACGAAGAACGTGCCGGTCAGCGGGGTCCACCACTTGCCGTCGGCGAGGTTCGGGAGCCCGTAGGCCACGGTCCGGAACAGCGCGGTGTCCTCGAACGGCACCCAGAGGCCCTGCCACACCACCCCCACGATCAGGATCAACAGCACCATCGTCAGGGTGGCCGGCATCCGGCGCACGACGGAGAGCACGGGGTTCGGCGTACGCGGGGGAGCCTCGCTCATGCGCTCAGCGTAGCGAGGGCGGCGCGCTCCCGGGGGTCGTGCGCCGGGGAACGTAGTGCTTCCATGCCGAACGGAACCCCACACCGCCGAAGGTCATGAAGCCGGCGGCGTAGACCAGGCCGGCAGCGATGCCGATTCCCACCGCCCATCCGAACTCTCCGCCGCCGGCGACGATCGCCGAGCCGACGAGCAGCCCGGCGACACACGCGTTGACCACGATCAGCAGCATCACCGAGCTGCCCAGCAGGATGCTGACGCTCCGCCGTCGCAGGAACGAGTAGGTCAGTTTCATGCCCGCCTGATCGTCGTAGGTCGAGGCGAGGAACACGTCCTCGACGCTCGGATCGAGGTCGACGTACGCGCCGCGGAGCCGGTTCATCGCGACGACGTACATCATGTCCTCCTCCGACACATTCATCACCCGGAACTGCGTCATGAACCCGATCAGCCAGAGGAAGGCGAGGATTGCCAGCGACGCGCCTCCGAACCAGCCGGCGAAACCCGATGCCTGACCGAGGAGCCCGATGGTCACGAGTCCGGCCGAGACCAGAGTGAGGAAGATCGTGATGCGGGTCAGAACCTCGCTCTGCGCGGTGCTGCGTGCTGCGAGCAGTCCCCAGTGCTCGGTCGCCAGGATCTGCGCGCGCCGACCGAGCGCCGCATCCGACTCCCTCGTCGGGACGACGCTCTCCTCCGCGGATGCCGAAATCCGCTCGCCTTCCGGCGGGGGGTCCTCCGGCGCTGAGCGCGCGCTCATACCGACATCATCCACCCGAATCCGCGTGCCCGCCACGCGCCTACACTGGAGGGGTGGCAAGACTACTGATCGTCGGCGGTTTCCTGGCCGCCGTGTTCTGGGTGTTCAGCATCGTCGACTGCGCTGTGCAGCCGGCGACGCGGCACCGTGGTGTGCCCAAGGCCGCCTGGATCGCGATCGTCGCACTCATCCCCGTCATCGGCGGCATCCTCTGGTTCACGATCGGCCGCCGCCGGGCGAAGGACCAGAACGTCCCTCGTGTCGTCGCTCCCGACGACGACCCCGCGTTCCTGCAGAGCATCAGCAAGACCGAGCAGGATGCCCGCATCAAGCGGCTCGAAGAGGAGCTCGCGCGCCTGGACGAGGAGACCGACGAGCCTCCTGCCGCGGACCCCCGCCCGTGACCTCATCGCCGGCCACGGATGCCGCGGCATCCCTGATCGCCGAGCTCGTCGCACACGGCGTGCGCGACATCGTGCTCTCGCCCGGCTCCCGCTCGCAGGCGCTCGCGCTCGCCGCGGTGCACGCCGCGAGTGACGGGGCGCTGCGGGTGCATGTGCGCATCGACGAGCGCGTCGCAGGTTTCACCGCTCTCGGCATCGCACGCGAGTCGGGCGTTCCCGCCGCGGTTGTCTGCACCTCTGGCACGGCCGTCGCGAATCTGCTGCCCGCGACGATGGAGGCTTTCCACTCCGGAGTCCCGCTGCTGCTCCTCACCGCCGACCGTCCGCCCGAGCTGCGCGGCGTCGGAGCAAACCAGGCGACCCTCCAGGAGAGGTTCTTCGACCGCTGGGTGCGGGAGCAGATCGACGCGCCCGTCCCCGGCGAGGGGGAGTGGACCGGTCTGGCCGCGCGCGCGGTCGGCGCCGCCATGGGAACGACGGATGCCGCAGCCGGGCTCCCGGGCGTCGCAGGCCCCGTCCATCTCAACCTGCCGTCACGCGAGCCGCTCTCAGGGCGGTCGCCCGGCATCGCGATCGTTCCCGGCGATGCGCCGGGTCCGGCGGCCGTCGAGCCGCACGTGCTCGAGCGCGGACCTCGCACCGTGGTCGTCGCGGGTGCGGATGCCGGACCTCTCGCGGAGGAGATCGCGCACGAGGGCGGCTGGCCGCTGATCGCGGAGATCGTCAGCGGCGCACGCTTCGGGCGCCAGATCGTGCACGGCTACCGCGCTCTCCTCCGTCGGGACGAACTCGGCGGTCGCATCGAGCGGGTCGTCGTGCTCGGGCACCCCACACTGAGCCGCGAGGTCGCCGGCCTCCTCTCGCGCGACGGCGTCGAGGTGATCGCGGTCCGCCACGGTGGCGAGGAGCTGAACCTCAACGGGCGCACTCGTGCGGTCGGCGCCGTGTCCGTCGAGGCGGGCCCGAGCGACCGGGAGTGGCTGGGTGCCTGGCTCGCGGCCTCCGCCACCGAGGTCGTCGACCTCACCGAGCGCGCGCCCGACCCCGAGGCGCTCGCCTCGACCGACTTCTCGGCCCGGCGCGAAGCGGTCAAGGCCGAACTCGATGCCGTGCGCCGCCCGCTCGACCGAGAACTCCTCGTCGACGCGGTGTGGCGGGCGACCTGGCCGCACGATCGGCTGGTGTTCGGATCGTCTCGCCTGGTGCGCGTCGCCGATGCGGTGCTCGGCGGCAAGAAGGTGCCGGTGCACGCCAACCGCGGCCTGGCCGGCATCGACGGCACCATCGGCACCGCGATGGGCGTCGCGATCGCCAGTCAGGCCGGCGGCGCCCCCGGCATCACCCGACTGCTGCTCGGCGATCTCGCGTTCCTCCATGACGTCGGTGCGATGCTGCTGCCACCCGACGAGACGGAGCCCCGCGTGCAGATCATCGTCGGCAACGACGGCGGCGGCACGATCTTCGACGCGCTCGAGGTGGCGGCATCCGCGCCTCCGGCCGATCTCGACCGCGCCTTCTACACGCCGCACACCGTGATTCTCGAGCATCTCGCCCTGGCCTACGGCTGGGAGTATCTGAAGGTCACGACCCGCGCCGGTCTCGACCAAGCGCTCACCTCGCCCCGAGGCGGACGTCAGATCATCGAGGTCCCGCTGGCGCGATGACTGGCAGTATGTGCGTATGAACGCGCACAGCTGGACCACGACGCTGCGGGTCTCCGACGGTTTCCGCCTCGCCGACGTCGACCCGGAGAGCAAGCCCGGCTACGACAAGGGCAAGGCGCGCGGCACCGAGGATCTGGCCGCCGGACTCGAGAAGCTGAACGAGCTGCAGGAGCGGCTGTTCGCCGAGAGCCGCGTCGGCGTCACGAAGGACTCCGTGCTCCTCGTGCTCCAGGCGATGGACTCCGCGGGCAAGGGAGGGATCGTGCGGCACGTGGTCGGCGGCGTCGATCCGCAGGGCGTTCTGCTCACGGCCTTCAAGGCTCCGACGGACGAGGAGCGCGAGCACGACTTCCTGTGGCGCATCGAGAGGCGCCTGCCGGAGCCCGGATTCATCGGGGTCTTCGATCGTTCCCACTACGAGGACGTCCTGATCGGACGCGTGCGCGAACTCGCGGACCCCTCCGAGATCGAGCGCCGCTACGAGGCGATCAACGCGTTCGAGGCGAAGGTGGCGGCATCCGGCACGCGGATCGTGAAGGTCATGCTCCACATCTCGCCCGACGAGCAGAAGTCCCGCCTCATGGAGCGCCTCGAGCGCCCGGACAAGCACTGGAAGTACAACCCGGGCGATGTGGACGAGCGGATGCGGTGGCCCGAGTACATGGAGGCCTATCAGACCGTCTTCGAGCGCACCTCGACCGAGGTCGCGCCGTGGTACGTCGTGCCGGCGAACTCGAAGTGGTTCGCGCGGCTGGCCGTGCAGGAGCTGCTGCTCGCCGCGCTCGAGGACATCGATCCGCAGTGGCCCGCCGCAGACTTCGACATCGAGGCCGAGAAGAAGCGCCTCGCCGCGAGCTGACCGCGTTCCCGGCGTTTCGACTCGCTTCGCTCGCTCGACGACCGGTCGTTGAGCGAGGAGCGCAGCGACGAGACGAAACGCGTCAGGCCAGCGCGTCGACCAGCGGGCGGAACTTCACCCGGGTCTCCAGCAACTCCGACTCCGGGTCGGACCCCGCGACGATGCCGGCACCCGCGTACGCCGTGACGCGGATGTCGTCGTCCGCGGCAGTGAACTGCGCGCAACGCAGCGCGATCGCCCATTCGCCGTTGCCCGCGCCATCGACCCAGCCGACGGGACCGGCGTAGCGCCCACGATCGAACGGCTCGAGATCACGGATCGCCTCGATGGCGGCCCGCGTCGGCGTGCCGGCCACCGCGGCGGTGGGATGCAGCACCCGCACGAGATCGAGCGCGGTCTCTCCGTCGTCCAGCTCGCCCTCGACGTCGGTCGCGAGGTGGAAGAGGTTCGGCAGCTTCAGCAGGAAGGGCTGCTCGCTGGCGGCCAGTGCGCGCGTGTGCGGGCGAAGCGAGGCGAGCACGCTCTGCACGGCGTACTGGTGCTCGTCGAGGTCCTTCGTGCTGGAGGCGAGATGGGCGGATGCCGCGGTGTCGGCATCCGCGTCTGCCCCTCGCCCGATCGTGCCCGCGAGCACCCGTGCCGTGACCGTGCCGTTCCGGACGGTGACGAGCGTCTCGGGGCTCGCGCCGATCAACCCGTCGACCGCGAATGCCCAGGTGTCGGGGTAGCCGGTCGAGAGCGCGCGGACGAGTCGGCGCAGGTCGGAACCGGCGGGGATGCTGCCGGTGAGGTCTCTGGCGAGCACGACCTTGCTCAGCTCGCCGTCGGCGATGCGGGTCAATGCGGCGCGCACCGAGTCCTGGTAGCCCTGCGGGCTCTGCGCCCCCGGCCCGACGGTGCCCGCCCAGTGCGGTCCGTAGGGCTGCGTCTCGAGCGCGCCGCCGATCTCGGCATGCACCGCGATGCGGATGCGCGTGCGCCAGAATCGGTCGCCGTGCCGGCCGATCACCTGCGTCGGCACGATCAGCACACTGTCGGCGGTCGACCGCTCGTCGAAGGTGAAGGCGCCGAACGCGATGAGCCCGGTCCCGGGGAGCCCGACCGCGTCATCGATCTCGGCCTCTGCGGCCATGCCGCGCCAGAAGGTGGCGAGGGCGGCGCTCCGCGATTCGTCGGACGTCGCAGGAGGACGGATCTCCGTCAGGGGCTCGCCGACCGAGACGACTCCGTCGCCGCGGCGCAGCCAGGCGAGCGGGCGAGCAGGATCGGCGTAGGCCAGGAGATCCTCGACCGGGTCGATCTCGCGGGTCTCCACGACCAGGTGTGTGGTGTGCACGTGTCCAGCCTATGCCGCGCGGAGAGGGAGGAATCCCGTCGTCGTAGGGTGGGCGCATGAGCGATGCACGTCCCGCGATCGGCGCCGAGATGATCTTCCAGTGGCGCAAATGGGACGGCTCGACCCACTGGCGCCACGAGTGCGTCTACCTCGGTGCCGACGAGTGGGGGGACTGGATCGGGCAGTCGGTGGGGTGGCGCAGTGCGCGTCGCCGGGGAGCGCGGCACGTGGGTGGACGACCGCGACGAATGGGCCGAGCACAGCGTGCGGTACGGATACCCCGCCGAGATCATGACGCGCCTCGAAGCGCTCGCGCTCGACCTCGAGGAGCGTGTCCGCGCGCAGGCCGCGCCGTTCGATGATGCCACGCCGGGTCTCTGGCTCGACCGCCTCGACACACTGCACCTCGCGCCTAGACTGAACCCGTGACCTCGAACGAGAAGAACCGCGCCGATCTCGGCAAGGACCCGTCCCGCGTCAGCGGCATGTTCGACCAGGTCGCCGCGGGCTACGACCGCACGAACACGGCGATGACCTTCGGCAACGATGCGCTCTGGCGCGCCGCCACCACCCGGACCGTCGCGCCGAAGCCGGGGGAGCGCATCCTCGACCTCGGAGCGGGCACCGCGTCGTCTTCGGCATCCCTCGCGCGGAGCGGCGCCGAGGTGGTCGCCGCCGACTTCTCGCCGGGCATGCTGGCCGAGGGACAGCGTCGGCACGGCGCGATGCGCAACCTCTCGTTCGTCCAGGCCGACGCCACCGACCTTCCCTTCGCGGATGCCGAGTTCGACGCGGTCACGATGTCGTACGCCCTCCGCAACGTGAGCGATCCGAAGAGGGCGCTCCGCGAGCTCTACCGGGTGACCAAGCCCGGCGGACGGCTCGTGATCAACGAGTTCTCCACGCCTCCGGCCAAGCTGTTCCGAGGTGCCTACCGGTTCTACAACGACCAGGTGCTGCCGCGGGTCGCCCGTGTGGCCGGCACCAACGCCGACGCCTACGACTACCTCAACGAGTCGATCCGCGAATGGCCGAACCAGAAGAAGCTCTCCGCCTGGATCCGCGAGGCCGGCTGGACCGACGTCGCCTACCGCAACCTCTCCTTCGGCATCGTGGCCCTGCACAGAGCGCGCAAGCCCGCGTGACCGTCACGGGCGCAATCCGCCGCACGCGACGAAGGTAGGCTGGGACCGTGACTTCGAGCCCCATCGCCCCGGGTTCGCGACTGGCGAGCCGTCTCGGCTTCAGCGATCGCGTCTTCATCGGCCCCGCCGCCCGACGTGTCGCCCGCGCCATCGAAGACGGGCTGGAGCGCGTCGAGACCGGACTCGCCGAAGACGTCCGCGTGGCCGACCCGCTGGCCGATGCGGCCAGCCGCTACCTCTACGAGGCCGGTGGCAAGCGCATCCGCCCCGTGCTGACGCTGCTCGCCGCCCAGCTCGGCGACGGCAACACCGAGGAGGTCATCGACGTCGCCAAGGCGCTCGAGATCACACACCTCGGCTCGCTCTACCATGACGACGTCATGGACGGCGCCGATCGTCGGCGCGGCGTCCCGGCAGCGCACGCGGTCTGGGGCAACAGCATCGCGATCCTCACCGGCGACATCCTGTTCTCCCGGGCCAGCCAGCTCATGTCGCGGCTGGGGGAGCGAGCCATCCGCCTGCAGGCCGACACCTTCGAGCGTCTCGTCCTCGGGCAGATGCACGAGACCATCGGCGCTCAGCCCGACGACGATCCGATCGCGTTCTACATCCAGGTGCTCGCCGACAAGACCGGCTCCCTGATCGCCGCCGCGACGCAGGGCGGCGTGATCTTCTCGAATGCTCCGAGCGAGTACGAAGAGCCCATGCGCGCCTACGGCGAGAAGATCGGAGTGGCGTTCCAGCTGCTCGATGACGTGATCGACCTCTCCGCGAAGCCGGAGGACACCGGGAAGGTGCCGGGGACCGATCTGCGTGCGGGCGTCCCCACGATGCCGTACCTGCTGCTGAAGGCCGAGGCCGACGAGGCATCCGTCGCGCTCGCCGCACGCATCGACGAGGGAGTGGCGCGGATCGCCGACGGTGCGGACCCTGCGATCCTCGACCGGCCGCTCGACGAATTGCGCGACCATGCCGTGACCCAGAAGACCCTCGAACTCGCCCAGACCTGGACGCAGGATGCGATCGACGCGCTCGCACCACTCCCGCGTGGCACGGTGCGCGAGTCGTTGACCCGATTCGCTGAGACCCTCGCCGATCGCTCGAGCTGAACCGTTCCTCCGACCCGTCGGGTCGGCGGACGGATGCGACGGCACACGAAAGGACCTCCCATGACCAAGCTCAGACTGGCCATCGTCGGTGCAGGCCCCGCGGGCATCTACGCCGCTGACATCCTGCTGAAGGCCGAGCGCAAGTTCGACGTCTCCATCGATCTGTTCGAACAGCTCCCCGCGCCCTACGGCCTCGTCCGCTACGGGGTCGCCCCCGACCACCCGCGCATCAAGGGCATCATCGGCGCCCTCCGCGACGTGCTGGACCGTGGCGACATCCGCCTGTTCGGCAACGTCCGGTTCGGCGAGGACATCACTCTCGACGATCTCAAGCACCACTACAACGCCGTGATCTTCGCGACCGGTGCCATCCGCGACACATCCATGGACATCCCGGGCGTCGACGCCGTCGCCTCGTACGGCGCCGCCGACTACGTGAGCTGGTTCGACGGCCACCCCGACGTGCCGCGGGAGTGGCCGCTGGATGCCGAGTCCGTCGCCGTGATCGGCAACGGCAACGTCGCACTCGACGTCGCGCGCATGCTGGCCAAGCACGCCGAGGATCTGCTCGTCACCGAGGTGCCGGAGAACGTCTACGAGGGCCTCAAGGCCAGCGCGGTCACCGATGTGCACGTCTTCGGTCGGCGCGGACCGGCGCAGGTGAAGTTCACCCCGCTCGAACTCCGCGAACTCGGCGAACTGCGCGATGTCGACATGGTCGTGTACGACGAGGACTTCGACTACGACGACGCCTCGAAGGAGGCCGTCGCCAGCAACAAGCAGGTCATGGTCATCGACCGCGTCCTGCAGTCGTGGCGCAAGCGCGACTCGGTGAACAACGCCGGAGGCTCCGCGTCACGGCGGCTGCACCTGCATTTCTGGGCGCGCCCGGTCGAGGTCCGTGAAGACGAGAACGGCCGCGTCGCCGCGCTCGTCTACGAGCGCACCCAGCCCGACGGCGAGGGTGGCGCCGTCGGCACCGGCGAGATGCGCGAGGTGCCGATCCAGGCCCTCTACCGGGCGATCGGGTACTTCGGTTCGCCGCTGCCCGGCGTCCCCTTCGACAAGAAGCACGGCGTGATCCCCAACCGCGAAGGTCAGGTGCTCGCGAAGGACTCCAACCAGCGGGTCCCCGGCATCTACGCGACCGGGTGGATCAAGCGCGGTCCCGTGGGACTGATCGGACACACGAAGTCCGACGCGATGGAGACCGTGCGGCACATCATCAACGACCAGGGGTCGTGGTGGCAGCCGGTGGACCCGTCGGAGGAATCGATCGTCGCACTTCTCCGCGAGCGCGGAGTGCAGTGGACCGACGTCGAGGGCTGGCACCGCCTCGACGAGCACGAGATCGGCCTGGGCGCGCCGCACGAGCGTGCCCGCGTGAAGGTCGTGCCCCGTGACGAGATGGTGCGGGTCTCGCGCGGCGAATAGCTCCGTCACCGGATCGTTGCGAGCCGCTCCGCGCGCGACGGAAGCCGCCTCCTAGGCTGGTCGCATGCGACGGCGATCCTCCCTCATCCTCTGCGCGGTGGCGCTTCTTCTCGTGTCGGGCTGTGCGCCGACGCCGGAACCGGAGCCTCCCGCCTCGGCCACTCCGACGCCTTCCGCGACGCCGACGCCGACCGCGGAGCCGATCGTCGAGCCGACGCCTGCCTTCGACGTGACCTGCGAGGATGTCGGCGCGGAGATGTCGGCCCTCGTCGGTGCGTCGGAGGGCGCCGTGGAGCAGAATCTGTCCCGCGTCTCGATGCCGAACTGGTACCCCGGCCCCGCTCTCCACGCCTTCCCGCGCTCCGGGGGCATCGCCTGCTCCACCGGAGATGACGAGCGCAGCTGGGAGGTCACGATCGTCCCCGGCGCTCAGACCGTCACAGACGGAGCGGCGACCCGCGGCGGTTGGTGGGGCGAGGAGTCCCGCTGCGAGGACAGCGGGATGTGCTTCGTCCAGGTGATCGACGGCGATGTGCTGGTCTCCGGCCTCGTGGTGGACCCCGAGCTGGGGGGCGACGATGCGCCGCGCATCGATGAGGGACTCCGCCGGCTCGCGGCATCCGCGACCGCGACGCTCAGAGAGGTCGAGATCGCTCCGAGTGAGATCGTCGGCGTGGAGTGCGCGCAGTTCCTCACGGCCGTCGAGCTCGGCGAAGACCTCGGCTCCGAGGTCTTCCTCATCGACTCCTTCGGCGGTTGGGGCATCCCATCGGAGGTCTATCAGGTCGTCAACGGGGCGCGTATCTGCCACTACGCCTCCAGCGAGAGCGAGTACGAGTCGCAGGGATACCTGACGATCACCTCGCTTCCGGGCGGCGCCTGGGCGTTCGCCCGGATCGAGGAGGGCGCGGCCGTCGACATCGAGGGGGCGGATGCCGCGCTCACCGGCCTCGATGAGTTCGAGCGACCGGTGATCGACCTTCGCATCGGCGCGGACTGGGTCCGCCTCACGACGTACGAGGGCTCCGGCATCTCGGATCTGGCTCCCGTCGCGGAGCAGATCGTGCAGAACTTCACCGCTGGGCGTCCTGCGCCTCAGTGACCTCCTCGACTAGCCTGACGGGCAGGGGGGAGCGTGCATGGCCGACTGGATCGCAGACGTCCTCGGCGACGAGTTCGAGCAATTGACCCTCGAACTCGCGCCCGACGAACAGGGAGCCGTCGTCGCGACTCTGGTGAGGGCACTGCCCGTCGAGGAGAGCTGGTGGGATCGCGCACGCGGGCACCGGCTTCCGCTCGTCGGCGTCGACGTGCTCTACGTGCACGGCTGGTCCGACTACTTCTTCCAGAAGCGGCTGGCCCGGTTCTGGACGTCCAGAGGCGCGCGGTTCTTCGCGCTGGACCTGCGCAAATACGGTCGGAGCCTTCGCGAGTGGCAGACACCTGGCTACGTGGCGGACCTCGCGACCTATGACGAGGACATCGCCGCCGCGCTCTCCGTCATGGGCCATGCCGAGGACGGCTCCGATGATCGTCGGCTCGTGCTGCTCGGGCACTCCACGGGTGGCTTGACGCTGAGCCTCTGGGCCTCACGGCATCCGACGACCGCGGATGCCGTGGTCCTGAACAGTCCCTGGCTGGAGTTCCAGATCGCCCCGGTGCGGGCGGCTCTCGCGCCGGTCGTCGAGTTGCAGGCTCGGATTCGTCCCCTCGAAGTCGCCCCGCAGATCGATCTCGGCTTCTACACGCGGGCGCAGCACGAGGTCGCCGACCCCGACGACCCGATGGAGGTCAACGCGCTCTGGCGCCCCGCGCAGACGATGGCCGTGTACGCCGGCTGGCTGCACGCGATCCTCTCCGGACACCGGACCGTCGCATCAGGGCTGTCGATCCCCGTGCCGGTCTGCGTGCTGCTCTCCGCGCGGTCCGTGCCGCCGACGCGCTGGTCGGAGGAGCTGACAGCAGCGGACTCTGTGCTCGTGGTCGACGACATCGCCCGCGCCGCACTGCGGCTCGGGCCATCGGTGACGGTGGAGCGCATCGACGGGGCCCTGCACGACGTCTTCCTGTCGCGCCATGATGCCAGGGAAGACGCCTACCGGCGCCTGGACCGCTGGGTCACCGGCTGGCGCGCGACGCACTGAGCCCGATCACACGTAGTGCATCTCGCGCGTGAGTCGCTCCGCCGCGTCGCCGTCCCCGCGGAGCACGGCGTCGTGGAAGTCGACGTAGACCTGCAGCATCCGCTCACGGTCCTCGTTCGGGACGGTCCAGTGGCGGAGATTGCGAAGAAGCGCGACACTCGTCTCCTCGATGACCACGCAGTGCTGCGGGTTGTCGCTGCGCTCACCGAGGTAAGCGAACACCGCCCAGCGACTGTCGATGGTCCGCACGCTGTCGTCGAGAGTGTCGTACATCGACTCGACGAGCCCGGCGACGTGTCGGCGCTGCGAGCTGCTGAGTCGGGGCACGGCCAGCCGAGCGGCGACTCCCGCCTGATAGCCGGCGAATGCGAGCGATTGAGCGACGGTGTCCCTCGATACCTCGGTGACCTCGGTGTAGCGACTGGGATACATGACCACCAGTCCCAGACGCTCGAGCCGTTGCAGTGCTTCGCGCACCGGCGTGCGCGAGACGTGGAGCCGGTCGGCGATGTCCAGGTCGCGGATTCGCTGCCCCGGCGCCAGTGTCCCGTCGATGATCTGCCAGCCGATGTACTGGAACACCTCCTCGGCCAGCAGCTGCTTGCTCTCGCTCGTATTCTTCGATCCCATGCTCTCCATGGATACTGCCCCCCGGTTGCCATCCTTCTCCCGGCGCTGCGATTCACCCGTCGGGGCTCGTCATCACAGATCGCGCAGGATGTCAACACACTACGCGCAAACGACGGGACGCGCTGACACGACGCCTGTGGCGCTCGGAAGATTGGAAAGAGTCTCGTTACGGCCGACGGGTGCGAAGCGCCCGCCGACCGTAGACGACGCGATCACGCGGCACTGGTGCGAACCCCGTCCCCACGGGGGAGGCTCACAGTCCTTCGTGCGCGGAGCCGTCGAACGGCAGAGCGCAAGCGGCGTGGGCGTCGTCGGCCGCATCGGATGCGACCTCTCACAGTCTTGGGCATCCCAACCGGAATATCGGAATGCGATCCGGAGATGACGAAACGATTCGCACGGCGGGCCAGAGCCGCCGTCGCGAAACGGGCGGGCGAGTCGGAGCTCTACCGGTAGTTGATGAACTGCAGATCGACGTCGAGGTCGGAGCCCTTGAGCAAGGTGATCACGGCCTGGAGGTCGTCGCGACTCTTCGACTGCACGCGAAGCTCGTCGCCCTGGATCTGGCTCTTGACGCCCTTCGGGCCCTCGTCGCGAATGATCTTGCCGATCTTCTTAGCGTTCTCCGAGGAGATGCCGTCCTTGAGAGTGGAGACGATGCGGAACTCCTTGCCGCTGGCGAACGGCTCGCCGGATTCGAGGCTCTTGAGGGAGATCCCGCGCTTGATGAGCTTGGTCTGGAACACGTCGAGCACGGCCTTCGCTCGCTCCTCGGTGCCGGCGATGATGAGGATCTGCTCGCCGCTCCACGCGATGGACGCGCCGGCGCCCTTGAAGTCGTAGCGCTGCTCGATCTCCTTGCGGGCCTGGTTGAGAGCGTTCTCGGCCTCCTGGTGATCCACTTTCGAGACGATGTCAAAGGAACTGTCAGCCATGAAGGGAGTCTATCGACTGTGCTGCTCGGCGTTGCGGCGGTCGTGCCGGCCTCCGCGGTCGTACCGTGGAGGCATGGCACGGGTCGGCGGACGCAACCTCGCTATGAGCTGGGTGGCCGGCGTGATCTGCGCGGGCATCATCGCCGCCCTGCTGTGGCTCTCGCTGCCGATTCTTCCGGTCCTGGCCGAATTCGCCGGCGATGCCCTCCGCAGCTCATTGCCCTGAAGCCTGTGCCTCGCGCCCCGTGAGCTGCCGAATGGCGACACGTCGGCACGCCTCCAGGGGCGGCTGCGCGGGCGGCGGTAACCTCGCAGAGCACACATCCGATGAGAGGCGCACCGCATGAGCGATCCTGAGGTTCACAAGACCGACAAGCCGGCGAACGTCGACGACGTGGTCGGCAGCGCCAACGCCAGTCTCGACGACGCGGCGGCCGCCGGCGCCGATGTCCCCGGAGCGCCGGTCCAGGGGTCGGAGAACACGACCCCTGAGAGCAAGCCCGTCGATCCCGACCTCGCCGCCTTCGAAGAGGCGGAACGCGACCACCCCGGCCTGTTCTCGTCACCCGCGGCAACCCAGACGACGCCCGCGTCTGAGCGCACGTACGGACGTGACGATGCTGATGCGACTCCCGCGTTCGTCGCCCCGGTCCCGCGCGACGACACAGCCACGTCCTCCTACGACCGCACGGATTCGT
Organism: Microbacterium sp. SA39; assembly: GCF_000967865.1. Taxonomy (GTDB): domain Bacteria; phylum Actinomycetota; class Actinomycetes; order Actinomycetales; family Microbacteriaceae; genus Microbacterium. The sequence continues at coordinate 117,164 of NZ_JXRU01000034.1, forward strand.
CGGACCGCGCGGACTCGTTCGACCGCACCGGCTCATATGACCGCGAGGAGCGGGTCGCGGATGCCGCATACGCTCCGCACGCCGACCAGGTCGAGACGCGCATCGTCCCGTCCGAACCTCTGGTCGCCTCTGCCGCTCAGGCTCCGCAGCCGATCTTCGTGCAGGCACCCGAACCGCCGCGGGACCGTGGCAACCGCGGTACCGCGGGTGCCATCGGTCTGCTGGCGACCGTCGTCTTCGCCCTCCTCTACCTGGCCGCCACGATCGGCATCCGCGCGGCAGCCGGCGAGGTCACGGGGGAGAACATCGGAGATGCTCTCGTCGCACCGCTGCTCACCTGGGGCTTCTGGACGCCGGTCGTGGTCTTCTTCCTGGGCTTCTGGCTGCTCGGCGCCGTGATCAACCGCGGCCGCTGGGGGCTGTGGGTGGTCTTCGGCATCCTCGTCGGGCTCTTCGCCTACACCGGCCACATCCTGGGCCAGCTGTTCGAAGCCCCGTTCTGGATGCTCACCGCCTCCGAAGGTCTCGAGTTGGCCGGGTCGCAGCTCTTCCAGCCGCTCGCCATCGCCGCCTTCGTCTTCGGGCGCGAGCTGACGATCTGGTTCGGCGCGTGGGTCGCACGCAGCGGGGCCAGGAAGACCGAGCTCAACGCCGAGGCGCAGCGCGAGTACGAGCGCACCCTCGAAGCCGGTCCCACGCTCGCGAGGTAATCACGAACGCCACGACGCCGAACCCCCGCGAGCCCGAGCCCGCGGGGGTTTCGGCCGTCCTGGCGCTGGTCTTCGCGACCGTGGGATTCTTCGCACTCGCCGTGTTCGGGCTGGGCGCGGTGAGTCTGCTCACGGATGCCGAAATCATCGCGGTACCGGGTCTCGGTCCGGTGCCCGGCATCATCGGAATGATCTCCGCGGTCGTGGGCTTCGCGCTCATGCTGCTGTCGGCGCTTCGCCGACAGCAGCCGTCGTTCTTCGCGACCATCTCTATCTCCCTCGTCGCAGGGCTCGCCCACCTCACGGGAGTCTGGGTCGCCGTCCTCTCCGGCTCCGGCAGTATCGTCATCGCCACGGCGGTGGCCGGGGATCTCGTGCGCGGAGGTGCCAGCGCCGTTCTGCTGCTCGCGGCCGCGATCGCGGCATGGGGAGGGATCGCACTCCGTCGTACGCGCGCGGCAAGACCGCGATGGCGCTGGGAGTCGGAAGACGACGAGTGACGCCCCGCCGAGGCGCGGGAAATCGCGACCGCCAGGCGCGACGCGCCGTACGCTGGTGGAGTGGAGCGCTCGTTGGAGACGCAGGTGGACCAGGCCGTCGAGGCCTGGCTGCGCTGGGTGCCGCGCTGGGAGCCGGCGACTCATCGCGGTCGCGTCGCGCCGTGCCGTCGGTGCCTCGGGTCGCCCATCCTGTCGGCGGCAGGGATCGGAGCCAACACGCCCCACGGTGTGCAGCACGGCCTCTCCACCCGGATGAAGACCATCGTCGACCATGCGGTGGCCTACTACACGGCACGCAATCTGCCGATGCTGCAGCGCGAGCTCGACGACCAGGCCGCCAGGAACCGTGCTCGCAGCTATCGGCCGACGGAAGACCTCGACCCCGAGTTCGACGGCCTGCCGCTCGATCCGGAACCGGTGCCGGGAGCCCCGTTCCTCTTCACGATCGCGGGGCTCGCCGATGACGCTGCCGATCAGCTCCCGCCGCTCCCGCCGCTGACGGAGGAGGCGAAGATCGCGCTGCGCCAGGAGGTCGCTCTCGCCGACGAGTACGCCAATATGGTGGGACGAGAGATCTGCGGCATCCTCCTGCGGCACCGTCTGCACATCCAGGCGGCGATCTCTCAGCACGTCGAGCCGCAGATCGAGGCCCTGCTCGCCGAGCTGACCCAGTCTCTGGACTCGCCTTTCGATCCGGATGCCGCGTAGGCGCAGCCGCCCGCTCATTTGACCGCCAGGTTACGCGGCATTACACTTGATCAGGTGTGTGCACGTCTTGACGTGCGCGCTGGGCGTCGGCACCTTGCCGGTCCGCCTCCACGGCATACCCACCACACCACAAAGCCCGCCGATTCCGGCGTGCCGGTGGGGCATGATGTGAAATCCATCACGCTGTCACCGTGCAGCACTATGAGGAGAGAACGTGCCAACCATTCAGCAGTTGGTTCGCAAGGGTCGCTCGCCGAAGGTCACCAAGACCAAGACGCCTGCCCTGAAGTCGAACCCGCAGCAGGCCGGGGTCTGCACCCGCGTCTACACCACCACCCCGAAGAAGCCGAACTCGGCGATGCGCAAGGTCGCTCGTGTGAAGCTGCGCAACGGCGCCGAGGTCACCGCGTACATCCCCGGCGAGGGTCACAACCTCCAGGAGCACTCCCTGGTGCTCGTCCGTGGCGGTCGTGTGAAGGACCTCCCCGGTGTGCGTTACAAGATCGTCCGCGGCGCCCTGGACACCCAGGCCGTCAAGAACCGTAAGCAGGCTCGTTCCCGCTACGGCGCGAAGAAGGGTTGAGTTAAATGCCTCGTAAGGGTCCAGCCCCCAAGCGCCCCGTCGTCAACGACCCGGTATACGGCGCTCCGATCGTCACCTCGCTGGTGAACAAGATCCTCGTCGACGGCAAGAAGTCGATCGCCGAGTCGATCGTCTACGGCGCCCTCCGCGGCGTCGAGGCGAAGAACGGCGGCCAGGACGCCGTCGCCACCCTCAAGAAGGCGCTCGACAACGTGCGCCCCACCCTCGAGGTCCGCAGCCGCCGCGTCGGTGGCTCGACCTACCAGGTTCCGATCGAGGTCAAGCCGCACCGTGCGAACACCCTCGCGCTGCGCTGGCTCGTGAGCTACGCCAAGGGTCGTCGTGAGAAGACGATGACCGAGCGTCTGCAGAACGAGATCCTGGACGCGTCGAACGGCCTGGGTGCCGCGGTCAAGCGCCGTGAAGACACTCACAAGATGGCCGAGTCGAACCGCGCGTTCGCTCACTACCGCTGGTAAACACTTCGCCCGCTCCCGGCTGCACGCCGGGAGCGGGCACCCCCTCCGCGCAGTACCCCTGCACGAAAAGATAAGGACACTCCTGTGGCACAAGACGTGCTCACCGACCTGAGCAAGGTCCGCAACATCGGCATCATGGCGCACATCGATGCCGGCAAGACGACGACGACAGAGCGCATCCTGTTCTACACGGGCGTCAACCACAAGCTCGGCGAGACGCACGATGGCGCCTCGACCACCGACTGGATGGAACAGGAGAAGGAGCGCGGCATCACGATCACGTCTGCCGCCGTGACCTGCTACTGGGACAAGAACCAGATCAACATCATCGACACCCCCGGTCACGTGGACTTCACGGTCGAGGTGGAGCGCTCGCTCCGCGTCCTCGACGGTGCCGTCGCCGTCTTCGACGGCAAGGAGGGCGTCGAGCCCCAGTCCGAGACCGTGTGGCGTCAGGCCGACAAGTACAACGTCCCGCGCATCTGCTTCGTCAACAAGATGGACAAGCTCGGTGCCGACTTCTACTTCACGGTCGACACGATCATCAACCGCCTCGGTGCGAAGCCGCTGGTCATCCAGCTGCCCATCGGCGCGGAGAACGACTTCATCGGCGTCGTCGACCTGGTCGAGATGCGCGCGCTGGTCTGGGCGGGTGACTCCAAGGGTGACGTCACCATGGGAGCCTCGTACGAGATCCAGGAGATCCCGGCTGACCTCAAGGAGAAGGCGGACGAGTACCGTCAGCAGCTCCTCGAGACCGTCGCCGAGACCGATGACGCGCTGCTCGAGAAGTTCTTCGGTGGCGAGGAGCTCACGGTCGCCGAGATCAAGGGCGCGATCCGCAAGCTCACCGTCGCCTCCGAGATCTACCCGGTCCTCTGCGGCTCCGCGTTCAAGAACCGCGGCGTCCAGCCGATGCTCGACGCGGTCGTCGACTACCTGCCGAACCCGCTCGACGTGGGATCGATCCAGGCGCACGACCCCAAGGACTACGACACGATCATCGAGCGTCACCCCGACGCCAAGGACCCGTTCGCGGCCCTGGCGTTCAAGGTCGCCGTGCACCCGTTCTTCGGTCGCCTCACCTACGTCCGCGTGTACTCGGGTCACCTCGACTCCGGTTCCGCGGTCATCAACTCGACCAAGGGCAAGAAGGAGCGCATCGGGAAGATCTTCCAGATGCACGCCAACAAGGAGATCCCGGTTCCCTCGGTCACCGCCGGCAACATCTACGCTGTCATCGGTCTGAAGGACACCACCACCGGTGACACCCTGACCGACCCGGCGCACCCGGTCGTCCTCGAGTCGATGACGTTCCCTGAGCCCGTCATCGAGGTCGCCATCGAGCCGAAGACCAAGGCCGACCAGGAGAAGCTGGGTGTCGCCATCCAGAAGCTCGCTGAAGAGGACCCGACCTTCCGCACGGAGCTCAACCCCGAGACCGGTCAGACGACCATCAAGGGCATGGGCGAACTGCACCTCGACATCCTCGTCGATCGCATGAAGCGCGAGTTCAACGTCGAGGCGAACGTCGGAAAGCCCCAGGTGGCCTACCGCGAGACGATCCGCAAGACCGTCGAGAAGCACGACTACACCCACAAGAAGCAGACGGGTGGATCGGGCCAGTTCGCCAAGATCCAGTTCAACATCGAGCCGCTCGATCTGGACGACGAGAAGACCTACGAGTTCGTGAACGCCGTCACCGGTGGTCGCATCCCTCGTGAGTACATCGGCTCGATCGATGCCGGTTTCCAGGACTCCATGAACGTCGGAGTCCTCGCGGGCTACCCGATCGTCGGCGTCAAGGCGACCATCGTCGATGGTGCTGCGCACGACGTCGACTCCTCGGAGATGGCGTTCAAGATCGCCGGATCGATGGGTATGAAGGAGGCTCTCCGTCGGGCGAGCCCCGTGCTCCTCGAGCCGCTGATGGCCGTCGAGGTGCGCACGCCCGAGGAGTACATGGGCGACGTCATCGGCGACCTGAACTCGCGTCGCGGTCAGATCCAGTCGATGGAGGATGCCGCCGGCGTCAAGGTCGTCCGTGCGCACGTCCCGCTGTCCGAGATGTTCGGCTACATCGGTGACCTGCGCTCGAAGACCTCGGGTCGCGCGGTCTACTCGATGGAGTTCAACAGCTACGCTGAGGTTCCCCGCAACGTGGCCGACGAGATCGTCCAGAAGCACCAGGGCGGCGAGTAACGACCTTTCTGGGAGCCGGGTTCCGACCCGGCTCCCAGGACTCCTACAACTTCACATTCCCTCTCTACTAAACTGAGATTCACACCCGTAGAGAACCGGTCGCAAACCAGTGCCCGGCACCCTCTACATGACGTCCTGAGGAGGACCCAGTGGCTAAGGCCAAGTTCGAGCGGACCAAGCCGCACGTCAACATCGGAACCATCGGTCACGTTGACCACGGCAAGACCACGCTCTCCGCAGCGATCTCGAAGGTGCTTGCTGACAAGTTCCCGTCTGACACCAACGTGCAGCGCGACTTCGCTTCCATCGACTCGGCGCCGGAAGAGCGCCAGCGTGGTATCACCATCAACATCTCGCACATCGAGTACGAGACCCCGAAGCGCCACTACGCGCACGTTGACGCCCCCGGCCACGCCGACTACGTCAAGAACATGATCACCGGTGCGGCTCAGATGGACGGCGCGATCCTCGTGGTCGCCGCCACCGACGGCCCGATGGCTCAGACGCGCGAGCACGTGCTGCTCGCCAAGCAGGTCGGCGTGCCGTACCTGCTGGTCGCGCTGAACAAGGCCGACATGGTCGACGACGAGGAGATCCTGGAGCTCGTCGAGCTCGAGGTCTCCGAGCTGCTCGCCTCGCAGGGCTTCGCCGAGGACGCCCCTGTCGTTCGCGTCTCCGCTCTCAAGGCACTCGAGGGTGACGAGAAGTGGACCCAGTCCATCCTCGACCTCATGGAGGCCGTCGACGAGCACGTTCCGGACCCCGTGCGCGACAAGGACAAGCCGTTCCTGATGCCCGTCGAGGACGTCTTCACGATCACCGGTCGTGGCACCGTCGTCACGGGTCGCGCCGAGCGTGGCACCCTGGCCATCAACTCCGAGGTCGAGATCGTCGGACTCCGTCCGACCGTCAAGACCACGGTCACGGGTATCGAGATGTTCCACAAGCAGCTCGACGAGGCCTGGGCCGGCGAGAACTGTGGTCTCCTGCTCCGTGGTACGAAGCGTGAAGACGTCGAGCGCGGTCAGGTCATCGTCAAGCCGGGTTCGGTCACGCCGCACACCGACTTCGCGGGCACCGCGTACATCCTGTCCAAGGACGAGGGTGGGCGTCACAACCCCTTCTACACGAACTACCGCCCGCAGTTCTACTTCCGCACCACCGACGTCACCGGCGTCATCACGCTGCCTGAGGGCACCGAGATGGTCATGCCCGGCGACACCACCGACGTGACGGTCGAGCTGATCCAGCCGATCGCCATGGAGGAGGGCCTCGGCTTCGCCATCCGTGAGGGTGGACGCACCGTCGGCGCCGGTACGGTCACGAAGATCATCAAGTAAGCATCTGCTTCCTCGCACAGGGGTCGGGCCTTCGGGTCCGGCCCCTTTGTCGTCGCCGCGCGACGCGAGGGTTCCGTTTGCCGGAAGAGGCATGCACAATGATGTTGTCGATCCTCACCGGGTCGACAGCTCACACCTGAGAAGGGGAACCATGGCCATCGATGACGCCGTCAACAAGGGCAGAGACCTGTACGAGCAGAACAAGGACAAGATCGCCGAGGCCGTCAAGAGCGAGCAGGCGGAGGACATCAGCGACAGAGTTCTCGACGGTGTCGCGGACTTCGCCAAGAAGATCGCGCCCGGCGCAGCCGACAAGATCGACGAGATCCGCGAGAGCGCCGACAAGTCCGTCGGCAACGAGTAGCGCTCGCTCCCGTTGTGAAACGGCGTTCCACCTCGCGTGGAACGCCGTTTCCGTGTTTCCGACCAGTATTCCGGGCTCTGCGGACTCGCGAAGGAGCTCGGGAACACGTATGATATTCGAGACCGCCTGGGGATCTTGCGGTCGGGGCAGCCGAAGGGGTTCGGCTCCCGAAATTCGCGGTTTCCGCGAACAATCTGGGGATAAACGATTTTGGGGATCATCGTACGACGCGCGCACTCTGTGCGCCTGAGCGTCTCCCTGCCTGCGCGGCGGGTCTTCCGTCGCGCCCTCGATCGAGGATCCCGGCGTCCCTTCACGCCGGTATCCTCGCGTTCGGTGTGCCCCCTCGCACTGAACGTCCTCCCCAAGCGGGGCGAGGCATGGGGATGCCTCGCCCCGCTCTCCTCTGCGATCTGACCCGGATCGGGCTCGTTTCGAGTCCGGCCGGCACGGCGCGACACGCCCGGGTTTGCAGAAGTGAAATCAGCCGTGGCAGAATAGACAGGTTCGATATTCCGTCGCCGCTGTGCGTGCGATGGATCACTGCCAGGGCAGTGCATAGACGGTGCCTCCTCCGGGATGGTGCAGGGTTCTAGGCCGCGGGTAGCAGAGCAATCCCCGACACCTTCTTCCGAGGAGGTTCGCCGTGCGCGGCGGAGGTCGGCATCCGCATGTCGGAAGACACGCGGCTGACACAAGAACAGTGGTGCAGCAGATCGACTCGCGAGAGCCGTTCGAGTGCCGAGGCGCGAACAGCGCCGACGTGCGTCCAATGCCCCAGGGTCACCCGGCCCAGGACGGTAAGACGCTTAAAGAGAGAGAGCAGACAATGGCGGGACAGAAGATCCGCATTCGCCTGAAGTCGTATGACCACGAGGTCATCGACACGTCCGCACGCAAGATCGTGGACACCGTGACCCGTGCGGGCGCGACCGTCGTCGGTCCCGTGCCCCTTCCGACCGAGAAGAACGTCGTGTGCGTCATCCGGTCGCCGCACAAGTACAAGGACAGCCGCGAGCACTTCGAGATGCGCACCCACAAGCGTCTGATCGACATCGTCGACCCGACGCCCAAGGCTGTCGACTCGCTGATGCGTCTCGACCTCCCGGCCGATGTCAACATCGAGATCAAGCTCTGAGGTCCGGCATGGTTGACATCAACTCCAAGGTTTCCAAGGGCATGCTGGGCACGAAGCTCGGCATGACCCAGGTCTGGAACGAGAGCGGCAAGCTCGTTCCCGTCACCGTCATCGAACTCGCACCCAACGTGGTCACGCAGGTTCGCACGCCCGAGAAGGACGGCTACAACGCCGTCCAGATCGCGTACGGCCAGATCGACCCGCGCAAGGTGAACAAGCCCCTCACGGCTCACTTCGAAGCGGCCGGCGTCACGCCGCGCCGTCACGTCACCGAGATCCGCACCGCGGATGCCGCCGAGTACACGCTCGGTCAGGAACTCACGGTCGACGGCACGTTCGAAGCCGGCCAGCTCGTCGACGTCGTCGGCACGAGCAAGGGCAAGGGCACCGCGGGTGTCATGAAGCGCCACAACTTCAAGGGCGTCTCGGCATCCCACGGTTCGCACCGCAACCACCGCAAGCCCGGCTCCATCGGCGCATCGTCGACTCCGAGCCGCGTCTTCAAGGGCATGCGCATGGCCGGCCGTATGGGTGGCGAGCGCGTGACCGTCCTCAACCTCACGGTGCACGCCATCGACATCGAGAAGGGTCTGCTGCTCGTCAAGGGCGCGGTCCCCGGTGCTCGTGGCCGCATCGTCTACGTCCGCAACGCAGTGAAGGGTGCCTGATCATGGCTGACTCCACTCTCGCGCTCGACGTCCTCAAGGCAGACGGCAAGAAGGCAAGCTCCATCGAGCTTCCCGCCGCGCTGTTCGACGTCAAGACGAACATCCCGCTCATCCACCAGGTCGTCGTCGCGCAGCTCGCGGCAGCTCGCCAGGGAACGCACTCGACCAAGCGTCGCGGTGAGGTCTCGGGTGCCGGCCGCAAGCCGTTCAAGCAGAAGGGCACGGGTAACGCCCGTCAGGGCTCGATCCGTGCGCCGCACATGACCGGTGGTGGCGTCGTCCACGGCCCGAAGCCGCGCGACTACTCGCAGCGCACCCCCAAGAAGATGATCGCCGCCGCCCTCCTGGGTGCACTCAGCGATCGCTTCCGCGGGGACCGCATCCACGCCATCGAGTCCTTCGGGATCGACGGTGCGCCTTCGACCAAGACCGCGGTGAACTTCCTCACCAACGTCGTGTCGTCGAAGAACGTGCTCGTCGTGATCGAGCGCAACGACGACGTGACGCTGAAGAGCATCCGCAACCTGTCGAACCTGCACGTGCTGACGTTCGACCAGCTCAACGCCTACGACGTGCTCGTCTCCGACGACATCGTCTTCACCCAGGCCGCGCTCGAGGGCTTCATCGCCTCGAAGTCCGGCGCCAACCAGGAGGTCTCCGCATGAGCGAGCAGGCATCTGTTCTCCAGACGGCTCTGAACAAGGACCCGCGCGACATCATCCTGAAGCCGGTCGTGTCCGAGAAGAGCTACGGACTCATCGATGAAGGCAAGTACACCTTCCTCGTGGACCCGCGCGCTTCGAAGTCCGAGATCAAGCTCGCCATCGAGAAGATCTTCGGCGTCAAGGTCGCGGGGGTCAACACCCTCAACCGCGTCGGCAAGGCTCGCCGCACCCGCTTCGGCACCGGCAAGCGCAAGGACACCAAGCGCGCCATCGTCACCCTGAAGTCGGGCACCATCGACATCTTCACGGCAATCGGCTGATCCGGGGGATAAGGACAATAATGGCTATTCGCAAGTACAAGCCCACGACCCCGGGCCGTCGCGGCTCGTCGGTGGCTGACTTCGCCGAGATCACCCGATCGACGCCGGAGAAGTCGCTGCTGCGCCCGCTCTCGAAGACCGGTGGTCGTAACAACCAGGGCCGCATCACGACCCGTCACATCGGTGGTGGACACAAGCGCCAGTACCGTGTCATCGACTTCCGTCGCAATGACAAGGACGGCGTCGACGCCCGTGTCGCTCACATCGAGTACGACCCCAACCGCACCGCGCGCATCGCGCTGCTGCACTACTTCGACGGCGAGAAGCGCTACATCCTCGCGCCGGCGAAGCTGAAGCAGGGCGATGTCGTCGAGTCGGGTGCCGGGGCGGACATCAAGCCGGGAAACAACCTCCCGCTGAAGAACATCCCGACGGGTACCGTCATCCACGCGATCGAGCTCCGCCCCGGCGGCGGTGCGAAGATGGCACGTTCGGCCGGTGCATCCGTCCGTCTCGTCGCCAAGGAAGGCACCTACGCCCAGCTGCGTCTCCCCTCGGGCGAGATCCGCAACGTCGATGCGCGCTGCCGCGCGACCATCGGCGAGGTCGGCAACGCCGAGCAGTCGAACATCAACTGGGGCAAGGCCGGCCGCATGCGCTGGAAGGGCGTCCGCCCGACCGTGCGTGGTGTCGCCATGAACCCGGTCGACCACCCCCACGGTGGTGGTGAGGGCAAGACGTCCGGTGGACGTCACCCCGTCACTCCCTGGGGCCAGGCTGAGGGTCGCACCCGTCATGCCAACAAGGAAAGCGACAAGTACATCGTGCGTCGTCGTAACGCCGGCAAGAAGCGTAAGTAGGAGTAAGAGAAGATGCCTCGCAGTCTTAAGAAGGGCCCCTTCGTCGACGATCACCTGCTTCGCAAGGTGGTCGTGCAGAACGAAGCCGGTACCAAGAACGTCATCAAGACCTGGTCTCGCCGGTCCATGATCATCCCGGCCATGCTGGGTCACACGATCGCGGTCCACGACGGTCGCAAGCACATTCCTGTGTTCGTGTCCGAGTCCATGGTCGGTCACAAGCTGGGCGAGTTCGCGCCCACCCGCACCTTCCGCGGCCACGAGAAGGACGACAAGAAGGGGCGGCGCCGCTAATGGTCGAATCGATCGCACGCGTGCGACACATCCGCGTGACCCCTCAGAAGGCTCGTCGTGTCGTCGCGCTCATCAAGGGCAAGCAGGCCCAGGAGGCTCTGGCGATCCTGAAGTTCGCACAGCAGAGCGCCAGTGAGCCGATCTACAAGCTTGTCGCGTCGGCCATGGCCAACGCGCAGGTCAAGGCGGATCGCGACGGCGAGTTCCTCGACGAGCAGGACCTGTACGTGGCCAACGCGTACGTCGACGAGGGATCGACGCTCAAGCGTTTCCGTCCCCGTGCACAGGGTCGCGCTTTCCAGATCAAGAAGCGCACGAGCCACATCACGGTCGTGCTCTCGACGCCTGAAGCGGCTCCGGCTGCCACGGGCGACAGCAAGAAGAAGGCGAGCAAGTAATGGGACAGAAGGTAAACCCGTACGGCTTCCGCCTCGGCATCACGACGGACCACGTCTCGCGTTGGTTCTCTGACTCGACGAAGCCGGGTCAGCGTTACGCCGACTACGTGGCCGAAGACATCAAGATCCGCAACCTGCTCAAGACGCAGCTCGACCGCGCCGGTGTCTCGAACATCGAGATCGAGCGCACTCGTGACCGCGTCCGCGTCGACATCCACACCGCCCGTCCGGGCATCGTGATCGGTCGTCGTGGAGCCGAGGCAGAGCGCATCCGTGGCGACCTCGAGAAGCTCTCGGGCAAGCAGATCCAGCTGAACATCCTCGAGGTCAAGAACCCCGAGGCTGACGCTCAGCTCGTCGCACAGGGCGTCGCCGAGCAGCTCTCTGCTCGCGTGGCCTTCCGTCGTGCGATGCGCAAGGGCATGCAGGGTGCGCAGCGCGCAGGCGCCAAGGGCATCCGCATCCAGGTCGCCGGCCGCCTCGGCGGCGCCGAGATGAGCCGCTCGGAGTTCTACCGCGAGGGTCGTGTGCCGCTGCACACGCTTCGCGCGAACATCGACTACGGCTTCTACGAGGCGCGGACCACTTTCGGCCGCATCGGCGTGAAGGTCTGGATCTACAAGGGCGACCTGACCGCGAAGGAGCTCGCTCGCGAGCAGGCCAACGCGCCCAAGGCTCGTCGTGACGACCGTGGTGGCGACCGCCGCCGTGCCCCGCGCAACGAGGCACCTGTTGCAGAAGGAGCGTCGGCATAATGCTCATCCCCCGTAAGGTCAAGTTCCGCAAGCAGCACCACCCGGGTCGCTCGGGTCAGGCCACCGGCGGCACGAAGGTCTCCTTCGGCGAGTACGGTATCCAGGCTCTGACGCCGGCATACGTGACCAACCGTCAGATCGAGTCCGCTCGTATCGCGATGACGCGTCACATCAAGCGTGGCGGCAAGGTGTGGATCAACATCTACCCCGACCGTCCCCTCACGAAGAAGCCCGCCGAGACCCGCATGGGTTCCGGTAAGGGTTCCCCCGAGTGGTGGGTCGCCAACGTCAAGCCGGGTCGCGTCCTCTTCGAGGTCGCCGGTGTGAGCGAGGAACTCGCTCGCGAGGCACTGACCCGTGCAATTCACAAGCTGCCTCTCAAGGCACGCATCATCAAGCGCGAGGAGGGCGACGCGTAATGGCGATCGGCACCAAGGAGCTCGCTCCGGCAGAGCTCGACACGTTCGAAGACCAGCGCCTCGTTGAGGAGCTGCGCAAGGCCAAGGAGGAGCTGTTCAACCTCCGTTTCCAGTCGGCCACCGGCCAGCTGGAGAGCCACGGCCGCATCCGCGCCGTCAAGCGCGACATCGCGCGTCTCTACACCGTGATCCGCGAACGCGAGCTGGGCATCCGTGCGACGCCCGCTCCGGTCGAGGCTCCGGCGAAGAAGGCGACCAAGTCGAAGGCGAAGAAGGCGGACTCCGCCGACGACGCCGTGAAGGAAGAGGCTGAGTGATGGCCACCAAGAAGGAAGCGACTGCGGAGACGCAGACCGCTGGACACGAGTCGTCCGAGCACGACGTGCGCGACACCGCAGCTCGCGGTTACCGCAAGTCGCGTCGCGGCTACGTCGTCAGCGACAAGATGGACAAGACCATCGTGGTCGAGGTCGAGGACCGCGTGAAGCACCCGCTTTACGGCAAGGTCATCCGCCGCACCTCGAAGGTCAAGGCGCACGATGAGGCGAACACCGCCGGCATCGGCGACCTGGTCCTGATCAACGAGACCCGCCCGCTCAGCGCCACGAAGCGCTGGCGTCTGGTGGAGATTCTGGAGAAGGCCAAGTGATCCAGCAGGAATCGCGCCTCAAGGTCGCCGACAACACCGGCGCCAAGGAACTGCTCACCATCCGCGTGCTCGGTGGCTCGAAGCGCCGTTACGCAGGTCTGGGTGACACCATCGTCGCGACCGTCAAGGACGCGATCCCCGGTGGCAACGTGAAGAAGGGTGACGTCGTCAAGGCTGTCATCGTCCGCACCAAGAAGGAGACGCGCCGTCCCGACGGCTCGTACATCAAGTTCGACGAGAACGCCGCTGTGATCCTGAAGAACGACGGGGAGCCCCGCGGCACCCGTATCTTCGGACCGGTCGGTCGTGAGCTTCGCGACAAGAAGTTCATGAAGATCGTCTCGCTCGCGCCGGAGGTTATCTAAGTCATGGCGAAGATCAAGAAGGGTGACCTGGTTCAGGTCATCACCGGAGCGACGCAGGAGCGCGGCGGAGACCGGGGCAAGCAGGGCAAGGTCCTGGAAGTCCTCGGCGAGAAGAACCGCGTCATCGTCGAAGGCGTGAACTACGTCACCAAGCACACGCGCGTCGGACAGACGCAGCGTGGCACCAAGACCGGTGGCATCGAGACCGTCGAAGCCTCCATCCACATCTCGAACGTCGCACTCGTCGACCCCTCGACCAAGAAGCCGACCAAGGTCGGCCACCGGGTCGAGGAGCAGACCAAGGACGGCGTCAAGCGCACCGTCCGCGTGCGCTTCGCGAAGAAGAGCGGTAAGGACCTCTGATGAGCACCGACACTGCCGCGCCGGCTGGCAAGATCCAGCCGCGCCTGAAGCAGAAGTACAACGCCGAGATCAAGAAGGCGCTGCAGGAAGAGTTCGGCTACTCGAACGTCATGCAGATCCCCGGCCTGGTCAAGGTCGTCGTGAACACCGGTGTCGGCGAGGCAGCTCGCGACAGCAAGGTGATCGATGGCGCGGTCGACGACCTCACCAAGATCACCGGCCAGAAGCCGATCGTCACGAAGGCCCGCAAGTCCATCGCGCAGTTCAAGCTGCGCGAGGGTCAGGCCATCGGCGCGCACGTCACCCTCCGCGGTGACCGCGCGTGGGAGTTCGTGGACCGCCTCGTGTCGCTGGCACTGCCGCGCATCCGCGACTTCCGCGGTCTGTCGCCCAAGCAGTTCGACGGCAACGGCAACTACACCTTCGGTCTCCAGGAGCAGAGCGTGTTCCACGAGATCGATCAGGACAAGATCGATCGGGTTCGCGGTTTCGACATCACCGTCGTCACCACCGCGAAGACGGATGACGAGGGTCGGGCACTGCTCCGTCAGCTCGGCTTCCCGTTCCGGTCGGACGACGTACAGGCGTAAGTCATCGACGGGCTCAGTGGTCACTGGTCACTGAGCCCGTCGATCTGCACGTACAATCGAAGATTGCGTGTCATCGCAGGCCGTCTGTCGTGTAACGGCAGCCGGAACCTCATGAACAAAGGAAAACAACAATGACAATGACAGACCCGGTCGCAGATCTGCTGACCCGTCTGCGCAACGCGAACTCGGCGCACCACGATTCCGTGACCCTGCCGTCGAGCAAGCTCAAGACGCACATCGCCGAGATCCTCCAGCAGGAGGGCTACATCGCCGGCTGGGAGACCTCTGACGCCCGCGTCGGGAAGAACCTGACGCTGTCGCTCAAGTACGGCCCGAACCGCGAGCGGTCGATCGCCGGCATCAAGCGCGTGTCGAAGCCCGGCCTTCGCGTGTATGCGAAGTCGACGGAGCTCCCCAAGGTGCTCGGCGGCCTCGGCGTGGCCATCCTGTCCACTTCCTCCGGTCTTCTCACCGACCGTCAGGCTGAGCAGAAGGGCGTGGGCGGAGAAGTTCTCGCCTACGTGTGGTAATCCCTCATGTCGCGTATTGGACGACTTCCCATCGACGTGCCTGCGGGCGTCACCGTTTCGGTCGACGGCCGCGAGGTCGCGGTGAAGGGCCCCAAGGGTGAACTCACCCTCACGGTGGCCAGCCCCATCGAGGTCGCGGTCGAGGAGAACCAGGTTCTGGTCTCCCGTCCCGACGACGAGCGCGAGTCGCGGTCGCTTCACGGCCTGACCCGCACGCTCATCAGCAACAACATCATCGGCGTGACCCAGGGCTACACCAAGGGTCTCGAGGTCGTCGGCACCGGTTACCGCGTGGCGCAGAAGGGCAGCTCGGTCGAGTTCGTCCTCGGCTTCTCGCACCCGGTCCTGATCGACCCGCCCGCCGGCATCACGCTCACGGTCGAGGGCACCAACAAGCTCACCGTCAGCGGGATCGACAAGCAGGCTGTCGGCGAGGCAGCTGCGAACATCCGCAAGATCCGCAAGCCCGAGCCGTACAAGGGCAAGGGTGTGCGCTACGCCGGCGAGAACGTGCGTCGCAAGGCCGGAAAGAGTGGTAAGTAACCATGGCTCTCAAGTCAAAGTCTGACGCCCGCGCGCGTCGTCACGCCCGCCTTCGCAAGAAGGTCGTCGGCACCGAGGTGCGTCCGCGCCTCGTCGTCAACCGTTCGGCTCGCCACGTCTTCGTGCAGCTCGTCGACGACAGCAAGGGTCACACCGTGGCGTCGGCTTCGACGCTCGAGACCGACCTGCGCTCGCTCGAGGGCGACAAGACCGCCAAGGCTCGCAAGGTCGGCGAGCTGCTCGCCGAGCGCGCGAAGGCCGCAGGCGTTTCCGAGGCTGTGTTCGACCGTGGCGGCAACCGCTACGCCGGTCGTGTCGCCGCCATCGCCGACGGCGCCCGCGAAGGGGGTCTGGCACTGTGAGTGACAACAAGGAGAACGAAGTGACCGATACGGCTGCTGCCGCTCCCGAGGCGGCTCCGGTCGTCTCCGAGACGGCTGCCGGCACGACCCAGGCTGAGCCTGCTCGCGAAGGCCGCCGCGGTGGCGGTCGCGATCGCAACCAGGGTGGCGGTCGTGACCGCAACTCGCGCGATCGTGGCGACAACCAGTTCCTGGAGCGCGTCGTCACCATCAACCGCGTCTCGAAGGTCGTGAAGGGTGGTCGTCGCTTCAGCTTCACCGCTCTCGTGGTCGTCGGCGACGGCAACGGTCTGGTGGGCGTCGGCTACGGCAAGGCTCGCGAGGTCCCCCTGGCGATCTCGAAGGGTGTCGAAGAGGCCAAGCGCAACTTCTTCCGCGTTCCGCGCGTCGGCAGCACGATCCCGCACCCGGTGCAGGGTGAGGCGGCCGCCGGTGTGGTCCTGCTTCGTCCGGCCGCTGCCGGTACCGGTGTCATCGCCGGTGGTCCGGTCCGCGCCGTGCTCGAGTGCGCCGGCATCCACGACGTGCTGTCGAAGTCGCTCGGTTCGTCGAACACGATCAACATCGTGCACGCGACCGTCGCTGCCCTGAAGCAGCTCGAGGAGCCCCGTGCGGTCGCCGCACGTCGTGGCCTCGAGTTCGACCAGGTTGCTCCGGCGCGTCTCGTCCGTGCGGAGGCCGACGCCATCGCCGCACAGAAGGTAGGTGCCTGATGGCTTCGCGCCTCAAGGTCACGCAGGTCAAGTCCAAGGTGAGCGAGAAGCAGAACCAGCGCGACACGCTGCGCAGCCTCGGTCTGAAGCGCATCGGTGACAGCACCGTTCGCCCCGACGACGCGCAGACGCGCGGTTACGTCAAGACCGTCGCCCACCTCGTCAAGGTTGAGGAGATCGACTAATGGCTGAGAAGAACGAGGCCGTCGAGGCCGAGAAGAAGGCCCCGAAGAAGGCTGCGGCTCCCAAGGCCGCCGCTGACAAGAAGCCCGCTGAGAAGAAGACGGCTGAGAAGAAGCCCGCAGCGTCGAAGGCACCGGCCAAGACCGCTGCCGCCGACGCCAAGGCCGACGCTCCCGCCAAGAAGCCTGCCTCCAAGAAGGCTGCGCCGAAGAAGGATGCTCCGGCATCCCGCCCCGGCGTGCTGAAGGTGCACCACCTGCGTCCGGTCCCCGGATCCAACACCGCCAAGACTCGCGTCGGCCGTGGTGAGGGCTCCAAGGGTAAGACCGCGGGTCGTGGAACCAAGGGCACGAAGGCTCGCAACACCGTTCGCGTCGGCTTCGAGGGTGGGCAGATGCCTCTGCACATGCGCACCCCGAAGCTGCGCGGGTTCAAGAACCCGTTCCGCGTCGAGTACCAGGTCGTGAACCTGGAGAAGCTCGCGGAGCTGTACCCGAAGGGCGGGGACGTCACCGTCACCGACCTGGTCGCCAAGGGCGCCGTTCGCAAGAACGAGAAGGTCAAGGTTCTCGGAAACGGCGACATCGCCGTCAAGCTCACCGTCGCGGTCGACAAGGTCTCGGGTTCCGCCGAGCAGAAGATCGTGGCAGCGGGCGGTTCCGTCAAGTAACCACTGCACAAGAGGGGCCGGAGAATTCTCCGGCCCCTCTTGTGGTTACGCAGGGCGGACCGTGGCTCGCTCTCGCGGTCCGGGGTGCTCGGATGGGTTACCCTGGTCTTTCAGCCGTCCTTCGGGAATCGGCCACTTTTCAGGAGGAACGTTCTTGTTCAGCGCCATCGCGCGGATCTTCCGCACGCCCGACCTGCGTCGGAAGATCGGTTTCACTCTCGCCATCATCGCGATCTACCGACTCGGTTCCAACGTCCCCGCCCCGTTCGTGAACTTCCCGAACGTCGAGGAGTGTCTGGCTGCCACCTCCGGTACCGACGGCCTGCTCGGACTCGTAAACCTCTTCTCCGGCGGAGCTCTGCTCCAGCTGTCGATCTTCGCGCTCGGGGTGATGCCGTACATCACAGCGACGATCATCACGCAGCTCCTGCGTGTCGTCATCCCGCACTTCGAGGCCCTGCACAAGGAGGGTCAGGCCGGTCAGGCCCGACTCACCCAGTACACGCGCTACCTCACGATCGCGCTGGCGCTGCTGCAGTCCACGACTCTCGTCACGGTCGCGCGCAGCGGTCAGCTCTTCGGGACGACCGATCTCGCGGCGTGCCAGCAGCTCCTCACCAATGACGTGTGGTGGGCGCAGCTGCTCATCATCATGACGATGACCGCGGGTACGGGCCTGATCATGTGGTTCGCAGAGCTGGTCACCGAGCGCGGCATCGGCAACGGCATGTCCCTCCTCATCTTCACGTCGATCGCGGCGACCTTCCCGGGTGCCATGGGCCTCATCTGGCAGACGCGGGGCTTCGAGGTCTTCCTCCTGGTCCTCGCCGTCGGCATCGTGGTGATGGGCCTGGTGGTCTTCGTCGAACAGTCGCAGCGCCGGATTCCGGTGCAATACGCGAAACGCATGGTCGGTCGCCGCACGTACGGCGGCACCAACACCTACATCCCGATCAAGGTGAACATGGCGGGTGTGATCCCCGTGATCTTCGCCTCGTCGCTGCTGTACCTGCCTGCTCTCATCGCGCAGTTCAACACGCCGCAGGACGGTTCCGCTCCGGCCCCGTGGGTGGCGTGGATCAGCGCGAACTTCACCACGGGCAACAGCCCGATCTACATGGCGGCGTACTTCCTGCTGATCATCGGGTTCACCTACTTCTACGTCGCGATCACGTTCAACCCGGTCGAGGTCGCCGACAACATGAAGAAGTACGGCGGGTTCATCCCCGGCATCCGTGCCGGTCGTCCGACCGCCGAGTACCTCGACTACGTCCTCACCCGCATCACGCTCCCCGGCTCGCTGTACCTCGGCCTGATCGCGCTCATTCCTCTGATCGCCCTGGCCACCGTCGGCGCCAACCAGAACTTCCCGTTCGGTGGCGCATCGATCCTGATCATCGTCGGCGTCGGCCTCGAGACGGTCAAGCAGATCGATGCACAGCTGCAGCAGCGTCACTACGAAGGGCTCCTCCGATGACAGCATCCGCTCGTCTTCTCATCGTCGGCCCGCAGGGTTCCGGGAAGGGCACGCAGGGCGTGCGCATCGCGGAGACCTACGGCATCCCGGTCGTGTCCACCGGTGACATCTTCCGCGCGAACATCAAGGAGGGGACGCCCCTCGGCCAGCAGGTCACGGCGATCCTCGACAAGGGCGACCTCGTGCCGGATGAGCTGACGAGCGAAATCGTGCGCGATCGCCTGTCGCAGGCGGATGCCGCGAACGGATTCCTGCTCGACGGATATCCGCGCAATGTCGCCCAGGTGGCGCATCTCGAGGAGTTCCTGTCCGGTCGGGGCGAGTCACTCGACGCCGTCATCCTGCTCGACGTGCCGCGCGAGGAGAGCCTTGCTCGCCTCGGCCTGCGCGCGACGGAACAGGGGCGCTCGGACGACACGGATGACGCCATCGCGCACCGTCTCGACATCTACGAGCACGAGACCGCTCCGATCATCGAGGTCTACGGCGCGAAGGGCATCGTCGACCGGATCGACGGCGTGGGCACGCTGGACGAGATCACCGAGCGCATCTCCGCAGCACTGGCCGCCCGCGGCCTGCGCCTCGCGGCCTGAGGCTCTCCGGATGTTCCGCCGGTCGATCTACAAGACCCCGGCTCAGCTTCGAGCCATGGTAGAGCCGGGACTCATCACGGCGGCGGCGCTCGAAGCCGTCCGTCCCCTGATCAGAGCCGGCGTGACCACGTTGGAGCTGGATGCCGCGGCGAACCGCACCATCGTCGCACGAGGTGCGGAGTCGAACTTCCAGCTCGTGCGCGGCTACCACCACACTATCTGCGTGTCGGTGAACGAGCAGGTCGTGCACGGCATCCCGGGGGAGCGTGTGCTGCGCCCCGGCGACATCGTCTCGGTCGACTGCGGCGCACAGTTCCAGGGCTGGAACGGCGACAGTGCGATTACCGTGGTCGTGCCCGATGCAGAGCGCCCGGAGCTCGTCGCTCAGCGCGAGGAGCTGTCCCGCGTCACAGAAGGGTCGCTCTGGGCAGGCATCGCCGCCATGACATCCGTCTCGACGATCGATGAGATCGGTACCGCGATCCAGGAATACATCGAGGCGCAGGGGCCCTCCGCGGTGTCGGGGGAGCCCTACGGCATCCTCCGCGAGTACGTGGGGCACGGCATCGGTCGCAAGATGCACGAGGCGCCCAGCGTGTTCAACTACCGCACGCCCGACCGAGGTGCCGACGTCAAGCCGGGCCTCGTCCTGGCCATCGAGCCGATGGTGACAGCAGGCGGCGAGGCGACCTACGTCGAGGATGACGACTGGACCGTCACGACCATCGACGGCACGGACGGCTCACATTGGGAACATAGCGTGGCCCTGCATGATGGGGGTATCTGGGTGCTGACCGCGCCCGATGGCGGAAAAGCCGGACTCGCCCCGTTCGGGGTCGAGCCTCGAGAGATCGGAAAGTAATGGCAGCGGCGAAGAGCAACACGAATTGGTTCGCGATCGGGGTATCGGCGGCCGTCGTCGTCATCCTCGTCGTCCTCGGCGGGCTCGTGGTGTTCCTCAACAACCAGGCCACTTCGCCCGGTGCCACTCCGACAAGCAACGAGGGGTTCGATGCCGAGTCCGGCTCCATCGCGCTCGGCGACGGCGAGGACACCGTCGCGGTCTTCGTCGACTTCCAGTGCCCCATCTGCAAGTCGTTCGAGGACCAGTTCGGCCCCCAGCTCGAGGCCGCCGCCGCGGACGGACGAATCACTCTCGAGTACCACCCCATCGCGATTCTCGATCGGTATTCGCAGGGCACCGAGTACTCGTCGCGCTCGGCCGGTGCTGCCGTGTGTGTCGCCGAGTCGAACCCCGACTTGTACCTCGACTACGCCAAGGCACTGTTCGCGAACCAGCCGGCGGAGAACAGCTCCGGACTGACCACTGAGCAGCTCGCGGGCTTCGCGACCGAGGTCGGCGCCGATGACGCGGTCGAGTGCATCAACGACGAGACCTACCGCAAGTTCGGCGCGGCTCAGGCCAAGTCGAACGAGATCAGCGGAACGCCGACGGTGAAGCTCAACGGGACAGCGCTCGACCTGAGCAACGCGGAGGACATGAAGAAGTTCACCGATCTGATCGGCTGACACACCGCCGCGCCGGCCAAGTTGCCGGATGCCTCCAGAGCGTCTAACATAGATCTTTGGTGCTTTGTGCCTTGATTCGGCGTGTCCGATCGGTCCAGCACCGCAACCACCCACCCACCGCAGATCGACCGGTCTGCAGAAGCGTCAGCGAGGCTATGGCTAAGAAAGACGGTGTCATCGAGATCGAGGGCGTGATCTCCGAGGCTCTGCCCAACGCGATGTTCCGCGTTGAGCTCAGCAACGGACACAAGGTCCTGGCAACGATCTCAGGAAAGATGCGACAGAACTACATCCGCATCATCCCCGAAGACCGCGTGGTCGTGGAGCTCAGCCCCTACGACCTCACCCGCGGCCGTATCGTCTACCGCTACCGCTGATCGGTCGAGAAGTAACGGCCTGCCCCGGATCCGGGGCGGTACGAAGACAGCGATAAGGAAACATCATGAAGGTCAACCCGAGCGTCAAGCCGATCTGCGATCACTGCAAGGTGATCCGCCGCCACGGCCGCGTCATGGTGATCTGCAAGAGCAACCCGCGTCACAAGCAGCGCCAGGGCTGACCTGCGCTGCGCGGCACCGCTCGCGCACATCTCACAACTCAATACGAAACGGCAGGATCAGACGCGTCGACGGGCTCAACGGCCCGGAGAAGCTGACACCTCGGGGCGGAGGCCCGGGCACCGATCCTGTTCCATACCTCCACTACATCCAGGAGAACCGCATGGCACGTCTTGCCGGCGTTGACATCCCGCGCGACAAGCGCGTGGTGATCGCCCTTACCTACATCTACGGCGTCGGCCGTACCCGCTCGGTCGAGATCCTCAAGGCGACCGAGATCGACGAGAGCATCCGCGTGAAGGACCTCAGCGACGACCAGCTGATCGTCCTCCGCGACTACATCGAAGGCAACTACAAGGTGGAGGGTGACCTGCGCCGCGAGGTCGCCGCAGACATCCGCCGCAAGGTCGAGATCGGCTCCTACGAGGGCATCCGCCACCGTCGTGGTCTCCCGGTCCGTGGTCAGCGCACCAAGACCAACGCCCGTACCCGCAAGGGCCCGAAGCGCACCGTCGCAGGCAAGAAGAAGGCCCGCTAAGCGCGGCCCCAGGGACTAGGAGAACACTTTCATGGCTGCACCCAAGGCCGCCGCGCGCAAGCCGCGCCGCAAGGAAAAGAAGAACATCGCGCTGGGCCAGGCCCACATCAAGTCGACGTTCAACAACACGATCGTCTCGATCACCGACCCGTCCGGCGCTGTCATCAGCTGGGCATCGTCGGGTGGCGTGGGCTTCAAGGGCTCCCGCAAGTCGACCCCGTACGCCGCAGGTCTTGCTGCCGAGTCTGCTGCGCGTCAGGCGCAGGAGCACGGCGTCAAGAAGGTCGACGTCTTCGTGAAGGGTCCGGGCTCCGGCCGCGAGACCGCGATCCGCTCGCTTCAGGCCGCAGGCCTCGAGGTCGGCTCGATCTCGGACGTCACCCCGCAGGCGCACAACGGATGCCGCCCGCCGAAGCGTCGCCGCGTCTGACAACGCTTGTCGAGTCGCTCGCCCTTCGGGTCGAGCGACTCGACGCCCGCGTGCGGGCATCGCGCTCGCTCTGCGAGCAGACGGTAACGTCACAATTGAAGACCTCACCACACCACATGTCATATAGCGGGCATGTGATCGAAAGGAACACAGAGTGCTCATTGCACAGCGTCCCACACTGACCGAGGAAAAGATCGTCGAGAACCGTAGCCGGTTCATCATCGAGCCTCTGGAGCCCGGTTTCGGATACACGATCGGCAACGCGCTGCGTCGCAGCCTGCTGTCGTCGATCCCCGGAGCCGCTGTCACCAGCGTTCGTCTCGACGGCGTGCTGCACGAGTTCAGCACCATCCCCGGCGTGAAGGAGGATGTCACCGAGATCATCCTCAACATCAAGCAGCTCGTCGTCTCCTCGGAGCGCGACGAGCCCATCACCGCGTACCTGCGCAAGACCGGTGCCGGTGAAGTGACCGCGGCCGACATCTCGGCTCCGGCCGGCGTCGAGGTGCAGAACCCCGAGCTCGTCATCGCGACCCTCAACGAGACCGCGAAGTTCGAGCTCGAGCTCACCATCGAGCGCGGTCGTGGCTACGTCTCCGCGACGCAGAACCGCAACGAGTACGCCGAGGCCGGTCAGATCCCGATCGACTCGATCTACTCGCCGGTCCTGAAGGTCAGCTACCGCGTCGAGGCGACTCGTGCCGGTGAGCGCACCGACTTCGACAAGCTCGTCCTCGACGTCGAGACCAAGCCGTCGATCAGCCCCCGCGACGCCGTCGCTTCGGCTGCCAAGACGCTCACCGAGCTGTTCGGTCTCGCTCGCGAGCTGAACGTCGAGGCCGAGGGCATCGAGATCGGTCCGGCACCGGTGGAGGCAGTGAACTCCAGCGAGCTGTCGATGCCGATCGAAGACCTCGACCTCTCGGTCCGCTCGTACAACTGCCTGAAGCGCGAGGGCATCAACACTGTTTCGGAGCTCGTCGCCCTCTCGGAGACGCAGCTCATGAACATCCGCAATTTCGGCCAGAAGTCGGTCGACGAGGTGCGCGACAAGCTCATCTCGCTCGGTCTGTCGCTCAAGGATTCGGTGCCCGGTTTCGACGGCGCCCACTTCTACGGCGGCAGCGAAGACGAGTCCTTCTGAAACCCGACCTTCTGACCAGGAGTTAGATCATGCCTAAGCCCACCAAGGGTCCCCGCCTCGGAGGCGGCCCCGCCCACGAGCGCCTCATGCTTGCCAACCTCGCGGCGGCGCTCTTCACCCACAAGTCGATCAAGACGACCGAGACCAAGGCCAAGCGCCTGCGTCCGCTCGCCGAGCGACTGATCACGTTCGGCAAGCGCGGCGACCTGCACGCGCGTCGTCGCGTGCTGTCGGTCATCGGCGACAAGAGCGTCGTGCACACGCTCTTCGCCGAGATCGCACCGCTGGTCGCTGACCGTGAGGGTGGCTACACCCGCATCACGAAGGTCGGCAACCGCAAGGGCGACAACGCTCCGATGGCTGTCATCGAGCTCGTTCTCGAGCCCGTCAACCCGAAGCCGAAGTCGGCGAAGAAGACGGCTGCTGCCGCTTCCAAGTCCGAGAAGCCGGCCGAGGTCGCCGAGGAGGCTCCCGCAGAGGAGACCCCCGCTGATGAGGCATCCGCCGAGGAGACGCCGGCTGCTGAAGCCGGTGCCGAGTCGCAGGCCGAGGGCGAAGCAGCCGAGGCTGCCGCCGAAGACGCCGTCGAGAAGTAAGCACCTCTCACCACGAAGCCCGCCGCCCCTCTCGGGGTGGCGGGCTTCGCCGTTTTCGGGTGCATGTTCTGCGGCCGATCCTGACTTCTGCGGCCCAACCGGCGGGATGAGGCCGCAGAACTTCGAGATGGCCGCAGAACTTTGACGCGAAGCCGGACTCGGCGGATCAGATCGTGCCGCGCGGGCGGTACCGGGTGCTGGGACGCCCCTTCGTCGAGTAGTCGAGCGTGCGGATCGCCTGCCCGGAGCTCGCGAGATGCTCGAGGTAGCGGCGTGCACTCACCCGCGAAATGTGCAAGTCCTCGCCGATCTCGGTCGCGGACGCCTCCGGACGGGCGGCGAGAGCAGCGGAGACCCGATCCAGCGTCTCGGCGCTGAGGCCCTTGGGCAGCCCGAACCGCTGGCGGAACGCGATGATCGCGTCGGCGGCCTCGACGCGATGCACCACGTCGTGCAGTTCGGTGTGGTCGCGCAGGAGCAGAGTGGCCTCGACGTCGACGCCATCGTGCCGGCTGCCCGTGCTGCGCGCGACGAGCACATGCGACCCGACGATGACCGGGCGCCCGGCATCCTCGCCGTCGCGCAGCACGGCCAGAAGCTGTTCGTCGAGCACCTCGTCTGCCGCGGCATCCTCGAGATCCTGCGCATCCGTTTCGAGCAGGCGTGCCGCCGCATCGTTGGCAAGGGTGATCCGACCGGCGCGGTTCACCGTGATGACTCCCTCGCTCAACCGGTGCAGGGTCGTCTCCTGGTTCTGGACGAGCGCCGCGATCTGATGCGGCTCGAGCCGGTAGATCCGCCGCCGGATCACGGAGGTGACCCAGGCGGACCCGAAGACGCCCAGCACCGCCGCGGCCAGCATCGCCGAGATCAGCCAGGTCAAGTTGGCGGTGAACTCCTTGTGGAGATCCGATTCCAGGATCCCGACGGATGCCGCACCGATGACGGCGCCGTCGTCGTCGCGGATCGGCACCTTCACGCGCCAGGAGGTGCCCAGGGTGCCGGTCTGTGTGCCGACGAAGACCTCGCCGGACAGGGGAATCGAGGGATCGGTCGACACCATCTCGCCGATGCGGTCGGGATTCGGATGCGAGTAGCGGATGCCGTCGGCATCCGAGACGACGACGTACGCGAGATCGGATGCTTCGCGGATGACCTCGGCGATCGGCTGGATCGCCTCGGCGGGGTCTGGATCGTCGAAAGCGGCGAGCACGGGCGGCAACGCGGCGATCGACTGGGCCACCGCCTGCATGCGGTCCTTGTAGGCCTCGCGGAGCGCCTGCTCCTGGAAGGCGCCGGCCACGATGCCGGTCGCGAGGGTCACCAGGAACACGATCAGCGCCTGCAGCACGAGCAGGTGCACCCGGAGCGTCATCTTCGAGGCCACCAGATCATTCTCGCCGCTCCGGGGACCCACGGCGAGGAGTCGCTCCGAGCGTTCGCGAACAATAGTTTCATAACCGCGACCAATGGTTTCCGAAGCTTGAGCACCGGCATCCGTCCTTCCAGAGTGGACCGACAGCAACACCGACGCTCAAGGAGGAGCGCTATGAAGCAATCACGTCGGACGGCGATGACCGCCGTCCTCGCAGCAACCGCGTTGGCATTGACGGCGTGCGCCGGGGGAGGCTCCGGGTCCGGCAACGGCGGAGGGGCGGAGGAGGATGCCGCGGCGTCCTTCGATGACGTCAAGATCATCGTTCCCGCCGAGCCGGGTGGCGGCTGGGATCAGACCGGGCGCGCGATGTCGCAGCTGCTCGCCGGGGAGGAGATCGTGGGTTCAGCTCCCGTCACGAACGTGGGCGGCGCGGGCGGAACCGTCGGTCTCGCCCAACTCGCGAACGAGAATGATCCGGCCTCGCTCATGGTCATGGGGCTCGTCATGGTCGGCGCGATCGAGACGAACGCCTCGACGGTGCGACTCGAGGACACCACCCCCATCGCCCGACTGACGGATGAACCGCTCGTGGTCGTCGTGCCGGAGAACTCGAAGTACGACACCCTCGAGGACCTCATCGAGGACATCGTCGACAAGGGGCAGGAGGTGACCGTGACCGGCGGCTCGGCCGGAGGCGTCGACCACATCCTCGCAGGGCTCCTGCTCGGAGAGGCCGGGCTGGACGCGACGGAGATCCCCGAGAAGCTCAACTACACACCGAACTCCGGTGGCGGGGAAGCCGTGTCGCTTCTGGTGGGCAACAAGGTGGCCGCCGGCATCTCGGGCGTCGGAGAATTCCTCCAGTACATCGAGGACGGCTCGATGCGTGCGCTGGCGGTCTCGGGTGCCGAGCCGGTCGAGTCGCTTCCCGATGTGCCGACGATCACCGACGCCGGCTACGACGTCGAGCTCACCAACTGGCGTGGAGTGATCGCGCCCGGTGGCATCTCGGACGCGGAGCGCGCCGAGCTCGAGCGCATCGTCACCGAGATGCACGAGTCGGAGGCGTGGCAGGACGAACTGGAGGCGAAGGGCTGGGGCGACGCGTTCCTCACCGGCGACGAGTTCGACACCTTCCTGGAGGAGAACATCTCCGACGTCACCGGCACGCTCGAGAACATCGGATTGATCTGACATGAATGCCCCGATCCTCGGGGTGAGCGGGCGGGCCGAGGCGACTCGGCCCGCCCCGCGGGTTCCCCTCGGCGAACTCGTCTTCGCTCTCCTCATGCTCGCCCTCGGCGTCTTCGCGCTCGTGGGGGTCTTCACGATCCACGTTCCGGTCGGCGTGCAGGCCGGCCCCACCATCTTCCCGATCTTCGTCTCGATCATCCTGCTGGGCTCTGCTGCGGCCGTCCTGTTCGACGTGCTGCGCGGAAAGCGCGCAGAGGTCGAGGAAGGCGAGGACATCGATCCGGATGCCACGACCGACTGGCTCACCATCGCGAAGATCGTCGGGGCACTGGTCGCTCACCTGCTGCTGATCGACATCATCGGCTGGGCGCCGGCGGCTGCCGTGCTCTTCGGGATCGTCGCGTGGTCGCTCGGCGCGAAGCGCTGGTGGCTGGCCTTCGGCATCGGTCTGATCCTCAGCCTGGTGGTGCAGGTGGTCTTCGGCGGCCTCATGGGTCTGTCACTGCCCTGGGGTCCTGCACTCGGGTGGCTCGGAGAGGTGTTCTGATGGACAGCTGGACACTGCTCCTCGAGGGCTTCGCGACCGCGCTGCAGCCGCAGTACCTGATCTTCGCCGTGTTCGGCGTGCTGGTGGGAACCGCGGTCGGCGTGCTGCCGGGCATCGGTCCGGCCATGACCGTCGCCCTGCTGCTGCCGCTCACCTACACACTCGATCCCACCGCGGCCCTGATCACCTTCGCCGGCATCTACTACGGCGGGATGTACGGCGGTTCGACCACCAGCATCCTGCTGAACACTCCGGGGGAATCGGCATCCATCGTCACCGCCATAGAAGGCAACAAGATGGCGAAGCTCGGCCGCGGGGCGGCCGCGCTGGCGACCGCAGCGATCGGATCGTTCGTCGCCGGCACCATCGCCACGGTCGGACTGACTCTGCTCGCCCCGGTCCTGGCGCAGTTCGCCGTCAACCTCGGTCCTGCGGACTACGTCGCCCTCATCGTGGTCGCGTTCATCACCGTCGGGGCGCTGATCGGCAGCTCCGTTCCGCGCGGCATGATGTCGCTCGGCGTCGGCTTGTTCCTCGGTCTCGTCGGCACCGACACGCTCACCGCACAGCAGCGCTACACGGTGGGGCTGCTGCCGCTGTCGGACGGCATCGACATCGTGCTCGTCGCGGTGGGGCTCTTCGCGGTCGGCGAGACGCTGTACATCGCCGCCCGTCTGCGCCACGGTGCCATCGACGTGATCCCGGTCACGCGCGGGTGGCGCAACTGGATGACGAAGAGCGACTGGAAGCGCTCGTGGAAGCCGTGGCTGCGCGGCACCGCGATCGGCTTCCCGATCGGAACCATCCCGGCCGGAGGCGCTGATGTCGCGACCTTCCTGTCGTACGCGACCGAGCGCAAGCTCTCCCGTCACAAGGGGGAGTTCGGCCGCGGAGCGATCGAGGGCGTCGCCGGTCCCGAATCGGCGAACAATGCGGCGGCGGCCGGTGTGCTCGTGCCGCTGCTGACGCTGGGACTGCCCACGACCGCGACGGCGGCGATCATCCTCGTCGCCTTCCAGTCGTACGGCCTGCAGCCGGGGCCGCAGCTGTTCCAGAACCAGCCGGCGCTGGTGTGGGCGCTCGTGGCGAGCCTCTACCTGGGCAACGTGATCCTCATCATCCTCAACCTGCCGCTGGTGGGCATGTGGGTGAAGCTGCTGCAGATCCCGCGTCCGTACCTGTACGCCGGCATCCTGCTGTTCGCGGCGTTCGGGGCCTACGCGCTGAACTTCGCGGTCATCGACATCCTGATCCTCACGATCATCGGTGTCCTCGGCTACTTCATGCGGCGCTACGGCTACCCGGTGGCGCCCCTCGTGGTCGGCATGATCCTGGGACCGATGGGCGAGGAATACCTGCGCAAGGCGTTGCAACTGAGCCAGGGCGACCTGACGACGCTGGTCGTGCAGCCGTTCGCGGCGACGGCCTACGTCGTGTTGGCGCTCCTCGTGATGGGCGGGCTGTGGCTGCGCCGTCGTCAGCGGCGGTACGAGCAGGCGCTGACCGAATCGATCGCCGTGCCGATCAGGACCGACTCGGAGGTCTGACGAGAGGGGTCGGCGGGATGCCGGCGGGAGGGCCCGGCGGGCGCGCCGGAGTAGGCTGATCCGGTGAGCGACGCACAGACCCTGCACCGAGGGCCTCGTGCCTACGCCGCGTTCATCGGCATCGGCCTGCTCGCCGGTCTCCTCTCCGGCCTCTTCGGCGTCGGAGGCGGAACCGTCATCGTTCCCCTGCTCGTCCTGCTCCTGCATTTCGACCAACGGCTCGGTGCAGGCACCTCGCTCGCGGCCATCGTCCCGACGGCGGCCGTCGGCGTGGTGTCGTACGCGATCCACGGATCGGTCGCCTGGGTTCCCGCGCTCATCCTCGCCGCAGGGTCGGTCGTCGGGGCGCAGATCGGCACCCGGCTGCTGCCGAGGATCTCGCAGACCGCGTTGCGCTGGTTCTTCGTCGGCTTCCTCGTGATCGTGATCGTCAGCCTGTTCCTCGTGGTGCCCCCGCGCGAGGCGGAGTTCGACCTGCAGCTGTTGAACGGGCTCGCCCTCGTCGCGGTCGGCGTCGTCACCGGCATCCTGGCGGGTCTCATCGGCGTCGGCGGCGGCGTGATCGTCGTCCCGGTGCTCATGCTCGCGTTCGGCACGAGCGATCTCGTGGCCAAGGGCACCTCGCTGCTCATGATGATCCCGACCGCCATCTCGGGCACGATCGGCAATCTCCGCAATCACAACGTCGATCTCGTGGCTGCAGGCTTCGTCGGCGTCTCCGCCTGCACGACCACGGCTCTCGGCGCCTGGCTCGCCACCCTCATCGACCCGTTCGCGGGGAACATGCTGTTCGCGGCATACCTCGTGGTGATCGCTGTGCAGATGGCGATGAAGGCGATCCGCGGCCGTCGCCGCGACTGACCCCCGTCGGAGTCGCGGCAGATGAAGGAATCTTCATCCCGCACTCATCGCCGCCTCATGAGCGACCGCCATCATGGTGACATGAGCAAAGCGAGTCGCATCCTGATCCCGGTCGCGCTGCTCGCCGTCCCCGCGATCTTCGCCCTGGGTGGGATCGCGCTGGCCCAGATGCCCTCCTCGCCTCAGATTCCGGCGAAGCCGCTCGTGGTGCAGTTGGCTCCGCCCACGCAGGCGCCTGTCCCCGCCCCGATACCGGAGCCGACGAATGCCCCGGCCCCTGCACCTGCACCTGCGCCCGCCCCTGCACCCGCACCCGCGCCTGCACCGGCCCCGGCTCCGGCGCCGCCCGCCGATGACGACGATGACGACGACGGAGGCGATGATGACTGACTCGCCGACCCTTCCCCTCGACGTGATCGTCGAACCGCGCAGCTCCGTGGCGACGCGACGCGTCGCGGACCCGGTGCGCGGCGGTGCACCGCTCCGCACCCTCCGCCCGCGCACACTCCCGGCGCGCTGGCGGATCACCCTCTGGATCATCCTGAGCATCACGATCACCCTCCTCGCGGTCGGGCTGATGGGCCGCAGCATCTTCCTGGCCGGCGTCGAGCAGGCCGCGAACGCCGAGATCGAGCAGGAGGCCGCCGAGTTCACGCGCTTCGCCGAGGATGCCGCGACAGCCGGCTTCACCACGGCCGAGGCCATGGTCACGGAGTACGTGGCTCGCCAGTCGGTTCACGAGGAGGAAGTCGTGGTGGCGAGCGTCGACGGGCGGGCGATCTCGGTCGCGAACGGGAAGCTGGAAGCCACCGCTGTCGCGGCATCCGACTCCGTCCCGGGTGGCACGGCGCTGGTGACGCGGCTGCTGGGCGCTTCCGCATCCTCCGGAGTCCTGGAGACGCCGGAATCCGGGCCTCTGCGCTGGGGGCGCCTCGACTTCGCCGCGGGCGACCAGGAGGGCGCGCTGCTCGTGATCGAGTACACGCAGGAGGCGCGGACGCAGGTCGACGCCGGTTTCACCACGATCGCGTGGGTGGCGCTGCTCGGGATCCTGCTGAGCTCCGGAGTCGCCTGGCTCGTTGCCGGCCAGATCCTGGCGCCGGTACGCGAGGTGTACCGCGTGGCGCGGGACATCGGCGAACACGACCTCTCCGCCCGTGTGCCCGTCGAAGGCACGGATGACATCGCCGCCGTCGCAACCACCTTCAACCAGATGCTCGACCGGCTGGAGGCCGTGCACGCGACGCAGCAGCGCTTCGTCGATGACGCGGGCCACGAGCTGCGCACCCCGATCACGATCGTGCGCGGCCAGCTCGAGCTGCTGAGCGAGCAGCCCGAGGAACGGGCCGAGACGCTGCGCCTGGTGAGCGGCGAGCTCGATCGGATGAGCCGGATCGTCACCGACCTGCTGGTGCTCGCCCGCTCGGAGCAGTCCGACTTCGTCCGCATCGCGAACTGCGAGGTCGCGACCCTGACGCTCGACATCGAGGCGAAGGCGCAGACGCTGGGAGATCGCCGCTGGCAGCTCATGGAGATCGCCGAGGGGTATGCGGCGCTCGACCCGCAGCGCGTGACCCAGGCAGTGCTGCAGCTCACCGCGAACGCGGTGCAGGTCACCGAGCCCGGTGACCGCATCGAGCTCGGCTCGCGGTTCGAAGGCGAAGGCGCGGAGCGCCGTCTCCGGCTGTGGGTGCGCGACACCGGCCCCGGCGTCGCCGCAGCGGATGCCGAGCGCATCTTCGAGCGCTTCATCCGCGGTGACAGCACCGGTGCGCGCCGCGGTTCCGGGCTCGGCCTCGCGATCGTGCGCGCCATAGCCGACGGGCACGGCGGCTCGGCCTGGGTCGACAGCGTGCTCGGCCAGGGCGCCATGTTCGGCATCGACATCCCGGCACCCGCCGAGGCACGGCCCGGAAGCGCACACGAGAGGAGCGAGTGAGATGCGCAGCATCCTGATCGCGGAAGACGATCCCCACATCACGTCATTCGTGCGGCGCGGCCTACGGGCCGCCGGCTACGACACGGCCGACGCCGCCGACGGACACACGGCACTGTTGATGGCGCGCGGCGGCGCCTTCGATCTCGTCCTGCTCGACATCGGCCTCGGCGGGATGGACGGTTTCGAGGTGCTCGCCAACCTTCGCGGTGAGGGCGTCACGACACCTGTCATCATCCTCACCGCCCGCGATTCGGTCATCGACACCGTGCGCGGCCTGGAGAGCGGCGCCAACGACTATGTGACCAAGCCCTTCCAGTTCGCCGAATTGCTCGCTCGCGTGCGACTGCGCATCGGCGACGGTGAGGGCCGGGCGACCGGGCCCGTGCTCACGCATGACGACATCCGCGTCGATGTGCGGGCGCGCACCGTGACAGTCGCCGGTGACCAGCGGGAGCTCACGTCTCGCGAGTTCGCGCTGCTCGAGGTCTTCCTCCAGCACGCCGGGCAGGTGCTCTCCCGCGATCAGCTGATCGGGCACGTGTGGGGGATGGACTTCGATCCTGCTTCCAACGTGGTCGACGTCTACGTGCGCGCACTTCGCGGAAAGATCGGTGCGGACCGCATTGAGACGGTCCGCGGGGCGGGATACCGGCTCCGATGAGCGCCTCGACCGAGAGCGTCCCCCTGCCCGGCGCCGAGCGGGCGCGCTTCGCGACCGTACCGCCGGCGCGACTGATCCCGGCTGCGGCGCCGCGCGTCCCGCGGCGGCTCCGCGGTCTCCTGCCGATCTCCCGGGGACTCGTCGTGCGTGTCGGCGCCATTGCGGCGATCCTGGGCTGCGGCATCGCGATGGCCGCCATCGCCGGCCCTTCGGCAGCAGGGCCAGGCGGGATGACCCTGCCGATCGCGGTGACCATCACCGTCTTCCTGCTCGCGGTGTGGGCGTGGACATCGACACGGCTCGACGACACGCTGGTGGCCTTCCTCGCGGCGATCGCGCTGATCCTCACCGGCGTGCTGCCGGCGAGCACCTTCTTCGCCTCCCTCGGCGACGAGACGATCTGGCTGCTGATCGGTGCTTTCGTGATCGCGGCCGGGGTCTCTTCGTCCGGACTCGCGCTGCGCGGGGCCGCGCAGCTCCTGCGATTCGCCCGGGGGCCGCGGAGCCTGTTCCACCTGACCACGGTGGCGTTGACGATCACGGCGTTCGCCGTCCCCGCGACGTCGGGCCGCGCGGCGCTCGCCGTGCCGGTCTTCTCCGCGGTGTCGGAGGCGCTGCCGGGACGGAACCGGATGATCAGGGCACTCGCCCTGCTGATGCCGACGGTCGTCCTGCTCTCGGCGGTGGGCTCCCTCCTCGGCGCCGGCGCGCACATCATCACCGATCAGCTGCTGCGGACGTCGGGAGCGCCGGGCTTCAGCTTCCTGGGCTGGCTGTGGCTGGGGCTCCCGCTCGCCATCGTCTCCTCGCACGTGGCCTGCGAGATCATCCTGTGGCGCTTCACGGAGCGGGTCGACCGCGCGACGCCCGTACGGATCAGTCCTGTCGAGATCGAACGGTCGTCGGCGACCGCGGTGACCGGCCCGCTGAGCGCGCTCGAGCGTCGGGCGGCGATCCTGCTCCTCGGCGTCATCCTGCTCTGGAGCACGGAGCCGCTCCATAACCTGTCGCCGGCACTCGTGGCGTTGCTCGGAGCGGTGGCCGCGGTGGTGCCGGGCATCGGCTGCACCACCTTCCCGGCGGCGATCAAGCGCGTGCCCTGGACCCTGTTGCTGTTCCTCGCGGCCACGCTGGCCCTGGCGTCTGCGCTGGCCAGCACGGGAGCCGCGGCATGGTTGAGCACATCGGCGCTCGCCCCCATCAGAGGACTGGGGCCGGCGGGTGCCGTGACATTCGTGATCGTCGTGATCGCGATCTCCACGGCAGCGCATCTGCTGATCCCCTCTCGATCCGCCCGATCTGCCGCCATCATCCCGGTGGTCATCGCCCTCGCGCCTGCCGTGGGCGTCGAGCCGATGGCCGCGGCGTTCGCCTCGACGGCGGCGGCGGGCTTCTGCCACACCCTGCCGAGCTCGGCGAAACCCGTCGCGATGTTCGCTGATCCCGACGTCGTGTCCGGCGGCTTCAGCCCCGCCGATCTGCGCCGACTGTCCGTGCTGCTCGCTCCGGCAATGTTCGTGCTGGTCGTGGTGTTCGCTCTATGGATCTGGCCGCTGATGGGTCTCCCGCTGCTGCGCTGAGGCTCACCCGGCTCCATCGATCTCACTTTCCGCGTGCACCGCCGGTGCACCGGTGCTCGTCGCGCCCGCTCAGGGTGCATTCGCCCTCCGGGGCGCAGAAGGAGGAACAATGTCCATCCACATCCCGCAGCGAATCCTGGTCGCACCGAGCGGTTTCAAGGAGAGCCTGAGTGCCGAAGCCGTCGCGCAGGCGATCTCCGCCGGTGTGCGCCGGGTCATCCCCGGCGTGCAGGTCGACGAGTTCCCGGTTCCGGACGGGGGCGAGGGAACGGCCGCGGCTCTCGCCGCCGCGACAGGCGGAGAGCTCGTTCCCGTCGAGGTCACCGGACCGGTCGGTGCGCCGGTCAGCGCGCACTGGGCGCGTCTCGGCCGCCACGCCGCGGGGACGGCGGTCGTCGAGATGGCGTCGGCCGCCGGGCTGAGGCTGGTACCGCGCGACCGGCGCGACCCCGGTGAGACGACGACGCGTGGAGTGGGGGAGCTCATTGCCGCCGCCCTCGACGACGGGGCGGAGCGGATCGTCGTGGGGTGCGGAGACTCGGGCACGAGCGACGGCGGCGCCGGTGCTCTCGCCGCTCTCGGGGCGCGGATCCTCGATCGGAACGGCGTCGAGCTGCCGCCGGGCGGTCGCCATCTCGGAGACGCCGCCCGGCTCGACCTCTCCGGTCTGCACCCTCGCATCGGCGAGGTCGAGATCGTCCTGGCCTGCAACATCCACAACGTGCTCTGCGGACCCGCGGGCGTCGCGAGGGTGTTCGGTCCTCAGAAGGGCGCGACGCCCGCCCAGGTCGAGCAGCTCTCGAGTGCACTCGACGCCTGGGCGCTGCTCCTCGAGGAGCAGAGCCCCTTCGGCGCCGCGATGGACGTGCGCACCGGTGGTGGCACCGGAGCCTCGGGCGGTCTCGGTGCCGGGCTGGCCGCCGTGCTGGGCGCCCGGCTCGGCCCTCGCTTCGAGGTGCTTCTCGACAGCGGTCTGCTGCCCCACGCCCTCGATGAGCTCATGGCTGTGGCGGATCTTGTCATCACCGCCGAGGGTGCCATCGACTTCCAGACTCCCCGCGGCAAGGTCCCGGCCGAGATCGCCATGCGCGCCAGGGTGGCGGGCGTTCCCGTGCTGGGCATCGCCGGCTCGCTGGGGCAGGGTGCTCCGGCCGTGCACGACATCGGCATCGACGCGATCGCATCGATCATCACGGTGCCGATGCCGCTCGCGCAGGCCGTCGAGCAGGGTGAGGCGCTGCTCAGGGATGCCGCGGAGCGGAGCATGCGGATGGTGCTGCTGGGATCGGCGATGTCCGCACGGGCCGCCTGACGGAGGAGAGTCGCCACCCCTCGGTAGGATCGAGGGGTGGCAGTGAACCAAGATCTCGTCGGCCGGAGCTTCCCGCCGACGGCCCCGTACCTCGTCGGCCGGGAGAAGGTGCGCGAGTTCGCGCGCGCCGTCTTCGCCGACGCCCCGCAGCACACCGACGTGGAAGCCGCTCGAGCCCTCGGCTTCGACGACGTGGTCGCGCCGCCGACCTTCGCGATGGTCATCCAGGACCTCGCCCTCCAGCAGCTGCTCGGGCAGGAGGACTCCGGAATCGTGCTGGCGCGCACGATCCACGCCGAGCAGCGCTTCAGCTACAGGCGGCCGATCGTCGCCGGCGACGAGCTCACGGCGACGCAGCGCGTCACCGGCATCCGCATGATGGGCGGCAACGCGATGGTCACCAGCGAAGCCGCGATCACGGATGCCGAGGGTGCGCACGTCGTGACGGCCACGAGCGTGCTGCTCGTCGGAGCCGACGCCAGCGCGGACGACAGTGCCGACGAAGAGAAGGGCGCCTGATGGGATACGTCGTCGGAGACGTGGTGGCCGAGAAGACCGTGCACCTCACCCGGGAATCGCTCGTGCGCTACGCGGGAGCATCCGGGGACTTCAACCCCATCCACTACCGCGATGACGTCGCGGCATCCGTCGGCCTGCCCGGGGTGCTCGCGCACGGCATGCTCACGATGGGGATCGCATCGTCGGTCGTGGTCGCCGCTCTCGAGCCGGGCGCGAAGATCCTCGACTACGGCGTGCGGTTCACCAAGCCCGTCGTCGTCGATCCGGAGAGCGGAGCCGACCTGCAGGTCGTCGCCACCGTCGGCGCCGTCGATGAGACCGCGGCGCGCCTCGACCTGAAGGTCACCTTCGGCGAGACGACGGTGCTGGTCAAGGCGCAGCTGCGCGTCGCCGTCTGATGGAGGCATCCGAGGTGCGAGACATCGAACCCGTGCGCCTCGCCGAGCTCACCACTCTGCGCACCGGTGCCGCGCCCGAGCGGATGCGCGAGGCGTTCACGACGCCGGAGCTCGTCGACGCGCTGCGAGACACCTGGGCGGACCGCGACCCGTGGTTCGTGCTGGGTGGGGGCTCGAATCTGCTCGTCGGGGACGAGCCCTTCGACGGCACCGTCATTCGCGTGCGCACCGAGGGCATCGAGGAACTGCCGTCTCCGCACCCGGGGCGCATTCGGCTGCGGGCGCAGGCCGGCCATGGGTGGGACGCTTTCGTCGCCTACGCCGTGGAGCACGGCTACGCGGGACTCGAGGCCATGAGCGGCATCCCCGGCACGGTCGGCGCGGCACCCGTGCAGAACATCGGCGCCTATGGACAGGAGATCCAGGAGACCCTGGTCGAGGTCGAGCTCATCGACGAGGCCACGGGTGAGATCTCGACGGTGCCGACATCCGAACTCGGTCTCGGCTTCCGCACCTCGGTCCTGAAGCACCACTACGGCAGCGAGCCGCTGCGTCGAGCCGTCATCCTGACCGTCACGGTCGACCTCTTCGTGGCCGGCGAGCGCGTGGTCCGCGGCGAGCAGCTGCGCCGAGCACTGGGCCTCGACCACGACGCCCCGGTGACGCTCGGCTGGGTGCGCGAACGCATCCTCGCCACGCGCGCGTCGAAGGGCATGCTCCTCGACGAGAGCGATCACGACACCTGGAGCGTCGGGTCGTTCTTCCAGAACGCGATCGTGCCGGAATCCGTGGCCCGCGCGCTGCCGCCGGAGTGCCCTCGGTGGCCTGTCGCTCCCGACCTCGACGCGGTGACCGTGATCCCGCTGTCCGCCTACGACGGTCTCGTGCCGCAGACGAAGGCCGAGGCTCCCGACGTCAAGGTGAGCGCCGCCTGGCTCATCGAGCAGGCCGGCATCCGCAAGGGGTTCAAGCTTCCGCGTTCGCGGGCGTCGGTGTCGACCAAGCATGCGCTGGCGCTGACGAATCGCGGGGGCGCCACCGCCGCCGAGGTCTCGGAGCTCGCACGCTTCATCCAGGGCCGGGTGCACGCCGAGTTCGGTCTCGTGCTGCAGCCCGAGCCGGTGCTCGTCGGCGTCGAGCTGTAGGAGCGTCGGTCGCCGCGACTACACTCGCGGCATGAGCGGACTGATCCCGTACCTGCTGTTCCCCGGGAACGCGGCCGAGGCGATGCAGCACTATCAGGCGGTGTTCGGCGGCGAGCTGACGATGTTCGACTACGCGCAGCTCGGCCGACACGACGGCCCGAGCGACGCGATCGGCCACGCGATGCTGCAGGGTGCCGTGGAGCTCTCGGGTGCGGATGCCGGGATCGACGACGACGCCGTGCAGATGAACGGCATGTTCCTGTCGCTGCTGGGCACCGCGGACGCATCGACACTCACCGGGTGGTTCGCCGATCTCTCGGTCGGCGGGAGGGCGATCGATCCCCTGCAGCGGCGGGCATGGGGAGACTGGGATGGAACGCTCGTCGATCGCTACGGCATCCGCTGGCTCATCGGCTACCAGCCGGAGTCCTGACCCGGCGGAGTCGCCGAGACCCCGGTTTCGCGTCGAGACCCCCTCTTGCGGGCGTCTGCAAGAGGGGGTCTCGGCCGCAGGGCGGGGTCCCGGCGACCAGAGCGGTCAGGCGAACAGGCGCTGGAGGCGCTGCACTCCCTCGAGGAGCTGGTCGTCACCGAGCGCGTACGACAGGCGCAGGTATCCGCTCGGCCCGAACGCCTCGCCGGGGACGACGGCGACCTCGGCCTGCTCGAGGATCAGGTCGGCCAGTTCGAGCGAGGTGGTCGGCGTGACGCCGCCCCACGTGCGGCCGAGGAGTCCCTGGACGTCGGGGTACACGTAGAACGCGCCGAGCGGGTTCGGCACGCGGACGCCGCCGATCTTCGACAGCTCGGCGACGATGAGGCGACGACGGCGGTCGAAGGCCTCGCGCATCTGCTCGGCCTCGGTCTGCGGGCCGTTCAGCGCAGCGATGGCCGCCTTCTGCGCGACGTTGTTCACGTTGCTCGACAGGTGCGACTGCAGGTTGCCGGCGATCTTGATCGCGTCGGCGGGACCGACCATCCAGCCCACGCGCCACCCGGTCATGGCGTAGGTCTTCGCCACGCCGTTCACGAGAATCGTCTGGCCGGCGACCTCGGGGACCGCCTCGACGATGGAGGTCGCCTTCGTGCCCTCGTAGGTGAGGTTCTGGTAGATCTCATCGCTGATGATCCAGATGCCGTGCTCGAGCGCCCACTCGCCGATGGCACGGGTCTCGTCCGCCGTGTAGACCGAGCCGGTGGGGTTCGAGGGGGAGACGAACACGAGCGCGGTGGTGCGCTCGGTGCGCGCGGCCTCGAGCTGCTCGACGGTGACCTTGTAGTCCTGGTCGGCGCCGGCGAACACCTCGACGGGCGTGCCGTCGGCCAGACGGATCGCCTCGGGGTACGTGGTCCAGTACGGAGCGGGCAGCAGCACCTCGTCGCCCGGGTTCACCACGGCCTGGAACGCCTGGTACACCGACTGCTTGCCGCCGTTGGTCACGATGACCTGGCTCGGCGAGACCTCGAGTCCCGAGTCGCGCAGCGTCTTCGCGGCGATGGCTTCACGCAGCGCCGGGAGGCCGGGGGCCGGGGTGTAGCGGTAGCTCGCCGGGTCGGCCAGGGCCTCGGCAGCGGCATCCACGATGAACTGCGGCGTCGCGAAGTCCGGCTCGCCGGCGGCGTACGAGATGATCGCCTTGCCTTCGGCCTTGAGGGCCTTGGCCTTCGCGTCGACCTTGAGGGTCGCGGATTCGGCGATGGCGGACAGCTTGCGAGAGAGAGGAGCGCGTTCGGTCACGGTTACGAGCGTACTCGGGTCGCCCGCTGCGACGCCGGGCGAGTCGCCGTCAAGAACCGCGGTTCTTTCGCGGATCAGCCGGGGCGCCAGGATGCTGGATCGAAAACGTCGCTCCGCGGGCTGCCGGGGATGCGTTTCTGATCCAGGCCGATGCTCCGACCCGTCAGGCGGTGGCGAACCCGTGCGCCTGGGCCACGGCATCCAGCGTGATCCGCCCCGCGTGCACGTTCAGGCCTTTCGCGAGGGCCGGATCTTCGGATGCCGCGCGCTCCCAGCCCTTACCGGCGATGGCGGAGACGTAGGGGAGGGTCGCGTTGGTCAGCGCACGGGTCGCCGTCTCGGGCACCGCTCCCGGCATGTTCGCCACGCAGTAGTAGATCGCGTCGTGCACCGCGAACGTGGGGTCGTCGTGCGTGGTCGGACGCGAGCCCTCGAAGCATCCGCCCTGGTCGATCGCGATGTCGACGAGCACCGCTCCCTGCTTCATCCCTGAGACCATGTCGTCGGTGACGAGCTTCGGGGCAGCGGCGCCGGGGATGAGCACCGAGCCGATCACGAGGTCGGCGGTCGCGAGCTCCTCTGCGATGTCGTACCGGCTCGAGGCGCGGGTCTCGAGTGCGCCGCCGTAGCGGTGTTCGAGCTCGCGCAGGCGGGGGAGCGAGATGTCGATGACGGTGACCTTCGAGCCGAGGCCGAGCGCGTTGGCCGCGGCGTGCTCACCGGCGACGCCGCCGCCGATGACGACGGTCTTCGCGCGCGGGGTGCCGGCGATGCCGCCGAGCAGCATGCCGCGGCCGCCGTTCGAGCGCAGCAGCGAGTACGAGCCCATGGTCACCGAGAGGCGTCCGGCGATCTCGCTCATCGGCACGAGCAGCGGAAGGCTGCGGTCGGGCAGCTGCACGGTCTCGTAGGCGACCGCCGTCGTGCCGGCGTCGACGAGGGCAGACGTCAGGGCGCGGTCGGCGGCGAGGTGCAGGTAGGTGAAGAGCGTCAGGTCGGGGCGGAGGAATCCGTACTCCTGTGCGATCGGCTCCTTGACCTTGATCAGCAGGTCGGCCTCGGCCCACGCTTCGGCCGCGGTCTCGACGATCTCGGCTCCGACGGCCCGGTAGGCGTCGTCATCGATGCGCGAACCGATACCGGCCCCGGACTGCACGAGCACGCGGTGGCCCTCGTGCACCAGGCGGTCGGCGCCTGCGGGCGTCAGCGCGACGCGGTTCTCGTTGTTCTTGACCTCGGTGGGCACGCCGATCTTCATCGATCCTCCAGCACTAGATTGCGTGCGTCCAGGTTCGCAGAAACGTCGATCGTGCAACAGATTTGCTGAAGATCATTCGGACTTAGGGCTGATCCTGCATAATCGTTCGGATGGACACGACCTCGACCGGGCCCCAGCCGAACACCGTTCGGGCTCCGGCGCTCGACCCGACCGACGCCCGCATCGTGCAGCTGCTCGCCGACGACGGACGGATGACGAACGCCGAGCTCGCGGGCCACCTCGGGGTCGCGCCGTCGACCGCGCACGCACGCCTGCGCGCCCTCGTCGAACGCGGAGTGATCACGGGCTTCCACGCGAGCGTGGACGAGCGGATGCTGGGTGCCGGCCTCCAGGCGATCATCGGGGTGACGCTGCGTCCGAGCGGGCGGAGAGAGAGCATCGTCGAGTTCGCGGAACGCGTGCGCGTGCTGCCCCAGGTGATCCAGGTGTTCTTCCTGGGCGGCGACGACGACTTCTTGCTGCACATCGCCGTCGCGGATTCGTCCGAGATGCGCGAGTTCGTGCTCGAGCACCTCTCGGCGCAGTCGAGCGTCGCATCGACGCGTACGAGCATCGTGTTCGACTACCACCGGAACTCGGTGGCCGCCTCGTTCGCCTGAGGGGTCAGCGCGCCGCGACGGAGACGAGATCCGTGAGGCCGGAGAACACGTCCGCGTCCCGCGACACGAGAGTCAATTCGTGGGCAAGAGCTGTCGCCGCCAACATTCGGTCCACGACATGAGCCCTGGGCGAGATGCCCTGCGTGCTCAGATGTTCCAGCACTCGTTCGTAGGCTGCCGCGCAGCGATCGTCGAAGGGGATCCCCTCCCCGAACGTCTCGCGAAGGGCTGAAAGACGAGCACTTCGTCGCTTGAACGTCGCGAGGTCCGCCGTGGTGTGGAGGCCATTCGCGAGTTCGACCCAGCTGAGTGAACTCACCCGCAGGTCGGTGAAATCCGACAACGAGGCTGGAGCCT
The DNA here is from genome assembly GCF_000967865.1 of Microbacterium sp. SA39. GTDB lineage: Bacteria > Actinomycetota > Actinomycetes > Actinomycetales > Microbacteriaceae > Microbacterium. The sequence continues at coordinate 158,454 of NZ_JXRU01000034.1, forward strand.
CGCCGTCCGCATCCGAGGCGATGAGGATGTTGGTGTCGAGCAACGCGATCATCTGTCCCACGCGTCTCGGTCATCATCGAAGTCGGATCGCTCCACCGCGACCTCTTGCGCCCAGCTCGCATCGACGGGCGTTCTGCTGATCGCGCGACGGAGATCATCTGCGCGAGTCGGGCGGCGTCGAGGCGGGGGCACCAGGCGCGCGATCTCGCGACGGTGCCGCGTGACCGAATACGTCTCGCCATGCTCGACGTCGTCGAGGGCAGAGGTCGGATTCTGGCGCAGGTCGCCGACGGAGATCGTCTTCATCCAGCCATTCTAGCAAATCTAGATAATTATCTAGATTTGCGTCACTGCACGGAGGCTCAGCGCGGCCGGATCAAGAACCGAAGGATGCCGGCAGCGCGCAGTAGTCAGCGGTTCGCCGTTCCGGGGCGTCGGGATCCGTGACGTCGACGAGCGCGGATGCCACGCTGTGCGGCGGCTCGTCTCCCGCCATCTGCCACAGGGTGAAGTTCCACACACCGCGAGTGCTTTCGCTCAGCAGCTCGGCCGGCCCCGACACGACCAGGACACGGCCGTCCTGCGGCGACGCGCGAAACGGTGAGACGGTCTCGACGCGGAGGTCGGCGGCGTCTCCGGCATCCGAATGCGCCCGCTCGATGTTCTGTCCCGCCACCGACAACGCCGTGGCGAGGTCGTCGGCCGTGCGGCGCGAGCGCTCGGCATCCGCTCCGGCGACCGCGAGGAGGCGGTTCCCTCGGGGGTAGAGATGGAGGAACTCGCCGGCGATGCCGTTCCAGACGTCAGTCATGAATCCAGCGTACGACTGCGGCGACGCGAGAAGCCCCTCGCATGCCGGGTCGCGGCATCCGAGGGGCTCCTGCTTCTCGAGCGGCTCAGTCCTCGTCGACGAGGAAGCGGCTGTACGCCCCCAGCGTCAGGAAGGCGGGGAACTCCTCCCGCAGGGCGACCTCGCGGAAGATCTCCGCGGCGTCGTCGAACCGGTCGACGGCGCTGCGGGTCGCCTGGGCCAGCACCTGAGTGATCAATCCCTCGATGTGCTCGACGGTGATCGGCGTGCCCTCCTGCGTGACGCGGTCCTGGTGGATCCACTGCCACACCTGCGACCGGCTGATCTCCGCGGTCGCGGCATCCTCCATCAGGTTGTCGATCGCCACCGCGCCGAGTCCGCGCAGCCAGGCCTCCAGGTAGCGGATCGCGACGGACACGTTGTCGCGCACGCCGCGATCGGTCACCGCACTGCCGATCCGCAGATCGAGAAGATCGCGCGCCTGCACGTGCACGTCGTCGCGCTGGCGGTCGACCTGGTTCGGCCGGTCGCCGAGCACGGCGTCGAACTCGGCCCGAGCCGTCGGGATCAGGTCGGGGTGGGCGACCCAGGTGCCGTCGAAGCCGTCGCCGGCCTCGCGCATCTTGTCGGCCGCGACCTTCTCGATCGCCCGCGCCGTCGCCTCGGGGTCGCGGCGGTTCGGGATCGATGCGCTCATGCCACCGATCGCGAAGGCTCCCCGCTTGTGGCAGGTCTGGACGAGCAGCTCGGTGTACGCCCGCATGAACGGCACGGTCATCGTGACCTCGCTGCGATCGGGGAGCACGAAGCGGGCGCCGCGGCCGCGGTAGTTCTTGATGATCGAGAAGATGTAGTCCCAGCGGCCGGCGTTGAGGCCCGCGCAGTGGTCGCGCAGCTCGTAGAGGATCTCGTCCATCTCGAACGCGGCGGGAAGCGTCTCGATCAGCACGGTCGCCCGGATGGTGCCGCGCGGGATGCCGATGTACTCCTCGCTGAACGAGAACACGTCGTCCCACAGCTTCGCCTCTTCGCTGGATTCCAGCTTGGCGATGTAGAAGTACGGACCGCGGCCGCTGTCGATCAGCGCCTGGGCGTTGTGCAGGAAGTACAGCCCGAAGTCCACCAGGGAACCGGATGCCGCCGTGCGGCGGCCCGCCCGATCGATGAACTGGACATGCTTCTCGGGCAGGTGCCAGCCGCGCGGTCGCATGACGATGGTGGGAGTGCGCTCCGCCGTGACGCGGTACTCCTTGCCGTCGGGGTTCGTGAAGCTCAGCTCGCCGCGGATCGCGTCGCGCAGGGACAGCTGGCCCTCGATGACGTTCCTCCAGGTGGGGCTCGTGGCATCCTCCTGGTCGGCGAGCCAGACGCGCGCGCCGGAGTTCAGCGCGTTGATGGTCATCTTCGGATCCGTCGGGCCGGTGATCTCGACGCGACGATCCTCGAGTCCGGGGCCTGCGCCGGCCACGCGCCACCCGGCATCCTCGCGAATGTGCGCGGTGTCATCGCGGAAGCGCGGGTCGTGCCCGTTGCCGATCTCGAAGCGGCGACGCATCCGGTCGGCGAGCCGGTCGTGGCGGCGCGAGGCGAAGCGGTGGTGCAGCTCGGTGAGGAAGGCGATCGCCTCGGGAGTGAGGATCTCGTCGTAGCGGTCGCGGATCGGCCCGGTGACCGCGATCGCCGGTCCCTGCTGGGTCGTCGGGATCGGAGCGGTGGTCGGGGGAGCGGTGGGAGTGGTCATGATCTTGAGTCCTTCGCGTGGGTGCGTTTCGTCTCGCTTCGCTCGCTCAACGAACGGTCGTTGCGCGAGGAGCGAAGCGACGAGACGAAACGCGAACGGATCAATGGAACTGAGCGGCTTCGGTGGAGCCGGCGAGGGCGAGTGTCGCGCTGTCGGGGTTGAGCGCAGTGGAGATGACGTCGAAGTAGCCGGTACCCGCCTCGCGCTGGTGCTTGGTGGCGGTGTAGCCGTGCGCTTCGGCGGCGAACTCGGCTTCCTGCAGCTCGACGTACGCGCTCATGGCGCGTTCGGCGTAGCCGCGGGCGAGGTCGAACATCGAGTGGTTCAGGGCGTGGAACCCGGCCAGGGTGATGAACTGGAACTTGTAGCCCAGGTCGGCCAGGTCCTGCTGGAAGGTCGCGATCTCGGCGTCGGAGAGGTGCCGCTTCCAGTTGAAGCTCGGTGAGCAGTTGTAGGCCAGGAGCTTACCGGGGAACTCGGCGTGGATCGCGGCGGCGAATTCGCGAGCGAGCTCGATGTCGGGCTCGCCCGTCTCCACCCAGAGCAGGTCGGCATAGGGGGCGAAGGCGAGTCCGCGGCTGATGACCGACTCGATGCCGGGTCGGATGCGGTAGAACCCCTCCGTGGTGCGCTCGCCGGTGGTGAACTGCTGGTCGCGCTCGTCGACATCGCTCGTGAGCAGGTCGGCGGCGAGGGCGTCGGTCCGGGCGATGATGACGGTCGGCACGCCCGCGACATCGGCCGCGAGACGCGCGGCGTTCAGGGTGCGGATGTGCTGCTGCGTCGGCACGAGCACCTTGCCGCCGAGGTGGCCGCACTTCTTCTCGCTGGCCAGCTGGTCCTCCCAGTGGATGCCGGCGGCGCCGGACTGGATGAGCGACTGCGCGAGCTCGTAGGCGTTCAGCGGACCGCCGAAGCCGGCCTCGGCATCCGCGACGATCGGGGCGAGCCAGTCCTGGGTGATCTCACCCTGTCCCGCCAGCGCCTCGGCGTGCTCGAGCTGGTCCTGACGGATCAGAGCGTTGTTGATGCGGCGGACGACGGCGGGAACGGAGTTCGCCGGGTACAGCGACTGGTCGGGGTACGTCTGACCGGCGAGGTTGCCGTCGGCGGCGACCTGCCAGCCGGAGAGGTAGATGGCCTTCAGGCCTGCGCGCACCTGCTGCACGGCCTGCCCGCCGGTGTACGCGCCGAGCGCCCGGACGTAGTCCTCGGTGTGCAGCAGGTTCCAGAGGTTCTCGGCACCGCGGTGGGCGAGCGTCGACTCCTCGCGGACCGAGCCCCGGATGCGGATGACATCCTCGGCCGTGTAGGTGCGCTCGACGCCGTCCCACCGCGGATCGGTCTCCCAGATCTTCCGAAGCTCCGCGGCCGTCTGGACCTGGTCGCCGGCGCGGAGGCCGGCGGGGCGAGGTGCGGTGGTTCCTGCGGTGTTCGTCATGATTTCTCCTCGATGAGAGTCGGTGGCTTGGCATCCACTCTGGGTGAAGTTCTGGCCCTTGCCCGACCGAAACGGAGGTGAAGAACGCAGGAAATTCTGTTTCTGTGACAGAATCGCCGCCATGAGCCCTTCGACGAGCTCAGGGACCCAGCTCTCTGAGGCAGACGACACCGACGCCCTCACGATCGGCCGTCGCATCCGGCAGCTGCGCACGGCGCAGGGGATGAAGCTGGACGACCTCGCCGCGGCCGTCGGACGGGCGCCGAGCCAGCTCTCGATGATCGAGACCGGTAAGCGCGAGCCCAAGCTCACCCAGCTGCAGGCCATCGCGCGGGCGCTCGGCGTCACGATCGACGCCTTGCTCGAGGGCGAGCCGCTCGATGAGCGCAGCGCGATGGAGATCGCTCTGGAGCGCGCGATGAAGGGGCAGACGTTCCGCGCGCTGGGTATCGAGCCGTTCCGCATAGCAAAATCGGTGCCCACCGACGCGCTGAAGGCGCTGCTCGCGCTGCACGGCGAGATCGATCGGCTGCGAGATGAGCGTGCGGCCACTCCCGAAGAGGCTCGACGCGCGAACGTCGAGCTGCGGCATCTCATGCGCCGCCAGGACAACCACTTCGCCGACCTCGAGGCCAAGGCATCTGAGATCCTCGCGGCTGTCCGGCATCCGGGCGGTCCCCTCACGCAGCGATCGGCATCCGAGATCGCCGCGTACCTCGGGTTCACACTGCACTACGCCCCCGACCTGCCGCAGACGACCCGCAGCGTCGCCGACCTCGCGAACGGACGCCTCTACCTGTCGAGCAGCGTGCCCGCGAAGGGCGATGCGCGCACTGCGGTGCTGCAGGCGCTGTCGAGTCGGATCTTGGGTCATTCCGAGCCGCGCAGCTACGCCGAGTTCCTGCGCCAGCGCGTGGAGACGAACTATCTGACCGGGGCTCTGCTCGTTCCCGAGGCGCACGTGGTGCCGGCGTTGAAGGATGCCAAGACGCGGCGGTCGATCTCGATCGAAGACCTGCGCGATGCGTACTCGGTGTCATACGAGACGGCGGCGCATCGGTTCACGAACCTCGCGACCAGGCATCTCGACATCCCGGTGCACTTCCTGAAGGTGCACGAATCGGGCACGATCACGAAGGCGTACGAGAACGACGATGTCAACTTCCCGACCGACCGCCTCGGCGCGATCGAGGGGCAGATGTGCTGCCGACGGTGGACGAGCCGGGTCGTCTTCGACGAGGACGACCGCTTCAACCCGTACTACCAGTACACCGACACGGGCAACGGCACGTACTGGTGCACGGCGAGGGTCGAGGCGTCGAGCGAGGGGCTGCACTCGGTGAGCGTGGGGGTGCGGTTCGACGACACGAAGTGGTTCGTCGGGCGCGACACCGGGCACCGCGGGGTCTCGAAGCACTCGGTCGAGGTGTGCTGTCGGCAGGCGCCCGCCGAACTCGAGGAGCGGTGGCGCGAGAACTCCTGGCCGAATGTGAAGACCCCGCGCACCTTGCTGGCCACGCTTCCGACCGGCAATTTCCCGGGCGTGGACACGACCGACGTGTACGAGTTCCTCGAGGCGCACGCGCCGCGCTGATTTCGGAGGATCAGCCGACGAGCGCAGCCGGTGCCCAGCCGGGCCAGTCGACTGCTCCTACGGGCTCTCCGTGTTCGTATGTCGCGACGAGTCGGAACGGCGCAGTCGCGGTGCTGTTGTCGAAGAACTCCACGCGATCGGCGACGAAGCGGGCTTGCGCGATCAGGTGCCAGAGGCGGACATGCCTTTCGCGGATCTTCTGCTCGGGCACATCGTGTCCGCCCACCTTCACGCGTTCGGCGACGCGGGCCACACTCACGTCGACGGGGACCAGCATGACGTGGAGCTGCACGAGATATCCGCGCCCGACCGCTTCGGTGACGAGGTCGACCTTGCTCGGATGACTGAAGACCGTCTCGGTGATGAATGAGCGTTGCGCGCTCAGCAGCTCGGCACGCGCGTCCGCCGCGATCTGCGATGCCTCGTAGGCGTGCTCGGCGGGCGAAGCCGGCCAGCGCTTCGCCGCGATCTCATCCGCGTTGACGAAAGGCAGCCTGGTCACGGGTCCCAGGATGCGGTCGACGTACGTGGATTTGCCGGAACCGTTGGGCCCGGCGAGCAGATGAAGGACGGGCACGTGTCAGGAATCCGCGCTGTCGCCGCGAGAGACAGCCCGTCCCTCCGCGTCAGCTTCCGTCCAACTCCGTCCGGCCCGCGTGAACTCGGCGGCGAGATCGAGCCGGGCGCGCCGCTCGGCGATCTGCTCGTCCCAGGTCGCACGGACCACTGCTTGATTGCGCTCGCCGAGGTCGTCGTAGGACGCCTCGCCTGCGAGTACCCGTCGTATCTCGCGGTGGCTCACACGCGGTGAGGCTTCCAGCTCGCGACCGATTCGTGCCCAGTAGTTGATCTGCTGTGCCGCGCTGCGACTCGATTCGGCGCCGATCGACTTGGCGACCTCGTAGAGGTCGCCATCCACTCGGGTGGGCATCGTGCTGCTCATCCACCCAGTGTAGCAAGTTGCTACAGCTGCGTCAGTCCCTGGCGGTCTGCAGCAGCGTCCAGAGCTCGGCGCGCGCCGGGAACGACGACAGGTCGCCGCCGAGCAGCGCCCCGGCCTGGGCGATGCGCGAGCGCAGTGTGTGCCGGTGGACTCCGAGCGCTGCGGCTGCGGACTCCGCGCGGGCGTCGTGCTCCAGCCAGGTGCGCAGCGAGTGCTCGAGGTCCGATCCGGTGCGCGCGTCGTGCTCACGCAGCGGGGCCAGGCGCGATTCAGCCACGAGCCGTGCCTCATCGGTCGCGAGGGCGGTGAGGATGCTCGAGCCCACGGTGTCGGCGTATCGCACGGCGCCGCGCTCGCCGTGCTGGCGGAGTGCAGTGAGCGCCTGGGCATGCGCGCGCGAGAAGGCGTCGTAGCCTTCCGGATCCGAGACGCCGATGCGGATGCCGAAACGCGCGGCCACCTCATCGAGCAGGCCGTCGTCGCTCGCGGAGAGGCAGAGCGTCACCCCCTCCTCCGACTCGGCGAGGAAGAACGGTGTGCCGTGGTCCGACCGGTGGCGCTCCCACCAGTCGGTGAGCGCGCCGGCGGGAGCATCCGCGGCGACGGCGACGACGACCGGGGTGGGCGGGAGTGCGCCGAGCACGCGGCGGGCGAGGCCAGGGTCGTCGGCCAGCAGCGAGCCGAGCAGCTGGGCGTGCAGACGACGGCGACTGCGCGCCAGCTGCTCGCTCTGCTCCAGCGCGAGCCCGGCCATCGCGATCACAGAGGTCACGACGGAGCGCGCCTCGGAGTCGAGCACGTCCACCGCCAACGCGATGACCCCGCGCAGGTGTCCGCCGCGGCCGACCGTGAACAGCGTGAAGGTGCGGTCGTCGAGCGTGAGCGAGTGGCCTGCCTCGAGGCCCCGCGTCAGGATCTCGATCACGCGCTCGCCGAGATCCGCGAGAACGCCCGATCCGATCGCATCCCGGGGGTGGGAGATGAGCAGCGCCCCGGCGGCGTCGAACATCCCGGCCCAGGCATCGAGGCGCCGCCCGAGTTCGGCGATGGTCGCGTCGAGGCCGTGCGGGCGGAGGGCGGCGAGGGCCAGAGCGCGCTGCGTGTCGAGCGCCCAGGAGCGGCGCGCGTATGCCTGCGCCGCGATGGCTTCCGAATGCGCGCGGGCGACGGCGATGAACGGGGTACGGTACGGCACCTCGAAAAGCGGCATCCCACGCGCGGCGCAGGCGTCGATCAGCTCGTCGGGGATGCCGTCGCGATGCACCTCCGAGCCGAAGCCGAGGCCGAGCACGCCGCGGTCGGCCAGTCGCCCGACATAGGTGTCGATCTCGACGGCCTCGTCGAACTGCGTCCCGGTGGTGAGCAGTGCGAGGTCCTCCGAGAGGAAAGGCGTGGGGTCGGCGAGATCGGAGCTGTGCACCCACCGCAGCGAACGGTCGAGCGCGTTGTCCGGCAGATCGCCCTCGCTCGAGACCAGTGCGAGACCGAGGTCCCGGCGGCGCAGCAGAGCGCGCAACGTGGGTTCCTCGGCGATGGCCATGTCCGCCTCTCGATGTACAGCGCGGCGATCTCTCGTTCCATATTGTACAAGCGGGCGAGTGCGGCGGTGTGCGGAGCCGCCGTACGCTCGCGGACATGGCACTCCTCGACACCGCAGCTGTTGCAGTTCCCCTCGGCGGACCCGAGCTCCCTCAGGAGCGTCGCCTGGTCACCGCACTTCCCGGGCCGCGCTCGGCCGAGATCCTCGCGCGCAAGGCGGATGCCGTCGCCGCGGGTGTCGGTCACACCGTGCCGGTCGCGACCGTCGCCGCCGGCGGCGGCGTCGTCGTTGACGCCGACGGCAACTCCCTTATCGACCTCGGTGCCGGCATCGCCGTGACGACCGTGGGCAACGCCCACCCCAAGGTCGCCGCAGCCGTCGCCGCTCAGGCCGCGCAGTTCACCCACACCTGCTTCATGATCTCGCCGTACGAGTCGTACATCGAGGTCGCCGAGGCGCTGAACCGCGTCACCCCCGGCGACTTCGCCAAGAAGAGCGCCCTGTTCAACTCGGGCGCCGAGGCTGTGGAGAATGCGATCAAGATCGCCCGCAAGCACACCGGTCGCCAGGCCGTCGTCGCCTTCGACCACGGCTACCACGGCCGCACCAACCTCACCATGGCTCTCACGGCGAAGTCGATGCCGTACAAGAGCGGCTTCGGCCCGTTCGCGCCCGAGGTCTACCGCGCCCCCATGTCGTACCCGTTCCGCGACGGCCTCGCCGGTCCCGAGGCCGCAACGCGCGTCATTCTGCAGCTCGAGAAGCAGATCGGCGCCGACAACCTCGCCGCGGTCATCATCGAGCCCATCCAGGGCGAGGGCGGCTTCATCGTCCCGGCCGAGGGCTTCCTGCCCGCCCTCGTCGACTGGTGCCGCGCGAACGGCGTCGTCTTCATCGCCGACGAGGTGCAGACCGGATTCGCCCGCACCGGCCACATGTTCGCGAGCGAGATCTTCGGCATCGAGCCTGACCTCATCACCACGGCCAAGGGCATCGCCGGCGGTCTTCCGCTGGCCGCAGTGACGGGGCGCGCCGAGATCATGGACGCCTCGCACGCCGGCGGACTCGGCGGCACCTACGGCGGCAACCCGATCGCCTGTGCGGCAGCGCTCGCCGCGATCGACGTGTTCGAGAACGACGGCGTGATCGAGCGTGCCCGCGAGATCGGCACCATCCTCACGGACCGTCTCACCGCGATCCAGCAGGGCGACGCCCGCGTCGGTGACATCCGCGGACACGGCGCGATGATCGCCGCCGAGTTCGTCGATCCCGAGACCAACGCACCGGATGCCGCGCTCACGGCCGCCGTCGCGAAGGCCTGCATCGCCGAAGGCGTGATCGTGCTCACCTGCGGCACCTACGGCAACGTCATCCGCTTCCTCCCTCCGCTCGCGATCGGCGACGATCTGCTGAACGAGGGACTCGACGTCGTGGCTGCCGCCCTCGCGGCAGCCTGACGCCCCCCGATGTCCGGTCGCGACCCTCAATCGGGGGATTCCGGGTCGCGACCGGCACTTGCTTCACCCCCGACGAAGGAGTTGCACATGGCTGAGATCACCCGCGATGTACTGATCATCGGCGCCGGAGCCGCAGGGCTCACGGCGGCGAACGACCTGCGCAGGGCGGGCCTCTCGGTCGCCGTGCTGGAGGCTCGCGACCGCGTGGGCGGCCGCCTCTGGACCGACGTGATCGATGGCGCGATGCTCGAGATCGGCGGCCAGTGGGTCTCTCCGGATCAGGACGCGCTGAAGGATGCCATCGAAGAGCTGGGCCTCGAGACGTACAGCCGTTACCGGGAGGGCGACAGCGTGTACGTCGGTCCGGACGGCGAGTCGCACCGCTTCACGGGGGAGATGTTCCCCGTGTCGCCGGCGACCGAGGCAGTGATCGCCGAGATCACCGCGAAGCTCGACGCCATGGTCGCCGAGATCGATCCCGACAAGCCGTGGGCGCACGCGAAGGCCGAGGAATGGGACACGGTCACCTGGGACGCGTGGCTGCGCGCGCAGACCGACGACGACGAGGCGGTGCGCAACCTCGCGTTCGCGACCGGATCGGCGATGCTCACCAAGCCCACGCACTCCTTCTCTCTGCTGCAGTCGCTGCTGATGGCGGCATCCGCCGGTTCCTACTCGAACCTCGTCGACGCCGACTTCATCCTCGACCAGCGCGTCGTCGGCGGCCTCCAGCAGGTCCCGGAGCGACTCGCCGAGCGCCTGGGCGACGACGTGCTGCTGAACCAGCCGGTGCGGAGCCTCGAGTGGGGCGCCGACGGCGTGAAGGCCACGACCGACGAGCTCTCCGTCAGCGCGCGATACGCGATCCTCGCTCACGCCCCGGTGCTGTACGACCGCATCTCGTTCGTGCCGCCGCTTCCGCGTCGCCAGCACCAGATGCACCAGCACCTGTCGATGGGCTTCGTGATCAAGGTGCACGCCGTCTACGAGACGCCGTTCTGGCGCGAGCAGGGGCTGAGCGCCACCGCGTTCAGCCCGTATGAGCTGGTCCACGAGGCCTACGACAACACCAACCACGGCGACGAGCGCGGCACGATCGTCGGCTTCGTCTCCGACGAGAACGCCGACGGCGTCTTCGAGCTCTCGGCGGAGGAGCGCAAGCAGCGCATCCTCGAGTCGCTTTCGCACTACTACGGCGATCAGGCCAAGAACCCGGTCGTCTACTACGAGAGCGACTGGGGCAGCGAGGAGTGGACGCGCGGCGCCTACGCCGCGAGCTTCGACATGGGCGGTCTCCACCGCTACGGTGCGGACCTCCGTACCCCGGTCGGCCCGATCCACTTCGCCTGCAGCGATCTCGCGGGCGCCGGATATCAGCACGTCGACGGAGCGATCCGCATGGGTCAGCTCGCCGCCTCGAACATCGTCGCCGCTATCCGCGCCGCCGGTCCCGCCGAGGACGCGGCCTGATGACCGGCTCGATCGTCGTCGGCTACACGGCGACGGACACCGGGGCGGATGCCGCGGCGCTCGGTGCACGGCTCGCGCGCAGCCTCGGCGCGACGCTGCACCTCGTGATCGTCCTCCCCAACGAGGGCACTCGCAGTGCGGCGGTCCCGCCGGAGCGCGCCTACGAGGAGCACATCCGCGGTCAGGCCAAGAAGTGGCTCGAGGACGCGATCATCCGGCTCCCGCAGGAGCTGACCCGCAATGGTCACGTGCGCTTCGCCGAATCGTTCGCCGAGGGGCTCATCGCCGCAGGCGAGGAGTTCGACGCCCGGGTGATCGTGGTCGGCGCGGCCGGCGGCGGCATCCTGGGTCGGCACCGGCTCGGCAGCGTCGCCTCCGAGCTGCTGCACTCGTCGACCATCCCGGTCGCGCTCGCCCCCGCGGGAACGGCGCAGCAGGACGACCACGTCGTCCCGCGCGTCACGGTCGCCGTGGGCACGCGTCCCGGCGCGGATGCGTTGCTCGACGAAGCCGTCGCACTTGCCGGCGACACCGGTGTCGACCTCCGGCTGGTGTCGCTCGTGCCGTTCGACGTGCCTGCCGGACTCGACACCGGCGCCATCCGCGTGGTCGGCGACGAGCACTCGCAGGAGGTCCTCGCGGTCGCGTCGGAGCTGCTGCCCGACGGCCGCACCGCCGCCGTCGAGAAGGCCCCGGGCGACAGTGTCGAGGATGCCGTCGCGAACCTCTCCTGGCTGCCCGGCGAGGTCATCCTCGTCGGCTCCAGCCGGCTCGCCCAGCCGCGTCGGCTGTTCCTGGGCTCGACGGCGGCGAAGATGCTGCACGAGCTGCCCGTCCCGATGATCGTCGTCCCGCGCACCCGCGCTGAAGCAGGAGTCCGCTGATGAGCAGCACCAATCGGGCGACGGAGCCCGAATCCGGCGTCACGACCGGCATCTCCACGAAGGGGCTGCGGGCCGGCGTCGTCGGCGTCGTCGGCGCCGTGGTGATCGGCATCTCGACCATCGCCCCCGCCTACACGCTCACCGCCTCGCTCGGCCCGACCGTGGCCGAGGTCGGCACCCAGGTGCCGGCGATCATCCTGGTCGGCTTCATCCCGATGCTCCTCACCGCCTTCGGCTACCGGGAGCTCAACCGCGTGATGCCCGACTCCGGCACCTCGTTCACCTGGGGCGTGCGCGCGTTCGGGCCGTGGATCGGCTGGATGACGGGGTGGGGCCTCATCGCCGCGACCGTCATCGTGCTGTCGAACCTCGCCGGCATCGCGGTCGAGTTCCTCTTCCTGCTGATCGCTCAGCTCACGGGCAACCCCGAGATCGCGGACCTCGCGTTCAACCCCTTCATCAACGTCATCGTCTGCCTCCTCTTCATGCTCGGCGCGACCCTCGTGTCGTACCGCGACATGCAGACGACGCAGAAGTTCCAGTACGTGCTGGTGAGCTTCCAGCTCGTGGTGCTGGTCGTCTTCGCCGTCGTCGCGATCATCAAGGCGGTCTCGGGCGAGGCGCCGGAGCCGACGGCCTTCTCCTGGTCGTGGTTCAACCCGTTCGAGGTTCCGTCGTTCAGCGCCTTCGCCGCCGGACTCTCGCTCTCGATCTTCATCTTCTGGGGCTGGGACGTCGTCCTCACCATGAACGAGGAGACGAAGGACCCCGACCGCACGCCGGGACGGGCCGCCGTGGTCACCGTGCTCGTCGTCGTCAGCCTGTACCTGCTGCTCGCGATCGGCCTCATCATGTTCGCCGGTGTCGGCACCGGTGCGCTGGGCCTCGCGAACGAGGACATCTCCGCCAACGTGTTCTTCGCCCTGTCTGATCCGGTGCTCGGACCGCTCGCGTTCCTCGTGTCGCTCGCGGTGCTCTCCAGCTCGGCCGCCTCGCTGCAGTCGACCGCGGTCGGCCCTGCGCGCACGCTGCTGGCGATGGGGCACTACGGCGCTCTGCCGCCGAAGTTCGCCACGGTGAGCCCGCGGTTCTTCACCCCCGGCTACGCGACCATCGTCGCCGCGGTCGTCGCCTCGGCGTTCTACGCCGTCATGCGCCTGATCAGCGAGAACGTCCTCACCGACACGATCCTGTCGCTCGGCATGATGATCTGCTTCTACTACGGGCTCACCGCGTTCGCGTGCGTCTGGTACTTCCGCAAGCAGTGGTTCGACTCGGCGCGCAGCTTCTTCTTCACGTTCCTGTTCCCGCTCGTCGGCGGCGGCATCCTGGCCGTGCTGTTCGTGACCACGCTGATCGACTCGATGGACCCGGAGTACGGCAGCGGATCGAGCATCGGCGGCCTCGGGCTCGTGTTCGTCCTCGGCGTCACGATCATCCTGGTCGGCGTGGTCATCATGATCTGGCAGCGGATCAAGCGCCCGGCGTTCTTCCGCGGCGAGACCCTCGGCATGGAAGCTCCGGCGAGCCGTCGCTGACCCCGCACTCCTCCCACAGAAAGAGAACCCATGAGCACTCAGACCGAGCAGGCTCTGCTCGACAGCATCCCCACCGGCCTCTTCATCGGCGGCGAATGGACGGATGCCGAGACCGGCGGAACCTTCGACGTGCAGGACCCGGCCACCGGAGCGGTCATCCGCACGATCGCGGATGCGACTCCCGCCGACGGCAAGCGCGCGCTCGACGCGGCCGTCGCCGCGCAGGACTCGTGGGCGGCGACCGCTCCGCGGGTGCGCAGCGACATCCTCCGCCGGGCGTTCGACCTCGTGCAGGTGCACAAGGAGGACCTCGCGCTTCTCATGACGCTCGAGATGGGCAAGCCGCTCGCGGAGGCGCGCGGCGAGGTCGGCTACGGCGGCGAGTTCCTGCGCTGGTTCAGCGAGGAGGCCGTGCGCATCAGCGGTCGCTACGGCATCAACCCCGAGGGCACCGGCAACATGGTCGTGTCGCAGCGTCCGGTCGGTCCGTCGTTCTTCATCACCCCCTGGAACTTCCCGTTCGCGATGGCGACCCGCAAGATCGCGCCGGCTCTCGCGGCCGGTTGCACCGTCGTGATCAAGCCTCCGGCTCTCACGCCGCTGACGACCATGTTCTTCACGAAGCTGCTGGAAGAGGCGGGTCTTCCGGCCGGTGTCGTCAACGTCGTGCAGACGTCGAAGTCCAGCGCCCTGTCCGGGCCGATCATCGCCGACCCGCGGCTGCGCAAGCTGTCGTTCACCGGCTCGACCGAGGTCGGCCGCAAGCTCATCGCCCAGGCCGCCGAAGGTGTGCTGCGCGTGTCGATGGAGCTCGGCGGCAACGCGCCGTTCGTCGTCTTCGAGGATGCCGACCTCGACAAGGCCGTGGAGGGCGCGCTGCTGGCGAAGTTCCGCAACATCGGTCAGGCCTGCACGGCGGCGAACCGCTTCATCGTGCAGGCATCCGTCGCCGAGGAGTTCGCGCGCAAGGTCACCGAGCGCGTGAACGGCATGAAGATCGGCCGCGGTACCGAGGATGACGTGGCGATCGGCCCGCTCATCGATGAGGACGCGGTCGCCAAGGCCGGCGAACTCGTCGGAGACGCTGTCGATCGTGGGGCGAAGCTCCTCGCCGGCGGCAAGGCGCTCGAGGGCACCGGCTCGTTCTACCAGCCGACGGTGCTGACCGACGTCGTGCCCGGATCGGCGATCCTCCGCGAGGAGATCTTCGGACCGGTGCTCGCGATCGCGACCTTCGAGACCGAGGAAGAGGCCGTGCACCTCGCCAACGACACCGAGTACGGCCTGGTCTCGTACGTCTTCACCGAGAACCTGCAGCGCGGCCAGCGGATGATCGACAGGCTCGAGACCGGCATGATGGGTCTCAACGTGGGAGTGGTGTCCAACGCGGCCGCACCCTTCGGCGGCGTGAAGCAGTCCGGCGTGGGGCGTGAGGGCGGTTTCGAGGGCATCCACGAGTACCTGTCCACCAAGTACACGCTGATCCCCGTCTCCTGATGACCTTCCGGTCGTTGAGCGAGCGAAGCGAGACGAAACGCGCCCGCGTCACCGCGTTTCGTCTCGTCGCTTCGCTCCTCGCTCAACGACCGCGCAACGATAGAAAGGACGAAACATGACCGATTACGCCGTCATCAACCCCGCCACCGGAGAGACCCTGGCGTCCTTCGACACGTTCACGGATGCCCAGATCGACGAGGCCGTCGCGGCCGCCGACCAGGCGCACCGCGGATGGTCGCGCTTGTCGACCGTCGCCGAGCGCGCGGCCCTCGTGCGCCGGGTCGCGGAGCTGCACCGCGAGCACCGCGAGGCGCTCGCCGACATCTTCGTGCGCGAGATGGGCAAGCCGCGCGAGGCCGCGCTGGGCGAGGTCGACTTCGCCGCCGACATCGCCGAGTACTACGCCGACCAGGCCGAGGCGATCATGGCCGACCAGCCGATCGCCATCCTCGGCGACGGCACGGCGATCATCCGCCGCTCGTCGCTCGGGCCGCTGATCGGGATCATGCCGTGGAACTTCCCGGCGTACCAGATCGTGCGTTTCGCGGCGCCGAACCTGATCGTCGGCAACACGATCCTGCTGAAGCCGGCACCGCAGTGCCCGGAGTCGTCGACCGCGATCGCCGCGATCTACGACGAGGCCGGATTCCCTCCCGGTGCCTACCAGAACGTGCTCGCGACGAACGATCAGATCGCCAAGATGATCGCCGACCCGCGCGTGCAGGGCGTGTCTCTCACCGGTTCCGAGCGGGCGGGCGCGGCGGTCGCAGAGGTCGCCGGACGCAACCTGAAGAAGGTCGCGCTGGAGCTCGGCGGATCCGACCCGTTCATCGTGCTCTCGACCGATGACCTCGATGCCACCGTCCAGGCGGGCGTGGACGCACGTCTCGACAACAACGGGCAGGCGTGCAACGGCGCCAAGCGCTTCATCATCGTCGACGACCTGTACGACGCGTTCGTCGAGAAGTTCACGGCGGCGATGGCTGCGGTCGAGGCCACCGACCCGACGCTCGACGACACGGTGCTCGGTCCGGTGTCGTCCGAGACCGCTGCCGAGAACCTGCAGAAGCAGATCGATCAGGCCGTCGAGCAGGGCGCGACGCTGCTGACGGGCGGCACGCGCGAGGGCGCGTTCTTCGCGCCGACGGTGCTCGCGGACGTCACGCCGGCGATGAACGTCTACCGCGAGGAGCTGTTCGGGCCGGCGGCGGTCGTGTACCGCGTCGCCGACGAGGACGCTGCTGTCGACCTGGCGAACGACACGACCTTCGGCCTCGGCTCCTATGTCTTCACGACGGATGCCGCCCAGGCGGAGCGCGTCGCCGACAAGATCGAGGCCGGGATGGTCTACGTGAACCTGGTGCTCGCCGACAGTCCCGAGCTGCCCTTCGGCGGCGTCAAGCGCAGCGGCACGGCCCGCGAGCTGGGCCACCTCGCCGCGGACGAGTTCGTGAACAAGAAGCTCATCCGCATCGGCTGAGTTCGAAGCGTTTCGTCTCGTCGCTCCGCTCCTCGCTCAACGACCTGGTGCTCCGGTCGTTGAGCGAGCCGCAGGCGAGACGAAAGGCTCGATCCACAGCCTCGGCACGGGCGTAGGGTCGAAGCATGGCCACCGTCGCTGAGAACATCGTCAAGACTCTGCACGCCAACGGGATCGAACGGGTCTACGGGCTCCCCGGAGACTCCCTCAACGGGTTCACGGATGCCCTCCGCAAAGACGGCACGATCCGGTGGGTGCACGTTCGCCACGAAGAGGCCGCCGCCTTCGCTGCCGCCGCGGATGCCGCCACCACGGGCGAACTCGCCGTCGTCGCAGGCTCCTGCGGCCCGGGCAACCTGCACCTCATCAACGGCCTCTACGACGCGAACCGCTCGCGCGTGCCGGTGCTGGCGATCGCCGCGCACATCCCGACGACCGAGATCGGCACGGGCTACTTCCAGGAGACGCATCCGCAGGAGCTGTTCCGCGAGTGCAGCGTGTACGTCGAATACGTCGCTGACCCTCAGCAGATGCCGAGGCTCATGGAGATCGCGATGCGGGCCGCGATCGAACAGCGCGGCGTCGCCGTGCTCGTCATCCCGGGCGATGTCGCCCTCGCCGAGATCGCGGATGACCGCGCGGTCGTGATCGAGCGTGCTCGTCCCGTGATCGTGCCGAGTGGTCCCGAACTGGAGAGAGCAGCCACGCTGCTGAACGCCGCGAAGAAGGTCACCATTCTCGCCGGCGCCGGTGTCGAAGGGGCGCACGACGAGGTCGTCGCCCTGGCCGATCGGCTCGCCGCCCCCATCGTGCACGCGCTCCGCGGCAAGGAGTTCATCGAGTACGACAACCCGTTCGATGTCGGGATGACGGGCCTGCTAGGCTTCGCCTCGGGCTACCGCGCGATGGAGGCGGCCGATGCGCTCCTCGTGCTCGGCAGCGACTTTCCCTACGAGCAGTTCTACCCGGAGGACGCGACCACGATCCAGGTCGACATCCGCGGTTCGCAGCTCGGCAAGCGGCATCCGCTCGATCTGGGGCTCGTCGGAGACGTGCGCGCCACTGCCGAGGCTCTCATCCCGCGGCTCGCCGAGCGCGACGACCGCGGCCACCTCGACGACGCCACGGCCCACTACCGCAAGACGCGGGCGAAGCTCGACGAGCTCGCGGTCCCCGCGAAGGGCACGCGCCCGATCCATCCGCAGTACCTCGCCCGACTCCTCGACGAGTACGCGACGGATGACGCGATCTTCACGGCCGACGTCGGCTCGCCCACGGTGTGGGCGGCCCGCTATCTGACGATGACCAAGGAGCGCCGGCTGATCGGCTCGTTCACCCATGGCTCGATGGCGAACGCACTGCTGCACGGGATCGGCGCGCAGGTCGCGCATCCGCACCGTCAGGTGGTCGCGCTCGCCGGCGACGGCGGACTCTCGATGATGCTCGGCGAGCTGCTCACCCTCACGCAGAACGAGCTGCCGGTGAAGACGATCGTCGTGAACAACGCCTCGCTGAACTTCGTCGAGTTGGAGATGAAGGCAGCAGGCTTCGTGACCTATGGCACGGGTCTCGAGAATCCGAGCTTCGCGGCCATCGCCGAGGCGATGGGAATCTTCGCGCGCCGCGTCGAGCGCAGCGAGGATCTTCCGGATGCCGTCCGCGAGGTACTCGACCATGACGGCCCCGCCCTGCTGGACGTCGTGACCGAGCGGCAGGAGCTTTCCATGCCGCCGGCGATCGAGGCCGCGCAGGTCAAGGGCTTCGCCCTGTACGCGATCCGCACGGTCATGTCGGGCCGCGGCGATGAGCTCCTCGACCTCGCGAAGGCCAACTGGCGCCAGCTGTTCTGAGCCGGCTGCCATGGTGCCGGACGCGCCGCCGGTTCGGCTTCGTCCGGAGGATGCCGTATGCTGGATCAGCAGTTGTTGTCTGCATTCTTTCACCGTGCCTGGGGTCTCCGCCCTTCGTTACGGTGGCAGCGTAAGGACAGCACCCCGAGGCCTTCAGGCCTCTAGGGCGGTAGCTCAATTGGCAGAGCAGCGGTCTCCAAAACCGCAGGTTGCAGGTTCGATTCCTGTCCGCCCTGCGCGTCAGCGCAACGCTGACACACGAAAGGTACATTCAGGATGGATCAGGAAGACCCTCGCGGCGAGCTGGTCGCGGCCGGCGGTACGCGTGAGAAGAAGCTCGGCTTCTTCGGGGGTATCGCCCTGTTCATCCGCCAGGTCATCGCCGAGCTCCGCAAGGTCGTCACGCCGACGCGCAAGGAGCTGTTCAAGTTCACCGGTGTGGTGCTCGTCTTCGTTCTGATCGTCATGGGCATCGTCTACGGCTTGGACACGTTCTTCGCCTTCGTGACCCACTGGGTGTTCGGAATCCCCGACTGATGACGCCCGCGGCTCGCGCCGCAGCTATGGAGAAGAAGCAACGTGTCTGAACGATATTCCGACGACGCCGACTGGGCGACCGCCGCAGAGCAGTCCAGCGAGGAGGACGAGGCCCAGGAGGGCAACGTCCTCGCCGCGGAGGAGCTCTCGGTCACCTCAGCCGAGCACGTCGCCGTCCACGTCGAAGACGAGGACGCAGAAGATGACGTCGTGGAAGACATCGACATCGACATCGACGACCCGGAGGCAGACGCGATCGTGAACGACGCTCTCAACCTGGACGAAGCGGCTGAGACTGAAGCTGCCGCAGAGGTCCTCAACGATTCCGTGGCCGAGGAGACCGCCGAGCAGCAAGCTGCCGCGGCCGACGAGGTCACCCCCTACGACGGTCCCGACGTCAACGGCGAGGAAGACCGCCCGGCGGTCGAGGACTCCGATGACCCCGTCGCGGCAGTCGTCGAGGCTGAAGAAACCGAAGGGTCCGAAGAAGGCGCATCCGACGAGGATGAGGACGCCGAGGAGGACCCGTACGAGGCCTTCCGCATGGACCTGCGCATGCTCCCGGGCAAGTGGTACGTCATCCACTCCTACGCCGGGTTCGAGCGCAAGGTGAAGGCCAACATCGAGCAGCGCAAGTCGACGCTCGAGGTCGAGGACGAGATCTACCAGATCGAGGTCCCGATGGAAGACGTGGTCGAGATCAAGAACGGCCAGCGCAAGATGGTCACCCGCGTGCGCATCCCGGGCTACGTGCTCGTGCGCATGGAGCTCACGGAAGACACCTGGTCGGTCGTGCGCCACACGCCGGGCGTCACCGGCTTCGTGGGCAACGCCCACAACCCGACGCCGCTGCGCTTCGAAGAGGCCTTCAACATGCTGAAGTCCCTCGTCGAGGTCAAGGACGTGCCGACCGCCAAGAACATCGCGTCGAAGGGCGGCCTGGCCGTCGCTCGTCCGCTGCCCGCCGAGGTCGACTTCGAGGTCGGCGAGACCATCACGATCAAGGAGGGCTCGTTCGCGGGTCTTCCCGGTTCGATCAGCGAGATCAAGCCGGAGAGCGGCAAGCTCACCGTGCTCGTCTCGCTCTTCGAGCGCGAGACCCCGGTCGAGCTGTCGTTCGACCAGGTCACCAAGATGGTCTGATAGCCCTTTTCGCAGGAACGGCCGTCCCTTTCGGGGCGGCCGTTCTCGCGTTCGCCCATGGTCGCCGAGCGGCCCCCTTCTGCGCGAGCCACCCCTTTTCGGACGTTCAGAAAGAGATCGCTCGCGCAGAAGGGGCCGGGTCGGTGATGCTCCGGTTGATCGGGTAGACTTGTGTGGTTTGTGCGGCGCTTCGGCGTGCGCAGACGACCACGACCCGGAGATGCCGGGTCCGTGGGAGAAACGGATCGCCTCGGCATCCGGTTCGACGAAAGGAAAGAGAATGGCACCGAAGAAGAAGGTGACCGGCCTGATCAAGCTCCAGATCAAGGCAGGTGCAGCCAACCCGGCGCCGCCGATCGGGCCCGCGCTCGGTCAGCATGGCGTCAACATCATGGAGTTCTGCAAGGCGTACAACGCCGCGACCGAGTCGCAGCGCGGCAACGTCATCCCCGTCGAGATCACCGTCTACGAGGACCGCAGCTTCACGTTCATCCTGAAGACCCCGCCCGCCGCGGAGCTCATCAAGAAGGCCGCCGGAATCCCCAAGGGATCCGCGACCCCGCACACCGTCAAGGTGGCGAAGATCACCAAGGCCCAGGTCCGCGAGATCGCCGAGACCAAGCAGGCCGACCTGAACGCTAACGACATCGAGGCCGCCTCGAAGATCATCGCCGGCACTGCCCGTTCCATGGGCATCACGGTCGAGGGCTGAGGAGAATAATCATGGCTAAGTCCAAGGCATACAACGCTGCTGCCGAGAAGATCGAGGCAGACCGTTTCTACACCCCGTCCGAGGCTGTCGCCCTCGCGAAGGAGACCGGCTCCGCGAAGTTCGACTCGACCGTCGAGGTCGCGCTGAAGCTCGCCGTCGACCCCCGCAAGGCGGACCAGATGGTGCGCGGCACCGTCATCCTCCCGCACGGCACCGGCAAGACCGCCCGCGTCATCGTGTTCGCGACGGGTCCGGCCGCTGAGGCCGCGATCGCCGCAGGCGCCGACGAGGTCGGTGGCGCCGAGCTCATCCAGAAGGTCGCCGACGGCTGGACGAACTTCGACGCCGCGGTCTCCACCCCGGAGCTCATGGGCCAGGTCGGTCGTCTCGGAAAGGTGCTGGGTCCGCGTGGCCTGATGCCGAACCCGAAGACCGGCACCGTGACCCCGAACGCGGCCAAGGCCGTCGAGGAGATCAAGGGCGGAAAGATCGAGTTCCGCGTCGACAAGCACGCCAACGTGCATTTCGTCGTGGGCAAGGCATCCTTCACCGCCGAGCAGCTGAACGAGAACATCGGCGCAGCGCTCGAGGAGATCGTCCGCCTCAAGCCGTCGAGCTCGAAGGGCCGTTACATCCAGAAGGGTGCGGTGTCGACCACCTTCGGCCCCGGCATCCCGCTGGACGTCAACGCCATCTGACGCTTCGACAAGCTCAGCGACCCACCAAGGAGAAACGCCCCCGCCTCGCGCGGGGGCGTTTCTGCGTTCACGCCATCCGCAATCCGACGTCATCCGATGCAGCAGACACAGCATCGGCGCGTACTGTGGATGGGTTCCATCACCGCGCCACAGCACTGCGCACACCGCACCCCAGGAGGGTTCTCCATGTCTCGTCGCCTCATCGCCGCCACGGCACTCGTTCTCACGGCCGCAGCACTCACCGCCTGCAGCGGCTCGAGCGCACCGGAGGAGTCCGGCGCGGGAGACGACAGCGGATCGGCATCCGACTTCGGTCTCGTGCAGGATGGCACGCTGACGGTCGCGACCGAAGGCACGTACCGCCCGTTCAGCTTCCACGACGACAACGGCGCCGGAGACCTGACCGGCTACGACGTCGAGATCATCGAAGCCGTCGCCGACAAGCTCGACCTCGAGGTGAAGTTCGAGGAGACGCAGTGGGACGCGATCTTCGCCGGCCTCGACGCCGGCCGCTTCGACGTGATCGCGAACCAGGTCACGATCAACGACGAACGCACGGAGCAGTACCTCTTCAGTGCGCCGTACACCGTCTCTCCTGGCGTGATCGTGGTGGCGGAGGATGACGATTCGATCTCGTCGTTCGCCGACCTCTCGGGCAAGACCACCGCGCAGTCGCTCACGAGCAACTGGAACGATCTCGCCAAGGAGTCGGGCGCCAACGTCGAGGGCGTCGAGGGCTGGGCCCAGGCTGTCGAGCTGCTGCGCCAGGGGCGCGTCGACGCGACCATCAACGACAAGCTGACCTTCCTCGACTACGAGACCACCAACAGCCCGTCGGGTCTGAAGATCGCTGCGGAGACCGACGAGGCGGGGGAGCAGGCCTTCGTCGTCACCAAGGACAAGGAGAGCCTCGTCGAAGCCGTGGATGCCGCGCTCGAGGAGCTCCGCGCCGACGGCACCCTGGCCGAGATCAGCGAGAAGTACTTCGGCGAAGACGTCACCCAGTAACCCATGGAGTCCCCCTGGCAGCTGTTCCTCGACTCGCTCGGGCCGATCGCCCTGGCGGGGGTGACGGCGACGGTGCCGCTCGCGCTGGCATCGTTCGCGCTGGGATTGTTGATCGCGATCGGGATCGCACTGATGCGGATATCGGTGCATCCGGTCGTGTCGGGAGTCGCGCGGTTCTACATCTCGGTCATCCGAGGGACGCCGCTGCTGGTGCAGCTGTTCGTGATCTTCTACGGCATGCCCTCGATCGGCATCACGATCGATCCTTGGCCGAGTGCGATCATCGCACTGTCGCTCAACGTGGGCGGCTACGGTGCCGAGGTCGTGCGGGCCGCCATCCTGTCGGTGCCGAAGGGGCAGTGGGAGGCGGCCTACACGGTCGGCATGAACCGCACGCACACGCTCACGCGCGTGATCCTGCCCCAGGCGGCCAGGGTCTCGGTGCCACCGCTGTCCAACACCTTCATCTCGCTGGTGAAAGATACCTCGCTCACGTCGCTGATCCTCGTGACTGAGCTCTTCAAGGTGGCGCAGCAGATCGCCTCGACCACCTATGAGTTCATGGTGCTGTATCTCGCGGCAGCGCTGGTGTACTGGTTGCTGTGCCTCGTGCTCTCCTTCGGGCAGAGTGCGCTGGAGAGGAGGCTCGACCGCCATGTCGCTCACTGACCCCGCGCCCGCGTCGACCGCGGAACCGCTGCTCACCGCACGAGGAATCCGTAAGAGCTTCGGCCACAACGAGGTGCTCCGTGGCATCGACCTGACGTTGCACCGCGGCGAGGTCGTCGTGCTCATCGGGCCGAGCGGCTCCGGCAAGACGACGGTGCTGCGTGCGCTGAACGGGCTCGAGACGCCGGATGCCGGCACGATCACGGTCGACGGCGGCCCGGATGTCGACTTCGGGGCTCCGGGTGTGAGTGCTCGGGATGCGAAGCGGCGGCGCCTCGCGCTACGCGACCGATCGGCGATGGTGTTCCAGCACCACAACCTGTTCCCGCACTTCTCCGTGCTCCAGAACGTGATCGAGGGGCCGTGGCGCGTGCAGGGGCGCCCGAAGGACGAGGTCGTCGCCGAGGCGCTCGTCCTGCTCGAGCGCGTGGGGCTGAGCGACAAAGCGGATGCTCGTCCGCACCAGCTGTCCGGCGGGCAGCAGCAGCGTGTCGGCATCGTACGGGCGCTCGCGCTCAGGCCCGACCTGCTGCTGTTCGACGAGCCGACGAGCGCGCTCGACCCGGAGCTGGTGGGGGATGTGCTCGTCGTCATCAAGGAGCTCGCCGACGAGGGGTGGACGATGGCCGTCGTCACCCACGAGCTGAGCTTCGCCCGGGAGGCGGCGGATCACGTGCTCTTCATGGACGACGGCGTCGTCGTGGAGCAGGGAGCGCCCGCTCAGCTCTTCACCTCTCCGCAGCACGAGCGCACGCAGCGCTTCCTGACCCGCATCATGCGTCCCCTCGACGGCGCGTGACCCAAGGCCGGGCGGGCGCCGTCAGCCGCCCAGTACCGGGAGCACGAGGCTCACGGCGATCGTGATCATCACCACGGCGATCACCGCGTCGAGGATTCGCCACGACCGCGGGGTGCGCAGCCAGCGACCCAGGTACCGGGCGCCGAAGCCGAGGGCGGTGAACCATAGGATGCTCGCGGCGACCGCTCCGGCCGCGAACAGCCAGCGATCCTCTCCATGCGTGGCGGCGATCGACCCGAGCATCAGGACCGTGTCGAGGTAGACGTGCGGGTTGAGCCAGGTGATCGCGAGAACCGTGAGCACCACCGGCGCGAGTCGCGTGCGGGTGAGCGTCGATGTCGGCCTGCCGGACGCGGGATCGGCGGATGCGGATGCCGATGCGCCCACGGCATCCGCTGTCTCCAGCCCCGCTTCCCCGCCGCGCCAGGCGCGACGGGCGGCCAACAGGCCGTAGGTCAACAGGAACAGCGCTCCAGCCCAACGCGCGACGACGACCAGCCACGGCGCGGCTGCGATCAGGAAGCCGAGTCCTGCCACCCCGGCGATGATCAGGACAGCGTCGGAGACGGCGCAGATCACGACGACGCCGAGCACGTGCTCCCGGCGGATGCCCTGCCGCAGCACGAACACGTTCTGGGCGCCGATCGCGATGATCAGCGAGAGGCCGAGGCCGAGGCCGGCAAGGAGGGAGAGCATGTGTCCAGGGTAGAAACGCGCGAGCGACAGCACCAGCGAGGATTCCTACCGAACCATTAGCATCACTTATGTGAGGATCGATCCGGAACTGGCCGCCACTGTCGCCGCCGTCGCCGATGAGGGGACGCTCGACGCGGCATCCCGACGTCTGCGGATCACGCCCTCTGCCGTGAGCCAGCGTCTCAAGACGCTCGAGCAGCAACTCGGACGGATCCTGGTGGTCCGCACGAAACCCGCGACGCTCACAGAGGCGGGCGAGGCGGTCGTGCGCCTCGCGCGACAGATCGCTCTGCTCGAGCACGACGCGCTGGCCGGCGTCGGCATCGACGATGGCGCCGGAGCACGGCGCACGATCGTCCCGCTCGCGGTGAACGCCGACTCGATGGCGACCTGGTTCCTCGCTCCGCTCGCGCGGCTCTCCGCGGCGCACGACATCGACTTCGATCTGCACCGCGACGATCAGAACTTCACTGCCCGGCTGCTCGAGTCGGGCACGGTGATGGCTGCGGTCACGAGCGAGGAGACCCCGGTGGCCGGGTGCTCGGTCGCACCCCTCGGAGTGATCGAGTACCGGGCCATGGCGGCCCCCGGCTTCGCGGAACGCTGGTTCCCGGACGGTGTCGATGACGCCGCGCTGTCCCGGGCACCGTTCGTGGACTTCGATCGCCGCGACACCCTCCAGCACGAGTGGCTGCGCGCTCAGAGCGTGGCGCATCAGGGCGTGCCGCGCCATTACGTCCCCGCGTCGCACGACTACGCTGTGGCGGTGCAGCTCGGCCTCGGGTGGGGGATGCTCCCGCGGCTGCAGGAGACGCCGGGACTGGTCCGGCTCGGCGGGCCGACCCTGCGCGTGCAGCTGTACTGGCAGCAGTGGAACCTGCGCTCCGAGCTGCTCGACACGATCGCCGCCGAGGTGGCGGCGGAAGCGCGCCGCGTGCTGCAGACCTGACGCCCGAGATCGAATCGATATCGTCTGCGCCCTGTGATCCGCGATCCTGCGCGCATTCGTTCGTCTCCCGAGGTTCGGTCGATGAGACTGGAATGTCCGACGCGGATTCGGCCTCAAAGGTGAGGCCATCCCCAGATGTTCGCGCGGTAGCGATTCCTGAGGGGGAACCGACCATGGTCAAGAAAGACAATCGACGCAAGATTCTCGCGGTGCTTGCGGGCGGACTCGTTCTCGGTGTGGGCGTCGCAGTCACGCTCGCCGCGTGGAACGACTCCGAATTCGCGACGGGCACGTTCACCGCAGGATCGTTCAACCTCGAAGGATCCATCGCCGGCGACGTCGACGCGAACTACAGCGACCACAACGTCGAGGACGGTGACACGGCGGCCGCGCTCGCCTTCGACCTCCCGGCGGGCATCGTCGACAACATGTCTCCGGGTGACTCGGTCTACGCCGGTTTCTGGGTGCGGCTCGCCGCAGACACCACGACCGGAGCGACGCTGGAAGCCGTGGGAACGACGGCGGACCCCGCAGTGTCATCGAACTCCGAGCACCTCTCGTACTCGATCTACCAGCTCGCCCCCGGCGCGACCTGCGACGACACCACCGCGACCGGGACGCCCGTGGCGACGGGAGCGACGCTCGACGCCCAGGCCGGCGTCACGGAGATGACGCTCACGGCGGGAGCGCCCACGACAGATCCGGGGACGGCCGTGCAGCTGTGCTTCGCGGTGACCGCCGATGCCGCCCTCGAGCAGGGGCTCGAGACCACGGCGACCTGGCAGTTCGAAGCCACCTCCACGAGCTGAGCCCGACATGGACACCCGCAGAGGCGTGCGGGAGAAGAAGCGACTGCGCTCCCGCCGGATACGAGCGGTGCTCGCGGGCGGCCTGGTGCTCGGCATCGGGTCGGCTGCGACGCTGGCCGCGTGGAACGACTCCGAGTATGCGACGGCGACCTTCACGGCAGGAAGGTTCGACATCGTCGGTGCCGCCGACGGCAACACGTTCACCAGTCACGCGACCACCGCCACGGCGGCAGCGCTGACCTTCGTCGCGGCGCCGACCGCCATGGCTCCGGGGACGACGACGTATGCGCTGTTCAGCGTGAAGACCACGAATCCGTCGATCGCGGGGGCCCTGCAGTGGAATGCGGGCACCCCGGGCGGCACCGGACTCGCGACGCATCTGACCTACGGAGTCCGCACCATCTCGGGGACAGCGTGCAACTCCACGACGTATCCGGGCGGAACGGCCGTGGTCGCGGACGGCTCCGCACTGACCGCGAACGGCGCGGCGACGCAGGCCGTTCTCGCCAACGGCGGTAACCAGGTCAATTACTGCGTCGCCGTGACGCTGCCGCTGACCGCCGCCAACGCCGCGCAGTCGCTGACGATGACGCAGACATGGCAGGTGCTCGGGACCTCGTCCGCCCCGTAGCGGTCGACGCGGAGACGAGGGAGGACGACATGACGACGCCGGAGACGAGACGCAGTCTGCGCGAGCAGCCTGTCTCGTCGGGCGCGCCCGCGGTCGCCTCCGCATCGGAAACCCGCACGCCGGCTCGCGGCGTCGGACGGGCCGTCGGAGACATGCTGCTGTGGATAGCCGCAGTGGGAGGAGTGATCTGCATCGTGCTGGTGGTCCTGGCCCTCACCGCGCAGATCACCTTGATCATGTTCCGCACCGGCTCGATGTCGCCGACGATTCCCGCCGGGTCCGTCGCTGTCGTGCAGCGCATCCCGGCGAGCGAGATCGCGATCGGCGACGTCGTGACCGTGGACCGCGCCGGTGAGCTTCCGGTGACGCACCGCGTGACGTCGACCGAGCCGGGGAGGAATGCAGAGGAGCGCGTCATCACCATGCGCGGCGACGCCAATGCCTCGGACGACCCGTTCCCCTACGCCGTGACCTCGGTGCGGATCGTCCTGTTCTCGATTCCCGGCATCGCAATGCTCATCGCCGGCATGGGTAATCCCGTGGTCCTCGGCGCTCTCACGGTCGGCGCCACGGTGCTCGTCGTGTGGGCCTTCTGGCCGCGATCCGGCCGTCGATCACGGCCAGAACCGACGGGTGGTGCCGGATGAGAACAAGGCTCGCCACCGGGGCTGCTGCCGTGGCCGTCGCGGCGACGCTTCTGATGCCGTCGGCGGCCTCGGCGGCACCGACAACGCAGGTGATCCAGGGCGAGGTGCTGCGGCTCGTGTCGGTCGCGGACTGGGATGCCGCGTCCCGATTGCTGCCGGGGGTGCCGGTGCAGTGGGACGTGGAGGTGAGCGCAGAAGCGCCCGATCCGGGCGTCGTTCGCATCGGCGTGAGCGCACGCGGATCGGCGACGCTGGTCCTCGATGTCTCCCGCTGCGCCGATGCCTGGAAGGGAGGGAACTGCCCGGGCGGTGCGACCGTTCTGCGATCGGACTGGAGCATTCCCCGTGACGGCACCGAGGTGGCGCTCACGGAGATCGCCGACACGGCGGTCGTGTATCTGCGACTCGCCATCACGCTCGATCCCGCCGACCTCGGAGGCAGCACCGACATCCGGGTGCACGCGCAGGGGGCTGGGGAGAGCGCGGTGATCGGGCCGGACGGCGGCCTCGCCACGACGGGGCTGTCGCAGGCGGTGCCCGGGGCGCTCTGGGCAGGCGCTGTGCTGGTCGTGGCAGGCGGCATGACGGCGATCCTTCGACGTCGACGCGCCGACCGGGATGAGACGGTGAGCGAATGATCACGCGGAGGAAGCGTCGGGTGCTGGCCGGCGCGGTCGGTCTCTCGGTGCTGGCCGGCGTCGCGGTGCTCCCC
This sequence comes from Microbacterium sp. SA39, assembly GCF_000967865.1. Lineage (GTDB taxonomy): Bacteria > Actinomycetota > Actinomycetes > Actinomycetales > Microbacteriaceae > Microbacterium. Next base: position 186,710 of record NZ_JXRU01000034.1, read on the forward strand.
TCCGCGCAGCTCACCGAAGCGCGGTTCACCGACCCCGACTATGCATCGTCGACGACCTTCACCGCGGGGGCCCTCGCGACACCCGTCATCACGGCCTGCACGGTCGCCAACAACGTTCTGGGTGTCTTCCAGAGTGTCACCATCACGTGGACCTCGCCGTACGTCGCGGCCAACGTGCGGCTGACTGCGACGTCCGGCACGACGACGGGGACGATCCCCGCGGCGAACATCACGGCGACCGGACCGGTCGGCGGGCTGTACACCTACACGGCGAACGTGCCCCAGTCGCTGTTGGCCAGCCTCATCTCCAACCTTCTCGGCAGCACCACGACGCTGTCGGTCACGAACGTGCTCCCGGGTACGAACTGGGTATCGCCGGCCGCGACGCGGAGACTCTCGATCGCGCTGCTCGGACTCAACGCGTCCTGCACCGTCTGACCTTCGCGGTCGAGGGTTGTCCGCTCAGTCTGCCAGCGCCAGCGCGCGGAAAGCGTCGCGCTCGCGCAGCTGTTCGCGTCGGCTGGCCACGGCATCCGTGATGCGCGTCGGCGGCTGCTGCCCGGTGGTGCGCCGATAGAGCTCGTCTATCAGATCGGTCGCGAGGGTGACGAGCTTCGCGATCTCGCGGTCGTCGCGGTCGATCCAGATGCAGCGGGGCTCGTCGTGGATGGGGGAGAAGTCGACGTGCTCCTCCCAGACGAAGAGCGTGCGTTCCGCGCCCAGCACATGCTGCTGCCACCAGATCTGGCGGAGATAGGTGCGCGGAATGCCGCGGAAGGCCTTGTTGGTCGTCTTGATCTCGGCGAGCTTGACGCGTCCGGCGCGGTCGACGGCGATGCCGTCGGGGGTGGCGAGATGACGGTGCTCGACCTCGGCACGGAAGAGTGCCGACGACGGGAGGATGCCGTGGGTCGCGGCGACCCACGCGGCGATCTCCGGTTCGCGCCGCCGACCGTGATCGGTATAGGCGTTGCCACCGAATCGGGGACCGCCTCCGAGCTTGGCGTCGGCCGCACGCGCGATGGACTTTTCACTGGTGAGCCCTGCCACGTCAGTCGCAGTGATCCCTCGCGACCGCGCCCGCAACCACGCCACCCGGTCGCGGGAGTCCGCGACGATGCGTGCGGAGAGTTCGGGGGTCACTCATCGAGGGTAACCCCGCCCGCCGACCTCGTCGCCCGCACACGCCGCGCCCGCGGCATCCATCGGCTCGACGAGCGCTCGATCAGCGCGCGGACGGCCAGCCTTCCGGACCCACGGAGCCCGCCTCATACTCCTCGAGCGGCACCGCGCCGGACTTCCAGGCCTCGAGGATCGGCGCGATGATCCGCCAGCACTGCTCCGCCGCGTCTCCGCGCACAGCCAGCATCGGATCGCCGTCGAGCACTCCCGAGAGCACCTCGGCGTAGGCCTTGAGTGCGCCTTCGCCGAGGTCGGCAGACAGGGTCGCCCGCTCCAGCTCGAAGGGATCCTCCTCGGCGTTGAGGTTCAATTCGAGCGACATCCGGTCGGGTCCCAGCGAGAAGCGCAGGATCGCTCCGTCAGCGGTGCCGGTCAGCCCGGTGGGCACGTGCCGGACGGGCCGGAAGCGCACGACGATCTCCCTCGCCGGCTCGCCGAGCGCCTTGCCGGAGCGCAGCCGGAACGGCACCCCGGCCCAGCGGGCGTTGCGCACCTCGAACGTCGCCTCGGCGAGTGTTTCGGTCTCTCGATCCGGATCGACCCCGGGCTCGTCGACATACGACGGCTTCGCCACCCCTTCGACCGTGCCCGCCGTGTATCGCGCCCGTCGAGAGGATGCCGAGGGGTCGTCGTTCCAGACATGGGTCGCGCGCAGCACGGCGCCGGTCGCCTCGCGGAAGTCGACCTCGTCGAGCGCGGCCGGCTCCTCCATCGCGAGGACGGCGAGCACCTGGAGCAGATGGCTCTGGATCATGTCCACGAGCGCACCCGCAGAGTCGTAGTACCCGGCGCGTCCTTCCAGCGCGAGCGACTCGTCGTACACGATGTCGACGGAGTCGATGCTCTCCGCCGACCAGAGGGGCTCGAGGATGCGGTTGGCGAAGCGCGCGCCGAGCAGGTTGAGCGTGGTGGAGCGACCGAGGAAATGGTCGACGCGGAAGACCTGGCTCTCCGGCACCAGAGCGGTCAGCACCCGGTTGAGCGCGCGGGCGCCCGCCTCATCGGTGCCGAAGGGCTTCTCCATGACGAGAACCGCACCTTCCGGGAGCATCTCCGGCGTCATGGCGGCGATCGATGCGGCGGCGATCGACGGCGGCACGGCGAAGTACAGGGCGACCTGCCCCGAGCACTCCCCGAGCAGCGCGCTCAGATCGTCCGCCTTCGTGATGTCGGTCTTCCGGTAGCTCGTCTCCACGCGGGCGGCCGCCTCCTCGGCATCCATCGTCGCGAACGACGTCCGGATGACGCCCTCGAGGTCGGCATCCGTCCAGTCCTCGCGATCGGCGCCGACGATGCGCACCGTCCGGGACGGCTCGCGCGTCAGCAGCTGACCGAGAGCGGGAAGGAGCAGGCGGGAGGTGAGGTCGCCACCTGCTCCGAAGATCACCAGCGTCGTCGCATCCGTCATGCACCCACCGTAATCCTTCGTCCCGGCCAGAGGCAGTCCCCGCCACGGGCATGTCAGACTCGGCACATGCCCGCTCCGATCGAGGACTACGCCCTGCTCAGCGACTGCCGGACGGGTGCCCTGGTGTCCCGTGAAGGCAGCATCGACTGGCTGTGCCTTCCCCGTTTCGATGCGCCGTCGCTGTTCGGTGCGCTGCTCGGCGCGCCAGAGAACGGATGCTGGAGCCTGCGGCCCACGGACGACACGGCCACGCCGCAGCGGCACTACGTCTCCGACACGTTCATCCTCGTCACGCGCTGGGAGACCCCGAGCGGTGTCGCGGAGGTGCACGAGCTCATGCCGCTGCATCCGTCGCGCTCCGACGTCGTCCGCCGGATCGTCGGCATCTCGGGGCAGGTCGAGTTCGAGACCGAGCTTCGTCTGCACTTCGATTACTCCCGCCGACTGCCGTGGGTGCGCCAGGTCGGCACGCCCGAAGAACCGGCGCTGCGTGCGACGGCGGGGCCCGAAGCGGTGATCGTGCGCGGTGTGCAGCTCGTCGCCGAGGACCACGTCCACCGGGGGACGTTGACGGTGGAGGCCGGCGAGAGCCGCGACCTCGTCCTCAGCTGGTTCCCCTCGCACGAGCATCCGCCCAAGCCGCTGGACGTCGAAGAAGCGTTCGCCGCGACGCGCTCGTGGTGGCAGGGCTGGGCGAGCGGGATCGCGCACGACGGTCCGCATCGCGACGAGGTCGTGCGATCCCTGCTGGTGCTGCGGGCTCTGACGAACAAGGACACCGGCGGCATCGTCGCCGCGGCCACGACGTCCCTCCCCGAGCAGTTCGGCGGCTCGCGAAACTGGGACTACCGCTTCGTCTGGCTGCGGGATGCCGCGCTCACGCTCGAAGCCCTGATCGCACATGGTTTCCTCGAGGAGGCGCATCACTGGCGGCGCTGGCTGCTGCGCGCGATCGCCGGCGAGCCGGGAGAGGTGCAGATCATGTACGGGATCGCGGGCGAGCGGGATCTGCTCGAGCGCGAGATGCCGAGCCTGCCGGGCTACGAGGGCGCGGCGCCGGTGCGCATCGGCAACGGTGCGGTCGACCAGTACCAGGGCGACGTGATCGGCGAGGTGCTCGTCGCGCTGGAGGCGGCGCGGCTCGCGGGGCTCGAGGAGGGCGACTTCTCCTGGCCGTTGCAGCGGGCGCTCATCGAGCACGTCGTCGCGTCGCTGGATCGGCCCGACAACGGGATCTGGGAGATCCGCGGGGAGCCGCAGTGGTTCACCCATTCGCGGGTCATGATGTGGGCGGCGCTCGACCGCGGTGTACGCGCGGTGCGCGAGCACGGGCTGTCGGGCGACGCGGATCGGTGGGAGCGCACGCGGGAAGACCTGCGTCGCGATATCGACGACCGCGGTGTGCATGCCGACGGATACTTCGTGCAGCACTTCGAGTCGGCGGAGGTGGATGCCTCGCTGCTGGTGCTCCCACAGGTCGGCTACTGCGCCCCGGACGACCCGCGGATGCTCCGCACCGTGCAGCAGATCGAGGGCACCCTGCTCAGGGACGGATTCGTGCTGCGCTACCGCACCGAGTCCGGCGTCGACGGACTCGAGGGCGGCGAGCATCCGTTCCTCGCCTGCAGCTTCTGGCTGGTGGAGCAGTACGCCACCACCGGCCGCGTCGATGAGGCGCGGGTGCTGATGGAGAGGCTGGTCGCGATGGCGAACGACCTCGGCCTCCTGTCCGAGGAGTACGACGTGGGGAACGACCGTCAGGCGGGCAACACCCCGCAGGCGCTTTCGCACCTCACCCTCATCCGTGCCGCCGACGCGCTGGCCGGGCACCGCGGGCGGGCCGCCCACCGCAGCTGATCGAGCTCCTGATTTGGGGGACGGTCGCCGGTGGGGTAGCCTGGTCATAACCGAAGACCGCTGGTCATCGTCGTGCGTGCGAACGCGAGGCGATCGAAGCTCTGCTCAGCAGGGGCCCGCGCAGGACACGAACTTCTCGAAGCTCCGTGCGCTTGCGCCGGAGCTTCTTTCCTTTGCAGGGGGTCCGAGGTCGGCGCCCCACCACCGTGCGGCGCCTCGTACACACCAAGGAGTGACCATGGCGCAGAAGGATGCATCGGTCGCCGAGCTCACGAAGTCATTCGAGAACTCGAACGCCGTCCTGCTGACCGAGTACCGCGGTCTGACGGTTGCCCAGCTCAAGGAGCTGCGGGGCACCATCCGTCAGAACGCCGAGTACGCCGTGGTGAAGAACACGCTGACCAAGATCGCCGCCAACAAGGCCGGGATCACCACGCTGGACGACGACCTCAAGGGTCCGTCGGCCGTCGCGTTCGTGCATGGCGACTTCGTCGCCACTGCCAAGGCTCTGAGTGACTTCGCCAAGGCCAACCCGCTTCTCGTGATCAAGTCCGGCGTCTTCGAGGGCAACGCCCTCACCGCCGACGAGGTCAGCAAGTACGCCGCGCTGGAGAGCCGTGAGGTTCTGCTGGCGAAGGCTGCGGGCATGATGAAGGCGACGATGGGCAAGGCTGCCGCCACCATCGACGCGCTTCGCGAAAAGCTGGAGACCGCCGAGGCCGCGTGAGCGTCCGGCGATCTTTTTCACAAAACCCCATCTATTAGGAGATACATCATGGCGAAGCTTTCCACCGAGGAGCTGCTCGAGCAGTTCGCTGGCCTGACCCTCGTCGAGCTGAACGACTTCGTGAAGGCGTTCGAGGAGAAGTTCGAGGTCACCGCTGCTGCACCCGTCGCCGTTGCCGGCGCAGGTGGCGGCGCTGCTGAAGAGGTCGAGGAGAAGGATTCCTTCGACGTCGTCCTCGAGGCTGCCGGAGACAAGAAGATCCAGGTCATCAAGACGGTCCGCGAGCTCACCTCGCTGGGTCTCGGCGAGGCCAAGGCCGTCGTCGACGGTGCACCGAAGGCTGTGCTCGAGGGCGCGACCAAGGAAGCCGCAGAGAAGGCCAAGGAAGCCCTCGAGGCTGCCGGCGCGACCGTCACCCTCAAGTAATCCGGTCCGGGTCGAGGCGCACGGCGTCTCGTCCCGGCGGATCACGCTTCATCGAAGGCCCCGGGTTCGCCCGGGGCCTTCGTGCGTCTCCGGGTATGAGGGCGCTAACCTCAGCGCGGCGGGGCGGTGGAACTGCGGATGACGAGAGCGGATGCCGCGGCCACATGCTCCGGAGGATCATCCGGGCAGGTCATGCGACGCGAGAGCAGGCGCACAGCCTCGTGACCCTGCTCTCGCGGCGACTGCCCGATCGTGGTCAGAGAGAACATCTCGGCGTGCTCGTGGTCGTCGATGCCCACGACGCTGAGTTCCGACGGAACCGCGATCCCGAGGCGCCGGGCGGCGATCACCGCGCCGATCGCCGCCTCGTCGCACACCCCGACGATCGCGGTCGGGCGGTTCCGCCGATCTCCGAGGAGCCCTGCCGCCGCCGCGTATCCGCCGGGCATGGTCGGGGTCGCCCCGACGATGCGCGCGTGGTCGGCGAGGCCGGCAGCCTGCAGTGCACCGCGATAGCCGGCCAGGCGACGCGCATCGCCGTAGCTCTGTGCTTCGGCATCCGTCGTCCCGCCCACGAACGCGATGGCGGTGTGGCCGAGCTCGATCAGATGTTCCGTGGCGATCCGGGCGGCGTCCGTGTCGTCGATCGAGACGGAGCTGGAGCCGGAGCCGGAGCTGTAGGGGCCGACGCTCACGAGCGGACGGCCGGTGCGCTGCAGGCGCTCCAACTCCCGCGCGCTCGGCTGTATGCCCACAGCGAGGATGCCGTCGAACCTGCGCCGAGGGAGCACGTGCTCGAACAAGCGCTCCCGAGTGTCCGAGCCCTCCGGAACCCCATAGAGCGAGAGGTCGTAGTCGAGCGCGAACAGCGACTCCTGGATGCCGGCGAGCAGCTCGGCGAAGAACCAGCGGTCGACGGGAGGCATGACGACCCCGACGGTCTGAGTGCGTCCGGTCGCCAGACTCGTCGCCGAGGAGTGCGCGACGTAGGAGAGGTCGCGCGCGGCATCCGCCACCCGCTGTCGGGTCTCGTCCGACACGTACCCGTTCCCGGTGAGCGCGCGGCTCGCCGTCGCCTTCGAGACGCCGGCACGGGCGGCGACGTCCGCGATCGTGCTCATCGGTCCTCCTCGACCAGGTCACGCGGATGCGTGTACGGCGAAGCAGCGGGCGCTCGCCGGTCGATAGCGTAGTCGTTCGAAGCCCCGAAGGGAACCGGTTCCATGTCTCCATCGAGGGAGCGCTCCCATGACAGGCGGACAGCGCAGCGGAAAGGTTGCGAGCTTGTGATCCATGCGCATTGCGCGAGGGAGCGGAAGCCCAGTAGGTTTGCCTGGAATCGGTTCCCGAACGACGCCGGGGGTGGCGTCGGAGGCTGAGGAACCTTGTACTCGAAGAGGAGAATTCACATGACTCTGTCACAGCGTTCACGGCGGCTCGTACCGCTCGCCCTGGTGGGGGTCGCGGGCGTCGCGCTCGCCGGATGCGGGGCTCCCGGCGGTGCACCGGAAGGCGGCGGTGGAGGTGGAGGCGGAGACAACACCGTCACGATCTACGGCACGATCGTGGAGGGCGAGGCTGAACTCCTCGCGGAGTCCTGGGCGGACTTCGAGAAGGAGAACGACATCACCATCAAGTACGAGGGCAGCCAGGACTTCGAGACGCAGCTCGGAACGCGTGCTCAGGGTGGGAACCCGCCGGACATCGCGATCTTCCCGCAGCCGGGTCTCTTCGCGGACTACGCGTCGCGCGACCTGCTGAAGCCGGCTCCGGATGCCGTGAAGAAGAACGCCGAAGAGGGCTGGACCCAGGGCTGGGTCGACTTCGGCACGTACGACGGCACGTTCTACGGTGCTCCGCTCATGGCGAGCGTCAAGGGCTGGGTCTGGTACTCGCCGACGAAGTTCGCCGAGTGGGGTGTCGAGGAGCCGACCAGCTGGGATGAGCTGCTGACACTCACCGAGACGATCAAGACCGCCAGCGGCGCCGCCCCGTGGTGCGCCGGCTTCGAGTCGGGTGTCGCGACCGGCTGGCCCGGCACGGACTGGATCGAGGACCTCGTCCTCCGCAACGCCGGACCCGACGTCTACGACCAGTGGGTCAAGAACGAGATCCCCTTCACCGACCCGCAGATCAAGGAAGCTTTCGACGCGACCGGTGAGATCCTGCTCAACCCGGAGTACGTCAACGCCAGCTTCGGTGACGTGCGCTCGATCAACTCGACCGCGTTCGGCGACGTGGCAGGCAAGGTCGCCAGCGGCGAGTGCGCGCTGACCCACCAGGCATCGTTCCTCTCGGGCTTCTTCCCCGAGGGCACGAACTTCGCCGAGGACGGCGACGTCTGGGCGTTCCTGACCCCGAGCCCGAACCCCGATGAGACACTCATCACCGGTGGTGGCGAGATAGTCGGCGCGTTCAGCGACGACGAGGCCACTCAGAAGGTGCTCGAATACCTCTCCAGCTCCGAGTGGGCGGACAGCCGCCTCGCTCTCGGCGGAGTGACCTCGGCGAACAAGGGCGTCGACCTCGACGTGGTCGAGGACCCGATCCTGCAGGAGTCGATCAAGCTCCTCCAGGACGACTCCGTGACGTTCCGCTTCGACGGTTCGGATCAGATGCCGGGTGCGGTCGGCTCGGGCACGTTCTGGAAGGGCATCGTTGCCTGGGTCAACGGCACCTCCACCGACGAGGTGCTCACGCAGATCCAGACCGGCTGGCCTTCCAGCTGATCGGATGAGGAGGGCCGCCCATCGGGCGGCCCTCCTTCTCACACCCGGTCCGCGCTCCGCCGCGCGGACCGCTGATCAGCTCCGTCTCATGAAGGGGAATCCGTGAACGCGACTGTGTTCTTCCAATGGATCGGTTCACTCCCGCCGATCCTCCAGGCCGTCGCCGTGGTCATCGCATTCGCGGTGGTCGTGGTGGTGATCCTGCTGCTCGTCGACATCGCGCCGCGCAAGGGCGCGCTCTACACCGGCATCCGCCTCGCGATGTGCCTGCTCATCCCGCTCGCGGTGATGTGGTTCTTCAACTCGTACTACTGGGCGATGGGAGTCGCGGTCGCCGTCGGCGCACTGTTCTTCTTCCTGGACTACCGATCCCGCGACGGCGCGGGATACCTGATCCAGCTGGTCGCCTTCATGGCCCCGGCCATGCTCCTGCTGCTCGCCGGCCTCATCCTCCCGTCGATCCAGACCGTGTACGCCTCCTTCTGGAACTCGACCGGCAGCGACTTCGTCGGCTTCTCGAACTACCTCTGGATCTTCACCCAGTCCGACGGCGTCACATCCGTGGTCAACACGATCGTCTGGGTGCTGGTCGTCCCGGCCGCGTCGACCGCGATCGGGCTCGCGTACGCGGTGTTCATCGACCGGACTCGCGGCGAGAAGGTCTACAAGCTCCTGGTCTTCATGCCCATGGCCATCTCGTTCGTCGGTGCGAGCATCATCTGGCGCTTCGTGTACGCCTACCGTGGTCCCGAGTTCGAGCAGATCGGCCTCCTCAATCAGATCCTGGTGTGGTTCGGCGGGCAGCCGCAGCAGTTCCTGCTGAACAGCCCCTGGAACAACCTCGCGCTGATCGTGGTGCTCATCTGGGTGCAGACAGGATTCGCGATGGTGGTCCTCTCGGCATCCATCAAGGGCGTACCGGTCGAGCTCCTCGAGGCTGCCGAGCTCGACGGCGCGAACGCGTGGGAGAGGTTCCGGTCGGTGACGATCCCGTCGATCCGCCCGGCGCTCATCGTCGTGCTGACCACCATCTCGATCGCCTCGCTGAAGGTCTTCGACATCGTGCGCACGATGACCGGTGGAAACTACGGAACCTCGGTGCTGGCGAACGAGATGTACACCCAGTTCTCGAAGTTCGAGGCGGGCCGCAGCGCTGCGCTCTCCGTCATCCTGTTCATCCTGGTGCTGCCGATCGTCATCTACAACGCGCGCCAGATCAAGAAGCAGCGGGAGATCCGATGACCGGCACCGTGAAGTCAGACACCTCCTCGACGCGGGCGATCACCACCGGTCAGCGGTTCGAAGCCTCAGCCGGACGCACGCGCAAGCGCCTCAGCCGGCCGTGGGCGACCGTCGCGTCGATCATCATCGCCGTGGTCTGGACCATCCCGACCGTCGGGTTGTTCATCTCCTCGTTCCGCAACCGGGAGGCCATCGAGACGACCGGCTGGTGGACGGTGTTCACCAACCCGCAGCTGACGTTCGACAACTACGTGGCCGTGCTGCAGTCGGGTACGACGCAGCTCACCATCCTGGAGTCGTTCTTCAACTCGATCGTGATCACGATCCCGGCGACGATCATCCCGCTGATGATCGCGGCGATGGCGGCGTACGCGTTCTCCTGGATCGAGTTCAAGGGCCGCAACGCGCTGTTCATCTTCGTGTTCGCGCTGCAGATCGTGCCGATCCAGATGGCGCTCGTGCCCCTGCTGTCGTCGTTCTCCCGAGGCATCAACCTCTTCGGAATCCAGGTGACGCTCGGGCTCGATGTCGCGGGCGGCTACGCGCAGGTCTGGATCGCCCACACGATGTTCGCGCTGCCGCTGGCGATCTACCTGCTGCACAACTTCATGTCGGAGATCCCCGGCGAGATCATCGAGGCCGCGCGCGTCGACGGTGCATCCCGCGGGCAGATCTTCTTCCGGATCGTGCTGCCGCTGACGATGCCGGCGATCGCCTCGGTCGCGATCTTCCAGTTCCTCTGGGTCTGGAACGACCTGATCGTCGCGCTCGTGTTCGCCGACGGCGCCGCCTCGCCGATCACCAAGGTGCTCGCCGAGATCACCGGACGCGGCGAGGGCTGGTACCTGCTCACGGGCGGCGCGTTCGTGTCGATCCTCGTGCCGCTCATCGTGTTCTTCTCGCTGCAGCGGTACTTCGTGCGCGGGCTCCTGGCCGGGTCCACGAAGGGCTGACCCTTCGTCCGGCTCAGGGACCCGTCCTGGGTCGCTGAGCCTGTCGAAGCGCCGCGGGTAGGGTGCAACACAAACCCGCCCGCGGCATCCGTGCACGTACCCTGAAAACATGAAGTACGCAGACTCGATCGTCGACCTCGTCGGCGACACGCCCCTCGTGAAGCTCCAGCACGTCACGGAGGGCGTCGCGTGCACCGTGCTCGTCAAGCTCGAGTACATGAACCCCGGCGGCTCGTCGAAGGACCGGATCGCCTCGCGCATCATCGACGCGGCCGAGGCTGCCGGCGACTTGAAGCCGGGCGGCACGATCGTCGAGCCGACCAGCGGCAACACGGGCGTCGGACTGGCCCTCGTCGCTCAGCAGCGCGGCTACAGATGCGTCTTCGTGCTGCCGGACAAGGTCGGCGACGACAAGATCGACGTGCTGCGGGCGTACGGCGCCGAGGTGGTGGTGACGCCGACGTCGGTCGCCCCCGACAGCCCGGAGTCGTACTACAGCGTGAGCGATCGCCTGACCCGGGAGATCCCCGGTGCGTTCAAGCCGAATCAGTACGAGAACCCGAACGGGCCGCGCAGCCACTACGAGACCACGGGTCCCGAGATCTGGCGCGACACCGACGGCACCGTGACGCATTTCGTCGCCGGCGTCGGCACGGGCGGAACCATCACCGGCACCGGCCGTTTCCTGCGCGAAGTGTCGGACGACCGGGTGCGCATCGTCGGCGTCGATCCCGAGGGCAGCGTCTACAGCGGCGGCACCGGGCGCCCCTACCTGGTCGAGGGCGTGGGTGAGGACATCTGGCCCGGAGCGTACGACCCGAAGGTGCCGCACGAGATCGTGGCCGTGGGCGATGCCGACGCTTTCGCGATGACACGTCGCCTCGCCAGGGAAGAGGGCATCCTCGTCGGCGGATCCAGCGGCATGGCGGTCGTGGGAGCGCTGCGGGTCGCGCGTGATCTTCCCGCGGATGCCGTGATGGTCGTGCTCCTCCCGGACGGCGGCCGGGGCTACCTCGGCAAGATCTTCAACGACGGCTGGATGCGGTCGTACGGCTTCAGCGACGTGGAGGAGGGGGAGACCGTCGCCGATGTGCTCGCCGCCCGCACCGCGCGTGCCGCGCAGGGGCCCCGCGCCGGCATCCCTGATCTCGTGCACGCCCATCCGACCGACACCGTGCTCGAGGCGATCGGCATGATGACCGAGTACGACGTCTCTCAGCTGGTCGTGCTCAGCGCCGAACCGCCGGTGATGATGGGCGAGGTCGTCGGCACGGTCGATGAGAAGGGGTTGCTCGATCTGCTGTTCCGCGGTGAGGCGCAGCCGACCGATGCGCTCGGCACGCACGTGGGGGCGCGGCTTCCGCTCGTAGGCATCCATACGTCCGTGGCCGATGCGCGCGCTGCGCTCGCCGAGGCCGACGCGCTCCTCGTGACCGAGGACGGCAAGCCCCACACCGTGCTCACCCGACAGGACCTGCTGTCGTACCTGTCGCGCTGACGCGCGGCGTAACAGGGACGGATGCCGCGCACGGCACGGTCGTAGGCTGAAGGAATGTCCGAGCACTCCTTCGCCACCCGAGCCATCCACGCGGGCCAGGCGCCCGATCCGATCACGGGCGCGATCATCCCTCCGATCTACCAGGCCTCCACGCACGTGCAGGACGGCATCGGCGGCTTCCGCGAGGGCTTCGAGTACAACCGCGCGGGCAACCCGACGCGGTCCTCGCTCGAGACGCAGCTCGCCGCGCTCGAAGGGGGCGTCGAAGCGCTCTCGTTCGCCTCGGGCCTCGCCGCGGAGGACGCGCTGCTGCGCGGCATCCTGAAGCCCGGCGATCACGTGCTGCTCGGCAACGACGTGTACGGCGGCACCTACCGCCTGCTGACCAAGGTGCTGGCGCCGTGGGGCATCGAGACGACCACCGTCGAGCTCGCCGATGCCGAGGCGATCCGCGCGGCGATCCGCCCCGAGACGAAGATCGTCTGGCTCGAGACGCCGAGCAATCCGCTGCTGAAGATCGTCGACATCGCGCAGATCGCCGAGATCGCTCACGCGGCGGGTCTCACCGTGGTCGTGGACAACACCTTCGCCTCGCCCGCTCTGCAGCAGCCGCTCGCGCTCGGCGCGGATCTCGTGGTGCACTCCACGACGAAGTACCTCGGCGGGCACTCCGACGTCCTCGGCGGAGCCGTGGTGTTCGGCGACGACCGCCACTTCGACCAGGTGAAGTTCCAGCAGTTCGCCGTCGGCGCGGTCTCCGCGCCGCTCGACGCCTGGCTCACGACCCGAGGCATCAAGACGCTGGCGGTGCGGATGCGTCAGCACTCCGAGAACGCGCAGGCGATCGCCGAATGGGCCGAGAGTCGTCCGGAGTTCGCCGATGTGTTCTATCCGGGGCTCGCCTCGCACGCCGGGAACGAGATCGCGGCGAAGCAGATGAGCGGATTCGGTGGGATGCTGTCCCTCGGCCTTTCCGCGGGAGCGGACGCGGCGCGCGCCTTCGCCGAGAGCACCTCGCTGTTCCAGCTCGCCGAATCGCTCGGCGGTGTCGAGTCGCTCATCGGGTACCCGCCCGAGATGACGCATGCGTCCGTCCGCGGCACGGCTCTCGCCGTGCCCGAGAACATCGTGCGACTCTCGGTCGGCATCGAGGACGTCAGTGACCTGATCGCCGATCTCGAGCAGGGTCTGGAGCGCCTCGCCCGCTGAGCGAAGGCGCCCCGGTTGCGGGTACGATGGGTTGTTTCCCCGGTCGAATCGTTTCGATCTCGCGCGCCCCCACGCCTGACCTCCGGAAGGACCGTCGTGCCCGACGCTCCACATACTGACTCCATCCCGACGACCCCGCAGCCCGAGCGCACCGCCACCGGCAGCATCCGCACCGCCACCGGCACGATTCGCACGGTCACGGGCAGCATCCGCACGTCCACCCCGACCGGTGCCATCCGCACCCTCGGCAGCAATCCGGCGACCGCGCCGATCATGCTGCACCCCGGGGATGCGATCTCGCTGGGCCGGCGGACGCTCTACATCATCCTCCTCGGCGCCCTCACCGCACTCGGCCCCTTCACGATCGACCTCTATCTTCCGGCGTTCCCGGTGCTGGAGGAGGACTTCCAGACCACAGCCGCCGCGATCCAGCTGACACTCACCGGCACGATGATCGGCTTCGCAGTCGGTCAGCTCGTCGTGGGACCGCTCAGCGACAAGGTCGGCCGACGGATGCCGCTGATCGCCGTGACAGCACTGCACGTGCTCGCGAGCGTCGCGGCCGCGTTCGCACCCGACCTCGCGCTGCTCAGCGCCTCTCGGGTGCTGATGGGCATCGGTGCCGCGGCCGGCGGCGTCGTGGCCATGGCGATCGTGCGCGACCTGTTCGGCGGCCGGCGTCTGGTGGTGATGCTCTCGCGGCTCGCGCTCGTGTCGGGCGTCGCACCCGTGATCGCGCCGCTCATCGGCTCGTGGCTGCTCACGCTCATGCCGTGGCGGGGAATCTTCGTGGTGCTCGCGGCGTACGGCGTGATCATGCTGGTGTCGGCGGTCCTGTTCATCCCCGAGACCCTGCCCGCTGCCCGCCGCCAGGGCGGCCGTGGCGGCTCGACCATGCTGCAGCGGTACAAGTCGGTCCTCTCGGACCGCGTGTTCATCGGCGTGCTGATCATCGGCGGCATGAGCTTCTCCGGTCTGTTCTCCTACCTCTCGGCCTCGCCGTTCCTGTTCCAGGAGACACACGGACTCGACGCGCAGCAGTACGGCCTGCTGTTCGCGGTGAACTCGCTCGGCGTGGTCACGGGTGTGCAGGTCGCCTCGCGCCTCGCCGCGCGCTTCGGCCCGCAGTGGGTCCTCGCGTACTCCACCGCGATCCTCCTGCTCGCCGGTGTCGCGATCATCGTCACCGATCAGCTCGGCCTCGGCCTGTGGGGAACCGTCGTGCCGCTCTTCGTGTTCATGACCGCGTGCGGCTTCACGTTCCCGAACGTGCAGGTGCTGGCACTGGACCGACATGGCAAGGCGGCGGGCACCGCGGCATCCGTGCTCGGAGCGGTGAACTTCGGTGTCGCCGGTCTCATCTCCCCGGTCGTCGGGTGGATCTCGAAGGACGCCGGCATCACGGCAACCACCATGGCGTCCGTCATGGTCGGCTGCGCGGTGATCGGCATCCTGTCGCTCTGGCTGATCGTGCGCCCCCGCTCTGTCGGGATGCTCACTCCCTGACTTTCGGCATCGATCCGACAGAATAAGACGATGAACAGGCGCATATTGCTGTGGACGGGGGTGGTGTCCCTCCTTCTCGCGACGGGTATCGGCGCCTTGGTGGTCTTCGGGTACACCGAGACGCCGGGCTTCGATCGGTGGTGGAACGACACCATCGCAGCCATCCGCGGCGATTGGATGTACTCGTTCGCGCTCGCGATGAACTGGATCGGCGGCGGGTGGGTGGCGATCCTCGGCGTGCCGCTGCTCGCGATCATCGCCCTTGTGCTGGCGCGGCGTTGGCGCAGCGCGCTGTTCGCCGCGATCTGCTTCGTGATCAGCGCGGCCGTCGTCCAGCTGCTGAAGCAGCTGTTCGGGCGGGCGCGTCCCGACGACATGCTGGTCGTCAGCGATTACGGCTCGTTCCCGTCCGGTCATGCCGCGAACGCGGCGACGATCGCGATGGTCGTCTGGGTGCTGTTCCCGAAGGTCTGGACCGCGATCATCGGCGCCCTGTGGGTGCTGGGGATGGCGCTGTCGCGCACGTTCCTGTCGGTGCATTGGCTGAGCGACACCGTCGGCGGTGCTCTCGTCGGCGCGGGCGTCGTGCTCGTGCTGGCCGCGTGGCTGCTGCCGTGGGTGACGCGAACGCGACCCGATGCGATCGGCACCTCGGCAGACGAGAAGCGCACGGTCCCGGAGGGACCCTGATGGCGAGCATCCGTCCCTATCGTCCCTCGGATCGCTCCGCCGTGTCCGAGATCTGCGTCAAGACAGCGGATGCCGGCGCGGACGCGACCGGCATCCTGTCGGATGACGAACTGTGGGGCGCGCTGTTCGCGGTCCCTTATGTGGAGCGGCACCCGGATCTCGCCTGGGTCGTCGAAGCGGAAGACGGACGCACCATCGGGTACATCGTCGCCACCGATGACACCGACGCCTTCTACACCTGGTTCCGGGACGAATGGTGGCCCGCGTTCCAGGAGCGCTTCCCGCGAGCGGAGGAGCCCCGCACCCGTGAGGAGCGGATGATCGAGTACGGCTACACGCGGATGCCGGGCATCGAGCCGAACGCCGTCGACTTCCCCGCGCATCTGCACATCGATCTGCTGCCCGAGACGCAGGGGCAGGGGCTCGGGCGACGTCTCATGGAGACCCTCTTCGCCGAGCTCACGGGTCGCGGGGTGCGCGGGCTGCATCTGGGCATCGACCCGAACAACGCCGGTGCCGCCGCGTTCTACGCGCGACTCGGCATGGAACGGCTGCCGTCGGCTCCCGGCGGTCAGCTGTACGGCGTGACGTTCGACACCGCGGCGGGCTGATTCGCGTCAGGGTGCGGGTTCGGTCTCGGCGCCGTCGGGCGGATCCTGGCGGTCGAGAGTCGCTCTGAGCTCGGCATTCTCGTCTTCCAGGCCCATCACTCGCCCGATGCCGGCCAGGTTCACGCCGTCGGTCTGCAGGTCGGCGATGCGACGCATCCGGTCGAGATCGTCGGCGCTGTAGCGCCGAGTACCGCCGTCGGTGCGGGCCGGGGCGACCAGACCCCTCCGTTCGTACAGGCGGAGGGTCGCCGGGGGAAGGTCGAGGAGCTCTGCGGCGATGCCCATCGTGTAGACCGGTCGGTCGTTCGCTGATGGATCCATGCCCGAAGTCTGTCGTTCACACTTGCATTTCGTCAAGCTTCGAGGTACAAAATATGTATCAACTGATCCACATCTCTCCGGGTCGCGGTGGAGGGCCCCCTCGGCATCGCGACGGTACGCGACGACAGGTATGGAGGTGATCGCTGTGACGGCAGTGAGCTCGGTCGAAGGCTCAGAGGTCTCGTTCGCGGACATCGTCTGCGCGGATCCCGAATGGGTCGCTGCGGAGTTCGCGGAGCTGGTGGCCGGCATCGCTTCGGTGGTGACATCGACGGCTGCGATGCCGCTTCTGGGCGCCGTGCCGCGTCGCGCGGTTTGGCACCTCCGGCCTCCTGTCGGCAGCGGATGGCTTCCGAGCGTGCCCGAGCGGGTGCGTGCGCCTCCGGCGTGAGAGATGTGCCGTTCGAGTCCGAAGCAGACGGCCGTCTCGCGCCGTCATCCGATGGAAGGAGATTCTTTCACCATGTCGATGTCATTTGATCCTTTCAGCCAGCTGGACCGCATCGCCCAGAGCGTCTTCGACACCAGTCGGCAGCCCCGGCTGATGCCCGTCGACCTCTTCCGCGAAGGCGACCGCTACGTCCTAAACGCCGACCTGCCCGGGGTGGACCCGGGGTCGATCGATGTGGACGTCGATGGCCACCTCCTCACGATCCGCGCGGAACGCACAGAGGCGAAGCGCGACAACTCGCGCTGGCTGGCGCAGGAGCGTCCGTTCGGCTCCTATGTCCGCCGCTTCACGATCGGTGACGACGTGGACGCGCAGAGCATCAGCGCCGCGTATGACAACGGCGTGCTCAGCGTGATGATCCCGATCGCGGAACGCGCCAAGCCGCGCAAGATCCAGATCGAGTCGATGGCAGGTCACGGCGCCAAAGCCGTGACCGCCTGAGATGACCCGTGCGGGACGGTCGCCGGAGCGTTCGGCGGCCGTCCCGCGACGGCCCCGCCGAAGAACGGAAGGAACACGAGATGAGGGAAGTGCCGGAAGCGCGATTCGAACTCCGCAAGGTCGCGGAGAAGGAATGGTTGATCCTCGACCACAAGTACACGGCGAACGACCCGCGACGCACCGTGGGCTGCGTGTACGAGGTCGACGAGTACGAGGTCGAGGTCATGTGGCTGCGGACGCTTCCCGCCGCCACCAGGTACATGTCGCCCACCGAGGCGCTGGAGGATGTCCGCCGGCTGCATGACCGGAGCAGGTCGACCCGACCGATCCCCATCCCGCACCTGCCGCCGCTCGTCGCCTCGTAGGAGAGCAACGCGAATGCACGAAGGGCCCCGCAGATGCGGGGCCCTTCGTTTTGGCGGTGACGGCGGGACTCCGGTGCTCGCTGCGCTCGCTCCTCCCCGAATCCCAGTGCTCGATAAACGTCAAGAAGGGCCCCCGCTGGCGCGGAGACCCTTCTTGACGTTTGGCGGTGACGGCGGGATTCGAACCCGAATCCTGCTACCGCCGTTCCGGGGCTGCATCCCGAGAGTCGCGTGATTACGGGCATTTTGAGGCGTCCTCGATCAGGGGGACCTGTCAGCCATTCGGGAAATCGTTGCCACCTCGTTGCCACAACGCGCATGCACGACCGATGGTCGGCCCTCGACGAGTGGATGACCAGAGAGCTCGGTGGCTGAGTTGAGCGACGCATGAGCACTACAGTCGGCTTCATGATGGATCTCTTGCGCTGGGACGGTTGGCCAAACGCTGCGGAGTGGCAAGCATTCTGGGCCTTCGTCACCGCTGTCATAGCCCTCGTCGCCGCGATCATCGCGCTCCGTCAATATCGAATCTCGGTGAACAGCAGGCTCGAGCAGGCACGCCCGTTCGTCGTGGTTGACTTCCGGTTCCTGGGTGCGCTCTACGCGTGTATTGACGTATCGAATGCCGGACAGACCGCCGCTCGCAACATCCGGTTTGAGTGGAGCGAGCGCCCGGTCGCATTGGACGAAAGAAGTCAGGAAGCCCTCGATCGCGCCATGGTCGACGGCAGTATTCCGTTCCTGGCGCCGGGGCGAAAGATCAGCTACATGCTGAACCGCTATGACGACGACCAGAACCCGACTGATCTGCCGCGCCGATACGAGGTCAAAGCTATCTACGACGGGCCCGCCGGCGATTCGTGGGACAGCGAGAGTGTTCTTGACGTGGATCAATGGGCGGCGACTCTCGTCGAGCGCGACCGCTACGCCGACGTCACCAGCCAACTCAAGAAGCTCGCGGAGGCCGCACACAACCAGAAGCAGGCCGACGAGGCCCTGACTCGCGCTGCGGACTCGCTGAACGTGCACCTTGAGGCAGGATTCCGCGTTCAGACCGCCCGGCAACGGATTCAGGAGGAGCGCGAGGCTCGCTGGAAGATCCAGGAGGAGCGCACCGCTCGATTGTTCGGATCCGCACAGCCGGCGAATTCTCCGGCGGGCGATGACGCACCTGCAGCGGAAGGGTCCGATCCGATCGAGTAGCCTCGGGACATGCCAACACCTGAGTTCCTTGACTTCGATGTCGAGCGTCTCGCGCGGTTCGATGATGCTCGCATGTCCGCCGCCCTCGAATCCGAACCCGCGCTATACATAAATCATCTTCGGATTGCGAAGTGGCTCGATGGGTACGCTACCGATCGCGAAGCTGACGATGACGCGGACTACGCCCGTGGTCTCCGCGAGATCGCGGCTCATCTTCGCCAGGGCGACCTTCTCAACGCGGGTCTTCTGCTGCGGCGCGACTGACGCCCGCCCAAGCAGAAGGCGGCTCAGCTGTCCTAGTGAACTGCCTGCCGCCTTCTGTGGTCTAGTCTACCCGTCGTGTTCGGGGCAATCCAGCGGTGGGATCCGTTCCGTGATCGTGCCCTGATGACGGAACCAGTGTCCGCCTCGATGGCACCAGATCGGCTTGGTGGGGTGGGTCTTGCGGCGCATGAGTCTGCTCCTCGGTCGTTCACGGGCGATCTGCCTGTGGACCGCGGAGTCTAAGTCGCCGGTGTCGTCGGGTGTCTACGTTGCGCGATGAACATCGCGAGATCGCTCTCCGCGATGCGCTGATTCTTCCGCGTGTCACCGAGTTCGACGACGGGTAGCTCCCCGCGCTTGATGCGCTCGTAGACCCAGTCGATTCCCACTCCGAGGATCTCGGCGACGTCGACGACCTTGAGGAGGCGGCTGTTCACTCGCTCGGCGGGAGGGGCTTCCCAGCGCCAAGCTGGTGAAGCTCTGCGGCCGACAGCGATCCAAGATCCGTTCCGTCAGGGAGCCGCGTGTCGACGCGCTTCACCGCCCGTCGAAGCCAGTCACTTTCCTCGTTGGCGAAGGCGATAGGAGTGCCGGCGAACTCTGCATGGTTCCCGAACGGCGAGAGCGACATGAGCGCGTCTGGATCGGGGACCGCGACCTCCGGGTGAAGCGTCACGGTGACGGTGCCTGAGTCAAATCCGACTTCAGCGCCGACGGCGAGGAGAACGCCGGCCTTAGCCCGCTCGTCCAGGAAATTCGTGAAGGCCGAGACTACCTGATCGTCGGTGGGATCTTCCGTGTGAGTCATGCCGCGAGTATGACACGGACGACCGACGCTCGAACGGAGAAAGGGCCCCGGCGGAGGCGGTCGCCGGGGCCCAGCGGAGCACGCTGCAGAAAGGGCCAGGAACGGCAGCGGCTCCGGTCTAGTGGAATCGTGCGAACGCTGCGTCAACGGCGGCGGCGTCCCTTGCCTTCTCCTCAGGTGTGCGGGAGTCAGGACGGGCGGCCGGGGTCGGCGGAGTCGGGAAGCTGTCGACGGTGGCGGCGCGCAGAATCGCGTCGCGGTGGCCTCCGGGGACGTTGCTCTCGACTGTGCGCTGCACACGATCCGCGAACGTGCGGAGGTAGCTCACCGTCGGGGCGAGTTCCTTCTCGTAGGCGAGCGCGGCGGCGAAGCTCGGGACGACGCTGGCGATCGCGTCCCGGACGCTCCGAGTCAGCGCCTCCAGGTTGGCGCCCTTGATGTCCCGGCCGACGAGGTAGGCCGGGAGCTCCTCTGCGACGACGCGCCGCTCGTCCCCCACGGCGACCTGGACAGCCTGCAACCCGTCGATCTCAGCGCCCACGGGGCTCTGCTGGTCAAGAGACACCTTGAGGCGCTCCCAGGCCCGCACAGCACGGCTCTCGGCGAGCAGCTGCTCAGCCGCACTCCCGCCGGCCGGCGTGTAGATCGCGTCAGTCTCGCGTTTCACGGCGGCCGCCGCCGACGCCTCGAGCGAGTCGAGCGCGGATCGCACTGCGCCGATCTTGGTCATCCATCCGCCGGCGCGGGAGTCGCGGGAGACGGCGTCGGCGTGCCCGGCTTCGGTCAGGAGGCCCTGATCGACGCTGTCGCGATGCCGGCGCACGGATGCGTCGTGCTGGTCGAGTACTGCGTCGAGATCGTCGCGGAGGGTCTGGCTGGTGGTCATGATTGTCTCTTTCCTGGTGGTGGCGACGGGCGTCGCCGACGTGTCTGGGGGACGGGAGTACCTATAGCCGCGCTTCGGCCCAATGCTGTTCTCGTATCTCTTTGAGCAAGCGGTATGCGTCCTGCTGGACTTCGCCATTCAGCGTGATGTTGGGCCGGCTGAGGTTGTTCGACATGCGTTCGAGAAGGTAGACGATGCGTTCATCCGCGGCGAAGGTGCCCGCGGGCGCCGAAGCCGAAATCGCGTTCGTGACGGTGAGAACGGGAAGCAGAGACTGGCCGAGCAGGGTCTCGCCGCCGCGGACCGGGAACACCGGGCCGCCGTCGGCGAAGCGAGGGATGTCGATGTTGTGCTCACGAATAGCCCGGCGGATCCGCATCACCCCGGCATGGCCGCCGGCCGCCTGAACTTCGGCGGTCGGAAGCACATGCTCGCCGTTCGACAGCAGAGCCGGAATGGAATCCGACGTCGACGTGCCCGGCCCGAAGATCGGCCCGCCGCCGGCACGCTTGAAGCCCGGGATATCCGGATTCACGTTGACGCCGCCGCCGTAATACGAGCTGACCTTGACACGGACATCCCGAGGGATGGCCGCAATCGCGCTGTAGACCGTCGCGAAAGAGCCATCATCCTTGAACACCCGAACGGTCCCGTTCGGCAACGTCTCCGTCTTGACGCCGAGCGCTGTGAGTGCCTCCATCAGCCCCGGGATGGACGGCGTCTCGACGGTGAACTCTCCGTTCGGTGTCTCCATGATCCGTTGGGCCAGCTCGAGGAGTTGCTGCTTCTCGACGTCGATGGTTCCTTCGCTGGTGATCAGGTACGCGGTGACGCTGGGAGTGTCGAGCATCGTGCTGATCAGGGCCTCGACCTGCTCCGCACCCATGCCCGAATCTGTCGCGATGGCACGGAGCTTGTCGATGTAGGGCTGGGCTGCCGCTACTCCGGCGTCCATGGCGCCCGCGGCGTTGCCGTTCTCCTTCGCGAAATCGACGGCCTGGGTGATGGCGGTCAGCATCTGATCGTTGAGCCGCACAACCTGGTCGTTCAGTTGCAGGCCAGCCCGCGTCGTCGTGTCGATCCCGCCGGCGGACGTGATCAGGGAGGCGGCCAGCCGGTTCCCGTTCTCATCGGTCTGGGCGAAGGCCTCCGAGAGATTCAGCGCCTGTTCGTTGAGATCGCGAGTGAGCTCCGATTGTGTCTTGGTCCCGCCGTTGAGCTCGTCGAGTGCCTGCTTCAGCGCTCGAAGTCGCTCGGTCGCGTCACGAGTAACGTCGCGCGCGATGTTGAGCGCCTCGTTGAAACGCTGGTTGGATCGTCCTGCCTCGCCTAGCTCTTGCGCGGCCAAGCGAGCATCCTCCGCATGCTGTCGCGTCTCCGCGCTCACGTCCTGCAGAGCGGTCGACTCCTCGTTGAGGATCTTGATCACTTCCTGAGCGCTGAGGGTGTACTTGTTGCCCTCACCGGTGCCGACGCCGTACTGGCGGCCGTTCTCCTCGATGGCCGCGGAGACACGATCGAAAGCCTCGGGTTGGCCCATCACAGCATCGATCAGGTCGTTGTAGCTGACCTTGAGTTCATCGGCGAGAGCGCGAGCGTTGCGGTCCGCGAGGGTCTTCTCCACCTGAGCCCGCGTCGCCGCCGTGAACGCGCCCGTAGTCTCCACGAGAGTGTCCTTGTATGCGGCCATGCGATCCTCGGCGGCTTGTGCGGATTCACCCTGGGCGGTCAGCGCAGCGGTGAGGATCGCGGCGGCCGTCGACACCCCGAGGATGATCAGGCCGACAGGGTTCGAGATGAACGCTGCCTTCAGCGAGTTGCTGAGGCCCGTGGCGGCCTTCCCGGCGACACCGAAGGTGCCGGACAGGCGGGAGGTGTTGCCCTCCATGCCGGCGAGAGCGGCCTGGACCGCTGCCTGCTCGCCGATGCGGCGGATGCCGTCGACGAATCCGGTGATCGCGGGCGTGCCGTTGCGCATCGCGACGAACACGGCCAGGCCGGCCGCGGCGGTTGCGAGCATCGGTGCCGGGATGTCGCCGATCAGGTCCGCGAGGGGACCG
This sequence comes from Microbacterium sp. SA39, assembly GCF_000967865.1. Taxonomy (GTDB): domain Bacteria; phylum Actinomycetota; class Actinomycetes; order Actinomycetales; family Microbacteriaceae; genus Microbacterium. The sequence goes on from NZ_JXRU01000034.1 coordinate 209,547, forward strand.
GCGACCGAGACGACTGCCTGGATGCCGCTCGCCACGACGGGAAGGGCCGCATTCAGCGCGCCCGACATCGTCGAGGCCAGCTCCACCGTCACGGGGAGCAGCGGCTTGAGTTCGCCCATGAGCGAGCCGAGCTCTTTGCGGAGTTCGGGCGATGCCAGGGCCGCGCCGGCGATCGCGCCACCGAGAGGACCGAAAGCGGGCACGAACCGGCCGACGATCGGCAGAGAGGCGAGCAGCTGCGAGTTGACACCGAGTACTGCGCCGGCCATGGCCGCGAGACCCGGGCCGTGACCTGACAGAGCGTCGAGGCCATCCTCGAGGCGTGAGGAATCCCACGACCGGATCTGGACGCGCGCCTGCTCCAGCGTGGTGGTGATGCCAGCAAACGCAGGCATGGCCCGGTTCACGAGCATCGAGACGACGGGCGACGTGTGCGACTCGACGGCCCGCATGATGTCCGCGACCTGGTTGCCCCAGATCACGGCCATGCCGCCGCCGTTCTTCGACACGAACGGCTCAGCGAGAGCCGCCCCGATGTCGCGGGACGCTGCGGCGATGCGGTCCTTCGTGCCAGCGAACGTCTCCTTGACGTTGCTCGCGGCACCAGCGAACTTCGTGCCCATCTGGGCCACCAGCACGTCGATGGCCTCGCCGGCGTCGAGGGTGCCCTTGGTGACGGACTCCCGGATCTCGGCGGCGCTCTTGCCGAAGCCCTGACCGAGCAAGGTCGCCGCGTCGAGCCCACGCTCGCCGAGCATGTTGAAGTCCTCGGCCGTGAGCTTCCCGGAGGAGCGGATCTTCGCGAGGATCGAGACGATGTCGGAGATCTGCTCGTTCGACCCACCGACGGCCGCCACCGCGTTCTGCACGGCGTCGAGGATCGGGATGACCTTGCCGGCCTCGAACCCGAAGCCGATGAGCTGCTGCTGCGCCGAGATGAAGACAGACTTCGAGAAGGGGCTGTTCCGCGCGAACGCGTCGAGCTTGTCCATCTGCGCGTTCGCGGCTTCCGCGCCGCCCATCAGCGTGGCCATCGCTGCGCGGGAGGTCTGCTGCAGCTGGTTGTACGCCGTGCCCGTGGCGAACAGCTTCGCGACGTAGGCGGCAGCCGCGACGCTCGCGACACCAATCGTGGTTGCGGCCCCGCGGAACGCGGCTTCACCGGTCTTGCCGAGCTTCGACGCTACAGAGTCGGCATCGTTCAGCTTCCCTCGGAAACGGTCCAGATCCCGGCCGGCAGCGTCGACCCCACCCAGCTGGATGGTTGCGACGAGATCCGCGGCGCTGTAGCTCATGCTTCCGCTCCCGCCGTGCGTGTGCGCCATTCTTCGAGAGCGGCGAGCATCTGATCTGCCTTGACCGCGGTGAGGTCTGCGTGGGTGCGGAGGTTCTCGGCGAGGGGGTGAGGTGAGGTTGCGCCGATGCTGCGGATAAAGATCAGCAACCGCTCGATGATGGCGGCCATGAGCACGTCTTGGTGATCCGCCGGGCGGTCGAGGTCCTGGACGCTCTCGTGGACGACGGCGGCGAGCACGTCGAGTGCGTCATTCGGTCCGGCCTGGAGGGCTGTCGCGGCGAGTTGGAACGCGGCCTCGTGCGCCGTGGACTCGTACAGGTCGACGGCGGCGGGTGCCGTGATGCCGAAGATCTCGGCGGCCCTACGCATGAGCCAGCTCGCGGTGTCGGTTGGCACTGTGGCGGGCGTGGATGCCGAGGGCGTCCCAGGCCATCCAGAAGGGGAGCGGGGAGCCTTCGAGCGCGGCGCTGAGGCGGCCGGCAAGGTCCTCCATCGCGGCGGTGTCCTCGGGGGTGATGGCCTGCAGTGCGAGGGCGAACGCCCCGCGTCGGGGATCGGCTGGCGCGGTGTCGAGGTCGACGGCCGCGGAGTCCAGGTCGACGGCGTAGCGTCGCTGTCCGATCCGCTGCGCCTTGATCTTGCCGGTGTGAATCCAGTGGCGGATCGTGGACGGCGCGACGTCGTATTCGCGGGCGGCGTCTGCCACCGTGCCGATCCGGGGTGTCACCGTCATGCTCATGCCCTTCGAGGATGCGCGTCGAGCAGGGACGGAATCACGGAGGATTCGGTCGCTACTCGGCGGGCACCTGGCGGGCCGAAACGCGGGAGTGAGTCGTACCTGACGACCCGCTCAACCACGGAGCACTCAACAGCGGTTGGAACTGATTGCCTCTATCCTCCCACGTTTAGCAACAACACGAAGCGGTAGGAGGCGGAATCTTGCGGCGTGTCGCACGCCTGCCGGTGCAGGCCTCAGTCGTCGGGGCGCCCGCGGCGGGGCCCGTAGACGCGCCCGGCCCACACGCCGGCCTGTGGCTTCGCGGCCTCGGCGTAGTCCTGGCAGAGCGCCCGCAACGGGCACGGTCGACACACCTTCACGGACAGGAACGTGACCTCATCGCGCTGCAGCTGGTGAGCGTCCAGCGTGAACCGCGTGTCGCCCTTGCAGCCGGGGGCCGCATCATCGAGCGCGCGAGCCAAAGCGTCGAACGCGGTCTCGGCCCGGTCGGTTCGGCTCATCAGCCCGGGTGTGGGCTCGTCCTCGCACGCGCGAGGGCGACCGGTCGCGGTCGTCATGTGTCTTCGTTCCCGACTGTGCCGTAGTTGTCGCCCTCGAAGGTGGCGTTGAGGTTGCTGAGGAATGCGCCGACGAGAACGCGGATGTCGTCATTCCCGGTGTCCTTGAGGGGGGAGGCTTTGGTGGCGTCGGCGAAGGACCGGCTGGCGGCTGCGAGGGACCGCATGATGTGCGCCATGTCGCGGGCGCCGGCGGAGGCTTTGGTGACGTCGATGGCTTCTACGGCGGTATCGAGCTTCGTGAGGATCTTGGAGGCGAGCGCTTCTCGGCGGGCGGCGTTGTCGATCTGCACGGCGGCGGTAGCTGCGGCTGTCTTCGAACGGTTGAAGCTGATGCCGGCGCGGTGTGCGTACTTCGAGACGGTGCTCGTGGATATCCCGATCTCCTTCGCGATCGCGTTGCGGGTCATGCCTTCTCGCGCGAGCTGGGCGACGCGGTCGCGCTGTTCGGCGGTGATGGGCGCGGGGATCGTCACAGGTCGTCTGCCTTGGTCGCGTCGGATGGTTCTCGTGAACAGGTCACAGTGGGCTCGGTCATGGGGTCTGCCTTCTTCGTGGTTCGGTGATGTCGATGATCTCGAGGGGTGCGGGAGCGGTGATGTTGCGGGGGTGGTAGCTGGATTGGCCATCGTCCCGCCATCCGCATCCGTGGTCGCACCATCCGCTGAGGGCGTTGAAGCTGTGATGCGGGCGGATGCACGGCCCGGGCATCATGCGACGCTCCACAGCGGGTCGCGGTCTTCGCAGTACAGGCACGTGCCGTCGGAGAATCGTTGGTGCTTCCCCTCGCCGCAGTCGATGTTCCGCTTGCTCATGGTGTCGGGGCGCCGCCTCGCTGCGAAGCTCGCTGCGGTGCGACGGTCGGCAGCGCAGAACCGGCACGGTTCGCTGTGCTCCCAGCTCGAATGTCGATGGCATGTTCGGGTGGGCGCGCTCGCGCGCGTCCCCTCCTTTTTCTCTTCTTCCTCCTCTGGGCGTCGCTGAGTGACACCTGTTCGGACACTGAGTGACACCTGTTCGGACACTGAGCGTCCTGTGTTCAGGTGACGCTGAGCGTCCTGTGAATAAGTGACAGACGACGCTGAGCGTCCTGTGTTCGGGGCAGCCCGAAGAACTTCACCGAAGCCGTCGTGCAGCAAGTATCGGGCGGGGCGACGGGGCCCCTGGTGCCCTTGGGCGACGATCAGACCAAGGCCCGTGAGCTTCTGAACGATGCGTGCCACTGCTCGATGACCCGCTTCGTCGTGATCGGTTCCGAGCGCTTCCGCGAGTGCGTCGCGACCACCGAAGTAAGACGGACGCGGATCATCGTCGAGAGCAGTATTCGCCATGTACACGAACACTCGGGCAGCTGCGTGAGACGCGCCGGCCGCTGCGAGCGCGTAGTACGCGGCTTTTACGAGGCCGGCGCCCATTGCGTCTCCTTTCCACGCGCGATGATGCCCCCGGGAGGCTGTACGGAGCTCCCGGGGGCGATAGAGCACAGGTGTGTCAGTGGTTCGTCTCCTGCTCAAGAGCGTTCCGGCGCTCCCAGTAGGACGACGGGTCCCGCATGCCCTTAGTGCGCGAGTCGATCGGGGCGGCATTCGCGCGACGTGCAGACTCCGCGGCCCACTGCAAGTCGGAGGCCATGCCGACGGCCGCTGCTGGAGTGAGCGGTTCATCGGTGAGTATGCGGGCATAAACGGTGTACACCTCGTCGGACGTATCGCGGTCTACGGAGCGGCTCACTTCGAACGCGTGGGTATCGTGGTCGAAGTCGTCCGCGATATGGAAGTCACCGGATGCGTCGTGCACGGTGCGTCGGCAGCGATTGTCCTCGCACGCGATCAGCTCCTTCGTATCGTCCACGCATTCAAGTGGGTTGCCGAAGCTGCGCGAGCCGGTGAAGGTCCATCCGGAGCCGCGCGCGCTGCTGTAAGCGTCCCAGCCGTGCCGCTCGAGCGCGCCCGACTTCGCACTCTCGACGATCCCGCAGAGCCATTCGTAGTCGCTCTCGTTCGCGCCACGGCGAAGGTAGATCGAGAAACGCATGACGCCGTCGCGGCCGGGGAACAGGTAGACGTAACCGCCACTGCGCCACCATCGCCCGTCAGAGCCTTGCCAGACCTTCGCCTTGCTCTCGACACTGCGAACGATGACATCGAGATCCCTGAACTCGGCCGCGGCGCGAACTGCCTCGGCCGGTTCGACGGGCGCGGAGAGATCCACGATCTCGGTCGCATGCATAATCGACTCGGCGGATTGGATCAGGGCGACGCCCGTCCCCGAGACGGTGGGTGCGGCGAGCGGCACGTGGCTGCGGCTCGTCGGGGGAGCTATGGTGGTCATGAAGTGATTCCTTTCGTGGGGGTCTGGCGCTCGTCCCGGTGCATCGGGGCGGGCGCTTTCTTGTTGGATGCGAGCTCCCATAGTTCAATCGAGCCGCTCGCGAGACCGATCAGGGCCTTATCGCGCAGGCTGATCCGGGCCGCGAGGACCGCTGCAGAGGAGACCTTGGGGATTCCGGGATATGCATCGGCGCGGGCTTCATACAGCACCTTCAGCGCGTGATCGTTTACGCGACCTGTGACGCGCAGGATGTCGAGCAACACCACCTCGACCATCTCTGCAGCGCCTTCGGGCGGCGTCTCGGTGTCTGGGGTGACGGCGATCATGCTGTAGCCCCGAGCGTGCTGCTCTGCTTTGACGCCTCCAGCCACTCGATGACGTCCTGTTCGCGGTAGACGACGGTGCGAGGTGTGGGCTTGAAAAAGGCCGGGCCCTTGCCCACGTACCTGAGCTGCGCGAGGTTGCTCTTCTTCATGCCTGGGATCAGATCGCAGACCTGATCAGGGGTGATGTACTTTTCCACTTCGATCTCCTTATGGTGGTCCGTCACGGCACCATAATTGTATGCCGTCAAGACGGCGTAATGCAAGCGTGACGGATCACAGTAATAAGCTGTGATCATGGAATGGCGATGGCAAGGGATCAATCTGACCGGCAAGCGTGTTGCGACCGCGCCTGACTTCACGATCTACGACCGCATTGAGGTGACGGGTTTTGACGATCGAGAGAACGAGTTCACGCTGCGGCTGAGCTATCGAGAGTCCGAGGCGCGTTACGTGGTGCAGGGCATCCAGATCGATGTGGCGGACGCCGAGGAGGAAATCACTGGGGCTTGGCTTCGAGACCTTCCAGTGCTTGCTCTGTCTCGTGCAGCACTCAGAGAAGGTGGAGTGGTGGAGTTTCAGGCCGGGGGCGTCTTCATGCCTGACGTGGTCGAGGCCGCTGCTCAAGAAATCAGGTCTGGCGGGCCGTCCAGCGAAGAAGCGATGCTAGCCACGGCGAGGGTGTATCGGTACGCCCAGATCATGCAGCAGTCGCCCGCGAAGGCTGTTCAGCGGACACTCGGCCTCACGGCGCCAACGGCGACGCTCTGGATCCGTCGCGCGCGCTCGCTCGGGCTGCTTGGAGAATCGGTCGAGTCTGATGGGTAGCGTCTACGCGTACGAGACCAAGGCCGGCAAGAAGCTCTACCGCATCGTGTACCGTCGCCCTGACCACAAGCAGACTCAGGAACGGGGCTTCACGCGGCGCCGGGATGCCGAGTTGCGGCTCGCCGAAGTGGAGATCGGGAAGGCCAAGGGTGACTATGTCAACCCCGCCGACGCGCGAGAGGACATCGCGTCGATCGCAACGGGATGGCTGAGGGCGCGCGAGCAGGTGATGAAGCCGTCCAGCTATCAGGCGTTGCGCGGGTCCTGGGAGACGCATGTGCAATCTCGGTGGGGTTCTCGCTCGGTCGGAGGCGTGAAGCACTCCGAGGTGCAGGACTGGGTAACTGAGCTCTCACGCGAGCGTGCGGCCACGACGGTGCTGCGAGCACACGGGGTGCTCGCCGCGATCCTCGACGTCGCTGTGAAGGATCGACGCGTCAGCCGCAACGTCGCTCGAGGTGTCGCGCTCCCACGGAAGGTGTCGAAGTCGAAGCCTTATCTCACGCACGAGCAGGTCGATGCTCTCGCCGCGGCATCCAGATACCCCGTGCTTGTGCTCTTCCTCGCTTACACGGGCCTCAGATGGGGCGAGGCGACCGGGCTGCGGGTGAAGCACGTAGACGCGCTCCGACGGCGCGTGAGCGTCGAAGAGAACGCCGTTCTCGTTGGGGGAGTGGTTCACGTCGGAACGCCGAAGACGCATGAGGCCCGCTCGGTGCCATACCCGGCCTTCCTGTCGCTCGCGATCGCGAGGCTCTGCGAGGGCAAACGGCGCGAGGATCTTCTGTTCGGCGACGGCGACGCGCACATGCGCCTACCGAACAGCGTGCGCGGATGGTTCGCCTTCGGTGTGAAGCGCGTTCGCGATGCGGACGAGGAATTTCCACGGGTGACGCCGCACGATCTGCGGCACACTGCGGCGTCGCTGGCGATCTCGGCCGGCGCCAACGTGAAGGCGGTGCAGCGGATGCTCGGTCACGCCTCGGCGAGCATGACGCTCGACACGTACGCAGATCTGTTCGACGACGACCTGGACGGCGTGGCGACCGCTCTCGATCATGCTCGCCGTGCAGCAGTTGTTGCCGAAGTGTTGCCACGAGGCACTTCCCGAACATGAAGAAAGCCCCGACTTCCCAATGTTTCGTAGGGGAGTCGGGGCCTTCGTTCTGGCGGTGACGGCGGGATTCGAACCCGCGGTTGCTTGCACAACACACGCTTTCCAAGCGTGCTCCTTCGGCCGCTCGGACACGTCACCAGGAACAACCTGTTCATCTTATCCGATCGTCCGAGTGCCGGGTGACCGGGTGGCGATGGCCCGTCTCCTGCGGAATATTGCACGCCGTGCAGGAATCGCTCTATCCTCAGGTGACGACACAACGTCGTCATCTGGGGATAGTGCAGACGGACGCACCTGGGCGCCCGTCTGCACGTACGAGGCTCTCGGGGAGTGCACGTGATTCGTACGACGGCATCGCGCCACAGTCACCGCACGGCGGCGGCGTTCCAGCAGTACGTGACCGGGCGGAGGACCGACGTCGCTGGGGCGGTGTTCTTCCTCGAGGCCTCAGATCACCTCGACGCCGTGTGTCGGATCGCCGCACGGGGAGACGTCGTCGTCGCGCCGTCCCCCGCCGACCCGAGGGGCGGCGCGACCGGCGCAGGGGGAGTGCCGGTGGTCGGTTACAGCGGCTCCTGGCGCGAGCCGGGCGACGAGATCAGGCTCGATGGGCGTCATACGTTCGCTCTGCAGGACTACGTCGCGCTTCCGTTCCTCTCGATCACCGGCCGCGTCGTCGTCAGACAGCGCACGGCGAAGGGAATCGCAGCCTTCCTTGGAGATGCCGACACCGCGCGGTACTTCGGGGTCCTCGTCAGCCCGCTGCTCAGCAGCGCGGTGATGCTCGACTCCGGAGCATCCTTCGGGCGTCCTCGCTCGGCGGACGACGCCCTGGCCCGGGTGCACGTGACCGCGGACGGCGAGTACCGCGACGGCGCCGATGGGCTCCTGCTCGGACGGGTGGGCGATGCCCGGAGCGAGATCGAGAAGACCGGCGCGGCTGACGGCGGGCGGGGCCGAGGGTTCGCCCGGATCGTCGACCGTGAGCTCCTCGAGGCGGAACTCGACCGACGGCCGTGGTTCGAGAGCTATCTCGCAGCCATCGGGGTGCTGCGGCGAGGAAGCCTCCCCGCGCGGAGCATCGATCTCCTGGCGAGCGAGCCGGGACGCGTCTGATGGCGGACGGGGGGACGGCCGCGGTATCGGAACTCGTCGGAGCACGGGCACTCCGCGAATGGATCACCGGCGAGCGTGGGGTCTATGCGCGGGTGTTCCTCGTCGAGAGCGGGGCCTCTGCGACAGGCCTCCACGCCGTGGCCCGCCACGATGACGCGATTCTCCTGCCGCTGGAGAGCGGACCGTATGGCGGGCCCGCCAGCGCCGTGCACTACAGCGGTGCACTGTGCGAGGTCGGAGACGAGTTGTTCTTCGGTGAGCGGGGCGTCGAACTCCAGGACTACGTCGCTGCGGGGTTCGTTCAGATCATCGGCCCGACTGCAGTGTGCCTCTTCGACGCGTCCGGATGGCAGGCGTTCCTCGACGATGCGGAACTCGCACGACGGACGGGAGTGTTCCCGACAGCGTTGATCGACCCACGAGTGCTCCTCGCGGACCGCAACGCTCTCACGAACCCGAGCGAGCTCGAACGTCCGAGCGTCATCAGGGTGCGCCCGGATGGAAGGGTCAGCGTCGGCATGCAGGGGGAGGTCATCGGCCACGTCAATGACCTGCAGAGCCTGCTCTCCGTCCCCGTGCCCCATGTGGCAGCCTTGGGCGGCATCGCGCCGAGAGCTGAGCTCACCTCCGACATCGAGAGTCGTGCGTGGATCAACCGATACAACCACGCCACGGACCTCATGAAGATGCTCCGCCTGACGAATGGTGCAGCCAAGCTGTCGGGGTTCGGCTGGTCGCTCATCGACGATGATCTCTCAGACGCCGAGCCGCTCACCACGGACCCCTTCCTGATCGAGACCGCGGACGGGTTCGTGCTCGCCGACACCGTGACCATGCGCCGGCAGCTGCTGTCGCCCGTGACGGCCACTGTCGTCGCCGTCACTCAGACTTCGACCGCGCCCGAGGTGGCGGCCGCGCGCGTGGCTCGACAGCTCGGCATCCCTGCATCCGAAGCGCACACGCTGTGCCTGCAGGCGGTCAGCGCCCTCAACATCCACTTCGGTCGGCCCGCAGATATCTCCCATTTCGCGAAGGGCACGGGGAAATGAGCCATCCCCACGCGCTGTGGACATCGATGCTTCCCGCGGATGCCACCTTCACACAGGACCGCATCGCTGTGGCAGCGGCCGGACACCGTGTCGAGTTCGCAGACGGATCCACACGCCTCTGTGCGACGAGCGGACTGTGGAATGTTCCGCTCGGCTTCGGCAACCCGGCGATCACCGAGGCCGTGAGCAGAGCGACGCATGACGCGTCGTACCTGACGCTGTTCAGAGCGCCGCATCGGTACGCGGAAGTGGCTGCCGAGGCTCTCATCGAGCTCGCGGACCCGAGCAGGTACCGCCGAGTCATCTTCTGCACTTCGGGCGGGGCTGCGAATGACGCCGCCATGAAGCTCGCACGACAGTACTGGTCGCAGAAAGCAGCCGGGTCCCGGTCTCTGGTCGTGGGGCTGAAAGGCAGCTATCACGGCACGATGTACGGCAGTCATGCTCTGAGCGGAGACGACCTCCTCCAGTCCGTCTACTCCGTCGACCGCAGGTCGGTGAGGCATGTCTCTCACAGCGATGGCGGCGAGGAACTCGAGACGCTGCTGAAGAGGGAGGGCGCCAGGGTCGCGTCCGTGGTCGTCGAACCGGTTCTGGGCAGTGGCGCGCATGCGCTGTCCGATGCATTCGTCGATCGCCTTCTCGCCCTGCGCGAGGAATACGGGTTCCTGATCGTCGCAGACGAGGTCGCGACCGGCTTCGGCCGCACGGGAACGATGCTTGCCACCGCCGCATGGGCCGCTGCACCCGACGTGCTCATTCTCTCGAAAGCGCTGACGAACGGTGCCATGGCGGCAGCGGCTCTCCTCGTGAGCTCCCGCGTCGCATCGGAGTTCTCACGCGGAGGGTGGACCTTCGTCCACGGTGAGACGCAGGCGGGAACGCCGGCGTGCGCGGCGGCCATCGTCGCGGTGATCGACGAGCTGCGCCGTATCGACGTGGAGTCGACCACGCAAGCGCTCGCGACTGAGCTGCGGGATCTGGCGACGTCGCTGAAGTCGGAGGGCTTGATCGCCGAGGTGACAGGACGTGGCTGCTTCCTGGGACTGGTGCTACGCGATCGAGACGAGGGTTCACTCTCCGGTCCGGATGTTCTTCGGGTCGTCTCCGCCATCGCTGACAACGGCGTTCTGGTGCAGCCCGGCCCCAGCTCCATCGAGTTGATCCCGGCGTACGGCTTCACCGCGGACGAACTCCTCGAGATGGACACAGCAGTGCGCGCGGGGCTGGCACAGGCAGAGGCGGTGAGAGCATGACCTCCGTGTTCACGGGACGCGTTCCCACCTTCTGGCACGGGCATGGCGTCGCGCGTCGGATGACGGAGCAGCTCACTGAAGGACGCGAAACGCTCGTGATAGCGGATGAGGCGATCCCGGTGCCGTTACTGGCGGGATTCTCGGCGAGATCGGTGAGGGTGGATGCAGCGTCCGTCGACGTCACGACGGTCGTCACGCTCGCGCAGAAGATCGTTCGGCGGCCACCGAGCATCATCGTGGCCGTCGGCGGAGGGAGCGTTCTCGACGCCAGCAAGATCGCCGCACTCGCGCTCGCCGGGGGACGCGTCTTCGACTACGCGATCGGACACGCATCGAGGTTCGCGCTCACCGTCTTGCCTGATGCCCCGCCGCCGATCGATGTCGTCGCCGTGCCGACGACTCTCGGCACATCGTCCGAGACGAACAGCGTCGGCATCCTCAAGAACGAGAGCGGCTACCGGCTCATCGTCGGGCGCACTCTGAGACCCCGTCACGCCCTCATCGATCCGCATCACCTGGCCACCCTCTCGCCGGCCGCGGTCAGAGAGGGAGTGCTGGAGGCGTTCCTGCGTCTGGCCGGTTCCTCGACGAGCCCTCGGAGAAGTGCCAGGGCCAACAGTGATGCCGTCGTCCTGGGCAGGGCGCTTCTCGATTCGGCCACTCGCGACATGGCTTCGCCCGAGGGAAGGCTGCGGCTCGCACGTCTGAGCGCGGCGACCCAGCGGACTGCGGCGCTCCGGGGGCAGGACCCCTACAGCGCTCGCCATTGGTACGTGGCGAACGAAGTCGCCTTCCTGCTCGAGGTGCGGAAGATGGCCGCCACGGCGGCTGTCATCGCCGCGGTCTGGCGTCGGATCTGCTCGGGAGACTCTCGGTGGGGAGATCGCGAGAGTCTCGAAGACTTCTGGGCGAAAGCCGTGGCGGGAACGACTCTTCCCCTCGACCCGCCCTCCGGTATCACGGCTCTCATCGAACGCTGGGAAATCGCGCCTCCGCCGCGGCCGACCGCTCGGGATATCAGCCGCATCGCCGATGCCACGGAGAGATCGTGGGGGAATCGTCATCCGATGCTCTCCGCACTCACCGCAGACGATTTCTGCGACGTGCTCCGCGATTCCTGTTGGAATCCTGAGCCGGTCGGCAATGAATGTCGATCTTCGAGATCTGGTTCGAAGGGGGTGATTTGAATGAACGAATGCATGGAGAGAGGAATCCACTTCCAGGAGTTGGACGAGATGGAAGCCCCCAGTTGGGAGAGCTTCTATAAGGGTGTGTTGGGTGGCTTAGGCCTCATCGCCATCGGCGCGATCGCCGCGACGTGACATCGATGAGAGATGAATTGAAAGGAGGTGAATATGCAAGCTGAAATGCACACGCTCGAGTTCGTCGAACTCGACGCGATGGAAGCGCTGAACGACGGCAACGACTTCCTGCGTGGGTTTGCCGTGGGCGTCATCATCGGGATTCTCGCTCTGACATAGGAACCAAATTCGCCATATTGACGCAGGAGGTGTGAATTGCATACGAAGTCGCTGGAGTTCATCGAACTCGAACAGATCGACGCGCCGCTCGAGTGGTGGGAGCACGCGAGCTACATCATCGGTATCGCCGTCGTTGCGGCCGGGATCGCGACGTGACAAAGGGGTGCGGGCGCCTCAGGGCGCCCGCACTCCGATGGTTCCGCGGAAAGGAGATGAGGGAATGACAGGATCGATCACCGACGCGATGGCGGCGCGACTCGAGACGGTCGGCGCGGTTCCTCGGGAACAGGATCTGTACGCAGGGGACGGCACGGACTTCTATGAGCGACTCGTCGGGTCCGACCGTGCCGAGATCCGAGAATTTCTCGCGCTGGCGAGAAAGGTCGAGGGTCTGATTCTCGACGTCGCAGCGGGAGGCGGCAGGCTGACGATCCCGCTGGTGAGATCCGGAAAGCGGGTGACGGCGATCGATCTCTCGGACGACATGCTCTCTCACCTTCGTCGTGCCTTGCCGGACCATCCGATGCTGACGTGCGTCATCGCGGATATGCGCGATTTCTCGCTGGGGCTCTGGTACGAACTCATCATCATCGGCGCGACATCCATCACATTGCTGGATCGTGTGGGAAGGTCGCGGCTCTATGCGAGCGTGCGACGCCATCTCACTCCGCGAGGCGTCTTCGCCTTCACGGTCGCCGGAGGAGCCTCTGCGCAGAGTCTGACGGTGGCGAGAGACCAGGAGCTGAGCGTTCCCGGACCCGATGGAGACGAGACCTACCTCTTCTCGCAGCAGCTGGAGGAAGAAGGCGCGGCCCGCATCGTCAACTGGGTCAGGGCCTCCGACCTGGCAGCGGGCGGTGAAGTGACGGTGCTCACCAGCCGCCTCCGTGTACTCAGCCACGAGACTCTGTCGCGCGAACTCGTCGGCGCGGGCTTCGCCGAGCCGGCTGTCACTCCCGTGCGCACGGAACGCGGTGAGGAGATCCTCCTTCTCACAACCACCTGGGTGGGACCCGCGGAACAGATGGGCGACCATGCGTCCGACTAGTCTCCCTCGCCTGCTGAACTCCCCGAGCACGGCTCCGCTCACGGCAGACGCCTGCCCGCTTCTCGCTTCTGGCGTCGCCTTCGAAGGGGCGGCCGACGAAGCGGTACGGATCGCTATGGTCCACGGTGTGCCGTCCTCGCGGGTCTCGCCGTCAGTGGTCGACCTCCTGACAGCCATGGACGGCAAGGCTCCGCTTCACGATCTTCATCGGCGCTTCGCGGCATCCGAATCGTGGGAGAACTTCCTCGAACTGGTCCACCGCTTCCGCGCCAGTGGACTCCTGGAAGGCGACACGAGGCTCCCTCCTGGTCGGTTGACCTACCGCCCTCCGTTCACCCTCCAGATCGCGACGCTCCGCGCGCCGGCCATGTTCGCTTTCCTGGATCGGCTGATCGTCCGGTTCCGTGGCCGCGCGGTTCTGATTGCGGGTGCGGTTCTGCTCTGCCTCGGGTTCGTAGCCGCGGCGCTGCAGGCGAGAGAACTGCGGAACATCCTGACCACCCCGGTCGCCCTTTCGAGCCTCGTCACGCTGCTCGCCGCACTCTTGCTTCTGACCTTGCTTCACGAGTGCGCGCACGGGCTCTCGCTCACACGGTTCGGCGGACGACCCCGGCGGGCGGGCTTCATGCTCTTCTACCTCTCGCCGGCATTCTTCGTGGATGTGACGGATGGCTGGCGCCTCCCGGACCGCCGGCACCGTGTCGCCGTCGCACTGGCGGGGCCCGCCGTGCATGCCCTCGTCGCGGCGCTCGCGCTCATCGCCGCGCTCGTGCTTCCGCAGCCGGCGGTCGATCAGACGCTTCTGCTCCTCGCCGTCGCGTGCATCGGGATCGTTCTCGTCAATCTGATTCCGTTCGTGCGGTTCGACGGCTACATCGCTCTCATGAGCGCGCTCGACGAACCGAACCTCAGGGATCGCTCGATTCGGGACGGCGCGAACTTTCTGACCCGCCTCCTGTTCGGCGGGCCGCGGGCGAGCAGGCGTCTCGACACCTGGTGGAGCGTTCCGTTCGGTCTGGCCAGCCTGGTGGCACCGGTCACCCTGATGCTGCTCGTCCTCGCGCGCGCGGTTCGGACGTTCTCGGGCGGCGGGCCGATTCTCGCTGTGTTCGTTGTCGCCCTGGAGGCGATCGTCGTCCTCGTCGGCGTCGGGATCCTGGCGAGGGCCCTGCATCGCGTTCTCCGGTCGGGGGTCTCGCGGCTCCGGTTCGTCTCCGTCGGCGTCGCACTGGTCGCGGGCGTCGTGACCGCAGGCATCCTGATCCCCGTGCCGCTGACAGCCACGCTCGGTTTCACGGCACGCGGCGATCAGGTGCTGCTCGTGCATGCCGGTGAGAAAGTCGCGGTCGACCTGCCCGACGACGCCCGTGTCGTGCTGACGAGCAGCGGCATCCTCGCGAACGAACAGGTCGGGGAGGGAACAGCCCGACCGCGACCACCGGAACCGACGAGAGTCCCGCTCGACGCCCTCTTCCCCATCGAGGCCGATGGCGTGTCGGTCTCTGCGGTGATCATCGCCGGTGTGGACGTATCAGAGGGAAGCGGAAGCCTGCCGTCGACAGGGCAGGCGCGGGTCGAGCTCGGCACGAGGAACCTGTGGCAGACGCTCTGGCTGACCGGCGTGATCTCGCCGCTGTCGGCCCTCCATTCCGAGAGTTAGAGAAGAGATGAAGATGAACGACAACGCAATCGAAGTCCGAGGACTGACGAAGAGGTACGGCCGGCGGATCGCCGTCGAGGACCTGTCATTCGTGGTTCCCCGCGGGTCGATCGTCGGCCTTCTGGGGCCGAACGGCGCGGGCAAGTCGACGACCCTGCGGACGATCGTCGGTCTGCTCAAGCCGACGGTCGGCGACAGCCTCATCGACGGGGCACCGTTCTCGGCGCTCGAGAACCCCGCGGCGCACGTCGGCGTCCACATGGACGGGTTCGGCTTCGAAGCGGGGATCACAGCGCGGCGGCACCTGGAGATCACTCGACTCGCGATCGGCGCCCCTCGCGGCCGAGTCGACGAGGTGCTCGAAGAGGTGGGGCTCGCGGGCGACGCCCGTCGCCGTGTGAAGACGTTCTCGACGGGAATGGCGCAGCGACTCGGACTGGCCGCAGCCGTGATCGGTTCCCCTCGGACGCTCATCCTGGACGAGCCGGCGAACGGGCTGGACCCCGACGGCATCCGCTGGCTCCGAGGGTTCCTGCGCAGCTATGCCCAGCGCGGCGGCACCGTCCTGGTCTCCAGCCACCAGCTCGCCGAGCTGGAACAGGTCGTCGATCAGGTTGTCGTCATCAAGAGGCGTGCGCTCTTCGCCGGGCGGCTCGGCGATCTCGTGACGAGCGGAACGGACTCCCTGGAGAGCAAGTACTTCGATCTCGTCGAAGGAGCATCCGCATGAACGGCGCGATTCGAGCGGAAGTGCTCCGTTCCGTGAGCGGACTCTCCGTCCTGGCCGTCTACCTCGTCGCCCTTCTGATGCCGGCCTATGTGCTGTTCTCCGACGGATCACGTCTCGAACTCGCCGGCTTCGACTCCGGCACGGCCACCACTCGCCTTCTGGAGCCTCTCGCCTGGTCCGGCATCTCCGCGGCGTTCGTCGGTGCGTACGCCGTCACTCGCGAGTACTACTACGGCTCGATGGACCGGACGCTCACCGCGGTCGGCTTCCGACGCGCATTCACCGGAAAGCTCGTGGCTGCGGTCATCATCTCGGTTGCACTCTCGGTCGGTGTGTTCGTTCTCTGGACGGTCGGCGTCTCCCTCCTTCTGCTCCAGGACGGGCTGACGCTCGTTCTCACGCAGGACGCATGGCGCATCTTCGCCGGTGCGCTGGCCGGAGTGGTTCTCGGCGCCCTCATCGGAGGATCCATCGGCTGGATCACGCGGAACTACTACGTGACGGCAGCCATCGTTCTCGCCTATCCGATGGTGGTGGAATTCGCGTTGCTGCGCACGGCGCCGGAGGTCGCGAAGTTCTCGCCCGGCTTGGCGGTGGCTGCCGTGGGCGTCCCCGGGTACCAGGATCGGCTGCTCGATCTCGCGCCCGCCGCCGGCATCGGGCTCGCATGGGTGGTCGGGCTGGTGGCCATCGCGTGGATCCGAGGGCGGGGGAGAGACGCGTGATCGGCCGCGCTCTTCGAGCCCAAGCCCGCAGCTTCGGAGGCGACATCGTTCTCCTGGGAGCGATGCTCGCGGCGTTCGTGCTGTCGCTCTCCTTGGCGACGAGCATCCCGCCGGAGTTCGCCGACGCGCCGGATGATGTCCGCGACACGTTCGCCGCGCCGTTGAGTGCCGTGCTCGCCACGTATGGCGCGGTGCTCGCGTCGGTCTACGGCTCTTTCCGGTACACGATCGACCGGCGTGATGGTGTGATCGCTCAACGTCTGATGCTGCAGCCCCGGTGGCTGACGCTTGTCGCCCGGCTGCCCGGTGCCGCCGTCGGCGGGGCGGTGGTCGCCCTCGTGGGCGTCGTCGGGGGCCATATCTCACTGACCGTCACCATGGGCGGGATTCCGGTGGATTGGTCGGCTGTCGGAGCCACCCTCGGGCTGGGTGCCGCCGCGGGCCTGTGGGGAATGGGACTGGGGATCGTCATCGAATCCCACCTGGTCGCCCTCTTCGTTGCTTCCCTGTCGATGGGCGCGGCGATGCTCGTCGCGATTTTCTGGAAGGCCGGCGCCGTCTATCTTCCTCTCCTCGCGATGCTCGAGGCCTTCCGCTTCGACGTCTCTGCCGTGGGAATCATGCCGGAAGACAGTCTCGACAATGCGCTGGCCGCGCTGGTGACTGCGGGCTGGGTAATGGCGGCTCTTCTCGCCGGGGCCGTCACCTTCCTGCGCCGGGATGTGAAGTAAGCGCCTGGGCGATGGGCATCCGTCCGGACGAGCCGACGTAGGATTCCTTGGTGGCAACCCCGAAGATCGTCCTGTTCTACGCCTTCACCCCGCTCGCCGACCCCGATGCCATCCGGCTCTGGCAGCGTGACCTCGGAGAGGCGCTCGGCCTGCGCGGGCGCGTGCTCATCTCGAAGGATGGCATCAACGGCACGCTCGGCGGCGATGTCCGCGCGCTCAAGAAGTGGGCGCGTTCGTTCCGCTCCTATGCCCCATTCACGGGCGTGGACCTCAAGTGGAGTGAGGGGACGGGACTGGATGCCGATGGCCGAAGCCTCGACTTCCCCAAGCTGAGCGTGAAAGTGCGCGACGAGATCGTCTCGTTCGGCGCTCCCGGTGAGCTTCAGGTCGACGAGAACGGGGTGGTCGGGGGCGGCACGCGGCTCACGCCCGAGGCTCTGCACGAACTCATGGGCGAGCGCGGAGACGACGTCGTGTTCTTCGACGGGCGCAACGCGCTCGAGGCGCAGATCGGCCGGTTCCGCGGCGCGGTGGTTCCCGACACCGAGACCACCAGGGACTTCGTCGAGCTTCTCGACTCCGGGGAGTACGACGACCTCAAGGGCAAGCCGGTCGTGACCTACTGCACCGGCGGCATCCGTTGCGAGGTGCTCTCGAGCCTGATGACCGCGCGCGGATTCGGTGAGGTGTATCAACTCGAGGGCGGGATCGTCCGCTACGGAGAGAAGTACGGCGACGACGGCCTCTGGGAAGGGTCGCTCTACGTCTTCGACGGACGGGGCTCGGTCGACTTCTCAGATCACGCGCAGGTCGTGGGCGAATGCGTCGGATGCGGAGCGGCGACGAAGCGCACCGCGAACTGCCCCGACCCGTCGTGCCGCCGCCAGTTCGTCGTGTGCGAGAACTGCGAGTCTGTTCCCTGCGCCGCGCACGCGGCCTGAATCGTCCGAGCCGCAGCCAGATTCCTAGACTTCATCGCCCCCAGGTCGAGCGTCGATCTCTGCCTCGGCACGTTCGGCAGCCGTTGCAGCTCTTCGCCGGTCGACGACATAGCGAGCGATCCATAAGGACGCCCCGCCGTAGGCGATGGCGACCGAGACATAGTCGTACCATTCCGGCCCGACTCCGTCGCTGACGACCACCGCGCCGAAGGCCAGGCACACGAATGCACCGAACAGCGACCATCCTCCATCATTCTCCATGAAGGTCAGCCTACGAACCGCCCGGCAGTATGCCGGTATGTGTTGTGGCAGCGCTCAGGAGCAACCTTTCAGGCCGTCGTGACGATCCCTGCACTCCGGGTCGCGAACAGCGAGCGGGGAATGAGGAAGGCGCGCAGCCGCGTCAGACGATCGACGCTGCGATGCAGTCGCCTCAGCACGGCACGCAACGGTGGAGAGAGGTCGACCGGCTCCGCCCCTGCACGCGCGTAGTTCGCGCGCTCGACGGCATCCGTCAACTCGCTCATGGTGGCGGCGTCGACGTCGTTCTCCTCGATCAACTCGGCGGCCCGCATCCTCGGTGTGTCGGCATCCGACATCGGCAGCCGCAGGTCGAGGAGGGTGTCGCGAAGCTCCGCCCACACAGCAGCCGAATCGCCGGCACGCGCTCGCCGCAGACGCATCCACCGCTCCGCGCGACGGATCAACGCCGGGAGCAGCAGTACGAAGATCGCACCCGCAACAGTGAG
Organism: Microbacterium sp. SA39; assembly: GCF_000967865.1. Taxonomy (GTDB): domain Bacteria; phylum Actinomycetota; class Actinomycetes; order Actinomycetales; family Microbacteriaceae; genus Microbacterium. Next base: position 228,225 of record NZ_JXRU01000034.1, read on the forward strand.
AACCACCGGCATCGGGTCGAGCCGGCGCAGCTCACCGGAGGCCTCCGAACCCTCACCGGCGTCACCGCGTTCGATCTCGGGGGCCGCCGTCTCCTCGGTCTGCGGCGCCGTGGTCGGTGCCGGTGCAGACGGACCGCCGGTCCCCGCGCCGTCGGTGGCACCCGCGGCGAAGGCGGTCGGCACGCCGAGGGACGCGGTGGGCTCGAACGGGACCCAGCCGACGCCGGGGAACAGCACTTCCGGCCAGGAATGCAGCTGGTCGCTGGACACCGAGAACACCGACTCCTCGCCGCGCTTCTCGTCGGTGAGTACGCCGGGGAGGTAGCCGACGACGATGCGCGTCTGCATTCCGAGGGTCTCCGCCATCAGCGCGAACGCACCGGCGAAATGCACGCAGTATCCGGACCGCTCGTCGAGGAAGCGAGCGACCGCTTCGGCTCCGGTGCCGTCGAACTCCTCCTCGACCGGAGTCTCGAGCGAGTAGCTGAACTCAGAGCGGAACCAGGTCTGCAACTCGATGAGCCGGTCGTAGTCGTTGCCGGCCTCGGACGTCACATCCTGAGCGAGTGTCGCGATGATCTCCGGCAGCTCCACCGCCTCCTCATCGGGATCGACGTCCGGTGCCGCGGCGTCGAGGGCGCGGATCTGCTCGAGGGTGGGGGTGACGCGCGCCGAGGCGACCGTGTAGTCGTTGCCTGCGGCATCCGCGCTCCGCGAGACGAGCGTGCGGTTGTCGACGGCCACCCGCCAGGCGCCGGTGAGGCCCTGCACATCGGTCGCAGGGTAGGGGACGGGCAGCCATGAGCTCGACATCCGCAGAATGCGGATCGACGTGGACTGCTCCTCGGTTGCGATTCCGGCACCCCACTCGGGCTCGCCGAAGCCTGCGCGCTGAGACTGCACGTCACCGCGGTCGGGCTGCCATACGCGGCCGTCGAATCGCGAGAGCGTGGTCAGTCGCAGATAGGGCGCGACGTCTCCTTCGGCGGCGACGGTCAGCACCTCGACCGGGTTCGGCTGGCGCAGATCATCCCCGAGACGCAGGGAGGCATCGACCGAGACGCCGACACCCGTCCCGGCGAGATTCGCCGCCACCGGAAGCGCAGGTGCGATCGCGATCGTCGCCGCGAGGGCTGCCGCGCCGACGGCGACGGCCAGCGCGGCGGAGGAACGGCGGGGAGAGAGCGGATGCCGTCGCGCGGTGAACCGGAAGAGGAGAAGCACGATCGCACCGAGCATCACGAACCATGCGATGTTGGGCTCGCCGAGCGTGACGATCATCGGAATCGAGCCGACGACCCCGGTGAGCAGCGCCGCGATGACCGCGGAGCGGTGGGCCACCAGATGATCGAGCAGGATCGCGACGACGGCGAAACCCGCTCCCATGACGGCTGTCAGGCCGGGCGAAGAGTCGAGGGGCGCAGTACCGAAGATGATCTGCTCGCCGGCGGCGGCGATGAGACCCTCGAAGACCGTCACGGTCGTGGACGTCGGGAAGATGCCGAGGAAGGCGGTGTCGCCGGCGACCAGCTGCGTCACCAGGGCGACGGCCACCACGACCTGCACGACGAACGCGCCGAGGTCGCGAAGCCATGGACGGTGTCGCCGCGACGCGAGTCGGACCAGCATCCCGGTGAGCGCGGTCACGACGACCACGATCATCACGGTGATCGACCAGGCTCCCGGACCGATGACCGACGTGAACGGCCACAACGCCACCAGGGATGCCGCGGCGGCCAGCGCGCCCGGTGCGACGATGCCGACCGGCTCGTCACGGTCCCGGTGCCACGGCGCCGACGTCTGCTGCGCGGTGCTCGCCGGAGCCGGCGGACGCTCAGCGCGGAACATCGCCGACACCGATCCGCGCGGAGACCGCGTCTTCCCACGCCTCGGCGATGTCGACGCCGAGCGCAGCCACGGTCCAGCCGTGCTGGGTGGCTGCTTCCGTGGCGCCGGGGAGGAGCTCGCTGCTGAACAGCATGGGCGCGGTCGCGCCGGCCGGCCGCAGCAGAGCTGCATCCTCTTCGTCCAGACGGCCCGTGATGTACACGAGCGGTCCCGGCGGAGTCCCACCGATCAGCGTCGCGAGATCCCGGCTGTCTCCGCGCGGCGAGACCATCGCGAGCGCGACGAGCAACCCGTCGCGGTCGTCCTCGTGGCCGCGCAGAGAACCCAGCAGGGCGCCCGCGCTGTCGATCACGTCGACGCTGTATCCCTCCGACGCCAGATGGACGGCGGAGGAGGCGCAGAGCGACACCGCCGCCTCGAAGGCCGGATCGGCATGAGCCCCCGGTGTGTCCCAGCGCCGGCTGCTGCGGTCGATCACGACCACCGCGTCCGGGCTCGACTCCTCTTCCTCCTGCCGCACCATCAGCTGCCCCCGGTGCGCCGTCGCCCGCCAGTGGATGCGGCGCATGGAGTCCCCGGGGATGTATCCGCGCGGAGACAGGTTGTCGCTGCCCTGGCCGAGCCTGCTGGAGGCGGTGTGCGCGGTGCCGCCCGCGGCGCCCACGCGCACGGCCAGAGGGGCGAGCGTGAAGATCTCGGGCACCACGGTGATGCTCCGCGTGTCACCGAACGACTGCTCGCGCTGCGCCAGGCCGAAGGGATCCACGGTGCGCAGCATCAGCGGCCCGAGCGGCCAGATGCCGCGGCGCACCCCGGTGATGGGGTAGCTGAGCTGTCCGGACTCCGGCGGGTACTCGCCGCCGGAGTCGCCGGACACGGCGTCCGGCAGCACATCGTGCCAGAGGCCGTGCGGCACGCGGAGGGCTCGGAGTGTGAACTGCACGGTCACGCGCGACGTCTCGGACACCGTGAGCAGATCGGTGGAGATGCGCCGGGTGACCGTACCCGAGCGCCGGGGCGCGCGAACGACGATGACCGAGAGGAGGGTCAGGAGGGCGAGCAGCAGACCGATGTAGAGGAGGATGCGCGTGCCGAGGAGGTTCGCGGCGATCATGCATCCGAGCGCGGCGACGAGCGCGCCGGCACCGCGCGGGGTGAGCGTTCGGCGTCGGCGCATCAGAGTCTCCGGGTCAGGAGCGTGTCGCGACGGGCACGCGCACCCGCTCCGCGATCTGCGTGAGGGCTGCCTCGACCGGCTGGGCGCCGGCCCGATGTGCACCGCGCGCCGGAAGCAGCCGGTGCGCGAGGACCGGGATGAGCAGTGCTGTGATGTCGTCCGGGATCACGAAGTCGCGGCCGTCGAGCGCCGCCCACACCTTCGCGGAGCGGATGAGCTGGAGGGTGGCGCGGGGACTGGCGCCGAGATGGAGGTTCGGGTCGGTGCGGGTGGCTTGTGCCAGCGCGACCGTGTACTCCTCGAGCGCCGGTGCGACGTGGACCGAGCGGGCCCAGGCGATGAGCTGCGAGATCGATGCCGCATTCGCCACGGGCGAGACCGCGGCGAGAGGATTGACGACATCGCGCTGGCGGAGCATGAGGGCCTCAGCCGCGGCATCCGGATACCCCATCGAGATGCGCATCATGAATCGGTCGCGCTGGGCCTCGGGGAGCGCGTACGTGCCCTCCATCTCCAGCGGGTTCTGCGTCGCGACGACGAGGAACGGCTTCGGCAGGGGGTGCGTGGCGCCATCGACCGTGACCTGTCCCTCTTCCATCGCCTCGAGCAGCGCGGACTGCGTCTTGGGGGAGGAACGGTTGATCTCGTCGGCGATCACGATATGGGCGAAGATCGCCCCGCGCTTGAACTCGAACTCGCGATCGACCGGGTTGTACACCGAGACGCCGGTCACATCTCCCGGGAGCAGGTCCGGAGTGAACTGGATGCGGCGCACGGTCGCATCGACGCTTGCGGCGAGGGCTCGCGCCAGCATGGTCTTGCCGACTCCGGGAACGTCTTCGATGAGCAGGTGCCCCTCCGCCAGCAGGCAGACGAGGGCGCTGCGCACAGCCTCGGGCTTGCCGTCGATCACCTGCCCGATCGAGGACAGGATCGCCGAGGTCTGCGCAGCGAACTGGTCAGCGTCGATCATCACCGGGATCCGGGGGGAGTTGTCTGGCATTCGTTCCCTCTCGCGTCGGCGCTGCGATGCGCGTTACTCGATCGTAACCCTGCGCGGGGTGCGCGGCTCTGGCAGGTTTCCCTGAGGATGCCGATGCAGGGTCGCCGTCGATTCGAGTCGGCGAGCACGTCGGGCTAGGATGGATCTCGGCTCTCCGCGTGGCGGCATCCAGGCCAATTCCCCCAGGGCGGAAACGCAGCAAGGGTAACCGGGCTCTGCTGGGTGCGCGGAGGGTCATTTTCTTGCCCTCTCCCGGTCGTTGAGCGACGCTTCGACTTGCTCAGCGCGGGTCTCCGCGAGACGAATCGCGTCGATGGCGCCCCCGGTCGTTGAGCGTCGCTTCGACTCGTTTCGCTCGCTCAGCGCGGGTCTCCGCGAGACGAAACGTGCTCGGTGGTTCCGGTCGTTGAGCGACGCTTCGACTCGCTTCGCTCGCTCAGCGCGGGTCTGCGCGAGACGAAACGCGTGCCGGTCGTCCGGTCGTTGACCGACGCTTCGACTCGCTTTGGTCGCTCAGCGCGGGTCTCCGCGAGACGAATCGCGTCTTGCGGGAGCGTATGCCGGTATATCGCGAATCAAGCGCTGATCGGGCGGTTTTCGGGGTCGGAATGTCGGTGGTCCCGGGTTGACTGG
>NZ_JXRU01000035.1 GCF_000967865.1 Microbacterium sp. SA39
GGGCGGGGCGGGGTGCGGTTCTGCGATCGGCGCCTGTGGCACGAGCGGCACGTCGGGCACCTGCGGCACAGGCGGAGCGAACTGCGGCGGAGCCGACTGCGCGAACTGCGGCGGCGCAGGCTCGGGCGAGACCGGGAACGGCGCCGCGGGAACCTGTCCCAGCGCATGCTGCTGCGGCGCGACGCTCGGGTAGCCGGTGTAGTACGCGTTCCAGTCGGGAGAACCGTCGGGCAGCGGCGGGAGGGGAGTCACCCCGTCGGCATAGGTCGGCCACGTCGGCGCGGATGCCACCGCGCGTCCTCTCTGCTGCTGCGGCTTCTTGGGCGCGAAGAGCGCGTTCAGCAGAGGGATGAGCGTCGTGCCGACCGCGGCGAGGATCGTGAGAGCGACGACGATGCGCCAGTACAGCTCGCCGTAGTCGAAGCTGTTCGGGAAGGCGAGGAAGAAGATGAGCATGGCGACGAGGCCACCGAGGAAGACGAGCGTCGCGATGTAGATGATGCGTGTGAACGTCGTCACGTGTCGCTGCGCGGCCGGCGTGAAGAGTCGCACGTGCAGCAGGGCGAGCTGCAGGATGCCGATGACCAGCAGCAGCTGGAAGAAGCGCTCCGCTCCCGTGAAGTAGCCGTCTTCTTCAGGAAGCCAGATCTTCACCGCACCGACGAGAAGAGCGACGATCCAGGTCACCATGCTGGCGAGGGCGAGCCAGTCCGGCCTGTTCGGCGCGAGTCCCGCTTCGAGGATCGCGATGCCGGCGAAGGCGGCCAGGAGCAGGATCGTGAGGAACGCGCGGCCGATCAGACCGTCCTGATCCCCGATGAGCACCCAGACGACACAGACCAGAGCGGCGGCGATCAGGGCCCCGATCGCGATCCAGATGGCCCCCCTGATGAGCAGTGACATGTTCTTCTTGTCACCTTGCGTCTGTTGATGCGCGGTGATCTCCGGCTGAGACATGGCCATCCTCTCGTTGAGCGGCGATGCCCTCATCCTGCCACGCGGCGTGCCCGATGCCACGGCGGACGTCCGCCTTGTGCGATGTCCTCGTCAGAAACGGCATCTGTGCAGAGAGAGTCAGCCAGCCTTCTTCGCGGCCGCGCTCGCGGATGCCGCGGCGAAAGCGGCGACCCGCGCCTGGGCATCCGATGTCTCCAGCGCCGCCCCGATCGAGCGGGCTTCCTCGCTCAGCTGTTCCACGAACGAGCGCTCCGGCTGCGAGCGCACGAGGCGCTTGGCCTGGCCGTAGGCGTCTGCCGCGCCGGCCAGCCAGAAGCGAGCGATCTCCTCGCCACGGGCCCGCACGAGTGCAGCCTCCGCCGCAGCATCCTCGCCGTCGACCGCCTCCGCGACCAGCCCCCACTCGACGGCCTCCTGCGCGGTGAGCAGACGATCCTGCAGGACGAGCTGCAGCGCGCGGCGCTGCCCGACGGCGTGCGCGAGCTGCGCCGACACCGAGAGGTCGGGCGTGAGACCGATGTTCGCGTACAGGCTGCCGAGGCGCGATCGAGAACCCACGACGGCGTAGTCGCTGCACAGCAGGATGCCGAGTCCTCCCCCCGCGGTCGTCCCGTGTGCCGCGGCGACGACCGGCACGGCCGACTCGGTCAGCGAGCGGATGCCGGCGTTGATGACCTCGGCGAGCGCGGTGATGTCGGCACCCGATGACGCCCCCATCGTCGTGGCCATGTCGATGACGTCGCCACCCGCGCAGAAGGCTGGGCCTGCCGCGTCGATCAGGATCGCCTTCACGTCCGCCCGCGAGGTGGCCTCGGCGGTGGCATCCTTCCAGGCGTGGGCCAGATCGGCGTTGAACGCGTTGAGCCGCGCCGGACGGTTCAGCGTGAGCCGCGCCATCCCCTCTTCGACGGCGAACAGGATGGCATCGCTCATGGCTTCTCCTTCGAGCATGGGACGGGTGGGTCCAGCGTAACCGCGTTCAGTCGTGCTCCCACACGCGGGAGACGAACGCCTCCATCCGTCGACGCGTACCGTCGAGCCGGAAGTCGACCTGCCCCGGCGAGCGCACCTCGTTCGGAGCGAGCGGATGCGCGAGCCGCACGTTCTCATGGCAGGAGAGGTCGGCGCAGATGTAGGTGCCGAAGGAGTCTCCGCGGCGGCCTGCCTCGCCGGAGCGCCGGGCGGAGAGGAGCGCGACCTGATTGCCCGGCTGCATGGTGTGACAGATGCTGCACATGCCCGAGCGTCCGCGCCCGGGCTCGGACGCGCGCAGCACGACGCCGACGACGGTTCCCTCGTGCTGGATCAGCACATACCCGCGCTTGGCGGCACTCGGATCACGCCAGGCGAGGAAGTCGAGGTAGTCCCAGTCGACGAGCACGAAGTCGTGCGGCATCTCGAGAGTGCGCAGTTCGTCGTCGTCCGCGTTGACGAACGACGCCCGGACCTCGGCTTCGGTGAGCGCTCGCATCGCTCCAGTCTATGAACCCTCAGCCGTCTCGGCCGCCGACGGCTGATCCGCGACCGCCCGGTCACGGATCAGGAAACCGAACCCGAAGGCGATGAAGAACATCAGCACGCCGTAGACGGCTGCGGGAAGGCTCAGCTCGACCGAGCCCAGGATGGACTGCGCGATGACGATCGCGAGCGTGGCGTTGTGGACGCCGATCTCGAATGAGATGGCGACGGCCTGTCGCCGGCCGACGCGCAGCCACCGGGGGACGAAGAACCCAACGGTGAGACTGATCAGGCAGAACAGCATGGTGATCAGCGCGAGTTGGGTGAAGTTGGCGACGAGGAGCGCCCAGTTCGACGCTACGGAGCCGGCGATCACGACGACGAGGATGACGACGGAGGCGATGCGCACCGGCTTGTCCATACCGTCGGCGAACCTCGGCCGGTACCGGCGGATCAGCATGCCGAGCGCGACGGGGAGCAGCACGATCGCGAAGACCTCAAGCGCCTTCGACCACTGCAGCCCGAGACGGTCGTCGAACGGCTCGAAGTACGCGATGGCGAAGTTCGTGATGAGCGGCAGCGTGATCACGGCGATCACCGAGTTCACGGCCGTCAATGAAATGTTGAGGGCGATGTCACCACGGAACAGATGGCTGTACAGATTGGCGGTCGTGCCGCCGGGCGAGGCGGCGAGCATCATCATGCCGACCGCGAGGATCGGCGGCAGCTGGAAGGCGAGCACGAGACCGAAGCAGATCGCCGGCAGCAGCACCAGCTGGCAGAGCAGCGCGATGAGCACCGCCTTGGGCTGCTTCAGCACTCGCGCGAAGTCGGCGACGGTGAGGCTGAGCCCGAGTCCCAGCATGATGATGCCGAGGGCAACGGGCAGTCCGATGGTGGTCACCGCTGATCCCATGGGACTCAGTGTGGCGGATGCAGAGCCTCGGTATCACCCTCGTCAGCGCCGATCCCTCCTCCCGCCGTCACGAGATGATCGGGCATCGCGGACTCGCGAGCGCGCAACTGGGCTCGGTGAGCGTGTCGCCTACCGCCGGGCGAAGGCGAACCGCACCGGCGCGGTGTCCGGAGTCGCCGCCACGCACGTCCCCACCGGAAGCGCGGAGAGGTCCCAGTCTTCGACGACGTAGCCGTCGATGATCGACTCATTGAGGCCCTTGGAACGGACCGACGAATCGAAGCGGATGATCTTCTTGTTTCGGCCGTACCGGTCTCGGACGAAGTCGCGCGAGGGCCCATCGAAGAGGCGGAATGAGAAGACCGTCCCGAACGCGGACAAGACAGACATCGCCATCTGCGGGCCGTACATCGCCTCAACCTGCTTCACGTTCTGCGTCCCCACGATGAAACGCAGGCCGAGAGAACGCCCGAAGTTCAACCCATTGGTCAGGTGCGCGAGCTCCGGGAGCAACGCGAACTCATCCAGAACGAACAGCACGCGACCAACCGTTCGCGTGCGCGACATCGCCTCTTGCATCGCGATGTCGAGCATCGTCTTAAAGATCGGTCCGAGCGTGGAGCCTGCGGCGATGTCGTACTCCAGGAACAGCGCATGCCCACCCTTCTCCCGGAGGAACCGCCGGATGGAGAAGTCTCCCGAACGCCCGAAGCTCGAGCGGAAGGATTCCTGAATGACCTGCTGCATGAACGCAACCGTCGCACCGGTGGACGGCGACCCTTCGCGGGCGATGTACTGCTTCACCCCACGGAGATCTTCGTTCCCGGGTCGATCGAGAACCTCATGCATTTCCGCGACGGACATTCCAGCTATGCCCCCGCGGATGTCTGCATTCGTGCGGACGACCGACTCTCGAAGCATTGCCGTGAGCAGAGCGACGAACAGGTCCCGGGCGGCGCTGACGAAGTAGATGTTGTCGCCGGAGTTCTGCAGCAGATTCGCGAACAGTCCGCTGCTCACCTCGTAGATCTCATCTTCCACGTCTCGGCCGTCGGGGGCCGCGCCAAACTCCTCGAAGATGTTCCAGACGACGCTTTTCGCCTCGGGAGACTGCTGCACCGCGCCGACGACGACGTCGCCCGCTCGTCCGAACGCGTCGACGTAGTCACCTTTCGTATCGAAGAAGACCAGGACATCGTCCTGCCCGAGACCTGCGCGGATCGATTCGACGAGGGCGTGCATTCCGACAGACTTCCCGGTTCCGATACCGCCGAGGAACAGGATATGCCGGCTGAGAATGGCGTCCGTCAGTCCGACTGACGTCCCCGCGATTCCGCGCACTCCGAACTCGCACGGCAGCGGGCCGATATGACCGATCGCGTCTGCGAGGGATTGTCCCTCGATGACGTCCTGGATGACATTCACCATCCGCTGGGTCCGAATTCTTCGTCGGGGTCCGGCTCGGACTCGGGTTTTGGCTCGGACTCAAGCTGAGGCTCAGGCTCCAGCTCCAGCTCCGGCTCCGGCTCCGGCTCAAGCTCCGTCTCCGTCTCAGGCTCAGGCTCAGGCTCAGGCGCAAGCTCAGGCTCAGGCTCAGGCTCAGGCTCAGGCTCAGGCTCAGGCGCAAGCGCAAGCTCAGGCTCAGGCTCAGGCTCAGGCTCCGGCTCAGGCTCGAAATCCGATGACGGTTCTGCGGGAGTGGACCTCGCTTCGCTCGGCGGAGCGTCCGTTTCGGGTTCGGTCTCTTGCTCGCTCGCACTCACACCTTCCGGCGTGCTCTCGCCGGGTCGATCGGCTTCCGCAAAATCAGCCGGCTCTCCCGTCGACGAGGTCATATCAAGGACATACAGCTCCCCATGGTGCGGGCCGTCGTCGACGGGCTCCGGTCCCTGGCCCGAGTAGTCGGCATTCGTGGCGTCGACCGCGTCCAGGCTTTCCCGGCGTTTGTCCTGCGCTTCTTTCGTCCCCGTGGTTCCTCGGGAGATGTCACGCGCGAACTTGCTGAGGTCTGCGGCGGATGGAGTGCGAAGCGAGCTCGGCGCGACTGCCGTCTGCGCTGGATGGCTCAACGTCGGAGGGACCGACGCCGGGGCAGGCCCGGCGAAGCCCACCGTCACGCCGAGTTGGACCACCGCGGCCGCCTTCTGGAGCCGCTCGAACTTCCCTGCGGTCATGCTTGGCGCTCGAAGTGGCCGACGCCGACGTCGAAGAGCTCCCGGATGAGCAGCAGCGCCTCTTCCGCAAGCATCTCGTCGAAACTCTGGCCGCTATCCCGTTCGATGTCCTCCATGGCTGCGCGCTGCGCGCGGTCCGCCAACACGGTGGCACGCACGTCGACAGCCACTTCCTCGAGTGTGCGTTGCCCGTCGAGCAGCGGCAACATGCGAAAAGCGAGCTCAGAGACTTCGAACTCTCGCCCGTCCGCGTCAAGCACGTAGGAGCCGCTGCCTACCTGCTTGACAGTCACCGGAGCGACGCAGGTGACGACGACATCGAGATCCTGCAGACCTGGGTGCGCCGGGAGGAGCTTCACTAGCCCTTCGCCGGCGAAGTCCTTCAGCAACTGCGCGGACCCACCGTGCGCCTCAGGAACAACGACCGAAGGATTGAGGGCTTCGTAGAAGTCCCTGAACTCCGGCACTAATGACACGCCAACGGGCGCATCACCAGGAAACGCACCCACCGTGACGACCGCAGCGCCATTCTCGTAGGTGTCGAGTTTTCCGAGCGGTAGAACCCGGAACGGTGACGACAGCGCGGGTGGCTCAAAGGTCATAGTGGCCATTCTTGACTCCAAACTGCGGGATGCGCCAGCGTGAACACTGCGGCGACGGTGGCTGGCGCTGGGAAATACCTCGACCCGTCCCCCTTCTCGCCCTGCAGCGACTACCCGGCTGAGAGCGAACCGCGCGCCTGTGCGTCGAGGATGACGGCGCCCGCATCGAAGGCGATGACGTCGATGTTCGAGGAGCTCGCGTAGAGGAAGGCGTCTGCGGCGCGGAAGACGCCGAGAGCTCGCACCCCTCCCCAGGCGAGCAGTGCAATACCGACGAGCGGGCCGAAGAGCAGGATCAGGACGATCAATACGCCCGTCGTCACCCAGTCGCGATCAGCGGCTAAGGGGATGAACTCTTTGGGGCCGAGGACGCCGAGATACCCTCGTGGGCGAGCGAGCGCGACCACGACAAATGCACCGATGACGATCGATGCGATGGCCACGGTAGTCGAGATCGCCAGCACTGCCGGGGCGAGCCCGCCACCGGAAGAAGACTCGTACGCACCGAAACCGCTGGGGATGCTCGCGAATACGGAGGCCAGGAACGTCCCGAAGATACCGATGCAGATGGCGTTGAGGATGATGGCGACGGCGACCCCTGCACCCAACGCGTCGAGGCCGCGATGGCGTGATGCCTCGATGCCTTCGATCTTCTCGAGCTTGAACTCGCTCGACGTTGTCGATGAAGAGAAGACGTTCTTGCTCTCCGCGGCATAAACGACTCGCGAATCGGTCACGAACAAAAAGCTCACGAGCCTCCCCAACGGGCGAGAGACCGAGGCAATGGGATAACTGGCTATCACTCGCTCGCCCTCGATGAGGCGGAACGGGTAACTGGCCCCTCGCGTCGTGTCGTCTGCGTCGGGCAGCGGCACTGTCGCGTTGTGGTCCTCGGCGGAGGTCGCAGGTTCGAACATGGTGCTCCTTATTCAGAAATGACGAAGTTGATCAATCGAGTGCCGCGGACCGTACGCCGTGGCACATTCAAGTCCGTGAGCCGCGGGCGCTCTCCCGGCGATTGCGGTTGGGTTCGGAAGCCGAGCAGCGCTCCTGACGCGATCGATACGTGAGCTTGCGGCAGCGTGAAAAGCGACCCTCCCGGACGTATGGGCGCCGAGTACCGCACCGTGAACAATCCGGACCCGGGTACGGCCGCGGGCATTGCACTCGGCTGCCAGGCCACTGCAGAGACGGCCGGGCGGGAGTGACGAGCGATAAGCCGCTCGCGGTTGTTCACCAGCAGGAACACGCTGACGCCCAACGCGAGGAGGAGTGCCGCCATGCCTCCCATTCCCGCCGGGCTGAGTCCAGCAGCACGCACCTCGACAACTCCTCCGAACGGCGCGTCAGCGGACCCTCCGGCCAGCCACGAACCGAGAGGGAGCGAAAGCTGCACCGTTCCCGGTTCCTCGACAGCGTGAGCACCAGTGACGGCAGCCAATGAGGGGTTGAAGGTATAGGACCTGCTGCTCCAGAAGATATTCTCGCCCCCGCTCGGCACCACGGTGATGCCGCCGCTGCTGGCCCAGGCACTGTAGGCGGAATTGAACTCATCGAGAGTCTCGCCGGTGATATCGACGACGTACGTCGCCTCACCCCCAGCCTCCGACACGTTTATCGTTCCGACGTTCGCATCGGGCGCCAGCATTTCCTCGAATCCCTTTCCGACGAGGGCAGCCGCCTGAGAAGGAACACGGAAGGTCGTCCTGGCTGAAACGTCGCCGAACAAGCCGACTGTCACTTCCTGCGACGCCGACGTGAACGATGGCGTGTAGGACAGTTCAGCGATCTCGCCGCTGTCGGGGCGCATCGACAAGTTCGCCGGCGATACATCGGCGGACGCCGTGACGTCGTCGGTCAATGGCGGCGCTTCCACCGAACACACGTTCTCGCAACCGACAACGTTCGTGAGCGAGACGTCCAGCGAAGCGGGCGCCGCGGATGAGATGCGCGTGTCCAGCGCGAAGATCGACTCGTCTGCGTCCATGGCGATGCCGGTCGAGTCAGCGATCTCATCCGCTTCGCCCGCGAAGCTCAGCTCCCACGTGTCGGAAACTCGGCGCAACGTCGCCGCCTCCGGGGTATGGGCGGTGAAGTAATCGTCATACAGCCGCTCGTCAACGCCATCGGCACCGACGAACGTGATGGTGCGTCGGATGAGTTCGAACTCCGAGATGTCGGTCGCCATCGTCACGGCGTCGAACCCGTTGTCGTCGACGGCAGTCCCGACGATCGACCCGCTGGAGACATCGATTCCGACACCATCGAACGTTAACGCCGTGGTGCCGACCTCAGACATATTGTTGCGGTTCGACGGATCTACCACCCCGTCTTCCACCAGTCCGTCGAAAAGCCAACTCAACAACGCCTGAGAAGTGAAATTCTCCGCAATGGTCACCCCCGAAACGAGGGTCGAGTCCGCCACGTCGAACCCGATAGATGCGGTCGATCCGTCTCGGGAACCCAGGAGTCCGTAGACCACTTCTTTGTACTCGTCTGAGTCCACGAACGCCAGAGTGAGTGTCAGCATCAGAGAGCCGTCATCGAGGGTCGTGATGCCGCTATAGTCCATCGACTCAGGCAGATGCGCGCGGATCGAGGCATCCGCCCCCTCGGCTCCCCCGACCAGCTTGGCAGCGTCACTTGCGGGCAAGGTGAGTGTCATCGTTCGAGTCCCCGACCCATCACGGTTGATCACCATCGCGGTATCCAGAACCGCACCACACCCCACGAGCAGCATCGCTGCGGCAAGTCCGACAAGCGCGAAAAGCACCCTGAGCACGCGGGGCTTACCGACGTGCGCCTGCATAGATCCCCCCGGAGCAGCATGCGAAGTCACCCGACAGATATCGGCGACGCTGCCCACCATAGGGTCCCGAAACACCCCTCGCAATGCGGTAGTCCGAAAATGACAGCGGACATCCGCGTCGGCATCCGGACAGCGGCCCACAACGATCCTGAGTCGCTGGAAACATCAAGGCCCCTGAATCGGGGGCCTTCATGGTTGCTTCTCTGGTACCTGCGTAACTTCGCGATGTCCTGAGACATCACATGGTGGCGAGTGAGGGATTCGAACCCCCGAATGCGATGCAGTCTGATTTACAGTCACGATCCCACCATGACCGGCACTGTCCGGCAGTGCCCGCTGCTGCCCTTTCATCGTGAGAAAGAGCGGCAGCGAGGAACCGTTTGTCCCCCGCCGTCCGCGCGCATCCTGCGTCGTGTGCCCGCAGTGTGCCCGCTCGTCCTGGCAAGGCGGGATGCGATGTCAGTCGTCCCAGACCACGCGCGAACGGCGCGCTCGCAGTCCTGCCTCGATACCGCGGTTGGGATCACCGCGCTTGTTCAGCAACCAACCGTCCGGGACTCCGCAGGCCTGTGCGAACGCCCGGATGTCGAAGTTGGGATCGTCCTCTAGCAACGCCTGGCCAGCGACCCACATCACATTCACCAGCACGCGCTCTGTTTCCTCGGTGCTCAACGTCGGCGACTTCGTGCGGTCATAGCCGCGGTCATGCCGCGCCCCGTCTGAGCGGGTGTGGGCGTCCGACCAGTCCTGCGCTCTGATCTCGGCGGCGAGGAGCTGGGCGATGGTGCTGAGGGTCGTTCTCATAGTTGCCTCCTACGGGCGGTCAATCTCTTCCTCGCCCCTACGGCGAGGACCTCACCCTACACGGATGCAGAGATCAGAGAAAGAACAGGCGCATGATCGTCCCACCCGCCGCCGCAGCTACAAGCCCGGTGGTAACAACGGCGAGCACGGCGCGGGCGATGTAGTCCGAGTTGCGACATAGCTTGTAGAACTTTGGATGGGCCTCGATTAGTGCATCGACACGCTCCTGCTCCGTCGGATACACGTACCGCATGTGGGCGTGGTATACGAAAAGGTCCGTGAAGATGGTGGCTTTGAGCAGGCTGGCCAAGAACCGGATACCAGGAATCTGCTCCTCAAGCTTGGAGGACAGCTCCGGCGAAGGATCGGCCGGGCTCGATTCAAGCTCTGTACCCTGTTGCTTCGCACGGTCGAACTCGTCCGCCTCCGCAGGAGTCACAGGGTGCGCAGGCCCGTCGCTGAACTCAGCGCTCGCTGGCGCGCCGTCATCCTCAGGCAAGGCGCAGGTTGGCCAGACGGAAGTTCATCGCATCGAGCGACACATCAAACTGAGACGCCAGCGAGAGTGCGCTGGCACCAACCCGACGAGCGCGAGTGACCTCATCTTCTGGCATGAGCAGTTCAGCCGCGAACTGGTTCGCGAAAATTTCCTCGCTGTTAGTCCCGCAGGACGACAGCGAATCTCGCTTGTGGACGAACGGGGCCTCAGCGCGCGCGGGGTCATTCACGATTGCCGTGTAGTGACCAAGCTCGTGCGCCACCGTGAAACGTTGACGCTTGGGCGCATGCTCGGTGTTGACCAATATGTCGGTTCCGCCGTCAACGTGCGTCCTTGCAATCATTCCCGAGGTCGAGTTCGGCAGTGGGGACTGATAGACGTTGACGCCAAGGGACCGAGCAACCGCCACGGGGTCGATCGGATAGCGCGTCGGCGCACCGCCGAAGTACGCGCGCAGAGTGTCCCTTGCTGCTTGCCGGGGCGTAAGGGTATGACTAGCGTTCATCGTCCGGTCCTTCCCTGACAGGATCAACAGCGTCGGCGTTGCCTACGGCAGTCCATCGCCCCACGATTTCAGCCGTAACGCCAGTGTGACAGATGGTGCTATGTGTGTCTGGCGGCGCGCTCAAAGCCTAGTAGCCCCCTCCCCCACTGATTCGACCCCGTCTGTCCCGGTCCAGAGCTACTTGACAGAACCGCCCATCATGGCGGCTATCCATCTGTCTACGATTGGCAGCTCGCGATCGTCGCTGTCGTGGCGGACCAGCAGCAGGTGCTTGTCCATGACCACGCCGAACCCGACGAGGTAACGCTGCACGTCGGCCGCGGTTGGTTTCTCGATGGTGGCACGGTGTAGCACTCCATCCTTGTCCCAGTGCGTCAGCTCGTGCGGTGCATCCGTGAGGTTCAACAGATCATTGGCCTTGGACAGCGCGCGCTCGGCAATCCGCGCCCGCTCAGCCCGCAGATCGACCACCCGCGCTTGGGTAGCGGCAGCCGTCTGTGCGCGGTCGAACGTGATCGGCGGCACCGACTCGGCGCAGATACGACTGACTGTCCTTGCACTCACGCCGACATCGCGGGAGATCGCGTTACGTGCCATGCCACCGCGCGCCAGCTCGCGGATGCGTTCCCGAGTGCTCTCGTCCAGAGGTGTGCGACCACCCGCCCGGCTCTCGCCACTCACGAGAACACCACCGAACCAGCATGGCCGATCAGCTCGACACAAGGTTCCTCTGTACCCAGATCGAAGTGCTGGCCTAGCGGCACTGCATGACCGGTCGAAGTTCCGAGGTCGATAGGCACAGGGCGCTCCCTTCTTAGGGTGCCCGTGCGGTCGAGCGCGGGGCACGTTGATCATCGTGCGCCGCGGATCCCGCCGCCAGCTACCTCAACGATACGCCCCGGCAAGGCCAGCGCCGGGGCATTCGGGGGCGGATCGGCCCCGCCGCGTCTGACTTGGACTCAGTTACCAGGCCAGACACCCGCGAGATCAAGCGGCTTTCTGCTCGCGCGGGCACAGTGCGGGCACATTGCCCCGCATCTACTCGACTGATACGCGAGCGCGTTTGGGGAATGAACCGGGGCGCTCACCAGCGCACGCGAACGGTCACGACGAAGCTCAGGGCTGCTAACCACTGACCGCTACTGGATCGGCGCAGCGAAATAGGGAATGGCAGCCTGCTCCATAGCTCGCAGTTCGGCGCTGAACTCTGTCACGTAGCCGAACATCGTTCGCATCTCGGTCGTGAGGTTTGAATCCTTCTCGCGGAGCTTCGTATCGATCTGGCTCGTGACGTCGGTAGACCGGTCCATCTCAGCGCGGCAATGCTCAATCACGGAGCGAAGCGCTGGTTCCTCAATCCTGAGAAGGATGTCGGTGAACGCCATCTCCAGGCGCGAGTGGAGCGCTCTCAGCTCAGCGGATCGTTCTTCGGCTGCTTCGCCCCTCGCTTTCTCCGGCCGGTCGGTCAGCGAGTCGATGATCGCCGAGAGCTTCGAGTGCTGGAGCTTGAGCACCCATGCGTTGCCGGAATGAAGCAGCTCCACCATGAGTCCGCGCGACGCATCCCGTCGCGCCTCAGCGCGCTGTTCGCGCTCGCGATGCGCTGCGCGCCGATTCGCAACCGCTGCTCCGCCCAGAGCGCCGACGAGGGCCGCTGCGGGAGCTACGAGAACCTTGAGCGCTTCGATGACGAACGCGCCAATCGCTGCCCACGTTCCGGCATCCATTCCGTAATTTTGCGCCACGCGGAGACTTCCTCCGAGGAGGCTCGCGGGGAGCGACGCCGCTGGACAGCTCGGCGGCCGCTCCAACCCGCCGCTGAAATCCGACGCCTTCTCGTCCACGCGTTGGGCGATGAAGCGCGGACGCCCCGGACGCGACGGTACATAGCAGACGTGACGAACGTACACATCGTACGTACATGGTGTACAATGAATACATGACTAGCGTACAAGGAGTACGCGGATTGGATCAGAAATGGAAATCTACGGATTCTGGAACAACAAGGGCGGCACGGGCAAGACCAGCCTTAGCTTCCAGAGCATCGCAACCTACGCTCACGCCAACCCTGAACAGCGCGTCCTCGTGATCGATGTCTGCCCACAGGCGAACCTCTCGGAAATGCTCCTGGGTGGACTCGTCAACGACGGCAGCGGCAAGCTCCTCGAAATTCAGGGCGGACTGATTCGGGCGACTGTGGGCGGGTACTTCCAGCTCCGTCTGCCCTCACCATATGCAGTCCCTTCCTTCACCGCGCAAGACTTCATCACGAAGCCGTCCGCTTACAACAACGCGATCCCGGCGAACGTCTCGCTACTCGCAGGCGACCCGCTTCTGGAGCTGCAGAGCAACGCGATTTCGACCCTCGCGAACACCCAGATCCCGGGTACCAATGCGTGGGTCGCCGTCATCGACTGGCTCGCAGATTTCCTCAGTCAGGTCCAGGACGACTACGACATGGTGTTCATCGATGCGAACCCGAGCTTCTCGATCTACACGCAGATCGCACTGTCCACTGCTAGCCGTCTGATCCTGCCGGTCATGGCCGACGATTCGTCGCGACGCGCCATCCAGAACGCGTTCTCTCTCATCTACGGACTCAAGCTTCCCTCTGACATCTATCAGCGATACGCCTTCGCGACGCGCCTTCGAGAAGCCGGGCGCGAACTCCCGAAGGTGCACCTGATCGTGAAGAACCGGCTGACGCAGTACATGGGCCCTTCGTCCGCCTACGCGGGTGTCCTTCGATCAATCGACCGAGATGTGGATGCCCTGCTGGCCACGAACCCGGATATCTTCACCTTCTCGGCAGCCGCTGACGGGATGGTCAACATCCGCGACTTCCAGACCACGGGTGTCGTCGCGTTCGCACGGGGCTGCCCGTTCTACGCGCTCCGCTCGGGACGGCTGGAGGTTGAGGGTCAGCGCATTCAGGTGAACGAGGACTACCGCATCAACTGCGTCAACGCCATCAACGACCTCGTCGCCAAGCTCTGACGCGGTCAGGTGCGCCCGCCTGAATCGGCTTCGGCGGGCGCAGTCCTGGCGGCAGGCGGATCACGGCGTGTGCCGTGTCAGCAGAACGCCCGAGCCGAAGGACTCCCATCCCAGCTCGGGCGCTCGTTCAGGAGCCGACTACTCAGCCGGATGTGCCGCCTCGATGCGAGCGACCGCGGCCCAGTCCACAGCCACGTCGTTGGCCAGGGCGATGTCGTATCTCGGGCGGTCTGCACTGTGGAGCTGCGTGCGCGTCCGCAGGTCGGGATCGCGGTTCTCGATGGTCGAAGCGAGGGCGTCGCGCCAGGCGGTGCCCACCACCGTCTCTTGCTCGGCGGTGTGCGCCTCAATGGCGTCGGCAGCTCCAAGGCCGACGAGGCGGGAGAACAGCAGCTCCTCCAGCTCGCTCGCCTGCTCCGGCTCCGCGGCCGCGATGCCCTCCACGGCGTCGATGAGCGCAGCCACTCGGACCTCGCTGGCTTCCCCGGCGATCTGAGCGAACGTGAGGCCAGCGTTGCGTAGCTCGGTCACCTTCTCGCGCTCGCGGCCCTGCACGACCACGGCGTCCGCGGTGGTGGGAGTGCGTGCGGCCAAGACCTCGGCACGAGTAGCGACACCCTCCGGCAGGGTGGGCATCGCTCCGATGAGCTGCGCCTTAGCGGCGCGGATCATCTCGGCGCGGCGTCGGACGGTGCCCTGGGCGGACAGGTCCGGGTCGGTGAACGCGGGGGCGTCGCGCAGGGCGACTCTGGCGGCCTGGTAGGCCGCAGCGGGGGTGGTGGTCATGGTTCCTCCATAGGGTCGGTGGCCTGCTGGCCATGGTTCCGCGAACGCTTGTCGCGGTGGTCTTGGACGGGAGGCTCCGCTCCCGGGTGGTCGGTGTCTTGTTGGGTCAGCATCAGCAGCGGGCCGGGCACGTCCAGTTCCTCAGCCGGGTTCACCCCGACACGGGCGCGCGCATCCGGCCAGAGCGAGCCAGGGAATACAAAGCTTCGACCGAGGTTCAGCAGCGGGCACGGCACGATGCACGGCGTGCCCGCGGGGTCGAGCTGGGCGCGCCAAAGGATGTCGCTCAGGGCGGCGTCCAGAGCGTTCGCCTCACTGTCGGCTTGGCCGTCGATGGTCATGGCACCGCCTCCTCGGCGTCTCGGATGCAGCGGTCGCAGGGCAGCGGGTATCCGGGGTGATGGATGCACTCGGTACCCGGGAAGTAGCCGACTGCCGGCCTGAGAGCGCCGAGGGCGTCACAGGTGTCGCAGCGTGCCGGGAACGGCTCCCCGACGTGCTCAGCGCAGCGGCGGCTCATGCTGCACCGTCCCCGTACCGTTCGATGCACGAGTCGCCTCCCGCGCAGGTGCCATCTTCTAGCCACCTGTGGACGTGAGAGCGCTGGGGTTTGGGCCTCAGAGCTTGGGCGGCGTCCCATTCCTCGCGAGCGCGACGAGCACGGCCGCAAGGGTGGCACGGGTCATCGGTCCCGTTGGGGTGTCGGCTGCATGTTGAGGGCGGGGGCGCTCCTCCCCCACCATTTTGAGAACTTGAGCTAACCCCTAGTACCTGCCTGTCCTGCCTGTCCTGTGCAGTTCCCCGGGACACGGGCGAGACTGTCTCCGCGGACGGTCCCGGGGACAGGGCGTCAGCGTCAGCGCGTGACCGCTGCGCCCTTTTCTTCTCCCGCTCGCGACGCCGGACGTTCTCCAGAGCCTCCAGCTCGGATCGGCTCGTCTGCGTCTCGGCGTAGTCCGTGATGCGCCAACATCCTCGTTGGCAGTCCATAGCCCTGAGTCGATCAGCGCGTCCACGCTCGCCGGGTTAAGCTGCGGGACCAGCGGCAGGTCATCGCGTTCGATCATCCCGTCCGTCCGATTTGCGACGGCCCAGAGCGTGGCGACGACCCAGGAGCGAAACGCGGCATCGTTCAGTCGAGCAATTCGTCGGTCCATCAGGTAGCGCTCGGGAATGCGTGCGTCAGTCATCGCTCTCCCTCCCCGGGGGTCACGTTCGGGCGTTCTCGGGCGGCGTCGCGTGATGCTTGGACGCGGCGCTGCGCCTCTCGAAACTCAGCGAGCGCACCGCGGTGCAACCTCGGCTTCGCTGTGCCATCGGTCTTGTGTCTACGCACGGGCTGGTCTTTCTCATCTAAAGGTGGTGGTGGTGATGTGTGCGTAACAGTGGGGTGGTGTCTGATTCGGAGTCAGACATGCCGCTGCATACCCGCTGAATCTCGCGCTTCTCGGTGTCTGCGGGCGCAGCGCGGGCACATCAGGCCTCTTCCAGCCCGAACATGCGCAGCAATTCCGCGCGCTTTACGTACCAGCGACCGCCAAGCTTCACGGCTGGCAGCTCGCCTCGGCGCACCGCCTCATAGGTCTGGCGCAGTCCGGACCCTAAGAGCACGGATGTCTCCTCGACGGAGAGCGTGAGCTGGGGCACCTTGGCCACGGCGCTCACTAGTCACCCGCTTCCAGTAGCGCCATCAACGCGGGCACTGGCACAACCATGCGGCGGCCAAACCGTCGCACGGGGATCTCACCGCGGTGAACGGCGGCGTAGGCAGCGGGGCGGGAGAGGCCGAATACGCGGCCCGCATCCTCCACGCTGATAGTGGTTCGCCCTGCGATGTCGGAGAGCGCCAGCGGGCGCTTGGCCGCAGGCGTGGCATCTGTGGTGCCCATGCGGGAGTCCTCTCAGCTTCGGAAATTAATCAACGAAGCCACGAGCGCGCCCGGCGTCTCACCAGTAGGGCTCCCGTCCCTGCACTGGCATCTTGCGGCGAGATCAATGGTGGCATGGGTGATGCACCTGTGTCAAGCTGGGTCTACATACATATTGCTGGAGGTGAGATGAGTGCAACACTGATTCAGGAAGTGGTCGGTCGAAACGTCCGCCACGTCCGCTCTGCTCGGGATGGTCTATCTCAGGTCGAACTAGGCGCGCGAGTGGCCGACCGCCTCGGGGTAGCGGCATGGTCGTCGGCCACGATGTCGGCAGCCGAGAACGGACGGCGCGAGTTCACGGCAGCGGAAATCGTGGCGCTCGCGGTGGAGCTAGGGGTGCTCCCTGGCGCGCTGCTGCTGATCCCGGAGGATATCGAGGCGGTCGTGATTGGCGGCAAACGCGGCCGAGGCAACGAGGTGATGGGGGGCACGGTCGTAGCCAGGGACGCGGTGCAGCCCATCCCTCATGAGACGGAGGGCGTGGACCGCCTCGCACAGCTCGCCGCGGACGCCGTGAGTCGAGCCGACGCCCTGACCGAGAGCTTGGATGAGCTGCACATTCAAGCGATGCAACTGCGGGTCCAGGCATTGCGCCACTCTCAGGGCAGCACGCCCGCACGCACCGCCGACCACGAATAGTAAGCCTGGAAACCAACCGAAAGGAGCACGCGATGAAAGAACACACGATCACGACGAGAGGCGGTGAGGACGATGGCTCGTGACGGGATAGGACGGCGATGCTATTGCCGTGATGAACTGGGCACGGCCCTCGGCTCACGTTGTCCCAAGCTCAGCAGCTCACGCCACGGCGTCTGGGAGTTCCGCGTCAGTGCGGGCACGGACCCCGCAACTGGCAAGCGGCGAACGTTGAAGCGCACCGGCTACGGCACCCGCAAGGAGGCCGAGGATGCCCGCGATGAGGTCGTGCGCAAGTACAAGCGTGGTGCTCTGCGATTCGAGGTGCCGACGCTAACCGAGCACATGGGCACCTGGCTCGCGCGAGCTGAGCGCAGCGGGGACCTCAAGGCCACCACGCTGCGGGAGTACCAGCGCTATGCGGATGACTACGTGCTTCCCGAACTGGGACCGATGAAGCTAGACGGCATCCGTCGCGCGCACGTCGCCCAGTGGGTGGACCGCATGACGACAGACGGCCGCGGGACGGTGGCTATCCACAGAGCACACGCCACTCTGCGAAGCGCGCTGGCCACCGCCGTGCAGCTCGATCTGATCGAGACGAACCCCGCGGCATCAGTGCGCCTCCCTAAGGCCACCACGCGCCGCGTGGAACCGTGGGAGCCAGACGACGCCGGGGTGTTCCTGGATGTCGCCGCACAGCATCGCCTCGGCGCGTTGTTCGAGCTGGCAGTGATGACCGGCATGCGGCGCGGGGAGCTGGTCGGCCTGCGCTGGCGTGACGTTCGACTCGATGGCGCATCCCCGCATCTCGTGGTTCGTTCCCAGCTCGTGCGCGTCGGTAAGGCAGTTCACGAGCAAACCATCAAGACCGAGGCTGGCCAGGGGCGCGTCGTACCGCTCACGGATCGCGCGGTGGGGTCACTCCTCGCGTGGCAGCTTGCTCAGGCCGCTTACCGCGAGCTGGCCACGTCGGTGGGGCTGGGGCCGACCGAGGATCGAGTGTTCACGATGTCCGATGGTTCGGACCTGCGACCTGAGTATCCGTCTCGGGTGTTCGAGTCGCTGGTGACTCAGGCTGGCCTGCGGGCGCAGCGGTTCCACGATCTCCGGCACCTGTTCGCGTCACTCATGCTCTCCGCTGGGGAGGACATGGGCGTGGTGTCGAAGATCATGGGGCACTCGACAGCGCAGATCACGCGCGACCTGTACGCGCACCTCGTAGGCGACCGTGCCCGCACCGCGGTTGAGGGCGGTTTGGCCCTCCTGCCGCCCTCTGCGCGCACTGCTGTGCCCGCAACTGTGCCCGCAGGGCATTAGAAAAGCCCTCCGCCAACCGGTAGTCCGATCGGTGAGGGCCTAACATCCGCGTCATGGTGCGGATCGTGGCGAGTGAGGGATTCGAACCCCCGAATGCGATGCAGTCTGATTTACAGTCAGATCCCTTTGGCCGCTTGGGTAACTCGCCAGAGCGCACCCGTCCGACTTGGACAGCCAACCGGGGGCACGAGAGATAATCATACCCGCCGGAGCCGGGCACATGAAATCGGCTCGTCAGCTGCCGAAGACGCCTCGCTCGGTCTCGGCGAGCGACTCCGGAGTGCGCAGCAGACCACCCTCCGCGCGGCACGTCGCGGCCGCGATGTCCATCGCGCGGGTGAGCAGCGCCTGCCAGTCGTCGAGCGATGCGGGGGTTCCCGAGACGAGGCCGGCAGCGACCGCCGAGAGGGTCGCGTCCCCCGCCCCCACGGTGTCGACGATGCGCCCGGGAAGCTGCGAGATCGGCGCGGCCGTGGTGCCGGCATCCGTCTCGAGGATCGCACCGTCGGCGCCGGCCGTGGCGAGCACAGCCCGTACGCCGAGGCTGCGGAGCCGTGCGCGCAGCGCGTCGAGGTCGCCGTCGTACAGGATCGCTGCGTCGTCGGCGCCGACCTTCACGATGTCGGCCTCCGCGGCCACACGCTCGAAGCCGCGGACGAACTCGTCGCGGTCGCTCAGCATGCCGGTGCGCGGGTTGGGATCGATCGCCAGGCGCGCGCCCGCGGTCGCCTCGGCCAAGGCGTCGACCTCGGCGAGAACGTCGAAGGGGAAGCAGCTGATCGCGACAAGACCCGCGTCCGCGATCGCCGATCGGGCCTCGTCCGAATAGCGGATGCTGCGCCGCTGCGCCGCCTCATTGAAGACGTACTCGGGCTCACCGTTCGCCGCCCGTTGCACGACCGCACGTGACGAGCCGTGCGGAGCCGCACTCGCGATGAGCCGCACCCCGTGGTCCGTGAGGTACTCGCGGATATGTCCGCCTGCCTCGTCGTCGCCGACCATCGCGACGAGCGTCGTCGCGACGCCCAGCCGCCGAAGCCCGACCGCGACGTTCAACGCGGCGCCGCCGACCAGTTCGCGCACGCCCGACTCGTCACGGATCTCATCGATCAGCGCGTCGCCGATCACGACGGCGGACGCGGTGCCGGCGGACCCCGTGGGTAGACCTTCGTTGCTCATCCGCCGACCTTATCGCGACGCGCGTGAGCGTGCCGCACGAATGCTGTCGCCGCCGCGGCAACCACGCTACGGTGTGGCCATGAAGGCACGATTCTCCGCAGGCGCCGCCGCCCTCTTGCTGGTGGCGGTCCTGACCGCGTGCGGACCGGCATCCGATGGGCCGAGCGAAGCCGGCGACTCATCGAGTCCCTCCGACGGAGCATCCGCTACCCCGGACGAGACGTCGACGCCTTCCCCCTCCCCCAGCCCGACGTCGAAGGGCGTCGCGCTGCCCACGGACTGCCGCGCGATCCTCTCCGAAGACGTGCTCGCTCAGCTCGAAGGACTCCCGCTCAACGATGCCGCCTTCGGTCCCTCCGGTGTGGGCACCGACGGCACACTCACGTGCATCTGGGCAGACCCGCAAGCGGACACCACGAGTCTCACCACGACCATCTCCGTCATGAACCGCGGCCCCGCCCTCGACATGCTCAACGCTCTCGCCGAGACCGAAGGCTTCTCGTGCTTCACGCCCGACGGCGGCACCCGCTGCGAGAAGACCTGGCCCAACACGCAGTATCCGGTGACCGACGGACGCACCCTGTTCTGGCAAGACGACATCCTGATCGACACCCGGTACTCGAACCTGGCCCCCTCCGGCTACACGTCGTCGATCGTCGAGAACCTCTTCGGCTAGACGCTTGCCGGTCAGCGCTGCTCCGGCTCGCGCGCCGGTTCGCGGTCGTCATCGCCGCCGAAGATCTGCACATCGTCGTCTCCCGACTCCTTGTTCTCGAGAAGCGCGTTCTCGCGCCGCGCACGGCGTTCCGCGCGCTTGGCCATCCGGCGTTCGCGCGAGCGCTCGAGGAGGAGGTACAGGATCGGGACGAGGATCAGGGTCAGCAGTGTCGAGCTGATCAGACCGCCGATCACCACGATCGCGAGCGGCCGGGAGATGAACACGCCCCCGCCGGTGATCCCGAATGCCATGGGGAGGAGCGCGAAGATCGTGGCCGTCGCCGTCATGAGAATGGGCCGCAGACGTAGTCGCGTTCCGTGGTACACCGCGGCATCGAGATCCGCACCGCCCTCCCGCAGCTTGTTCACGAGATCCAGCAGCACGATCGCATTCGTCACCACGATGCCGATCAGCATCAGCAACCCGATCAGCGCGGGCAGCCCGAGCGGCGTGCCTGTGAGCAGCAGCCCGAGGATCGCACCGGTCGCCGCGAACGGCACCGCGATCAGGAGGATGGTCGGCTGACGCAGGTTGCGGAACGTCATCACCATGACGAGCAGCACCAGCGCGATCGCGGCGAGCATCGCCAAGCCGAGCTGCCCGAAGGCCTCGTCCTGCTCCGCCGCGACACCGCCGACCTCGTATCGCACGCCATCGGGAAGCTCGACCTCGGCCGTCGCCGCGTCCAGCGCCTGTGAGGCCGCATCGAGTCTGCCGTCCTTCGGAGTGACCGTGATCGTCGCGACGCGCTCTCCGCCGACCCGCGAGATCGACGGTGCGGTCATCTCCTCGGTCACGGTCGCGACGTCTGCGACCCGGACCGCCGTGCCGCGCACCTCGCCCGCCGCCCGCTGCGCCTCGGCCATGCGATCCGCCTCGGCCTGCTGAGCGGCGGACTCCGACTGTCCCTCGCGAAGCTGCGTGAGCTGCGCATCGGCCGCCTCGATGCCCGCCTCGGTCTGCTCGATCGCCGACGCCATCGAGGCGATCTGCTCCTGCCGCTCGGTCTCGGCGTCGATCGCGGCCTGCTGCTCGGGCGACTGAGGCTCCGGCACCACGGGGGCGGAGGCCTGCAGTTCCCCGAACTGAGCCCGCAGCCCTCCGAGCTGTCGGCGGAGGTCGGAGCGCTGCGACGCCGTGTCCGCGATCTGCTTGTCGACCTCCCGCTCGGCCTCGGCTCTCTGCTCCTCCGACTTCTGCTTCTGCTCGGCCTCCAGCTGATCCATCGCCGCCTTCTGCGCGGCGGCCGTCTGCTTCGGGGTGACCGGCAGCACCGTCGCCGCCACCGCCTCGGCACCTCCGCTGACGTCGGCCGTCCGCACGACGAGATCACGCTCCTGGCCGTCGAGCACGACGCTGCCGGCGGGAGTGCCGTTCAGTGCGGCGGTGATGGCCGTGGCGATCTGCTGTTGGTCGAATCCGAGCGCCGCCGCCTTCAGCGGATCGACGACGACCTGGACGACCGGCTGCTCACCGCTGATGTCGCTCGAGACCTTCTGGACGCTCGACTCCTTCTTCAGGACCGCGACCAGGGCCTCGCTCGCCCCGGCGAGCGCCTTCGGGTCGTTGCCGAGCACGCGGAGTTCGATGCCGGCATCCGCGCCGCTCGCGCTCGCTGTCACCACGTCGAAGGTCTTCGGCTCGCCGAGTTCCGCGAGGGCGCGCTCGATCCGAGGCTGCACCTCGGCCGCCTTCGCCTTCTCCTCGAGGGCGACCTCGAAGGTGTTGACCTTCTTCTCCCCGGCGCGCACGGCCGCCCCGGGGATCGTCGACAGCACGCTCTCGACGCCCTCTACCTTCTTGAGCGCTCGCTCGACCGGCTCAGCCGCGGCGAGGCGCTCCTCGACGCTGCCCGACGCCTGCGGCTTCTGTTCCACCGTGATGCTCTGCTGGCCGGACTCGCCGAGGAAGTCCGTCGGGATCTGGGTCGCGAGCACGAAGGTCGCGAGCAGCACGACGACCGACGCGGAGAGCGTGATCACCGGGCGGCGATGCGTCGCACCGAGGAAGGACATGGAGCCGCGCTGCAGCCGGTCCTCCGGCGCTGCCATCTCGGCCCGTGCGAACTCACGAGCGTCCGAGTGGCGATCGTCGGACGATGCGGACGTCTCCCCCGCGAGGGCAGCCTGGGCAGCCGCGCGGCGACGCGCCCCCGGCGACTGGAACAGGTACGCAAGCACCGGCACCACCGTCAGAGCCACCACCAGCGAAGCTGCGAGCGCGATCGTCACCGTGATCGAGAACGGCCGGAACAGCTGACCGGTGACACCCGAGACGAAGGCGATCGGCAGGAACACGGCGATCGTCGTGGCCGTCGAGGCGATGATCGCCCCGGCCACCTGCTTGACCGAGGCGACGATGTCCTCCACCGTCGGCACGCGTCGCTCCGCGTGTCTGTTGATGTTCTCGATCACGACGATCGAGTCGTCCACGACACGTCCGATCGCGATCGTGAGCGCGGCGAGCGTGAAGATGTTGAGCGTGTTGTCCGTCCATAGCAGAGCGATCATCGTGATCAGCAGCGATAGCGGGATCGAGACGGCCGCGATCACCGTCGAGCGCCACGAGCGCAGGAACGCGAAGATGATGATGACCGCGAAAAGGAGACCGAGACCGCCCTCGGTCGAGAGATCCTCGATGGACTGCTCGATGAACGGTGCCTGGTCGAACACCGGCACGAACTCAGCATCCAAGGAGGCGGCGGACTCATCGAGGATCGCCGTGACGCCGTGAGAGATGTCCACGGCATTGGCACCGATGGCGGCCATGACCTGGATCGTGAGCGCCGCCTTGCCGTTCACGCGCGAGATGGACCCGGCGGGCTCGGACTTCAGCGTCACGTCCGCGAAGTCCTTGATCAGCACCACGCCATCTTCGATCTGCACCGGAAGCGCCCCGATCGCGTCGACGCTCTCGATTCCGGGGCCGACGTTGACCGCGACCTCGCCCTGGTCGCTGCCGATCTGACCGGCGGAGACTACCTCGGCGTTGGCCTGCAGAGTCGAGAGCACCGCTGCGGGATCGACCTTGAGGCGATCGACATCCGCGGTGCGCAGGGATATCTCGATGCGCTGCGACTCCTGCCCCTGCAGCGTGGCCGCCCGGACGCCGGGCACCGCGCGGACCTTGGGCAGGACGTTCTGCTCGAGCGACTCGGCGAAGACCTTCGCGTCGGATGACGAACCCGCGCTCAGGACCATCGCCGGGATATCGGCGGCGGAACCGGACTGCACGGCCACTCCGGCGTCTTTCGGCAGCGCGGACTTCACACCGTCGACAGCGGCCTTGATCGCACGGAGAGTCTCATCCGCGTCGAGCTCGAACGGCCAGGTGACGGCGACCTGGGCGCTGCCGGTGGTCGTCGTGGAGGTGATCGACGTGAGTCCACTCACGCCGTTCAGGGCGTCCTCGACCGGCTCGGTCGCGAGGTCCACCATCTGATCGGGCGAGAGACCGGTGGAGTCCACCGAGATGTATGCGCCCGGCTGCGTGATCGACGGCATCAGCTCCTGGCGGAGGGACGACATCGCGATGAGGCCGAAAGCGGCGACCGCCAGGGTGATCAGGCAGACGATGGCACGGTTCGCGAGGCTGGCGCGCGTGAGGAATGTCATGAGTGTGAAGAGTTTCGTTCGATGCGACCGGAGACGGACGTTGCGGACTCACGGCCGGAAGGCCCCCGTCGAGCAACGATCTCTCCAGCAAACCGTGCGCAGCGCTCTCTTCCATCCGCCGCCGGTACCGCCGGTGTCGTACCACGGCACGATTTCCGCCCCGCCCCGCCGGGCACCCTCGCGAGCGCACGAAGAAGGCCCCGGGGTGAACCCCGGGGCCTTCTCAGTCACTCAGTACTTCAGTGTTTCGACTCGTTCGCGCTTCGCGCGGACTCGCTCAATCTTGACGGGCTTCGCTCGTCAATTGTAAGTACCGGGCGTGATGTCGTCCGTCGAGAAAGCGTCGAAGTCGACGTAGCCGAAGTCGCCGTCCGCGTACGCACCGTCGGATGCGAAGATCCGGTTCGGGTAGCGCTCGCTCTTGGCTTCCTCGGTCGCCTCGACCGTGACGTCACGGTACTTCGACAGTCCCGTTCCGGCGGGGATGAGCTTACCGATGATGACGTTCTCCTTGAGACCGACCAGCGGGTCGCGCTTGCCCTGCATGGCAGCCTCGGTGAGCACGCGGGTCGTCTCCTGGAACGACGCAGCCGACAACCACGACTCGGTCGCGAGCGACGCCTTCGTGATACCCATCAGCTCCGAACGACCGGAAGCCGGACGCTTGCCCTCGGCGACAGCCTCGCGGTTGATCGCCTGGTAGCGCTTGAGGTCGACCATCTCACCCGGGAGCAGGGTCGTGTCGGCGTGATCGACGACGGTGACCTTGCGGAGCATCTGACGGACGATGACCTCGATGTGCTTGTCGTGGATCGGCACACCCTGCGAGCGGTACACGCCCTGGACGCCGCCGACGAGGTAACGCTGCACCTCGCGAGCACCCATGACGCGCATGATCTCCTTGGGGTCGAGCGTTCCGACCAGGATCGGCTGACCGACCGTGACGTGCTGTCCGTCTTCGACGAGCAGCGTCGCACGACGCAGCACCGGGTAGATGACTGCCTCGTCGCCGTTGTCGGGCGTCAGGATGACCTTCTTGCCCTTGTCGGTCTCGTCGATCGTGATGCGACCATCGGCCTCGGCGATCGGGGACGCACCCTTGGGGGTACGAGCCTCGAAGAGCTCCTGCACACGGGGAAGACCCTGCGTGATGTCATCCGCGGATGCCGAACCACCGGTGTGGAAGGTACGCATCGTCAGCTGGGTACCGGGCTCGCCGATCGACTGGGCCGCGATGATGCCGACGGCCTCGCCGATGTCGACGGTCTTGCCGGTCGCGAGCGAGCGGCCGTAGCACTGCGCGCAGACACCGACGGCGGAGTCGCAGGTGAGGACCGAGCGCACCTTGATGCTCTCGACACCGAGCCCGACCAGCTTGTCGATGAGCACGTCTCCGACGTCATCGTGGGCCGAGGCGAGGATCTCGCCCGACTCGCTCACGACGTCGGATGCCAGGGTACGAGCGAACACCGAGTTCTCGACGTTCGCGTCGCGCATCAGCTCGCCCTGCGAGTTCGGAGCGGCGATCGGGAGCTCGAGGCCCTTCGACGTGCCGCAGTCCTCTTCGCGGATGATGACGTCCTGCGAGACATCCACCAGACGACGGGTCAGGTAACCCGAGTCGGCGGTACGCAGAGCGGTGTCGGCCAGACCCTTACGGGTACCGTGCGTCGCGATGAAGTACTCCGCCACCGACAGACCCTCGCGGTACGAGGAGATGATCGGACGCGGGATGATCTCACCCTTGGGGTTGTTCACCAGACCACGCATACCGGCGATGTTCCGGATCTGCAGCCAGTTACCACGAGCACCCGACGACACCATGCGGTTGATGGTGTTGTCCTCCGGGAAGTTCGCCCGCATCGCGGTCTGAACCTCGTCGGTCGCCTCGGTCCAGATCTTGATGAGTTCCTGACGACGCTCGGTGTCGGTCGTCAGACCCTTCTCGTACTGCGACTGGACCTTCGCGGCCTGCTTCTCGTAGCCGGCGACGATCTCCGCCTTGTTCGGCGGGGTGAGGATGTCGCTCAGGGCGACGGTCACACCGGAGCGCGTGGCCCAGTAGAAACCGGCGTCCTTGATGCGGTCCAGCGACGCCGCGGTCTCGACCTTGGGGTACTCCTCGGCCAGCTTGTTGACGATCTGCGACAGCTTGTTCTTGTCAGCCTGCTCGCGGACGAACGGGTAGCCCTTCGGCAGCGTGTCGTTGAAGATCGCCTGACCCAGCGAAGCGTCGACCAGTCCGTGACGCTCGTAGCCCTCGGGGGCGTCGCCCTCGAGGAACGTCAGACCCGGGATGCGGATGCGGACCTTGGCCTGCAGGTCGAGGGTGCCCTCGTCCTTGGCCAGGATCGCCTCGCCCACCGAACCGAACGCACGACCCTCACCGGCTGCGCCCTCCTTGACCGTGGTCAAGTGGTGCAGACCGATGATCATGTCCTGCGAAGGCAGGGTGACCGGGCGGCCGTCGGACGGCTTCAGGATGTTGTTCGACGCGAGCATCAGCACGCGGGCCTCGGCCTGAGCCTCGACCGACAGCGGCAGGTGCACGGCCATCTGGTCACCGTCGAAGTCGGCGTTGAACGCCGCGCAGACGAGCGGGTGCAGCTGGATGGCCTTGCCCTCGACGAGCTGCGGCTCGAACGCCTGGATGCCGAGACGGTGCAGCGTGGGCGCACGGTTCAGCAGAACCGGACGCTCACGGATGATCTCCTCGAGCACGTCCCAGACCTCGGGACGGGTGCGCTCGACGGCACGCTTGGCCGCCTTGATGTTCTGCGAGTGACCGAGGTCGATCAGGCGCTTGATGACGAACGGCTTGAAGAGCTCCAGAGCCATCTGCTTGGGCAGACCGCACTGGTGCAGCTTCAGCTGCGGGCCGACGATGATGACCGAACGGCCCGAGTAGTCGACACGCTTGCCGAGCAGGTTCTGACGGAAGCGACCCTGCTTGCCCTTCAGCATGTCGCTGAGGGACTTCAGGGCGCGGTTGCCGGTACCGGTGACGGGACGACCGCGGCGGCCGTTGTCGAACAGTGCGTCGACGGCCTCCTGCAGCATCCGCTTCTCGTTGTTGACGATGATCTCGGGGGCACCGAGGTCGATCAGACGACGAAGACGGTTGTTGCGGTTGATCACACGACGGTAGAGGTCGTTCAGGTCGGAGGTCGCGAAGCGGCCACCGTCGAGCTGCACCATCGGGCGCAGCTCCGGCGGGATCACCGGGACGACATCCAGAACCATCGCGGCCGGGCTCATACCGGTCTCGAGGAACGAGCTGACGACCTTCAGGCGCTTGATCGCGCGGATCTTGCGCTGACCCTTGCCCTCGGAGATCTGCAGACGCAGGTTCTCGGCTTCGCCCGCGAGGTCGAACGCCGCGAGGCGACGCTGGATCGACTCGGCGCCCATGTAGGCCTCGAAGTACTGACCGAAGCGGTCCTGCAGCTCGTGGAAGACGTCGTCCTCGGGGCGGAGCGCGCCGACCTCGAGCGTGCGGAAGTCTTCCCACACGCGCTCGAGCTTGGCGATCTGTTCGTCGGCACCCTTGCGGGTGAGAGTCATCTCCTTCTCGGCGGCGTCCTTGACCTTCTTCTTGGCGTCGGCCTTGGCACCCTCGGCCTCGAGAGCAGCGAGCTCCTCCTCGAGACGACCCAGGCGCTCGGCGATCTTCGCGTCGCGACGGTCACCGAGCGTCTTCAGCTCGAGACGGATGTTGTTCTCCTGCGTGCCCAGGTCGCGGTGACGAGCATCCTCGTCGACCGAGATGACCATGTAGGCGGCGAAGTAGATGACCTTCTCGAGGTCCTTCGGCGCCATGTCGAGCAGGTAGCCGAGACGCGACGGAACACCCTTGAAGTACCAGATGTGGGTGACCGGAGCGGCGAGCTCGATGTGGCCCATGCGCTCACGACGGACGGAGCTCTTGGTGACCTCCACGCCGCAGCGCTCGCAGACGATGCCCTTGAAGCGGACGCGCTTGTACTTGCCGCACGCGCACTCCCAGTCGCGGGACGGCCCGAAGATCTGCTCTCCGAAGAGACCGTCCTTCTCGGGCTTCAGGGTGCGGTAGTTGATGGTTTCGGGCTTCTTGACCTCACCGTACGACCACGCGCGGATGTGGTCCGCGGTGGCGAGGCCGATGCGAAGCTCATCGAAAGTGTTTGACTCGAGCACTGATTCTCCTGTGTCGGAATTCTTTTTGAGAAGTCTGGGAGGGAGGGCCGCCGCTGACGGCGGCCCTCACCTTAGATCTCGTCGATCGAGGCGGCCTCGAAGCGGCTGGAGATGTTGATCCCGAGCTCTTCCGCTGCACGGAAGGCCTCGTCGTCGGTGTCACGCAGGTTGACCAGCGTGCCGTCGGCCGAGAGGACCTCGACGTTCAGGCAGAGCGACTGCATCTCCTTCATGAGCACCTTGAAGGACTCGGGGATGCCGGGCTCCTGGATGTTCTCGCCCTTGACGATCGCCTCGTACACCTTGACGCGGCCGAGGATGTCGTCGGACTTGATCGTGAGGAGCTCCTGGAGCGCGTATGCGGCGCCGTAGGCCTCGAGAGCCCACACCTCCATCTCACCGAAGCGCTGTCCACCGAACTGCGCCTTACCACCGAGCGGCTGCTGGGTGATCATCGAGTACGGACCCGTAGAACGTGCGTGGATCTTGTCGTCGACCAGGTGGTGCAGCTTCAGGATGTACATGTAGCCCACCGAGACCGGCGCCGGGAACGGCTCGCCGGAGCGGCCGTCGAACAGCAGGGCCTTTCCGCTCGAACCGATCAGGCGGTCGCCGTCGCGGGTCGGGGTGGTCGCGTCGAGGAGACCGGCGATCTCCTCCTCGCTCGCACCGTCGAACACCGGTGTGGCGACCTTCGTGCCGGGAGCGGCCTCGAACGCCTGCTCGGGCAGACGCGCTGCCCACTCCGGCTTGCCTTCGACCTTCCAGCCCTGCTTGGCGATCCACCCGAGGTGGGTCTCCAGGACCTGGCCGAAGTTCATTCGTCCCGGGATGCCGAGCGGGTTCAGCACGATGTCGACCGGGGTTCCGTCCGCGAGGAACGGCATGTCCTCGATCGGGAGGATCTTCGCGATGACACCCTTGTTGCCGTGACGGCCGGCGAGCTTGTCACCCTCGGTGATCTTGCGCTTCTGGGCGATGTAGACCACGACGCGGCGGTTCACGCCGGAGCCGAGCTCGTCGTCGCCGTCCTCGGCGTTGAACTCCTTGACCGCGATGATCGTGCCCTGCTCGCCGTGAGGCACCTTCAGGGACGTGTCGCGGACCTCGCGGCTCTTCTCGTTGAAGATCGCGCGGAGCAGACGCTCCTCGGCCGACAGCTCGGTCTCGCCCTTCGGCGTGACCTTGCCGACGAGGATGTCGCCGGGGCGGACCTCGGCGCCGATGCGGATGATGCCGCGCTCGTCGAGATCCTTGAGCAGTTCAGGGCTGACGTTGGGGAGATCACGGGTGATCTCCTCCTTGCCGAGCTTCGTGTCGCGAGCGTCGACCTCGTACTCCTCGATGTGGATCGAGGAGAGGGTGTCGTCCTTCACGAGGTCCTGGCTGAGGATGATCGCGTCCTCGAAGTTGTAACCCTCCCACGTCATGAAGGCGACGAGGAGGTTCTTTCCGAGGGCCAGCTCGCCGTTCTCGGTGGCGGGGCCATCGGCGATGACCTCTCCGACCTCGACGCGCTCACCGGCGGAGACGACGACCTTCTGGTTGTACGACGTGCCCTGGTTGGAGCGGTCGAACTTGCGCAGGTGGTACTCCTGCGTTCCGCCCTCGTCGAGCATGACGACGACGCGGTCCGCGGAGACCTCGGAGACGACACCGGCCTTCTCGGCGGTGAGCACGTCACCGGCGTCGATGGCCGTGTAGCCCTCCATACCGGTTCCGACGAGCGGCGAGTCGCTGCGCAGCAGCGGCACAGCCTGACGCTGCATGTTGGCACCCATGAGGGCGCGCTGTGCGTCGTCGTGCTCGAGGAACGGCACGAGCGAGGTCGCGACCGACACCATCTGGCGCGGCGAGACATCGATGTAGCCGATGTCCTCAGGGAGGAACATGTCGACCTCGCCGCTACCGCCCTTGGGGCGGGCCAGGACGTGGCTCTCGATGAAGCGACCCTTGGCATCGAGCGGGGCGTTGGCCTGCGCGATGTTGAAGTCGACCTCTTCGGAAGCGGTCAGGTAGTCGATGTGCTCGGTGACGACACCGTTCTCGACCTTGCGGTACGGGGTCTCGATGAAACCGAACGAGTTGATGCGCGCGAAGGTCGCGAGCGCACCGATCAGACCGATGTTCGGGCCTTCCGGCGTCTCGATCGGGCACATGCGGCCGTAGTGCGACGGGTGGACGTCACGGACCTCGACGCCGGCGCGGTCACGGGAGAGACCACCCGGGCCCAGCGCGGAGAGACGACGCTTGTTCGTCAGACCGGCGAGCGGGTTGTTCTGGTCCATGAACTGCGACAGCTGCGACGTTCCGAAGAACTCCTTGATCGCGGCGACGACGGGGCGCACGTTGATCAGGGTCTGCGGCGTGATCGCCTCGATGTCCTGCGTGGTCATGCGCTCGCGGACGACGCGCTCCATGCGGGACAGACCGGTGCGGACCTGGTTCTGGATCAGCTCGCCGACCGCGCGGATGCGACGGTTGCCGAAGTTGTCGATGTCGTCGGTCGCGAGACGGATCTCGGCCTTCTTGCCCGAGCGGATGCCGGTGAAGGTCTCCTCGGTGCCTGCGTGCAGACGCACGAGGTACTTGATCGTGGCCACGATGTCCTCGACGGTCAGCACCGACGAGTTCAGCGGCTGGTCCAGGCCCAGCTTGTGGTTGATCTTGTAGCGACCGACCTTGGCCAGGTCGTAGCGCTTCGGGTTGAAGTAGAAGTTGTCCAGCAGCGCGCGGGCAGCCTCGGCGGCGACCTGCTCGCCCGGACGGAGCTTGCGGTAGATGTCGCGGAGCGCATCTTCCTTCGTGACGATCGTGTCCTTCGCGAGCGTCTCCTCGATCGAGGTGTAGCCGGCGAACTCGGCGAGGATCTCCTCGCTCGTCATGCCCAGAGCCTTGAGGAAGACCGTGACCGACTGCTTGCGCTTGCGGTCGACGCGCACGCCGACCTGGTCGCGCTTGTCGATCTCGAACTCGAGCCATGCACCACGGCTCGGGATGACGCGCGCCGACACGATGTCCTTGTCGGACGTCTTGTCGGGGGTCTTGTCGAAGTAGACACCCGGCGAACGCACGAGCTGCGAGACGACGACGCGCTCGGAGCCGTTGATGATGAACGTTCCCTTGTCGGTCTGGAGCGGGAAGTCGCCCATGAAGACCGTCTGGGTCTTGATCTCACCGGTGAGGTGGTTCATGAACTCGGCCTCGACGTACAGCGGAGCGGCGTACGTCTTGCCGCGCTCCTTGCACTCGTCGATGGAGTACTTCTCCGGCTCGAGATACGGGTTCGTGAACGACAGCTGCATCGTCTCGCCGAGGTCCTCGATGGGAGAGATCTCCTCGAAGATCTCGCCGAGGCCCGAGTTCTCGTTGACGTCGGTGCGGCCGGCCTTCTTGGCCTCGGCAACGCGCGCCTTCCAGGCGTCGTTACCGACGAGCCAACCGAAGGATTCGGTCTGCAGAGCCAGAAGGTCTGGGACCGTCAGGGTGTCGGAGATCTTGGCGAACGAAAGACGGGATGCTCCGCGTCCGTTCTTGGTGGTGGTGGATGTGGATGCGTTGCGAGCAGCAGCCAAGGGAATAACCTCCGTGAGCCCCGCAGGGCTTCTCGATTCCTTTGTCGTCAGGTGGAGTGTGCGCTCAAAGACTCAACGAATGCCGACCACCATATGAGGGCAGGGAGAAGCGAGCGCAACTACCAACTATACGTGCGATTCGGCAACATGGCAAGCTCAGTCCTTGACCAATCTCGGATGCTGCGGTAAAAGCATCCGATCAGCCGGCCGAGGGGTCGATGAGCCGAAGCCCGTCGAACCGCGCAAGACCCCGATCGAAGGACGCCAGCGCCGCTCCATGCTCGATCGCCAGCGCCGCGTGATACGCGTCGGGCACGTCATTCCCGCGCGCTCCCGCGCGCCGCACGAGGCGGTCGAAGATCTGCCAGTGCCGCTCTCCCGGGCGGACGATCCGCGTACCCGGGGCGGCGACGGCGTTCCTGCAGGCATCCATGGCCGTCTCGGGATCGGACGGGGGATCGAAGACCCGTGGGTGCGTGAGCAGACGAACAGCACCCGACAACGCGAGTTCGGAGACCCCGATCAGCTCACCGTCCGCCCGAACCCTCGACATCCACTCGATCACTGATCGGTGCTGCGGATGCCCGATGCGCAGGGCGGGGATCCAGAGGTTCACATCGAGAAGGATCACAGGTCTTCCATCAGGTCGAGCATCGCCGAGTTGCTCCGCCAGTTGACTCCGGGCCGCAGGCCCCGATCTCCCGGCACCTCGACCGCGACATCCGCCCAGGAGAAGTCGACGACGGGCTTCTGCCGCTCCGCGAGATACTCGCGAATCGCGTCATCGACGACCTCGCCGAGCGACGCATGCTTCCTGCCCGCGATCACCTTGATCTCGGCGAGCAGATCGTCATCGATATTGACTGTCGTGCGCATGGCTCGAGCGTACGCGCATCATGATGCGGATGCAATGCATCGTGATGCGCGTAGCGCGATCGGATCAGGACGCGATGTTCAGCTCGTTGCCCGGGATCGAGGCCAGCAGCCGTCTCGTGTACGGATCGCGGGGGTTGGTGAAGATCTCCTCGGACGACGCCGCCTCGACGAGCTTCCCGTCCTTCATCACGCACACGTAGTCGCTGATCAGCCGCACCACCGCGAGGTCGTGCGAGATGAACAGATAGCTCAGGCCGTACTCCGTCTGCAGGTCGCCGAGCAGCTTCAGGATCTGGTCCTGCACCAGCACGTCCAGCGCGGATACGGGTTCGTCGCACACGATCAGCTCCGGCGAGAGCGCGAGCGCCCGGGCGATCGCGACGCGCTGACGCTGGCCGCCGGAGAGCTCCGACGGGTACCGCCGCAGCATCGACTGCGGGAGCGCCACATCGTCGAGCAGCTGCCGCACGCGTTTGCGTCGGTCGGCGCCGCTCCCCCGCTTGTAGAAGTCCAGCGGCTCCCCGATGAGGCGCTCGATCGTGAACATCGGGTTCAGGCTCGAGTACGGATCCTGGAAGATCGGCTGCACCTTCTGGCGGAAGTTCTTCGTCTCCGCCCGGCTCAGCGACGAGATGTCCTTACCCTCGTAGCGGATCAGTCCGCTCGTCGGCTCGACCACCTTCAGCAGCATCCGCGCTGTCGTCGTCTTGCCGGAACCGGACTCCCCCACGATCGCCACGGTCTCGCCACGTGGGATCACGAGCGAGACGCTGTCGACCGCCACGAAGTCCTCACCGCGCCCACGCACCGGGTACACCTTGGTGAGATCCTCGATCTCGACGATGTTGTCCTTCTCGACGCGTTTCGTCACTTCGTCTCGCTGCGCTCGCTCAGTAGGGCGCTCGTCGCTGCGCTCCTCGCTCAACGACCGGTCCACCGTCGAAGCGCCGTCGGCATCCGCCCGTTCCTCGACACGGAACGCCTCCGGCCGCAGCCGCGCTGCGGCGACGGACGGCGCCGCGGCCACGAGCGACTGCGTGTACGGATGCTGCGGAGCCTCGAGGATCTGACGTGCGTCTCCCTGCTCGACGACCCTGCCGCGGTGCATCACGATCACGCGCTCCGCACGCTCGGCCGCGAGGCCGAGGTCGTGCGTGATGAGCAGGACGGCGGTTCCGAGCTCGCGCGTCATCACCCCGATCTGATCGAGGATCGTGCTCTGCACGGTCACGTCGAGCGCGCTGGTGGGCTCGTCCGCGATCAGCAGACGCGGCTTGCACGCCAGGCCGATCGCGATCAGCGCACGCTGGCGCATGCCACCGGAGAACTCGTGCGGGTACTGCTTCGCACGACGCTCCGGATCGGGCAGGCCCGCCGCGGTCAGCGCCTCGACGACCTTCGCCTGCACGTTCTGCCGGTTCGCGAGCCCGTGCGCGAGCAGCGTCTCCGCCACCTGGGTGCCGATCTTGGCGACCGGGTTCAGGTTCGACATCGGGTCCTGCGGGACGAGGCCGATGTCCCGGCCGCGGATGGCCCGCAGCTCGCTTTCCGGAGCGCGCGTGATGTCCCGTCCGTCGAGACGGATGCTGCCGGAGGCGACCTTTCCGCCACCCGCCAACAGGCCGATGATGGCCATGGCGGTGGTGGACTTGCCCGAACCGGACTCGCCCACGATCGCGACGGTCTCACCGGCGGCGATCTCCAGATCCACCCCTTCGACGGCGTGCACGACGCCGTCCATGGTGGCGAAGTCCACGGCGAGGCCCTGGACCGACAGCAGCGGCGCGGCTGACATCCGATTCTCCTTCTCAGCGCGCAGGGCGCTCTCGTCTCGCGCGTTCATCGTGCCCTCGTCCGGGGATCCATCGCTTCACGCAAGGCTTCTCCCAACAGCGTGAACCCGAGCGCGGTGACCGCGATGCAAATGCCGGGGAGGAACGCCAGCCAGGGCGCGATCGCGAGCTCCGCCTGCGCATAGGTGAGCATGCGACCCCACTCGGCCGTCTCGGGGCGCCCGCCGCCGAGACCGAGGAACGACAGGGCGGCCGCGTCGATGACCGCGGTGGCCAGTGTCAGGGTTCCCTGCACGATGACCGGCCCGATCGCGTTGGGCAGCACGTGCGACATGGTGATCTGACCGCGGCCGAGACCGAGAGTCTGCGCCGAAAGCACATAGTCGCTCGAGCGCTGCTGCAGCATGGAGGCGCGCAGCAGACGGGCGAAGATCGGCACCTGGGATGCCCCGATGGCGATCATCACCGCGAAGGGCGTCTGGCCGAGGATGGCCGCGATCGACACCGCCAGCAGCAGGTTCGGCACCGAGAGGATGATGTCGACGATGCGCATGATCAGGGTGTCGACCCAGCCGCCGAATGTCCCCGCGAGCAGGCCGAGGATCATGCCCCCGACCAGGCCCATCGCCGTGGAGATCACACCGATGAGCAGTGACGCCTGGGCTCCCCAGATGAGCTTCGACAGCACGTCGCCGCCGAACCGGTCGAGCCCGAGGGGGAACTGCGGCAACTCGCCCGGACCCGGGATGTACGTCGGAGTGATGAACTTCGCTCCGGGGAGCGCGGTCTCCGGATACGGCGCCAGCAGGGGCGCGAGAGCCGAGACCAGCAGGAACGCGAGCACGATCGCCGCGCCGACCCAGGCGGTGGGATTGCGGCGGAGCCGGCGGAACACGTCCCGCCAGAAGCCGCCGGAGCCGTCCTTCAAGCCGGCTTGGGCGATCGCGACGGTGTCGATGACCCCGCCGCTCTCTGCGGACGGACCCTGTGCGGGTGGGAGTGCAACGCTCATGATGCGGCCTCCTGGCGGACGGTGGTGAGGGACATCACTGCACTCTCACTCTCGGGTCGATGAAGCTGTAGGAGACATCCACCGCGAGGTTGATCAGCGCGTACGCGATCGCGATGAAGATGATGAATCCCTGGAGCACGGGGAAGTCCCTCGTGAAGATGGCTCTCGCGAGGAACGAGCCGATCCCCGGGAAGGCGAACACGGTCTCGGTGAGCACCGCGCCCGAGATGAGCAGACCGGTCTGCAGACCGATCGTGGTGATCACCGGGAGCATGGCGTTGCGCAGGATGAAGCGGCTGCGCAGCGTCGATGACCCGACGCCCTTCGCCCGACCCGTGCGGACGTAGTCGGCGTTCTGCACCTCCAGGACACTGGCCCTGGTGATGCGCACGATGATGGCGAGCGGGATGGTGCCGAGAGCGAGGGCGGGCAGGATGAGATGCAGGATCGCATCCCAGGATGCGTCGAACTCGCCGGTGATGATGCCGTCCCACACGTAGAACCCGGTGGGATGAGTGGCGTCTATTCGAGGATTCTGTCGGCCATCCGAAGGCAGCCAGCCCAGCTGCACCGCGAAGACGTATTTCAGGATGAACGCCAGGAAGAACACCGGGATGGTGATGCCGACGAGACTCAGCACGACCGACGCGTGGTCGGTGAACTTGCCGTGCCGGCGGGCGGCCCAGTAGCCGAGCGGGATGCCGACGCCGACGGCGAAGATGAGCGCCATGACGCTCAGCTCCAGGGTCGCCGGGAAGCGGCGGAGGAACTCCTCCACCACGGGACGGTTCGTCTGGATGGACGTTCCGAAGTCGCCCTGGAGCAGGCGTCCGATCCAGATGAAGTACTGCTCGATCAGTGGTTTGTCGAAGCCGTAGAGTTCGTTGACCCTGGCGATGGCGTCCGGCGTCGCCTTCTCGCCGAGGAGGGCGACCGCGGGGCCGCCGGGAAGGGCCCTGACCCAGGCGAACAGCAGGATGCTGAGCCCGAACAGGGTGGGGATGAGAAGCAGCAGTCGCCTGCCGATGGTGCGCAGCAAAGAGATCTCCTAACACGCGGTCGTTGAGCGAGCGAAGCGAGACGAAACGCAGGTTCCGCGAAGGCCCCTGCGTTTCGTCTCGTCGCGTAGACCCGCACTGAGCGAGCGAAGCGAGACGAAGCGTCCTCGCTCAACGACCGGTTGGCGGCGTCAGCTGTTACTTGGTGAGGACGATGTCGGTGAAGACCTCGTCGTTCACGGGGCTGGCCGGGTAGCTCTCCACGCGCGGGTCGAACGCCAGAGTCGGCGCCGGGTGCGCGAGAGGGACACCGGGGATGAACTGCGCGACATCCTCGTTGATCTCCTCGTAGAGCGGGGTCTGCTCCTCGAGGCTCGCGACGCCGCGGGCCTCGGTCAGCTTCTGGAACAGCTCGGGGTTGTCGAAGCCCCACTCGGAGCTCTGCTGCCCGAAGAAGACGCCGACGAAGTTGTCGGTGTCGTTGTAGTCGCCGGTCCAGCCGAGCAGGTGGATGCCGTGGTCCGCGGTGCCGGTGGTGCGGTCGAGGTACTCGACCCACTCCTCCGAGACCGGAGTGGTCTCGACGCCGACCTCGGCGAGCTGCGTGGACAGCACCGTGAAGATCTGCTCGGGGTCCGGCATGTACGGACGCGAGACGTTGACCGGGTAGTTGAAGGTCAGCTTCAGCGGGTTGGCCTCGGTGTAACCGGCCTCGGCCAGAAGGGACTTGGCCTTCTCCTGATCGAAGTCGTACGTGGTGACACCGTCGTTGTAGCCGTTGACGACCGGCGGAACGAACTGGGTCGCCTTCTCGGTGCCCTCGGGCAGAACCTGGGTGATCAGTGCATCCTTGTCGATCGCATAGGACAACGCCTCGCGGACCTTCGGGTCCTGCAGCTCGGGAACCGCCTGGTTGAACGCGAGGTACAGGATCGTGAACGGCGGACGCGACACCATGGTGAAGCCGTCGTCCTCGAGAGCCTTCGTGTCAGCAGGACCGACGAGGTCGTAGCCGTCGATGGAGCCCGACTCGAGCGCCTGACGGCGGGCCGTCGGGTCGTCGATCGTGCGGAAGATGATCTCGTCGACCTGACCCTTCTCGCCCCAGTAGTCGTCATAGGCCGTGAGGGTGATCTGCTCGCCCGGTGCCCACTCGTCGAACTGGTACGGGCCGGTGCCGACCGGGTTCCCCATGGCGTACTCGGACAGCTGCGGAGCCTCGGCCGAGCCTGCGACCTCGTCCGCGCCGAACTCTTCCAGCGCCGACGGGCTCTGCATGCCGAACGACGGCAGGGAGAGCGAGGGGATGAAGCCCGCGAAGGGCTTGTTCAGCTCGATCGTGACCGAGGTGTCGCCGTCAGCGGCGCACGACTTGTAGACGGCGTCAGCCGGGTTCGAGGCGTAGCCCTTGAAGAGCTTGTTGTAGTAGTAGCCGAACGCCTCGGACGCTGCCAGACCGGTCCAGTTGAACCAGCGGTCGAAGTTGAAGCAGACGGCCTCGGCGTTGAACGGCGTGCCGTCGTGGAAGGTCACGCCCTCTTTGAGGGTGAAGGTGTGGGACATGCCGTCCTCAGACGACTCCCACGATTCGGCGAGCAGCGGCGCCGGGTCGGCGGTGCCGGGCTCCGTGCCGACGAGGCCTTCGAACATCTGACGCGAGACACGGAAGGTCTCGCCGTCCTGCGCGAACGCGGGGTCGAGGCTGGCAGGGTCGGAGGATGCGGCGAAGACGAACGTTCCGTCGACATCACCTGCGCCTTCTCCGCTGTCGTCTCCGCGATCGCTGGCGACGCATCCCGCCAGGACGAGCGCGGCGAGCGTGGCGCCGGTGACGGCGACCATCCCCCGCCGTCGTGTGACTGTGTGGTGCATTGTGTGACCTTCCCTGTAGGGCGCTTCCCTGCACGTTCCGACAGCCTCGTCGCCGCCGGACACGGTGATTCTTCGACGCTACCCAGTGAATTCTCAGATACCAAACAACGGCATGTTGCGATCCGGTATCGACATCCTGGTCCTGAGTGTCATCCGGTAGTGTCCAGATCGTGCCCGAATCCTCCCCGCTCGCCGTCTGCTTCGGCGAGGGCATGGTCTCCCTCGTCCCCGCCCTCGCCGCCCCCCTCGAGGACAACCGCACGTTCCACCGCTCGCTCGCCGGCGCCGAGTGGAACACGGCGATCGCGCTCGCGTCCGCCGGCATCCGCACCGCCGTCGTGTCGCGAGTCGGCGACGACGGGTTCGGGCGATTCCTCTCGTCGGAGCTTCGTCGGCACGGTGTCGACGACTCCGCGGTGGAGGTCGATCCGGATGCTCCGACCGGGCTGTATGTGAAGGAACTCGCCCCGCGACCTGACGGCGCGGTCGACGGGACCATGCATTATTACCGGTCGGGTTCTGCTGCGGCGGACCTTTCGCCGCAGACGCTGGAAACGCCCGCGGCATCCGCTGTCCTCGCAGGGGCCGCTCTCGTGCACACCTCCGGGATCACGCCTGCGCTGTCGCCCTCTGCGCGCGCAGCGCAGGAGGCGCTGTTCGCGCACGGCCGCGCCGACCGCCTGCTGAGCTTCGACGTGAACTGGCGTCCGGCGCTCTGGCGCGGGCGCGAGGACGAGGGCAAGGCGCTGATCAGTGACCTCGCCCACCGGTCCGATGTCGTGTTCTGCTCGCGTCCGGATGCGGAGGCCGTGTTCGGCACCGGCGACCCGGATCAGCTGCGGTCGTTGTTCCCCGAGCCCCGCTACCTGCTCATCACCGATTCGGATGGCGCCGTGGCCTTCGACGGCGGGGAACGGGCAGAGAGTTCCGCGCTGGACGTGCCGGTCGTCGAGACGATCGGCGCCGGGGACGCCTTCGCCGCGGGCTTCCTCGCCGGCATCCTCACCGGGCTCTCGCTGGCAGGGAGCCTCGCCCGGGGCCACCGCATCGCGACGCGCGCTCTCACGAGCACCCGCGACCACATCGACTGATTCGCACCCGTTTCGTCTCGTCGCTGCGCTCCTCGCTCAACGACCGGAGCTCGGGAGCGCTCCGTTCCGGAACCCGTTCGTTGAGCGAGCGCCAGCGAGACGAAACGCCGCCGCCGTGCAACTGCGTTTCGTCTCGTCGCTGACGCTCCTCGCTCAACGACCGGGAGGCGCACTCCCTACAGCTCGCGTCCGAGCGCTCCATCCGACGACGGCGTCGAGCCCTCCCTCGATGAACGCCGCGCGCTTCGCGTGGCTCCACCCCTGCAGGCGTTTCTCCCAGGCATAGGCTTCATCGATGCGTGAGAACTCCCCGCTCCAGGCCAACGCGACGGGGAGACGACGCTTCGTGTACGTGCTGCCCATGCCCTGCTGGTGCTGGACAAGTCGACGGTCCAGGTCGCGCGTGCTTCCGATGTAGAAAGTGTCATCGGCGCAGCGGAGAATGTAGACGTAGCCCATGCCGCTGAACCATACGAGCGGATGCCGACATTCACGGCTCCGCAGGAAAGCTGCGTTTCGTCTCGTCGCTGCGCTCCTCGCTCAACGACCGGGATCGGGAGCGTTTCGTCTCGTCGCTGCGCTCCTCGCTCAACGACCGGGAGAGGTACGGCGAGATGCGGCGGCGTCGTGGGTGAGCTGCAGCGAGACCGCTACCGGCTCCCCGCGGTGCTGCACCACGCGGACGAACAGGACATCCACGAGGGCGAGCTGCGCGATGCGGCTCGACATCGCGGCCATACGG
This sequence comes from Microbacterium sp. SA39, assembly GCF_000967865.1. GTDB lineage: Bacteria > Actinomycetota > Actinomycetes > Actinomycetales > Microbacteriaceae > Microbacterium. Next base: position 40,041 of record NZ_JXRU01000035.1, read on the forward strand.
AAGGGCGACTCATGGGCGTGCGTGAGCAGCACCACGTCGGCCGTCTGCGCGACCGTCGAATCGGCGACGCTCGTCACCGCCACGGCGAGGGCGCCGGTGGCTCGGGCGACCTCGAGCGCGCGCACGGTCTCGGCGGTCTCTCCCCCGTGCGAGAACGCGATCGCCACATCGTCGCGAGAACGCAGCGACGCCGTCGTCACAGCGAGATGCGGATCCGGCGAATGCGACACCGAGCAGCCGATGCGCGACAGCTTCAGCTGCAGGTCCTGCGCGGTCAACGACGACGCGGCCTGACCGAACAGGTCGATGTGCCGGGCAGCGACCACGGCTCTCGCCACGCGGTCGAGTGCCGCCGCATCGATCCCGAGGGCGGTCTTCTCTATCGCGTCGATCTCCATGGCTGCGAGCTTGGCGGCGATGGCGGCCGGTTCGTCGTCGGGGTCGATGGTCGTGCTGTCGAGGCCGAAGCGGGCCTGCTGCGCCTGCGCGAGCGTGACCGTACGAGCGACGGCGACGCGCAGTTCGCGATACCCGCTGAAGCCGAGCGTCTGCGCGAAGCGCGCCACGGTCGACAGCGAGGTGCGGCAGAGCTTTGCGAGGTCGTTGATCGCCAGGTCGATCACGAGCGTCGGATCGCCCAGGATCGTCTCCGCGACGCGCGCCTCGGCAGCGCTCAGCTTCGGCAGCGAGCGTCGCACCAGTGCGAGAACGTCAGCGTCCATGACGGGTCCGCCTCAGCCGGCGGCATCCACCTTCTGCGGTGGCGCAGGCAGCCCGAGCAGCGTCTCGCGGGCGACCTGAGCTCCCAGCCGGCTGGCGGCGCCGACCTCCACCGTCGACAGCGGCAGCGGATGCCGGGCGGGCAGCCCGACGTTCACGACCACCGCGTCGGAGTCCCGCGCGGCGGCGCGCTCGACGAGTGCCCGTTGCGCGGCATCCGCGTCCGGCCTGTCGATCAGCAGCACCGTGGTTCCGGGAGCCGCGAGCGCCGCGTCGAGCACCCGGTCCTGTTCCGACAGCGGGGTGCTCGCGACGTCGAGTCGCACACGGTAGCCGTCTGCGGCGAGGGCGTCCGACACGTAGGCCGCCGCGCTGTCCACGGCGAGTGAGGAACGACGGCGTGCATCGACGACCGCGAGTCCGGATGCCGCGACCGGGGCATCTCCGACGACCGACACGGCGCGTCGGACGATCCCGGCGGCATCGAAGCTCTCCGCGACATCCTGATGCGCGTCTGCGCTGCGCCGCAGCTTGGTCGCGAGCGCCGCTACCCGTCGCGCGGCCTCCTCGACGCGTTCCCGCGACAGCGATCCATCCCGCAGAGCGGCCGCGATCCCGTCGCGGGCCGCGAGGAAGTCCCGGCGGTCCTGATCGGCGAGAGCGGCGTCGCCGGGGTTGGTGGGGTTGCCGATGCAGAGGAGGTCGGCTCCCGCGGCGAGCGCGAGAGCCGCGCCCCCGCCGATGCCGACGGTCTCGCGGATGGCGGCCATGTCGAGCGCGTCGGTGATGATCACGCCCTCGAAGCCCCAGTCGCGCAGCATCCCGAGCACCCGTGGGTTCAGGGTCGCGGGCGCCTCGCCCCACGCGGGGACGACGATGTGCGCGGTCATGATGGCGTCCACTCCCGCGTCGATCGCGGCCCGGAACGGCTCGACGTGCACGCGCTCGTACTCGGCGAGGTCGAGCGAGATCTCCGGCAGCGCGTGATGCGAGTCGAGATGCGTGTCGCCGTGCCCCGGGAAGTGCTTGACGCACGCGGCGACCGCGGCATCCTGGATGCCGTCGACCATCGCGGTGACGTGACGGGAGACGAGGGCTTCATCGGCGCCGAAGGCGCGCACGCCGATCACCGGGTTGCGCGGGTCGGTGTTGACGTCGGCGACCGGTCCGAGGACGACGTTCGCCCCGACCGCTCGCACGCGACGGGCGAGCTCGGCGCCCGTCCGCTCGGTGGCGATGAGGTCGTCGAGCACGCCCAGCTGCGCGGCTCCGGGAACGGTCGACCCGGATGCCGATTCCAGGCGGGTGACGCTGCCGCCCTCCTCATCGATGCCGATCAGCGCGTCGGGGTTGGCGGCGAGGATCGACGCGCTGAGAGCGCCGAGGCCGTCGCTCACGTTCTGCCCGAAGTAGACCACGCCCGCGAGGCCGTCGCGCAGCTCGTCGAGAAGCCACGACGGCGCCTCCGTGCCGAGGAATCCCGGCCAGAGCACGCCGTTGGCGAGGCGCTCGAGTTCGTCGGTCATCCCTTGACCGCTCCCGCGACCATGCCGGCCGAGAGGCGGCGCTGCACGATGATGAAGAAGATCATCACGGGCAGGGTGATGATGGTGGACGCTGCCATGATGCTGCCCCAGTCGTTCGCGAACAGACCGAAGAACGACTTCAGACCGATCGAGACCGTGTACTGGTCGGTCTCGGCGCCGAGGATCGTCATGGCGAAGATGAACTCGTTCCAGGCGGTGATGAAGCTGAAGATGCTGGTGGCGACGAGGCCGGGCATCACCAGCGGCAGCAGGATGGAGCGGAACATCCGCCACCAGCTGGCACCGTCGATGTAGGCGGCCTCTTCCAGCTCGACCGGGACGGCCGCGACGAATCCGCGCAGCATCCAGATACCGAACGCCAGCGACAGCGCGACGTACACCACCATCAGGCCGAGGATGCTGTTCAGCAGGCCGAGGCTCTTCACCTGGAGGAAGAGCGGGATCACGAGCGCCTCGAGCGGCACCATCTGCACGATGAGGATCATCATGAGGACGGTCGTGCGCAGCTTGAAGCGGAAGCGCGCGACGGCCACCGCCGCGAGCAGGCACACGAGCGCGCTGACGAGCACCGTGACGACGGCCACGATCGCGGAGTTGCGCAGGAAGGTGCCGAAGCCGCCCTCGGTGAGCACGAAAGCGAAGTTGTCGAAGGTGAACTCCTGCGGCAGCAGCGACTGCCCGCCGCTGGAGGCCTTCTTGTCGAAGGCGCTCGAGACCATCCAGTAGACGGGGAAGAGCGTGAAGATCAGGACCGCGGCGACTGCGATCCCGATGCCGATCCTCGATCGGAGGGAGGCACGGGGATTCACAGCTCGTCCTCCTTCATGAGGGACCGGATGTAGACGATGGTGATGCCGATCAGCACGAGCGTCAGCAGCACCGCGAGGGCGGCGCCGAAGCCGTAGCGATTCTGGCCGAAGGATTCGACGTACGACCAGACACCGAGGTTGAGCACGGACCGGTTGCCGCCGGACCCGCCGGGCATCAGGTAGACCTGCGCGAACACCTTGAAGTCCCAGATGGTCGACAGGATGATGACGACCGAGAACACGGGCCGGAGCGTCGGGAAGATGATCTGCCAGAAGCGGCGCCAGGCTCCGGCGCCGTCGAGGGCTGCGGCCTCGAGCATCTCCTTCGAGACGCCGAGGAGCCCGGCGAGCACCGTGATCGCGACGAACGGGAAGCCGTGGTGCACGACGTTCAGCAGGACGATCGCGTAGAACGACCACTGGTTCGTGAACCAGTTGACCGATCCTTCCATCAGCCCGAGGTCCTTGAGGACCGAGTTGAAGATGCCGCGATCGGCGTCGAAGATGAACGTCCAGACATAGGTGCCGGTCACGGCGGGCATCGCCCACGCGACCATGATGCAGCTGGAGACGATGGTGCGCCACACGGTGCCGAGACGAGCGAGCAGCAGGGCGACGAGGGTGCCCACGGTGACCGTGACGAACACGGCGACGGCGGCGAAGCCGACGGTGTTCGGCAGGACCACCGTCCAGAGCGTCGGATCGGTGAGCGCCTCGACGTAGTTCTCGAGGCCGATCCAGTTGCTCTCGCCGGTGTTGATCTCGCGCAGGCCGTAGTCCTGCAGCGAATAGATGACCACCTGCACGAGCGGCCAGAGCATGAGCACCGCGAGGATGATCAGCCCGGGCGCGAGGAGGAGCCAGGGGCGGGCCGCGACGAGCGAGAGGCCACGTTTCGGCCGGCCGCCGACCACGGAGGCGGAGGAGGGCTCCGCCTTCGTGGTCGGCAGTGGCGGTTGCACCATCGTCATATGAGAGGTCTTACTTCTGGTTGAGCAGTTCGGTCATCTCGGCCGCGGCATCCTTCGTCGCAGTCTCGACGTCCTTCTGACCGCTGAGGATGGCCTGGATCATCGAGTTCGTCGTCTTCTTCGCCTGGACGGCTCCGAAGTTCGGCGTGACCGGAACGGATGCTCCGCCGTCGACCATCTGCTCGGCGAACGGCGCCACGAGCGGGTCGGTCGAGGCGAGGGCCTCTTCCATCGCGGACTGGACGCCCGGGAAGTAGCCCGTCTCGTTCGACCACTGCTCGGCGAACTCGCCCGTGGACATGAGCTTGACGAACTCCCACGCGAGGTCGGCGTTCTTCGTCGTGTTGAACACCGACAGGTGCGATCCGCCGAGCACGGACGGGGCGATGCCGCCGTCTTCGCCGGGGATGACCGCTGCGCCGATCTTGCCCTCGAGGTCGGGGTTCGCCTCGATGAGCGCCTTCGGGGTCCACGAGCCCGAGAGCATCATGGCGACGTTGCCCTGGGTGAACGCGTCACGGAGATCGGTCTCCTTCCAGGTGGTCGCTCCCGCGGAGGAGAAACCGTGCTGGGTGGCGAGGCCGGTGTAGAACTCGATGCCGGCCTGCGACTCGGAGCTGTCCAGTTCGCTGGTCCACTCGCCGCCGTCCTGCGTGGCGATCTCGCCGCCCGCACCCCAGACCCAGGGGTAGACCTGGAACTCGGCGTCACCGGCGACCGGGAAGGGAAGCATCTCCGGCTTCGCGGCCTTGATGGCCTCGCCGGCCGTGACGATGTCGTCCCATGTCTTCGGGGCCTCGAGTCCGAGCTCCTCGAACACGTCGGTGCGGTAGACGATGGAACGGACGCCCGCGTACCAGGGCATGCCGTAGAGCTCGTCCTCATAGGTGCCGGCGACCGCGAGGCCCTCGACGAGGTCGTCGCGCAGGCCCTTCTCGGCGTCGACGTACTCGTCCAGCGGCTCGAGCGCGCCGGCGTCGGCGAACTCGGCGGTCCAGGTGGTGCCGGTCTCGGCGACGTCGGGGGTGGTGCCACCGGCGATCGAGGTCACGAAGCGGTCATGGGCGTCCGCCCACTGGATCTCCTCGATCGTGACCGTCGCACCGGTCTCGTCTTCGAAGGCCTCGGAGACCTTGTCGTAGAAGGCGGTCGCGTCGGGGTTCGTGCCCTTCATGATCCAGACGGTGAGCTCCTGGCCTTCGCCGTCGGCGCTGCCACTGTTGCCGCTGTCGGTGGCGCCGCCGGCGCAGGCCGCGAGGCCGAGCGTGGCCGCGGCGCCCAGCGCGACGACCGGAAGAATGCGCTTGTGCATCAGGTGATCTCCTCTTCGAAATTTCTCCTGGCGGGCACCGGATGCTCACCTGGTAGGAAAAAGTATCCACGACTAACTAATTCGCTGCAAGTTCCTCTCACAATCGTCATGCGCCCGTAACATCGGCCCTTCCGGCGGTTTCTCGGCTGGCCGTGCACCAGCCTGGGTAGGCTCGCCGGCATGCCCAGACGCGACCGAGACCAGGACCGCCCCACGGTCGCTCGCCACACCGACGCGAAGAAGCCCACCTCCGTCTCGCGGGTCCTGAAGATCACCGGCATCGTCGTCGCGGTCGTTCTGACGTCCGCCATCGCTGTCGCCGCATTCGTGGTCGTCGACCTCTTCAACCGCGTCGGGGAGGGCGCCGTGACACTCGAGGACGCGCCCGAGGTCGAGCCGCCGTCGATCGGGGCGTATCCCGGCGAGTTCAGCATCCTCATCATCGGCACCGATGAGTGCGGGGAGGTGTCGACCGGTCTCCTGGGCGAGCGCTGCTCCGAGGCCGACGGCGGCGTGCTCAACGACGTGAACCTGCTCGTGCACGTCTCCGCGGAGCCGCGAAACGTCACCGTCGTGTCGCTGCCGCGGGACCTCATGGTCGCCGTCCCCGAATGCACCCGCCCCGACGGATCGGTCGCTTCATCGATGTCGAACGCATCGATCAACACGGTGTTCGAGCACGCCGGCCTGTCCTGCGTCGCCAAGACGGTGTCCGACCTCTCCGGGATCTCCATCCCCTTCGCGGCGAAGATCGCGTTCGACGGGGTCATGGAGGTCACCGAGGCCATCGGCGGCGTCGAGGTCTGCATCGGCGGCGAGGGCATCCGCGACGAGGCGACGGGCATCGACTGGGAGCCCGGGCCGCGCACGGTGTCGGGCATCGAGGCCCTGCAGTTCATCCGCACCCGGCACGGCGTGGGAGACGGCAGCGACCTGGCGCGCATCTCCAACCAGCAGCAGTACATGTCGCGTCTGGTGAAGAAGATCATGAGCGAGGAGGTGCTCACCGACCCCGCGGTGGTGCTGCGCCTCGCCAACACGGTGGTCGACAACATCGACCCGAGCGACGAATTGAGCAACCCCATCCGGCTCGCTCAGCTGGGGCTCGCGATCAAGGATGTGCCGTTCTCGGAGTTCGCGTTCTTGCAGTATCCGAGCTTCCCCGACCCGGACAACCCCGAGGAGAAGGTGATTCCGAACTTCGACGCTGCCGAGACCCTCTGGGCTGCGTTGAAGGCCGGCCAACCGGTGCAGCTCTCGGGCGACGTCGCCACCAACGGCGGAGTCGAACTCGTCGAACCCGCCCCCGGCACCACGACGGAGCCGACGCCGGCGCCGAGCGGTGCCCCCACCACCGAGACCCCGGCGCCGCGCGCCACGCTCGATCCGAGCATCTCGGGCCAGACCGCCGCGCAGGAGACCTGCGCGAACGGCAGGCAGGACTGATCACGGCGCTCCGGGACGCGTAGGCTCGTGCGCATGGGCAGGACGCGATCGCGAGACACGGAGCACCCTGAGGCCCGTCTCGACCACGGTGGCATCGCGCGCATCATCCCGTCGGAATTCACGACCGGCTTCGAGCTGATCGTCGACGGCACGCCGCAGTCGCACGTCGACCTCGACGACCCGACCCACCTGCACTTCGAGTACATCGTGCGGATGGGTGCCGTGATCGACCAGCTCCCGCCGGGCGCGCTCACCGCCGTGCACCTGGGCGCGGGCGCCCTGACCATCCCCCGTTACATCGACGCCACGCGCCCCGGCTCCCGTCAGCAGGTCATCGAACTGGAAGCCCCGCTCGCCCAGCTGGTGCGCGAGCACCTCCCCCTGTCGAAAGGGGCGGCCATCCGCATCCGGATCGGCGACGCGCGGGAGGGAGTCGGCCGGCTCCCGGCGGCCCTCCGGGCGAACTGCGACCTCGTCGTCTCGGACGTGTACTCGGGCGCGCAGACCCCTGCCCACCTCACCAGCGTCGAGTTCTACCGCGAGATCGCGGAACTCCTCGCGCCCGCAGGCGTGCTGCTGGTGAACGTCGCCGACGGCCCTGGCCTCGCCTTCGCGCGACGACAGGCGGCCACGATCGCCGAGGTTCTCCCTGAGATCGGCATCCTCGCCGACACGCAGGTGCTCAAGGGTCGACGGTTCGGGAACCTCGTGATCGCGGCATCCGCGTCACCCCTCCCCACCGAATGGCTGCCGCGGATGCTGGCCGCCGGACCGCACCCCGCGAAGATCGCGCAGGGCGCCGAGGCGCGCGCGTTCCTGCAGGGCGCGCGAGTTGTGACGGACGCCGATGCCGTCGCGTCCCCGAGGCCGAACGCCTCCCTCTTCGACCGCTGACCTGCACGAACCGATCTCGCGATCGGATGCCGCCGAGCGGGGCGCGCCGCCCCGACGACCGGCCGGGCGCCAGGCAGACTGAACGGGGACGCTGCGGAAGGAGAGCAATGAGTTTCATCCAGGGATACGATCAGGAGACCCTCCGCGAGCTGGTCGATCTCGACGAGTGCGCGGCGCGCCTCGCGGAGATCGAGTCGCAGCGCAGCCTCCCCGCGCTGCTCGAGCGCGTGTGGCTGCTGAAGGTGCAGGGTCGGCTCGACGAAGCGCTCGCGCTGGCTGACGACGCGGTGCGTCAGGCGCGGATGGCCGGCACGCGCAAGGATGTGCTGCGCGCACGGGTACTGCACGCGACGATCCTGCAGTACCGGGGCGCTCATGCCGCTGCCGAGCAGGAGCTGGCGACCTGCGCAGACGAGGCCGAGGGGCAGCGCTGGCTGTCGATCGCCGCGTTCGCGCATCACCATCACGGCAAGAACGCGTACGACGCCGGCGACTACGAGACGGCTCGCGAGAGCTTCAAGCGCTCGCTGTTCCTGCGCCGCGAGTCGGGCGCCGAGGATCGCGACCTCGAGACCGCGCTGCTGGCGATCGAGGCAGCGGAACGCCGTCGCTCCGAGCAGCTCGTCGCGGGCTGACCCGCGCATCGTCCACGATGTCGGCGGCATGGCTTAGCCTTGGCGCATGGCGGAACTCGACCGTGTGCGCATCTGGGGTGAGGCACTGATCAGAATGCATCTCGATGCGAGCTGGTCCTTCGGATTCGACAATGCAAAGCGCCGAGCGGGGCTCTGCGACTACACGAACAAGCGCATCACCGTGTCGCGATACCTCGCCGCCCGTTTCGAAGACGACGAGATCCACCAGGTGCTCCTGCATGAGGTCGCCCATGCCCTCGCCGGGCACACGGCCGCGCACGGCCCGGCGTGGAAGGGCGTGGCGCGAGATCTCGGCTATGTGGGCGGCACCACGCACCGCGGTGAGACGGCCGTCGAACTCGCCCCCTGGGTCGGCCGGTGTCCTGCGGGCCACGTCACCTATCGCCATCGCCGCCCCACGCGGGCGACGTCATGCGCGCGGTGCTCGCGCACCTTCGACCCGCGATACGTCTTCGCCTGGACGCGTCGGGAGATCACGAGCGACGCGCGCCTGGCCGCGCAGCTGCCCCGCTGACGATCGGCCGACAGTCGATCGTCTCGGCGATCAGTCGAGCGGGTCGATGATGTCGTGGCTGCCGGATGCTGGGCCGTTCGCCGCTCCCGGTTGAGTGCTGGACGCCGAAGCGCCTCGGCGACGGACCAGTGCGGTGACCGCGCGCCACCCGATGAGGAATACGCCGAGCACGAGCGTCGCGACGATGATGAACGGCATTTCTGCGGTGTCTCCGCTGACGACGCGCAGGAGCATTCCGCCCACGACGGTCACGACCCAGACGACTGCGCCCCAGAGCACTGACCACGGGCGCCGCGGGCGCCCCGGCAACAGCGCGGCGAGCAGGTGTCCGATGAGCAATGCGACGAGGAACGGCCAGGCGGTGAGCAGAAAGCCCGCCGGGTTCTCGTCGTGGGACGCGCGTCCGATGACCGCGAAGATCAGCACGAGCACGACGTCGACGAGGAGAGCGGGGAAGTACCTCATGCCACGACCCTACGTGCCGCACGGTGTCGCCGTACATGCCCCGCGGCTCGGGCGAGGACTCGCGGTGTTCAGGCGAACCGAGTGAAGCGACCGCCGCGCAGCACCGGGACGGCGTGCACGGCATCGAGCGCAGACGCATCCGCGATCGCCGTCGGCACGAGACCCGATGCCTCGATGCGTGCCGTGGCGGCGACGCCGGCGTCGATCTCGCGCGCGGAGCCGCTCGCGCTGAGCAGGTGCCGGAGGGCCCGGCGCAGGGCGCGGAACCCCTCGGCGGCGACCGCCGCGTCCGGCGCGGTGTGGTCGATGCCGAGGTCGGTGAGCGCCGCGACGATCGCCCCCGCGCCGAGCTGATCCTCGACCGCGAACCGCAGCTCGGCCGCCGCATCCATTTCCCCCGCGGCGATGATCGCCACCGAAGTCCGGGCCTGCCGGCGCTCCTGCACGATCTGCACCGTCCGCGCGACGGCCGAGGCGTTGCGAATGCTGCCGAGCAGCACGGTCGCTTCCGACCCGGCGGCAGCCGACGCCACCGCGGCGCCGTTCCGCGACCATTCCTCGGCATCTGCCAGCACGACCTCGCGGCCCTCGGCGACGGCATCCGTCACGGTCGATGAGAACCGCAGCACGTCGACGACCACGACGATGTCGGCCGGGGCCAGTCGGGAGAGACCGGCGACACCCCAGTCGAGACGGACCTGGTACGTGAACTGATCGAACGACGACGGCATCCGTCCAGCCTAGAGGCGTCAGTCGGCGGCGAGAGCTTCGACGGGCGCGACGCGCGTCGCCAGTCGCGTCGGCCTTGCAGCCGCGACGAGAGTGAGCACAGCGGTCGCCACGACGATGATCGCCACCGGCAGCCACGGGATCTGCGGGGCGACGAGACCTGCGGGCGTGAAGTCCGGCAGCGTCGGCACCGAGCCGAGCAGGGACTGCGCCGCGATCCACCCGTAGGCGACCCCGAGGACCAGCCCGGTCAGCGTCGCCGCGACGGTGATGTGCGTGGCTTCGAGCAGGACCATCGTCCGCACCTGCCGGTTGGACAGGCCGATCGAACGGAGGAGCCCCAGCTCACGGCGCCGCTGCACCACGCCGATCGTCAGGAGGTTGACCAGGCCGACGGCCGCGATGACGGCCGAGACCGCGACGAGCACCATCATGATCGCCGCGAAGGCGTCGAACGGCGCGAAGAACTCCTCCGGGATGTCTCCCGTCACCTGCCTCATCATCAGGCGCTTGGCCGATTCCAGGGCTACGGCGAACATCGTCACGAGGGTGACCCCCATCACCACACCGATCGCCATCCGCGAGGACCGCTCGGGGTAGCGCAGGGCGTTCTCCGCCGCCAGGCGGGCGGTCGCGCTCGATCCGAACATCCGACCCACCAGGCGCAGCACGGGCGGCATGAACATCACCGAGCCGATCACCAGACCGGTGAACGACAGGATGCCGCCGAGAAACGCCACCACGACTCCGAGCGGGCTGACCAGCCCGATGACGACGCCGGCGGCGAGCAGCACGGCACCCGAGACCAGCAAGATCCACGCGCCGATGTGCCGACTCGGCTTCGCGGCGACCTCGTCGTGCGTGCGCTCGACGGAACCGCCGAGCGCCTGGAGAGGGGTGACCGACAAGACGCGCCGCGAGCCGGCCCAGGCGGCACCCCACGTGGTGAGTGCGACGCCGATCACCGGCAGGGCGATGAACGGCCGCGCGAAAGAGAAGCCCGCCGGATCGTTGTCGATGAACTGCGCTCCGACCTGCACTCCGATGGCCGCGAGGACGAGACCGGCGAGCAGCCCGATTCCGGCACCGAGCACGCCGATGATGAATCCCTGGCGGCCGACCAGCGCCCGCTGCGAGCGGGCCGTCGCGCCGATGAGCCGCATCAGCGCGATCTGGCGCGTGCGTCCGGCGATGATCGTCGCGAAGGTGTTGGCCGTCACGATCGCCGCGACATACATCGCGACCGCGGTCAGCAGCACCGAGAGCAGCCCGACGACGACGGCGAGCGTGCCGCTGTCGCCGATGAACGGGTCGGCCTGCAGCACGGCGCCGATGTACGCGGTGACCTCGACGAGGATCACCCCGAACGCGGCCGAGAGCGCGGCGACGAGGATGCTGGCTCCCATGCCCCGGTCGCGGAGCCAGCCGAGCCGGGGCCCGGTGGCCGCCGTCTCGGGGACGACCGTGGAGACGGCGGTCATGCCGCCACCTCCGCAGCGAGCATGTAGGCCGAGATCTGCTCGGCGGTCTGACGCGGGTGGTCGGCGACGATGCGGCCGTCGCCCAGGTAGAGCACGCGGTCGGCGTGGCTCGCGGCGATCGCGTCGTGCGTGACCATCGCGATCGACTGGCCGTGTTCGCGGCTGGCGGAGGCGAGCAGCTGCAGCACCTCGCGTCCGGTCTTGGAGTCGAGGTTGCCGGTGGGCTCGTCGGCGAAGACCAGGTCGGGCGCGGTGGCGAGTGCCCGTGCGATCGCGACGCGCTGCTGCTGCCCTCCGGAGAGCTGGTGGGGGCGGTGGTTCAGGCGCGCACCGAGGCCGAGCGAATCGATGAGTCCGTCGATGCGGGCCCGCTCGATCGCGCTCGGACGTCGGCCGTCGAGCTCGAACGGCAGCATGATGTTGCCCAGCGCGTCGAGGGTCGGCACGAGGTTGAACGCCTGGAAGATGAACCCCACGCGGCGACGGCGCAGGATCGTGAGGTCGAGGTCGGAGAGTCCCGTGATGTCGGTGTCGCCGATCCAGGCGCGTCCCTCGGTGGGGCTGTCGAGTCCCGCCATGATGTGCATGAGCGTGGACTTGCCGGAGCCGGACGGCCCCATGATGGCGGTGAACTGCCCCCGGCGGATGCCGACGCTCACGCCGTCGAGCGCATGCACGGTCCCTTCACCGGAGCCGTAGGTCTTCGTGAGGTGCTGGACGCGGGCCGCGAGGCCGAGGTCGCTGGTCGTGATCTCCATACCTCTGACGCTATTTCGGGCGTGCGCCCCGCCGCGTCGCCCGGCAGAGGCATCCCTCGTACATCGCAAGGATGATCGCGCACTCCCGCCGAGCGGCCCCTCTGCGCGCGAGCCGCCCCTCTGTGCTCGTTCGCAAGGGGCCGGTTCGCGCAGAAGGGGCCGGGTCGGCGAGGTAGAGGAAGGGACAGATCAGGCGAGGCCGTGCTCGAACGCGAAGACGACGAGCTGCACTCGGTCCCGGAGCGCGAGCTTGGTGAGGATGCGGCTGATGTGGGTCTTCACCGTGGCCTCGCTCAGGTACTCGCGGCCGGCGATCTCGGCGTTCGACAGCCCCCGTGCGGCGAGCGCGAAGATCTCCTTCTCCCGGTCGGTGAGATCGGAGAACCGGGCGGGAACCGGTTTCGGGGCCTTCGCGAAGTGCTCGAACAGCGTGCGGGTGGCGGATGCCGCGATCACACTCGAACCGGCGTGCACGGTGCGGATCGCCGCCAGCAGGAACTCCGGATCCGCGTCTTTCAAGAGGAAGCCGCTGGCGCCCTGACGGATGGCGCGCGCCGCCGCTTCGTCGAGGTCGAACGTCGTGAGCATGACGATGCGCGGAGGCGCGGGACGGGAGAGGATCTCCGCCGTCGCGGTGAGCCCGTCCATGACCGGCATCCGGATATCCATCAGCACCACGTCGGGCCGGCTGGCGCGCACGACCTCGAGCGCCTCCTGCCCGTCGCCCGCCTCGCCGACCACTTCGAGGTCGGGCTGGGAGGCGACGAGCATACGGATGCCGGCGCGGAAGAGCGACTGATCGTCGACGAGGACGACTCTGATCATGCGTGCTCTCCCTGGTTCGTCGAACACCTCATCCGTCGAGCCCGGACTCGGCGGGGGCGATGGGGAGAGAGCCGCGGACGACGAACTGGGCCCCACGGCGTTCGGCTTGCAGACTACCGCCGACGAGCTGCGCGCGCTCGCGCATGCCGATGAGTCCATGGCCCCCGGGCACAGTCGCCGCCTCCGCCGAGATCGTGTTGCGCACCTCGATGTCGACCTTGTCCGGCAGCCATGCGAGGCGCACGTGGACGGTGCCGTCGCCGTGCCGGATCGCGTTGGTGAGAGCCTCCTGCAGGATGCGATACACCGCCAGCTGGATCGCCCCCGGCGGCTCGCCCGGCGGCACCGGGTCGATCGTGACGAGCGCTTCGACGCCCGCCTGCCGCACCTGGGCGAACAGCGTCTCGAGGTCGGCGAGCGTGGGCTGCGGGCCGTCACCCTGGCGGTGGCGCAGCTGCGTGAGCAGCATCCGTACGTCGCTGAGCGCGCCACGGGCGGTCTGCGCGATGGTGCCAAGGGCCTCGGTGGCGACCTCCGGCTGCGCAGCGGCGGCATAGCGGGCACCGTCGGCCTGCGCGATGACGACCGCGAGCGAATGGGCGACGATGTCGTGCATGTCGCGGGCGATGCGCACGCGCTCCTGCTCCTCGGCGGCGAGCGACTCGGCCTGCAGCTGCGCGGCACGGGTGCGGCGGGATCGCAGCACGACCCGCCAGAGCAGACCGCAGACCCACGCGAAACCGAGCGCGAGCACCGAGACCGCGAGCAGCAGAGTGCCGGCGGTGAGCTGCTCCCACCCCGTTCCGGTGCCGAGCTGCACCCCGCTGACGAAGACCATGTAGAGCGCGGCGGTGAGTCCGCCGATCAGCGCGGACGCGAACCCCCACCAGAGCACGCGGCGGGTGCCCCACGCCGAGGTCGCGTAGAGGACCAGGAGGATGGCGAGGTCGATCGGCAGCGGGCCGAAGCCGGCGATCATCTGCAGCACGGCCCCGGCCCAGGCGGCTGCGAGCGCCAGGCCGGGTGCGAGGCGGCCGATCGCGACGCCGCCGAACATCAGCACACCGGCGAACACCACCGAGGCGACCGCCATGCCGGTGATCTCGACGTTGCCGGTCCCCGGGCCGTAGAACACGACGGAGGTCGGCGTCAGGACGAGGAAGAGCAGCACCGCCCCGATGATGTCGAGGACCAGTGCCGTGCGGGAGAGCGGGCGGATCACTCCCCCACGCTACGCGAGCGTCTGCGCCCCGGCATCCGTCGAGAGATGTATCCCGGCGCTATGCGCGGCAGACGATCTCGCCGTGCGGGACGAGGTACCACCCATCGCCGTCGTCAGCCCAACGCCGCCAGGCATCACTGATGTCCTGCAGGTCTGCCGCCGTGGCCATGCCGCTGCCGACGAGCTGACGCGCGAGCGCGGACTCGACGATCCGGTCGGCCCACATCCCGCCCCACCACGCGCGCTCGTCGGGAGACGCGTAGCACCAGGTGGATGCCGTCGCCGTGACGTCCTCGAAGCCGGCGGCTCGCGCCCAGGACAGCAGTCGTCGACCGGCATCCGGTTCTCCGCCGTTGGCTCGCGCGGCCGCCCGGTAGAGCGCCAGCCATCGGTCGAGCTCAGGAAGCACCGGGAACCAGATGAATCCGGCATAGTCGGCGTCTCGCGCCGCGACGATGCCGCCGGGCACCGTCACGCGACGCATCTCGCGGAGCGCCTGCACCGGGTCGCCGACGTGCTGCAGCACCTGATGCGCGTGCACGACGTCGAACGAGTCGTCGGCGAAGCTCAGCGCGTGGACGTCCTCCACGGAGAAGTCGACGTTCGTCACTCCGCGGGCCGCGGCGAGCTCGCGCGACAGCGAGAGCGCCGCATCGTCGATCTCGGTCGCCGTGACGTGTGCGACGACCCCGGCGAAGTCGACGGTGATGCTTCCGGGACCCGCGCCGACGTCGAGGAGTCGGGTCGCGGGCGTGAGGTGCGGCCGCAGGTAGGCGGCGGAGTTCTCGATATCGCGCACGCTGTGCGACCGGAGGACGGATTCGTGGTGTCCGTGGGTGTACGAGGCCATGCTTCAGTCTGGCAGGGGCTCAGCCTGCCAGGTGCGCCACGATCAGCGCGGCGACCTCCGCCACCGTCGAACCTGTGGTCTCGACCAGCACCTCCCCCTCGCGCAGGGGCTCCTGCCGCTGGCGCATCGCTGTCGCGACGACGCCCTCGACCACTTCGCGCGATGCCCCGATCAGGTCGTCGCCGATCACGCGCGGACCGTCGCCACCGACCCTCCGGCGGACTCGATCACGCGTAGTCGAGGCGTCGGCGTGGAGCCGGACGAAGAGCACGTCGGCGCCAGGGAACGCGGCACGCACGTCTGAGGGGGCGATCTCGAACGGCGCCGCTACGATCGTCGTGCGTGCGCCCGCACCGGAGAAGAGGCGGTGCAGCGCCGCGACGTTCCCGGCTCCGACTTCGTGGTCGATGTTCCACCGGAACCCGAGTTGAGCGGCGTCGATGAATCCGGTGCGCTCCCCCTTCTCCCAGCGCGCGCTCGCGATCTCCCACCCGACCATCGAGGCGCCGGCGCAGCGGGGACCCGTGAGCCAGATCACTCGCCCGGATGCCGCCTCGACTGTGCGAGCAGGCGCCGCCTCCGCGACACCGGCTCCCCAACGCGCGAGCACGGTGGCCGCGGTCTCCTCCACGGAGTGGCCGTCAGTCGGAATGCGGGCCCAGGAGGCATATGCGTCGCGCGTCTCCCGCGAGCCGACGGCGAGCGCGTTCTCGAGCTGCGCGCTCGTCCAGCCGCGGGGAGCCAACCGCTCCCGCCTCGTCGCCTCATCGGCATCCAGCCAGAGGGCGACGGTCGGATGGCCGTTGCCCGAGAGAGCCTCGGCCGGATCGGCCACGCCCGACACGATCAGGCGCTCCGCCCCGGCGACAGCGAACCGCGCAGCGATGAGCGCGAGAGCCGTCTCCTTCAGCTGCCAGCGATCCGTGTCACCGTCCGGGCCGGGATAGCACATGCCCAGCTGATCGATGTCGACGTAGCCGAGGCGCACGCCGTCGGCGGCGAGCTGCTGCGCGATCGCCCACGCGACCGTGCTCTTGCCCACGCCGGGCACGCCGGCCAGTCGCAGCAGATCCATGCGCCCAGTCTGACAGGACGGCCTCACGACCACGCGGAGCGCTCAGGTCAGCGCAGGTCGAGCACGGCGCGCCGGATGCTCTCGCGATCGGGCTTGCCGGAAGCGAGCACTGCCAGCTCGTCGACGATGATCAGGCGGGCCGGACGCGCATGCTTGCCCAGCTCATCGCCGACGGCGTCACGCGCCTGCTCCAGCTGCTCTCCTTCGCTCCGACGGAGAACCTCGCCCCGCGCGACGACGATCACCGAGGCCTCGCCCCAGCGTTCGTCGTCGATGCCGACCACGACCGCCTCGTGAAGGCCCGGGACGCGCCGGACGATGCGCTCGACGCGGTCGAGCGAGATGTTGATCCCGCCGGAGACGATCACGTTGTCGGCGCGCCCGTGCACGCGCACGACGCCATCCTCCACGAGCCCGAGATCTCCGGTCCGGTACCAGCGGATGCCGTGCTCGTCACGCAGGAACGTCCGGGCGGTCAGCGTCCTGTCCTCGAGGTAGCCCTCGGCGAGCATCGGGCCCGCGATGCGCAGTTCACCGTCGACGGCACGCACTGTGACCGACTCGAGAGGCACTCCGTCGTACACGCATCCGCCGCTGGTCTCGGTGGAGCCGTAGGTGCGCACGAGTCTCACGCCGAGATCGGCAGCCCGCTCGCGGAGTGGCTCCGGGAGTGACTGTCCGCCGACGAGGATCGCCCGGTACGCCTGGAGCGCGGCGCGCACGGCGGTGTCGTCGGCGGCGTCGAGCAGCGTCGCGACCTGCGCAGGAACGAGGGAGGTGAACAGCTCGGGGAGGCCGGCGCCCGGCGCGGGCCTCAACATCGCCAGGGTCGCCTCGGCGAACGACACCGGCGAGAACCGCCCGTCGATGGACGAAGGTTCGGTGCCGGCCAGAATCGATCGCACGAGCACCTGCAGCCCCGCGACGTACCCTGTCGGCAGCGCGAGCAGCCATCGCCCACTGCCGATGCGGGACGCGGTCGCCTCGGCGCTCGACCGCAGCGCCTCGGCGCTCAGGGCAACCCGCTTCGGGATGCCGCTCGACCCCGAGGTCGCTATCACGGCGGCGATGCCGTCGGGCACCTCGGTCGGGGCGTCGGCCAGCATGCCGAACCCCAGCGCCGCACGGCCGTCGAGAGCGCGGGCGAGCGCGCGGCGCACCTCTGCCGGATCGTCGGTTTCCGTCGGGATCAGTGCGGCCATGGGGCCCCGCCCTCAGCGTCCATACGAGCCCCCGAACCGCATCCGCTCCATCGACTTGAAATAGCCCTTTCTCAGGGCCCGCTCCGCGCTGTCCTTCGCTGTCGAAAAAAAGTCCTTCTCGGACTTGGACAGCCCGACCGCGTCCATCTTGCGGTGAAGCAGCGCGAGAGTGCAGCACAGATCGGCAGCCTGGAAGAGGCTGTACTCGGATGGCACCACCTTGCGTACCTCCACTCCATCGAGCAACGCATTGAAGACGCTGTTGACGAGTGTGGTGATCTCCTTCTGACCGTTGTCGTAGTAAATGACGATTCCGTCCCACGAGGTGAAGAAGGCGTAGTTGCCGCGAATGAAGGCACCGAGTTCACGCGACATGGCACCGACGAGAGCGTCCGAGTTCTCCAACGCGCGCTTGTCAAAAACCCATGCATGATGAGAAATGCCGCAGACGCGCACGAAGTCGACCAGCACGCGGAAGATGGAGCGACGGTCGGGCAGATCGAGCCAGCGGTAGTCCTGCTCACGACGGATCAGCGGTCCGGTGTGAATGGCATGATCAGGCGCGAAGCCTCGGTCGCGAAGCGCTCCGTGAATGCGATCGAGGTGACCCGATATGTCATCGCTCTGGTCATGCATCACGATGCTCAGGACGTAGAACGGCGAATGGGGGGCGACTGGACCGAAATCCCCGGATTCATCGATGAAGATACTGAGTTCTCGCGCCACCCGCTCAGGCCCCCGAAAATGCAGTCAGGCGGGGGATGTCCCCGCCTAAAGGGTGGACCAGGGCCTCACGGCCAGCCCAGCATCTCGATTCTACCACCCGCGACGTTCGATCTCAGTAGTGCCAGGGGAATGACGACCAGTCGGCGTCGCGCTTCTCGAGGAACGAGTCGCGTCCCTCGACGGCCTCGTCCGTGCCGTAGGCCAAGCGCGTCGCCTCTCCGGCGAACACCTGCTGACCCACCAGACCGTCGTCGACCGCGTTGAAGGCGAACTTCAGCATGCGGATGGCCGTGGGCGACTTGGTGAGCACGGTGCGCGCCATCTTCAGCGCCTCCCGCTCGAGGTCGGCGTGCGGCACGACCCGGTTCACTGCTCCGGCCTCGTACGCGCGCTGAGCCGAGTACTCCTCGGCGAGGAAGAACACCTCGCGCGCGAACTTCTGCCCGGTCTGCCTGGCCATGTAGGCGGAGCCGTATCCGGCGTCGAAGCTGCCGACGTCGGCATCCGTCTGCTTGAAGCGCGCCTCTTCGGCAGAGGCGATGGTCAGGTCGCACACCACATGCAGGGAGTGCCCGCCGCCGGCCGCCCATCCGGGGACGACCGCGATGACCACCTTCGGCATGAAGCGGATGAGGCGCTGCACCTCGAGGATGTGCAGGCGGCCGCCGCGCGCGCGCGTTTCGTCTCGCTCTGCTCGCTCAACGACCGATTGCTCCGATTCGGAGTACTTGTAGCCGTCGCGCCCACGGATGCGCTGATCGCCGCCCGAGCAGAACGCCCATCCGCCGTCCTTCGGACTCGGCCCGTTGCCGGTCAGCAGCACCGCGCCGATGCGCGAGTCCTGACGGGCGATGTCGAGGGCCCGGTACAACTCGTCGACCGTGTGCGGGCGAAACGCGTTGCGCACCTCGGGACGGTTGAACGCGATGCGTGCGACGCCGCCGTCGTGCGTGACGTGCGCGGTGATGTCGGTGTAGTCCTCGGCACCGGGCGCGAGCACCCATTCGGCCGGATCGAAGAGGTCGGAGACGAATGCGCTGGTCACAGCATCCACCCTATTCCTCGCCCTCCCGTAACGAGGGAGCGCCGCCTTCCGAGGGAAGCCGGCCTCCGAGGTGCGGTAGAGCTCGCGAGGCCTGGCCTCGTCGGTCTTCCTCTTGCTCGTCAGGTACCCGCTGCGCGGCCGAAATAGGGTGAGGACATGACCATCCAGATCTCCCGCATCGATCCATTCGACGACGAAGCCGTCGATGCGTGGTGGCAAGCCTACGCCGCGGCGGAGCGTGCAGACCGCGGGCCGGATGCCGTGGTCTGGAGTCGCGAGGAGAGCCGCAGCGAGCTGCAACAGGATTCGGCGATCGTCGACCGGCGGGCATACCTTCTTCGCGACGGGCCCCGGGTCGTCGGCTCGGCCAGTCTCGCTCTTCCGTTGAAGGACAACATTCATATCGCACACCTCGCCGTCAGCGTGCCGCCGGAGAATCGGCGATGCGGGGTCGGGTCGGAAGCACTCGCCTTCCTCGAGGAGGAGGCCGTCGCGGCCGACCGCACGACGTCTCAGGGCTTCACATCCTGGCCGTACGGGCTCCGCTCGGAGGGCGACGGCTCACCCGGACGCGAGTTCGCCCGCCGCCACGGGTACGACCTCGCCCTCGGCGACGTGCAGAGCCGGCTTCCGCTGCCTGTCGACCCGGCAGTGCTCGACCGCCTCGACGCCGATGTAACAGGTCCCGCCGCGGGCTACGAGATCCGCAGCTGGGTCGGCCGCGTTCCCGACGATGTCGTGGAGCGCTGGACGATCCTCGATGCCACCCTCGACACCGAGGCGCCCACCGGCGCACTCGACATCGAACCGCAGAAGCCCGACGTCGACAGCATCCGAGAAATCGAAGCGCTCATCGAGAAGCAGCGCCGCGTGTCCTTCGGGACGATCGCCCTCACGTCCGGCGGCGACGCCGCCGCATACTCCCAGCTCGTCGTGTCGAGCGATGACGGCAACGCCTATCAGTGGGGCACGCTCGTGCGTCGCGCCGACCGGGGCCACCGCCTCGGTACAGCCGTCAAGCTCGCGAATCTTCGGATGCTGCAGCGTGAGGCGCCGCAGACGAAAGCGGTCTACACGTACAACGCCGAGTCGAACGCGCACATGCGGGCAGTGAACAAGCTGTTCGGCTTCCGCCCGAGCGAGCGCATGGGCGAGCTCCAGAAGCACCTGGTGTGAAGCGCGCGCGGATCCGCACTTCGTCTGAGCGTGCGTCCGCAGATGCCGCGAGGACAGGCACGCAAATTCCTTCGGACGCGCGAGAGCGAAAAAGACCGAAAAAACGCCGCTTTCGGGCTATCCATTGCAATTAGTCGAGCTATGGGCTGAAGATAGCCGTAGAGACGCGAGAGGAGATGCCGTGCGAGAGCTCTATCGACTTCCGCAGCCCGGCTTCGGGTCGCCGCTGGTCCCACTCCTCTTCGAGATCGAGCGCCTTCGCGCCGACATCGGCACGGGCACGACGCCTCGCGAGATCTTCACCGAACTGCACCAGCTGTTCGACACGGTGATGAGTGTCATCTCCGCACGGATCGAAGGAAACCACACGACCGTCTACGAAGCGGTCGAGACGATCGGACGCGAACGCTCGCCCTCTCGGGAAGAGCACCTCAGAGAGATCTCCAACATCGTCGATGCCGTCCATTACATCGACACCCTGGATCCGAACCTGCCGCTCACGCATGCACTCGTCCGAGAGCTGCACGCTCGCACGGTGGCCGGCCTCGCACGCGAGGGGGATCCGACCCCCGGCGCCTATCGGCAGACGGATATGGCGATCTCCGGATCGCAGCACACCCCTCCTTCCTGTGTCACCCTCCATGCCGACATGACAGCGTTGATCGACTTCGCGAACGAAGATCGACCTCTGCACGAGCAGATGATGCAGGTCGCCCTCGCGCATCATCGTTTCGTCTGGATCCACCCGTTCGGCAACGGCAACGGTCGGGTTTCCCGCCTCTTCACATACGCCATGCTCCGCACCAAGATCTTTGCCACGCGAGGCTTCAGCGCCCTGCATCCCACGGCCGTCTTCGGCAACGATCGCTCCGCCTACGTCGCCGCGCTCGAAGCCGCCGATTCACTCAGCGAGTCCGGGACCACATCGTGGATCACGTTCTTCGCGCAGGGCATTCGCGACGATCTGGCGCGCCTCGTCCAGTTGCAGGACCACAGATCCGTCGCCGTCGAGCTGGTCGGCCCCGCGCTCAACCAGCTGCTGGCCGACGGGGTCATCGGACCTGCCGAAGAGAGGGCGATGCGCGTCATACTCCAGGCCGGCGTTGTGAAAGCAGGAGACCTGGAGCGCGCGATACCGGGCAGCGTCTCGCAGCGATCGCGCGCGATCCGCTCCCTCCTCGAACGGGGGCTCCTCCGTCAGGCAGACGAAGGACCACGCTTCTATCGACTGTCCCTCAGCCGAGGCCCGCTGGCCTCCCGACTCATCCGCAGCCTGAACACCGCAGGATTCCTTCCGAAGATTCTGGAGAACGACTGACATGCTCCCCCCACTCGCAGACCTGCTCGCATCCGCCCGCATCGTCGCGCTCCCGATGCACACCCGCTTCCGCGGCATCGACACCCGCGAGGCCCTGCTGTTCGAAGGGCCGGAGGGGTGGGCCGAGTTCTCCCCCTTCGTCGAGTACGAGGATGCCGAGGCCGCGAGCTGGCTCGCCGCCGCGATCGACTTCGGCTGGCACAGCCAACCGGCGCCGCTGCGCGATCGCATCCGCGTGAACGCCACCGTCCCCGCGATCGATGCCGCGCGCGTCTCCGAAGTCCTCGCTCGCTTCGCCGGATGCCGGACGACCAAAGTGAAGGTCGCCGAGCCCGGTCAGACGCTCGCCGATGACATCGCCCGGGTGCGCGCCGTGCGCGAAGCGATGGGACCGGAGGGCCGCATCCGGGTCGACGCGAACGGCATGTGGAACGTGGATGAGGCCGAGCATGCCGTGCACGCGCTGAACGAGTTCGATCTCGAGTACGTCGAACAGCCCTGCGCGACGGTGGAGGAGCTCGCCGATCTGCGCAAGCGCGTGAAGTACATGGGCATCCCTGTCGCTGCGGACGAGAGCATCCGCAAGTCCTCTGACCCGCTCGCGGTCGCCCGTGCCCGCGCCGCCGACGTCCTGGTCATCAAGGCACAGCCCCTGGGGGGCATCACGCACGCACTGCAGATCGTGACGGCGGCGGGGCTCCCAGCCGTGGTCTCGAGCGCCCTCGACACCGCGATCGGTCTGTCGCAGGGTGCCGCGCTCGCTGCGGCGCTTCCTGATCTCGACTTCGACAGCGGCCTGGGCACCTCATCGCTGTTCCTCGACGATGTCGCGGACCTGCGGCCCGTGGACGGGTCGATCCCCGTCGGCCGGGTGACGCCGGATGCCGATGCGCTCCGCCGTCTCGCCGCCTCCGACGACCGTCGCGACTGGTGGCTCGCGCGCCTCGAGCGCTGCCACGCGGTGCTGGCCGCGCGCTGAGCAGGCTCAGCCGATCGCGGGCTCGTCCACGACGAGAAGCTGCACCAGGCGGGCGAGCTCCTCGCTGCTGGAGTGTCGCAGCCGCGCGTCGTCCTGGCCAGCCATCGCGCCCCGCACCGTCATGCCTTCCCAGACGATCATGAGCATGCGGGCGGCGACGTCAGCCGGAAGCCGCAGCTTCAAGAGCCCTGCGGAGACGATGTCCTCGACGATCTGGGCGATGCTCGCAACCATCTCGCGTTCCTGCGCCAGATAGGCGATGCCGAACTGCTCGTCGCGGAGCGCGCGGATGCGGATCTCGCTCATCAGCATCACGCCGAGACGATCGTCGCCGCCGAGCTCCATCACCTGCTGCACAAGATCGATGGGATCGCAGCCCTCGGCGAGCGCACCCTCGGCGGTCATTTCCTCGACGCGGGTCCGCACGGCGTTCACACGCACCTCGGCGACGCTGGCCGTGAGCATCAGGAAGAGCTCATCCTTCGACTCGAAGTTCGAGTAGAACGCTCCCCGGGTGAATCCGGCGCGCTCGCACACGGCTTCGACGGATGCGCCGTCGAGCCCGACCTCGGCGAAGACCTGTGCCGCGGCCTCGAGCAGACGGGCTCGCGTGTTCTCGCGACTGCGGGTTGCGGGTGTCGTCATCGAAACCTCCTGACCCTTCACTCTCGCATGATTCACACCCCGCACACAGGCTCCGGCGCGCGGGTCACTTTACGATACATCTATGTATTGAATACACCTGTGTATCCAATCGGCATCTCTCGGAGGAACGCGTGTCCACTCTCCTGTCCTCGCTCGGTCGCTGGTCGTTCCGGCACCCCTGGCGAGTCCTCGTCTCCTGGCTCCTCGCGCTCGGCATCGCCGGAGCAGGCGCTCTCGTGCTCGGCGCCGGCACGGACAACTCGTTCTCGATCCCCGGCACCGAGTCGCAGGCCGGACTCGAGCAGCTCTCGCGTTCCTTCCCGCAGGTGAGCGGGACCAGCGCGCAGATCATCGTCGTCGCGGCTGAGGGCGACAAGGTGACCGACGAGCCGTATCAGGACGACATCGAGCAGGCCGTCGATGCGATGGGCGACCTCGACGGCGTACTCGCCGCGAACTCGCCGTACGACGAGACGGTCAGCGGCATGATCAACGACGACGAGACGGCCGCGATCGTGCGTCTGCAGTTCGAGGGCGAATCGACCTCCGTCTCGGCGGAGACCAAGGATGCGCTGCGCGCAGCGTCTGACGACCTCGCAGCCGAACTCCCCGACGGCGCGCAGACCGCACTGGGCGGCGACCTGTTCGCCACCTCGATCCCCGGACTCACGCTCACCGAGGCCGTCGGCCTTCTGATCGCCCTCCTGGTCCTGATCGTGACGTTCCGCTCCTTCGTCGTCGCGGGTCTTCCGCTGCTCACCGCCGTGCTCGGGGTCGGCATCTCCATGGCGGGCATATTCGCGGCGACCGCGTTCGCCACGGTGTCGTCGACCACTCCCCTTCTGGCGCTCATGCTCGGACTC
Source organism: Microbacterium sp. SA39 (assembly GCF_000967865.1). GTDB lineage: Bacteria > Actinomycetota > Actinomycetes > Actinomycetales > Microbacteriaceae > Microbacterium. The sequence continues at coordinate 64,269 of NZ_JXRU01000035.1, forward strand.
GCCGTCGGCATCGACTACGCCCTGTTCATCATGGCCAGGCACCAGGATCAGGTGCGCGAGGGCGTCGACCCGGAGGAGTCGGCCGCTCGAGCCGTCGGCACCGCAGGGTCCGCTGTCGTGTTCGCCGGCGTCACGGTTCTCATCGCGCTGATCGGCCTGGGCTTCGCCGGCATCCCGTTCCTCACGACCATGGGCATCGCGGCATCCGTCGCCGTCGCCATCGCCGTGGCCATCGCCGTGACCCTCACTCCCGCCATGCTCGGCTTCCTGAAGGGCAAGGTCGTCGGCCGCCCTCTCAAGGAGCGGAAGGCGAAAAAGGGGGAGGACGCGCCTGCGCCGCGTCGCCCGTTCGGCGACCGCTGGGTCGGCGGCGTCACGCGGCACCCCGTCCTGGTCTCGATCGCGGTCGTGCTCGGCCTCGGGGTCGTGGCCGTGCCGGCACTCAGCCTGAACCTCGCCCTGCCGAACGCCGGCGTCCTGCCCGAGAGCTCGGAGGCACGCCAGAGCTACGACCTCGTCGGCGAGGAGTTCGGTCCCGGGTTCAACGGTCCCCTGATCCTGACCGGCACGATCGTCACGTCCACCGACCCGCTGACCCTCATGGAAGACCTCGGCGACGCGGTCGCCGACATCCCCGGCGTCAAGGAGGTCGCCCTCGCGACCCCGAACGAGACCGCCGACACCGGCATCGTCCAGATCGTCCCCGAGACGGCACCGGACGACCCGGCCACCGCCGACCTCGTGCGCGAACTTCGCTCGCACCACGACGAGTGGCTCGACGAGTTCGGCATCGACCTGAAGGTCACCGGCTTCACCGCCGTGGGCATCGACATCTCCGATCAGCTCGGCAACGCACTGCTGCCCTTCGGCATCTTCGTGATCGGGCTCTCGCTCATCCTCCTGACGATCGTCTTCCGCTCGCTGTGGGTGCCGATCACGGCCGCTCTCGGCTACCTGCTGTCGATCGTGGCCGCCTTCGGCGTCGTCGGCGCAGTGTTCGAGTGGGGCTGGTTCGCCGATGCCCTGCACGTCGCCAAGGTCGGGCCGATCATCAGCTTCATGCCGATCATCCTGATGGGTGTGCTGTTCGGTCTCGCGATGGACTACCAGGTGTTCCTGGTCTCTCGCATGCGCGAGGACTTCGTGCACGATCCCGCCTCGAAGAGCCCGGACCGCGCGACCCGTCGCGCCGCCGCTCTGAGGGCCGCGCGCAGCGGCTTCACCGGCTCGGCGAAGGTCGTCACCGCCGCGGGGCTCATCATGTTCGCGGTCTTCGTCGCGTTCGTCCCCGAAGGCGACTCGTCGCTCAAGCCGATCGCCCTCGGCCTCGCGGCCGGCATCGCGATCGACGCCTTCCTCGTGCGCATGACGCTGATCCCGGCTCTGATGGCGATCCTCGGCGAGCGCGCCTGGGAGATCCCGTCGTGGCTGGAGAAGATCCTCCCCCGCGTCGACATCGAGGGCGAGGCGGTCGAGCGCGAGCGGCACCTGGCCGAATGGCCGGGCGACGACTCCGTCATCGCCGCAGACGACCTCGAGATCAGCGCCGATGCTCCCGTCATCCAGAGCCTGTCGCTGCGCCTCGCAGCCGGCGGAGCGATCATCGCGGTCGGCGGAGACTCCCGCACGCGCCGCGCGCTCGCGCTCTCGATCGCCGGGCGCATCGCGCCGAGCGACGGAAAGCTGCGCGTCGTGGGTCACCTGCTCCCCGGCCGGGCACCCTGGGTCCGCGCGCACGTCGGCTGCGTGCTCGTCGACGATGCGGATGCTGCGCTCGCAGACCTCGCGGAAGCCCTGCGCGGCACGTCCGAGGTGGTCGTCATCGAAGGCCTCGATCGCCTGAGCGGCGGACAGCGCGACCAGGCAGCGGCGATGCTGCGGGATGCCGCGGCCTCCCGGACCCTCGCCGTGTTCACCACCGCATCCGACGCCGCCTCCGCACGCACCACTCTCGCGGAGGCCGGATGGCCGGACGCACAGACACTCGACACGCGCGCTCCGCGCCGCACCGCCGCTGAATCCACTGAGGTGACCGCATGACTCTCCCCATCGAGCGCGCCCGCTCCCGCAAGCCCGTCACGTGGCTGACGATCCTCGGCATCCTGCTGCTGCCGGCCGCGGTCGGCGGCATCCTCGTCTCGGCGCTCTACAACCCGACCGAGCGCCTCGACTCGATGACCGCGGCGATCGTGAACCTCGATGAGCCGGTGACGATCGACGATCAGGTGACGCCACTCGGGCGCCAGCTGGCCTCAGGCCTCGTCGAGGGCTCGGACGAGCTCGACTCGAACCTCACCTGGGTGATCTCCAACGAGGAGGACGCGAAGGAGGGTCTCGCCGACGGCGAGTACCAGGCCGTCATCACCATCCCGGAGAACTTCTCCGCCGCGGCCACCTCGGCCGGTCAGGCGATCTCCGACGGCGAAGGCAAGGCGGAGAAGGCGACGATCTCGGTCACGACCCCCGACGACGGTCTCGTCGCCGACGACCTCATCACCGGCCAGATCGCGAACGTCGCCGCGTCGACCCTGGGCACGATGCTCACCGAAGCGACGACCGAGAACGTGCTCGTCGGCTTCACCACGATCGGCGACCAGATCGGCGAGGCGGCCGACGGGGCCCTCGAGCTGGCGAACGGCGCCAGGAGCGCCGCCGACGGCGCGGCTGCGATCCCGGACGGCGCCACGCAGCTCGCGTCGGGTGCGGGCGAGCTGAGCACGGGTGCGTCGTCGCTGGCATCGGGTCTCGACACGATCGCGGACAAGACGCGCGAAGCCGCCGCGGGTGCGGGCCAGATCGGTGCGGGGCTCACGGGTGGAGCGGCGACTCTCCAGCAGAACATCGGCGGCACTCAGCAGCTGGTCGGAGCCATCCAGTCCGGATCCGCCTCGGCGGAGACCGCCGCTGACCAGTCGGCGGCCCTCGCGCAGACGCTCGGCGCCATGGCCGCCTCGTGCGGCACCGCCACGACGGATCCGGCGCTCTGCGATCAGGTCACCGCCGCAGCGACGGATGCCGGTGTCGTGTCAAAATCCGCCGGTACCGCATCCGGTGTGCTCAACAGCCCGGACGTGGCGAACGGTGTCGCCGCCATTCCCGGCACCTTCAGCACGCTCGCCTCGAGTATGTCTCAGGCCGGTGCCGGCGCATCCCAGCTCTCCGGAGGCCTCTCTCAGCTCGCGGGCGAGGGCATCGATCAGTCCGCGACGGGCGCGCGAGCCCTCGCCACCGGTGCGACCCAGCTGTCCGGCGGCGCGACCGAGCTCGCCACCGGCACCACCGAACTCGCCACAGGTCTCGACACCCTCGCGACCGGCACCGGTGACCTGGCGGGAGGCCTGCGCACGGCATCCGATTCGCTTCCCTCGTTCAGCGAAGACGAGTCGACCTCGCTCGCCTCCGTGATCGCCGACCCGGTGTCGACGAACTCGTCGATGAACAACATCTTCGGTCCGACCGCGGTCCCGCTGCTCGCAGCCGTCGTGCTGTGGTTCGGCGGTCTCGCGTCGTTCATCGTGATGCGCGCGCACACTGTCCGCACGCTGACGTCACGACGCTCGTCGGCTGCCCTGACCCTGCGGGCGTTCGCCCCGGCGGCCCTCATCGGCGCGGGCCAGGGGCTGCTCGTCTCCTTGGTCGTGCAGATCATCGCGAGCTACGACGCCGCGGCATGGTGGGCGTTCGCCGGCACGGCGGTGCTCGCCGGTGTGGTGTTCGCCGCCGTGAACCAGGCGCTGGTCGCCCTGTTCGGCGGCGTAGGCCGCTGGGTGGCTGCGCTGGTCGGCGTCCTCGCCGTGGCGACGGGGCTCATCTCGACGGTGCCCGATTGGCTCGCGAGCCTGGGCGCGGCGCTGCCGACGGCTCCGGCCTTCGCCGGGTTGATCGCGGGGAACGGGTCCGCGGTCGCGGCGCTCGTGGTCTGGGGCGTGCTCTCGATCGTCGCGACGACTCTTGCGGTGGCGCTGCGTCGCACGACATCCGCGAAGGCCGTGCTCGCGACCGCCTGACGATCAGGCTGGATCAGAAACGCCGCCCGACCTCCGCCGGAAGCTGCGTTTTCGATCCAGCCTGCGCCTGCGCGGGCGTGGGCGTACGCTCACGTCATGCGCCGACCGTTCATGGACACGCCGGATCACCTCGCCTCATTCGAGGGGCAGCAGTATCTCGTGCTGCGTCCGACGATCGCGGTCTCGTCGCTGTATCGCGAGGTGCAGGATGCCGCGCTCGCGCGCCTCGGCGCCGACACGCGGCATCCGCACACCGAGCACGTCACTCTCCGTGCGTTCCACGAACCGGATCGCCTCAGCGAGCTCGCGGCGCTGATCCGCGGCTGGGCGGCGGATCAGCGTCCGATCGAGGTGACGGCCGAGGCGATCGACACGTTCCCCGCGCCCTGGCAGATCCTGATCGTGCGTCTCGCACGCACGGCATCCCTCGTCGCGGCCCACGCGAGCCTGAGCGACGCGCTCGTGGCGACCGACATCCGTCGACTCGATGAGCTGAGCGTCGATGAGTGGACGTTCCACCTCTCCGTCGTCTACGGCAAGACGCTCGCGTGGGACGCCTGGCAGGAGTTCGCGGAAACGTCGTCGGGCGACCTGTCCGCGAAGCCGAGCGAGACGATCTCCGAGGTCGAACTGGTCTGGTACGCAGACGGGGCGGAGCATGCCGCGATCTTTCCCCTCGGCGGGTAGCGAACTGCGCGTCGCGCGCCGTAGCATCCGAGAGACCGTCGATCGAAGGAGACCGCCATGGCGCAGCACACTCTCGACCTCCCCGAGGTCGACCTCGTCTACGACGTCCACGGAACGCTGCCGACCGCAGACGGTCGCCCTCCACTCGTCATGGTCGGCCAGCCGATGGACGCGAGCGGCTTCCAGGCCCAGGTCGCGCTCTTCGCAGACCGCACGGTCGTGACCTACGACCCTCGCGGCCTGGGCCGGAGCACGCGCAAGGACGGTGGCGTCACGAACGAGCCGGAGACACAGGCCGAAGACCTGCACGCCCTCATCGAGGCGCTCGGCGCGGCCCCGGTCGACATGCTCGCCAGCAGCGGCGGCGCGGTGAGCGCACTCGCTCTCATCACGGCGCACCCGCACGACGTCGCGACCCTGGTCGCGCACGAACCGCCGATCGACAGCGTCCTACCCGATGCCGAAGCCGTGCAGCGCGCCCGGGTGGCCTATACGCGGGTGTACCAGGAGAAAGGCTGGGGCGCCGGTATGGCGGCGTTCATCGCGATGACCTCATGGGAGGGCGAGATCACCGACGACTTCCTCGCGCAGCCGTCACCCGATCCTGCCGCATTCGGGATGCCGACCGAGGACGACGGCTCGCGCGACGACCCCCTGCTGTCGGAGCGTTCCTGGGCGGTCTGCCTGTACGAGCCCGACCTCGAAGCGCTGAAGGCAGCCCCGACACGAATCGTCATCGCCGTCGGCGAGGAGTCGATGAAGGTCTACACGGGTCGGACCGCGATCGCACTCGCCGAGCAGCTCGGCCAGCAGCCGACCGTCTTCCCCAGCCACCACGGAGGCTTCATGGGTGGCGAGTTCGGCTATGCGGGTCAGCCCGAGGCGTTCGCCGCCAAGCTCCGCGAGGTGCTGGACCAGGCCTGAGCCGGCCGGTTCTCTATCGGTCCGGCGCGGAGCGTGCCGGACTCAGCTCAGGCCGGAGTAGGCGTGCAGCCCCTTGAAGAACACGTTGACGATGGTGAAGTTGAAGATCACGGCGGAGAAGCCGACGATCGCGAGCCACGCCGAGGGGTTGCCGCGCCAGCCGCGCGTCGCGCGGGCGTGGATGTACCCGGCGTAGATGACCCAGATCACGAACGTCCAGGTCTCCTTGACGTCGAAGCCCCAGAAGCGGCTCCAGGCGTAGTACGCCCAGATCGAGCCGGCGATCAGGGTGAACGTCCACAGGATGAACCCGATGATCGTGAACCGGTACGCCATGCTCTCGAGGCGCTCGGCGGTCGGGAAGGTGCGGAGGAATCCGGGGCCCGTCTTCTCGGCCCCCTCGCCGACGAGACGCTCCCGGCGGGACTGCATGAGCTGGATGACGGAGAGTGCGAAGGCGAGCGCGAAGAACGCGGTAGCCAGCGACGCCACGAACACGTGGATGATCAGCCACACGCTCTTGAGCGGGTCCATCAGCGGAGAGACCTCGACGTAGAAGTTCGTCGCAGCGAGGCCCAGCAGCACCACGACGAGCCCGGTGATGAACGTGCCGAGGAATCGGAGGTCGATACGGGTGAGCACCACGAGGAACACCACGACGATGAGGAGCGTCCCGATCATGGCGAACTCGTAGAGGTTCGCCCACGGCACGCGTCCGGCGGCGATGCCGCGGGTGAGGGTCGCCCCGAGGTGGAACAGGAATGCGAGCACGGTCATCGACGTGCCGATCCGCGCCATGAGGAACCGCTGAGGGTTCGCCGTCTCCCCGGAGACGCGGCCGGTAGCGGCGAGTCTGGAAGACCCGCCGGCCCCGACCAGCGCCGACTCGCGGACGGTCTGCGCATCGGCCGATGCCTCCGAGCGGCGCGCGAGGTCGAAGGCGTAGGCCACGAAGGCCGCCGCATAGATCGCGATCGCCGTCCACAGCAGGATCGGCGAGATCACGTTGAGCTCGAGCATGTTGTCAGTCTACTTTCGGGGAATCGGATGCCGGCGGCTGCGGCTCATCGGACGGCGCGGGTTCACCCTCGGCCTCGCGCTCGGTGTCGCGGGCCTTCGTGCCGCCCGCCGCGTCGAGCAGACGGGTGTGGCCGGCGACGAGGTCGTCGACCGCGGCGGCGAGCGTCGGGTCCTCTCCGCGGGCGAGCGCGGCGTACTCCAGGTTCACGGCTCCCGCCTCGGCCGTGGCCTTGACCCACACACGGCGACGCGGCACGAAGAGGGCGAGCATGAGGCCGGCGAGAGCGAGAAGGGCGAAGCCGAGCACGAGGGGACCGGAGTCGTCGCGATGGATCTGCAGTGACGCGAACCGCTTGACGGACTGCGAGACGTCGGTGGCCCCCTCCGGAGAATCGTCCTCGAAGGTGATCGTCCCGAGCCCGTTCGGCAGGTCGGCCGTCTTGCCGGGGCTCAGCTCGATCGACTTTTCGCCGATCGCGCGACCGGTGAGCTGCGTGAGCTCGGTGGTGTCGAGGACGTAGACGGAGCGCGGCACGCCCTCGTTGACACCGAGGTCGCCCTCGAACACGTCCAGCGTGAGGAGCGGGTTCACGAGGTCGCCGTACGCGGAGGCGATCGTGCCGTCGGCGCCGGTGGCCGCCGTGGGGTAGAACAGGGCGCGGATTCCGAGCTGCTCCGGCATCCCGTCGGTGACCTTCACGATGCCGAGCGAGAACATGTTGTTGTCCTGCGGGAGGAAGGGGACGCTGCCGGTGAACACGACCTCGTCAGCGGCGTTGCGCACAGTGATGGTGGGAGCGTACCCGTTGCCGAGCAGGAAGACGTCGTCGTCGGCGACCGCGAGGGGCTCGTTGACCTTCACGGCCCCGGTGCGCTCCTCGCCGTTCTCCTGCACCGTGACGTTCGCGGAGAAGTCGCCCGCCTGACCGGAACCCGGCTCGCCGTAGGGCTGGTAGGTCACGTCGAACGAGTCGAGGCGCATCGAATACGGCGCGAGCGCGTCGTCGCCGACGAAGCGTCCGCGGTTCATCGAGTCATAGTCGATGAGGGTGTTCGCGAAGGTCTCGCCCTCGACGATCACGCGCTGGCCCGTGTAGGAGAAGCCGCCGCCGATGCCGACGGTCACGAGCACGCCGACCAGCGCCAGGTGGAAGAGCAGGTTGCCGGTCTCGCGCCAGTATCCGCGCTCGGCCGACACCGAGAACGTGCGGCCGCGGTCATACCGCTCGACCCGATACCCGAGCGCCTTCAGCTGCTTCGTCGCGACATCGACGGAGGCGGATGCCGCGGCCTCGGCATCCGCGTCTCCTGCAGGGTCCCGCATCACCGCGCGGTAGTCCTCGAGACGTTGGAGACGCGCGGGGGTGCGCGGCGGCCGGGCGCGCAGTGCCTTCGCGTGATGCCGGATGCGCGGGATCACGCAGCCGACCAGCGAGGCGAACAGCAGCAGGTAGATCGCCGAGAACCACGGCGACAGGTAGACGTCGAACAGCTTCAGTGCGTCGAGCACCGGGAAGAGGTCGGGGTTGTCGCGCTCCCACTGCGTGACGCCGTTCGGATCGGCCATCCGCTGCGGGAAGATCGAGCCCGGGATCGCGGCGATTGCGAGCACGAGCAGCAGGATGAGCGCGGTGCGCATCGAGGTGAGCTGGCGCCATCCCCAGCGCAGCCAGCCGACGAATCCGAGCCGCGGCTGCGTGATCGAGTCGTCGCCGTCGACGTGGTCCGACGGGCGGAGCGGATCGCTGGTGGTGTCGCTGTTCACGGCATCCTTGATGTTGTCAGAGCGGGAGGATGACACTGCCCATCACCGCCGTCAGACGGGACATGATTTCCGTCCAGAGTCCCGACACCATCAGGATGCCGAGCACGATGAGCAGCACGCCCCCGATGATGTTCACGACGCGGATGTGACGGCGGAGGAACCCGATGGTCTTCGTCGCCCAGCCGAACCCGAGGGCGACGAGCAGGAACGGGATGCCGAGCCCCAGGGAGTATGCGAGGCCGAGCGCACCTGCGCGAACAGGATCGCCGGCATTGAAGGACAGGGCGAAGATCGCCGTCAGCGTCGGTCCGAGGCATGGCGCCCAGCCGATACCCAGCGCGATGCCGAGGAGTGGGGCGCCGACGATGCCGAACTTCGAGTCGACGTGGAAGCGGAACTCGCGCTGCGCGAAACCGAAGAGGCCGAGGAACACGAGTCCCATCAGGATGATGATCGCGCCCAGGATCCGGGTGATCAGGTCGCCCCACTGCGTGAGGAAGACGCTCGCTGCCCCACCGAGCGCGGTGATCGCGACGAAGACCATGCTGAACCCGAGGATGAACAGCAGCACCCCGAGCACGAGCTGCCCGCGCGTCGCCCCGGTCGTTGAGCGAACGGAGCTGCCACCGGTCGTTGAGCGAGCGGAGCGAGACGAAACGCCCCGCGGCTGCACCGCTCCCCCGAGGAAGCCGAGGTACCCCGGCACCAGCGGCAGCACGCACGGCGACAGGAACGACACGAGCCCGGCGAGCATCGCGACCGGGATGGCGATCCAGAGCGCGCCGGTCCCGATGATCGATTCGGTGTTCACAGGGTGGCCGAGTCGCTCATGACGACTCCGCGAGCGCGTCCTTGACGAGCGTGGAGAGGATCGAGGTGCCGTCGATCGGACCGATGATGCGGGCGGCGACGCGGCCCTGCTTGTCGAGCACGAGCGTGGTCGGCGTGGCGGCGATGGGAGTGGCCTCGGCGAACGCGAGCTTGGCCTGCGCGGTGTCGACGTCGATCAGGCTCGGGTACGTGATGCCGTACTCCTCGGCGAAGGCGATCGCGGTGTCGGCCTGGTCGCGTGTGTTGACGCCGACGAAGGAGACCCCGTCGCCCTCGTACTCCTGCCAGACGCTCTCGAGGTCTTCTGCTTCCACACGGCACGGGGCGCAGCCGGCGTACCAGAAGTTGACGACCGTGACCTGGCCTGCGAGGTCGGCGCTGTCAAGCTCGTCGCCGGTCTCGGTGACGCCGCCGAAATCGACAGGCTCGCCGCGTTCGGCGACCGTGATCTCGACGATCGCGCCGTCTGCGGCGACGTAGCCGGTGTTGTCACCGCTGAGGAAGCTCTCGCTCACCGGGTCCGGCGCGCACGCGCTCAGGCCGATGGCGAGCACCGCGGCGAGCGCCGCTCCGACCCCACGACGAGAACGCCGGATTCGGGACGGGCGGCCGCTGCGGATCGGACGAACCGTCGGGGCAAGTGGCACGATTCCCAGTTTACGGGCGCGTTCCTATGCGTGGACCGGAAGCATCCGCTCGTCCACTCCCGTTTCGAATCGCGCGAATGGTCGATCCCGACCCTGAAAACGCGCCAGTTGCGCGATTCGAAAGCCTGAGTCAGACAGCCCCGACGTCGACGGCGCCGTCCGTCGGCGCAGGCGTCGCATACGCGACCTCGCGCCAGACGTCGCCGACGCGCTCGAACGAGGTCACGCTCGACAGCGCGCAGCGACGCGTGCGCGGATCGTGGCGCAGCGGAAGGCCGGCGACACGGAGGTGGGTGATCCAGATCGGCGCCTGGTGCGAGACCATCACGACATCCCCGCCGTCGACCGCATCCCAGGCCTCGTCCATGATGCCCCGCATCCGCTCGGCGACCGACGCGTACGGCTCGCCCCAGCTCGGCGTCGCGGGCTGCCGCAGGTGCCACCAGTTGAGGGGATTCATCAGCGAGCGGCGCATCTGCGTGCCCTCGAACACATTGGTCGGCTCGATCACCCGCACGTCGATCTCCGGCACGAGGTCGAAGCGCTCCGAGAACGGCTCCGCCGATTCCTGTGCGCGCTCCAGCGGCGAGGAGTAGAGCGCGGACACGGGCCGGTCGAGGCCGGCGACATGGTCGGCTGCGGCCTGAGCCATCTTCCGTCCGGCCCTGCTCAGGTGATAGCCGGGGAGTCTCCCGTAGAGCACACGGCGAGGGTTGTGCACCTCGCCGTGTCGGACGAGGTGGATGCGCGTCGCCGACAAGTCAGGCCTTCGTGTAACGAGCGTCCCCGAAGCCGAGGATCAGGTACCCGATGTAGGGGAAGACGAACAGCAGGAAGAACGAGAAGAAGCCGCCCTTGCCGAATCGTTCGCCCAGCTTGATGGCCACGATGATCCCGAAGACGATGTTGACGATCGGGATGATGTAGAGCAGAGCGAGCCATCCGGACATTCCGGCGATCTTCACGAGGAACACCACGTTCACGATCGGGATGATCGCGAGGATGCCGGGGTAACCGGCCTCGTGAACACCTTCCACAGGCCGATGACGACGAGCACATAGAAGACGAGCGCGATCAATCCGCTGGTGCCGGAGAAGATCTGCGCGTAGAGGTCGGAGATGCCGTTCGAGTCCATGGAAGGGCCCTTTCTGTCGTGGCGATCATACTGAGGAAGCGTGTCGGCGCGAGGAACGACGCCGGGGACGCTCCGCCCGCCCACGTAGACTGGGCGGGTTCACCATTTCCCAGATCAGAAGGAATCCTCCGTGCTTCGCACCCACTCGGCAGGCTCGTTGCGAGCCGAGCACATCGGTCAGACCGTCACCCTCACGGGTTGGGTCGATCGCCGTCGTGACCACGGAGGAGTCGCTTTCATCGATCTGCGGGATGCGTCGGGCATCGCCCAGGTCGTGATCCGCGACGAGGAGATCGCCCACCCCCTGCGCAACGAATTCGTGCTCAAGGTGACGGGAGAGGTCTCGCAGCGCCCCGAGGGCAACGCGAACCCCAACCTGCCCACCGGCGACGTCGAGCTCATCGCGACCGACGTCGAGGTACTGAACGAGTCTGCTCCGCTGCCGTTCCAGGTGTCGACGGCTCTCGCCGACACCGAGACCGTGGGCGAAGAGGCGCGCCTCAAGTACCGCTACCTCGACCTCCGTCGTCCCGCCCAGGCCGCGAACCTGCGTCTGCGCTCGAACGTGTACAAGGCGGTCCGCGACGTGCTGCACGGCGAGGACTTCACCGAGGTCGAGACGCCGACCCTCACGCGCTCGACCCCCGAGGGTGCCCGCGACTTCCTCGTACCCGCACGTCTGAGCCCGGGCAGCTGGTACGCCCTGCCGCAGTCGCCGCAGCTGTTCAAGCAGCTGCTGATGGTGGGCGGTGTCGAGAAGTACTTCCAGATCGCCCGCTGCTACCGCGACGAGGACTTCCGCGCCGACCGTCAGCCCGAGTTCACGCAGCTCGACATCGAGATGAGCTTCGTCGACCAGGAAGACGTCATCACGCTGATGGAGTCGCTCGTCGTCGCGATGTGGAAGACCATCGGCGTCGAGGTCGCGACCCCGTTGCCGCGCCTGACCTACGCCGACGCGATGGCGAAGTACGGCTCCGACAAGCCCGACCTGCGCTTCGGACTCGAGCTCGTCGAAGCCACCAAGTACTTCTCCGACACCACGTTCCGCGTCTTCCAGGCCGAGTACGTCGGCGCCGTGCGGATGCCGGGCGGCGCGAGCCAGCCCCGCAAGCAGCTCGACGCCTGGCAGGACTGGGCGAAGCAGCGCGGCGCCCGGGGTCTGGCGTACGTGCTCTTCAGCGAGGACGGCTCGCTCGGCGGTCCGGTCGCCAAGAACCTCTCCGAGACCGAGCAGGCGGGCCTCGCGGCCCTCGTCGGCGCGGAGCCGGGCGACTGCGTGTTCTTCGCCGCCGGTTCGACCAAGGAGAGCCGGGCACTGCTCGGCGCCGCGCGCGTCGAGATCGGCCGCCGCCTCGGCTACCTGAATCCGGACGAGTTCGCCTTCACCTGGGTGGTCGACGCCCCGATGTTCGAGCCTGCAGCGGATGCCGTGGCATCCGGCGATGTCGCCGTCGGAGCCGGCGCCTGGACGGCCGTGCACCACGCGTTCACCGGTCCGAAGCCGGAGTTCGCCGACACGTTCGACACCGACCCCGGCTCGGCCCTTGCCTACGCGTACGACATCGTGTGCAACGGCTCGGAGCTCGGCGGCGGCTCGATCCGCATCCACCGCGAAGACGTGCAGAAGCGCGTGTTCGAGGTCATGGGCATCAGCGACGAGCAGGCCGACGAGCAGTTCGGCTTCCTCCTCGACGCGTTCAAGTTCGGCGCCCCGCCGCATGGCGGCATCGCGCTGGGCATGGACCGCGTGCTGCAGCACCTGTCGAAGACCGAGTCCATCCGCGAGGTCATCGCGTTCCCGAAGTCGGGCAACGGGTTCGACCCGCTGACCGCCGCTCCCGCACCGATCACCCCGGCGCAGCGCGCCGAGGCCGGCGTGGACTTCGAGCCCGACGACGACGAGGCCTGATCCACGCATTTCGTCTCGTCGCTTCGCTCCTCGCTCAACGGCCGGCGCTCTCCGGTCGTTGAGCGAGCGAAGCGAGACGAAACGCGCGTGCTCCTCGCAAGGCTTTTTACACCGCGCAAGGACGGATGCCGGGATCCCGGCCTTGCGAACGGCGCAAAGCCTTGCGGAACGCTCAGTCCAGCAGTGTGAGCGCGGGCACGATGTTCTCGTTCCACACGTCCAGGCCGAGCTTGCCGATGAGCCCGATCACGACGACGAGGAACACCACGCGGATGAACGTCGTGCCGCGCGAGATCGCCATCCTCGAGCCGAGGTAGCTGCCGGCGACGTTCGCGACGGCGAGGATGCCGCCCAGCAGCCACAGTACCGATCCGGTGGGGATGAAGAGCAGCAGCGCCCCGACGTTCGTCGCGAAGTTCACGATCTTGGCCTTGGCGCTCGCCTGCAGGAAGTCGTAGCCGAGCAGCGCGACCAGCGTGATCACGAGGAACGTTCCGGTGCCCGGTCCGATCATGCCGTCGTAGAAGCCGATCGCGAGCCCGGCGAGACCGGCCATGATGTGGTGCTTGTGGCCGTGGAAGCGCAGCTTCGTCGCCGCTCCCATCTGCGGCCGGAATGCGGTGAAGAGCGCGACGGCCAGCAGCGCCACGACGATGATCGGCTTGAAGGCTGCGGGCGGCAGGATCGTCGCCACGGCGGCGCCGCCGAACGAGCCGACGAGCGCTATGCCCGCCATCGGCAAGGCGGTGCGGATGTCGGGTTTCGCGCGCCGGTAGTAGGTGACGCTGCTGGTCGCGGTGCCGAAGACCGACGCGAGCTTGTTGGTCGCGAGCGCCTGGATCGGCGCCATCCCGGGAATCAGCAGGAGCGCAGGAAGCTGGAGGAGTCCCCCGCCGCCCACGACCGCGTCGATCCACCCGGCGGCGAATGCCGCGACGACGATGAGGATCAGCATCCCCCAGGTGAGCTGCTCGAGCCCGAGGAGCGTGCCGATGTCCATCCCTTCAGGATGTCAGACTTGGCGCATGCTCGACTCCCTCCCGCTTCCGCACGCTCTCGACTCCCGCGCAGGAACCGCCACGCTGCGCCGGGCGACGCCGGACGATGCGGATGCCGTCATCGCGCTGCTCGCGGACGACCCGATCAGCGCGGCGCGGGGCGACGTGGCATCCGATGAGGACCGGCCCGCGTACATCGCCGGTCTCCGCGATATCCTCGCCGAGCCGTCGAACGACCTGCTCGTCGCCGAGCTCGACGGCCGGGTCGTAGGCACGCTGCAGCTCACGTCGGTCCCCGGCATGGCTCGCCGCGGAGCCCGACGGCTGCTGGTCGAAGCGGTGCGCGTCCGCAGCGATCTGCGCTCCTCCGGCATCGGCTCGGGGATCATGCGCTGGGTCTCCGACTCGGCCGCGCCTGCGCTCGGCGCCGCGATGGTCCAGCTCACGTCGGACGCCAGTCGCATCGACGCGCACCGCTTCTACGAGCACCTCGGCTACGTCGGTTCGCACAAGGGCTTCAAGTACTCCGTCCCGCAGGACTGACGCGGAGCACCCAGGCTCGTCGGGAGGAGATCCCCGCTTCGGGAGGACGAATCGCCCGAATTCCTCCTCCCGAGGGGCAGATCTCCTCCGCACGCACTCGCCGGATCGTTTCCGCCACGACCCGGTCACCCACCGTTCACCCCCGCCGCTCCGACCGGTAACGCGGCGCCCATAGTGTCCTCTCGCAACCCCGTACCGGCGATCGCCGGTCACCCGAGAGGACACTCATGGCTCGCAACACCCGCCGCGCGCGCATCGGCGCCGGCATCGCCCTGGCCGCCACGGCCGCGCTCGTACTCACCTCGTGCTCAGGCGCCGCCGACGCCACATCGGACGAGGGCGACTCCGCCGTCGACGCCGCCGCCGCGACATCGGTCGCCGACTTCGGCTCGTTCGCCGACCTCGAAGCCGCGGCCAAGGCCGAGGGTCAGCTCAACGTCATCGCGCTCCCCCGCGACTGGGCGAACTACGGCGAGATCCTCGACCTGTTCGCCGAGAAGTACCCCGAGATCACGATCAACGAGGCCTCGCCCGACGTGTCCAGCGCCGAGGAGATCCAGGCCGCCGAGACGAACGAGGGACTTGACACCGCTCCCGACGTGTTCGACCTCGGCCTCACGGTCGCGCTGCAGAACACCGACGTGTTCGCCCCGTACAAGGTCGAGACCTGGGACGACATCCCCGATGCGCTCAAGGAGCCGACCGGTCTCTTCGTGGGCGACTACGGCGGGTACATGTCGATCGGCTACGACTCCTCGAAGTTCGACGCTCCCGAATCGCTCGACGACCTGAAGAGCGCCGACTACAAGGGCGCCGTGGCGATCAACGGCGACCCCACGCAGGCCGGCGCAGCCTTCGCCGCCGTGGGTCTCGCGACCGTGCAGTCCGACGGCACGCTCGACGATTTCCAGCCCGGCATCGACTTCTTCTCGGAGCTGCAGAAGGCCGGCAACCTGCTCAAGGTCGACGTGACCACGGCCACGGTCACGAGCGGCGAGACCCCCGTCGTCTTCGACTGGGACTACCTGAACGCCGCTCACATGGCTGACAACGAGAACTGGAAGGTCGTCGTGCTCGACGGCACCGGCTATGCGGGCTACTACAACCAGGCGATCAACAAGGATGCCCCGAACCCGGCCGCCGCGCGCCTGTGGCAGGAGTTCCTCTACAGCGACGAGGTGCAGAACCTGTGGCTGAAGGGCGGCGCACGCCCGGCCCGCATGGAGGCCATGACCGAGGCCGGCACGATCGACGCCGACCTCGCCGATGCCCTCCCCGAGGTCCCCGCCGAGACGGTCGTCCCGACCGAGGAGCAGTCCACGAAGGCCGGCACCCTGCTCGGCGAGAAGTGGGCAGCGGCCGTCCAGTGACGACCCTCACCGCAGCGGGGGCGGATGCCGCGGCATCCGCCCCCGCGATCTCCACACCGGTATCGGGCGCCGGCTCCTCGCATGATGCGAGGGGCCGGCGGTCCGCGCCTTCGTGGGCCTGGCTGGGGCTCGTGCCCTTCGCGGCCTACGTCGTGCTGTTCCTCGCCGTGCCGACGATCCTCGCGATCGGCTCGGGCTTCTTCGCGGATGACGGCGCTTTCACCTGGACCAACGTCGCAGCCCTCGGCGACCCCGTCGTGCTGACGACCTTCGCCAACTCCGCGGGGCTGTCGCTGCTCACCGCCGTCGTCGGCGCCCTCATCGGCGCCCTCGTCTGCTACGCCCTGCTCGGCATGAACCCGGAGGGCGCGGTTCGCTCGACGGTGGATGCCGCGGCAGGAGTTCTCGCACAGTTCGGCGGGGTCATGCTCGCCTTCGTGTTCATCTCGGCCATCGGCATCCAGGGCGTCATCACCGTCTTCCTCAAGGACTCGTTCGGTGTGAACATCTACGAGAACGGCACCTGGCTGTACGAGCTTCCCGGTCTCGTGCTGCCGTACATCTACTTCCAGATCCCGCTCATGGTCATCACGTTCATGCCGGCCCTCGCCGCGCTCAAGCCGCAGTGGTCCGAGGCGAACCTCACTCTCGGCGGCACCCGTGCGAGCTTCTGGCTGCGCATCGGCATCCCGGTGCTCGCCCCGTCTTTCCTCGCGAGCCTGCTGCTGCTGTTCGCCAACGCGTTCTCCTCCTATGCGACCGCTGCAGCCCTCGCCAGCCAGGGCTCGCAGATCGTGCCGCTGCAGATCCGCACCGCTCTCACCAGCGAGACCGTGCTCGGTCGCGAGAACCTCGCCGGTGCTCTCGCGCTCGGCATGATCGTCATCGTCGGAGTCGTGATGGCCCTGTACTCCATCATCCAGCGGCGGGCCGCGAGGTGGCAGTCATGAACCGTCTCGGCCCCTCCCTCGCGACCCGCTGGATCATCGGCATCCTGGTCGGCGCCTTCTTCGCGATCCCCCTGCTGTCGACGCTGCTCTTCACATTGCGCGACCCGGCCGGTGGCTTCTCGCTCGTGCACTGGTCCGACCTGTTCGACCCCGCCGCGGCGGCCGGGATCAAACCGATCTGGACCGGACTCGGCAACTCGCTGATCCTCGCGCTCGTCACCGTCGTGCTCGTTCTCTTCCTGCTCGCGCCGACGATGATCCTGGTCAATCTGCGCTTCCCGAAGCTCAAGCCGGCCTTCGAGTTCGCGGTGCTGCTGCCGATCTCGATCCCGGCGATCGTGCTCGTCGTCGGCCTCGCGCCGATCTACCTGCAGATCGGTCGAACGCTCGGCACCGGCACCTGGACGCTGGCCTTCGCCTACGGGATCACCGTGCTGCCGTTCGCGTTCCGCTCGATCCAAGCGTCCATCGACGCGGCCGACCTCCGCACGCTCGCCGAAGCGGCCCGCTCCCTCGGGGCGAGCTGGCCCACGGTCGTCCTGACCGTGCTCGCTCCGAACATCCGGCAAGGGCTGCTCGCGGCATCCCTCATCTCGATCGCCGTCGTCCTCGGCGAGTTCACGATCGCCTCGCTCCTGAACCGCCAGGTGTTCCAGACCGCCATGGTGGTCGTCCAGAAGCAGGACCCCTACGCGCCCGCGATCTTCACCCTGCTGGCGCTCGTCTTCGTCTTCGCTCTGCTCCTCGTCATCGGCCGCGTCGCGCGCGGCACCGGAAAGGCCCGCTCATGACCCTCGACCACGCCCTCCCCCGGACCAAGGACAACGTGCTGCTCGCGGAGGCCGGAGACGGCACCCGCGTCGAGTTGCAGGGCATCGTGAAGAGCTACTCGGGGAACACCGTGCTGCACGGCGTCGATCTCGACATCGCGCCCGGCGAGTTCGTGTCCCTCCTCGGACCCTCCGGCTGCGGCAAGACGACCCTGCTGCGGGTGCTGGCGGGACTCGAAGGCCTCGACAGCGGCGCCGTGCTCCTCGGCGGCTCCGACGTGTCGCGCGTCCCGACGAACAAGCGCGACATCGGCATGGTCTTCCAGTCCTACTCGCTGTTCCCGCATCTGCGCGTGCTCGACAACACGGCGTTCGGCCTGCGGCGGCGCGGGGCAGGCAGGGCGGATGCTGCGAAGCGCGCGCTCGACGCTCTCGCACTGGTGGGGCTGTCGGACTTCGCCGACCGCTTCCCGCACCAGCTGTCGGGCGGTCAGCAGCAGCGCGTCGCCCTCGCTCGGGCGCTCGTCACCGAGCCGAAGGTGCTGCTGCTCGATGAGCCGCTGTCGGCTCTCGACGCGAAGGTGCGCGTGCAGCTGCGCGACGAGATCCGCCGCATCCAGCTGCGCCTCGGCATCACGACCGTCTTCGTGACCCACGATCAGGAGGAGGCGCTGGCTGTCTCCGACCGGATCGCCGTCATGAACTCGGGCCGCATCGAGCAGATCGGCTCCCCCGAGCAGCTGTACACGACGCCGTCCACGGCGGGCGTCGCCGCGTTCGTCGGTCTCTCCAGCGTCGTCTCGGGCGTCGCCGACGGGAATCACGTGCTGGTGTGGGGGCAGTCGCTGCCACTCCAGACACCGGCCGACGGTCCGGTCGACGTGTACCTCCGGCCGGAGAACGTGTACTTCGCCTCGGAAGCGGATGCCGCCACCGACGCGCTCGTCGAGGAGAGCACGTTCCTCGGCAGCATGCGACGCACGCTGGTGCGCACCGAGTCGGGTGAACTGGTCCGCGTGCAGCATGCCCCCGGCATCCACCCCGCTTTCGGCGATCGGGTGCGCATCGCTGTCGCGCCCGAGCCCGTCGCGGTCCATCCCCGCGGCTGATCCCGCCCGTTCCGGTCGCAGTTTCTGCCGCTGGCCTGTCTTCCGGTCGCAGTTCCTGCCGCCCCGCGTCGCTCGAAACGGCGAGAACTGCGACCGGAACGCGACGAGTTCGACGCAACGGCATCCGCTCCCGCCCTTCCCACCGATATACCGGCTGGAATAGCGTGAGCGCGGGAGGTCGACCCTCCGACCAGACAGAGAAAGGACACCTCATGGCAGGCACGTTCGAGCTTTACTCCGACAGTTCCGGCGGACACCGGTTCCGCCTCAAGGCCGGCAATGGAGAGATCATCGCAAGCAGCGAGAGCTACTCCAGCAAGTCCGCAGCTCTCGCCGGAATCGAATCCGTCCGCCGCAACGCCGCGGATGCCGAGGTCATCGAGTCCTGATCCCGAGACCCCCACATATCGTCGAGACCCCCTCCTGCAGATGCCTGCAGCAGGGGGTCTCGGCGCGAGAGCGGGGTTTCGGCAATCGGAGAGTGCGAGCTACAGCACTCGGGACAAGAAGTCCTTCGTGCGCTGGTGCTGCGGGTTGCCGAGCACCTCACGCGGATCGCCCTCTTCGACGATGTAGCCGCCGTCCATGAAGATCAGGCGCGAGCCGACCTCGCGGGCGAAGCCCATCTCGTGCGTGACCACCAGCATCGTCATCCCCTCGTCCGCCAGCGAGCGCATGACCTGCAGCACCTCGCCGACGAGTTCCGGGTCGAGCGCCGACGTCGGCTCGTCGAACAGCATCATGTCGGGATTCATGCAGAGCGCCCGGGCGATCGCCACACGCTGCTGCTGTCCACCGGAGAGGTGCCCCGGATAGGCGTCCGCCTTCTCCACCAGGCCGACGCGCCCGAGCATCTCGAGCGCGACCTTCTGCGCCTCGGCCTTCGAGCGCTTCTTCACCCGCTGCTGCGCGACCATGAGGTTACCCATGACGTCGAGGTGCGGGAACAGGTTGAAGCTCTGGAACACCATGCCGATGCGCGTGCGCACCCGGTCGATGTCGACGTCCGGGTCGGTGATGTCGATGCCCTCGATGAGCACCTTGCCGCCCGTCGGCTCCTCGAGCAGGTTCACCGAGCGCAGCAGCGTCGACTTGCCCGACCCCGAGGGACCGATCACGCAGACGACCTCGCCGGCTTGAACGGTGAGGTCGATGCCCTTGAGTACCTTGTTGTCGCCGAAGCTCTTCTCGAGCCCCTGAAGATCGATCGCCGGGGCGTGCACATCAATCAGGTCGGTGATCATCGCTGCCTCGCCATCCGACGCTCGAGCCACGCACTGAAGCGCGTGAGCGGGATCGTCACGATCAGGTACAGGATCGCCGCCATGATCAGCGGCGTCGCATTCGTGTTCTGCGTCGCCGCGTCGCGGGCGAAGTTTGTGAGTTCCTTCGACCAAATGAACGTGCCGGCGACGAAGAGCAGCGAGGTGTCCTTCAGCAGCAGCACGAACTCATTGGTCAGCGGCGGGATGATGATGCGGAAGCCCTGCGGCACGATGATCCAGAACGTGGTCTTCATCGGCGACATGCCGAGCGAACGAGCCGCTTCGGTCTGCCCCTTCGGGACCGCCTGGATGCCGGCACGGATGGTCTCCGCCATGTATGCCGACGCGACCAGGATCAGACCGATCAGCCCCAGCACCACCGGTCCGCCGAGGTCCCTACCCGAAACACCCGACGCGACCGGAAGGATGAACGCCACCCCGAAGATCGTGAGGATCGCGGGAAGCCCGCGGAACAGCTCGATCCAGGCCGTCGCGATCCACCGGAACGGGCCGATGCTCGACAGCTTCAGCAACGCCAGGATGACGCCGAGCACCAGCCCCGCGGTGAACGCGACCGCGGTGAACCACAGCGTGTTGACCAGCGCGGTGGTGATGATCCCGGGGAACATCTTGACCGCGACCTCGGGGTTGAAGAAGAGCGGACCGATCCTCGCCCAGTTCGTCGTCACCGCCGCCCAGACGACGATCGCGATCAGCACCGCGTAGACGATGTACCGATAGAGCTTGCTTCGAGTGCTGCGCCTCAACGCCATCGTCAAGGTCTCCCTGTCCTGCGCCGCACGCCGTTTACTTAGCGGCGAAGTAGGTGTCGTAGATGGTCTGGTAGTCGCCGCTGTCCTGCAGCTCCTTCAGCGCACCGTTGACAGCCTCGAGCAGCTCGTCCTTCTCGCCCTTGGCGAAGGCGAAGCCGTAGGACTCGCCGGTCTCGTACTCCTCGACGATCTTGTAGGCACTGTCGGCCTTCTCGTGCTCGATGTTGACCGGCTGGTCCTGCAGGATCGCGTCGATCAGTCCCGACTGCATCGCCGGCCACAGCTCACCGTCGGAGGGGTACTGCACGATCTCCGCGCCGCTGGCGTTCTCGTTCGCGTAGGCCTCTCCGGTGGTGCCCTGCTGGACGCCCACGTTCTTGCCCTCGAGGTCATCGATCGACTCGATGCCGGAGTCGGTGCGCACGAGCAGGGACTGCAGCGACTCGTAGTACGGGTCGGAGAAGTCGATGTTCGCCTTGCGCTCGTCCGTGATGGTCATGGCAGAGGCGCCGATGTCGCAGGTGCCGGAGGCGAGCGTGGTGCCCGACTGCAGCGCCTCGAAGCCGACGTCCTGCACCGAGAGCTTCAGGTCGAGCTTCTTGGCGATCGCGTCGAGCAGGTCGATGTCGAAGCCCGTGTAACCCGTGCCGTTGTCGCCACCTTCGAACTCGAACGGTGCGTAGGGGATGTCGGAGCAGATCGTGAGCGTGCCCGCCTCGATCAAGCCGTACTCGTCGCCCGCGGCGGGCTCGTCCGAACCGGAGTCTCCCGCGCCGGTGGCGCAGCCTGCGAGGGCGAGAGTGGCGGTCGCGGCGAGCGCGAGGCCGGCGAGGATGTGGCGACGTTGCATGTCGGCTCCTGTGAGACGAGGGCAATGACGCCCACGGACGGGTAGGTGTTCATCTAAACATGCGCCCCGAGGCCTCGACCAACCGGAGGCGACCAGAGCGGATCACATTTGTGTTGCAAGTGTGACGGATTGTGACGCGCGAGTTGCCGCTCAGACCTCGAAGTCGACGGCGACGCGAGAGGAGACGACGGAGCGCACGTATGCGACGACTTCTTCATGGGCCGGGTGCACCTGGTACTCCTCGAGCGCGGCGATCGACGCGAAGTCGGCGACAAGCGTGACGTCCCAGTTCGCGTCCGGGTACGCCATGTTCGGGCCTGCTGAGATCGAGAGGAGCTGCGGCACCACGCCGCCGAGGGCGTTCAGGCGACGAGCCACCTCGCCTGCCTGGGCGCCGCGCTCGGCGGCGTCTTCGGCGGCGAGCTTCCAGCTGACGACATGGCGAACGGTCACTTCGACTCCTTCTGGTCGCTCTGCGCGACGGTTCGGACGGATTCCTCCAGGGCGGCGCGCAACCGGTCGGGCGACACACGCCAGTGGGCGTGCAGCTCGCCGTCGATCAGCACGACCGGGATCTTCTCCCACCAGAGTTCGTACAGGGCGGGATCATCCTTGATGGACGCCTCGACGATCTCGATCTGCTCCGCCGCGGCATCCGGCAATTCGGCGATGACCGCGTCGATCACCTCGGATGCGACGTCGCAGAGGTGGCAGTCGGGTTTGCCGATGAGGGTCAGCGTGGTCACGCCGACGGCACCTCGACCTCGCGGCCCTGAGCGATCCACTCGCCCGTGCCGCCCTCGACGTTCGTCACGTCGTACCCGCGGGCCTCGAGAGCTTCCACGACCCGCGCCGAGCGGCCACCCATCTGGCAGATCACGTCGAACGATTCGCTCGGGAGTTCATCCAGGCGGTTGCCGATCTCGGACATCGGGACGTTGACCGCGCCGGGCACGTGGCCCGCGGCGAACTCTCCGGCTTCGCGCACGTCGATGAGCGGCGTGCCGGATCGCTCGGCGAGTTCGGTGACGGTGATCGACTTCATGGCGTCCTCTCGGAGTGCACGAACTGCGGATACGCGGGCAGAGACACAAAGCGCCCGTCCGAAGACAGGCGCTCGTGTCTGGCCGCTTACTTCTTGTTGCGGCGCTGGTGGCGAGTCTTGCGAAGCAGCTTGCGGTGCTTCTTCTTCGCCATGCGCTTGCGGCGCTTCTTGATGACAGAACCCACGGAAACCTCACTAAGTCAGCGGCTGGGCGTCGCGCAAAATCGGACACCCGGGTAACGGGCACGGAAAAAATGCCTCGGATCAGTCTAGCAAACCCGAACGAGCACTCTGTGCCGTGTCACTCCGCGACGTCGTCCGTGACCAGGAACCGCCACACGAGCGCGTGCCCGAGGGCTACCAGCGCGATGAGCAGCAACGCCTCCACCTGGATTCCCGTGAGGCCGAGCGGTGTCACGAGTTGCGGCGCGAAACCGACGACAGCGAGCGCCACGTAGATGACAACGGTGCCGAGCTGTGCCCACCGGATCGATGCGCGGGTGCCGTCGCCGCGCGCCTGGGCAATCAGGCGCACCATGGACGCCCCTCCGACGATCGCGATCACGACGAAGGATGAGCGCCAGATCAGCGGGTTCTCAGTCCCGCCGACTTGCGCGAACAGTCCCATGAGAGCGGGCAGGAGGAAGGAGAGGTAGATGCCGCCGATCGTGCGGCGCATCGCCGGATCCGTCGTCCAGTCACGGCGCGATCGGACGACGTTCCACCACAGACCGGTGAGCGTGAAGCATGTCGTGGAGAAGAGGGCGTAGAACGTACTGACATCCACGGCATTCTCCAGGAAGGATCAGCCGACGTCGGCGATGGGGCGCTGCAGAGCGTCGGCGACTGCGGACTCGGGCACGCGATAGCTGCGGCCGAAGCGGATGGCAGGCAGTTCACCTGCATGGACGAGCCGGTACACGGTCATCTTCGACACGCGCATGAGCTCTGCGACCTCGGCCACTGTGAGGAACCGGACGTCAGGTACTTCGGGCATCCCGCGTACCCCTTTCTCGATGTGCACACTCTATGGGGTAGGTGAGACACCTGTAAACCTATGTGGCTCATGTGATCAGTGGGGCGGACCTCCGGCACAGGAGCGAAGGCATTGCGGCCCTCGCTCTCGAGCCGACGCCGTCAGCCGCCGAAGCGCTTGAGCGCGCTGGTCACCACATGCTTGGCGGATGCTGCGGCGCGGCCGACCACCTCGGCCGCGTGCGCGGCGCTGTCGGTCAGCGGCGTGAACGGGTAGTCGATGTCGGGTGCCGCATCACCGTACGCGTCGACGAGGAACGGGACCAGCCAGTCGTCCACGACCTCGAGCGGCTCGACCGAGAGGCTGTAGAAGCGGCGTTGGCCGTCTTCGCGCACCGACACGAGCTCGGCGTCGCGCAGTACCTTGAGGTGCTTGGAGACGGTCGGCTGGCTGATGCCCAGGTCGGCGACGATGTGACTCACGCTCGTGCCCGACTCGCCTTCGGCCGTGCGTCGCAGCAGGAGTTGGAGGATGTCGCGCCTCGTACCGTCTGCGATCACGTCGAAGATGTCCGTCATGAGATCAGGGTAGTCGTCCCCGTCACGGAGTACCATGACGAAGGCTCGGCGAAAGGCGCCGTGTGACGTGGGGCGCAGGCGGGCGCAGGACGAAGGGGGACGCGATGTCGGGCATCGCTTCGGCGTCGTCTCCGCGCGAGCGCCTCGAAGGCGCCGTCGACTGGGTCAAGCACATCGTCACCTCGTCCCCGTCGCGCTTCGCGATCGTCATCTTCGCCCTGCTGATCCTCGTCTTCACGGTGCTGCTGTCGCTGCCGATCGCCTCGGCGAGCGGCACCGTCACCCCCTTGAGCGACGCCCTCTTCACCGCAGTCTCCACGATCTGCGTGACGGGTCTGGCTACGGTCGACATGGCGAACTACTGGTCCCCGTTCGGCCACGTGCTGATCTTCGTCGGCGTCAACATCGGCGCGCTGGGCGTGCTGACGCTCGCGTCGTTGATGGGCATGCTCATCTCGCGGAGGCTCGGACTGCGGGCCAAGCTGATGGCGGCCGGCGACACCAATCCGCTGCGCGCGCACGGCGGCGTCGTGAACGAGAGCCAGACCGTCCGCCTGGGCGAAGTCGGTCAGCTGCTCACGACTGTCGCCGTCTCGGCGCTGATCATCGAGGCATCCCTCGCGGTTCTGCTCTACCCGGCGCTCGTGATGGCCGAGGTCGACCCCATCGCCGCGCTCTGGGAAGCGCCCTACTTCGCGGCCATGGCATTCACGAACACCGGATTCGCGCCGAACGACGGAGGAGTCGCCGTCTTCGCGGACGATTACCTCGTCCTCACGCTCCTCATGATCGGCGTGTTCCTCGGCAGCATCGGCTTCCCGGTCATCTACACGCTGGCCAAGCACGTCTGGCACGTGAAGAAGTGGTCGCTGCACACCAAGCTCACGCTGGTCACGACCGTGCTGCTGTTCGTGCTCGGTGCCGCCGTCTTCCTCATTCTCGAGTACAACAACCCGAAGACCTTCGGGTCGATGGATGCCGCTGACACGACGTTCCAGGCGTTCTTCCTGTCCGCCATGACCAGATCCGGCGGGTTCAACGTCATCGAGATGGATGATCTGAACGGATCGTCACTCCTCGCCGCCAGCATGCTGATGTTCGTCGGTGGCGGCTCGGCATCGACCGCGGGTGGCATCAAGGTCACGACCCTGGCCGTGCTGGCGATCGCCGTCTGGTCGGAGGCGAAGGGTCGCTCGTCCGTCGAGGTCTTCGGTCGCCGCATCCCGAGCGACGTGCAGCGCGTGGCGCTCAGCGTCGTCGCCTGGGGTGCGACCATCGTGGCGCTGTCGACCATCATCATCGCCCAGATCACCAAAGACGACATCAGTCATGTGCTGTTCGACGTGATCTCGGCGTTCGGCACGGTGGGCCTGTCGACCGGCCTCACGGCCGAGCTCCCCGATTCGGCGTCGTACGTCATGGCCGCGACCATCTTCATGGGCCGCGTTGGTACAGTGACACTCGCCGCGGCAGTCGCCGCGACGTCGCGATCGCAGTATTACTCACTGCCCGTGGAAAGGCCGATCGTTGGTTGAAGTCCTCCGGGGGGACGCTCCCGTCCTCGTCATCGGTCTCGGTCGATTCGGCGCTGCGTGCGCCGGTGAGCTCGACCGCCTCGACCGCGAGGTCCTAGCGATCGACGACAACCTCGAGCTCGTGCAGAAGTGGTCCGACCGCGTCACGCACACGGTGCAGGCCGACGCCAAGAACATCGATGCGCTGCGGCAGATCGGCGCCGGAGATTTCCAGGTCGCCGTCGTCGCGGTCGGCTCGTCGATCGAGGCCTCGGTCCTGATCACGGCCAACCTCGTCGACCTCAAGGTGCCGCAGATCTGGGCGAAGGCCGTGTCGCAGTCGCACGGCAAGATCCTCGCCCGCGTCGGCGCGAACCATGTCATCTACCCGGAGCGAGAGGCCGGCGAGCGCGTCGCGCACCTCGTCAGCGGCCGGATGCTCGACTTCATCCGCTTCGACGACGACTTCGTACTGGCCAAGATGTATCCGCCGAAGTTCATCCGCGGCGTCGGACTCAACGAGTCCGGCGTGCGGTCGAAGTACAAGGTGACGGTCGTCGGCGTGAAGAGTCCCGGGAAGCCTTTCCGCTATGCGGAGGCCGCCACGATCGTGACGAACCACGACCTCATCATCGTGTCGGGAACCAACAGCGACATCGAGCGGTTCGCGGCGCTCGACCGCTGACGCGGCATCCGCTTCAGTCGTCCGCGTTCCATGGACAGCCGTGGCCAGGCATCTGCCACAGCGTGCGCACCTCCTCCGTCCGCGCCGTCACCGGCCACAGACGCAACCGCCACTCGTCGCCGGGCTCTGTCGACCCGGGCCAGCCGTAGTTGACGAACCCGCGGCCGCTCACTTCGACCCAGTAGTCGCCGGCGGGAACCGTGCACTCCGTGTCCTCGAGTGTAGGACTGCCCAGTCGTACTGTCGCCGTCGCCCCCACGGATAGCCGCTCCACCGAGATCTGGTCCCAGCCTGACTCATCATGCGTCGGGCGATCCGACCAGCGCTCGATCGACACAGTCATCGCGAAGTCGTTCTGGTGCGGACTCAGAACGAGCACCGATCGACCGTCGCTCGCCGTCGGAGGGCACCGGAGCGCATCGGCCAGCAGCGCGATGTCGTCCATCAGCGCCCCGCCGGTGATCGTGAACTGCCCGTAGTCCAGCGCGTGGAGCACCGTCTCCGATGTCAGAAGCACGGCACGGTTCATGATCTTCGCGCCGTCACGCGTCGATGTCGAGCGTGAGCTCGACGACGTCATCCACCGTGACGCCCGCGCGGTCCTGCAGCGCCTTCTTGATGGGCACGATGTAGCCGCCGTCCTTCGGCCACAGTGCGGTGGTGACTGTGGTGGCGCCGAGGGTGACCTTCGCGGGAATCATCCCCCAGCCGTAGGTGACGACGGACGCGATCTCGTGGATCATCTCGCTCTCGGCGAGCGGCACGGTCACGAAGTGGAAGGGCGCAGGACCGCGCCAGTACCAGATCTCGCCCTGGACCTGCAGCTGCATCGCTCAGCCTCCTGCCGCGAGCTCCTGGGAGCGGGCGAGGGCCGCCGCGGCGGCATCCGAGAACGTGCGATCGAAGTGGGCGTCCTGCAGAACGGCGATCGCGCGCTCGGTCGTTCCCTTGGGGCTGGTGACGCGTCGGCGGAGCTCGGCCGGCTCCTCCCCGGAGTCCTCGAGAAGGGCCGCCGCACCGATGAAGGTCTGCTCGGCGAGAAGGCGCGCATCCGCGTCGCTGAAGCCCAGACCGACCGCCGTCTTCGTGAACTCCTCGACGAGGAGATACATGTACGCAGGCCCCGAGCCGGAGATCGTGCCGAGCGCGTCGATCTGCGACTCGGGGACCTCGACGACGGCGCCGACCGTCTCGAAGAGGCGTCGTACGAGCGCGACGTCGTCGGCAGTGGCGGCAGGACCGGCGGCAAGACCGGCCACGCCCTTGCGGACCGTGGAGGGTGTGTTCGGCATGGACCGGATCACGTGCGCGTCGTCGCCGAGCACGTCCGCGAAGGTCTGCAGGGTGACTCCCGCGGCGAGACTCACCACGATCGCATCGGCGGAGAGGTGGGGCGCGATCTCGCGGAGCAGATCGGGCACCATCGCCGGCTTGACGCCGACGAGCACGATACGGGCGTCGGCGACCGCTTCCGCATTGCCGTCCGGCCGCTCGGACAGGGCGATGCTGGTGACGCCGTCGACGTCGGCGAACGCCTGGGCCTTCTCCGCGGTGCGGTTGGTGGCGGTTATCCCACCGTCGATGCGGATGCCGGAGGCGACAACGCCCCGGAGGATCGCGCCCCCCATGGAACCGGCACCGAGGAACGCGAGCGAGGGAAGCGATTCAGCCATGTCGTCATCCTACGGCGGGCGCTCCGGTATCCATCGGCGCGCAGTTCTAGACTCGTGGCATGAGTGCATCCGGAGGCAGCAAGGCCATCGTCGCGGCGTTCCTGGCGAACCTGGGTATCGCCCTCGCGAAGTTCGTCGCCTGGGCGCTCTCGGGCTCGGCGTCGATGCTCGCCGAGGCGATCCACTCCGTCGCCGACTCGGGCAATCAGCTGCTCCTGATGCTCGGCGGACGCAAGGCGAAACGAGAGGCCGACCGCTCGCACCCCTTCGGCTACGGACGCGAGCGGTACGTGTATGCGTTCGTCGTGTCGATCATCCTGTTCTCGGTCGGCGGCCTGTTCGCGATCTACGAGGGCGTCGACAAGCTGACCAACCCGCACGAGCTCGACCGCACGTGGTGGTGGCTGCCGCTCGTGGTCCTGGTCGTCGCGATCGGCCTGGAGTCGTTCTCGCTTCGGACCGCCGTGCGCGAGAGCAACATCGTGCGTGAGAAGGGGCAGTCCTGGGTCTCGTTCGTGCGCCGTTCGAAGGCGCCCGAGCTCCCGGTCGTGCTGCTGGAGGACGTCGGCGCGCTGACCGGCCTGACCTTCGCCCTGCTCGGAGTCGGGCTCACCCTGATCACCGGCAACCCCCTCTTCGACGCCCTCGGCACCGTGATGATCGGCGTGCTGCTTGTGCTCATCGCCATCGTGCTCGGCGTCGAGACGAAGAGCCTGCTGGTGGGCGAGGGTGCGACGCAAGCGGACTACGACCGGATCGTCGACGCCATCAACGCCGGTGATGAGATCGAGAAGATCATCCACATGAAGACGCTGTACCTCGGGCCGGACGAGCTGATGGTCGCCGCGAAGATCGCGCTCAACTCTGACAAGCCCCTGCGCGAGACGGCTGCCGACATCGACGCGATCGAGGCCCGCATCCGCGAGGCCGTGCCGGTCGCTCGGGTGGTCTACATCGAGCCGGACGTGTACCGCCCGGCGATCGACCCGCAGCCCTCGACCGACGTCTTCGTGCTCAAGTCCTCGGACTGAGAGCGTCGGCGGGCCAGGTTTTTCGGCCATTACCATGTTCTGCGGCCGATGCGCGCCGTCCGATCCGCAGGAGTTCGGAGTCACCGAAGAACGTGGGTCAACGACGCTGCTCGAAGAAGGCGCGCAGCAGCGCCGTGGCGGCATCCGCCTGTACGCCGCCGATGACCTCTGCACGGTAGGGCAGTCGACGATCGCGGAGCACGTCGTACATCGATCCCGCCGCCCCCGCCTTGTCGTCCCATGCACCGAACACGACCCGGCCGATACGTGCCTGCAAGATCGCCCCGGCGCACATCAGGCAGGGTTCCAGGGTGACCACGAGCGTGTGGCCCTCGAGATTCCAGGACCCGGCGGATGCCGCCGCGCGGCGCAACGCCTCGACCTCGGCGTGACCGGTGGGGTCGTGAGTCGCCTCGCGGGTGTTGCGCCCCTCGGCGACGATCTGGCCGTCGCGGTCGAGGACGACTGCACCGACAGGGATCTCCGAGGCGCTCGCAGCCTCTGCCGCCAGCGCCAGAGCGCGCTGCATAGCGAGGTCGTCGGCAGCGGTCATGCGTCGAGCCTACGACAGCCGGTCCTGGCCCCGACGGGTCTCGATGTCGTGCGCGGGGGTGCCGCGCATTAGCCTGTACCCATGCGTGTTCACGTCGCCGACCACCCCCTCATCACTCACAAGCTTTCGGTGCTGCGCGATCAGCGCACGTCGTCGCCGGTCTTCCGGCAGCTCACCGAAGAGCTCGTGACCCTGCTCGCCTACGAGGCGACGCGCAACGTGAAGGTCAGCCCGATCGAGATCACCACCCCGGTCACGACGACCATGGGCGTCAAGATCTCCGAGCCTCGCCCGATCGTCGTGCCGATCCTGAGAGCCGGTCTCGGCATGCTCGAGGGTCTGGTGAAGCTGCTCCCGACAGCTGAGGTCGGCTTCCTCGGCATGGTGCGCGATGAGAAGACCTTCGAGCCGACGACCTACGCCGAGCGGCTTCCCGACGATCTCAGCGACCGCCAGTGCTTTGCCATCGACCCGATGCTCGCGACGGGCGGCTCGCTCGCCGCTGCGATCCAGTTCCTGTTCAACCGCGGCGCGAAGGACGTCACCGCGATCTGCCTGCTCGGCACTCCTGAGGGTGTCGCTGCGATCGAGGCGATGGCGGGCGACCGCGACGTCACTCTCGTGCTCGGTGCGCTCGACGAACGTCTGAACGAGAAGGGCTACATCGTGCCGGGTCTCGGCGATGCGGGCGACAGGCTCTACGGCACGGTCTGATCCGGCTCGCGGTTCGCGGGCGCGGTCTAGCCGAGATCCAGCAGGTACGCCCGTTCGTCGCCGTGGTGGCGGAAGCCGACGCGCGCGAGGATCGGCGCCGACGTGGAGACTCGCCCCTTGACCAGCGCCGTGGTCGCTCCGAGTTCGACGCCGGCCCGCAGGCGCTCAGCGAGAACGGCACGATAGGCACCTCGGCCTCGGGCCTCGGGCAGAGTCGCCGCGCCCCACAGGCGGACGAAGCCGTCCACGATGGTGCAGCCGCCGGTGCCCACCGGGCGACCGTCGAGGCGTCCGAGGACGCGCACGCCTTCCCCTGCCTCCAGGCCCGTGGTGATCTCGGCCAGCTCGGCACGGAGGCCTCCTTCGTCGAGCGGTGACTGCTCCCACACCGGGACGTTGATGGCATCGACCTCGCGCACCTGATCGAGCGTTCGGACCACCTCGGCCGTCGCTCCCTCTGGGACATAGACGTCGAGCTCATCGATGGGACGGGCGAGAACGGCGACCGTGTCGATGTGCGCCGCTCCGCGCCGCTGCAGTTCCGCCTCGAGATCGGGCTCATCCGCGGGGCTGGTCTAGAAGGTCAGCCGCGACTCGCCCCAGGCGCGGGTGCACTCGAGGGCGTGGTCGAGCACCGTCGCGGCATCCGACGAGGAGCGCACCTGCGACGCCCTGACCCCACCGCCGAGACGCGGCGGATAGCGCACCAATTGAAGGTGTTCGTCTTGCTGGTCGCCGTCTCGCGGGAACCATACCCAGGCGGCCGATGCCCGGAGGATGTCTGCCTCGGTGTGCACGCTCATCCGGCGACCCCGACCAGCCGCGCGAAGGCGCTGAGACGCGCGACGCCCTCGGGCGTGTACGGCAGATCATCGAGCAGCGCGGGCGAGTGGATCAGGTAGGCCACGACCTGCGCGCGGGAGATCGCGACATTGAGCCGGTTCTGCAGCAGCAGGAACTCCGGCCCACGCGGAGCGTCGCGTCCACTGGATGCGGCGAGGGAAGTGATCGAGACGGCCGCTTCCTTGCCCTGGAAGTTGTCGACGGTGCCCACGGGAACGTCGGGGAACCCCGCGTCCGTGAGCGCGTCGAGCACGAGCTGGCGTTGCGCGTTGTAGGGCGTGACCACGATGATGTCGGACTGCGCGAGCGGCCGGGCCGTGGTCTGCTCGTCGTTGTCGGTGAACATGCGTCCGACGAGGTCGGCGACCAGGCGGACGACTTCCGCTGCTTCCTCTGGTGACTGGGTGGCGTTCCCGCGATGGCGGAGCGGGAGCACGTGGAGGCCGGGTTCGACCCCCGCGATGGATCGGCGCTCGGTGCCCGGAGCCGACGCGAGTTGACCGGCGTATGCGAGTTTCGACACGGGCGCGGCCACGGACGGATGCATCCGCCAGGACCGGGCCAGGAAGTAGCCGTACTCCGGGCGCACGACAGGGTCGCCGTCCATGACCCAGCCGAGGGCCGATGTGTCCACCGGCTCAGGGTGGGCACCCTGGCTGACCTGCGGGAGCTGCTGCGGGTCTCCGAGGAGGAGCAGCCGTTTCGCTCCGGCTGCGACCGCGATCGTCGACGCCAGGGAGAACTGCCCCGCCTCGTCGATGACCAGCAGGTCGAGGCCGGCACGATCGACCCGCTGCGTGTTGCTGAAGTCCCAGGCCGTGCCGCCGACGACGGCGCCCTCGTCGGCATGCTCGGCGAGGAAGGTCGCCATACCGTTCTTCGGAATGGCCGTGTACGGGGCATCGGCCTCGGCGTCCTTCGGCGCCTTCGCCACCTGGCTCGGCGCGACGCCGTCGCCGACCACGCGGCCGAGAAGCGTCTCGATGATGGCGTGCGACTGCGCGACGACACCGACCTTGAACCCGTGCTCGTTCACCAGACGCGCGATCACCTGCGAACCGGTGTACGTCTTGCCGGTTCCGGGAGGCCCTTGCACCGCGAGATAGCTGCGGTCGAGGTCGAGGACCGCCCGGACGATCGCATCGATCACCTCACCGTCGGCCGGCGGGATCGGCGAGCCCGACACCGTGCGCGGGGCGATGCGCCGCAGGATGTCCGTCGCCGCGTCGTCAGGGAACCCCGGCGCCGCGGAGTGCACGGCATCAGCCCATTCGTCGATCGCGGCCTGCAGCGAGACCACCCGCGGCGGAGCGGCGGGAGTGAGCGCGAGCGGCAGCTCGTCCCACGTCTGCCCCTGCACGGCCGACTCGGTCACGAGGTAGCCGTCGTCGAGCACCTCGGTCACGGTCACCGAATGCGGAACGTGCACCGCCCGCGAGGGCACCTCGGTGTCGAACGGCGCCGGCACCTCGTACAGCGCGAACGGCTGGGATCCCGCGCCCAGAGTCGTGCCGGGCGACACCTCGCCGCGGATCTCGATGTCGCGGGACATCACACGGCGCCCCTCGCCGATGCTCCAGTCCCGACGGACGACGGACGACAGCCGATCGACACGCACGACATCGCGCGTACCGTCCCACATCGTCACGGGCTCGCGCAGCCGCTGGAAGTGCGACACCCAGAAGCTCTTCGCCTCACGCGGGAAGTAGTCGATCGCGGCGGCGGCGAGCCGGTGGACGAGGCCGTCGCCACCGGCATCCTTGGCGCGTTCCGCATCGGCGAGCAGGGCCACGGACCGCGGCGAGGGCTCGTAGATCACCTCGTCGATCTCGTCCGGCGGGGCCGGGGTCACCCCCTCCTTCCGCGCGATGTCGATCAGCCAGTTGCGCAGCCGACGCGTCGACACGCAGTCGTAGCGGTTGTAGTCGGCGAGATCCGCCAGGACGGCATCCGCCTCGGCCTTCTCTCCCGCGGCGGCGAGCTCACGCGCAGCGACGTACTGCACGATCGAGTCGTCGCCCTTCTGCACGTCGCTCGTGCGCACGTCTTCGCCCATGTACAGCGGCTCGAGCTTCTTGATCGAGTACGAGCGCGAGCCGACGCGGACCGTGCGCAGCACGAGCGGATACAGATCGACGAACACGCCTTCCCGCAGCAGACGGTCGACCTCGCCCTCGCGCACCCCGTGCCTCGCGGCCATCGCGACGAGATGCGAGGTCTCGTAGGGCGCGTAGTGATAGATGTGCATTGCGGGATGGGCCGCGCGCCGGACCTTCACGAAGTCGAGGAAGTTCTCCAACGCGCGACGCTCGGCATCGAACGTGTGCGCCCAGAGCGCCGAGTACTGGTCGGTGTTGTCGACCCAGCCGAACAGGTAGTCGATACCCCAGTGCGCCTCGCCGTCGGGAGCAGGCTCGGTGTACAGCGGATCGCCCTCGAAGTCGAAGAAGATGTCGCCGTGGCTCGGAAG
Source organism: Microbacterium sp. SA39 (assembly GCF_000967865.1). GTDB lineage: Bacteria > Actinomycetota > Actinomycetes > Actinomycetales > Microbacteriaceae > Microbacterium. The sequence goes on from NZ_JXRU01000035.1 coordinate 97,907, forward strand.
AGGAAGGGTGTGAATGGCCGCCGCGTAGTGCACATCGAAGGTCGGCGCGCCCTCGGCATCGGCGCGGATCTGCAGGCGGGCCTGGGCACGGAGCGTCTCGAAGGAGTCCGGGTTCATGCCGACGGGAGGCTCGATCGCCGCGGCGAGGGCGTCGATCGTCTGGATGCCGGAGGCCCGCAGACGCGCACGCTGCACCGGTCGCATACGAGCGACCATCAGCAGGTCGCGATGCGCCGTCACCTGCTCTTCGCAGGTCGCGCATCGGCCGCACGCGACCACATGGAGGTCGTCGCGGTCGTCACCCCAGGCCAGCGGGACGCCGTCCGAACCGTCGCCGGCGCTGCGGTCGGCGATGAGCGCCCGCAGACGGGCTCGCCGCACATGGAAGAGCGGGAGGAGATCGTCGACGGCGTGGGTGCTGAGGGTGCTGTCACCGAGAATCAGGTCGACCTCGTCAGATCGGGGGATGCCGAGATGGTCGAGCTGATCGACATATGCCGCCAGCTGCATGAGGGCGGTGACGCGGGCTTTGCGCGCGAGCTTGGAGTCCTGCACCCGCCAGCGACCGTCGTCGTCCTTGCGCAGGAAGTCGGCGAACCCGACGAACTCCTCGGTGGCGAAGGCGGCCTGGAAGACGATGAGGGCGTCGGACCGCAGGGCAGCCACCGTCTCCTCGGTCGCGGCACGCAGAGCCTCGGCATCGACGGATGACACCTTCTCGATCTGGTGCACCTGATCATCGCCGAGTTCCTCGACGTACCGTGCGAGCACGTTCCGCTCGTGCACGTCGCCGAGGAGTGCCGCCCGCATCAGCGTGGCGTCTTCGGGCTCTACGACCGCGGGCACCCGGCCGAGCTTCGCATCGATCGCGCGGCACCAGGCGAACTCGCACTCGGCGGCCGCCTTGAGGTCGCTGGCGCTCCAGATGACGCGCTGCGCCTCAGTGTCGATCCGCACGATGCTCCTGTTCTGTCGGATGCTTCGACACTATCCTCGGCATCCGACACGAGACGCGCGGTCGTCTCTCCGGCTCAGCGCCACCAGTCGTCGTCGGGCGTCACCGGAAGATGGCGCTTGTGCTGCGTGGCCAGGTACTTCGCCTCGATGCGGCCCGCGACCTCGGGGTCGACGGGGCGGCCCTCGAGGAAGTCATCGATCTGCTCGTAGGTGAGTCCGAGTTCGTCCTCGTCGGCACGGCCCGGCTGGCCGTCCAGGAGATCGGCCGTCGGCACCTTGAAGGCGAGCCGCTCGGGTGCGTCGAGGAACTGCAGCAGGGAGCGGCCCTGACGTTTCGTCAGTCCCGAGAGCGGCAGGATGTCGGCCGCACCGTCACCGAACTTCGTGTAGAAGCCGGTCACAGCCTCTGCAGCGTGATCCGTGCCGATGACCAGCAGACCGTCGTGTCCGGCGAGGGCATACTGCGTGACCATGCGCACACGAGCCTTGATGTTGCCCCGGTTGAAGTCACTGATGTCACTGGTGACAGCGAACTCGATGTCTTCCTCGACGCCGTCCACGCCGTTCTGGATGTTCACCTCGACCGACGCATCCGGTGCGATGTAGGCCAGCGCCGCCTCGGCATCCGCCGCGTCTCCCTGCACCCGGTAGGGCAGACGGACCGCCAGGAACTTCGCGTCCCCGCCCTCCGCGCGCACGCGTTCGACGGCGAGCTGCGCGAGTCGGCCGGCGAGAGTCGAGTCCTGCCCGCCGGAGATGCCGAGGACGAAGCCGCGGGCTCCGGTCGTCCGGAGGTAGTCCGCGAGGAATCCGATCCGGCGCTCCACCTCGGTTTCGGGATCGATGTCGGGCTGGACGCCGAGGTCTTCAGAGATCTGCTGCTGCAACGACACGTGGTCCTCCACTCTTCTTCGAACCAGTATCGCCCCATTGTGTTACGCGGGGGTGACGGATCGGGCTCCGACGCTCCTGCCAGGCACGACCTGAAAGAATGGGGAAGTGAAACTCCTCGTCGCCGCCCTCGCATCCGAACTGTCCGCCTTCCCGGAGACGCTCGACGGCTTCGACCGACTGGTCACCGGGCCGGGCAAGCTCCAGGCGACGTATGCATTGACGCGCGCCCTCGACGCCCGCAGCTACGACGAGATCGTGGTCGTCGGCACCGCCGGCGCGATCGACCCCGACCTGGAGGCGACGGTCCACGAGGTGGGCACGGCGTTCCAGCACGACGTCACCGATCTCGACGGGATCGCCGGCCAACATGTCTCGCTGCCGGCGAAGGTCTCGACCGGCCGCGACGGCGTGCTGATCGCCACCGGCGATCACTTCGTCGACGACGCCGAGGTCACCGCGGTGATCCGCCCGTCGGGCGCCGCACTGGTCGACATGGAGACCTACGCGTACATCTGGGTCGCCGAGCAGTTCGATGTGCCGATCCGCGTGTTCCGTGCCGTCTCCGATCAGGCCGAGGACGGGGCTCTCACCGATTGGCGCGAGGCCGTCGCGCGCTGCAGCGTGCAGCTGCGGGACTTCATCGGGGCCGAGTACGGCGTCTGACTCCTGGTCGCAGGTATCGAGCCTCAGCGGGTCTCGATGATGCTCGGGCCGTTCGACAGCGCACGCACGGTGAGTTGGGCGGGGATCTGCTCCTGCATCGCCTCGACGTGGCTGATCACGCCGACGGTGCGGCCGCCCTGGCGCAGTTCGTCGAGAGTGCGCATCGCCACGTCGAGCGTGTCGCCGTCGAGTGATCCGAACCCCTCGTCGATGAAGAGCGTGTCCAGACGGATGCCGCCGGCACGCGCCGTGACCACCTCCGCGAGCCCCAGTGCGAGGGCGAGCGAGGTGAGGAACGTCTCTCCGCCGGACAGCGACTGGGGCGGACGGGTCTGGCCGGTGAATGCGTCCGACACCACGATGCCGAGGCCGGAGGCGGCGCCCCGCGCGGCCAGCGCGTCGGAGTGCTGCAGCTGGTAGCGGCCGGTGGACATGTCGTAGAGGCGACGGTTCGCCGCCTCTACGATCTCTTCCAGCTCTGCGGCGAGGACGAAGGTCTCCAGCGTCATCTTGCGGGTGTTCGCACCGCGCCCCGCGATCGTGTCGGCCAGCCCCTGCAGCACCTCGAACTCGGCCGCGTCCTCGGCGGTCCTCGCGTGCTCCGACGCGGCCGAGGCGATGAGTCCTTCGAGGCGCTCCGCGGTACCGGCGGCACGACTCGCCTCGTCGACCGCACGCATCCACACCGCGCGCGCAGTCGCTGCGGCCTCTTCGACGGGCGAGAGGTCGATGGGCTCTTCCGGGAGGGTCCGCAGTTCGAGATCGAACAGCGTCGCCCGCTCCTTCTCCCGCTGCCCCGCGTGCCGGGTGATCCGCAGGTCGAGAGCGTCCTGGGCGGCCGTCGTCCGCAACGCGCTCTCGACGGCGGCGACGTCTTCGAAAGCCGAATCCGACAGCGCCGCATCGCGCTCGTTCTCGGCCTCGTCGAGTGTCCGAGCACGCCGCGTGCGCTCGGCGACGGCCTCGGCGAAGCGGCGTGCGGCCGAGACCTTGGCGGCGCCGTCTGCGAGGCGCTCGGCGACGGTGTCGAAGGATCCGCGGGCCTCCGCGACCAGGGCGCGGTTCTCGGCGACACGTTGCGCCAGTACGACGAGGTGTTCCCGCGCCGCCGAGAGCGCCGCATCGTCTTCAGCCCGTCGCTGGTCGAGCTTCTCTGCCCGACCGGCGAGGTCCTGCAGCCGGGAGTCGAGTTCCGTCTGGCGCTCCGCGGCCGCGACCGCCTGCGCGTGCGTCTCGACGGCGCCCGCGAGCGCCGCCTCGGCCTGCGCGACCGTGCGGCCGTCGGCGCGCGTCTCAGCCGCCGCGAGTTCGGCTCGGAGCGCCGACGCGGTCGCTGCGGCGTCGCGTTCGCGCTCGGCGGCGGAGTCGCGGGTCGCCTCTGCGGCGGCGATGTCGTCGGCGGAGACCGGGTCGGCATGCGTCGCCGGTGTCGGATGCTCGTGCGCACCGCACACCGGGCAGGGCTCGTCGTCGACGAGCCCTGCCGCGAGCTCGCCGGCCATCCCGTCGAAGCGTCGTTGTCTCAAGCGGGCCAAGGCGCTCTGCGCGGTGGCGTGCTCTGACGTGGCCGCCGCGAGCCGCTGCTCCGCGAGCGTATGCTCCGCGCGCAGGCGCTCCGACTCTCGGGCGGCGTGCAGTCGGGATTCGGCCGTCGCCTGCGCCGTGAGCAGATCGGCCGTGCGGTCGGCGCTGCGCCGCGCGTCGTCGCGTTCGACGGTCAGCGCGACGATCTGCGCGGGCAGGTCGGCGCGCTCCGCATCGACGGCGTCGATGCTCGCAGCGGCCACCTCCACGGCGACTTCCGCGGAGCGCAGCTCGGCGGAAAGCTCCGATTCGCCCGCTTCGAGGCGGGCGGCGCGCTCCCAGCCACCGCTCTCCTTGAGCTGCGCTTCGGCCCACGCCTCCAGGTCTTCCTCCACGACGAGACCGAACGACTCCCAGGATTCTCTGGCCTCCTGCTCGGCTCCGCTCGCGCTGTCGAAGGCCACCCGGGCCCGCAGAACGGCGGCGATGGTCGATCGCAACGCCTCAGCCGATCGCGCGTCCGAGAGCTCCGCACGGGCGGCCGCGATGGACGGCTCCTCGGCGTCGAGGCGGTCGAGCGCCGCTCGGGCACGATCGCGCTCGATCTGGGCGCGCTGCTCCTCGCGTATCGTCGCGAGGGCCGCGTCGGACGCCGTCGCCCGTTTCTCGGCGTCAGCTCGCTCGGACGCGCGACGCTCTGCACGGTAGTCGGCGCGTGCCTTCGCCCGTTGCAGATCGTCGAGACGCTCCGCGGTCGTGCCGGTCAAGATCGGACCTGGAGAGGCCTCCGGCCCAGCCCCCTCTTCGGCGCTGTCGCCCCAGAGCTCTGCCGAGGAGACGAGCCGTTCTGCTTCCTCGAGGCGCGCGCCGACGGAAGCGAGGCGCGCACCGAGAGCTTGCTCGGCCGCACGGCGCCGCTCGTCGAAGCGCGATTGCACGTCTTCGAAGCGCTGGGTGCCGAACAGCCTCCGCAGCAGCGACTGGCGATCTTTGCTGCCGGCGAGCAAGAACTCCGAGAAACGATTCTGCGCCAGCAGGATGACCTGCAGGAACTGCTCGCGGCTCAGCTGCAGGATGTCGTCGAGCTCGGTGGCGACGTCGACCGCCCTGGCTGCACGACCGACCCAACCGGCATCCGTCCACTCTTCGAGCGACACCGCCGACGCCTGCTTCGTCATTCCGCCACCGCGCTTGGCGGGACGCACGTACTCGGGTGAGCGCGTGACGCGGAACCGACCGGCGGATGCGCTGAACTCGACGACGACCTCGGACACGTCGTCTGGTTCGCAGTGGTCGCTGCGTAGACGCTTCTCGCCGCCGTCATAGCGCGGCACACCGCCGTAGAGTCCGAAGCAGACAGCGTCCAGGATGCTGGACTTGCCGGCGCCCGTGCGACCTGCGATCAGGAAGATGCCGTCGTCGGCGAACGCGTCGAAGTCGACGGTCTGGCGCGACCGGAACGGGCCGAATCCCTCGACCTCGAGACGGTGAAGGCGCATCTAGACGAGCGCCTCCGCGCGCACCCGCTCATCGAGCACGTCACGGATCAGCTGGCTCTCCGTCTCGGTCGCTCCGTGTCCTGCCCTGACGTGCTCGAGGAAGGCCTCGATGCGCTCGGCATCGGTCACGGCGGCGTGCAGCCGCTGCGAGTAGGTGCGTTCTCGCTCCTCGGCGACGACCGCGGGCTGATGCTGCACCATCGCGCAGAACGGGAAGCTCTCGCGCAGTCGACGCATGGGCTCGGCCTGCGGCACGGCGTCGGTGTAGATCGCGCACACCCAGTCGTCGGCATGTGCCGAGACGCTGGCTTCCGAGAGGACTTGCTCGAGGGGTCCGGTGAGCGTGACGAGTCGGCGCGGCACCGGCAACTCGAGCCATTCGACCGAGGCGAGTCCGGAGGCATCGAGGTCGACGAGCCACGACCCGCGCGGCTTGTCCTGCTCACCGAAGCTGTAGTGCAGCGGAGCGCCTGCGTAGCGCACGCGGTCGCTGACCTGCTGCCGACCGTGGATGTGTCCGAGAGCGACGTAGTCCGGCCCGTCGAAGACGGCGAGAGGGACGACATCGAGGCCGCCCTGCCGCACCTCGCGCTCGAGCCCGACCGTCGCATCGACACCGGCGGCGAAGCAGTGCGCGATCGCGACCGAACGCCCGGGATTCTTCTGCATGCCCGCTCTCACGAGGTGCATCGCGTGCCCCATCGTCTGCGCCTGGGTGCGGAGCTGACGGCCTTCGGCATCGCCATCGGGCCAGTGCTGACGCACGATGGCGGGTTCGAGATACGGGATGCCGTAGAAGTGCACCGGGCCGTCGGCATCGGCGAGGGTCACCGGCGTGCCGACCGCGAGAGGATCGGTCAGCACGTGGATGCCGTCGCGCAGCAACCGCGCCTGGAAGCCGAGGCGCGCCGCCGAGTCGTGATTGCCGCTCGTGACGATCACGCGGGCACCCGTCTCGTGCAGCGCGACCAGCGCGTCGCCGAGCAGGGTGTACGCCGGCCCGGAGGGAGTCGCCGAGTCGAACACGTCTCCGGCGAGCAGGACGACGTCGACCTCGTTCTCCTGCACCTGCGCGGTGAGCGCCGCGAGCACCTCGGCCAGCGCGTCCATGGTCGAGTGACCGTGGAACGTGCGACCGATGTGCCAGTCGGAGGTGTGCAGGATGCGCATGTTCACAGGCTACGAACCCCATCCGACATTCGGTCCGAGGCGTGCCGCGGCATCCGCTTCTGGCAGGTGGATCGCAGGGTCCACCCGGCGCGGATGCCGCGGCGCGCTCCAACGCATGGTCTTCAGTGCACGGCGACGCGCCGTCATCCGGCGCGCTCGTAACAGAGCGTCACAATCGGCTCGCCTCAGCGCGAGCGCAGCAGCCGGGCGTGCTCGGGGTGGGCCGCGAACCACTCCGCGACGTACCAGCAGACGGCATCGACCTTGCGATCTCCGCGCGCCTCGATGTCGGTCACCGCCCCCTCGACGACCTTGCCCGCGTACCCGTGGCCGCGGAAAGTCGGGATCGTGAACGCTCTGGTCAGCGCGACGGTATGGCCGTCATCGCGATAGTCGAGCACGCTCACCAGCCGTCCATCACGCATGAGGGTGTAGCGCGATTCATCCTTCTCGTCGGTCAGGATGAACCCGCCGACAGTCGTCGAGATCGTCATCCGAGCAACGTTACGCCCGCTTCCCCGGCCGGGGCACGTTTTGACACGGGGTGACACGATCGGACATAATCCCCCCATGACCACCAACGCGCGCCCTTTGTCCGCCCAGGAGGCGAACAGGACTGCCGGGATGATGATGCCCGGTCGCGTTGGCATGTGTTGCCGAATGTGTCGCTGAACGAACAGCTACCCCGCCTGACTCGAACTTCTCGCCATCTGCGAGACCAGAGTCACCGAGCATCCACCCTTGCTCGCCTCCCGGCTCCGCCGGTCATTCATGCAACGCATCAGAGCCGTTCGCCGGCTCACGTCCTGAGGACTTCATCATCATGTCGAACATCGCACTTCTCGAGCGTCCCGCCACCGCCGCCCAGACCCGCACCGCCCGTTCGTCGCAGCCCGAGGCCGCCGCTCCTCTGAGCGCCGGCGCCGCCGACCTGCCCGCCGTCCGCTCGCCGCGCGGCTTCGCCCTCTACGTCGGACTCGACGAGATCAAGGCGGCCGAGGCCGGAGTGAGCCTCCCCCTCCTCGTCGACGCCCTCCGCCGCACCCTCGCCGAGCTCGCACCCGGCGCCGAGACCCACGCCACCGTCGCCCTCGCCCCGCACGGATCCGGAGGCCGCGACCTCGACGTCGTCCGCCTCGCCCTGCAGGAGCCCGGTGCCATCGCCCGCACCAAGGCCGCTGCCGAAGAGGACACCGTCGAGGAGGAGACCGGCGTCACCGTCGACATCTCCCGCAAGCGCGTGCTGATCGACGGCGAGTCCGCCGCCTTCACCTACAAGGAGTTCGAGCTGCTGCAGTACCTCGTCCTCCGCGAGGGACGCACGATCGAGCGCTCCGAGCTCGTCTCCGCCCTCTGGCAGGCGCAGGATGACGAGACCCCCGGCGAGCGCACGATCGACGTGCACGTGCGTCGCCTTCGCGCCAAGCTCGGCCGCTACGAGGACATCGTCCGCACGGTGCGCGGCATCGGCTACCGTTTCGACCGGCACGCCGACGTCGTCATCCGCTACGGCCACGGCACGCCTTCGCCCGACCGCTTCTGAGAGTCTCCGCTCCGTCTCTGTCGGCGCCGCCGCGTAGGGTGGGCGCATGACCCTGACAGCGGATGCCGGAGCGGCAGCGACCGCTCTCGACGCACCGCCGAGAGACGCGACGTATCGGCCTCGTCACCCTCTGAACCTCATGGCCACGGTGGCAGTGATGCGCCGCGGAGGAGCCGATCCGACGACCGTGGTCGACGGCGGAAGGTTCTGGCGGGCGATGCGAACGGAGGCAGGTCCGGCCACTCTCCTGCTTCGCGCCGCCGGCGATGAGGTCAGGGCTTCCGCATGGGGCCCCGGAGCCGACGAGGCGCTCGATCGGGTCCCCGACCTGTGCGGCGCACGCGACGACGCCACGGGCTTCGACGCGTCGCGGCATCCGCTCATCGCCGAGGTCGCGCGCCGCAATCCCGGCCTGCGCCTCGCACGGACCGACGAGGTCTTCAACGCCCTCGCCGGCTCGATCCTCGAGCAGAAGGTCACCACCATGCAGGCATTCGGAGCCTGGCGGTTCCTCGTGACGCGTTTCGGCGAGCGCGCCCCCGGGCCCACACCCCGACCGATGTTCACCGCGCCCCCGGCATCCGTCTGGCGCACGATCCCGTCCTGGTCCTGGCACCGCGCCGCCGTGGAACCGCCGCAGTCGAAGACGCTCGTCCAGGCGGCCGCGCGCGGCGACAGCATCGAACGGGCGATGCGCACGGCCCTCACCGGAGCCGATCGCGACCGCGTGCTCACGAGCCTCCCGGGGATCGGCGTGTGGACCTCGGCCGAGACCCGCATCCGCGCCCTCGGTGATCCGGATGCCGTGAGCGTGGGCGACTTCCACCTGGCGCATGAGGTAGGCCATGCGCTCGCCGGGAAGCGCACCGACGACGACGGGATGCTCGAGCTCCTCGCGCCGTGGGAGGGGCAGCGTCAGCGGGTCATCCGCCTCATCTTCGCCAGCGGTGTGAAAGAGCCGCGGCGCGGGCCGCGTCTCGCGCCCGAGAACCATCGCGACCGCTGAACGCGCGCCCCTAGGCTGAGGTCATGTCCCGCAGAGCGCTCCGAATCTCCGTCACCGCCGGCCTGCTGATCGTCGGCGTGGTGGTCGGGCTGATCTTCCAGAACGTATGGCTCGGCATCCTGCTCGCGGCCATCGTGTGGCTCGGCTGGTTCCTCGGCTACGAGTCGCGCCGCGGCAACAACGCCGGCGTCAACGACGAGGACCACGGCGTCGAGCTCTGAGGACTCGCGGCGGCGGCCTCAGTAGTAGACCGCGAGCGGACCGGACGGCCCGTCGACGACCCGCACCTCGGTGTCGAAGACTCGCGTGAGGACGGCATCCGTCATGATCTCCGACGGCGGTCCGAACTCCACGACGGCGCCGTCCTTCATGGCGCAGATGTGGTCCGCGTAGTGGCCGGCGAAGTTCACGTCGTGCAGGACGATCACGATCGTGCGCCCGAGCTCCTCCGCGGCCCGCCGCAGGTGCTTCATCATCTGCACCGCGTGCCGCATGTCGAGGTTGTTCAACGGTTCGTCCAGCAGCACGAACTCGGTGTCCTGCGCGAGCACCATCGCGACGTATGCGCGCTGCCGCTGACCCCCGGAGAGTTCATCGAGGTACCGGCCCTCCAGCGCGCCCAGGTCGAGGAAGTCGATGGAACGGCTGATGACCTCCTCGTCGGCGCGGTTCAGCCGACCCTTCGAATGCGGGAACCGGCCGAAGCCCACGAGCTGCCGCACGGTCAGCCGGGTCACGAAGTGGTTCTCCTGGCGGAGGATCGACACGATCTTCGCGAGGTCGGCCGAGCGCGTCGAGGCGACGTCGTATCCAGCGATCTCGATCGAACCGGCATCCATCCCGTTCAACCGTCCAATCATCGTCAGGAGCGTCGACTTGCCGGCGCCGTTGGGTCCGATGAGCGCGGTGATCCCGCCGGCAGGGATCTCGAGATCGACCGGGCCGATCGCGACCTCGCTGCTGTAGTCACGGCGCACGCCGTCGAGTGAGATCACAGTCGCCCCTTTCTGAGGATGACGATGAGGAACACGACACCGCCGACGAGCTCGATGAGGATCGAGACCATCCCCTGCGCGTAGAACACGTTCTTCATCACGAAGTACGCGCCGGCGAGCACCGCGAACGCCGTGAGCACCGCGACCGGGAAGATGAGCCGGTGGTCGTGGGTGTCGGCGAACTGGTATGCCAGCGTCGCGACGAGGAACCCGAGGAACGTCATGGGTCCGACCAGCGCGGTCGACGTCGCCATCAGGACCGCGACCAGGAACAGCACGATCAGCAGCTCTCGCCGGTGGTCGAGCCCGAGCGACCGCGCGGCATCCGGACCGAGCGACATGAGGTTCAGCCGTCGCGACCGCATCCACAGCAGCGCGGCGGCGCCGATGCACAGCGGGATCGCGAGGGGCAGATACGAGGCGTCGGCATTCGACACGTTGCCGAACATCCGCGCCGCCAGCACGTCGAACTCGCTCGGCGTGAGCAGACGCTGCATGAACGTCGAGATCGCGGCGAGACCTCCGCCGATGATGATGCCGATCAGCAGCATGATCTGCAGGTTCCCGTACCGGCCGGAGAGCAGCCAGCCGTACAGCGCCATCGCGAGACCCACCATGATCACGATCTGCAGTCCGAACTGCCACAGGCCCTGGATCGCCACCAGGCCCGCGACGCCGAACAGGTACACGGTCGTCGTCTGCACCACCCGGTACAACGACTCGAAGCCCATGATCGAGGGGGTGATGATGCGGTTGTTCGCAATGGTCTGGAACGACACGGTCGCCACGGCCTGTGCGACCGCGACGATCGCCATGACGGTGACGTTGGTCAGGCGGTACTGCGCGATGCGCCAGAAGCCCTCCGAGCCGAACGGCATCGGGTTGTCCCAGGCGAGCACTCCGGCGCCGAAGACGAGGGAGGCGACCACGAGGATGCCGAGCACGACGACGTAGCGACGACGCGCGCGGATACTCACGAACGCGCCGGACGACCGGTCTACGACCCCGGCCCCACGCACGTCAGCCACTTCTCGGACCTCAGCCACGGCGGCGCTGCCGGAGGAGGAGCAGGATGAACACGACCGCGCCGACGATGCCGAGGATGAGCGACACGGGCACTTCGAAGGGCATGATGATCGTCCGACCGATGATGTCGCAGACCGTGACGATCGCGATCCCCAGCAGGCACACCCACGGCAGGTTGCTGCGCAGGTCGTCGCCGCGCACCATGGCGACGATGTTCGGCACGATCAGACCGAGGAACGGGAGGTTGCCGACGACCACCGTGACGACCCCCGTCGCGATCGCGATCAGGACCGTGCCGAGCAGGATGATGCGGTTGTAGTTCACACCGACGTTCGTCGCGACCTCTTCGCCGAGGCCGGCGATGGTCAGCCGATCGGCGACGAGGAACACGACCACGCCGACGAGGGCGACGATCCACAGCATCTCGTACTGCCCGCGGAGCACCGAGGTGAAGCTGCCCGCGAACCAGATGCCGAGGTTCTGCAGCGAGTCGGTCGCGAGCGCGAAGTAGGTCGACACGGCACCCACCACCGCGCCGAGCATGATGCCGACGATCGGCACGATCAGCGAGGACTTCAGCGAGACGCGTCGAAGGAAGGCGAAGAAGACCATCGTGCCGATGAAGGCCGCGATCACCGCGCCGGCCATCCGTAACGGGATCGACGGCTGCGGTACGAGGACCATCACCGTGAGGAGTCCGAGACCCGCCCACTCCGTGGTGCCGGTCGTGGTCGGCTCGACGAAGCGGTTCTGGGTGAGCAGCTGCATCACGAGGCCCGACATCGCCATCGCGGCGCCGGCGAGCACGAGGGCGATCGTGCGTGGCACGCGTGTGATCTGGAACATCTCGGAGCCGTCGGCGGCGCCCGCGATGTCGTAGACGCCGGTGAACAGCGACACCGCGAGGAGCGCGACGACGACGAGGACCCCGATCAGCAGCTTGGGGTCGAACAGCCGCGTCGCGGCACGGGGCGGCGAGGCGATGTCAGCAGAGGTCATGAGGAGAGTCCTGAGGAGAGTCCTGAGGCGTCGAGCGAGCGAAACGGATGACCCGCCCCGCTCGCTCGACGACCCGTGTGATGGTTACTTCGCGCCTTCGAGCGCGTCAGCCAGATCGTTGAAGAACGTCGTGTACGTCTGGATGCCCTCGTTCAGGTAGGTGTCGGTGGGCATGTAGACGATCTGGTCGTCGGCGACCGCGGTCACCGCGGCCAGCGCCTCGGAGCTCTCGAGGATCTCCGATGCCTGCACGTAGTCGGGAGTCTCGGCGGCGAAGACCGCATCGCGGTCGAGCACCAGCATCCAGTCGGGGTTCGATGCCGCGATCGCCTCGACCGAGATCTCGTCGCCCTGGTCGTCGTCGCTCGCCTCGTCGACCTCGAGCGCGGGGGTCAGGCCGAGGATGTCGTACACCGGTCCGAGCGAGCGCCCGACGGTCGGGGCCAGGTAGCCGATGGCGCCGCCGGAGGTGTTGACGGCCATCACGGTGTCAGCGTCGTCGTACGCGGCCTTCGCACGCTCGACGGCGGCATCGAACTCGTCGACGAGCTTCTGCGCCTCGTCCTGCTTGCCGAAGATCTCGCCGAGCGCGAGCGTCTGCCGGGTGAGCTCGGCGTCGAACGCCTCCCCCTCGCGCGGCTCGAGGTCGATGATCGTGGCATCCGGCACCAGGTCGGCGATGGCCTCGTTGTGCTGCGTGAAGCGCTGACCGCTGATGATGAGGTCGGGCTCGACGGCCACGATCGCCTCGAGATCCGGCTCGCTGTGCAGACCGATGTCGACGATCGCGTCGTCGTCCAGGTACGAGACCGTGTCGGGCATCAGTGCGACGGCACCGGCGGAGAGCTCGACACCCCAGTCGGACAGGGTCTGGAAGGTGCGGTTGTCGAGCGCAACGACGGATGCCGGCGGGGTCGCGATCTCGTGCTCGCCGGTGTTGTCCTCGATCGTGACGGATGCCGGCGCCGCCTCGGTCTCCTCCGGCTCTGCGGCACTGCCGGATGCGCATCCGGCGAGCGCCAGGAGGCCGACGAGGCCGATGCTCGTGGCGGTGAGAGTTCTGGGCATGGACATGGAGGGACTCCTGTTCTGCGGGGGTTGTCGCGCTCGATCGGCGCCGGCTCGGAGAGGTAAGGGCATGCTTACCCGACTCCCTACATAGGTTAGCCTTACTTTATGAGCCAGACGCAAATCGGATTCTCCCTCGAACGTCGCGGCCTCGACCTGCGCTTCCGTACGGTCTCGCTGACCGCGCGGGAATGGCTTGCTCCCGACTACGTCCGGGTCCGCCTCTCGGGCTCGGATCTCGCGGGCTTCGACTCCCTCGGCTCCGACGATCACATGCGGTTGTTCTTCCCCGCCGGCCCCGTCGAATCGGTTGAGGAGATGCGTGCCGCACCCAGCCGCGAGTACACGCCACTGGCGTGGGACGACGACTGGCTCGACGTCGAGTTCGCCGTGCACGGAGACACGGGAGTCGCCGCTCCCTGGGCGGCCACCGCTCCGCTGGGGTCCTCGATCGGCGTCGGCGGCCCGCGAGGCTCCGCCGTGATCGTGGGCGCACCCGGATCGTGGCTCCTCGTCGGCGACGAGACCGCGATCCCCGCCATCCGCCGCTTCTCCGCCCTCATCCCCGACGGCACCCCTGCGCGCATCGTGATCGAGACGGTCTCCGAAGGCCGAAAGATCGAGCTCGACAGCCCGGTCGACGTCGAATGGCTGCATCGCGGCGATGGCCCCTCGGGCTCGGCGCTGATCGCCTTCCTCGAGTCGCTGACGGCGGACGACGTCGTCGGCGATGACCCGTTCGTCTTCATCGCGGCCGAGCAGTCCATCGTCAAGCCGGGTCGGGCGCTGCTGGATCGCTGGGGCGTGGACACGTCGAAGGCTGTGGTGAAGGGCTACTGGAAGCGCGGCGAAGCCGAGTACCACGCTCCGCACTAGTGCGGCATCCGCTCGTTCGGCAGACTGGTCGCATGGCTCTTCTGGATCACCTGGGCATCACCGTCGACGACCTCGAGCGCGGCCGGGCGCAGTTCCATCCGGTGCTGACAGCACTCGGATATCAGAGCGGCGGCGAGGACGATCATTCGATCTCGTGGAACAACGGCGACGAGACCGAGATCATCCTCTACACGTGGCACGAGGACAGCGGTCCGCATCGACACGGGCGGGTCGGCTGGCAGCACCTGGCCTGGTCCGTGGACTCCCGCGACGATGTCGATCGCCTGCACGCCATCGCGCTCGATGCCGGGTGGACGGCGGTCCGTGACCCCAAGGAGTATCCGCGCTACTCCGACCGGTACTACGCGTCGTTCGTCGAGGACGCCGACGGCATCCGCATCGAGTTCATGCACAACCCGCCGCGCGCCGAGGCTTGACTCCCGGGCGTGTCGCGCCTTATTCTCGGAAAGCTGTGCCGACCGGCGCAGCACGCCAGCCGAGGAGACGACCGGATGACCGCCCTGCGGAATCAGCCCTTCGCCGCGGTCGACGCGCTTCAGCAGAAGCACGACGACCGCTACGAGTCGTACCCTCCGGCGCGCGCCGTGTGACAGCATCCGCAGTTCTCACGCCTCGTACCGTCAGGTCCGGGGCGTTTTCTCTTGAATCCCCCGACCTGTGCCTGGCACCCACAGAAGGAAAGGAATCATGGAGAGGCTCTCCGCACGGCTGCTGTCGTGGGCGTCGCTGATCGACGAGAAGACACTCGCGCAGGCGCACACCACGGCACGCATGCCGTTCATCCATCCGCACCTGGCGCTGATGCCGGATACGCACCTCGGCAAGGGGGCGACCGTCGGCTCGGTCATCCCGACGCTCGGCGCGATCATCCCCGCCGCCGTCGGTGTCGACATCGGCTGCGGCATGATCGCCGTCCGCACTCAGTTCTCGAAGGGCGACCTGGACGGTCGCGAGCTCTCGGAGCTCCGGGAGCAGATCGAGCGCGCCATCCCGCTGTCGGCCGGACGCTACAACAACAAGGTCGTCGCGACGGCCGAGCCCCGTATCGCCGAGCTCGAGGCGCTCGCCGAGAAGAACGAGTTCGACCCGGAGAAGTACGCGAAGAACTGGCGCCTGCAGCTGGGCACGCTCGGCTCGGGGAACCATTTCATCGAGGTGTCGGTCGATGAGCTCGACAGGGTGTGGCTGTTCCTGCACTCGGGCTCGCGGGGCGTCGGCAACAAGATCGCCATGAAGCACATCTCGGTCGCGCAGCGGCTGGCGAAGCGCTGGTGGATCGACCTCCCGGACCCCGACCTGGCCTACCTCGTCGAGGGCACGCCGGAGTTCACGTCGTACATCCGGGAGCTGCGGTGGGCACAGCACTTCGCTCTGCTGAACCGGGAGGAGATGATGGACCGGGTCGTGCGGCAGGTGTCGGAGTTCCTCGGAACCCCGATCGAGGACCAGGAGCGGATCAACTGCCACCACAACTTCACCGAGTCGGAGATGCACTACGGCAAGCGGGTGTGGGTGTCGCGGAAGGGTGCGATCCAGGCGGATGCCGGTCGGCCCGGGCTCATCCCCGGTTCGATGGGCACCGCGTCGTACGTGGTCGAGGGGCTCGGCGACCCGCAGTCGCTGAACTCGTCGCCGCACGGCGCCGGCCGGAACTTCTCCCGGTCGACGGCCCGGAAGACGTTCACGCACGAGCAGCTGCGGGAGGCGATGGTCGGGATCGAGTTCCGTGACACGAGCGCCTTCATCGACGAGATCCCGCAGGCGTACAAGCCGATCGATCAGGTGATGGCGGATGCCGCCAGCCTCGTGTCGATCCGCCACACGCTGCGGCAGCTCGTCAATGTGAAGGGCGACTGAGCGTAGGGGTCGGGTGGAGAAGATCTCCGCCCGACCCCTCATGCGGCAGAGTGGAGGAACCCCGGGTGAAGGAGGTCACATGAATGGCGAGGAGCTGCAGGAGCGCGCTCGAGCACGAGTCGAGGAGCTCCCCGGTGCCGTTCTGGAGTATCCGTTCGGACCCGAGTGGGAGGTGTTCAAGGTGCGGGGCAAGGTGTTCCTGTTGATGACGGATGTCGCCGGTGACCCGATGGTGACCCTGAAGGCCGACCCGGAGGACAGCAAGGCGCTCCGGGAGCAGTATGACGCGGTCACTCCCGGGTACCACATGAACAAGAAGCACTGGATCACGGTGCACCCCTCCGAGGACCTGGAGTCACAGCTGATCGACGACCTGGTCACGGATTCATATCTGCTCGTCGTGGCGAACCTCCCACGCGCGAAGCGGCCCGTCGACCCTGCCACGTTCGGACAGGACGACCGACGCGGTGCCGCCGGGATGCCACCCGAAGACACCGAGCGATCGATCCGGCAGGGCTGATCTCAGACGACCGGCGCAGCTTCCGCCTCGACGGACCGGTCGGTGAAGGCCTCCTTGGGCACGAACAGCAGCAGCACGGCCGCGGCGAGCGCCGTCACGCCGCACACGACCCAGACGGTGAAATACCCCGCGAGCGTCCCCGCCGTGCCCTCGGCCGCTCCGGCGGCCGTGCTCGCGAACCCGTTGAGCAGCGCGATGCCGAACACGCACGACGCGATCGCACCGCCGACGGTCTTCACCGAGTTCGTGAGACCAGTCGCAACGCCCGTCTGCGAAGCAGGAGCAGCGGATGCCGCGGCCGCCGGCAGAGCCGCGACGAGGGCACCCGACCCCAGGCCGACGATGACCATGTTGATGATGACCTGGGCGTAGGTGTCATGGAACGGCAGGAACAGCAGGAAGCCGACTCCGACCAGCACAGATGCGCCCATCAGCGTCAGGCGTGGCGACAGTCGTCGCGCGATGATCGGGAACAGCAGGGCACCCGCGATCATGGCGATCAGGTAGACGCCGATGATCAGCGAGGTGGCGAACCCGGTCGTGCCGAGGCCGTAGCCGTAGACGTCCGGGTCGGTGCGCGCGAAGGTCGACAGCGGCGCCTGGGCGCCCAACACGCTCACCCCGAACAGGCCGGCGGTCAGGAAGACCGGCCCCAGCGCGGGTGAGCGGAACATGCGCACGTCGATGAGCGGGTCATCGCAGCGGAGCTCCCACAGCACGAACGGAATCACGAGCAGCAATCCCGCGATGACGACCGCCCACGACCAGGGGTTCACGAGCCCGCCCTCGAGGCGCAGCAGGCTCAGGCCTCCGGTGAAGCAGACCAGCGCGAGTGAGATCAGCATCAGGCCGACCGTGTCGAACAGGCCGCCGGTCGGATCCGGAGACTCCTTCACCCCGAACAGGATCACGAAGAAGCAGATCACGATGAGCACGGCCGGTACGAGCAGCACGACGGTCAATGGAAGCACGTCGATCAGTGCGCCGCCGACCAGGGCGCCGATGATCGCGCCGCCTTCGAGTGCGGCGACGAGGAGTCCTGCCGCCTTGGCCGTGATCGAGGAGCGTCCTTCCATCCGCCGCGAGCGCGACCAGATGAGTGCGATCTCGAGCGGAAGCCAGACGACGTAGAAGCCCATCAGCGCCCAGGCTGCGAGGAAGACGCCGAAGGAGTCCGTGAAGGGGAGCACGAGAGCGGCTGCCGCGGTAAGGGCGGTCGAGATCATCAGCATCCGCTTGTGGCCCACCATGTCGCCGAGCTTCGCGAACGCCGGCACGACGAGCGCCGACAGCATGAGTTGAGCGCCTTCGAGCCAGTTCACGTCGGCGTCGTGGATGCCGAGATGCCGGGCGATGTCGGTGAGCATCGGCGTGTAATAGCCCTGCAGCACACCGCTGGTGAACTCGACGAAGGCGAGGAAGCCGACGACGACGGCAAGGGTGCCCAGTGTGCGGTTGCGCGTCATCGCGTCTCCTTCGGGTGCCTGGGTGACATCAGACTAGCTGTTCGAGGAGCGCACGATGGAAGCGCTCCCCGCGCTCCAGGGCGGCGATCTCGACGCTCTCGTCGACCCCGTGGATCGACGAGCGCTGGGCATTCGACATCTCCAGCGGCGCGAACCGGTAGACCGCGGGAGAGAACCGGTGGAAGTGCCGCGAGTCGGTGGCCGCCATCATCACGTAGGGCACGGCGGGGATGCCGGGATGGGAGACCTCGAGGGCTGCCGCGAGCAGCGCGAACTGCACGTTGTCGGTCGGCGACTCCGGCGACGGCTCGCTCGCCTCGAGCACCTCGACCTTCACGAGCGGATCGCGGATGCGGCGACGCACCCGGAACACGGTCTGCTGCGTCGTCTCTCCGAGCGCGAGGCGCAGGTTCACCGTCGCCGACGCCTGAGAGGGCAGCACGTTCGCCGCGGTCCCGCCGGACTGCATGGTCGGAGCGACCGTCGTGCGGATGAGCGCAGCGGGTTCGCCGCCGAGCACAGCGAACACCCGGGCGGTGAGGAGAGGTGCTGCGCCGAGCAGCCGCAAGAGAGGGCGGGCCGGGCCGGGCGTCCGCGTGGCCAGCTGCGACAGCATCCGTCCGATCGCCGCCGGTGTGCGCGGCCGGAACGTCGCAGGTCCCAGGCGGTCGACAGCCCGGGCGATGCGCCGCACGGCGGTGAGCGACGGGGGTGCGGAGGCGTGACCGCCAGCACCTCGAGCCGTCAGCTGCACGGTCATCACCCCCTTCTCCCCCACGCCGATCATCGCGGCCCGCCCCGGAACGAAGGGCAGCGGCGCGTCGACCACGGCACCGCCCTCGTCGACGACGAGCCACGGGACGATGTCGCGATCACGGAGCACCCGCGCGATCTCTTCGGCCGCGTGCCCGTAGGTCTCCTCGTTGCCGCCGAAGGAGAGATACACATCGCGCGCCGGCACGAAGCCGTCGGCGAGAAGGTTCTCGACCGCCTCCAGCACCACGATCAGCGGCCCCTTGTCGTCGAGGGCACCGCGACCGTACACCGAGCCGTCGGCGATCACCCCCGCGAAAGGAGGGTGCGTCCAGGCATCGCTCTCGTCGACCGGCACGACGTCGTAGTGGGCCATCAGCACGACAGGGCCATCGGATGCCGTGTCACGCCCCGTCCAGTGGAGGAGCAGCCCGAAGTCGGTGTGCCTCTCGAGCCGGAGGTGCTCATGCGTGAGCGGGTAGAGCTCGGCGAGAAGGGCGACGAAGTCCTCGAACGGTGCCGGACCGCGCTGCTCGAGCTCGGCCGAGACGGTCGGGATCCTGATCATCTGCGAGAGCCGCTCGGCGATGCCCGGGCGCACGGTGGCTGTGGTCACAGTCGTCATCGTAGCGAGCGTGGGCGCGTCCGCGCGGGGCGAGCTGGCCGTCGGTCGTCTCATATCCTGACCGAATGAGGATCGCCGTCGCAGGAGGAACCGGTGTCGGCCGGCGCACCGTCGAGCGGGTTCGAGCCGCCGGCCACACGCGGATGGCGGGCATGCGCGCCGGAGACGCCTTGCCCGGTCCGGATGCCGACCTCGGGTCGGAGACGTTCGACCAGTGGCTCGCCGCGCGCTGAACCGCGGGCGAGCCGGGAGGACAATGGAGCGGTGAGCCTCTTCGCCTTCGCCCCGTCGCGAGGCCCGCGGTGGCCCCTGGCGCTGCAGGCCGCGGCGGGCATCGGCGTTCCGATCGCTCTGATGACGCTTCTCGGCCAGCCCGCGCTCGGCTACATCGCCGCGAGCGGAGCTTTCACCGTGCTGTTCGTCGGATCTGCGCCGGTCGTCGACCGCGCGCGCGTTCTTCCGCTGGTCGCCGCCGGCCTCGTGCTCAGCGCCACTCTCGGCGTGCTGGTCGCGCCGAACCCGTGGCTGGTGAGCGCGGGCGTCGTGATCGTGGCGATCGTCTCGGCCGCTCTCGCCTTCGGCTTCCGCCTCGGACCGCCCGGACCGTTGTTCTTCATCCTCGTCTTCGGCCTCTCCGCGCACGTGATCGTCGTCTCTTCGATCACGCCCGTGGTCTACATCGCCGCCCTCGCCGCGGGGTGCGTGTTCTCGTACCTCGTCGCGCTGACTCCTCTGTTCCTCCCCCGCGCCCGGGCGACGGCCCCGAGGTCGTTGCCGGAGCTGCTGCCGGGGCCGTCGTTCGACGGCGGGACCCGAGTGCTGATCCTGCGGGTGGCGCTCGTCGCGGTGCTCGGCGTGCTTCTCGGCCTCGTGATCGACCCTGCGCGCACGTATTGGATCGTCGGCTCGGCGGTGGCGGTCATCGGTGTCGCCGCCGCGCGGAGAGCCGCCTTCGAGCGCGGACTGCATCGGATGCTCGGCACTGTCGTCGGCGCCGGGTTGTACGCACTGCTCGCGCTCCTGCATCCGTCGGGGCTCTGGCTCGCCCTGCTCCTCGCCGCTCTGCAGTTCGCGATCGAACTGGTCGTGGTGCGTCACTACGCGCTCGCGCTGGTGTTCATCACCCCGTTGGTTCTGCTGCTCACGGGTGCGGCGACAGGGGAGATCGGCGCGATGGACGTGGCCTGGGAACGGATCGTCGACACCGTCGTCGGGGCGGTGCTCGGCGCGGCATCCGGTGTGCTGCACCCGCGGGCGGAGCCGAGGGCCGGCTGACTCCCTCCGCACCGCTTCTGCACAACGGCGTCACAGATCGAGTTATCGCGATCCGCCGCCGCGGCCACAGGCCCCTTGGCAGGATGGGGTGATCCGCAGAGAATGAGAGGGTGCCCGCCTTGACCGAACCGCAGACCTGGACCGTGATCGGTGCCGTCATCGCCCTGATGTTCGGCATGCTCACGATCGTGTCGACCCTCTTCATCCGCGTGCTCCGTGCCGAGATCAGCGGCGTGAGAGGGGAGATCGGCGGGCTGCGCGGGGAGCTCCGCGGGGAGATCGGCGGGCTGCGCCGGGAGATGATCGGCCGGTTCGACGCCGTCGACGAGAAATTCGTCGCGGTCGACGCGCGCTTCGACGCGGTCAACTCGCGATTCGATGCGGTCAACATGCGCTTCGACTCCGTCAATACGAAGATCGAAGGACTCGATCGCGATGTGCGCGCTCTCGTGAAGCGCACGTTCGGTCTGGACAGAGGCGAGTGACCGTCGGCCTCGCGCCGTCCGGCTCTTTCGAGGCTGCGGAGGTGCGCTTCACCGACGCCGACGAGATCGACACCGACGGCCTGGCGGGATGGCTCTCCGCGGCTCGGCAGATCCTATGGGACTACGACCACATCCGCACGAACCGCGGTCTCGTCAAGCGCACCGACTTCTGAGCGCGTCCGCCGAGCCGGGAACAGCGGACGGCATCCCGCGGTTGCATCCGTAGAGCCGCGGCGTTACGGAGAAGAGGTGCACATGGAGCTCACCCTCGTGTCATCTTCGTTCTGCGGCGCCTGCGCACGCACCCGGTCGGTGCTCGCCGACGCGGTGCGCTTCCTTCCCGACGCCACGGTCACCGAGATCGATGTCGCCCGGGAGCCTGATGCGGCCGAGGCGCTCGACATCCGCTTCACGCCCACGGTCATCATCCGCGACGAGGACGGGGCCGAGGTGTTCCGCGCCGAGGGCGTGCCGACGGTCCCCCAGGTGCTGACCGCCGCGGTCAAGGCGTTACCCGCCTGAGGCAGAACCCCTTGCAGCCGCTCCGTTCGCGGCGAAGAATGACGTGCACCGCCGTCCGGCGGCCACGCCCTTCACCTCCCGGAGTCGTTCATGCCAGATCTCAACCCGTATCTGTCCTTCCGCACCGACGCCCGTCCGGCCCTGGAGTTCTATCAGAGCGTCCTGGGCGGCGAACTCGGCATCAGCGTCTTCGGAGATTTCCCTGACATGGTCCAGGATCCGAGTCAGCAGGACCTCGTGATGCACGGTCAGCTGAACACGCCGGACGGCCTCGTGCTGATGGCCTCCGACACGCCGGACGGCATGACGTATGAGAAGCCGCAGGGCATCTCGGTATCGCTCAGCGGCAACACGCAAGAGGTCACTCAGCAGGTCTGGGACAAGCTCTCCGAAGGCGCGACCCTCACGATGCCGCTCGATGTCCCGCCGTGGGGCGGAACGTTCGGGATGCTCGTCGACCGCTTCGGCATCGCCTGGAGGCTGCACGGCGATCCGGAGTAGAGCGAAGGCGGCGCCGGCCGACGTCGGCTCAGTGCAGCGCGTTCTTCTCGATGAACGCCCGGAGCGCATGCTCGTCGTCGGCCATCTCCGTCACGTGCTGCGGGGCGCCGAGCATCTCGCGCAGCTCCGGCGCATAGGCCAGCTCGACGCCGATCGCCTCGCGAATCGTCTCGGCGAACTTCTCGGGCTTGGCGGTCTCGAGCACGAGCATCGGCACGCCGGGCTCCAGGTACTCGCGCGCGATCCGGACGCCGTCGGCCGTGTGCGGGTCGATGACCTCGCCGGTCGTCTCGTAGACCGAGCGGATCGTGGCAAGACGGTCGTCGTGGGTCGACGTGCCGCTCACGATGCCGAACTCGTCGACGAAGCGCTCGAGGTCGGCCGAGAAGTCGAAGAAGCCCTGCTCCTCGAGATCGTGCCAGGCACCCACGACCCGCGAGGCGTCGCGTCCGACCAGCTCGAAGATGAAGCGCTCGAGGTTCGAGGCCTTCGAGATGTCCATGGAGGGGCTGGAGGTCGCCAGCGTCTGCGCCGCGCTGCGCGGGCGGTAGATCCCGGTGCGGAAGAACTCGTCCAGCACGTTGTTCTCGTTGGCGGCGAGCACCAGGCGACGGATCGGCAGGCCCATCTGGCGGGCGTAGAAGCCGGAGAGGATGTTCCCGAAGTTGCCGGACGGCACCGTGAAGGAGAGCTCGGTCCAGCCCCCGGCATCCGTCGCCCGCAGCCAGGCCCAGAAGTAGTAGACGACCTGCGCGGCGATACGGCCGAGGTTGATGGAGTTGACCGCGCCGAGGTTCTGCGAGCGCTTGAAGACGAGGTCGCCGGCGAGGTGCTTGACGAGGTTCTGGCAGTCATCGAAGACTCCCTCGACCGCGATGTTGTGCACGTTCTCGTCATCGATCGAGAACATCTGTGCGCGTTGGAACGCGCTCATGCGCCCCTGCGGAGACAGCATGAACACGGCGACACGCTCCTTGCCGCGCAGGGCGTGCTCGGCGGCGGAGCCGGTGTCGCCCGACGTCGCCCCGAGGATGTTGAGCACGGCATCCTGACGCTCCAGCGTGTACTCGAGCACCTGGCCGAGGAACTGCATGGCCATGTCCTTGAACGCCAGCGTCGGGCCCTCGGAGAGCCCGACGAGCGTGAGATCGTCGTCGATCGCCCGCAGCGGGACGACGCTCGCCGGGAAGTCCTCATAGGCAGCCGCCGTCATCCGCGCGAGATCTGCGCGCGGGATGTCGGTCGCGAAGAGACCCAGCACCTCGGTCGCCAGCTGCGGGTACGTCAGTGCGCGCCACCGCTCGAGCGTCTCACCGTCGACCGTCGGCAGGACCTCGGGAACGGCGAGTCCTCCGTCGGGCGCGAGGCCCTCCAGCAGCGTCTCGCTGAACGACTGCGGCTGCATGCCGCCGCGGGTGGAGATGAACTGCACGTGGGCTCCTCAGATCGGGACTCGGCGCCTCCATTCTCTCAGGCGGCGAAGACCGTCGACGACGCGATGACGGATGCCGCGGCCGATCAGAACAGCGACGTCGGCAGCGCCCCTTCGAGTTCGAGGAGCCGTCGTTCCGTGGCGAGCCCCTCGCCCTGATCGCCGCCGGAGCAGCCATCGGCAGATCCAAGCTCGTCAGCACGCCGCCGAAGTAGGCGCGCGCTCCGTCAGATCCAACCGCGCTCCTCGGCGATGAGCACGGCCTGCTGCCGGGTGCCGACATGCAGCTTGCCGAGGATCACAGAGATGTGATTGCGCACCGTTCCCGGTGCCAGCGCGAGAGTGCGGGCGATCTGCCCGGTCGTCTCACCACGTCGTCCGGCCCGCAGCACATCGAGCTCACGGTCGGTGAGCGGCGAGCGCTCGTCGCTGAGGGCGTCGGCGGCGATCTCCGGATCGACATAGCGCGCTCCGGCAGCGACCCGGCGGATCACCGCCGCGACCTCGTCGGCACCGCGCGACTTCGGCAGGAATCCCGCGACTCCGGATGCCAGCGCCCGGCGCAGCACTCCCGGCCGCGCGTGACGCGTGACCACCACGCACCGCGTCGCGATCGCCTTGTTCAGCCGCTCCGCGACCTGCACGCCGTCGAGCCCCGGCATCTCGAGATCGAGCAGGCACACGTCGGGCTGCAGGCGCAGAGCTTCGGCGACGGCCTGCTCCCCGTCCGCGCACTCCGCGACGACGTCGATGTCGTCCTCCAGCCGCAGCAGGGCGGCGAGCGCGGACCGGATCATGCCCTCGTCGTCCGCGAGCAACACCCTGATCATTGCATCTCCTCCCCGGTCGAGGGCACCGTGACGATCACCACGAACTCGTCCGCCTCCGCGCGCACGTCGAGAGTGCCCTGCGCCTCCTCGATCCTCCGGCGGATGCCGGCGAGGCCCGAGCCGTCGTCTCCGACATCGAGGCCCGGCACCGCGTCGTTGGCGATCTCGTAGCGCCAGGCATCCGCTGTCCTGGTGAGGGCGAGGTGAGCGCGGCGCCCTCCCCCGTGCCGCAGCACGTTGGTCGTCGTCTCGCGGATCACCGGACCGAGAGCGGATGCCGGTGCGGCGGCGGCCCCGGGATCGATGACGGCCTCCACCTCGAGGCCAGCGGCGCGCAGGAGGTCCCTCGCATTGGCGAGCTCATCGCTCAAGGGGACGGAACGGTAGCGCGTCGCCAGGTCTCTCGTCCCCTGGCGCGCCTCGTCCACGCTGACCCGCGCGGCACGGAGCTGCTCCATGCCGGCATCCGGATCGCGTGGCAGCAGCCGCTCCGCGAGTTCCAACTGCAAAGCGATGACCTGGAGATGGTGCCCCTGCAGGTCGTGCACATCGGTCGCGACGCGCAATCGTTCCTGCGTCGCCGCGAGCCGGGCTTCCGACGCCCGGGCGCGATCGAGGGTCACCATCACGTCCCAGAACCACAGCGAACTGACGGTCATCGACGGCAGCAGGGCCCCCATCGCGAAAGGCACCAGCCAGGGAGTCCCCGCACCGAGCACATCGGCGGATGCGTCGACGAAAGCGAGCACCCCCAGGAGCACGGTCGCGGCGATGACCACCCGGAAACGAACCCCGCGGGGCCAGTTCAGCAGCACCAACGACTGCACGAGAGGCATCGCGGCCAGCTGCCAGCTGTCGGCCAGTGGCCCGGCGACCGCGCCGAACGCGGCGGCGACGAGCAGGGGGAAGGCGAGTCGCCTCCACGGAACTCCCGGTCCCGCATCGATACGGTGGCGATAGTCGAGCAGCAGCAGGAGGGTCGACGCGCACCAGATCACTCCCCCGACCGCGATGAAGAGCACGAGAGCCCCGCGCGTATCGGTGGCTCCGACAGTGAGCACCCAGAAGCTCATGACCATGAGCTCGATGAACAGGACTGCGGATGCCGTGTACCACCACGTGGCGTTGACTCCGCGGGTCAGGTACAGGGCTCCCGGGTACGGTTCCTCGGGGGCGACGGGCTCGGTGCTGCTGGTCACGCTCAACACCATACGGGTGTGACAGATGTCACGGTCGCGGCGGGCGATCCACCCGGGAAGCGGTGACGCTCCGGCACTGTCACCCGAGGCGCCGGAGCGATGGACTGTTCTCATGAACCTCATCGAGATCTTCCAGAACTGGGTCGCTCAGGTCCCCGACCTCGTGCAGCCGCTCATCGTCGCCCTCGCCGGCGCGATCCCCTTCATCGAAGGAGAGGGGGCAGCGAGCATCGGCATCATCGGCGGCATCCACCCTGTCGTCGCCGCCATCTCCGCGATGGTCGGCAACTTCCTCTGCGTCGCAGTGCTCGTCCTGGCGAGTTCGGGTGCGCGCAGCGCCATCAAGAATCGCTCACGCGTCACCGAGCCCGCCCTCGTGAACGGCGGGTCCGGCACGGATGCACCGGCTGTGACGGACGGCGCGGCCCCGGAACCGGACCGCAAAGCCGCACGCCGCGAGAAGTTCCAGCGGGCCTTCGAGCGCTACGGCGTTCCGGGTGTGAGCCTGCTCGGTCCGCTGCTGCTCCCGACCCAGTTCACCGCGACCATGCTCGCCGCGGCCGGAGTCGGCAAGGCGCGGGTGCTGTTCTGGCAGGCCCTCGCCATCATCGGCTGGACCACCGCCGTGGCCGTCATCGTCGGCGGCGCGGTCTACGCCGTCCGCTGAGTCGGACCTGCCGACGACGGATTTCGTGGACTCGCGTCATGATCTCGCGATACCGGGGTCTTGCTTATGACGGAAGGCGGGCCTTTGGGGATATCGGTCCCGCACCGTCAACCGGCCGCCCACCCCTCACATCGAGCGGCCATCGGGTGGGGTCCTCCCCAGGACCCCACCCGCTTCTCGTTCTTCGTCGTCATGATTCCGTCGTGACAGCCGGATCGATATACAGTGTTCGGCATCGTGCGGGAAGCCGGACGAGCACGGCAGGAAGCGCGAGGACCGATCATCAGCATCGACGAGGACGCTGCCGCCCCCACGGATGCCGAGCTGCTCCACCGCAGTCGCCAGGGTGATCGACGCGCCTATTCCGAACTCTGGCGCCGGTACTCGCCCATCGCCGTCGCCTATGCGCGCAGCCTCGGTGCGGCGCCGCCGGATCCGGAGGATGTGGTCTCGGACGCATTCCTGAGCATCCTGCAGCTGCTGCGTGCGGGCAGAGGCCCCGAGGAGAGATTCCGGCCGTATCTGCTCACCACCGTGCGGAACACCTGGATGACCGCCGCCCGCCGCACGCCGACGACCGTGCCGCTCGAGGACGTGGAACCCCCGCATTCGCTCATCGGGACGATCGAGCCCGAAGCGATGGTGGACTCAGCGGCACTCGCCGAGGCCTTCTGCGCTCTGCCGGAACGCTGGCAGCATGCGCTGTGGCTGAGTCAGGTGGAGCGCCTCCCGCCGCGGGAGATCGCCGAGGCACTGGGTCTGCGGGCGAACGCGGTGTCGGCCCTGACGTACCGCGCGCGGGACGGGCTGCGCAAGGCCTGGATCAGTGCGCATCTCCGTCGCGCGCCGGCCGGCTCCGTCCATGCGCGCGTGATCGAACTGCTCGGCGCCTATGCGCAGGGCGACCTGGGGCCACGTCCGCAGAAATTCGTGACCGAACATCTCGCCTCCTGCGCCGACTGCCGCGAGGCAGCAGGAGAGGCTCGGCGCCTGGCGCGTGCCATCACCCTCGGTCCGCTTCTCGTGGGCGGCGCAGGGCTGGTCATCGCCCCGGGGCTCTTCTCCGTCGGCGAGGCGTCCGCGGCGGTCGCCGTCGCTGCACCGGTGCTCTGGCCCGCCGCTGCGGCCGTCGCCGTGGCCCTCGCCGTCGGGGGCGGCCTGCTCGTGCGCACTCCCCCGGCGCCGGATGCCGCGGGGGCCGGTGTCCCCGCGGTCGCGCTGCCTGCACGGGAGGCGCCGAAAGCATCCTCCGACGACGTGCTGCCGGCTCCGGCGTCGTTCACCCTGCCGGACAGAGCATCGGTTGTTCCTGGCCCGCCGACGGCGACTCCGCCGCCGGGAAGGGCCCCCGCGATCCCTCCGATCGTTCCCGCTCCTGCGGCCCCCTCCGACCCCCCACCGGTCGACGGCGGAGGCGAGCGGGTCGACCACGCCGTGCCGGACGCGCCCGCGGCGGAGTCGTCGAGGTCAGTCGCTCCCTCGCCCACGTCCGCGAGAACGGTCGCCTCCACCTGGTACCTGTCCGTCACGGTCGAGCAGGTCACCGCGGATCCGGCATGCCAGCCGATCGCACGGATCTCGGTCTCGGGATCCCCCGGCGCCCTCGTCGCCGTCCTCATCGATGGCGACGTCGTCGGCACGCCTGGGGAACTCGCCCCGGACGGCGCCTGGTACGGCGAAGTCACTCTCCCCGCGGGCGTCCGACACCACACGGTGTCACTCCATCACGTCGACGCGAACGGAGATATCGGCGAGCTGATCGTCCAGACCGAGATCGCGTACTGATCCTCTGTTCAGATTTCGCTGAGTTCAGCCGACTCTGTACTATTGCCGGATGAGCACTGCCACGGCATCCCTGACCCACACCGCAGCCGTTGCCCGTCTGGGCCACGCTCTCTCGGATCCGACGCGAGCCGGCATCCTGCTCGCCCTGCGCAGCTCCGCCCGGTACCCGGCCGAACTCGCCGACGCGCTCGGCGTCTCGCGACAGATGATGTCGAATCACCTGGCCTGCCTCCGCGGCTGCGGGCTCGTCGAGAGCACGCCGGACGGCCGACGCAGCAGCTATCGCCTCACCGATCCCCACCTCGCACCCGCGCTCGACGAGTTCATGCGCGTGTCGCTGATCGTCGAACCGGACTGCTGCGACGGCGAAGGCTGCACCTGCTGATGTCGACGCTCACCGCCGCGCGACGCGAGATCCTGCATCGCCGCATCCGCCTCATCGTCGCGATCACCATCGGCTACAACCTGATCGAAGCCGGCGTCGCGATCGCCGCGGGATCGGTGGCCTCCTCTGCCGCTCTCGTCGGGTTCGGCCTCGACTCCTCGATCGAGGTGCTCTCCGCCGCGGCCGTCGCCTGGCAGTTCACGCGGCGCGATCCCGAGCGCTGGGAGAAGCCGACCCTGCGCGTCATCGCCGTCGCCTTCTTCGCTCTCGCGATCTACGTCACCGTGACATCCGTCGGCGCCCTGTTCACGGGTGAACGCCCGGAGCACAGCACGGTCGGAATCGTCCTGACGGCCGTCAGCGTGGTCATCATGCCCTTCCTCTCGATTGCGGAGCGGCGGGCCGGACGCGAGGCCGGGTCTGCCACCGCCGTCGCCGATTCGAAGCAGACGCTCATCTGCGCGTACCTGTCCGCCGCCGTCCTCGTCGGTCTGCTCACGAACTCGCTTTTGGGCTGGTGGTGGGCGGATGCCGTCGCCGGCCTGGTCATCGCGGCGTTCGCGGTGCGCGAGGGCGTCGAGGCATGGAAGGGTGACGCCTGCGCGACCTCGGTCGGGATGATCTTCGATGAGCAGGAGCACGTGCACGACCTCGAGCCGCACGACTGAGCGCGTAGGTTGAGGGGATGGATTCTCGTCCCTCGCACGCGCACGAGCTGGTCGGACGAACGATCCTCGTCACAGGAGCCAATGCCGGGATCGGCTACTGGTGCGTCGAGAAGCTCGCCGCACGAGGCGCGCGGGTGCTGCTGGGATGCCGGTCGCCCGAGCGTGCGCGGACCGCGGTGGACGCCGTGGTCACGCACGTTCCAGAGGCGGATCTGCGCGTCATCCCGGTCGATCTCGGCTCCCTCGACAGCATCCGCAGCGCCGCTGGAGAGATCGGCGAGCGGCTGGACGCGATCATCTGCAACGCCGGGGTCAAGACCGCTCGGCCGGACGCACGCACCGCGGACGGCTTCGATCTGATGATCGGCACCAACTTCCTCGGGCATTTCGCCCTCCTGGCACAGGTCGCATCCCTCCTCGACGACGATGCGCGAGTGGTGGCGGTCGGCTCGATCGCCCATCGCTTCGCCCGCCTCGACCCCGACCGCCTCGCGGACCCGTGGCGCGGGTCGTCGCTGCGGCAGTACGGCCGCTCCAAGGCCGCGCTGATGGCGTTCGCGGTCGGGCTCGACCGGCGCTGGTCGGGTTCGGCGCTCTCCGCGCTCTGCGCGCATCCGGGGTATGCGGTCGATCCGCTGACCGCGCCGCGTCCCGGGCTCGCACAGGTACCCGCTCCTGTCCGGGCACTGGCCGCACTGAGTCGGCCGTTCGTACAGGGAAAGGACGACGGTGCCGCACCTCTCATCCACGCGGCCACGTCGCCCGAGGCCATGAGCGGCGAGTACTGGGGCCCTGGCGGCATGCTCGAGTTCCGCGGCGCGCCCGCGCGTGTGACCGCGTCGGACGAGGTGCGGTCGCCGGCGACCGGGGCCGCGCTCTGGGCAGCCGCCGAACGCATGACCGGCATCCGCTTCCCTGCCTGAGTGGATGTCGGATGCCGGCGCCGGACTGGCGTCAATCGGGCATCGCGACGACGACGAGGAGCAGGAAGAGGTGCGCGCGGCGCTCGGGCTCGGGCTCGGGCTCGGGCTCGACGCTGTAGCAGCCGTCGGCGAAGCAAGCACCTCGCGTCAGGAGAGCTCCTTCTGTGGCTCCGCCGTCGCCGACGGAAGCTCGTCGGTGCTCCCGCGATCACCGCGGGTCTTGATCAGGCTCGCGACGGTCGCGACCGTGATCGTCGCGGCGATGAACAGCAGAGAGAACCAGATCGGGATCTTGGGCGCCCAGAGTACCGGGTCACCGCCGTTGATGAAGGGCAGTTCGTTGACGTAGAGCGCATGCAGGACGAGCTTGACACCGATGAACGCGAGGATGACGGCGAGACCCTGAGCCAGGTAGACGAGGCGCTCGAGGAGTCCGCCGATGAGGAAGAACAGCTGGCGCAGCCCCATCAGCGCGAAGGCGTTGGCGGTGAAGACGATGTACGCCTCGTCGGTCAGCCCGTAGATCGCCGGGATCGAGTCGACGGCGAACACGAGATCGATGAACCCGATCGCGATGATCGTGAGCAGCATCGGGGTGACGAAGCGCTTGCCGTTCTTCACGACCGTCAGCTTGTCTTCGTTGTACTCGTCGGTCACGGGGAGGTGTCGACGGACGAAGGTCATGAAACGACCGTTCGCGGGGTTGCCCTCGTGGTTGCTGAAAGCCTGGCGATACGCGAGGACCAGCAGCAGGGCGCCGAACAGGTAGAAGATCCAGGAGAAGTTCTCGATGAGCGTCGCGCCGACCGCGATGAACATGCCGCGCAGGATCAGGGCGATCACGATGCCGATCATCAGCACCTTCTGCTGGTAGATCTTCGGCACCGCGAAGCCGGTCATCACGATGAGGAACACGAACAGGTTGTCGATCGACAGTGCCTTCTCGGTGAGGTAGCCGGCGAAGTACTCGCCTCCGAAGGTCCATCCGGAGGTGACGCCGACGCCGACGCCGAACAGCACCGCCAGGCCGATGTAGAACGCCGACCAGCGCGCCGATTCGCCGATGGACGGCTCATGGGGCGTCCGCACGTGAGCGAAGAACTCGTAGACGAAGAAGGCGATCGTGATCGCGATCGTGATGATCCAGATCAGAGGGGTGATTTCCATAGTGGCTCCAGACTTGGCGTGACAAAGCAGCGCCAAAGTCTTCTCCATTCCTGCATTCAGGAACCGGTGGCCCGGGATGCGACGCGCATCCGTAATGACGACCCGACCGTATCGGAGTACTCCCCTTGGGATCTCCAGGATACAGGGGGCGGGATCCGCTCCCTGTGGATCCGCCGACAGCGATCGGTCGACGGATCGATCGAATCAGACCAACTCGCTCACGAGCTGCGCGATCCGCGCGCGGATGTCGTCCCGGATCGGACGTACGGCATCGATACCCTGGCCGGCGGGGTCATCGAGCGTCCAGTCCTCGTACCGCTTGCCGGGAAAAAACGGGCATGCGTCGCCGCAGCCCATGGTGATCACGACATCGGATGCCTGGACGGCCTCGGTCGTGAGCACCTTCGGCTGCTCGGCGGTGATGTCGATGCCGAGTTCGGCCATCGCCTCGACGGCGGTCGGGTTGATCTGATCAGCCGGCATGGATCCGGCGGAGCGCACCTCGATGCGGTCCCCTGCGATGTCGCGCAGGAAACCGGCCGCCATCTGAGAGCGGCCCGCGTTGTGCACGCACACGAAGAGGACGGAGGTGACGGATGCTGCGCCGGTCATGGTGACTCCTGAAGGTCGGTCTCGAAGTACAGGTGCGCGTGCAGGGCGCACCGCTCGTTGAAGGGTGAGTGGCACCTCGGGCATGCGGTGACGGTGATGTAGTCGGCGATCGACAACTCGTCCCCGCACGCGCCGCACAGGATCGCCTTCTCCGCACGGGCATCGAGCGGCCACTGCTCGGCGGGGTGCCCGGCAGCCTCTTCATGGCAGAGGTGGCACGGGTAGTACTCGCCGCAGCAGGCGAACCGGATCGCGATGATGTCGACGGCGCTCCGGTAGTGGACGCACCGGGTCATGTCGTCCACGACCGCGCCGCGCACCGGCGGGCGATCGCGGCGTGGCACACCAGTCATGTCTTTCGCCTCTCAGTGCGCATATCTCGGCCCGAGCACGGAGAGCAGCCGCAGCTTCTCGTGGCTCTCCGATCCCGGGGCGGCGGTGTAGACCAGGAGCGCCTGCGAGGATGCCGGGTCGACCAGGCTCTGGCACGACAGATCGAGCGCTCCGAGTTCGGGATGCAGGAAGCGCTTGGTCTCTCGCGGGCGCAGCCCGATCTCCTGCTGCTCCCACAGCATCCGGAATTCCGCACTCTCCTCGCGCAGCAGCCGACAGAGCTCTGCAGCACGCGACTCAGGCCCGTTGCGCGCCATGACCTCGCGTAGGCCCGAGACCCACAGCCTCGCGAGAAACGCGTGGTCGCGCGGGTCGTAGAGAGCACGGGACTGCGGATCCGTGAACCATCGGAAGCCGATGCTGCGCTGCGGTCCGGTCAGCTGCGCCGTGTCGCCGGTGAGCGCGACGCCGAGCGTGGTCTGACGGAGCGTCTCCCCCAGCTCCGTCACGATCTCTGCGGGCGTGTCCTGCAGCCGGTCGAGGATGCGCAGCATCCCCGGCGACACATGATCGCCTTCTGCTCCCCTGGTCGGCGGGTGATGTCCGGCGAGCCGGAAGACATGATCTCGTTCATCGACGGACAGATGCAGGCCCTGGGCGATGGACGCGATCATCTGCTCGGACGGCAGAGGGCCGCTGCCACGTTCGAGGCGTGCGTAGTAGTCGGAGGACATATGGCTGAGCGCCGCCACCTCCTCGCGCCGGAGGCCCTCGGTCCGGCGCCGCTGCCCCCGGGGCAGACCCACGTCCTCCGGTTGCAGCACGTCGCGTCGTCGTCGGAGGAACTCCGCCAGTCCCGCCCTGTCGATCTCCATGCCACCGGCATCCTCTCGTCGTTGATGATCCTGACATGCCTCTGATGCGGCATCCACTGATCGACGAGTCCTGGATGGCTCGGCGCGCAGCGGCGAAGGTGGAGGAGACCTGAAGGAGCACCTGCCATGCCACGCACCATCGACATCACCGTCCCGTCCCTGATCGGCCGTCGCGCCGTCGTCACCGGGGGGAGCGACGGCATCGGGCTGCGGATCGCCGCGCGTCTCGCCGCCGCCGGCGCGGATCTCGTGCTCCCTGTCCGCAACCTTTCCAAAGGCGAGGCCGCGGTCGCCGGCATCCGGTCGCGCACTCCGGACGCGCAAGTCACCCTGCTGCCCCTCGATTTGTCGTCGCTGGCGTCGATCGAGTCCTTCGGCGAGAGCATGCGAGCCGACGGGCGGCCCGTCCACCTGCTCATCAACAACGCGGGGGTCATGACTCCGCCCGATCGACAGACCACCGCAGACGGTTTCGAGCTGCAGTTCGGCACGAACCATCTCGGCCACTTCGCGCTCGTCGCCGGGCTGCTTCCCTTGCTGCGAGCGGGAGAGGCGCGTGTCACCTCGCAGATCAGCATCGCGGCCAACGAGCGATCCATCCACTGGGACGACCTCAACTGGGAGCGGTCGTACAACGGCATGCACGCCTACAGCCAGTCGAAGATCGCGTTCGGTATGTTCGCGCTCGAGCTCGATCGGCGCAGCGAGGCCGAAGGCTGGGGAATCACCAGCAACCTCTCGCACCCGGGCATCGCACCCACGAGTCTGCTGGCCGCACGTCCGGAACTCGGCCGGGCGCAGGACACGCTCGGGGTGCGACTGATCCGCTGGGGCTCCGCCCGCGGCATCGTGGCCGGCACGCCCGAGACTGCGGCGCTTCCCGCCCTGTTCGCGGCGACCTCGCCCGAGGCGCAGCGCCGCCGCTTCTACGGTCCGAGCGGCATCGGGCATCTCGGCGGTGCCCCCGGCGAGCAGCGGCTCTTCTCCCGGCTGCGGAGCGAGGAGGAGGCGCGGCGCGTCTGGGAGATCTCCGAAGAGCTGACCGGTGTCGCGATCGCGGTCCCTTGAGGCAGGCCGCGCAGAACCACCAAGGTGGGAAACTGAGCAGCTTCTACCGCAACAATGGCGTCAACCCCGGTGACCAATTCCACGTAGCGTTTGGACCATGATGATCGACGGACTTCTCCATTCTCTTTCCGCGATCGAGGAGGCCAACCGAAACCTGGGTCGCACCACGCTTCTCCAGCAGCTGCAGAACGGTACCTCGGCAGACCGCGTGCGGGATTCACTGAACAGCATCGGGTTGCGTTCCACTGAGGAAATCGAAGCCCTGTACGGGTGGCACGACGGAATTGCGGACACCGACGCCGCCATCGGCCGGATAACGCTATGGCCGGCCTTC
The DNA here is from genome assembly GCF_000967865.1 of Microbacterium sp. SA39. Classification (GTDB taxonomy): domain Bacteria; phylum Actinomycetota; class Actinomycetes; order Actinomycetales; family Microbacteriaceae; genus Microbacterium. Next base: position 132,430 of record NZ_JXRU01000035.1, read on the forward strand.
TATTTCACCTCGCTGGAGGAGACGGTGGCGAACTATCGAGCCTTCGTCGACGACGCGCGCTGGACGCCGGGATGGCTCCCTCTGTTCGCCAACGGAGGCGGGGACTTCTACGTCGTCGACCTGAGCACCCCTGGCGATACGCCTATTCGCCTTTTCCTCATCGACGAGGATGAACACCCGATCGAATTCATGTCGCTGACCGCTATGTTCGCGACGCTCGAGGAAGCATTCCGCCGTGGCTGCTTCTATCTGACGCCGGAGGGAGTCTTTCGCAAGGACTATCCTGCCTTCGGAAAGCTTGCCGCAGAGATGAATCCAGATGTCGCGTGGTGGCAATCCTGACCGCTGAGGGCTAGACGCTGCGTGCGGCTCGGCGGGTGCGCAGGTCTTCCCGGATGACGCTCACCACGCTCGCGAGCACCACGGCCATGAGCAGGATCTGCGCGATCGCCGAGACGGGGTTGCCCGGATCCGAGGACGCCTCGGGGAGGGCCTCGGCCGGGTTGCCCGCTTCCGCGCCCACGTAGAGGACGAAGTCGGTGAACGCGTGGATGAGCACCGCGACCCACAGCCGACCGCTCACCCGCCGGACCCAGTAGAAGGTGATTCCGCTCAGCGCCAGGAACGAGACCTGGAAAGCGATCGCTGCCGGTGGCAGCCTATGCCAGATGCTCGAGTAGACGTGAGCCAACGCGAAGGCGACAGCCGTCACGAGCAGCGTGACGAACTCACCATGACGCTCGCGCACCGAGACGAGCAGGATGCCGCGGCACACGAGCTCCTCGCCGAGCCCCACGAGCAGCGTGCCGACCGCCACGATGAGGATGAACGACACGGCACGATCGGCCCACGGAGTCGTGAAGACCTGACCCAGCGGGATGAGCAGGGCGAACATCGGGATCGAGACGAGCCACCAGCGCCGCGGATTGAGACGAACGGTCGGGGTCTCGCGCCACACCGGACCCCACCAGCCTGCCCAGCGCACGAACAGCAGAGCGAGCCCGATCGCGATCGGAAGCGGGATGAGGTGGGACAGGGCGAACTCGGCCGTCGCGTCGTCGCCGGCGAGGCCGCCGAGCACGTTCCCGAGGCCCGCGGCGAAGAGGATGTACACCACGAGCGCCACCAGACCGATCCAGATGCGCGGGCGCAGTCTTCTCCCGTCGGTGCGCTCGGGCGTTGCTGTCATGATCGACCTCCGAGGTCGAGTATGACGCACGATCGGAAGGCCCTGCTCACCTTGACGCCGTGAGAAATCGTGCGGAACAAGCGCGTCGCCGAGGACCGGATGTCGGCGGGGTCGGGCACGATGAGAGCATGACCGACGGCTACGACTCCGACTTCCTCGCGACCGGCGTACCGCTTCCTCGACCCGCGCGACCGGTGCGAGAACTCGCCTACCCGCGGTTCTCGGTACTGCTCGACCCGCAGCGCCGGCTCGCCGCCGTCACGGCGGTCCACATCGACGGTCGCCTGCTCCTCGATCTGCCGCGCACGGGCGAGTGGCGCCTCGATCCGCGCATCGACGACGGCGAGCAGACCGGGCCGGAGGTCTATGCGCGCAATGACCTGGACCGCGGGCATCTGGTGCGCCGGCGCGACCCGGGGTGGGGCGGCACTGCAGACGCGCGCGATGCGATGGAGGCGACCTTCTTCTATCCGAACGCCGCTCCGCAGGCGGCCGGCTTCAACCAGTCGAAAGAGCTCTGGCTCGGCCTCGAAGATCACGTGCTCGCGTACGCCGAGGCCACCGACCAGCGGGTGAGCGTGTTCACCGCGCCGGTGCTCGCCGAGGACGACCCTCCCTATCGCGGCATCCGCATCCCGCTGAGGTTCTGGAAGATCGCCGCCTGGCAGGCTCCTTCGGGACTGCGCGCCGCAGGATTCGTGCTCGACCAGACCGAACTCATCGACACGCGGGAGGGGCTGCTCGCGAGCCCACCTCTCGGCGCGTTCCGCACTTTCCAGGTGCCGATCGCCGAGATCGCCGCGCTCGCATCCGTCGACTTCGGTCCTCTCGTGGCCGCCGACGTTCTAGGCGACGAGAAGCTGCGGGCGGAGGGGTGGCGGGAACTGTCCTCCCCCGGAGACCTCGTCCTTTGACGTCGAGGTCTCCGGGTCAGGCCTCTGTGGAGGCCGGGGCGTCGGTGCTCGCGCCTTCGGTCGCGACCCAGCTCGCCAGCATTCTGAGCTTCTCGTCGGAGGGCGTGCCCGGCTCGGCCGTATACGTCGACATGTGCAGACCAGGATCCGCCGGCAGCTCGAACGCCTCGTAGACGAGTTCGATCTCGCCGACGACCGGATGCCGCAGCCGTTTCACGCCGCTACGGTGATAGCGCACGTCATGCGCGGCCCAGAGGGTGCGGAACCGATCGCTACGCGTCGAGAGCTCGCCCACCAGATCGCTGAAGCGGCGGTCGAACGGGTTGCGGCCGGCCTCTCCGCGCATCGCCGCCACCAGCTCGCGCGTGACGCGATCCCAGTCGAGGTAGTAGTCGTGCGCGGCCGGGTTCAGGAACGCAAAGCGCGCGCTGTTCGGCATGGGCTCGGTGAACAGGGGCGCGTACAGCGCCTTGCCCAGAGCATTCGCTCCCAGATAGTCGAAGTAGTTATTGCGTACGAGTGCGGGTGCGCCCGTCATCGCATCGAGCAGGCGCTGGATGCTGGGGCGGATCGCCTCTGCCTTCTTGCGCGGCTTCCGCGCCACGGGCGAGACGTTCGCCGCGCGGGCGAGGTCGAACAGGTGCGCGGTCTCGGCGTCATCGAGTTGCAGGGCGCGAGCGAGCGCGTCGAGCACGCTGTCCGACACCCCGGAGAGGTCGCCACGCTCGAGACGCGTGTAGTAGTCGACGCTGACTCCGGCGAGCAGGGAGACCTCCTCGCGGCGGAGTCCCGGAACCCGGCGATTGCCTCCGAACGCGGGGAGCCCTGCCTGGTCGGGGGTCAGTCGGGCGCGCCTCGTGGAGAGGAACTCGCGCACCTCGCTGCGGGTGTCCATACATCGAACGTACGCCTTCCGCTCACACGCTGGGAGGTAACGCCAGCCCCTCCCAGCCCTCGGCATCCGTCTTCAGACTGGAGGTACAACTCTCATCGCCAGAAGGAGAACCCCCACATGCGTGGAGTCATCATGCTCGGACCCGGCGACGTCCGGGTCGAAGACCGTGAGAAGCCGACCATCACCCGCCCGACGGATGCCGTCATCAAGCTCGCCGCGACCTGCATCTGCGGCTCCGACCTCTGGCCGTATCGCGGCCAGGACGACGTCGACGCGACACCGATGGGTCACGAGTACGTCGGCGTCGTCGAGGAGATCGGCGCTGACGTGCAGAACGTGAAGGCCGGCGACTTCGTGGTCGGATCGTTCATGGCATCCGACAACACCTGCGAGATCTGCGAGGCCGGATACCAGTCGCGCTGCGTGCACGTCGTGCCGATGGGGCGCTACGGCACCCAGGCCGAGTACGCGCTCATCCCTCACGCCGACGGCACTCTCGTCGCCACCCCGGGCCAGCCCGACGCGGATCTCATCCCCTCGCTGCTCGCCGCGTCCGATGTGCTCGGCACGGGCTGGTTCGCCGCCGTCGCGGCCGAGGTCGGCCCGGGCAAGACCGTCGCCGTCGTGGGTGACGGCGCCGTGGGGCTCCTCGGCATCCTCGCTGCGTCGCAGCTGGGCGCCGACCGCATCATCGCGATGAGCAGTCATGCCGATCGTCAGGAACTCGCACGGAAGTTCGGCGCGACCGACATCGTCGAGGAACGCGGAGATGCGGGGGTCGAGAAGATCAAGGAGCTGACGAACGGGCTCGGGGCGCACTCGGTCATCGAGGCCGTCGGCACCCAGGAGTCGATGATGCAGGCGATCCGCTCGACCCGCCCCGGCGGGCACGTCGGCTACGTCGGCGTCTCGCACGATGTCGAGCTCCCCGGACAGGAGCTGTTCTTCTCCGGCGTGCACCTGCACGGCGGACCTGCTCCCGTGCGGCGATTCCTGCCCGAGCTCATCCAGCTGATCTGGGACCGGAAGATCGATCCGGGCGTGGTCTTCGACCTGACCCTGCCGCTCGAGGATGCTGCCGAGGGCTACCGCGCGATGGACGAGCGCCGCGCCACCAAGGTGCTGCTCACCGTCTGAACGCATCCCGTCATCGCGTTGCAGGGCGGCTGCCACTCGGGGCCTTCACCGAGCGGTGGCCGTCCTCCATCTGGTCGTCGCATCCTGGCCCGTGAAGACCAGCCTTCGTGTCAGCACGCCGGGCTGGTTCTCTCCTCGCCCTGTCGCCCTTGACGCGGTGAGCTGAAAGCTCACGTGATCGCCAAGATCGCGGGAGGCCGCCAACTCGAGGGCGTCTTGTGCGGCGTCGAGGTCGGTTGCCGCGACAGCTGCGAGGTCGACATCTTTGGTGGCGCGCGACCGCGGAACCCGAGCGAGCATCGCCGTTCCCCCTTTGAGCAGCCATTCTGACTCCTCACCGTCGGCGAAGATGCGCGAGAGGAACCGGTCGTGGTTTGCCTGGACGATCTGCTCACTCACGGTCAAGCTGCTCTCACCGGACTTTGCCGCCCGGCTCGCTTCGGTCTTGATTGCCTGCGAGACGCCTCTCCAGCTTCGGTAGCGCTCATCCGGACCGGACACGACTACGGACGGACCATCGCGATGTGGGACAGCTCGAGGAGCTCGTCGGCAAGCTCTGAGCCGGACCCTGCATTGCGAGCCCTCGCAAGCGGCTCGAGGGAGGTGGCGAGGCGGCGTGCCGAGACAAGCTTCCCCCGCTCGCGAGCGTCAGCCAGAGCATTGACGACCAGCGACTGGTCGGTCCACTGTTCGACGAGATCGGCGATAGTGCGCTCTACCGTCAGAGTGGGAAGACCGTCTACGTACATCACGTCCATCGGCTCGAGAGCCCTCACGCGGAGCCGAACAGCCTCGAGCCGAGTTGTTCGTCGCGTAGGAACGATGAAATCGCGGATGCCGGGGTACCAATCGCCGATCCCGTGAGCGATCGCCGCGGACTCTCCCGCGACGACCACGGCGGGCGTGCCGGCTGGAGCCGACGGCAGGGTCGCCCCGCCCAGCGAGAGCCACGGTATGTAGAGATGCTCGAGTTCGGGCTCGGGGGCGCCGGCCATCCGGTACACGCCCTGCCCGACTCGGAGGATGCCACCGGACGCGGCCAGGCCCGAGAGAGTCTTCCGAGAGATGCCGACGGCGGATGCCTGAGCAGTGGTGAACATCCCCCACTGCTCAGTGGCGAGATCTCCGAGTCTCGCGATCGTCTTTCCAGACATGCGGCAATTGTACCCCGAAATGGGAACAAATGCTGCAGTCCTGCGTGCTCGTTCCGGGCGCTACTAGCCTGGCGGGATGGGCGAAGCACGGGACGACGGGCCGTTCTTTCACGGCACCAAGGCGGAACTGCAGGTCGGCGACCTCTTGACGGCGGGCTTCCGGTCGAATTATCGCCCGGAAGTCGTGATGAATCACATCTACTTCACGGCGCTGCGGGACGGAGCCGGTCTCGCCGCTGAGCTGGCGGCGGGCGACGGCGAGCCCCGTGTGTACCTCGTCGAACCCACCGGAGCCTTCGAGAACGACCCGAACGTGACCGACAAGAAGTTCCCGGGCAATCCCACGCGCTCCTATCGCAGCACGGAACCGCTGCGCGTGGTCGGCGAGGTCGTGGATTGGACGCGTCTCACGCCTGAGGCGCTGCAGAAATGGCGCGAGACGCTCGCCGCCATCCGCGACGACGAGCGCGGCGAGATCATCAACTGAACCCGCCGCGCTCGCGTCGGGCGCGAACGAACCGGTCAGGCCGGCTTGGCAGCGAGAGGCTCGAGCTGCGCGAGCTCGTCATCCGTGAGCGGGGCGCCGTCAAGGGCCCGCAGGGTGTCCTCGAGCTGCCCCACGCTCGACGCGCCGATCAGCGCGCTGGTCACGGCGGGATCGCGCAGCACCCACTGGATCGCGAGCTGCGCGAGGGTCTGGCCACGCGAAGAGGCGATCTCGTTCAGGGCGCGCGCCCGATCGAGGTATTCCTCGGTGATGTTCGACTCGGTCATCCACCGACCGGTCGCCGCACGGGAATCGCTGGGGATGCCCGTGAGGTACCGATCCGTGAGGAGTCCCTGATCGAGCGGGGAGAACGCGATGGCACCCACGCCGAGCTCGGTCAGTGTCTCGAGCAGCCCCTGCTCTTCGATCCGCCGGTCGAACATGTTGTACCGCGGCTGGTGGATCGTCAGCGGCACGCCCTCGGCGCGGAGAGCCGCGGATGCCGCCTTCGTCTCCTCCGGCGTGTAGTAGTTCGAGATGCCGACATACAGCGCCTTGCCCTGACGCACGGCCGTGGCGAGCGCACCCATGGTCTCCTCGATCGGCGTCTCCGGATCGGGCCGGTGCGAGTAGTACACGTCCACGTAGTCGAGACCGAGCCGCTGGAGCGACTGGTCGAGCGACGCGATCATCGTCTTGCGGGATCCCCACTCACCGAACGGGCCGTCCCACATCTGGTAGCCGGCCTTGGTGGAGATGACCAGCTCGTCTCGATAGGGGCGGAAGTCCAACTGGTGGATGCGACCGTAGTTGCGCTCCGCGCTTCCCGCCGGCGGGCCGTAGTTGTTGGCCAGGTCGAAGTGGAACACGCCCAGGTCGAAAGCACGGCGGAGGATCGCGCGCTGCGTCTCGAGCGCGCGGTCTTCGCCGAAGTTGTTCCACAGCCCCAGGGACACTCGCGGCAGGATGAGCCCGCTCCGCCCGGAGCGTGCGGTCTTGATCGAGTCGTACCTGGTCGGCTCAGCCGTATACGTCATGTCTCTGCTTTCTCAGTTCGGGGGCACTGTCGAAGATCGTACGCGCACCGTGTGACGTCGATGGTCCGACGAGCGGCGGTACGGTGAGAGCGTGATCTTCGACCGAGGCGCGCTCGGCCCTGTGCAGATCGCATGGGCGTCCGCCGATTCCGCGATGTCGGACCTGGATGCCGCGATGAGTCAGGTCGGTGAGAGCGCGCTGCTCCGCTACCGACGCCTTGACGGCGACGCCGGGCGACGCTTCGCCGTCGGCCGACTGCTGCTGGCAGAACTCGTTCCCGCTGTGAAGGCGGATGCCGTGACGATCGAGAGCCTCTGCGCGCACTGCGGCGGTGACCACGGCCGCCCCCGCGTGGTGGGGGCCCCGTACGCCGTCAGCGTGAGCTACGCGGGCGAGATGGTCGTCGCTGCGGCTGCCCCGCGTGAATCGACGTCGGCACTCGGCGTCGACATCGCGACGCGCTCGGACGACGTCGACGCTCCGCTCACCGAGCTCGCCGGCCTGTTCGCCCCGCGTACGCCACCGGGGCTGCGGACGTGGACCGAGATCGAGGCGGTCGTGAAGGCCGACGGTCGAGGCCTGCGCATTCCGCCGGCGGACGTCGCGTTCGGAGGGCCGTCAGCGACGCTGCTCCCCGGCGGTCGAACTGCGGGAGTTCCGGGGAATCCCGCCGGCTTCGAGGTCGCCCCGGCGCCGGGACCCGCAGGCTACATCGTGAGCGTGGCCGTCGCACCGGCATCCGCTGTCCGTTGAAGCGATGAGCCCCGACTGATCACGCCGCCGCGAGGGGGAACGCCGGCAGACGCGCCTCGTGCACCCATTCGCGCAGGAGCCCGTCCAGCGGGAGCGCGGTGACCTCTTCCGCCAGTGCGACGAAGTCCGCCGTCGTGGCCGTCGCCCAGCGGAATCGTCCCGTCCACTCACGGAGAACACGGAAGAAGAGCTCGTCGCCCACCGCCAGGCGGACGGCGTGCAGAGCGAGCGCGCCGCGCTTGTAGATCCGGTCGTCGAACATCAGATCGGCGCCGGGCTGATCGACCAGGAGGTCCTGAGGGAGCACGGCGAGTCGCCCGTAGTGAACGAGCGCCTTCTCGTGGGCCGTGAGCCCTCCGGATCGCTCCGACCAGATCCATTCGGCGTAGCAGGCGAACCCCTCGTTGAGCCAGATGTCGCGCCAGAACGAGAGACCGACGCTGTTGCCGAACCATTGGTGGGCGAGCTCATGCGCGACGAGGCGCTCCGACCCTCCCGCGCCGTCGGCATGGTTAGATCCGAAGATCCCCACGCCCTGCGCTTCGAGAGGGATCTCGAGTTCGTCCGCAGTCACCACGACCCGGTAGTCCGGTAGGGGATACGGCCCGAACGCCTCTTCGAACACGGCCATCATGGCCGGGAGCTGCGCGAAGTCCGCCTGCACCCGGGACTCGAGTGCGCGCGGATAGTGAATCTCGCCCTGCACGCCGCCGAGCGGGATCGGCTTCGAGACGTAGCGTCCGATCTGCACGGTCGCGAGGTAGGTGGGCGTCGGGACGTCTCGCCGGAACGACCACGTGGTCTTGCCACCTCGGGTGGACGGCGACGTCGCTCCGCCCGCGATGACGGAGTAGGCGGACTCGGTGGTGAAGGTCAGCGTGTACGTCGCCTTGTCGGACGGCAGGTCGTTGCACGGGAACCAGGTCGGGGCGCCGGTCGGCTGCGCGGCCACGATCACGCCGTCGACGAGCTCCTCCCAGCCGATCGATCCCCACCGCGACCTGCGTGGTCGGGGAGCGCCCGCATAGGCGATGGACACCGAGAACGGGTCGCCGGGAGCGAGCGCGCGCGGAAGCGATATCCGGAGCTTGCGGTCGCTCTGGCGGAAGTCGACCGCCTTGGTCCCGATGCGCACGCGTGACGCCCGCAGCCCCGTGAGGTCGAGGGACAGCGATCCGGTCGCCGCGAGGGCATGCCCCTGCAGGACGGCGGTCCCGCTCAGCCGATTGGTGGAGATCTTGTAGTCGAGGGTGAGCTCGTAGTGGTCGATGCTGAGGTTCGCGTCACCGCTCTGCGGGGTGTACGGGTCGCCGGTCATGCGTCGGCCGACTGGTAGGCGCGGACCTTGACCGCCCTCCAGGGCCCGATCGGGTTGCCGCTCCACCGACTTCCCTCCGGCACGGATTCCCCGCGCATGACGAGGGATGCCGGCCCCACCGTCGCGTTCGCGCCGATCGATGCCGCAGGAAGGATGACGCTGTGCGGGCCCAGGGTTGCGCCCGCTTCGAGGGTCACGGTGTCGGTGCTCATCACTCGATCATGGAACAGATGCGTCTGAACCACACATCCGCGGTTCACCGTGGCGCCGTCGCCGAGGGTGACGAGGTCGGGTTCCGGCAGCCAGTAGCTGTCGGTCCAGACGCCGTGGCCGATCTTCGCACCGAGAGAACGCAGCCACATCGCAAGGGCCGGGGTGCCCGCGGCAGCGTTGGCGAACCAGGGTGCGGCGACCATCTCGGTGAACGCGTCGGAGACCTCCGTCCGCCACACGAAACTCGACCAGAGCGGATGCTCGCCCGCACGGATGCGGCCGACGAAGATCCACTTGGCCGCGGTGCTGATCGCTGCGGCGACGCCGCCCGCGATCACGATCACCGCTCCGGAGAGCACGACGGCCACCGCCGGACCCCAGGCCTCGATCATCGTCGCGAGGACGAGGAGCACCGCCAGCCCCAGCGCGCAGCTGATCACGACCGGGATGATGCGGCACAGCTCCCACAGTGCCCGAGCCACGCGGAGTCCAGGGCGCGGCTGGAAGGTGCGCTCGAGGTCGGCGTCGTTGACGACTCTGCGCAGCCTCATCGCCGGCGACCCGAGCCACGAGGAGCCCGGCTTCGACTTCTCGGGCGCGACCGAGAGCACGGCGACGAGGCCGTCTCGCGGCACGCGATGCCCGGGGCCCGCCATGCCGGAGTTGCCGAGGAACGCGCGCTTGCCGATCCGAGCCTGGTCGATGCGCATCCACCCGCCCTTGAGCTCGTAGCCCGCGACCATCGTGTCGTCGGCGAGGAACGCGCCATCGTCGATCGTGGTCATCGACGGGATCAGGAGCACCGTGGATGCCTCGACGTCCCGCCCGACCTTGGCGCCCAGCATCCGCAGCCAGATCGGCGTGAACAGGCTCGCGTAGATGGGGAACAGGATCGTCCGGGCTGAGTCGAGGAGCCTCTCGGTCGTCCACGCCTGCCAGGCGACCCGGCCGCGCACGGGGTGGATGCCCTCGACCAGTCCGATGGAGAGGAGTCTCGTGAACACCAGGACCGCTGCGGCCAAGGTGAAGCCGGCCGCGAGCGTCGCCGGCACGAGCCAGGCGATCACGGCGGGCACGGCGGCGAGCACCGAATCGGCTCCCCGCACTCCCTGCGCGATCACGAGCGCGCCGACGGCGTAGGCGACGAACGGCAGCAGTCCGAGTCCCGCCGAGGAGAGCCCGTAGATCCACAGCCAGCGACGCGGAGCGGGAGGGCGTTCGGGCGCGAGCGGGCTGGAGGTCCCACCCACGCGCGCGGCGGGCGACCCCGCCCAGCGCTGACCGGCGCGCACCCGGCCGAACACCGCGGAACCTGGGGCGATCTCGGCGTTCCTGCCGATCTTGGCCCCCGGGGCGAGGGTGCTGCGGGCACCGATGGTCGCCCCGGCGCCGATCCGGATGCCGCCGATCCGCACGGTGTCTCCGTCGATCCAGTAGCCGGAGAGGTCGACCTCGGGCTCGATCGCCGCTCCCTCTGCGATCTCGAGCATGCCGGTGACAGGAGGAAGGGCGTGCAGGTCGACGTTCGGCCCGATCTTCGCCCCGAGCGCTCTCGCGTAGTACGTGACCCACGGGGCGCCGGCGAGGCCGACGGGATCGATCTGGTGGGCGATCTGCTCGGCGAGCCAGAGGCGCAGATGCACTCCCCCGCCGCGCGGATGGTCGCCGGGGCGCACACCGTGCAGCAGGATCCTCGCGAGCCCGGCGGAGAGCGCCATCCGACCGAGCGGCGTGACGAAGACGAGGAGGCCGACCACGATCACCCACCCCGGGACGTCGGGCAGGAACTCGAACCCCGGGACGAGCTGCAGGATCCAGCTCGCCGTGAGCAGCCACAGCGTCCACCGCAGTCCTGTCAGGATGAACAGCGGGACGCTGGCGATCGTCTGCACCCACTGCATCGACCTCGGGGTGGGATGCGCGGTGCTGAAATTCTGCGCGTCACCGCCCTCGGTCGCATCCTCTTCGATGGCATCCGCCATCTGCCGCAGGCGTGGCAGATCATAGACGTCGGCCATCGTGAATTCCGGCGCTCGGACGCGGATCCGCGACACCAGCTGCGCGGCCGCCAGCGAACCGCCGCCGAGCTGGAAGAAGTCGGCCTTCTCATCGGCGGGCCGGATGCCGAGCACGGCGACCCATTGCTCGGCGAGCCACGCCGCGGTACCTGACAGGGAGGAGTCGGACGCGTCCGTGTCGACCAGCGGCCACGGGAGAGCAGCCTTGTCGACCTTGCCCGAGGTGCGCACCGGCAGGTCGTCGATGACCGCGAGCAACGGGATCAGCGGAGCGGGAAGCGTGCCGGCCAGCTCGGTCCGAGCAGTCTGGCGATCGAAGCCCTCGCCGGGGACGACGTAGCCCACCAGCAGCGAGACTCCCGCCTCGGAGCGCTGAACGACCACGGTGGCCGCGGACACTGCGGTCAGGGATTGCAGGGCTGCTTCGACCTCGCCGAGCTCGATCCGCCTTCCGCCCACCTTCACCTGGTCGTCGGCCCGCCCCTGGAAGAGAAGTCCGGCCGGATCGGCGCGGACGAGATCGCCGGATCGGTAGGCGCGCTCCCACCCGAGCGACGGCATCGGCGCGTACTTCTCGGCATCCTTCGCCGGATCGAGGTAACGGGCGAGTCCGACGCCGCCGATGATCAGCTCGCCGACCTCGCCGTCGGCGACCGGAAGACCGTCGCTGCCGACGACGGCCAGGCTCCAGCCGTCCAGCGGAAGACCGATCCGCACCGGGCCCTCGCCGTCCAGGAGTGCGGCGCACGCGACGACCGTCGCCTCGGTCGGACCGTACGTGTTCCAGAGCTCGCGTCCGTCGGCGACCAGCCGGGAGACGAGCTCCGGCGGGCACGCCTCGCCCCCGAAGATCAGGAGGCGGACGTTCTCGATGGCGTCCTGCGGCCACAGCGCGGCGAGGGTCGGGACCGTCGACACGACGGTGATCCCGTGGCCGAGGAGCCATGGACCCAGGTCCTCGCCCGAGCGCACCAGTGCCCGCGGAGCCGGAACGAGGCACGCTCCATGCCGCCAGGCGAGCCACATCTCCTCGCAGGACGCATCGAAGGCGACGGACAGGCCGGCGAGCACTCGATCCCCGGGTCCTAGCGGTGCATCCTGCAGGAAGAGTCGCGCCTCCGCATCGACGAACGCGGCCGCCGAACGGTGCGTGACCGCGACGCCCTTGGGCACGCCCGTCGACCCGGAGGTGAAGATGATCCAGGCGTCCTGGTCGCCGGTGGGCGGGGGAATCGCGGGCAGAGCGCTCGTGCTCGGGTGCGGGGCATCGCCGTCGAACAAGCGTCCGGTGGTCGCCGGCTGAACCTCCGCGGCACGCGGCTCGTAGACGCCGGCGCCGGTGATCACTCCGGCGACTGCGGCTTCGCCGAACACCAGATCCGCCCGCTCCTGGGGGTCATCCGCATCGACGGGCACGTAGGCGGCGCCGGCCGCCATGATCCCGAGGATCGACACGTAGAGCTGCCGATCACCGGACGGCATGCGCACGCCGACGCGATCGCCCGCCTGCACGCCGCTCGCGCGCAGTCGCGCGGCCGTCTGCCACACGAGGGCCATGAGTTCCGCGTAGCTCACTGCTCCGGCGGCGTCCTCGAGGGCTGAGGCCTGCGGGTGCTGCACCGCCGATGCCCGGAGGATGTCGATCAGCGTTCGCGGATCGGTCGCGGCCTTCGAGCTGTCGAGGTACTCCTGCACGGCGGTCAAACGGAGAGCAGATCGACCAGCTGCGCCTTGGTGAGTCTCGTGTAGCCGGAAAGACCGCGGGCGCGGGCCTGCGCGCGCAGTTCGACCACGGTAAGGGTGGAGAGGCCGGGCGTCGCAGCGGGCTGCGCGACCCGCTTGACGACCGGCTTCGCGACCGGGATCGCGACGGGCTCAGGCGCCGGGAGCGCGGCATCCACCGGCGCCGGAAGTGCAAGCTGCTCCGTTTCGGCCTTCTGCGCCTTCTTCGCGTCCTTCTCGGCCGACTTTGCCTCAGCCTTCTTCTCGGCAGCCTTCCTCGCGGCCTTGGCCGCCTTCTCGGCAGCCTTCTTCGCCGCATCCGCCTCGGCTGCCAGCCGCGCCTCGATCTTGCCCGCGGCCTTCTCGAGACGGTCGATCGCGGCGACCGCCTTCTTCTCGACCTTGCGCGGGCTGCGCTCCACCTTCTTCTTCTTCGCGTCGGAGACGTCTTTCGCCTCCGCGGCGAGATCGCGCAGCTTCTTCGCGTCCTTCTTCGGCAGCGTCTTGCTCAGGCGCTTCGCGTCCTTCGCCGCATCCGCTGCGGCATCCAAAGCTGCGTGGGCCGACTTCACTGCCTTCGTCGTCTTCGCCATGATGACTCTCTTCACTCCGCCGGCGCCGCGGGGATGGCGGCGCGCTGCCTGCGGCGCACAGCGTACCGCGTCAACAAGAACACTTGGAGAACTCCCCCCGCGACGGGAGTGATGCGGCATAGCATGACGGTCGTGGCAACCAACATCGACCCGGACGAAATCGTGAAGCAGGTCACCGACCGCATCGCGGAGAGCTATCCCGACGTGGACCGTGCGCGCATCGCATCGCTGGCGACGGAGGAGCTCGAGAAGATCTCCGACGCCAAGGTCACGGATTACTTCACCGTGCTCACCGAACGCGCGGTGCGCAGTCGGCTCTCGCCCTGACGGATGCGGCTACCGTGGAGGCGTGTCCTCCTCGCAGCCTCGTCCGATTCTCGGGCTCGTCGGCGCGCTGATGTTCTGGGCCGGGCTCTGCTGCACGATCCTGTTCGGCGCCGCAGCCGTCTGGCTTCTCGCGACCGGTTCGCAGCCGTCATGGATCCTCTTGGCCGTCACGGCCGGCGTGTGCCTGGCCGGATGGGGGCTGGTGAAGGCGAGCGGCGTGCCTCTCGGCGAGGCCATGCTGCTCTGAACGGCTGACCTGCCGCCCGACGCGACCATAGACGGCGAAGGCGGGGGTTCGCTACCGTACCGAGCGTGGACACACGACTGGTGATCGGCACGCAGGCAGACACAGGACAGCCGGCAGAACTCCTCCCGGCCAAGTTCAACCGGCATACCTTCTGGTGCGGGCAGAGCGGATCCGGGAAGACCTACGCCCTGGGAGTCGTGCTCGAGCAGCTGATCGCCGCGACACGGCTACCCGTCGTGATCCTCGATCCGAACTCCGACTTCACCCGCTTCCACGAGACTCGGCCCGGCACGGATGCCACCGCGGCGGACACATGGGCAGGTCGCACCGTGAAGGTGCTCGGTCCGACCGGACACGAGCCCCTGCATGTCCGATTCATCGACCTGCCCACTCGGACGCGGGCGGCGATCATGAGACTCGACCCGGTCGCCGACCCGGAGACCTACAACGCGTCGCTGCGGGTCGGCGAGCAGCTGCGCGAGAACGCTCCTCATCGATCCGACATCCACGAGTGGCTGCGAAGCGGTGGCGATCCGGATCGGCGCCGGTTCGCGATGCGTCTCGAGAACCTCGGGACGGCGGAATGGGACCTCTGGGCCTGGGGAGGCCGTGACGCGCGCGACGTCATCGACGAGGAGCACGATGCCACGGTGCTCGACCTCGGAGCCTTCCGCGAGCCGGGGGAACCGAAGGCTGCCGCTCTCGCCGTGCTCGACCATCTGTGGGAGAAGCGCGAGCAGCGGCGCCCCCGCCTCATCGTGATCGACGAAGCGCACAACCTCTGCAGCCCGGACCCTTCGACGCCGGTGGAACGGCTCCTCACGGAACGCATCGTGCAGATCGCGGCCGAAGGGCGGAAGTTCGGGCTGTGGCTCGTCCTGTCGACGCAACGGCCGTCCAAGGTGCATCCGAACGCCCTGTCGCAGTGCGACAACGTGGCGATCATGCGGATGAACGCTCCCCTCGATCTCGCCGCCCTCGGCGACGCGTTCGGTTTCATCCCCACCGAGCTGCTGGCGCGAGCGACCACGTTCGCGCAGGGCCAGGCCATCTTCGCCGGCGGCTTCTCCGCGCAGCCGCAGGTCGTGCAGATGCGGGATCGGATCACGGTCGAGGGCGGTTCCGACGTGCCTGTCCCGATGAGAGACTGACCCAGCCACCCGGATCGGTCCTCACCCGCTGAGGATGATCCGCACCGCAGCACGACCTTCCGGACTGCGATACTCAGCGCCATGAGCACGCCGATGCGGCGACGGAACACGGCGGGCGAGCCCCCTCGGCGCCGCGGGACCTACGACCGCCATGGCGTCGCGGGCTACACGGCAGCCCTCGTTCTCCTCGTGCTCTCGTACGGGCTGTGCGCCGTCCAGCGTTCCCAGAACCCGAGCCCATTCGCCTTCCTGCTCATCCTCGTGACCATCGCCGTGGTCTTCCACGTCACCGCGGTGCGCGCCGCCATCCAGCGCGCCGCCTGGGTCGTCCTCGCCGTCGCCGGCGTCGCGACGATCGTGGCGACGGTCATCGGGGCCGAGGGCCAGATGCTGGACATCGTGTTCTCCGCCGCGTCCGTCGTCGCCCTGCTCGTGGCTCCGGCCGCGATCGTCGCGCATCAGGCGAAGCGGCGCGGATTCAACCTCGAGGCTCTGCTCGCGACGATCACCGCCTATGTGCTCGTCGGCCTGCTGTTCGCCTTCCTCTTCAATCTCGTGTCGCTGGTGACGCCGACGCCGATCTTCGGCGAGGAGAATGCCGAGTCCCTGTCGAATCAGCTCTTCTTCTCGTTCACGACGCTGACCACGACCGGGTACGGCAATCTCGTGCCGAGCACTCCCGGCAGCGAGGCCGTCGCCGTCACGGAGGCGATCACAGGCCAGCTGTTCCTCATCACCGCGGTCGCGCGCATCATGCGGGGTGCGAGCCCTCGCTCGGTCGCCGAGACCGGAGTCGCCGAGGAGACGACATGAAGAGATGGAACGTCGTCATCGTGCTCGGCTGCGCGCAGTTCGTTATGGTGCTCGACGGAACCGTGATGAATGTGTCGATCTCGACCGTCGTCGTCGATCTCGACACGAGCGTCGCCGCGATGCAGGGCGCGATCACCTTCTACACGCTGACCATGGCGGCGTTCATGCTGCTCGGCGCGAAGCTCGGCGATGTGTGGGGACGCCGTCGCGCGTTCGTGATCGGGTCGTGCATCTACGCGGTCGGCTCCCTGGTCACCGCGCTGAGCCCCAACGTGCAGACGCTGTTCCTCGGCTGGTCGATCATCGAGGGGCTCGGGGCCGTGCTCGTGATTCCGGCGATCGCGGCTCTCGTCGCCGACAACTATCAGGGCAGGGAGCGCGTCACCGCCTTCGCCGTGATCGGCGCGGTCTCCGGCGCCGCTGTCGCCGCCGGGCCGCTGATCGGCGGCTTCGTCACGACCTACTTCGACTGGCGCTACGTCTTCGTCGCGGACCAGCATCCGCATCGATCTCCTGAGTGTCGCGCTCTCGTCGGCGGGGCTTGTCGCCGTCGTGTTCGGGATGCTGCAGAGCAAGGTGTGGGGCTGGGTCCTGCCGCTGGGCGTCCCGGTGATCGGCGGTGTCGCCATCGCTCCCCTGGGCGTCTCGCTGACGGCCTGGCTCATCGTGGTGGGCGTGGTCCTGATCGTGGTGTTCATCGCTCGGCAGCGCTCGCTTGCCCGCGCGGGGCGTCCGCCGCTGGTGAACGTGGAGATGTTCGGCATCACCTCGCTGCGCAGCGGCCTCTCCGTCCTCGGCGCGCAGTATGCCGTCACGGCGGGCCTGTTCTTCATGGTGCCCGTGTATCTGCAGATGACGCTCGGGCTCGATGCGCTGCAGACCGGCATCCGGATCTTCCCGTTGTCCGTCGCCCTGGTGCTGTTCTCGATCGTCGGCACCCGGCTCACGACCCGGATGTCCCCGCGCACCATCGTGCGGACCGGCCAACTGCTGCTGGTGTTCAGCGCTCTGGTGCTCCTCGGGTCGGCGACGAGCGACCTGCGCGGCGGACTCTTCGCCGCGGGGATGTTCCTCTCCGGGGCCGCCCTGGGGCTGCTGGCATCGCAGCTCGGGAACGTGAACATGTCGAGCGTGAGCGCGAAGGAGACCAGCGAGGTGGGTGGGCTGCAGGGAGTGTTCCAGAATCTGGGGTCCTCGCTCGGCACCGCCTTGATCGGCTCGATCCTGATCGGTGCGCTCTCGACGTCGTTCGCATCCGGGGTCGCGGAGAGTGATCTTCCCGAAAGCACTCAGGCGTCGGTCTCGGCGTCTACCGAGCACGGCGTCACGATCGTGCCGGCAGCCGCGGTGCCCGAGATCGCCGAGGACGCAGGACTCACCGCCGACGAGGCGGACCAACTGGCCGACATCTACCGCGAATCGCAGCTCTCGTCGCTGCGCGTCGCGTTCTTCGGCCTCATCGTCATCAGCCTTCTGGCGCTGCTCTTCTCGCGCGGCATCCCGAACGAGCTCGACGTTCGCCGAGGGCGCAGCACGGCCGCTGACGACGCCCGCTGAGAAGAGCAGGCGAGGCAGGCAGTCGCGTCAGCCCTGGCGCCCCTTGAAGCGCGGGTTGAGCTTGTTGATGACGAACACCTTGCCTCTGCGCCGCACGACCTGCGCGCTCGGCTGATTCTTCAACGACTTGAGTGACGCACGAACCTTCATGATTTCTCCTTATTGATAATCCTTCTCATCAACAGACTAGGGTGATACGGAGATCGCGTCAAAGAAGGAGAGCAGGTCGACCGTGGAGAGCAGGAATCCCCTCATCGTCGTCGGAGTGTGCGTGCCCGAGCGGCAGTCCTACGCCTCGCGTCTTGCGCGGGCGGTAGGGGGCCACCTGATCTCGCTCGCTGAGCGGATGCCGCCGCCCGGGCGGCAGCACGTTCCGCTTCTGCCCGAACACCCTTCGGCGACGCCGCGCGCCGCGGGCATCGTGGCGGATGTCGCGAGCGTGCTCGATCTGCCGCACCTCGGCCTGGCGAACGATCCGCAGTCCTCTGTCATCTGCGTCGTTGACGCCCTGCACCTGCAGCACGACCTCCGTGACGGCGAGCCCCTCCTGCAGGCGGCGGCCGACGGCGACGACCGAGCCGATTTCGGATCGCGCGCCCGCCGTGCCGTGTCCTACTTGGAGGCGGCGACGCTGATCTCGTTCGTCAACTGGGAGTCGACGCCCACGGCCGAGCTGTCGCTCCTGATGGCCCTCGCCTCGCACCTCAGCCCTGGGGCTCGCGTTCGACTTTCGCGAGGACCTGCCGAAGATCTGCGCGCTCTGCGGTCGGCGCGGCAGGAGCCGGTACCGCTGCTCGAGCGGGCCGGGTGGGTGCACGCTCTCAACGACGAGCACGACCCCCACATGACGGATGCCCGGGTGACGACGCTGCGCTACGAGCAGCCGCGACCGTTCCACCCCGGTCGGCTGATGCATACGCTGGACGACATCGATTCCGGCAGACTCGGCACGCTGCTGCGATCGGCAGGTTTCTGCCGCCTCGCCACTCGTGCCGGCATCCTCGCCCGCTGGGATCAGGTCGGCTCGGCGATCTGGATCGACCCTCTCTCCGCAGAGGTGGAGACCGCGACGACTGCACAGGATCTCGCGTTCACCGGACTCGACCTCGACCACGAGGGGATCCGCAACGCGCTCGACTCCGCGGCCGTCACCGACGACGAGCTCACGGCGGGGCCGGCGGCCTGGCGACGTTTCGCCGACCCGCTCCCCACCTGGCCCGTGAACGTCGAGGAGGCGCCCTGAGAATCAGGCGTTCGTCGAGCAACAGCAGATCGGCATCCCGCGCCAGCCCCTGGGCGAACGCCGCATCCCACCCCGCCATCGTCGTCGGCGGGAACACGCCTGAGTCACCGAGCCTGCCGCGAACCGCGTGCACGCGGTCGACCTGACCAACGGTGAGGTTCTTGAGACCACCGAGCTCGAGGCGACGCCGGTCGAGATCGCCCCGGCAGCGGGCTGCGTCGACCAAAATCTTGTGAACGGCGCTCGAGGCGATGTAAATGCGTGAGAATAGAGAAAGATCACGAACAAAGCTTTGGGGGCTGCGTGACCACCTCTTCCGCCGATGAGATCGGCACTCCGGAACTCTCGGCTCACGGCTTTCATGAGACCGCAGGCCGGCCGCTACGCGGGCGGAAGCGTGCGCTGCGGAACGTCGTGCTCCTGGCGTCGGGTGGCGAGTCCCCCGCCGAGCTCGCGATCGACACCGCACGCACGCACCCGGAGCATGCAGCTTTCCTCTTCATCTCGACAGACGGCGAGCAGAACACCGGGAAGGGTCCCGTGGACTCGGTCGTGCTCGCTCCGTACGGGGCCACGACGAACCTGCACCACTCGGGACACTGGGAGATGACGTGCGCCTTGGTGCCGCGCCGCGCCTTGACCTCGTTCGTGAACCCGCTGCCCGGGGGCA
Organism: Microbacterium sp. SA39; assembly: GCF_000967865.1. Classification (GTDB taxonomy): domain Bacteria; phylum Actinomycetota; class Actinomycetes; order Actinomycetales; family Microbacteriaceae; genus Microbacterium. The sequence continues at coordinate 151,869 of NZ_JXRU01000035.1, forward strand.
CGACCACCTACAGCGATCGGCGGCTGCTCGGACGGGGGATGCACCGCTTCGCCCGCAGCATCGTGCACGCCGACGCAGAGCCCTCGAGTATCGAGAGCTACGCGATCGAACAGCTTCTGACGAAGATGGGCGGGGCGATCCTGTTCGACCGATTCGGTGTTCGGGAGTCGGCCGAAAGCGCCCACGACGAGTTGCGTGATCGAGCGATCGCGCTGATCCTGCAGCAGTGCCCTGATCCGGCGATCACGCCGGCGCACGTCGCCGATGAGCTGCAGATCTCACTGCGCCTGCTTCAGGCCGCGTTCTCTTCGGCAGGCATGACCGTGTCCGGCGAGATCCGCCGGCAGAGATCGCATCGCGCCCATTCATTGCTCGTCGACGAACGGTACCTCGCGCTCAGCATCGATCAGATAGCGAAGCGTGCCGGGTTTTCGTCGACCATGACCCTCCGGCGTGCTCTCCTGGAGGACTACGGCACGACCCCGGGTCGTGTCAGGCCGAAAAGGACCGGTCGCTGACCCAGAGTCAGTTCCTCTCGTCGGCCGCGCTCCGTGCGCGCATCCGTCCTGACTGGTGCGCCCAGATGGCGATCCCGACGCGGTTTCGGGCGTCGAGTTTCGTCATGAGGCTCGCGACGTGCGTCTTCACCGTGCTGATGGTGATGTACAGCTCGCTCGCGATCTCGCTGTTGCTCAGGCCGCGTGCGACGGTGGCCAGCACCTGCTCCTCGCGCTCTGTGAGCGGCTCGACCGGCTGCGGCGGTGGCGTGGCGGGCCTCGCCCCGGCGAACGCCTCGAGCAGCCGCACCGTGACGTTCGGGGCGATCAGCGCATCCCCGCTCGCGGCAGCGCGGATCGCCTGAGCGAGCAGTTCCGGTCCGGCATCCTTCAGCAGGAAGCCCTTGGCGCCTGCCCGAAGCGCGGCGAAGACGTACTCGTCGAGGTCGAAGGTGGTGATGACCACGACCGCCATCGGGTCGTCCACACCCGGGCCCGCGAGCAGGCGGGTCGCCTCGATGCCGTCGAGATCGGGCATGCGGATGTCGAACAGGCACACGTCGGGCCGCAGACTTCGCGCGAGGGCGACCGCGTCGCTGCCGTCGACGGCCTGCCCCACGACCTCGATGTCGGGCTGGGCGTCGACGATCATGCTCAGGCCCGTGCGCACGAGCTCCTGATCGTCGGCGATGAGAACGCGGATGGTCACGGTGTCCATCCCACACGAGGGAGCACCGCGGTGACAACCCAACCGCCGCCGGGCGCGGGTCCGGCCCGGCAGGTTCCGCCGAGCAGGGCGGCACGCTCCATCATGCCGATGATGCCGAAGCCGGGCGTCGGCGACGCGGCGACGTCGCCGTCGTTCGTCACGTGCACCCGCACCCCGCCGGCATCCGCCTCCACGCGCACGTCGACCCGGGTGACCTGCCGGCCGTGACGAAGCGCGTTCGTCACCGACTCCTGCGCGAGGCGGAAGACGGCGGCGGCCACAGGCGACGGGATGCTGCCGTCATCGCCCGTCACCGTCGCGGCGACGGTCACGCCGCCCGGCCTCGTTCCGGCGAGCTGCTCGATATCGGCCAGCTGCGGGCTCGGCGCGAGCTCCGCCGTATCGCCCTGCCGCAGTACTCGCACCATCGACCTCAGCTCACTCAGCGTCTTGGCTGCCTCCGCTTCGATCACGCCCAGCGCGTCCTCCGCGGCGCGCAGGTCTCGCGGCGCCATCGCCAGCCCCGCCTGGGCGCGGATGGCGATGGCCGAGACGTGGTGCGCGACCGTGTCGTGCAGGTCGCGGGCCAGGTGCTCGCGCTCCCGCATCCGGATGCCGTCGAGGGTGCGCTGCCGGGATCCCGCCCGGTACCGGAACGCGATGCCGAGCAGCACCATCGTGAGCAGCAGCGCGAAACCGCCGATCAGGTCTTCCAGCCCTCCCCCGCGCACGAACGTGAGGCCGAGGCTCGCGATGAGGAGGGCCGATCCGATCACGAGGTCGCGACCTGCGCCCCAGCGGAACAGGGCGTAGACGAGCACCATCACGAAGAGGCTGGTGTAGAGGGTCGAGTCGGGCAGCAGGAGCCCGAGCACCACCATCGCGACGACGAGCATCACCAACGGCCTCGCGCGGCGCCACAGCACGGTCGGCAGCACGGCGAGCAGGGCGATCACCGCGAGCAGGGGCTGCTGCAGGTCGGTCCGGAAGAGGCCCTCGACCACGGCCAGCCCGGCGACCACGGCCAGGAGAGCCCAGTCCCGCCAGACCCGTCGTGGTGGAGGGGGCACGGCGCTCGGCGCACTCCACGCGGAACGCCAGAGCCCGGTCACCCCGTCAGGATACAAGCGCACCGCGGCCACCGCGCACCCGCCGGCCGGACCGCCGCCGCCGGATGAGCAACTCGGCCACGGCACTGTTGATCACGAACGCCACGCCGACGAGCCCCGCCTCGCCGAACGCGTCGACCTCGCCGAGGGGGATCGTCCACAGCGCGAACACGAGCGCCTGCGTTCCGCCCGAGACGGCGATCGCGTAGGCGCGGGTCATCCATGCTCCGTGGGCTGCGAATTCGCGGCGCCTGATCCCGATCACGGCGCGCACGAGGAACGCCGTCATCGCGACGGCGAAGACGAGACGGATCATGGCGAGGGCGAGCTCCTCGGGCTGTCCGCCGAAGAAGACCGCGAGCCAGATGGCCGAGAGTGCGGCGAGGAATCCTGCGGGGAGCAACACGCGGCCGGCGGCACGGTGCCAGCGGCGGCGCGTCCGCAACGCCGGGGAGAACTGGAACGCCCCGACCACGCAGAACGCGGTCATCGCCACGATGTGCACGACCAATGCCACCGTCGAGGGCAGGAGTACGGCCGGGGGCTCGGCGCCCACTTCTGTGAGGCGAAACACCCCGCCGAGCACGGGGATCGTGCTGAGCAGCAGGAGCCCGGTGATCGCGAGCCATCCGCTCTTCTCGCGGCGACGCTGTTCCTTGAGCCCGGCGGCCGGGCGGGAGGCCTTCATCCGTTGCGACATGTCTCGATGCTGGCCTGAGCGAGTACCGGCGGACATCGGCCTGCGGCATGGACTCGAAGCCGTACTTTCGGCCGATCGGATCCCGACCCGTCGGCCGATGTCGCGCGTCGCCGACACGGCGAGCATCGAGTCATGACAACCGATACGACCATGACCGCGGCCGTCTACCGCCGCTTCGGCGCACCCGAAGTCGTGCGCCTCGAGCAGCGCCCCATCCCCTCGCCGAGATCCGGCGAGGTACTCATCCGGGTGCACGCGAGCACCGTGAGTATCGCCGACCACCGGTCCCGCGCTCGCGACGTCCCGGTGGGTCTCGGGCTGATCGCCGCCATCGGGATCGGCCTCTTCCGGCCGAAGCATCCGATTCTGGGGATGGATGCCGCGGGCGTCGTCGAAGCCGTCGGCTCGGGCGTCACCGCCTTCGCACCGGGCGACCGTGTCATCGCCTCGATGGGCGACGCGTTCGGTGGTCACGCCGAGTACGTGTGCGTACCTGCCGACGGTGCGATCACCCGCGCGCCCACCACCATGTCTCTCGAGGAGGCGGTGACGCTGGTCTTCGGCGGCATCACCGTGCAGGGTTTCTTCGCACAGGTCTCGATCGGTCCGGGCACGGCGGTGCTGGTCAACGGAGCATCCGGGGCGGTCGGCACCGCGGCGATCCAGCTCGCGAAGCAGCTCGGCGCCGTCGTCACCGCCGTCACCAGCGGGCGCAACGCCGCGCTGGTCACGTCACTCGGCGCCGACCGGGTCATCGACTACACCCGCGAGGACTTCACCGCCGGAGACGACACGTACGACGTGATCGTCGATTGCGTGGGCAACGCTCCCTTCGACCGGGTCGAGGGATCGATCGCCCCCGGTGGTGCTCTTCTGCTGGTCGTCGGCGACCTGCGGTCGATGCTGCGCAGCCGCGGGCAGAGCCGCCGTTCCGAGAAGCTCGTCACCTGGAACGTCGGCAAGCCCGGCGCCGACGACCTCGCGCAGCTCGTGAGCCTCGCGGATGCCGGCCGCTACCGGGCCGTCATCGACCGCACCTTCGACCTGACCGGCATCGTCGACGCGCACCGCTATGTCGACACCGGACGCAAGCGCGGCAACGTCGTGCTTCTCGTCGTCCCGGTCGACCCACTTTCCTGATCCACCACTCGAAGAAGGAGCACCCGATGAGTACACGTGAATCCACCCCCCCGACCTTGCAAGAGCAGCGGATGCCGGTCAGAGCGAAGCTCGCCACCGCCTGGGCGAGCTTCATGTTCCTGTACATCTACGTCGACATCCTCGCCTTCTACAAGCCGGGCGTCGTCGACGACATCCTGGTCGGCGTCGTCTGGCAGTTCGACATCACTCAGACGTGGGCGGTCACGGCGCTCGCCCTTCTGGCGATCCCGATCCTCATGGTCATGCTGTCGACGGCGCTGCCCGCGCGGGCCAGCCGCATCGCGAACCTCGTCGTGGGCTCGATGCAGGTCCCGTTCGCGGCGTTCAACGCGGTCGGCGAGTGGGGCGGATCGTGGATACTGTTCTACGTGCTCGGCGTCGCACTGGAGCTGGCAGTACTCGCGTGCATCCTGCGGTGGGCGTGGACGTGGCCGCGGGCCGGGTCCGCGACGGGAACGGCGGCCGACGCTGTTCTCACGGCTCCCCAGGCGTGATCGAGGACTACGCCACCGCGTCGTCGAACTGTGCACGCGCCCGCTCCACCTCGGGCAGGTGCGTCGTGGTCCACCGGAGGAGGGCGTCGATGAGCTCCTGCAGGCTGTGGCCGACCGGGGCGATGCGGTACTCGACGGCCACCGGACGATCGTTCACGACCAGGCGCTCGACCATCCCGTTGCGCTCCAGTCGACGGAGCGCCGCGGTGAGCGATTTCTGACTCACAGCCGGGATGGCTCGGCGCAACTCGTTGAACCGCAGGGCGCCGTGTTCGCAGAGCTGGTCGAGGACGTGAAGCGACCATTTGTCGAGCAGCTGGTCGAGCAGCTCGCGGTGCTCTCCGGTGATGGCGGGGGCGTTGTCGGTCACCTGCATGACACCTAGTCTCGTTGAAGTGCTCTTTCGATACCAAGTAGACATGGGATACCTACAACGGAAAGAGAGAGAGACATGACGGTTTCAGCCTTCAGCCCTGCCGGATTGATGCAGCCCGCTCCCTATCACCACGTCGCGATCGGCTCCGGGTCCCGCCAGGTGCACGTCGCCGGTCAGATCGCCCGCGATGCCGCCGGCGCACCGGTCGCCCCGGGTGATCTGACCGGGCAGGTCGAGCAGGCGCTCCGAAACACGGCGCTCGCTCTCGCCGGAGCCGGCGCCACCTTCGCCGATGTCGTTCGCTTGCGCTTCTTCGTCACCGAGTGGCACCCCGACCAGATGGGGGCGTTCATGGCCGGTATCGAGAACGTCGCCGATGATCTCGGCCTCTCGCTCCCCCTGCCGCCGTCGTCGCTCATCGGCGTCGAGATCCTGTTCGAGCCGGATGTGCTGGTCGAGGTCGAGGCCTACGCGGTTCTCGACTGATCGAAGGCGGGGCCGACCAGCTCGACCGGCTCGACCCCGCCTTGACGTCATGGTCGCTGGGCGGCCGAGGCAGGGAGGATCTCTCGAAGCAGGTCATCGAGGGTGACGACGCCGACCAGTCGATCATCAGCGACGACCGTGGCCAGCTGCACCCGCCCTCGTCGCATCCGGGCGAGTGCGTCGTACGCCGATGTTTCCGGCGAGACGACGAGTGCCTCGCGCGCGATGTCCGAGGCGGGAGCATCGGACGGCGCGTTGAGGGTGTCACGCACATGAGCCACCCGTGATGTCAGTCCTGACCCCACGAGGATCCGCAGGTGACCTGACGATGCCGCGGCCGCTTGGAGGTCCGCGACCGTCGCCGTGTCAGGCACCGCGGTAGGAGTGCGGTCTGTCCGTACGACGTCGCCGACGGTGATCGTGCTGAGCGCGATCGCCTGTGCGATGGGCGCCGAGTACTTCTCCTCGAGCGTGCCCGCGGCGCGGGAGTGCGCGACGAGTTCACGAATCGTGTCGGCGTCCTGCCCACCGGCCGCCGCTTTCTCGACCGGCTCCACGCCGGATGCTTTCACCAGGCGGTTCGCGATGCGGTTGATCCACAGCAGGAACGGCCGCAGCGGCCACGTCAACGCACGGGCGAGGATGCTGGTCGCCTTGGCCGCGACCTCGGGGTGTGCGATCGCCCACGACTTCGGCGCCATCTCACCGATCACGAGGTGCAGGAACGTCACGACGATCAGGGCGAGCATGAACGCGATGACATCGGCGAGGACGTAGGGAAGCCCCCACTGCTCGAACACCGGCGCCAGGGCGTAGTCGATCGCGGGCTTGGTGACTGCTCCCAGCAGGAACGTGCATGCGGTGATGCCCAATTGAGCGAAGGCGAGCATCACGGTGAGCTCGTTCATCCCGCGCAGTGCTGCTCGGGCGGATGCACTGGTGTCGGCTTCCTCCTCGAGACGGTGTCGTCGGGCGGCGAGAAGCGCGAACTCGACGATCACGAAGAAAGCGCTCGCGACGATCAGAGCCGTCGTGATGATCACGACCGTCCAGCCGTTCATCGGGCCGCTCCCTCGTCGTCGCGTTCTTCGTCCATGAGCGCTACGGCATCCTGCGCCCGGTCGCGGTCATCGTCGAGGTCACGCTCGTGCAACCGCACCGCCACTCGCGACGGGACGAGGCGAGCGACTTCGGTGACCTCGACATCGAGCCAGCGCTCGATGCGCAGGCCCTGCACGGTTTCCGCGGCGCGATCAAGAAGATCGATGCGTACCGTCGCGCCCACGGGAAGCAGGTCACCATGCGCGCTGACGATCAGCCCCCCGATGGTCTCCGCGTCGTCGCGAGGAAGGTCTTGCCCCACGAGGCGCTCGACCTCGTCGAGGTGCACGTCGCCGGGGAGAGACCAGTGGTTCTCGCCCTCGATCACGACCTCGTGGATGTCGGTGTCGTGCTCGTCCGAGATCTCTCCGATGACTTCCTCCGTGAGGTCTTCGATCGTGAGGATGCCGTCGAAGTTGCCGTACTCGTCGACGACGCACGCCAGTTCATTGCGGGTCTGCCGCATGCGGTCGAGCGCCACCGGCAGCTGCATGGTCGTGGGAAGCACCACGGCCTCGCGCATGACGCTCGACACCGGGGCGTCGTCACCGGGCTGAAGGCGGAGCAGGTCGATCAGCTCGACCACGCCGACGGGGTAGTCCTCGTCGCCCACGACCGGGTAGCGGGTGTGGCCGGTGGCCATGAGCGCGCGGACTTCCCCGACGGTCGTGTCGGGCGAGATCGAGTCGGCACGGGAGCGCGGCACCATCGCATGCTCCACATCCCGCTGAGGGAAGTCCAGGATGCGATCGATGATCATCGACAGGTCATCGGGCAGGTGACCGCTCGCACGAGACTCCTCGATGATGGCTTCCAGGTCCCGGGCCGTCGCACTCTCGTCGACGTCCTCGAGCGGCTCGATCCGCAGAAGTCGCAGAAGGCCGTTGGCTGCCTTGTCGAACACCGTGATGAGCCAGCCGAAGAGCATCAGGTAGATACGGGTGGGCATCGCCAGAGCACGAGCGAGGGGCTCGGGGTTCGCGATCGCCAGGTTCTTCGGATAGAGCTCGCCGAAGATCATCGTCACGATGGTCGCCAAGAGCAGCGCCCCGATCGTTCCGATGAGGACGGAGACTGCGGGATCGAGACCGACGCCGCCCAGCAGCGTGCCGATCGATTCACCGATCAGCGGCTCCGCGACATAGCCGATGAGCAGACCCGTCACCGTGATGCCGAGCTGCGCACCGGACAACATGAACGACGTGCGTTTGGTGATCGCCAGGACGCGCTTCGCCTGGGCGTCGCCCTTCTCCGCTTTCGCGGCCATCCGGGAGCGGTCCACCGACATGTACGCGAACTCCTGCGCGACGAAGAACCCGCACGCGGCGATGATCGCCAAGGTCACCAGCACACCGACGAGCAGCGTCACGCCTGCTTCCAGCATCCGATTTCACCCCCTTTCCAAGAGAAGGGGTCGGGATATCGACCCTCCTGGTCGGTGGAGGCGCGACGATGGCTCACGGGTGTTCTTTCTGGTGGGGCACGGGTGGGCGATCAGAGTGTATCTGCTCCCGGTATGCCTCGCCTGAGGATCGACGAGTTCGAGTGCGGAGCGCTATGCGGAGGGAAGGTTGTTCGCTTGATGGTGGTGGGGCGTACCCATGGCGTGCTCCGCCTGCTTCAGCGCTTCATCCACGAGATTCGCTGCGTGCTCGTCGGTGAGGCGATAGAAGACTCTGGTTCCCTCGTGCCTGGTTGTGACGATGCGGGTCAGTCGCAGTTTCGCCAGGTGTTGCGAGACGACGGTCGGAGACTTGCCGACTGCCGCCGCAAGGTCGTTCACTGCCTGCTCACCCGAGCGGAGCGTGAGGATCAGCCGGACTCGAGTCGCGTCGGCGAGCATGCTGAAGACCTCGACGGCGAGCTCGACATTGTCGTTTTCGGGCCGGGTGGCGTAGGTGCTGTCAGATGTTGGCATGGCCTCATCCTCTCGTGACTGCGAGGAGGTGGCGACGCCGGAGGTGTCTGTCGTGTTCGGGGTCATCTCCTGAGCTCCAACCACCGGGCTCGCAACAACCATTCGAGCGGGCCGACGCTGAACCGCTGACGCCAGACGTACGCGAATGCGAGACATCCTGCTATGAGCAGCAGGGAGATGCCGACGCCTTCCACGAAGGTGAATCCCTCGTCGGGACGAAGAATCGCCAGCGCGACGAGATGCATCACGTACAGGGTGAGGGCGACCTGCCCGGCGAGCACGAGCGGCCGGGCCGCCGTGCCCACGCGACTCCAGAAATACAGCAACAGCCCGAGAACAAGGGTGGCGCTGCCGAGACTGCTCACCAGCCAGAGGGGCATCTGACCGTGAGGGGTGCCCGTGAGCAGAAGGCCGTACCCCGACTCGAAGGGACCGAAGACGAGGGAGAGGATCTCCGACGCGGCCAAGCCTGCCACAGCGGCACCCAGCCCGATCCAGATCAGGAGTTTCTGCACGCGCTGGTCCTGCAGGTCGAGCCGACCGAGCAGCAGGCCGAGAATGAAGGGCACGATCCACACCACGAAGGGATACGGCCTCGTGAGGAAGAGAGTGTGGACGAGGTCACCCGGGGAGAGGGCCCAGCGCAGTTCGAAGCTCCCGTCCCCCGCGTGATCCAAGGTCTCTCCGACGAAGATGAGGGGACCGATCGCCGCGAAGATGATCGCGGCGGCGACGAGACCGGCGGAGGGGAGCCAGAAGAGTATCAGCGTTGCCAGGAAGAGCGCACCGTACAGCGGCAGGATCACATTGACCCCGTGCGGTAGCAGCCCCAGCAGAAGACCGCCCGCGAGGAGGATGCCGGCGCGCCAGACGAGTATGAGCATGCGTCTCGGACCTTGGCCGGGCCGCAGGAACAGACTCATCGAGATGCCGGCCACGACGACGAAGAGGATCGATGCCCGCCCGTACGGTGCGATCCATGCTCTCTGCAATACGGAATCTGCGGCGACAGGCCCGACGTTGACGATGATCATTCCGATCAACGCCAACCCTCGAGCAGCATCGATGGCGAACAGCCGTCGGTTCGACGTGGCGGCGTTGTTGACTATCATCACCAGCCAGCATAGATCGACTACCTGCGTATTAATTAAGGTTCGCAGAGTTCTTGATAGTGTCGCGGTGTGCGTATGAAGCCTTCAATCCTCCGCCGCGGGGCCGCGTTGGTGGCCGCCGGGCTGATCCTGACCGCCTGCACCCCCGTCGAACCTCCACCCGAGCCGCAGTCCGAGACGGCAACGCCAACCCCCTCGCCGGCGCCTCCCGCCCTCAACGGCGGCGCCGTCGCGGCCGGGCATCCTCTCGCGGCCGCCGTGGGCACCGCGATACTCGATGCGGGAGGCAACGCGGTCGACGCGGCGATCGGAACCGCTTTCGCCGATACAGTGCTGCAGCCGGATGCCTCCAGTCTCGGCGGTGGCGGCTCCGCCATCGTCGCGGATACGGAGGAAGTCTCCTATGTCGACTATCGCGATGAGGTGAATCTCGCCGGTACGGTGCCGGCCGGAGGGGCCGGCATTCCCGGCTTCGTGGCGGGCATGGCCGCTCTGCACGACCGATACGGCTCCCTCGAATGGTCGGAGATCCTCCAGGGAGCACTGGCACTTGCGAGGGACGGCGCACCGCTGTCCGACTACCTCGCCGGACAGATGCGCTACCTGCCCACCAGGATCGATTCGACGCCCGCGTTCTTCAACGCCGCAGGCAATCGACTGCAGGCGGGCGAGACGTTGGTGCAGCCAGACCTCGCTGCGACACTGCAGACGCTCGCCGCCGAGGGCCCTGACGCCTTCTACCGCGGATCACTCGTTCCGACCTTGGCGAGCGTGCAGGGATTCGACGCGGAGTCCCTCGCGGCTTATGAGGTCCAGTGGTCCGTACCACCTGCGGGCGAGTTCGGCGAGTACACCGTGGTTTCCGCGTCGCCTGCTCTGCCGGGGGCAGCCGTCATCCAGCAGTTGCAGATCGAGGAAGCGCTCGGGCTCGCCGGAACCGCACCGAACTCAGCAGAGTTCATCGACGTGCAGACCAAGGCATGGCGCATCGCCAACAACTCGATTCAGACGCTGTTCGGAGATCCTGCGTTCGTCGATGTCCCGGTCGACCAGTTGACGGATCCTGAACTCAACGCGGCTCTGGCTGCATCCGGCGGCGGCAGCACGTCGTCTGACAGCCCGGAAGTCGACGGCAACACCACGCACATCTCCGTCGTCGACGAAGATGGTCTCACGGTTTCGATGACGAACACGGTCACGAACTTCTGGGGTTCGGGGCAGTACGTCGCGGGCTTCTTCCTCAACGATGCGCTCGAGCGTTTCGATGACATCGGTGCCGCCGGGCTGAACGTCGTGCGCCCCGGCGCGAGATCTGTCAGCTGGAGCGCACCGTCGCTCGTGCTGGACCAGACCGGACGACCGGTCCTCGTCATCGGACTCCCCGGCGGCCGGCAGATACCGAGCTCCTTGGCCACCGTCATCGGACTCTGGGCGCTCCATGACTTCTCCGTCGTGGATGCCGTCCTCGCGCCCCGGTTCCAGCTCCTTCCGAACGACACGCTTCGCGTCGAGCAGGGGGCTCCGGTGGATGCCTTGAGAGCGCTCGGGTACCGCGTCGAAGTCTCAGACGCTTCCGCGGTGTTCGGCTCCGTGCAGGCTCTGGAGATCGACTGGAGCAGCAAGAGCATCCTCGGCCATCCGGACCCGCGACGAGCCGCCGGGGTAAGCTACACGACCCCATGAGCGGCGCGGGACTCGACAAGGCCATCGCTGGCCGGGTCCGCACGAACTGGCGGCGCCTGAACGCGGCGGACCGCACCCAGGGCGTCGACCTGGCTCGCGGCCTCGCCGTCCTCGGCATGCTCGCCGCACATCTTCTCGTCATCGCCTCCTTCGACTGGGTCGAGCCGGCGAGCTGGATCGCAGTCGTGCAGGGCCGCTCGTCGATTCTCTTCGCCACCCTCGCCGGGGTCTCGCTCGGCCTCGTCGCCGGATCGACGACGCCGATTCGCGGAGCGGGGTTGCGCAGTCTGCGCCTGCGGCTCGCGCGGCGGGCCCTGCTGATCTGGCTGATCGGCGTCGTCGTCAGCACGCTCGGTGTTCCCGTCTACGTCATCCTCCCCGCCTACGGGATCCTCTTCCTCCTCGCGCTCCCCGCGCTCGCTGCCACACGAGATCAACTCATCGTCCTGGCGGCGGCCATCGCGCTGGTCATGCCCGCCGTGCAGACATGGCTCGATGCATTCGAGTGGTGGGAGACCGACGAGGGCCGCCTCGCCAGCTGGCTGCTCGGATGGAACTACCCCTTCCTGGTATGGGCCGCGTTCATGTTCGCCGGGCTCGCTCTGGCGCGCTGCCACCTCAACCGACTGCGCACGCAGGTATCCCTGCTCGTCATCGGCGCGGCCCTGATGCTTCTCGGCTACGGCCTGGCCGCGCTGGTGCGCCCCGCGTCGACCCCCGCCGACCAGTTCTGGTCGCGGCTGCTCACCGCAGACGCGCATTCCAGCGGCCTGTTCGAGGTGATCGGCTCGGGAGGATTCGCCATCGCCGTGATCGCCATATGCCTGCTCCTCAGCCGCACGGGCGCGTCGATCCTTCTGTTCCCGCTCCGCGCGGTCGGGAGCATGCCCCTGACCGCCTACGTCCTGCAACTGCTCGCCTGGGCCCTCATCGCCGGCGCCACCCTCGACGAACCGGGCGATCTCGCCGCATTCCGTGCACTGGAGCCGTTCCTCCCCTTCGCGCTCGGCACTCTTGTGTTCTGCACGCTCTGGGCTCTCTTCATCGGACGCGGCCCTCTCGAGCGGGCCCTCGGACTCCTCACGACGCCCACCGACAGCACACGAGTTGTCTCGACCGAGGGCCCTCACTGCTGGCCGTGAGTGCGAGCCGACTCGCTTTATGTAATAATCTGCGTATGCATGCAGATACTGAATGTGCGTTCGCGCCGGACAGCGCCCTGGTACAGGTGGCGGCGGAGATGTTCGCCATGCTGTCCGACCCCACGAGATTGCAGATCATCCTGGCGCTGCGCGATGGGGAGCTGTCCGTCAACCACCTCGCGGACATCGTCGACAAGAGCCCGGCATCCGTCTCTCAGCATCTGGCGCGCTTGCGCCTGTCGAAGATGGTCGCCGCGCGACAGGACGGCACCCGCGTGTTCTATCGACTCGCGAACGAGCATGCGCGGCGTCTGGCGATCGACGCGATCTTCCAAGCCGAACACAGCGTCGGGGACAGCCCCGCGCATCACCATGACTCCCATCCGTCACGAGCTGGAATGAGCGCCCGATGATCTCCGTTCTGCGTAACGCCTCCTACGCCAAGCTGTTCAGCGCCCAGGTGATCGCGCTCGTCGGCACGGGCCTGCTCACCGTCGCGCTGGGTCTCCTCGCGTTCGACATCGCCGGAGGGGATGCCGGAATCGTCGTGGCCACCGCGCTCACGATCAAGATGGTCGCGTATGTCGCCGTCTCGCCACTGATGATCGCGATCACCGCCCGCATTCCCCGCAAGACACTTCTCATCGCAGCGGATCTCACGCGTGCGGCCGTCGCCCTGTCCCTGCCGTTCGTGACCGAAGCGTGGCAGATCTACATCCTGATCTTCCTCCTGCAGTCGGCTTCGGCGACGTTCACCCCCACCTTCCAGGCCGTCATCCCGGAAGTCCTCCCCGACGAGCGCGAGTACACGCGGGCGCTGTCGCTCTCCCGCCTCGCGTACGACCTCGAGTCACTCGTCAGCCCCGTCCTCGCCGCGGCGCTGCTCACGGTGATCAGCTACAACAACCTGTTCATCGGAACGGTCGTCGGCTTCATCGGATCGGCGATCCTCGTCATCGCGACCCGTTTCCCTGAAATCCGACCGAGCCAGCCCGTCCCCTTCGTGAGCCGTCTCACCCGCGGTGCACGGGTGTTCCTGAAGACCGCCGAATTGCGGAGCCTGTTGGCGATGAACCTCGTGGTCGCCACGTCGACCGCGATGGTCATCGTGAACACCGTCGTGCTCGTGCAAGGCGATCTCGGCAGACCGCAGAGCGACGTCGCGCTTCTGCTCGCGGCATACGGGGCGGGGTCTATGATCATCGCCCTTCTGCTGCCGCGCGTCCTCGACAGGCTTCCGGATCGGCGAGTCATGCTCGTCGGCGCCGGCGCCCTGCCCGTCGGCCTGCTCGGCGCGCTCGCGCTCACCGCTTTCCCGGTCGGAGATGCGACATGGTCCCTGCTGCTGGTCACCTGGCTGTTCCTCGGCGCCGCGACATCGCTCGTCATGACCCCATCGGCGCGTCTGCTGCGACGAGCCTCCGATGAGGAGAATCGACCGGCGGTGTTCGCCGCCCAGTTCTCCCTGTCGCACGCGTGCTTCATGATCACGTATCCGATCGCCGGCATCGTCGGTGCGACCTGGGGCCTGTGGGCGGCAGCCGCCACCCTCGCCGTGATCGGCGCCGCTGCAGCCGTCGCCGCAGCACTCGCCTGGCGGCAGACTCACAGGCCAGCGGTGCCTCAGCGCGCACCCGAGGAGGTGGAGAGGTGACCCTTCGTTCAGGGGATCCGACACGCAGCGTCGACGCCCGTGGCGTGCCTGCTACACGCGCGAGAGTCCGCCAGCTGGTGGCTCGGGCACACGCGGGGGACTCCTCTGTCGAAACCACGGTCGCCGACATCATCACCCGCATCCGCGAGGACGGGTTCGCCGCGGCATCCGCATATGCGCACGATTTCGACGGAGTCGAGCTCGACCGGCTGCGGGTGTCCGCCCAGACGATCCGCGACGCCGCCGACAGCCTCCCTGCCGAGACGCTGGACGCCCTGTCGACGGCCATCGACCGCACGCGCACGTTCGCGGAAGCGCAGCGTCCCGAGACCGTGACGACCACCTTCCCCGGAGGCGCAACCGTCTCCCTGCTGTGGGAGCCGGTATCCCGGGCAGGCGTGTATGTGCCGGGAGGCAAGGCGGTCTACCCGTCGTCCGTGATCATGAACGTCGTTCCCGCCCAGGCGGCCGGTGTGACGTCCATCGCGCTCGCGAGTCCGCCGCAGCGCGAATACGGCGGGATGCCGCACCCGCACATCCTCGCTGCAGCGCACCTGCTCGGCATCGACGAGGTCTACGCCATCGGCGGAGCACAGGCCATCGCGGCCCTCGCCTTCGGCATCGACGACCCCGACCCGGAACGGGCGCTGCCCGCCGTGGACGTCATCACCGGGCCGGGAAACATCTATGTCGCCACCGCGAAACGTCTCGTTCGCGGACACGTCGCCGTGGATGCCGAAGCAGGCGCCACCGAGGTGATGATCCTCGCCGACAGCCTCGCGGATCCCGCCACCATCGCCGTCGACATGATCTGTCAGGCCGAACACGACGAGAACGCGGCAGCCGTCCTCGTCACCCCGTCCGCCTCCCTGCTCGGTGCCGTCAGTGCCGAACTGCGACGCCGCGCACCCACCGCCGCACACCGCGAACGCGTCGCGGCCGCGCTGGGTGGCCCGCAGTCCGCACTCGTCCTGGTCGACGACATCGGCCACGGCATCCGATTCTGCTCGGCATACGCTCCCGAGCACCTCGAGGTGCACTGCGAGAACGCGGATGCTGTGGCCGCCCAGGTCACCGGGGCCGGTGCGGTGTTCGTCGGCGCCACGACCCCGGTCAGCCTCGGAGACTACACGGCCGGTTCGAACCACGTTCTGCCCACCGGAGGAACGGCATCGTTCTCTTCCGGCCTGTCCGTCTACAGTTTCCTGCGCAACGTCCAGAACGTCGCCTACCCGCTCGATGCTCTCCGCCCGCTCCGCGACACCGTCCGAGCGCTCAGCACCGCCGAGAACCTCCCCGCCCACGGCGCCGCGTTCGACATGCGATTCGCCGCTTCCGACCGCGCCAGCTCATGACAGCCGCCACTGTCGAAGGAATCGCAGCATGAGCACGCCGCACGGCCACGGTCACGGTCACGGTCACGACGAGTCGACGTCATGAATATCCGCGCCCGCGCGACCGACAACGCTCGCCATCCACCCTTCGGCGGCGACGCGGCGACGTGACCGTTCTGGCTATCGTTGAGACATGCCACGGGGTGTTCGTGGCCCGGCGATCCCCGTTCCGTCGCCGCAGTCCTCACGATCCTCGCCCTGCACTTCGGCGAACGTCTGCTTCTGCTGGTGCTGCGCCTTGCAGAGCAGCTCCGCCGCTGGTGGTCACGACGCGTCCGCGTCGCCGCCGCACCCGTGTCGCCCCTTCCGACCGAGGTGCACCGAACGAAAGGCACACTGCCATGCCCACCACGACCAGACGCGGCCGCGCCATCGCTGCGGCCAGCGCTCTTCTCATATTCCTCGCCGTCGGAGCCGGGGCCAGCCCCGCGTTCGCGCACGAGAGCCTCGTCTCCAGCTCGCCCGCCGAAGGAGAGCAACTCGCCGCACCCCCGGAGCAGATCACCCTCGTCTTCAGCGACTCCGTCCTCACGATGGGAGCTGAAGTCGTCATCAACGACACCTCCGGACGGAACTGGGTCGAAGGGGCGGCGGCGATCAACGGTTCCACCGTGATAGCCACCGTTGCCGAGGGCATGCCGGCAGGCGACTACGAGGTGATCTGGAAGGTCGTCTCCGGAGACGGGCACCCGATCAGTGCTCTCATTCCCTTTTCCGTCCTGGCAGGATCGCCGACGCCGACGCCGACGCCGACAGCGAGCGCGGCCCCTGGACCGACCGCTTCCGCGACCGCCGCCGACGGCGATCCTGACATCACATCCACGGAAGCCGAGACCACGGGAGTGCAACCGTGGCAGTTCGGACTGATCATCGCGTCCGTGATCGTCATCGGAGGCGGACTCTGCATCGCGATCCTCCTTCTGATGCGCCGCCGCAGAGCACGAGACCGCAGCACGAACGAAACGAGCAACGAGTAGCAACGTGATGGGGACCCCCGAACGGCGCGGGGTCCCCACCGCGTATTATTCTGAACTTTCCGTGACCAAACCGTTGCATTCGTTACCTCGCCGTTATACAGTGATCACACGGTGAATGTTTGCTGTGGCACTCACCGCATGTGATTGCAGGACACTCTTGGTGCAAGGGACAAGGGCCGGTCGGGAGCCTCTCCGACCGGCCCTTTACTGTCCCCGCTATCCTGTGAGCATGACCGATCGCAAGCTCGCCCTGGAGGCATGGGAGAGCCTGTTCCGCGCGCAGCACGAACTGTTCGACGAGATGCTCGTCGACTTCGAGCACGGCGACCTCGCGCAGGCCGAGTACGACGTGCTGCTCACCGTCACCCGCGCCCCCGACATGACGGCCCGCCTGCGTGATGTCACGACGAACATGCTGATCAGTCAGCCCAGCGTCTCTCGTCTCGTCGATCGCATGGTCACCCGCGGTCTCGTCGCGAAATGCCCTGACCCGGAAGACGGCCGGGGCGCACTCATCCGCGCGACGGATGCCGGTGCCCGCACCTTCCGTGCCCTGGCCACGATCCACGGCCGCTCGATCGCCCAGCGCATGTCGCGGCTCGACGACGACGAGCTCCGCACCCTCCGCGACCTGGCCGAGAAGCTCCGCCGCGGCTGATCCTTCGCTCCCGTGGCACCTATGGCGGGTGCGGGGCACTTCTACCCGCCACGAGTGCCACCGGAACGCACGCGCGGCATCCGGCATCTGGCAGGGTGGACCCTGAAGGCGCGCAGCATCGCGCGTCGGGGGGAAAAGGAGACTCACTATGGAGATCGCCGGAATCATCGGCATCCTCGTCATCGTCGGCATCGCTGTCGTCGTCGTCGTCGTTCTGCTGCTCATCCTGCTGCTGTTCGCACGCAGCTGGATCAAGGTCGCCCGAGCGGACGAGGCGCTCGTCATCTCGGGACGCAAGCAGAAGGTGCAACTCGCCGTCCTGAGCGCTGACGGCTCGAGCCGCGACGAGATGACCGAGTCGCCCGTCACGGTCATCGTGAACGGCAAGGCCGTCGTCAACCCGATCACGCAGCGCCACGAGATCATCTCGCTGCGCTCGCGTCAGGTCTCCCTCAACGCCGAGGCGCAGTCGCTCGACAGCGTCACGCTGAACGTCGACGGGGTAGCGATCGTGAAGATCGGCTCCGACCCTCTGCTGGTGCGTCGCGCCGCGGAACGCTTCGCCTCGCAGGACTCCGCGATCGAGCAGTTCACGACCGAGCAGCTCGAGGGCGCCCTCCGCGGCATCGTCGCCACGCTCTCGGTCGTCGAGCTCATGCGCGAGCGGAAGAAGTTCTCCGACCAGATCGCCGCCGACGTCTCGCAGGAGCTCGCCGAGCAGGGTCTGATCCTCGATTCGTTCCAGATCAAGGGCATCACCGACAAGGTCGGCTACATCCAGTCGCTCGGTGCTCCCGAGATCCAGGCGAAGCGTCAGTCGGCGGAGATCTCGCAGACCAACGCCGACCGTGCGATCAACCAGAAGAACATCTCGAACCAGGAAGCCAACCTGATCGAGCAGACCGCGCTCGACACCAACACCGCCAACTCCAACGCCGGCATCGGCCGTGCGCGGGCGGAGGCGGAGCAGGCCGAGAACCTCGCCCGCGAGCAGGCGCAGCAGGCCGTTCTGCAGCAGCAGGCCGAGAACCGGCAGGCACAGCTGGATGCCGACGTCAAGCGCGTCGCCGACGCCCAGCGGTATGAGGCCGAGACCCGCGCGCAGGCCGAGCTGTACACACGCGAGAAGGCTGCCGAGGCCGCGTCGATCGAGCAGGTCAAGCAGGCCGAGGCCCGCACCCGCATCGCCGAACAGCAGGCAGAGGCCGACAAGGCCCGCGCCGCCGGTGAGGCCGCAGCGGCTGTCGCCAGCGCCACAGGTGAAGCCGACGCCCTGCGCTCCAAGGCTGAGGCCGAAGCGCACGCCCGACGGCTGCGCGCCAACGCCGAGGCCGATGCCATCCGCGCTGAGGGTGACGCCCGGGCCGCCGCGCTCGAGGCAGAGGCCAAGGCCATCGCCTCCAACCAGGACGCGTTCCTCTCGCAGCGCGTGCTCGAGGTGCTGCCGTCGATCATGGCCGAGTTCGCGAAGGGCTACTCCGCGATCGGCAACGTGTCGATCATCGGCAGCTCCGGCCAGGACGGAGCCTCAGACGTCGTCGGTGCCGACAGCGCGAAGGCACTGCGCTCGGTGTTCGACAGTGTCCACGCGGCCACCGGGCTCGACCTCGCCGGCATCATCCAGGGACAGGCTGTCGGCCGCGGAATCGGCGAAGGTGTGGTTGCGGCCGCTCCTCCGGCACCGGCGAAGACCCGCACGGCGAAGCCCACCACTCCTCCGCCCCCGCCCGCGCCGCCGGCTGCGGCCGAGTAGCACCAGTCACAGCGGATGCCGCGGCCGATTCGGTCGCGGCATCCGCTGTTCTCTCGGCCGGCACGCGTGCACAACTCAGCAAGAATCTCGAGAAACCGGCGAGATCGGCCTTGATCGGCCCGATCTGACAAGTTCTTGCTGAATTGTGCACGGGCATCCCGGCTGCCGGCGCCCGACGACCCCGACCCGACCCGGCAGACTGGGGAGATGACCCCCGCCGCCTTCGATCTCGCGACCATCGGCGCGGGCCTGTCGTTCGCGGCGGCTGTCGACGAGCTCTCGTCGACCCTGGACACCAGCACGTCGGCGGTCGTCAGCGCCCCTCCCGGCACCGGCAAGACGACGCTCGTGCCGCCGCTGCTGGCCTCGCGCTCCCCCGGCCGCGTGGTCGTCACCCAGCCGCGCCGAGTCGCGGCCAGGGCAGCCGCGCGCCGTCTGACGCAGCTCGACGGCTCGCCGCTCGGAACTCGAGTGGGGTTCACTGTCCGCGGCGAGCGCGTGGTCACCCGCGAGACCCGGGTCGAGTTCGTCACGGCGGGTGTGCTGCTCCGGCGCCTGCTCGACGACCCCGGCCTCGCGGGGGTGGATGCCGTGATCATCGATGAGGTGCATGAGCGGGCGCTCGAGACGGACCTGCTGATCGGCCTGCTCTCGGAGGTGCGCGAGCTGCGCGACGACCTGGTGCTGATCGCGATGTCGGCGACCCTCGACGCGGCACGGGTCGCCGCCGTCCTCGGCAGGGACGACCGGCCCGCGCCGATCATCCACCACGACGTCCCCGCCTTCCCGCTGACCGAACGGTGGGCCCCGAGCCCCGCGCCACGCCTCGATGAGCGCGGAGTCACCTGGGCCTTCCTCGATCACGTCGCAAGGACCACGGCATCCGCCGCCCTGGAGCAGAACCGCGACGACCCCACGGCCGACGTGCTGGTCTTCGCGCCGGGTGCGCGCGAGGTGTCGGAGATCGCGCGCCGCATCCGCGACGCGACCGAGGCGTTCGATGTGCGCGCGTTGCACGGCCGAATGCCCGCCGCCGAACAGGATGCCGTGATCCGCGGTCGCCGCCCCGACGAGCAGGCCCGCATCATCGTCACCACCTCGCTCGCGGAGTCCTCGCTCACCGTGCCGGGCGTCCGGCTCGTGGTGGACACCTGCCTCGCCCGCACCCCGCAGCGCGACGCCGCACGCGGGATGACCGGACTCGTGACCGTCGCCGCCTCCCGCTCCTCGTGCGTGCAGCGTGCCGGCCGCGCCACCCGCCAGGGACCGGGCATCGTGGTCCGCTGCGTCGACGAGCGCACCTATGCCGCGGCTCCCGCTCGCCCGACTCCCGAGATCGCCTCGACCGACCTCGCCGATGCGGCCCTGCTGCTGGCTTGCTGGGGCGCGCCGGGCGGCGCAGGATTGCGGATGATCGACCCGCTGCCCGCCGACAGCCTGACGGAGGCCGTCACGGTGCTGCGCGGCCTCGGCGCGATCGACGACGGCGGCCGAGCCACGGCAGAGGGCCGTGCCCTGGCTCGCATCCCGACCGATCCGCGGCTCGCCCGGGCCCTGCGCGACGGCAGCCCGGTCGTAGGCACCCGGCTCGCCGCCGAGGTCGTGGCACTGCTGGGCGGCGACGTTCGCAGCGCGGACGCCGACGTCGCGCAGACCCTCATCGCTCTGCGGGGCGGACGAAAGCCGGATGCGCGTCGGTGGCGCAGCGATGCCGATCGCCTCGAGCGCATGACGACGTCGGCTCCAGCTGTGCGCTCCGGTCTCGACGGCGTCGGCCTCGTGATCGCGCTGGCGTTCCCCGAGCGGGTTGCCCGGCGCGTGGATCGCACGGCCACCGGGGCGACCTTCCTGCTGGCATCCGGAACCCGCGCGGGAGTGACCGGCCCGCTCGCGGCGGTCGAGTGGCTGGCCATCGCGGATGTCGCCCGCGCCTCCGGGCGTGCGGCAGCCGGCTCCGGCGCGATCGTGCGGTCCGCGGCGACGCTGACCGAGCAGCAGATGGAGCAGGCGGCGAGCCACCTGATCACCGACCGCGTCGAGGCGGAGTTCGTCGGAGGTCGCATCCAGGCACGTCGCGAGCGCCGCGTGGGCGCGATCCTGCGTTCCTCCGCGCCGGTGCGTGCGTCGGCCGACGAAGGGCGGGATGCTGTTCGCCGAGAGCTACGGCGTGAAGGGCTGGGCCTGTTCACCTGGTCCGCGTCCGCTGTCGCGCTACGGAGCCGTCTGGCGCTGCTGCATCGCGAGCTGGGATCACCGTGGCCCGATGTGTCGGATGCCGGACTCCTCGCAGCCCTCGACGCGTGGCTCGCACCCGAGCTGGACTCCCTCGCCGGCGGGACCCCGGTGGCACGGTTGGATCTGACGTCGGCACTGGGCCGCCAGCTGCCGTGGCCCGCGGCGGCCCGTCTCGATGAGCTCGTGCCGGAGCGGCTCGAGGTGCCCAGCGGGTCCCGCGTCCGCATCGCGTACCCGAGCGTCGACGACCCGGACGCCCGGCCCGTCGTCGCGGTCAAGCTGCAGGAGTGCTTCGGCTGGGCGGAGACCCCCCGGCTGGTCGACGGCCGGGTGCCGGTGCTCTTCCACCTGCTCTCCCCCGGCGGACGCCCGCTCGCCGTGACCGACGACCTCACCTCGTTCTGGTCGGGCCCGTACGCCCAGGTTCGTGCCGAGATGCGGGGCCGCTACCCGAAGCATCCGTGGCCGGAGGATCCCTGGGCCGCCGCGCCGACACGGCACACCAAGCGCCGGGCCGGGGGCTGAATCTCGCCCCGCCGGGCGTTCGCAATTCAGTCAGTTCTGCGCGCGGCACCCCGAAACCGACCTCCTCGGCCGGCCTCGGCCACGTCCTTGCTGAATTGTGAACGCCGGACGCCGTCAGCGGATGCGCCGGACCACGGCACGGGTCCGTTCATCAGTCGAGAAGATGGCGAAGATACCGGTCCGGCTGGTCGAGGAACGAGCGCCAGTGGTTCACGATCTCGAGGTCGTCCCACTCGGCGGACCGGATGCCCCAGTCGCCGACCTCGAGGATCTTCGCGCCCGGCAGTGCGGCGAGCACCGGTGAGTGGGTCGCGCACAGCACCTGCCCGCCCTCGTCGGCGATGCGGCTCAGGACCGCGATCAGCGCGAGCGTCGAGTTGAAGGAGAGCGCCGCCTCGGGCTCGTCGAGGCAGTAGAAGCCGGGTTCGTCGAAGCGGCTCTCCAGCAGTGCGAGGAACGACTCTCCGTGACTCATCTCATGGAAAGGCACGTCGGGTGCGCTGGTCGAGGGGTTCTCCTCGAGATACGTGTAGAAGGAGTGCATCGTCTCGGCGCGCAGGAAGAATCCCCAGCGGCTCGATCCCACGCCGCGCTGCAGGCGCAGCCATTCCGACAGCGGAGACTCGGTCGGGCGCGTGCGGTGCATCGCCTGCCGGGATCCGCCCTCCGGCGACAGTCCGTACGCGATCGCGATCCCCTCGACGATCGTCGACTTGCCGCTGCCGTTCTCCCCCACCAAGAACGTCACGCCCGGGTCGAGTTCGATGCCCTCGCGCAGCACCTGGGCGACCGCGGGGATATCGGTCGGCCAGCCTGATCCGGCGGCCGGCGCGTCGTCGGACGGCTGCACGGTCACGACCGGCTGCTCGCGTCGTCGGCGGCTGCCGGCCTCCCAGATCGACTCCATGCCGCTCCCTCCGCCCACTCCGAGGATCCTAAGCGCGTGCACCGACACGGCCGACCGGCCCGTCTCTGTGCGAGCGGCCCCTCTGCGACGCGCCATAAAGGGGCGGCTCGCACACAACGGGAATGGTCGGCGTAAGAGAGCAGGGGCTCAACACTCGATGACGTTGACCGCGAGGCCGCCCTCGCTGGTCTCCTTGTATTTGGTCGACATGTCGGCACCCGTCTGTCGCATCGTCTCGACGACGGCATCAAGAGAGACGTAGTGGCTGCCGTCTCCGCGCAGCGCGAGGCGTGCGGCGGTGACGGCAGTGGAGGCGGCGATCGCGTTGCGCTCGATGCACGGGATCTGCACGAGACCGCCGATCGGGTCGCAGGTGAGGCCGAGGTGGTGCTCCATCGCGATCTCGGCCGCGTTCTCGATCTGCCTGTTCGTGCCGCCCATCACGGCCGTGAGGCCGCCGGCCGCCATGGCGCAGGCGGAACCGACCTCGGCCTGGCATCCGCCCTCCGCCCCCGAGATCGAGGCATTCGCCTTGAACAGCGACCCGAGAGCCGTTGCGGTCAGCAGGAACCGACGGATGCCGCGGCGGCGGTTCGCCTCGGCGACGAGCTCATCGTCGAGCGGCGTGCGTTTCGGCACTTCGTCTCGCTGCGCTCGCTCAGCACGGCGCTCGTCGCTGCGCTCCTCGCTCAACGACCGGCGTGCGTCCGTCGACGCCCCGCCCCCATCGAAGCCGAGCAGCGCGCTGCCGACGAGCTCGCCGTACGGGGTGACGGCGTTGCCTGCACCGAGCCCGGAGTCCGCCATGAACCGCCACCAGTACATGCCCACGGCAGGAAGGATGCCGGCGGCGCCGTTCGTGGGCGCCGTGACGACCCGTCCGCCCGCGGCGTTCTCCTCGTTCACGGCCAGCGCGAAGGCGCCGAGCCACTCCCCGGGAAGCTCGCGATGTCCTCCGGCCTCGGACTCCTCGAGCTGCGCGCGGATCGTCCCGGCCCGGCGCTTCACCTTCAGGATGCCGGGAAGCACACCGTCCGCGTGCAAGCCGGCCTCGACGCACTCGGACATCGCATCCCAGATCGCGTCGAGCCCCGTGGCGACCTCCTCCTCGCTCCTCAGCGCCGTCTCGTTGAGTCGCGCGATCTCGGCGATCGACAGCCCGCTCTCATCGCAGAGCGCGAGCAGCGATGCGGCATCCGCATACGGGTACGGGAAGCCCGCTTTCGTGAGGCGGGCCTCCTCGCCGTCGCGGCGGATGAAACCGCCGCCGATCGAGTAGTAGGTGTCTTCGGCAACGACCGCGCCGGCTGCGTCCGATGCGGTGAGGGTCATCGCGTTCGGGTGACCGGGGAGGCGCGTGCGCGGCGCGAACACGATGTCGTCCTTCGCGAACGGGACGTCGTGCTCGCCGTGCAGGCGCAGCATCTCCCCCGGCACGAAAGCGGTCCATGCCGACCGGACCTCCGCGGGGTCGCAGGTCTCCGGCGAGAGTCCGCGGAGCCCGGCGATGACGGCATCCGGTGTGCCGTGGCCGATGCCGGTCGCACCGAGCGAGCCGTACAGGGTGCACCCCACGCGCGCGACCCGACCGAGCGCTCCGCTCGCGGCGAGACGCTGCGCGAACTCGAGCGCCGCCCGCATCGGTCCGACGGTGTGCGAGCTCGACGGCCCCACGCCGATGGAGAAGAGGTCGAAGGCCGAGACGTACGCTGTCACTGCTTCAGGCTACGCCGCATTCCCCCGTTTCGGTTCATCATCATTAACTTGATCACGCGGACGCCTGCCGCGTCGCGCGTCAACCCCCTTCGCCGGTGGTGGGAGCGACGGCATCCTGATCGGGACGACATACGAAAGGGGCGATCATGACCGACAGCACGCCGAACCAGGAATCCACGCCGGGCGACGAGGCGGGCGAGGTGAACGCGCTGACGCCGGAGCAGGTGCACACCACGGGTGACGCCGAGACGTCCGCCGGCGCACAAGCGACCGACGAGGTTCCCGCCGAGGGTCAGGTGCAGAACCCCGGCCAGCAGTCGACGTCGGACCAGGAGTCGACGTCGGAGCAGGCAGAGACACCCGCCGAGGCCGATTCGCCGGAGCAGGCCGACCCGGCAGAAGTCCCCAGCACCGAAGAGCTCGAGGAGCCCAGCACGGAGAAAGACCCCGGCGAGGAGCCGAAGGCCCCGAAACGCGATGAGCCCGAGCCCGACCATGAGGCGGTCGGGATCGGTGTCGTCGACACGGAGGAGCCGCCGGCCGACTGACCACGGGCGACGCTCCGGTCGCACTTTCTGCCGCCGGGCGATGTTCCGGTCGCATTTTCTGCCGTCTGAATCGCCGTGGGGCGGCAGGAAATGCGACCGGAGCCACAACCCGGGCTCAGGAACCCGAGGGAGGGTAAGGAGCCACTGAGCCCCGGGCCCTGAGCCGGTCGGTGGGTCGAGCGCCGCTACTCGACGAGCTTGCCCTCGGTGTCGACCTCGCACATGAGCTCCGTGATCTCGGCGGAGATCTCCGGGATCGGCTCGCGCGTCACGCCGTCGCGCGGGCTCCACACCAGGTTCACCTGCAGCGTCGGGTCGGTGTCGGGGAAGTCGCTGCGGTTGTGGCATCCGCGGGTCTCACGGCGCTCCAGCGCCGCCTCGAGTGTGGCGCGTGCGGCGAGGGCCGACGCCTTGAGGTCGAAGGCATGCGCCAGATCCTGGAACCCGGCGATGTCGGGATGGATGCCGATGTCCTCCATGCGCCCCTCGATCATGTCGAGGTCCGCGAGACCGGCGAGCAGCCCCTCCTCGGAACGGACGACGCCGGCGTAGTCGGTCATCAGGTTGCGGATCGCGCGCTGCAGGGCCCGCACGTTCTCGCGTCCGTCCGCGCTCAGCAGGTCGTCGATCTCAGCGCGCGCCTGAGCGACGGCATCCGCCGAGCGGCGCTGCGCGTCGAGTCCCGCCGCATGCGCGATGGCCGCCTGCCCGACGATGCGTCCGTACACGAGAAGCTCGATCAGCGAGTTGCCGCCGAGCCGGTTCGCGCCGTGCAGTCCGCTCGATGCCTCGCCGATCGCGTACAGCCCGTCGACATCGGTCTGGTGATCTTCGGGACGCACCCACACGCCGCCCATCGAGTAGTGCGCCGTGGGCGCGATCTCGATCGGGTCGGTCGTGATGTCGAGCATCTGCAGCTCCATCATCGTCTGGTAGACGCGGGGCAGACGGGTCATGATCGTCTCACGCGGCAGGTGGGAGACGTCGAGCCAGACGCCGCCGTTCTCGGTCCCGCGTCCTTCGGCGATCTCCGTGTAGGCGGCGAGTGCGACGCGGTCGCGGGTCGACAGCTCCATCCGCTCGGGGTCGTATTTCTCCATGAACCGCTCGCCGAGCGCGTTGCGCAGGATGCCGCCCTCGCCGCGTGCCGCTTCGGAGATGAGCGTGCCCGCGGCATTCTCGGGCTCGATGATGCCGGACGGGTGGAACTGCACCAGCTCGGGGTCGCGCAGACGTGCCCCGGCGTCGACCGCGAGGCGGAACGAGTCGCCGGTGTTCTCATCGCGTCGGGAGGAGGTGCGCCGCCAGATGCGGTTGTGCCCGCCGGCGGCGAGGATCACGGCATCCGCATGGATGAGGTAACGCGTGCCGTCGGCCTGGTCGAAGCCGTACGCGCCGAACACGACGTTGTCGCGCACGAGCAGGCGGGTGATGTAGACGTGGTCGAGGATCGGGACCTCGAGCTGCTCGGCCTTGCGGACGAGAGTCCGCTGGATCTCGAGGCCGGTGTAGTCCCCGGCGAAGGCGGTGCGGCGGAACGTGTGCGCTCCGAAGAAGCGCTGTGAGATGCGGCCGTCGTCCTCGCGCGCGAAGTCCATGCCCCAGCGTTCGAGATCGCGGATGCCGCGCTCCGCGCCCTGCGTCACGATCTCGACGGTGTGCGGGTTGGCGAGCAGGTAGCTCTCCTTGATCGTGTCGGCGGCGTGCTGCTGCCAGCTGTCGTCGGCATCCATGGTTCCGAGAGCGGCGTTGATGCCGCCGGCCGCGAGCGAGGTGTGGGCATCCTGTCGGGGGCGCTTGCCGACGGCGAGGACGTCGATTCCGTGCTCGGCGACCTCGATCGCCGCCCGCAGGCCGGAGCCGCCGGTCCCGATGACGAGGACCGTGGTGGAGATCTGACGTTCGCGTGTACTCATGAAATCCACGCTAGTCAGGCGGTCGTCAGTACTCCAATGCATAGTTCCTCTTCGAACGATGCAGCTACGCTATGACTATGAACCTCGAGCAGTTGCGTGGGTTCGTCGAGGTTGCCCGCCTCGGCCACTTCACCCGCGCCTCAGAGCACCTGCATCTGGCGCAGCCGTCGCTGAGCCGCCAGATCTCCACGTTGGAGCGCGAACTGGGTGCCGAGCTGTTCCATCGCGCACGCGGTCACATCGCGCTCACCGCCGCCGGTGAGACACTGCTTCCGCGTGCGCAGCGCATGCTCGCCGAAGCCGACGCCATCCGCGATGAGATGGAAGAGCTGCAGGGATTGCGCCGCGGACGCGTGCGGCTCGGCGCTCCTCCCACGCTGTGCATCAGTCTCGTGGCCGAGGCGCTCAGCGACTTCCACGCCGCGCACCCCGACGTCGACCTGCACCTCATCGAGAGCGGCTCTCGTCTGCTCGTCGAGCAACTCGCCGTCGGCGCCGTCGACATCGCGCTCATCACCGAGTCCGACGGGCCGCCGCCGTCGGGCTTCAGCCTCACGCGCACGCCGCTGCTCACCGAGGAGCTCGTCGTCGTCTCTGCCGCTTCCCGCCCACCGGTGGCGGTCACCCCCGCGATCGGGCTCGATCATCTCGCCACGCTTCCGCTGATCGCCCTCGACGCCACGTACGAACTGCGCGCCACGACGGATGCCGCATTCCGCTCGGCGGGCCTCGACCCGACGCCGGTGCTGGAGGGGGCCGAGATGGATGCCGTGCTCCGCTTCGCCGAACGCGGTCTCGGCGTGGCTGTGGTGCCGGCGATGGTGCTTCTCGATCGCCCGGCGCTGCGATCCGTGCGGCTGACGCACCCGATGATGACCCGCGTCGTGAGCCTCGCCCACCGCTCCGATGTGACGCCCGCCGTCGCGGTCGCCGCCATGCGGAAGGTGATCCTCGCGACCGCAGCCGAGGTGGCCCGCAAGGATCCGGCGATCACGAGCCTGCTCTAGGTAGCGCGGCGCGAACGAGACAACTTCACGGTCGCCTGTACCCAGCCCATGATCGCTGAGATCACCATTGCGCCGAGCAGAATCGCACTCACGATTCCGAACGCGGGAACCCCTTTCCCATCGACGTCTCCGACGAGAGTCGGGAAATTGGCGATGATGAGCACCGCAGCTCCAATGAGGCCCACGAAGGCCAGACCCGGCGCGACGATGCGGGACCACATCGACTCTGAGACCCGCTCGCGTCGACTGTAGACGATGACGGCGACGGAGGTGGCGGCCATGATCAGGACGACGGGGAGCACGGCACCGCTGGAGAACCAGCCGAACACCTGCCGAACTGGGTCGAGTCCGAGCACCGCGAACAGCACGACGAGCACCGCTGCGGTCGACGTCTGCACCAGCGAGGAGACATGCGGTGAACGGTGGCGTGCATGCACATGGGCGAGCCGCCGGGGAAGAGTGCCCGACATCGCCATCGAGTGCTGATAGCGGCTGATCACGTTGTGGAACGACAGGACGCATGCGAACATCGAGCTCACCAGCAGCACGTTCGTGATCGTGGCTCCCGCGGCACCGAAGTACTTCGCCGCCGTTACCAGAATGGTCGAGCCGGGGTCCTCGGCGACGACGTCCATGATCTTCGACGGTCCCCAGGCCATGATCATCCCCCAGGACGCGATCACATAGAAGACGCCGACGAGGATGACCGAGAGGTAGGTCGCCCGGGGGATGGTGCGGTGGGGATCACGCGCCTCGTCACGATAAACGGCGGTCGACTCGAACCCGATGAAGGCCGCGACACCGAACATCAGTCCGACGCCGGGCGACCCGCTGAGCACATTCGCGGGCGCGAACGGGGCGAGGGAGAGACCCTCCGCGCCTCCTGACACCGTTACAGCACCGACGATTACGAGCACCACCGCGACCTCGGCGATCAGCACGACAGCGAGCACCTTGGAAGACAGATCGATGTCGCGATAGCCGAGGATGCCTACGACGGCGATGGAAGCGAGCGCGAAGAGCCACCAGGGGATGTCCGGCCTGCCGACGGCAGCGACGGCGTTGCCGAGGATATAACCGATATAGCCGAACACGGCAACCTGGCTCATCGTGTATGCCACGACGGCCACGTAGGCAGCGGCGAGACCCGATCGTTCGCCGAGACCGTAGCGGATGAAGGTGTAGAACGCTCCCGGGCGCGGAACATGGCGCGCCATCATCGCGAAGCCGACGGCGAAGAGAACGAGGAGGACGGCGGCCGCAGCATACATGGTGGGAAATCCGACACCGTTGCCGATCAGGATGCCGAGTGGCACTCCCCCGCCGACGACGGTCAGCGGGGCGGCGGCAGCCACGACCATGAAGACGATCGACGACACCCCCAATGAACCCACGAGACGTGCACGGTCGGGTCGATCCTCCCGAACCGGACTGTCGGCGGCGAGGTCTTCAGCGCGCTGAGTCATCATCATCCTTCCGTCCCCATTCTCGCCGGCCGAGCCACCGTCGGCACCGCCCCTGTCTGTCATGATTTCGCCTCCAGCAATCGAATACGGTCGACCTTGGCCGCGGAAGCGCTCTCCGGATCGAAGCGGTAGCCGAGCCATTCGCTGACGAGCCGCCGAGCAAGCTCGAGGCCGACCACCCGCTGGCCCATCGTGAGCACCTGCGCATCGTTTGACAGCACCGAGCGCTCCACGGAGTACGAGTCGTGCGCGGTCACCGCACGGATGCCGGGAACCTTGTTCGCAGCGATCGCGACACCGAGGCCCGTCCCGCAGACGAGCAGCGCGCGATCAGCGTCACCTGCCGCGACCTGCCTCGCTGCTGACGCGGCGACATCCGGGTACGGCGTATGCCCGTCGGCATCAACGCCGACGTCGACCACGGAGACGACCCGCGGATCACCCTCGAGATCGCGTTTCAGCGCTTCCTTGTATTCGAATCCTGCGTCGTCGCTGCCGACAACGATGCGCCACTGCGTCATGCGTCCACCTCCATGTGTGAGAGTGCCTCCACGATGTACCCGAAGGAGATTGCTCCGGCGTCGGGGTGACCGATGCTGCGTTCGGCAAGCGGGCGCGCTCGGCCGAGCCGCGGGGCGAGGGACGCGGTCTCATGGGCGGCGCGTCGCGCGACGTCGACCGCGAAGGACCAGGAGTCCGACAGTGACGTTCCACCGTCGTGGCGCGCGCGCAGTTCGGCGGCGAAAGGCTCGAACGCGTCGACCATCGTCTTGTCGCCGACCTCGGCCTTACCCAGCCGCTGAACAGCAGCGAGCCCCGCCTCGACGGCGGACACCACGGCATCCGCATTCCCACCGCCCCCGTCGCGCAAGGCTCCCGCCGCCGCGGAGATGGCGGCGGCCCAGAGGGCTCCCGAGGTACCGCCGGCTCGTTCCGACCAAGCATCGGCGGCGGCCGTGAGCGCGGCATGAGCGCCGGCGCCGGACTCGACAGCGGACCGGGCCGCGTCGTCGGCGGCGGCGATTCCGCGCGCCATCCCGATGCCATGATCTCCGTCTCCGGCGATCGCATCGATTCGGCCCAACTCTTCCTGATGTTCGACGAGAGCCGCCCGCACGAGACCTGCGGCCTCCAGTACTGCCGGGGCCAGCCGGGCGAGGGTCGCCGTTTCGGCGGTGAACCCGGCGTCTTCGGCAACCTCTCCGACCAGCTCGGCGGTCGCCTGCCCCATCTCCAGCGCTCCCTTGCGGTACGCGGGAGTCGCCGCCGCCGCACGCCACAGCGGTTCGAGCTCGTCATCCAGCCACACGAGTGTGAGGGACAACCCGCCCATGTCGAGACTCGTGACGAGTTCACCGCACTCCGGTTCGACCAGGTCGAGACCCGCGTCGCGAAGAAGTCGGCCCGCGGCACCGAAGACCACGAAGAGCTCCTCGTACGAGACCGATCCCAGCCCGTTGACGAGAACCGCCACCCGGCCATCGGCTCCGTCGGGCCGCTCCGCAAGAAGGGCTTTCACCAGCGTGGACGCGAGATCGGACGCCGTTGCCAACGGCACATCGCGGATTCCCGGTTCCCCGTGGATTCCGAGCCCGACGGACATCTGCCCATCCGGAACGGTGAACAACGGCTCCGTCGCGCCCGGCAGCGTGCATCCGGAGAAGGCCACTCCCAGTGTTCGGGTGCGGGCGTTTGCGAGACGGGCGAGACGCTCGACCTCGTCGAGAGAATCGCCTCGATCCGCCGAGGCTCCGGCGATCTTGAAGACCGCGAAGTCACCGGCGATTCCTCGCCGCTTGGCTTGCTCCTCGGCCGGGGCGCTTGCGATATCATCCGTCACGAGCACCGTCCGCACGTCGATCCCGTCGCCGGCGAGGCGCTCAGCAGCGAGGCCGAAGTGCAGGACGTCGCCGGCGTAGTTTCCGAAGCTGAACAGGACGCCGCCTCCGCTGTCGGCCGCTTTCGCCACTCGATACGCCTGTCCGGCCGATGGCGATGTGAACACGTTCCCGCATACCGCGCCTGTCGCCAATCCGGGTCCGACGATGCCGGCGAACGCCGGGTAGTGGCCTGAGCCCCCGCCGATCACGACCGCGACCCGCCCCGGAGTCGTCGCGGTGCTGCGCACCACACCCCCGTCGACGCGTCGCACGTAGCGCCCGTATGCTGCGACGAGACCGTCGATGGCGTCGTCGGCGAACTCCTCGACCGTGTCGATGACTCTGGTCATGGGCGGTGTCCTTCCGTCGGAGCGGTACGCGGGAGGATGGTTCGCAGGTAGTCGCGGTTCTGCGCACTGACGCTCAATCCGTCGCCGCCGTAGTGCTCGCAGGTGATGGTGCCCGCGAAACCAGCGGCGATCGCCTCCTGCACAGCCCAGCGGTAGTCGATGAGGCCGAGCGCCATCGAGGTGGGGACGGCAGTGTAAAGACCCGCTGTCGCATCCTCATCACGCGCGTAGTTCTTGACATGCCAATAGTTCGTGTATGGCAGCACGCGGGTGAGAACCTCGCGCCAGTCCTCGATGGGACGGTGCAGGCGGATGAGGTTCCCCGTGTCGGGGTTGAGCCCGACGTTGTCACGGTCGATCTCCTCGACGAGTCGCACCGATGACTCGGCGGTACCGAGGTACGTGTCCTCGTACATCTCCAGGGTGAGCAGCACGCCGACCTCGCTCGCGTGATCGGCAAGTTCCCGGATGCTGCGCACCGCAGCATCCCACCGGTGAAGGTCCGCGGGGTCGTTGACGGCGCCCGATTCGGTCCAGAACCACAGCGCCTGCTTCTGCGCGGGATGAAGAGGCTCGTGCAGCCCGAGCGAGAAGACGGGTGCCCCGAGCTCCGCGGCGGCATCGATCGAGCGGTGGCTGTACGCGAGGTTGGCCTTCGCGGAATCGGCGTGGATCACCGATCGACGGATCGCTGCGACGGCGGCGATCCTGAGACCGGCGTCGTCCGCCGCGGCGCGCAACTCCGCGCGTTCCGCAGCGTCGAGATCGCCGGCCTTCAGCCACACGTCGGTGAGCTCGACCTGATCGAATCCGGCGTCGGCGACCTGGAGCAGACTGGCTCGCCAGGCGTCGGGGCCGAGGGCGCGCACGCTCGTCCCGTCGGGCAGAGGGTCGGGGAACTGCAGTAGTCCCGCGGCGATCGGCCAGCTTTGACGGTCGAGGGTCGCCGCGTCGTGCGTTTGCGCGCGCCGTGATGCGGCCGGGAGGGAGGTGATGCTCATACGAGTCTCAACCCGCCTTTCTTGACGAGGTAGCGCATGCCGCTGACGGCGAGCGCGAGGATGGTGACGACATAGGGCAGTGCCAGGATCGGGTCGGTGGGAATGGTGGTGCGCACCTGCAGCACCGTTGCGAGCGCCTCGAAGAGCCCGAAGGCAGAGGCGGCCAGCAGTGTGCCGATCGGATGCTTGAGTCCGAGGTACACCGCGGCGAGCGCGATGAATCCGCGGCCCTGCACCATGTCGCGCACGAAGGTACTGGTCGTGAACAGTGAGAGCTGGGCTCCGGCGAGCCCAGCCAATGCGCCCGACGTGATCAGCGCGCTCCACTGCACGCGCTGAGGCGAGATGCCGG
Organism: Microbacterium sp. SA39; assembly: GCF_000967865.1. Classification (GTDB taxonomy): domain Bacteria; phylum Actinomycetota; class Actinomycetes; order Actinomycetales; family Microbacteriaceae; genus Microbacterium. The sequence goes on from NZ_JXRU01000035.1 coordinate 184,696, forward strand.
CTTCGATGACGGCCGATGGATTGTCGCCGACCGCCCGCGTCCAGAGACCCCAGCGGGAGTTGAAGTACATCCAGACGAACACCGGAACGCCCAGGATGAGGAGCCAGGTCAGTGGAGATGCGGCGGACAGGGCGTCGAGCACCGGGATGCCCGACAGGAAGGGCAGCTCCACGGCGGGCAGCGGGGTCGACCGGACGTTCTGCGCCGTGCCTGTATCTCGGGTGAGCGCGACCAGTGCGAGCACCGTCCCGCCGGCGGCGAGGAGGTTCACGGCGATGCCGGAGAGGATGATGTCGGCGCCGAAGCGCAGGTGCGCGACCGCGAGGATCATGGCCAGGATGGCGCCGATCGCGCCCGCTGCGAGCAACCCCACCCACGGACCGAGCACGGTGGCCGACACGGCGGCTCCGACGAACGCGCCCCCGAGCATCATGCCGTCGAGTCCGATGTTCACCACCCCGGCGCGCACCGTGAGGAGGCACCCGAGGGCGGCGAGGATGAGAGGCGTGGCGAGCTCAAGAACGCTGGCGAGGAACACGGCTGCTCCTTTCGGTGTCCTCTTCCGCCGTGGGAGTCACGTCGACGGAGGAGGTGTCGGATGCGGAAGTGGTCGGTCGGCCTGAAGCGCCCTTCGGGCGGCCGAGCAGGGACTTCGCCGGGTGCGCGGTCGCCAGGGCCACGGTGGTGCTCGACGCGGCCGGATCGACCACGGTGCGATCCGCCCGCTGCTCCCAATACCGCATGCCGGCGGCGAGCACGAGGATGATCACTCCCTGGAGCACCACCACGATGTCGCGCGGGACGTTGGATGTGATCTGGATGACGTCGCCTCCGGTGCGGAGGAAGCCGTAGGCCAAGGCCATGACCGGCACGAGGATCGGACGATTCGCTGCGAGCAGAGCGACGAGGATGCCATCGAAGCCGATGCCGGTCGCCATGCCGAGGATGAGACGGTTCGTGCCTCCGAAGGCGATGGCCGCACCCGCGAGACCGGCGACAGCACCGGAGACGGCGATCGACAGCCAGATGAGTCGCGCCACGGGCATGCCGTTGGCGTGGGCGAACCGCGGACTCGATCCGACGACGCGCAATCGGTATCCGAAACGGCTGCGGTTGAGCACGAGGCTCGTGATGAGGCAGACCGCCACACCCAGGACGAGGGTGGTCGAGATCGCCGGACTCGATCCGACCGTGGGGAACCACGACGACGGATCGAAGAACTCCGACACCGGGAATCCTGCGTCGGCGGGTTGCAGGAACTCCTTGACGACGAACGCGAACAGGAAGGTCGCGATGTAATTCATCATGAGCGTCGTGACGATCTCGTCGGCGCCGAGATAGGCCTTCATCAGACCGGAGATCACTCCCCAGAGAAATCCTGCGAGGGCGGCCGCGACGATCGCGAGCGGTAGCGCGAACGGCGAGGGACCGAGCATCAGCACGAGAGCGCCCGAGAGCAGGGCCGCGACGAACACCTGACCTTCGGCGCCGATCGAGAACATCCCCACGCGGAACACCAGGCACACGCTGGCTCCCGTGATCATCAGGAAGCTTGCATACGACAGCCACTGCGCGATGCGGCCCGGGCTCGAGACCGCACCCGAGAACAGACCCTGAAGTGCGGACATCGGGTTATCGCTCGTCAGAGCAAAGAGGCCGTAGAGACCGACGACGACGCCGAGCAGGACGAGGCCGACTGTGACGGCGGTCTTCGGACGGATGGACATTCTCATGGGGATTCCTCGGTCTTGTCTCCGAGCATCAGGGTGCCCAGACGCGCGATGTCGACGTCTTCAGAGTTCTGCAGGTCGGCCACCGCTCTCCCCTCGCGGAAGATGACGATGCGGTCGGCGATCGCCAGAACCTCGTCGAGATCGCTGGACTGCACGATCACCGCGGCGCCCCGATCCGCAGCGTCGGACAGACGCTGGTGGACACTCGCGATGGCCCCGATGTCCAGCCCACGAGTCGGCTCGCACACGATCAACAGCCGTGGGTCGGTCGAGATCTCGCGGGCCAGGACGATCTTCTGGATGTTGCCGCCGGACAGCGTGCCCGCTCGTTGTTCCGCGTCACGACAGCGAATGTCGAACCGTGCAATCATCTCGTCGGCGTGGGACCTCGAGGCGCGTCGGCGGAGGAAGCCGCCGCGGACGAATCGAGGATCGGTCAGACGGTTGGCGATGAGGTTCTCCCGGATCGAGAGGTCGCGCGCGACGCCGGCCATCAGGCGGTCTTCGGGAACGTAGGACACCCCTCGGCGCATGGCCGTGAGGCGATCCCATCGGGTGCGCACCTGACCGTCGAAGAAGATCTGACCGCCCGTGCGCGGGCGCGCACCGGCGAGGGCCTGACAGAACGTCTGGTGCCCCTGCCCGTCGATTCCGACGAGCCCGAGGATCTCGCCGCTCCGCACGCTCAGCGAGACCCCCTGGACGCGGGCTGAGGAGTCGGCCGCCACATCGAGATCCGTGACGGTCATGACATCCTCCCCCGGTGCGCGGCCGGAGCGCGTCACCACCGGACTCTCTCCACCGACCATGTCCGACACCAGCCGATCGGTCGTGACCGAGCCCGTCCGGTGTGCGGCCACGACGCGACCGTGTCGCATGACGGTGATGTCCTGCGTGAGCAGCTCGACCTCCTCGAGCTTGTGCGTGATGAAGAGGACGGAGACCCCGGAGGCACGCAGACGTCGCACCGCCTCGAAGAGCCCGAGGCGCTCTTGCGGGGCCAACAGAGCGGTCGGCTCATCGAGGATCAGGATGCGGGCGCCTCGGTAGAGGGCCTTGAGGATCTCCACTCGTTGCTGCTGAGCGATGGTGAGCTGATCGACGCGCCGGGTGAGCGGCACAGCGAGCCCCGACTCCTGGGCGACCTGAGCGATGCGTGCGCGGGCGACGGATCGTTTCACACCGAGGGGTGAACTGACTTCTGCGCCGAGCGAGATGTTGTCCAGGGCAGTGAGCTCGCCGACGAGACCGAAGTGCTGGAACACCATTCCGACACCCGCGGCGATGGCATCGCCGGGTCGGCGGAAGTCCTGAACCGCGCCGTCGATGACGACTTGGCCGGAGTCGGGTCGTTCCACGCCGAAGAGGATCTTCATGAGCGTCGACTTGCCCGCGCCGTTCTCGCCGAGCACCGCGTGCACGGTGCCCCGACGGAGGGTGAGATTCACACCGTCGTTCGCCGCGACACCGCCGTACCTCTTGACGATGTCGTGGAGCGTGAGCACGACCTCGTCCTCGGGGGGCGCTCCGCCCTCCGACGACGAGGCCTGCAGTGTCCGGGTCATGTCACTCGCCCGTCAGGAGGGATTCGTATTCGCCTGCCGCCACGGCCTCGGTGATCGCATCCACCTGATCCCGGATCTCCTGCGGGACGGTCTCCGTGTACAGGTCGGACTCCACGATCCAGATCGATCCGTCCGCCACGCCGAACGAGCGCGTCTCTCCCACTGGCAGGGTGCCAGCGCCGGCCTGGGCGACGGCGTCCTGCACCGACTCCCGTGTGCTCGTGGTCGCCGCGGTAAGGACCACCGGGGTCCCGTTGATCTCCGGACTCGTCGTCTGCACCTCGGCGTTGCCGATCGCCCAGACCTCGCCGTCTGCAGCCGCCTCGAAGACGCCGGTGTCGGTGCCTCCGGACGCGGTGAAAACGATCTCGGCCCCCTGTCCGATCATGTCGGCGGCGATCGCCTTACCCTTGACCGGGTCGGCGAACGAACCCGCATATGCCTTCAGCACTTTCACGTCGGGAGCTACGGAGGCGACTCCGGCCTCGAAACCGTCGATGTAGTCGTTGATGGTCGGGATGTCCTGACCCCCGACGACTCCGACGACGCCGGTGCCGGTGACGCGGTCGACACCGGAGGATGTCTCGAGCAGTCCGGCGAGCACTCCGGCAAGGAAGCCGGTCTCGTCATAGCGGTAGGTGATCGAGTAGACGTTCGGAGCGTCGACCACGGCGTCGAAGATCGCGAACTGCTTGTCGGGGAAGCGGGTGGCCGCCTGTGTGAGCAGGTCGACCATGGCGAAGGTCGACGTGATGATCGTGGCGCTCTCACCGTTGGCGAGATCGTCGAGCGCAGGTTGCCAACGGGTGGGCTCGTACCCGGCCTCCACGATCTGAGTGGTCCAACCGGCCTGCTCGGCGCCGGCCTCCACGCCCGTAATGGCCTGATCGAAGAATCCGCCGTCGCCGGCGGTGCCGGGCACCATCATCGCTACGGATTCTGAGCCGGTCGAGCCGGAACCGGAATCGGATGATGTCCCGGAGCATCCGGTGAGAACGAGCGCCGCGACGCTCGTCGCGCCGAAGGCGACGGAAAGGCTTCTGGTACGCATGGTCACTCCTCTTCGAGGTCCACATCACCGGCGTGCGGGATTGCAGGGTGGGTGGTCCGACTGGTATAACCAGTAATACCGCAGATCGAATCCAAGACGCAAGCACGTCGAGCGGAAATAACGCAGGCGAAACAAGATCGCAACATCCCAAGGAGGGGTCATGACCACGGTCACCTCGGCGCTGGAGCTCTATACGCACAGGACGCCGACCTCGAAGCGCCTGTTCGACGAAGCGCGACGAATCATTCCCGGTGGAGTGTCGCGCGCGACCCTCGCGTTCGAGCCGTATCCGTTCTACGCTGCCGACGCGGCCGGAGCGGTCATCACCGACGTCGACGGCAACGACTACATCGACCTCGTAAACAACTACACGAGCCTGCCGCACGGCCACGGACATCCTGGGACCACCCGTGCTGCCACCGCGCAACTCGCGGTCTCATCCGCGATCGGCGCCGCGCACACGCTGGAAGCCGAGTTCGCCGCCGAACTCCGCGGCCGCATTCCCGCCGCGGAACGTCTCCATTTCACGACCACTGGCTCGGAGGCTGTCGGCTTCGCCGTGCGCATGGGTCGCGTGGCTACTGGACGCACGCGTGTGCTGAAATTCGAGGGCGGGTTCCACGGTTCGCACAACGAGCTCTACCAGGACATCGCCGTCTCGCCCACCCTCGATAGTGGCACCGCCGTGCCTGCGCGTCCGGCGTCGGCAGGACTCGAACCGACGGGCACCATCACAGCGGTCTACAACGATCCCGAATCCGTTCGGGCCGCCTTCGCTCGCTGGGGCGGAGAGATCGCCGTGGTCGTGGTTGAACCGTTCCTCGGAAACGCCGCGCTTGTCACGGCAGAACCCGCATTCCTCGACGCGATCTTCGAGATCGCTCATGGGCACGGCGCGCTCGTGCTCTTCGACGAGGTACAGTCGCTGCGGGCCGGCTTCCATGGCGCGCAGGGCATCTGGGGATATACGCCCGACCTCGTCGCCCTCGGCAAGATCATGGGCGGAGGTCACCCGCTCGCGGCATTCGGCGGACGTGCAGAACTGTTCGAGTCGTTGCAGGGCCCGGATCCGGCGGTGCTGCAGACGGGCACGTTCACCGCGACCCCCGTCGCCCTCGCGGCGGGGCAGGCCGCGATGGCCGAACTGGATCCCGCCGCATATGAAGGTCTCGAGCGTCGAACCGAGAGGCTTCGGAGCGGCATCCGCGACCGTTTCGGTCGCGCGGGCGTCCCGGTACGGGTGAACGGCATCGGATCGATGTTCAACATCTCGATCTCGGATGTGGACGTGCGGTCGTTCCGAGCATTCCGCGCCGCCGACACGTCGTTGTTCTCGGCGCTGCGACTTGAGATGCTGAACCGGGGCGTGCTCATCATGCCTCGCGGAACGGGGTGCCTGAGTACCGCCGTAACCGATTCACAGGTCGACCATGTCCTGGTCGCGATCGAGGAAGGTCTGACGGCCGTGAGGGGAAACCGATGATCGCAATCGATCTGTCCGGACGCACGGCCGTGGTCACCGGCGGCTCCGCCGGCATAGGCGCGGCGTGCGTCACCGCACTGCAGGCCGCAGGAGCCCGTGTGCTCTCGCTCGACCCGAGCCTTCCCAGCTCCAGCGCGCCCGACGTGGCAGTGGTCGGCGACGTGACCGACCCCTCGGCCCGCCGCGACGTACTTCGCCGGGCCGAAGGTGCAGACATTCTCGTGAACAACGCGGCGATCCAGTACGAGCAGCGCTTGGGCGAGACGAGTTTGGAAGATCTTGAACGGCTGCTGCGCGTGAACGTCATCGGCGCGGTCGAGATGACGCGCGAGTTCGGCGCCGATGCGCCGGCCGGGGGCGCGATCATCAACATGGGTTCAGTGCTCGGAGTCACGGGCGACCCCGCTCTGGCGGTCTACAGCGTGAGCAAAGGCGCTGTGATTAACCTCACGCGCACGGCCGCGCTCGAGTACGCCGGCCGACTGAGAGTGAACGCCGTTCTCCCAGGAGCGATACGCACCCCGCTGACCACCAGGGCATGGGATGCGACCGGCGATGCGCGCGGCGCCGAGAAACGCATGTCTGCGATCTATCCAGTCGGCCGCGTCGGCGAGCCGCATGAGGTCGGCGCCGTGGTCGCGTTCCTCGCCAGCCCGCTCGCCTCCTTCATCAACGGCGCGCTCCTCACTGTCGACGGAGGGCTTCTGGCAGCCAACGCCGAGTGGGCCCTGGAGCGGCTCGGCTGAGTACCCCGAAAGCAGCCAGGCCCCGCCGGACCGGCGGGGGCTCCGCCCGGGGGGCGAGCAGGCTCAGCCGAGCAGCGAGCGGAGGAAGTCCCGGTGGTGGTCATACAGCGCCCGTGTCGCGGCGAGTGCGCCGACCAGCTCGCCGTCGATCACGCCCTCGGCGAGAGCGCGATGGTCCGCGAGGATCTCCTGACTCATCGCCCGTCCGTGCGGGCTGACGCGGATGGTCTGCGCGATCTCGTCGTTGATGTCGTCCCACAGCTTTTGCAACAATGGCGAACGCGCCGCTCGCACGATCGCCCTGTGTAACTCCAGGTCCGCGGCGGAGGTGTCGTCCGCGCTACGCACAGCACGCTCGAGCGCGTCCAACGCGGCACGCACCGCGGCCTTCTCGTGTGTATCGGCGCGTACCGCAGCGAGGCGGAGGGCCCCCGACTCGATCGCCTCGCGCGCATCGACGACATCGATCAGGCCGTAGTCCGTCGTCTGTTCTGTGGAGACGTCCGCATTGACGACGAACGCCCCCCTTCCCATCTGCACATCGATCACGTCGAGCATGCTCAGCATCCCCAGCGCTTCTCGGACGACCGGACGGCTGACGCCGTAGGTCTCCGCGAGCTGTCGTTCCGACGGGAGCTTCCCGCCCACCGGGTGAAGTCCCTCGCGGATCTCCCGCAACAGGTCGTCGGCGACGCGCGCCCGTTGCGTGCTCGTGCCGTCTTTCATGGCTTCCTCCTGGACCGGATAATTGGTCTATCCGGTAAGACCAGTTTGAGTATACTACGAACATGACTCAGGACAGCGAGGGTGACGGTGCCCGGAACAGATTCATCGACCTGACGATCCCGATCGCGCACGGGATGGACGCCTTTCCGGGCGAGCCGACAGCTCGCTTCACTCCATTCTCGACGCATCAGGATTCGGGCATCGAGATGTGGAGCGTCGACATCTTCAGTCAGCTCGGCACGCACGTCGACGCCCCCTCGCATTTCATCGCTGGAGGCCCGACCAACGAACGTCTGCCTCTGGAATCGATGATCGGTCGCGTCGCCGTCGTCGACGTGACTGCGGCTCCCGGAACACCTCTCACCGCGGCACATCTTGCAGATTCTATCCAACGCATCCGCTCCGCCGGCAGGGTGATCCTTCGCTCAGGCTGGGACACCCGGCTGGGCACCTCCGCGTATTGGGAGGGATTCGCTGAGATGACGCCGGAGGCCGCGGAGCTTCTCGTCGAGGCGGGTGTTCGCTTTGTCGGCATAGACACTCCCACACCGTCGCTCACACACCTGCACGACGTGCATCGCATCCTGCTCGGTGCCGGGTGCGTGCTGGCGGAGTGCCTCGTCAACACGGCAGAACTCTCCGCCGAGTCCTTCGTCATCTGTCTGCCGCTCCCTCTGGTAGGGATCGACGGAGCCCCGGCTCGAATCATCGCCATGGAACCCCTGCGCGACTGAACCCCAAGGAAAGGAACCATCATGACGACGAAAGTCATCATCGACACCGACACTGGCGTGGACGACGGCATGGGCCTGATCTACGCTCTGCTCTCTCCAGAACTCGACATCGTCGGGGTGACCACGAGCTTCGGCAACGTCGACGTGGACAAAGTCACGCGCAACACCGCTGTGATCCTGGAGCAGCTGGGCTCGGACGCACCACTGGGCAAGGGCGCAGGAATTGCTCTGGCCGGTGAGGTCCCTGTCTTCAACCCTCAGATACACGGGGACGACGGATTCGGCAACGCGAACCTGCCCGACCCTGCATTCTCGAATCTCGACCCGCGCTCCGCCGCGCAGATGACGATCGACCTGGTGAACGAGCACCCCGGCGAGATCGTCTGGATCGGCCTGGGTCCCGTCACCAATCTCGCTCTCGCCCTGCACCTCGACCCGTCGCTGCCTCAAAGGCTTCGCAAGATCGTCTGGATGGGCGGCGCCGTCGTGCATCACGGCAATGTCACCCCTGTCGCGGAGGCCGATGCGCTGCACGACCCGGAAGCCCTCCGGATGGTCCTCGACCAGGACTGGGAGTTCGTGCAGGTGGGCCTGGATGTGACCGACGATACCGTCTTCGGTCAGGCGGAGCTCGACGCCGTGCGCGCCTCGGGTACGCCGGGCGCGAAGCTCGTCGCTGCGGGTGCGCCGTCGTACATGGAGTTCTACGAGCCCATCCTCGGTCGCTACGCCTGCGCCATGCACTCCCCGCTGACCGTCGGCATCGTGGCGCATCCGGAGCTCGTCCTCGCGTCGGAGAAGCTTCGCCTGCACGTCGAACTCGAAGGCCGATACACGAGAGGTATGACGGTCGCCGACCGCCGCGTGGGTCGTGACGGGGGGCCGGTATGGAGCACCGCGCCTCTCGTGGACGTGGTTTTCGACGTCGACAGAGCGACCTTCATCGATCGTTATGTCCAACGAGTGACGGGCGCGGAATGACCGGCGTGATCGAGATCCGCGACGACGTGCGGACCTGGCTGCGCCAGGCTCCGCCGATCGAGGATGCGCTCGCGGAGATGGTGTCGATACCGAGCTTTCCGGCCACCGTCGAGCAGAACGACGTGCTCGACCGAGTGGATGCCCTGGTCGGCACTCCGGCGAAATCCTCGCATGACCGCTGGACCCCCGATTGGGAGCAGGTGGAGAGCCTGGAATCGCCGGTCGACGCCCAGCGCCTGTGGTCGCAGCTCATCGAACGCGATGAACGTTATGCGACCACCCTCCCGCAGCTCGACGTCTCGGTGCACACCGTCGGCGCTGCCGGCCCAACCCTCATGCTGAACGGCCACGTCGACGTGGTACCTGCCGACGGCCAGCCGTGGGGACATGACCCCTATCGTCCGTCGGTCTCTAACGGACGGATGTACGGCCGCGGCACCATGGACATGAAGGGCGGCCTCGTCGCGGCCGCCCTCGCATACCGCTACCTGGCCGAGAACTGGAGCGGCCCCGGCCGCATCTCCTTCGCCGCCGTCCCCGAGGAGGAGTCCGGGGGGAACGGCACGATGGCCGTCATTGCCCGGGGTCACTTCGCGGACGCCGTCGTCTTCGCCGAACCGACGAATCTCGAGGTCGTGCATCGCCACGTCGGCATCCAGGCCTTCGGCATCGATGTCGTCGGTCGCGCCGGGGGCATGCTCCGTCGCTCCTGGGGAACGTCGGCGGCGCCGACGCTCGCCCGCGCCGCCGTGGCTCTCGAAGAGCTGGAAGAGCGTCGTACCGCACGGGCGCACGTCGCCGGCGGCTACGACCCAGACGACCTTCCGGGGTTCGTCAACTTCCTCATCCACTCCGGCGATTGGCTGGCCACCCGCGCCGGCACCGGCGAGCTGCGCGGACTGATGGGGGTGCTTCCCGGCGAGACGCAGGAGCAGGCCGCTGCCGAGCTCGCAGAGGCCGTCGAGCAGGCGACCGCCGGTCGCCCTGGGGACGTCACCGTCTGGTCTCACGGAGGCCATCGGGGCGCCGAACTGAAGGCGACGCATCCCCTCGTCACGTCCTTCACCGGCGGAGCTGGGACACCCGACATCCTCGCCCGTCCGACCACATCGGGCACGATGGTCTGCGACGCCAAGATCGTGCACGGCGGCGGCTGGGCGCCGGCGATCGTGCTCGGTCCGACCGGCGACAACCTGCACGCTGCGGACGAGTGGGTCGATCTCGCATCGATCGCCAAGACCGTAGAACTCCTCGTCAGCGGGGCGTACCGGTACTTCGATGCATGATCTCTTTGACGAGTCTGCCATCCGCACCCTCCCGAAGGTCGTCCTGCATGACCACCTCGATGGCGGAATTCGCGTATCGACGTTGATCGAGCTGGCGGCGGCGAAGCGCGTCGCGCTCTCCTCGCAGGACCCCGAGGAGCTGCAGGCCTGGATTGTCGAAGAGTGTTCCGGCTCGCTGGATCAGTACCTGATCGTCTCTGATCTGATGGTGAAGCTTCTTACCGGTGACGCGGAGGCGCTCCAGCGCGTCGGCCGAGAGTTCGCTCACGACCTAGCGGCCGATGGCATCGTGTACGCCGAGGTGCGCTGGGCTCCGGAAGAGATGGCCACGCGGGGTCTGACCATCTCCGACGCCCTCGCTGCGGTGACTGCAGGGTTGGACGCCGGCGTAGCCGAGGTGAGCGCTCAGGGAAGACAGCTGCATATCGAGCAGATTCTGTGCGCGATCCGCACGGGCACCCGCTCGCTCGAGATCGCACGGCTCGCTCTCGCCCACCGCGGGAAGGGTGTGGTCGCCTTCGACCTCGCTGGCGCCGAGGCGGGACACTCTGCCGAGGATCACCGCTCAGCCCTCGATCTCCTCAAGCGGGAAGGAATGCCGGTGACCTTGCACGCCGGTGAGGCCGACGGCCCCGCGAGCATCCGCAGTGCAGTCGAAACTGGAGGAGCCGCCCGGATCGGACACGGCGTGCGGATCATGGAGGACATCGCCGATGACGATCAACTGGGCCCTACCGCGACTCTGATCCGAGACAGCGGTATCGCGCTGGAGATCTGCCCTCGTTCGAACATGCAGACCGGCGCCTCGGCGAGCCCGCTCGTCCGGCATCCGTTCGACCGGCTGCAGCGACTCGGGTTCCGTACGACCGTGAGCACTGACAACCGGCTTTTGAGCGGCACCACTCTGAGCGACGAGCTCTTCGACCTGGCCCGCGTCTTCGGTTACGCGTTCGAAGACATCGTGCAACTCCAGCTTGCCGCCGCCGAGGTCGCATTCATCTCGTCTGCGGAACGAGCCGCTCTTCGAATGAGCATCCGAGCCGGGGCCTCAGCGATCGCGCGATGAGTCCGGATGCCTTGGCCCTGTCACGGGGATAAAGCGAAAACCCCGCCGCTCTCGCGACGGGGTTTCCGTACTGTCTCAACACAGTGTGCGCCCGAAGGGACTCGAACCCCTAACCTTCTGATCCGTAGTCAGATGCTCTATCCATTGAGCTACGGGCGCATGGCCTCTGGCGCAGAAACCGCTCAGCGGGCCGACGATAAGCCTACAACAGTCCCGACGGGATTGCGAAACGAGGCCTCAGGCGTCGGCGGCCTCCGCCTTGTCCTGCTTCTTCCGCCGCTTGGCCCTCGCGCGCTGCTCGGACGAGAGCGCCTGAAGGTCGACCAGACGCAGCGCCTGCATCCGCGCTTCGCGCATCTTGCCGTACTCGGGATCATGGTCGGGGCGCATGCCCTCGACGCGCAGACGGCGGTCCAGATTGTGGCGCACGTCGGCCCAGGCCGCCTCGCGCGCCTCTTCGACGATCACGCTGAGTCGCTCGCGGTCCTGCATGATCTCCCGCAGTTTCACGGCCACACCGGTCGACTGCTTGGCGCGCCGACGGAGATTGCGCACGTCGCGGTCGCGGTAGTCGTGGGTGCCGTGCGGGTCGGAATGGCGACCGCGGGCCCGCTTGCGCAGCGCCGTCACGTTCGCAGCGGCCTCTTCCGCCTCGGCGGCCATCGCTCCGAGCGCCTCGCGGGCGTCGGCGATGTACTTGTCGATGTCGAACACGCCGTTCTCGGCGATCGTGCCCACGAGGATGTGGTTCTTCACCGCGAGGCGCGCGGCAGCAGTCGCGATCGCAACGCCTTCGGCGATGGCATCCGCTGTTCGTCCCACCGCGACCTCCTCTCCTCCGAGCGTACCGGTATGCCGCCGGAGCGGTGTGGGCAAGAATGGGTTCCGGATCAGCATCCCCCATCGGTCCGACATTCGCCCGACCCGCACCCGGGACTGCCCGCAGGAGGCCCCATGAAGCACCTCGATCTCGTCGGCAGCACGACCGTGATCACGGGGGCCGCGAACGGCATGGGCGCGGAGATCGCACGGCTGCTCGCGGCGCGCGGGGTGCACCTGGCGATCATCGACCACGACCGGACGGCGCTCGAGACTCTGGCCGCGGAGCTCACCCCGCCGACGGTGACCGCCCACGTCATAGACCTGCGCGACGACGACGCCGTGTTCGCCGGCATCGCCGACATCACGGAAGCGCACCCGCGCATCAACGCCCTGATCACCTGCGCCGGCTCCTCGATGCTGGGCACTCTCGACCAGCTCACGATGGAGGAGATGCGCTGGCTCACCGACGTCAACCTCTGGGGAACGGTCTCGGTCACCAAGGCGCTCCTCCCCGCGCTGAGGAAGGCTCCCGCCGCGCACATCACGCACCTCGCCAGCGTCTACGCGCTCGCCGCACCGGCCGGCCGGATCCCGTATGCGATGAGCAAGTTCGCGGTCCGCGCGTTCTCCGAAGCCCTGCGGCACGAGCTCGAGCGCACCACGGTCAGTGTCGGCGCTGTGTATCCGGCGGGTGTGCGCACCGGCATCATCCTGCACGGCCGCTACGCCGCCGCGATCGATCCCGACGTGGCCGCGCGTGCCGCCGCCGCACAGGCCGCGATGTACCACACCGAGCCGACGGATGCCGCGGCGCAGATCATCCGCGCGACCGAACGCCGTGCCGCGCGGACGATGGTCGGACGCGAGGCCCGTCTCATCGACGTACTGGTGCGGGCTGCCCCCTCGAGCTACTGGCGGGCCATGCGCCGCCCGCTCCGCGCCGCGACCGACACGACGACGCCGCTCGCCTGAGCGGGTGAGCGGTCAGCGGACCGCGCCCACCCAGATGCCCGACGCCCACACCTGCTGGTCGCCGTTGCAGCCGACAGATCCGGGATATCCCCGGACCACGGCCATGCAGTTCGCGAGGAACTCCGGGTCGCCGCCGAACATCGAGCCGTAGGACGGCGACGAGTTGAGCGCACCCCAGACCCGGAACTGGTGGATGTGCGCGAGCTCATGCGCCATGGCCCAGTTCAGGCGCCCTTCGCTCCAGTCCGCGATGTCGGCGCGGTACTTGATGTACCCGTTGCTGTTCGCGCAGGCCGGGGCATTCCCGCCGGCGCACGACGACGACTCGTACAGACCCACTCCGCCTCCGCCGACGAGGTCGAGTGCCGCGCGCACCCGCGCGTATCCGTCGGGGCCGCTCGTCGTCCATGCGGGGCCGGCTGGCCCGGCGTTCCGTGCGGCCTGCGCCGCTTCCCAGCCGGCCGTCTCGGAGCCGACCCTCTCCGTCAGAGCACGGATCGTCGCGGTCGCCGCCAGCACCGTGTCGGGGTTCACCTTCTCGGCGAGGACGGTCTGCTGCGTCGACAGCGCCGACGCGCGGTGCGTCGCTGTGTCGACTCGCCCCTCGGCACCCTCGAGCGCCGTCCCCAGCGCCGTGAGCTCGGTGAGGAACGCCGGCCGCAACTCCAGCACCGCCGCCCGATCGGCGGTGTCCTGCTCGGCGCGCTCGACGGCTCCCTCGAGGTAGTCCGTCCGTTGTGCCGCGCCATGAGCCTGGAACGCGAGACTGCGGAGTTCGGCCACGGCATCCGCTCGCTGCTGGTCGAGGCCGTCGGCCCGCCCGATGATGCCGGCGGAGAGCAGCACGGCCGAGGCGACCATGACCGCCAGCACCCGACGGATCACTTCAGGAAGCCCGTCGTGTCGGCGAGCTTGGCGTCCTGCTCCGCGATCTGCGAACGCAACGCCGTGAGCTTCTCGGCGAGCTCGAGGTTCTCCTCGTGGGACGAATCCAACTGCTGCTCGATGCGCTGGACCTCGGCTCTCACTGCGGCGACGCCGGACGCGCGCTCCTGGTCCGCGATCACGACGAGGGCGACCCCGCCGGCCAGCAGCAGACCTCCGACGACGACAGCAAGACGGCGCATCTCGCTCCCCAGGACACTCGCGAGTGTCGGAACCACTCCGACCGTGCTCAATATACAACTGAGGTGGGCAGGATCCCGGGCAGGTCGCCCGTGACGGGCGATGGCTCAGATGGTGATGTCGCTGCTCGCGAGGCGCCGCTCCGCCATCAGCTGCCCGATGGCGAGGTGCTGCGGCACGATGCGGCGCACCGCCTCGACGTCGCGGGCGGCGATCGCCTCGAGGATGACGCGGTGCTCCTCGGCCATCGCGAGCAGATCGTCGTGCTGACCGAAGAGCCAGCGCAGACGCGTGGCGAACACGTCGATCATCTCGCACAGCATGTCGTTGTCGGCGAGCACCGTCGCAACCCCGTGGAACTCGCCTGCGGCCAGACGCGCGGCCTCCGCGTCCCCCGTCTGCGCCGCGGCGAGCTCCCGCTCATACACATCGCGGAGTCGGGCGATGCCCTCCGCATCGTGCCGCTCGGCGGCGAACACGAAGACGAGGGTCTCGATGGATTCCCTCACCTCGGCGAAGTCCCGGATGTCGCGCTGTGTGAATTCGCGGACGACGGCCCAGCTGCGCGGACGGGCGATGACGACCCCCTCCGCGACGAGCGTACGGATCGCCTCACGAACCGGGAGACGCGAGACCTCGAGTTCCGCGGCGATGTCACGCTCGATGAGCCGGGATCCGGGGACGCGCCGACCCAGGATGATGTCCTCGCGCAGAATGCGCGTCACCCTGACCGACTCCAATTCGCCGGTAGCCCCCGCCCCCGTCATGCCCGCATTCTCTCACCTGAACGGCGGTTAACCAAGTTTGGTATCCCAACCCGGCGATGCGGATGACGGGGGCGACGGTCTCAGGGCAGGCGGTTCGCGATCGCGAGGTTGGCGGCGAGTTCCTCGGCGTTCTGCCGGATGACGTAAGCCGGGCGGTCACGCTCGGCCCGCCACGACTCGCTGAGGGGGCCGATGTTCACGGTGTCGAAGCCCGCCTCGTCGTACAACCGGGTGACGAAGGCCACGGCCTCCGCGTCGTCGCCCGCGGTGGCGAGCGCGCGGCGGTTCGGTGTACCGGCGGGAGCGCCGTCGGTCGTGATGTCCGCGGCGAGGATGTGGTTGAACGCCTTGGCGATCTTCGAGGTCGGGAGCCGGCGCTGCAGGAGTTCCGCGGTGGTGGTCTCACCCTTGTCGAGAGCCTCGATGCGTCCGTCGCGCTCGTGGTAGTAGTTGTTCGTGTCGAGCACGATCTTGTCCGCGAGCTGTTCGACCGGCAGGCGATCGATCTTGCCCAGCGGCACGGTCACGACGACCGCATCGCCCGCGGCCGCTGCGTCCTCCGCGGTCGCGGCCCGCGCCTTCGGTCCGAGTTCTGCCACGAGGGCGGCGAGCGTCTCCGGTCCCCGCGAGTTGGCGATCACGACGTCGTAGCCGTTCGCCACCGCGACCCGCGCGACCTGGCTGCCGATGTGTCCTGCACCGATGATTCCGAGAGTAGTCATCTTCGGCCCAACGTCCCCGGCGCGGAGCTATTCCCGATGGCGACGCTGTGTGACGCGCACCGCGGTCGGCCGTCAGCTCTTCGACAGAGCGTCTTCCGCAGCCACCCAGGCGAGCATCGCGCACTTGACCCTCGCCACATACTTCGACACACCACCGAGAGCGGCGGCATCGCCCAGCAGCTCCTCGTCGGGCTCGATCTTGCCACGCGAGCGCATCGCCTCCCGGAAGGCCGCGATGCGGACCTCGAGGTCATCGACGGACAGCCCCTCGGCCAGCTCGGCGAGAAGGGATGCCGACGCCTGCGAGATCGCGCAGCCGTGGCCTTCCCACGCGATCGCCTCGATGCTCCCGTCGGCTGCCCGGTGCACCTGGAGGGTGACCTCGTCGCCGCAGGTGGGGTTGATCTGATGCGACTGGGCGGGGATCTCCTCGCGGAGGCCATAGCCGTGCGGGCTGCGGGAATGATCGAGGATCAGTTCCTGATACAGATTCTGCAGGTCGCTCATGCGCCCCTCCGGAAGAAGTCGATCGCGCCGGCGACGCCGTCGATGACCGCGTCGACCTCGGCATCCGTCGTGTAGAGGTAGGTGCTGGCACGCGTCGACGAGGTGACGCCGAGTCGGCGATGCAACGGCTGGGCGCAGTGGTGGCCGACGCGCACGGCGATGCCGAGGTCGTCGAGGAACTGGCCCACATCATGGGAGTGGATGCCGGCGACGTCGAAGCTCGCGAGCCCCACGCGCGGGAGGTCGATGCCGGCGCCGAGCACGCGCACACCGTCGATCGCGCTCAGCCCATCGACCAGCCTCCGGCCGAACGCCGCCTCGTGCGCCGCGATGCGCGGCATCCCCACCGCGGTCAGGTAGTCGACGGCCGCAGCGAGCGCGATCGCCTGCGACACGCGCTGGGTTCCGGCCTCGAAGCGCTGGGGCGGCGGAAGGTACTCGGCCTCGGTGGTCGTGACCGTGGTGATCATCGACCCTCCTGTGAGGAACGGGGGCATCGCCTCGAGCAGTTCTCGGCGGCCGAAGAGCGCACCGATGCCGGTGGGTCCGAGCATCTTGTGGCCCGAGAGCACGGCGAAGTCGACGCCGAGAGCGTGCACGTCGAGCGGCAGATGCGGGGCCGATTGGCACGCATCGAGCAGTGTCAGTGCGCCGACCTCGTGCGAGAGGGCGACCAGCTGCTCCACCGGATTGATGACGCCGAGCACGTTCGAGACATGCGTGAACGCGACGAGCTTGGTCCGAGCGCCGATGAGTTCGGCCGCGACGTCGAGCCGCAGAGCGCCGTCGTCGTCGAGCGGGATCACCCGGAGCGTCGCCCCGGTGCGGGCCGCGAGTTCCTGCCACGGGATGAGATTCGCGTGATGCTCCATCTCGGTCGTGACGATCTCGTCGCCCTCTCGGAGCCGCAGCCGCTCGGCTGCTGCTCCCCCGCGGCCGATCGAGGCGTTCGAGAGCGAATAGGCGACCAGGTTGATGGCTTCGGTCGCGTTGGATGTCCAGACGATCTCGTCGCTATCGGCGCCGACGAAGCGAGCGAGGGTGCTGCGCGCGTCCTCGAAGAGCTCTGTGGCCTCGGCCGCGATCGTGTGCGCGCCGCGGTGCACGGCGGCGTTCAGTGTCGTCGCGAACTCCCGCTCGGCATCCAGCACCGCGAACGGGCGCTGCGAGGTGGCACCGGAATCGAGGTAGGCGAGCGGATGCCCGTTCACCTGCGTCTGCAGGATCGGGAAGTCATCGCGCAGGCGCCGCACCTCGTCGTCGCTCAGCGGGGCGATCACAGCGGGTGCCGGCGAAGTGCTCATCGTTCCAGTTTCTCATCTCGCGATCGGGGAAGGCCCGCCGGCTCACATGCGGGCGTAGCGCGAGCGCGCGATGCAGAACAGTCCGTAGACGGCGAGCCCCGCACCCACCGCACCGAGCATCAGCGGTCCGAGCGGCAGCGCCACGATGCTGTGCAGGGCGCCGTCCAGACCCGACGACTTGTCGGGGTCGTTCGTGAACGCCGCCACGACGAACAGCACACCGGTCACGGCGACCGCGATCCCCTTGGCGATGTAACCGATCACGCCGAAGGTGACGATGCCGCCGCGCTCGGCACCCGACGGCAGATGCAGCAGCTTCTTGAAGCCCCGGGTGAAGCCGCTGACGACGAACCCGACGCCCACCCCGAACACGGTGGCTCCGACGACGACGAGCACGACGATCCCGACGGGCGTCGCCAGCAACACCTCGCTGAGCGTCTGTGACGCCTTCTCTGAAGACACCCGCCCGCCGAAAGCGACGATCAGCGCCATGCCGGCGATGACGAGGTAGGCGAGCGCGATGCCGAAGTACTTGACCCGTGTGGCCCATTTCTTCGTGTCCGCCGGGTCGGATGCCAGGAAGGCGCTCGCGATCTGCCAGACAGCGAGTGCGATGAGCCCCGCCGCGACGGCCCCGAGCAGCAGCCCGCCGACCGGGTTGCTGCGGATCTGCTCGAGCGCGCCGTCCTGATCGGCGTCACCGCCGCCCCCGAGGGCGAGTGAGACGGCGAGGCATCCGATGATGATGTGGATCACGCCGACGATGATGAAGCCGACGCGGGCGACCCGACGGAAGCCGTCGGACCCCTTCGCCTCGCGAGCAGCGTGCTTGACCGAACTCATCATCGAAGACTACGCGGCCGGAATATCGGTTTCGGAGGGGCTTGCTTTCCGAGCTCGCCGATCACCCGGCATCCGTTCCCGCCGCTCGCGTCACGGGCTGGCGAAGGATCGTGCGCAGCTTCTCCGGTGCCACCCGCCGCATGTCGCTCAGGTAGATCTCGTGATGCAGACCGGTCATCTGCAATCCGTTCTCGGGGATGAACCGGTGATGCAGGTCGTCGAGGACCGGCGCCTCGTCGTCGTACGAACCGACGTGCAGGGTCTGCGCGCTCAGCCCCTCGACGAGAGTCTCCAGACGCACGGATCGGAGAGCCGGCGACGGCGTCTCCTTCTTCTTGACGGTCTTGGCGGTGACGCTGTCGACCGCCTCGGTGAACATCTCTCTTGTGACGTGGTCGCCCACCATGATCATGAGCGTCCACAACCAGGCCGACTTGTCGCGCTGCGAGGTGAAAGCCGCCATGTCGGGAGCGTGCCAGAGGCCTTCGAGCGGCATCACGACGGCGTCGATGCCGAGTTGCTCTCGACTGGCGAACTTCAGGGTGTAGGCGAGGGGGAACAGCGCCGTCACGGCATCCTTGTACGCCTGAGCGGTGTTCGGGTCGCCGGCACCGTCGACCATCAGGTACTGCAGGGGCGGGACCTCGACCAGGCGGACGGTGCCGCGAGTGGCCCGATACGCGTCGAGAGTCTTCTTGGGGTCGATCGGCATGTCAGGCCTCCGGAGGTCGTGCCCTCAGTGTGGCAGCGCCCGCCGACATCGGGTCGAGGAGCGGACAGCTCCCCGACCCGATGATTCGGTCAGCCCCCCTCGACCGGCAGCCAGAGCTCGCACGATGCGTACGCGTCGGTGAACTCGAGGTAGCGCACGATCGAGGGCCCCGGCCGCAGCCGCCAGGGGTTCGACGGGAACCATTCCGTCGCCGTCGCGGCCCAGAGATTCTGCAGCGTCTCCGGGAACGGGCCGCGAGCGGCGAAGACCGCCCAGGACCCTTCTTCGAGCCGCAGGACATCGAGGTCGTCCGGCACCGGAGTCGAGATCTGCACAGCCACGCCGTGGAGATAAGTCAGCATGCTGCCCTCCGGCGCGTCCGGCTCGACATCCGAGGTGACGGCGAGGATGCCGACGGGCTCGGCGTCACCGAGCTCTTTCAGCCGCACGTGCTCCTCCGCCGGGATGGCGGCGATGTGCTCCTGGATATGCGGATTGACGCCCGTGTGGATGAGCGGGACCTCGGCGGAATGACCGGCGAGGACGAGCTCGGGCAGGTGGGTGATGGTGACGTCCATCGGGGTGCTCCCTTCGACGCTCAGGCGGAACCGGAGCGTGGGTTGTGTACGGAGAGGACCCCCGTCTCGGCGCGCGTCGACCGGGCCGATGCCGTGCACCGCCCGGAACGCTCGCCCGAACGCCTCGATGGATCCGTAGCCGTGACGCACGGCCACGTCGAGAACGTTCGGGGCGCCCGCGACGAGCTCGGCGGCGGCGACGGTCATCCGCCGACGGCGCACGTACTCCGAGAGCGGCATGTCCGCCAGCGACGAGAACATCCGGCGCAGGTGGTACTCGGTCGTCCCGTGCTCGCGGGCGAACCGGGCGACGTCGATCTCCTCGGCGGCGTGAGCTTCGACGAGATCGATCAGTGCATTGAGCGTGCCGATCATGAGGTCCTCCTTTCTTCACCCATGGTGTCCGCGCGGCGCACCCCGTCACCCGATCATTCTGGCCCGATCCGGTCGGCGAGCGCCCCTCATCACACTGGCGCGGGTGAGTGTGAACGGCGGGCGGCTAGGCTTGAAATCCCTGGAAAACACGGCGAAGGCGAAGCAATATGAGAGTGAACGATGTCCTCGCCGGCGCCCCCTTCCAGGCACCGGAACTCACCGAAGCCGAGAACCCGTTCCGTCACACCGAGGTGTTCGACGGCGCTCAGGTGACACGCATTCTCGTCGATGTTCTGGCCGGCACCGTCGGGGTCCTCCTCGAGCTGCGGCAGGCCGAGCAGCTGCCGGCGAACACTGCGCTCCTGCGCGTGACGGGTGTCGCGCAGCAGAACTGGATCTGCACCGCCATGGCCGACGAGTTCACGGCCTGGTCGATCACCGGAGTCGTCGTGCACCAGCGCCCGGGCGAGTTCCAGCTCGTGGCCCAGTGCCTCCCCGCGGGTGCCCTTCGCGTCGTCGGCGCCTCGGCGGAATTCATCCTGCTGGATGCCGCGGCTCTCGCCGCCGCGCCGCCCGACTACCGCGCAGACGCTCGTGAGCTGATCCGCTTCGGAGTCGCGGACGAGAACACCGAGTGCCGGCTCGTCGGCGTGGCCCACTCGGTCCAGACCGAGAAGGTCTGACCCGGGCCGAGCGTCTCCTCGGGTCGTGCGCCTCAGTGTGGCCAGAGGGGACCGACGGCATCCGGATCCGTTGATTATCGCCACTCATACTTAAGGATCAGCAGTTATCCTTAAGTATGGACGAGTGGCCAGCAACGACATACGAGTCCCGATCTTGGGTCCGCTCGGGCACCGAGATGGGATCGCGGCGCCGAATCCGTGCCGCGCGGGGCCCCTATGACGCCGCCGTCCCGCCGCTCATCGCGGACGCGGTGGCCGACCTTCCCAACGACCTCGTCGCCGTGGCCGAAGACGCCGGCCGGGAACTCACCCGCTTCGATGCCGAAGTGGGTCCGATGGCGGCACCGTTCTCTGCGATCTTGCTGCGCACCGAGAGCGCCTCGAGCTCCGAGGTCGAGAACCTGACCTCAAGCGCCAAACAGCTCGCGCTCGCCGAGATCGGTGCATCCGGTTCACCGAACGCGCTCCTCGTCGTCGGAAACGTCGCGGCGATGGAGGCGGCGATCGCGCTCGCCGATGACCTCGATCCTGCGGCGATCCTGACGATGCACCGCGCCCTGCTCGAGAGGTCCGCCCCGAACATCGTCGGGCATTGGCGGGACGAGCAGGTCTGGATCGGCGGCGGCTCGGTGTCTCCGCACGGTGCGGCCTTCATCCCTCCTCACCAGGACCGGGTGCCTGAGCTGATGGACGACGTGATGCGATTCGCGCGTCGCGACGATCTTCCCGTGATCGTGCAGATCGCCATCGCCCACGCACAGTTCGAGACCATTCACCCCTTTCCCGACGGCAACGGCCGCACCGGGCGTGCGCTCGTTCAAGGGATGCTGCGCGGGACCGGCGTCACGAAGAACGTGACGGTGCCGGTGTCTGCGGGCCTGTTGGGCGACACCGACGGGTACTTTCGAGCCCTCGATGCGTACCGCGCCGGAGATATTCGTCCCATCGTCGAGACGATGTCAGAGGCGGCGTTCTCAGCGATCGCCAACGGTCGAACGCTTGAGAAGGCGATCACCGAGATCTCCGCGAGGTGGGAGTCCGCTGTTCGCGCTCGAAGCGACTCCTCGGCGCACCGACTTCTGCACGTGCTGCTGCGCCAACCGGTCGTCACGACCGGCATCGTCGCGCGCGAGCTGCAGGTGAGCGGCCCGGCCGCCCAGGCCGCCGTCGACAGGCTCACTGCGTCGGGCATCCTGTCGCAGTCCAACATCGGCAGGCGTAACCGCCGGTGGCAGGCGACCGAGATCCTGCAGGCACTCGATGCTTTCGGCGCTCGTGCGCGCCGCCGACGACCGGGAGCCTGATCGCCCCATCGAGGGAACGGATGACGTCCGCTCCCTCAGCGCCGGAAGGCGCCCAACGCCTCGTCGATCAGGTCGAGTCCGCGCGCGGCATCCTCTGCGGTGATCACGCACGGCGGCACGACGTGCAGGCGGTTGTCGGCGAAGAACGGCAGCAGACCGCGCCCGAGCAGATCGCTCTTGAGCGCGCCGATCGATGCGGCGGCGAGCGGTGCGCGGGTCTCACGGTCCTCGACGAGTTCGACGGCCCAGAAGACGCCGCTCCCCCGCACCTCGCCGATGAGGTCGTGGTTCTCGGCGAGCTGCCCGAGCCGCGGCCCGATGACGTCGGCGCCGACGCGCTTGGCGTTGTCGACGATGCCCTCCTCGCGCATGGCCTCGACCGTCGCGACGACACTGGCTGCGGCGAGCGGGTGCCCGGAGTAGGTGAGGCCGCCGGGGAAGACGCGGTCGTCGAAGTGGTGCGCGATCTCGCCGGGGATGATGACGCCACCGATCGGCACGTAGCCGGAATTGACGCCCTTGGCGAAGGTGATGAGGTCGGGTCGGACGTTGAAGGCGTCGAGCGCGAGCCATTCGCCGGTGCGACCGAAGCCCGCCATCACCTCGTCGAGGATGAGCAGGATGCCGTAGCGATCGGCGATCTCCCGTACGCCTTCGAGGTAGCCGGGAGGCGGGGTGAGGATGCCGGCCGTGCCGGGGACGGTCTCGAGCAGGATCGCGGCGATGCTGTCGGATCCTTCGGCCTGCACGACGCGCTCGAGGTGGTGGAGAGCTCGGGCGCTCTCCTCCTCGGGCGTGGTCGCCCAGAACTCCGACCGGTACAGGTACGGGCCGAAGAAGTGCACGTGACCGCGGGAGTACTCGTTCGGGATGCGGCGCCAGTCGCCCGTCGCGACGACGGCCGCGCCGGTGTTGCCGTGGTACGAGCGGTAGGTCGAGAGGATCTTGTCGCGACCTGTGAAGAGTCGCGCCATGCGGATCGCGTTCTCGTTCGCGTCGGCGCCGCCGTTGGTGAAGAACACCTTCTCGAAACCCTCGGGCGCGATGTCGACGATGAGCCGGGCAGCTTCGGCGCGCACGGCGTTGGCGTGAGCGGGCGCGACGGTCGTGAGGACCTCGGCCTGCGCCTGGATCGCCGCGACGACCTTCGGATGCTGGTGCCCGATGTTCACATTGACGAGCTGGCTCGAGAAGTCGAGGAACCGGTTGCCGTCGGCATCCCACACCGTCGTTCCCGACCCACCCGCAAGCGGAAGGGGCGCGAGCGGGCCCTGCGCCGACCAGGAGTGGAAGACGCGCGAGCGATCGGCATCCCTCACCTCGGCGTTGGTGGCGGTGGAGACGGCGGAGGGTGTGAGGTTCGACATGGCAGTCCTTCGATTCCGTGCGGGAGCGGCATCCTGATCATCCCACCCGCACCCGACGACATCGGTCGCCAATCCGTCGATCGACCACCCACTTGACGGACAGAACGGCATCGGCCAGGATGCGGGGATGCCCGCCACTCTCCGCGTCCTGCTGAACGAATCGCGCTTCGACCTGCGACCGGTCAGCGGCGTCGACGACGCCCTGCTCGCGCAGGACGTGCTGTGGGCGCACAACTCCGACCTTCCCGACCCCACTCCGTGGCTCGACTCGGGCGGACTGCTGCTCACCGACGGCGTGCAGTTCGGCGCTCCCGAGCCGACTCCCGTACGGCCGTACGTGCAGCGCCTGGTCGACCACGGGCTGCTCGCCCTCGGCTTCGCTACGGGGATCGTGCATGACCGCATCCCCGATGATCTGATCGACGCCGCGACCGCGCAGGGGCTGCCGCTGTTCGAGGTTCCCCGCGAGACCCCGTTCATGGGCATCATCCGCTTCATCTCGGATGCCGTCGCCGACGACGACCGGCAGATGCTGGAGCGCTCGCTGCGGGCGCAGCGGTCCGTCGCCCGGGCCGCACTGCGTCCCGACGGGCTCGCCGAGATCCTCCGCGAGCTCGAGCACAGCCTGGGCTGCTGGGTGGCGCTCTTCGATGCCGCAGGTGCCCGGGTGCGCGTGCCGACCCGCCGCGAGATTCCCCGGTCTCTGGCACCGGAGATCGAGGATGCGGTCGCGAGCACGCTGGCACGCAACCGCACCGCCGCCGTGCGGCTCAGCATCGCGGGTTCGGGCGAGGTGACCCTGCAGACGCTCGGGCAGCGCGGGGATCTCCGCGGCATCCTGGCCGTCGGCACCGGGACAGGGGCGCTCGACCGTGCGCGCGCCGACCTCGTCGATGCCGTCATCGCGCTCGCGAGCATCGCTCTCGAGCAGAGCCGCACGCTCGATGAGGCGAGGCGGCGACTGCGCTCGGGGGTGCTGGAACTGCTGATGGCCGGGATCACGGGCGTCGCCGAGCGCACGGTCTCGCAGGTATGGGGCCCGCTTCCCACGGACCCACTCCGCGTCGGATGCATCCGGCTGCCGGATGAGGAGGACGGCGGGGCGGCGGCCCTGCGCTCCGCCCTCGAGCTGCTCGCGGTCGAGAGCCACGGCGGGGTGTTCTTCGCCGAGCGCGGCGATCGGCTGGTGACGATCACGCCTGCGGACGGCAGGACCGAACTCCTCAGCCTGCTCGAACGCCACCACGCCCTGGCCGGCTTCTCCGCGGTCACCACATGGGACGGTCTCACCGAGGCGATCACCGAGTCGGAGCGGGCGCTTGCGCGGGCGACGACGCAACAGCCGCTGAGCGAGTTCGACGACATCGCGCGGGTGGGACTGCTCGGGCACCTCGAGCACACGCAGGCGCACGACATCGCCCGGCGGATGCTGCTTCCGCTGCAGCATCCGAACGCTCCGGCGGACCTGCTCCGCACGCTCGAGGTGTGGCTGGAGCACAACGGCGCGTGGGATCCCGCGGCCAAGGCGCTCGGCATCCATCGCCACACCCTGCGGTCCCGCGTCGACGCGGCGGGGAGGTTGCTCGCCCTCGACCTCGACACGTTCGGCGCGCGCGCCGAGGTGTGGAGCGCGTTGCAGTTGACGCGCTGACACCCTGCCGCCACCCCTGCCGAGCGGCCCCTCTACGCGCGACCCGGCCCCTTGCGAACGATCGCAAGGGGCCGGGTCCCGCAGAAGGGGCCGGATCGGCGAAGGGGGTCAGCTGTTCTGCGGGAAGCCGAGGTTGATGCCGCCCTGCGCGCGGTCATTGCGCGCGGCGGGGTCGATCCAGCGAGCAGTGACGGCCTTCTCCCGCGTGAAGAAGTCGAAGCCGTGCACGCCATAGGCCTTGGCATCACCGAACAAGCTCTTCTTCCAGCCGCCGAACGAGTGGTACGCGACGGGCACCGGGATCGGCACGTTGATGCCGATCATGCCGACCTGCACCTCGTTCTGGAACCGGCGGGCCGCTCCCCCGTCGTTCGTGAAGATCGCGGTGCCGTTGCCGAACTCGCCCGAGTTGATCAGCGCGAGCCCTTCGTCGTAGGAGTCCACCCGGACGACGGCGAGAACCGGTCCGAAGATCTCCTCGGTGTACGCACGCGACGTCGTCGGCAGACCGTCGATCAGCGTCGGGCCGAAGAAGAACCCGTCCTCGTGCCCGTCCACCGTGAAGCCGCGGCCGTCGACGACGATGGTGGCGCCGTCCGCCTCGGCGATGTCGACGTAGGAGGAGACCTTGTCGCGATGCACGTCAGTGATGAGCGGGCCCATGTCGGGCTCGACGCCGTCGACCCCGGCGCCGTCGCCGATCTTCAGGGAGCGGATGCGGTCGGTGATCTTCGCGATCAGGTCGTCGGCGACGGGCTCGACCGCCAGCACCACGCTGATGGCCATGCAACGCTCGCCCGCGGCGCCGAAGCCTGCGTTGACGGCCTGGTCGGCGACGAGGTCGAGGTCGGCATCCGGCAGGACGAGCATGTGGTTCTTCGCGCCGCCCAGCGCCTGCACGCGCTTGCCGTTCTTCGAGGCCGTCTCATAGATGTACTGGGCGATCGGGGTCGAGCCGACGAAGCTGATCGACTGCACGACGGGCGACTCGAGGAGTCCGTCGACCGCGAGCTTGTCGCCCTGCAGCACGGTGAAGACGCCGTCGGGAAGACCCGCCTCCTGCCAGATCTTCGCCAGCCAGAGTGCCGCCGACGGGTCCTTCTCGCTCGGCTTGAGCACCACCGCGTTGCCGGCGGCGATCGCGATGGGTACGAACCACAGCGGCACCATGACCGGGAAGTTGAACGGAGAGATCACGCCGACGACGCCGAGCGGCTGCTTCAGGGAGTAGACGTCGATCCCCGAGGAGGCGTTCTCGCTGAAAGCGCCCTTGATGAGGTGCGGGAAACCGGTCGCGAGTTCGACGACCTCCTGTCCGCGGAGGATCTCGCCCATCGCGTCGGAGACGACCTTGCCGTGCTCCGAGGTGATGATCTCAGCCAGTTCGCGCTTGCGGGCGTTCAGGATCTCCCGGAAGGCGAACATCACCGACTGCCGCTTGGCGATCGAGTAGCCGGACCAGACCCGGAAGCCCGCGTCGGCGGAGGCGATCGCCTCATCGATCTCGGCCTGGTCGGCGAGCGCGACGTGCGCCTGCACGGCACCGGTCGCCGGGTTGTAGACCGGGGCGGTCCGGCCGGATTCCGACGCGCGCAGCGCGCCGTCGATCCAGTGCGCGATGACGGGGACGGCGGACTCCGTCGACGAGACGGCGGATGTGTCAGTGATGGTCAAGATTCACCTCGGGGCTCAGCGGGCGGAGTGACATCAGTCAATCAACTGCCGCTCGCGCCCGCCCTGCCATTACGTCCTGTCCCGATTCGGAAGATCGACGATCAGGCAGGCGGCCGGAGGCCAGCGATCCTACCGGCGGTCGTACTCGTCGCGCGCCGCAAGCACCTCTGCGATATGCGTCTCGGCCCAGCGCCCCAGTGCCGTGAGCGGCTCTCGGAGCGTGAGGCCCAAGGGGGTCAGGTCATACTCGACTCTGGGTGGCATCTCGTCGTACGCCTTCCGCGTCAGCAGGCCGTCGCGCTCCAGGTCGCGAAGGGTCTCGGCCAGCACCTTGGCGCTGATGCCTCCGACGCGATCTCTGATCGCTCCGAATCGCGCCGCCCCATCGCTCAGGGCGATCACGATCATGGCCGTCCATTTGTTGGCGACCCGCGCCAGCGACGTGCGGGACGGGCAGGTCGCGAGCATGACGTTCCAGACCGGATCCGACATTTTCGCGATTCACCTCCATGGTTACGTTGAGGTAACAAGTTACCAGATGTAACTCTAGAGAGATCAACACTCGATCAAGGAGAACATCATGACTGACACCACCCCGACGGCCGTTGCCACCACCTACTTCGATGCACTCAGCCGCGGAGACATGGCCACGATGATCGCGCAGTTCGACCCGGCCATCGTCTGGCACCAGCCCGGCGGTCACCGCTTCTCAGGCACGCACGTCGGCATCGAGGGCGTCGGAGCACTTCTCGGCGGCATGATGGAAGCGAGCGAGGGCACATTTGCCCTCACCGTCACCGGACCGGCGATGCTGAACGGCGAACTGGTCGCCATTCCGGTGCGATTCTCGGGCGCGCGCGTCGGCGCCTCGATGGATATGTCCGGCGTGGACCTGCTCACGGTCCGCGACGGAAAGATTGTCGCCGTCCACCTCTTCTCCGCAGACGCGACCAGCGAGGACGCCTTCTGGGCCGGCCCTGATAGCCGATGACGGCCTGAATCCATCGGTCAAGTGCGTGTGCGTCGATTGCTCTCCGGCCCTCGCCGAGGCGCAACGGGCTGGCCGCATGAGGGCGCGTCCTGAGGACCGGTTCGTCAATCACACGATTCGCCCGTTCTCAACCCCCTTTTCTGCACCGGGGCTCCGGTCGGACGCTGGATGCATGAGCCACCCAGACGACATCAAGCAGCCCCTCGACCACCTGCCCCCGCTCGACGAGCGCGACAAGGCGGTCGAGATCGACGAGCCCCACTACCCGACGTCGGAGTCGCCGACCGGTCCGGCGCACGTCTCTCCGGAGACGGCGGCCGAGCCGGACAAGCCGAATCGCCACGGCGCCGAGAAGCTTCCGCCGACGTCGCGCTGAGCGTCCGGGATCAGCGGACGACCTTGCCGGGGTTGAGGATGCCGGCGGGGTCGAGGGCGGTCTTGACCGCTCGATGCATCTCGACGACGGCCGGAGAGAGCTCGGCCAGGAGCCCATCGCGTTTGAGCAGGCCCACGCCGTGCTCTCCGGTGACCGTGCCACCGAGTGCGAGGGCGGCGTCGATGATCTCCGTGAACGCCTTCTCCGCCCGAGCGCGAGCCTCGGCATCGTCGGCCGGGACGACGATGAGTGGATGCAGGTTGCCGTCGCCGGCATGCGCGATGTTGGCGACGAGCACGTCGTTCGCCAGCCCGATGTTTTCGATGCGGCCGAGCATCTCCGGCACCGCTCCCTTCGGGACGCAGA
This sequence comes from Microbacterium sp. SA39, assembly GCF_000967865.1. Classification (GTDB taxonomy): domain Bacteria; phylum Actinomycetota; class Actinomycetes; order Actinomycetales; family Microbacteriaceae; genus Microbacterium. The sequence goes on from NZ_JXRU01000035.1 coordinate 213,206, forward strand.
CGTCCTCGGTGAGAACCGGGCCGAGGCGCTCGAGCGCTGGATACGCCAGACGACGCGCGGCGAAGAGTGCCTCCCCCTCGGCCTCGTCCGTGCTCCGGTCAGCCCACGTCGCGCCGCCGCGCTCGAAGGCGGCCAGCAACGCCGCGGCCTCTTGCTCTCCCGCGGCACCGGGTGTGTCCACGCGGCCGAGCAGGACGACCTCGGCCTCGTCGGAGAGCCCCATGCTCTTCCAGTCGTCGACGGCCCGTAGGCAGTTCCGGTCGATCAGCTCGAGTGCGGACGGCGTGAGGCCCGCCGCCGCGACCTCGCGCACGGCCTCCCCCGCGGCGGTGAGCGAAGCGAAGAAGCCCGCGACCGTCTGCTCCGGCGGGCGCGTCGGCCGGAGCCGCACGGTGATCTCGGTGACGATGCCGAGCGTGCCCTCGGAGCCGACGAGAAGACTCGTGAGGTCGTAGCCCGCGACCCCCTTCGCGGTGCGGCGCCCCAGTCGGACCAGCTCTCCCGTGCCGGTCACGACCTGCATTCCGAGCACGTAGTCCCCGGTGACGCCGTACTTCACGCAGCAGACGCCGCCGGCGTTCGTCGCCACGTTGCCGCCGATCGTCGACCACGGCGAACTCGCCGGATCGGGCGGATACCAGAGCCCGTGCTCGGCGACGCGCGCCCGAAGGTGATCGTTCACGACCCCCGGCTGCACGACGGCCAGGCGCTCGAGCTCGTCCACCTCGAGCACGGCATCCATCCGCTCCAGCGAGATCACCACGCAACCGGCAAGGGCGTTGGCGCCGCCCGAGAGTCCCGTGCCCGCTCCGCGCGCGACGACGGCCGTGCCGCGGCGCAGACACGCCTGAACCACGAGCTGCACCTCTTCGGCCGTGCGCGGTCGCACGAGACAGACGGGCAGAGACCATTCCGCCCACTCGGCATCGTCGTGCGCGTACCCCTCCAGCACATCCGGATCCGTCGTCAGACGGTCGGCGGGGAGAGCCGCTGCGAGATCGGCGATGAGCGCGGATTCACTCACCGTCGGCATCGCTCCGAACGGATATAGAACGCGTGTGGCAGGTCTTCAGGTAGCTCAGGAACGACGCCTGCAGCCCCGTGAGATGCGTCTCGTGCAGGAGGGCCTTCGTGACCTCTCCCGAGCGCCCCTGGGCATCCAGTTCCTCCACGACCGTGAGGAGGTTGCGACCGATGTCGCGGTAGATCGGAATGGCCCCGAGCAGTTCGGCCTCGTTCAGCGTGACGTGCAGCCGTCGGGCGGCGGCATCCGCGCCGTGCTCGGGCAACGCGGCGATCAACGGGAACACCTGGCTGTCCGTCGCCGCGACCCCCGGACTTCCGGCGCCGAACGTCGCGAACGGAGACGCTTCCTGCAGCCACGCATACAGCGCGAAGAGGCCGCCGTAGGAGTAGCCGAAGAGGCCGTGCCCGGTGTCGCTGACCCGCACAGTCGACTGCAGGAGCGGATGCAGCTCCTCGGTGAGGAACGAGAGGAACACGTCGGCATGGGTGTCGGCCAGGTGGGCGAGGTAGGCGTCCATATGCTCCTGGGTCATCGCCCCGGAATCCCGGGCGGCCGCGAGCGTCTTCAGCATCTGCTCGCTGACGGGCTCCCCCGGCGGCACGAGATCGCGATTGCGCAGCTGCGCCCACTGCTCGGCCTCATCGCCGGCATACCCGACGCTGACCTGGATGTAGGGGGCGATGGTGAGGTAGGGATCGGCCTGGGTGACGATGAGTGGGGCGGTCAACCCGACGGCGAAGTTGCCGTCCACCACGTAGATCAGGGGCAGGGAATCCTCGGACTCGGAGTAGCCCGGGGGCGTCGTCACCCAGACGGCGTAGCGATGCCCCGATCGTGCCGTGACCTCGAGGTACTCCGTGTCGGCCAAACAGCCGTTCAGCATCGTGCTCACTGGGTGTCTCCCTTCATGATGCGGCCGGCCTTCACGACGAAGGCGGCCATGTCCGGATCGGCGAAGATGCGGGCGTCTTCGAGCGGATTCCGCTTCCAGGCGACCAGGTCGGCGGCCATGCCCGCGCGGAGCATTCCGACGGTGTCGCCGATGCCGAGGATGTCGGCGTTGACACTGGTGGCCGAGACGAGCGCCTGCATGGGCGACTCCAACTCGGCGCGCAGCCGCAGCTCCTCGCCGCGGCGGTGCTGGCCGGAACCGAGGAGGTCGGAGCCGAGCCCGATCCGCACGCCGGCCTCGCGCGATATCCGGAGCGCTTCGACCATGCGCCGCCGGGTGCCGGCGATGCGCTCGCGCGCCGAGGGATCGACGTCGAGCGAGCTGTCGGGGTCGAGGACCTGTTCGATCACCGCGAAGGTGGGGACGAGCGCGACGTCATGCTCGCGCATGAGCTGCGCGGTCGGTTCGTCGATGTCGGTGCCGTGCTCCACGCATCGCACACCCGCTCGCACGGCGTTGCGGATGCCAGCGTTGTTGTGCGCATGCACGGTCACGTAGGTTCCCCGCGCCGCGGCCTCCTCCACCGCGACCGCGATCTCCGCGGTCGTGAACTGCGTGTCGTCCAGGCGATCATGGCCTCCCACGACACCGCCCGTGACGCACAGCTTCAGAAAGGTGGCACCACGGCGGAACGATTCCCGCACGTTGCGTCGCAGCTCGTCGGCATTGCCCGACATGAGCGACAGAGCGGCGAGGCCGGGGATGTGGTGCGTCTCCCACAGTTCCGTCGGCTCCCACGCCGCGCCGTAGTATCCGTGTCCGCCGGTCTGGCACTGCACGGGGCCGCACGACAGCACACGCGGCCCGCGCACCTTGCCCTTCGCGATGACGTCGACGATCCCGCCGTCGATGCCGCCTGTGTCGCGCACCGTGGTGAAGCCGGCGTCGAGGGTGCGGCTCGCGGTGGTGAAGATGTCAGCGGCGATCTCGGCCGCCGACAGCTGGAACCCGAACTGGGCACGGATGGGGCTCGAGAGTCCGAAGTGGACGTGAGCGTCGATCAGCCCGGGGGTCAGGAGCATGCCGTCGAGGTCGACGGTCACTGCCCCGGCAGGCGCGGTTCCGATCCTCGTGATGACGCCGTCCTCGACGCATACGTCTGCGGCGAAAGGCTCGATACCGGTTCCATCCGCGACGATGCCGCCGGCGAACCAGATCTCGGTCATGGAGCCTCCCTTCCGGAGAACGGCTCTGTCCTCAACAGTGGTGAATTCGTTGTACGATAACGTACTCAACAGTGGTGAAGGTGTCAACGGAGGCAGCATGCGAGCATCGGTCGGTGAGGGGAAGGCACGCCTCCTGCAGGCGCTGTTCGACGAATTCGGCGAGACGGGGCCGAGTCCGAACCTGTCGATGCGCCAGGTGGCCGAGCGCCTCGGCGTGCATCACACGCTCCTGACCTACCACTTCGGGTCACGACCGGGTCTGCTGAGCGCCGTGCTGTCGGAGGCGCGCCGTCGTGACAACCTCGTCATCGCGGCGACCGGCGACGACCTCTGCTTCGTCGACATGCTGCGTGCCATCTGGGGCTTCTACGCCAACACCGGCCACGAGGAGCGCACCCGCGCCTTCTTCCACCTCATCGGCCTGGCGGTGTACGAGCGCGGCGCCTTCGACGGTTTCGTCGCCGACCTCGACGACCTCACCCGCCTTCTCGAGGCGGCAGCTCGACGCGAGGGACTGTCGGAAGCGGAGGCGGTGCAGCAGAGCCTCATCGCCATCGCCTGCATACGCGGTCTGCTGCTGCAGCGACTGTTGAGCCCGTCCGCGGAAGTGGATGCCGCGGCCGAGCGCTTCATCGGATCGTTCGCGACAACCCGCCTCGACGATCGACGGAAGGACGGAACGGCATGAACCAGGGCTACTCGCACATCGTCATCGGCGCGGGAGCCATCGGATCCGCCGCCGCCTACTGGCTGACGCAGGCGGGCGCAGAGCGGGTCCTCGTGCTCGAGCAGTTCGAGCTCGGCCATGCTCTCGGATCGTCCGGCGACCACTCCCGGATCATCCGTCGGGCCTACCATCGCGACGACTACACGAAGCTCACCGACGCGATGTTCGCCGCGTGGGCCGAGGTCGAGGAGCGCTCGGGGCTGAAGATCTACACGCCGACCGGAGGCATCGACCTCGCGGTCGCGGACAGCTCCGGCGCGGCGGAGATCGACGACTACCGTCGGGCGATGGATGCCGCCGGCATCCCCTACGACGAACTGACGATCGACGACATCCGCGGCCAGTATCCGCAGTGGAACGTCTCGGACGACACGATCGGGATCCATCAAGCGGATGCCGGCATTCTCGACATCCGCCGATCCGTGTCCGCCCATGTGTCGCTCGCGAAGACCGCCGGCGTCGAGTTCCGCTCCGGTGTCGTCGTGACGGGCGTGCGCGTCGATGCCGATGGGGTCACCGTGTCGACCTCGGAGGGGTCGTTCGACGGCGGGCATCTCGTCGTCGCCGCGGGATCGTGGCTCGGAGACCTGATGCCAGACCTCGGCCTGTCGTTCGCGCTCACCCTGAGCCAGGAGCAGGTGGGGTACTTCTCCTCCCAGAACCTCTCGGACTTCACCCCCGAACGGTTCCCGATCTGGATCCACCACAGCGACGAGGTGCACTACGGATTTCCGGTCTACGGCGAGGCGGCGATCAAGCTCGCGCGCGACATGCGCGGCCATTTCATCTCACCCTCGGAGCGGTCGTTCGTCCCGGACGACGACGAGCCGGAGCGGCTCCGCGCGTTCCTCCGTGCGCACCTGCCGGGTGCCGATGGACCGCTGCTGATGAGCAAGACCTGCGTGTACGACATGCCCGCCGACCGCGACTTCGTGCTCGACACCCTGCCGGGGCACCCTCACGTCGCCGTGTTCAACGGCGCAGGGCACGCGGGGAAGTTCGCGAGCCTGGTCGGACGGATCCTCGCCGATCTGCTCACGGTCGGCCGCACCGAGCACGACATCTCTGCCTTCAGCCTGACGCGACCGGCGATCGTCGACCCGGACTTCGTGCCGCTGTTCCGGCTCGGGACCGGCGATGGGGCGGCGAGCGCGTCACCAGGGGCGCCGTGACCGACGCGATCTGACCGCGCTCTGCGGCAGACACTTCAGTCGAGATGCCGCCCGAGTTCCTCGAGCAGCCCGCGCATGCCCTCTTCGCGCTGCGGCGCATCGGCCCAGAACTGGTCGAAGAACACGCCCTGCTCCACCTGGGTGAGCCGGGTGCCCTCCGCCGCGGCCTCGAATTCAAACGACGTGATCGAGGTCGACATGTGCGTGCCGTCGAGCCACATGTCGTAGGTCGTGACGATGCGTTCGTGTTCGAGGATGTCGGCGTAGACGCCTTCGTACCGCGAGAGCGGGCCGCCGTGGAACCGGGCCTCGTCGACGTCGCGGCCGCCGACGCGGAAGTCGAAGGCCCAGGCCGTGCGATCGAACGAGTCGCCGTCGCCGAACCACTCGCGCTTGCGCTCCTCCTCGGCGAACGCGCGCCAGACGTGCGCGACGGGTGCGGGGTATTCGCGGGTGAGCGTGAAGCTCGAGTGCGCGAGTCGGCGTTCGGTGGTCATGGCTCAGGCCTTCCGGGTGAAGGTGACGTGGATCGTGCCGCTCTCCGACACCTCGGACTTCACGGCGTGCGTGTGCTCCAGACCGCGCAGACCTTCCCACACGCTGTTCCCTCGGCCGAGGATGATCGGCGCGACCTGCACGTGCAGGTCGTCGACGAGCCCGGCGCGCAGGAACTCCTGAGCAGTGCGGATGCCGCCGCCGACGCGCACGTCGAGCCCGCCTGCCGCAACCGTCGCCTCGTCGAGGACTTCCTCGATGGCGCCGCTGCGGAAGTGGAAGGTCGTGCCTCCTGCCATCGAAATCTCCGCACGGGGTGCGGAGCTCGTCAGCACGTAGACCGGGCAGCCGAAGGGCGGCTCGTCGCCCCACCAGCCCGCCCACCCGTCTTCGGGATGGGCGTGCAGCCCGAACATCGCGGCGCCCATGATCTCCGCGCCGACGCCGTCGAAGAACGCGCGCGCGTGGGCGTCGTCCAGGCCGGTCGTGCCGGCACCACTGGTGTCGCCGAACACCTTCTCCCGGAACGTCCGCGTTTCGGCATACGCGGCGGTCAGTGGACCCCAGTCGTCGCCCATCGGGTTGTCTGAGGTCGGATCGGGCGCCGCGGTGAAGCCGTCGAGCGACGAGAACAGGTCGATGCGAACGCGAGTCATGTCAGATCTCCAAAAGATGAGCGGGAAAGGTGGATGCCGAGCCGGTCGGCCTGGCGCTCGGCCGGGGTGCGCTGCTGGTCGAGCCAGAGGTGCAGCACGTCGAGCGCGCCGGGGCGCAGGGTCACGGTGCGGACGCGCCCCTGCTTGCTCGACGTGACCACACCCGCGTCTTCGAGGATGCGCAGGTGCTGAAGCAGCGACGGCAGAGCCATCGACAGAGGGCGCAGCAGTTCCGACACCACGGCCGGCGACTTCGACAGGCGCTCCACCACAGCCCGACGCGTCGGATCCGCGAGCGCGCGTAGCACGGCGTCGACGTCCTCCAAATAGTTAGGCATTCACCTATCTATTCAGGATTCGGATGCTCTGTCAACCCTTCGACGACGTCCAGGGTGGTGAGCCGGGGGACGACATGACATGGCAAGACGCAGGACACGTGGATCGGCCGCAGACGGGTGACGCTCATCCCGGCTGGGGGTGGGGCGTCGTGCTGGTTCCGGCGGCGGTGGGACTCAGCGCTCTCGGCATCTTCCTCATGCGCGAGCTCGGCGCCGGGATGGGCGTCCTGATCGGCGTGGCGCTCATCGCCTGGGCCATCTCCCTCGCGATGCCGTTCTTCGTGATCACCTGGTACGCGGTGCAGGCGGCGTGGAAGTCGTCGCAGGAGCAGCGCGGTCAGACCTTCCGCACACCGTCGCACGACCTGCGGCGTATCGGATTCCGCATCCGCTGGAGCTTTCCCGCCCGCGGCCTCATGTTCAGTGCCGCCGACTACGACGGACCCGACCTCCCGATGCTGGTCGTCGGCAAGGTCGTCCACATCATCGCGATCGTGATCCTGGTGGACGCGGGACTCATCGCCGCGCTCGTCGGCCTGGCCACGCGCTGACCCGGCTCCGCCTCGTCGACCTCGACCCGGAGGCGCAGTACCGCGTGCGACCGGTGCCGGAGCTGCGGATGCCGCGGGCGATCGAACCCACCCCGCCGCCGTGGCTGGACCGAGGGCACCTGGTGCTGACGGGCGCGGCTCTCGCGCAGCGCGGCATCCGTCTGCCTCTGCTCGGGCCGGGTCAGGCGCTGGTGCTCGAAGTGGAACGGCAACCGGCGGCGGACTGACGGGAGACGCCGTCCGGAAGCGGCACGCGACCATACACTGGAGCGGTGAACGAGGCAGATCGCGTCGAACTCATCGCCGCGACGTCAGGAATTACCGCACGCACCGTGACGATGCTTCCCGGAGGCAATCAGAACGTCGTCGCGCGGGTCCAGAGCGAGACCCGCGACGTGGTGGTTCGGTTCGCGCGGGATCCTTCGCAGGCGGTCGACCCCTTCGACATCGAGGTCTGGGCGTTGGAGGCCGCAGCGGATGCCGGCATCCACACCTCCGCCGTCGTCGCTCGCGGATGGGCCGCCGACACGTCCTACCTGGTGGTGGAGTACATCGCCGGCTCGACGGCCTCTCCGGATGACCTGGAAGCCTGGCATGCAGTCGGGACCTGGCTGCGGGCGCTCTCCACAGTCGACACGACGAGTGCGCCGGCCGAGTTGTTCTCTCGTTTCGGGCGTGACCTCGATGCCGCGTGGCGCGCACATGTGGTCTACAACCTCGCAGAGCTCACCGACGACGACCCGTTGATTGAGCTCGGGGTGTACGAGCGAAGCGATCAGGACACCATCCGCGCGATGCTCGCTTCGCACCTGAACCGCGCGCTGCCCCAAGGCCTCATCCATGGCGACCTGTCGACGCGCAATGTCGTCTCCGGCGATCGGTATGCCGTCATCGACTGGGGAGCCGCGCATGCAGGACCGGTCCCGTGGGGCGACCTCGATGTGCTGCACCGGTGGCATGTGATGGAGGACCCGCAATCACCCGTCTCTGCGGACGCCTGGGCCGAAGTGCTCCGCGGCGCCGGAATCGATCCTGAGATCGCGAGACCCGTGCTCCGGGAACTCGCGGTACTGGGGGCCATGGACGTCGTCAGATGGGCGATCGCACAGTGTCCGGACCGTTTGGATGAGCTGCGGGAATCTTCCCGCCGTGTGATCCATCGCATGCTGATGGCACGGGTAGGGCGCCCTACTCCCGGATGACCGCGACCGCACCGGCCGGAAGCGGCACCCGACCCTCGTGCGCGGCGCCCGTCAGCAGGTCTGTGCCCGAGGCATCCGCCCAGCCGTCCTCGTCGGTGTGGTTGATGAGGAAGAGGTATGAGGCGTCGGCCGATGATCGACGCACCGCCTCGACGCCGCGTGAGACGACGGCCGCCGGCGCGACCGAGGCCTCGTCGAGCAGGCGCTCGACGAGTTCACCCAGACCGGCCTCGTCGAGATCGGTCGAGAGGTACCACGCCGTCCCGGCGCCGACGTTCCGCCGGGTGAGCGCGGGGTGCCTGGCGAGCGGGCCATCGGCGTAGGCCGCGACGATCTCGACGTCGTCCTCCGGCTGGGGATGCCGCAGCCGCTCCGACCAACGACGGCCGGTCCAGCCGTTGTCCAGGGCGAAGGACCGCTCGGTCTCGAGCGGGAAGAACTCCTCGCTCGTCACCCCGAGCAAGGTGCGGAACGCTCCGGGATACCCGCCGATGTGCACGGTGTTCGCCTCGTCGACGATCCCGGAGAACCAGGTCACGAGCACGGTGCCACCTGCCTCGACGTACTCGTGCACGGCCCGGGCGTTCTCCTCCGACACGAGGAACAGCCCGGGAACGATCACGAGCCGGTAGTCCCCCAGCGGAGACCACGGCGCCACGACATCCGTCGTCACCGCACGCTCGAACAGCGCGTGGTGCACGGCCCGCGCGGTGTCGGCGTAGCGGAGGTTGTTGGCGGGCTTGAGGCCCGACCGCAGCGCCCAGCCCGCTTCGTTGTCGTGGAGCAGGGCGACCTCCGCGGGCGCGACCACCGTGTCGAGCACCTCGGCGAGCGCGGCCATCTGCGAGCCCAGTGCGACGACATCGCGGAACACCCGGGTGTCCCTGCCCGCGTGGGGCAGCATCGCGGAGTGGAACTGCTCGGTCCCCGACTTCGAGGCGCGCCACTGGAAGAACATCGCGCTGTTGGAGCCGCGGGCGATGTGCGCGAGCGCGTGCCGGCTGATCTCGCCCGGCGCCTTCGGCTGATTGATCGGATGCCAGCTCGACGCGCCGGTCGCGTGCTCCATGAGCATCCAGGGCCGACCCCCGGACATGCCGCGCATGCGGTCGCCGCTGAACGCGAGGTCCTGATGCTTGAGCGGATCGGGGCCGAACGTGTAGTGGTCGTTCGCCACGATGTCCATCTCGTCGGCCCACCGGGTGTAGTCGACCACGTCGGGGCCGAGACCGACCATGAAGTTCGTGGTGATGGGGAGCTCCGGCGTGAACCGCTGCAGCGCCTCCTTCTCGGCGCGGTACTGGGCGAGCAGCTCGTCCGATGAGAAGCGCTCATAGTCGAGCAGGTGCCCCGGATTGTGCGCGGTCACGCCCCACGGGGTCGTCACCTCCTCGAACGACGAGTAGCTGTTGCCCCAGAACGACATGCCCCAAGCCGCGTTCAGCGCGTCGACCGTGACGTACTTCGCCGCGACCCACTCCCGGAACCGCTCGTTCGAGACCGGGCAGTGGCAGCGCGCGTTGCCGCCGCCGAGCTCGTTGCTCACGTGCCACATCAGCACGGCCGGGTGTCCGGCCACGTGCTCGGCGAGGCGCTCCACGATCCGCACCGCGTACTTCCGGAACACCGGGGAGGACGGGCACCAGCCGAGCCGGCCGCCGGGTGCGAGCGGATGCCCGTGGATGTCCTGCGGCAGTATCTCCGGGTGGAGGCGGTGCAGCCACATCGGCACGGCCGCGGTCGGTGTCGCGAGGTCGACGGCGATTCCGTTCTCGTGCAGCAGGTCGAGCATCCGGTCCAGCCACGAGAAGTCGAAGACGCCCTCGCGCGGCTCGTGCACGACCCAGGAGAACACCCCGAGCGTGACGAGGTTGACCCCCGCCTCGCGCATCAGCTCCATGTCTTCGAGCACGACATCCCACGACCACTGCTCGGGGCTGTAGTCGCCGCCGAAGGAGAGACCGTCGGTCGGCCACTCGACGATCCGGCGAGGGACGTCAGTCGGGGTCTCGGTGCTGCTGGTCATCGGGGGTCCTCTCGGGGGAAGGGGTGGCTGATGTCCGCGTCACGCGGAGCACGCGCGCCGTGGGCGCCGGTACCTCGACGGTGACGGCGAGCTCTCCTGCCGCCGCATCCCATCGCCAGGACCAGCCGTCGGCGGCATCGGGGAAGAACGCCTCGACCTCGATCTGCGCACCGCGCAGGGACGGCAGCGGGATCATCACCGTGTCGGATGCCCCAGGACGACGCCACAGGCTCAGGAACGCGGATTCGCCCGCGGGATCACGCAGGCCGAGCGCGACCCACGAGTCCTCCCACGCGGGCAGACCCAGCGGCCAGAACGGCAGCGCCCGCTCGATCGTGCGCAGCACGACCCGGTGCGCCTCCAGTGCGTCGCGGACGAGCGCGCGCTCCTCGTCGGCCATGCGATTGAGGTAGCCCGACAAGTACAGCCGGCCGAGGATGCCGTTCACCAGCGCGAACACCATCTCCTCGCGCGTGCTGCCGGCCACCGGGTACGCCCAGTTGCCGGCCTGCTCAGGGAGCATCGCCGCGGGCGCCGCGGCCGCGATCGTCGCGTACATCACCGGGTCCTGCTGGTCGGAGGTGGACTGCAGGTGCAGCCGCGTCAGCATCGCCTGATCGATGCGCATCGCCCCCGAAGCGCAGCTCTCGATGAGCAGCTCCGGATGCCGCGCCTGCCAGCCGTCGATCACGTCGAGGAGGGCGCGGTTGTGCTCGAGGAGTCCGGCGCCGGGAGCGAGGCCACCGGCATCCGTACCCGGTCCGGTCATGGTGTTGTCGTCCATCTTGATGAAGCCGATGCCGTAGTCCGCGACCAGCCGGTCGACGACCCCGTCGACATGCGCACGCGCCGCCGGATCGCGCAGATCGAGCAGATGGCGGCCGTGCTCGGCGAGGCGCACCCCGCCGCGGGAGAAGAACGCCGACTCGGGAAGCGCCCTCCCCGATGACGCGAGAGCCAGCGGCGAGCGCACGCCGATGACCTCGGGCTCGAGCCAGAGGCCGGCGACCATCCCGTGCGAGCGGATCCGGTCGATGACCTCCTCGATGCCTCCGGGGAAGCGCCGCGCGGCCGGCTTCCATTCGCCGACCGAGTCCCACCAGCTGCCCTCCGCGTACCACCCCGCGTCGATGCAGAAGATGTCGGCACCGGCCTCAGCCGCCGCGTCGATCAGGGGAAGCAGCTTCTCGGTGGTCGGGTCGCCCATGAGCGTGTTCATGTAGTCGTTGAACACGATCGGCAGTCGCCGATCCACCGCCCGCACGTGGCGGAGGGCACGCCGCTGCGACGTCATCGAAGCGAGGACATCATCCACCCCGCCCGCCGCGACCACGACCGACGCCGGCACGCTCGTGAACGATTCGCCCGGCCGCAGCCGCACGCTCCACTGGTTGCCCTGATCGGTCGGGCCGGTGAGCAGCAGATAGGCGCCGTGCCGGGTCTCGCCGAGCTCATAGCCCCAGGGCCCGTTGTGCTCGACCTGCCAGGCGAGGGCGTAGTCGCCGGTGCGGGCGAGCAGCACCGCGGTCGGCACCTGCTCACCACTCGACCAGGATCCGCGGTTGGCGACCTGTATCCGGCTCCGCGGCGGCTGGTGCTGCAGATCACGATCGATGCGCGCGAGCCCGCTCTCCCGCAGCGAGCGCGTCGACCAGCGGCTCTCCGCCACCCAGTCGTTCGCGGCCGAGGCCAGCAGGAAGCCGTCGACGTCGGGCGCGGCGGTGAGGAACGCGCCGGTGACGAAGGTCGAGACGAAGTCGAGGGTGATCCCGGCCTCGTGACCATCCCCGTCGAGGACGACCTCTGTCCACGTGCGGATGCCGGCGACACCGGCCGTCAGCTCGAAGACGCTCGTGACCGCGAGCCCCGTCTCGTCGTCCCGCTGCCGCAGGCGCAGCATCCGCTCATCGATGTCGTGGGACTCGTAACGGAGCCGGGAGCCGATGATCGTGTCGACGTGCCGGAAGCTGCCGGGGAACCGTCCGTGTCCGAAGGCCGAGATCTCGACGAGCGGTTGCCGGAGAGAAGGCGCCAGCACCGCGGCTCCCACCCCCGACGTGTCCGGAGCCCCCAGCCCGACCAGCGACACCGGCGCATCCGGTCCGATCACGAACACGAGTTCGAGCGCGTCGTCGCCCCAGACGAGGGCGTCGTCGACGGGCCGGCCGAGCACCTCAGGCACGTGCCGGTTCCCGGTCCGAGCTCTCCCAGGACTGCGTGAAGTGGTTGTAGCAGATCGAGTTGTCGAGGGTCGAGCGGTCGGGGGCGGCCTCGCTCGACACGACCTTCCCGATCTTCTCCGGGTCGGGCGCGGCGATCGCGAGCAGGCGGGTGTAGTCGTGCTGCGGGTTGAGGATGACGTCGTCGGCGGGGCCGCGCTCCACCACCCGGCCGTGGTACAGCACGAGGATCTCGTCGGAGAAGTGCCGGGCGGTCGCGAGGTCGTGTGTGATGTACAGCAGTGCCAGGTTGTCCTCGCGCTGCAGCCGTCCGAGCAGGTTGAGCACGCCGAGACGGATCGACACGTCGAGCATCGACACCGGCTCGTCGGCGATCAGCACCTCGGCGCCGGGCGCGAGCGCGCGGGCGATGGCCACGCGCTGGCGCTGCCCTCCGGACAGCTCGTGCGGACGACGCATCGCGACATCCTCCGCCGGAGTGAGGTTCACCCGCTCCAGCATGTTCAGCACCTTCTCGTGCACCGCCGACGTGCCGGACGCGCGACGGTGGATCCGGATGGGCCGCGCGACATGATGCTCGATGCTGTGGAACGGGTTCAGCGACGCGAACGGATCCTGGAACACCATCTGCACGTGCCGTCGATAGAGCGAACGCGGCATCGGCGTGCCGTCGTCGAGCGTGACGTCGATCCGCCCCGACGTCGGCTTCTCGAGCCTCGCCAGCATCCGTGCGATCGTGGACTTGCCCGACCCCGACTCTCCGACGAGAGCGATCGTCCGTCCGGGCACGAGGTCGAACGAGACCCCGTCCACCGCGCGGAACGCCGCGCGGTGCAGTCCCTTCCTGATCGTGTAGTCCTTCGTCAGATCAGACACCCGGATCGTGGTCATGAGCGCTCTCCCTGCCCCTCGTCTGCCCCGGTTCGGATGAATGCGCCGCGCGATCCGCTGAGGCTCGGGAACGACGACAGCAGCTGCTTGGTGTACTCGTGCTCGGGCTCGCGGTAGATGCGATCGGCAGTCCCGAGCTCGACGATCTCGCCCCGCAGCATGATGGCGATGCGGTCACTGATCTCCAGCAGCAGCGGGAGGTCGTGCGTGATGAAGATGACCGCGAAGTCGAGCTCGTCCCTCAGCCGGACGATCTCGCGCAGGATGTCGCGCTGCACGACGACATCCAGGGCGGTGGTCGGCTCGTCCATGATCATGACCTGGGGCTCGAGCAGCATCGCCATCGCGATCATCACGCGCTGCCGCATGCCTCCGGAGAGCTCGTGCGGGTAGGAGTGCAGACGACGCCGTTCCACCCCGACGCGCTCGAGCACGTCGCCCGCGCGCTGGATGCGCTCGCGCTTCGACATCTCGGGGCGGTGGGTCAGCAGCACGTCCTGCAGCTGCGCACTCACCGTCGTCACGGGGTTCAGCGCGTTCATCGCGCCCTGGAACACCATCGACAGCTTCGTCCAGCGGAAGGCCCGGAGCTGGTCCTCCTCGAGGGCCAGCAGATCGAGATCGCTGCCGTCGCGGTCGTGGAAGGTGATGCTGCCCGACGCGATGCGCGCCGGCGGCTTGTGCAGCCGGTTGATCGCATACGCGAGTGTCGTCTTGCCGCAGCCCGACTCCCCGGCGAGGCCGAGGATCTCGCCGGGAGCGAGAGTGAACGAGGCGTTCTTCACCGCCGTCACGGGGTGATCGACCTCGTAGACGACCGACAGGTCCTCGATGCTGATCACCGCGGGCCGGTCGGAACCTGTGCGCGTGCGGGTCTCCTCCGAGATCGTCATGCCGTGGCCTTCCTCTCGCGGGTCACGCGAGCGCGCTCGAGACTGGCGGCTGCCCTCGCGCGCTTGCGGTGCAGCCGGACATTCTTGAGCTTGGGGTTGATGATCTCGTCGATCGAGAAGTTGATGAGCGACAGCCCCATGCCGAACAGCGCGATGATGAGGCCCGGCGGGACGAACCACCACCACGCACCCAGCGAGAGCGCGAAACCGTTCTGCGCGTAGAACAGCATGGTGCCGAGCGTCGAGGAGTTCGAGGCGCCGAGGCCGAGGAACGACAGCCCCGCTTCGCCGAGGATCGCCGCGATCACGGCGAACACGAACTGCGAGGCGAGCACCGGCAGCAGGTTCGGCAGGATCTCGACCGCGATCACGCGGCCCGCCCGCTCGCCGGCGACCCGGGATGCCGCGACGTAGTCGCGGTTGCGGATCGACAGGGTCTGCGCACGCAGCACGCGACTGGATGCCGCCCAGCCGGTGATCGCGAGGACGACCGCGATCGTCCAGAGGCCGCGCTGCGCCTGCGGCACGAAGCCCGAGATCACGATGACCAGCGGCAGACCGGGGATCACGAGGAAGACGTTCGAGAAGAGTGAGAACGCCTCGTCGGCGAACCCGCCGATGTACGCCCCCAGGATGCCGAAGAATGCGGAGAGGATCGTGGCGAGCACGCCGACGATCAGGCCGATCTGCAGCGAGCCCGCTGTCGCGTACGCCAGCTGCGCGAACACGTCCTGCCCCGTCTGGGTCGTGCCGAGGATGTGCTCGGCACTGGGCGGCTGGAGACCGGAATCGCGGATGGTCGTCGGATCCTGCACGAGGAGGGGACCGATGATGCCGAACAGCGTGATGCCGCCGACGAGCAGAAGACCGAACGCCAGCCACGGCGTCATGGTCGGGAGCATCATCCGCCACGGCGAGCGCGGCTTCCTGCCGCGTTCGGCCGCCGCGGTCGCGAGCGCCATGGTCGCATCGGGGACGTTGGGCTCGGTGCGGGGAGCGAGATTCGTCATCGGCTGAGTCCTTCCGGGAAGAGCAGCACGCGGATGGGCGTCGACATCATCGCCGCCGGCATCACGCGTTCACCCGCGTGCGGGGATCGATGAGCCCGTAGAACAGATCGACGATGAGGTTGGCGACGAGGACCGCGAGGGTGATGAACAGGAACAGGCCCTGCATCAGCGCGTAGTCGTTGTTGGTGACGGCCGTGAGGAGCTTCGACCCGATCCCCGGATACGAGAAGACCTGCTCGGTCACGATCGAGCCCGACACCACGAAGCCGAGGGAGATCGCGAAACCGGCGATCGACGGCAGCACCGCGTTGCGCGCCGCGTAGTGGCGCAGGATGCGCCCGGGGGTGAGCCCCTTCGCCTGGGCGGTGAGGATGTAGTCCTCGGAGAGGGTCGAGACCATCATGTTGCGCATCCCGAGGAGCCACCCGCCGACCGAGGCGATCACGATGGTCAGCGCGGGGAGGAATCCGTACTGGATCGCCGAGGCGATGAACTCCCAGGAGAACCCGGGGTCCAGGACCACGTCGTACCCGCCCTGCGAGGGGAACATCTTGAGCGTCGAGGCGAAGAAGTAGACCAGCAGCAGCGCCAGCCAGAAGTACGGGACGGCGGCGAGCAGCGTGGTCGCGGGGATCAGCGAGTCGAGCCAGGTTCCCGGCTTCCAGCCGACGATGGCCCCGAGCACCACCCCGATGACGGTGGCGATGACCGTGGACACTCCGACGAGCACGATGGTCCAGGGAAGCGAGGTGTTGATCACCTCGATGACGGGTGTCGGGAAGTAGCTGACCGAGACGCCCAGGTCGCCTCGGAAGATGTTGATCAGGTAGTTCCAGTACTGCACCAGCAGCGGTTCCGAGGAATCGCCACCGAGAAGGAGCTCATAGGCCTTGCGCGTGTCCGGGGTGACGATGCCGCCCCGTTGCTGCAGCTTGGCCAGCAGGATGTCGACGGGGTTTCCCGGCAGCAGCCGGGGAATCAGGAAGTTGAGGGTCAGCGCCGCCCAGAGGGCGATGATGTAGAACCCCACCTTTCGGACGAAATAGCTCACGACGTCCTTCCCTGCACCCGCTCAGCCCGCTCGACGCTCTCCTTCTCGGTGGCGATCACGATCACTCCCCCGTCGGCTTCAGCGACTTGAAGATCTGCGCGTTGTCGGGCGATGCCCAGACCGCCGGGAACGCGTAGAGGTCGTCCTGCGTCGGCCATCCGGTGAACTTGTCGACGTTGAACTCGCTGGTCGTGCCACCCGTCAGGACGGGGATGTACGGCATCGCGGCGACGATCTTCTCCTGGATGATGTCGAACTGCACCTGACGTGCCGCGGTGTCCTCCGGGTTCGTGGACTTGAGCACCTCGAGCGCGGCATCGACCTCGGGGTCGCTGAAGCGCGCGACGTTCTGGGGTGCGACCTCGCCGACCTTCGCGGTGAAGGCGGTGTTGAAGTACTTGTCGTAGAGGTAGTACGGATCGGACGCGGCCCCCTGACCGAGCGAGTCGATCGCGAGCTGGTACGTTCCCTTGCCCTTCTTGTCGGTCCACTCGTTCCACGACGACTGCGAGACGCGCAGGTCGATGCCCGCGGCCTTGAGCTGCTGTGCCATCGTGTCGATCGCGGTGATGTAGTCGGTCCATCCGGTCACGACCTCGACCGTGAGGGAGAGCGTCTCGCCACCCTTCTCGTAGATGCCGTCCGAGCCCTTCGACCAGCCGGCGCCCTCGAGGATCTCGGCCGCCTTGTCGGGGTCGGCGCCGCTGGGGGCGACCGGCTCGGCGACAGCGGACGAGATCAGGTCCTCCTGCGTCGTGGTGAGCGCGAACGTCGGCGAGATCTCGCTGGCCGTGTTCTGGAAAGCGAGCGAGTTGACCTGGTCGCGGTTCAGCGCGACGTAGACGGCCTGGCGCACGGCCGGATCGGTCTGCGGTCCCGTGCAGCCGAGCGCGGCGCTCGAGCAGGTGAGCAGGGCGACCTGGTTCTGCGGGATGGTGATCGCGTCGTAGCCGGGGTAGGTCGTGGACACGTTCTCGATGTCGGGCACCGGGCCCGTCTGCCAGTCGATCGTTCCGGCCTTCAGCGCGTCGACACCGGCGGTGTTGCCGGACAGCGAGAGGTAGCGGATCGCCTTCACCGCGGGCGCGCCGTCCCAGTAGTCCTCGTTGGCCGCGAGAGTGAAGGCCTGCGGCTTGAAGTTGTCGAGCGTGTACGGGCCCGTGCCGATCGGCGTCTCCATCACATCGGTCGTGGGGTCGGTCTCGGACCAGATGTGCTCGGGCACGATCGGGGTGCGGCCGAGCAGGGTCGGGCCGCTCACGAACGCGGGGAGGTCCCAGGTGAACACGACGTTCATGTCGTCCGTCGCCTCGACGGTCCCGTCGAAGCCGCCGTTGTTGAGCGACGGCGTGTCCAGGAGCATCTGGAACGTGAACGCCACGTCGTCAGCGGTGAAGTCCTCGCCGTCCGACCACTTCACGCCTTCGCGCAGAGTGACGGAGAGCTGCGTGCCGTCTTCGTTCCAGGTGTACTCGGTGCCGAGCAGCGGGGTGTACGCGTCGGTGTTGACGTTGGTGACGAAGAACAGCGACTCGAAGATGGTCCCGATCCCGCCGATCTGCGACGGCGAGTACGGGTTGAAGTTGATCTGATAGTCGCCGGACTGACCCGTGTAGGCGATCAGGGTGTCCGCCGATCCGGAGGCGGAACCGCCGGATGCCGGCGCGCAGCCGGCGAGCAGCAGGGTGGTGGCAACGGCGGCCGAGGCTCCTGCCAGGGCCATCCGGATGCCGGCGCGGGGGCGCTTCGTGCTGAGGAACATCATCGTCCTTTCCCAGGCGCGTCAACCGAGAGGTGTCCGCGCCGACTGTGTGAGTGGAAGGAATCTCCATCTACCGCCCTCATTGTTACGTAGGTAAACTAAGTCCGTCAAGCACTTCCAGGAATCGACCGGACGGATCCCGTCCGAGAGGGCACCATGACTGATCTCGTAATTTCGGATGTCCGCGGCGATGAGGCCGCGCATCCTCCACCCCGCTCCCGACTCGCGCACCTGCGCGGCGACGGAGTGTCACTCGTCATCGACACCGCGACGGATCCGCAGGGGCAGGGCGCCCCGGCGTCCATGCCGCAGGTGCTGTTCTGGGGTGCCGATCTCGGCGACCTCGCCGACCTCGACCCCGCGGAGATCACCGCCGCGCTGAGCCGACAGGATGCCGCTGGCACGCTCGACGCCGCCTGGCAGGTGTCCCTGCTACCTCTCGAAGGGGAGGGCTGGGGCGGGCGCCCCGGACTGAGCGCGAGCGTCGGCGGCATCCCCGTGCACCCGCGCTGGGCGCACGTCGCCTGCGCGACCGATCCCGATGGTCGCCGGTTCTCGGTCGTCGCCGACGACGTCGTCAACGGATTGCGGGTGGACTCCGCCGTCACCATCGAGACGGGCGGCATCGTCACCGTGACGCACACCGTCACGCGCACGGCAGACGATGCCGGAGACCTCACGATCGAGTGGCTCGAGGCCACCCTCCCGACCCCGAAGGCCGTCGACCACCTGACCACGTTCGCCGGACGATGGACGCGCGAGAAGGTGCCGACGACGAGCACGATCCCCCGCGGGGCGACCACGCGACAGACCAGGCGCGGACGCGGCGGACACGACGCCCCGACGCTCTCCATCGTGTCGATCGACCCACCCCGCGACCGCAGCGGCGAACTCTGGGCCGTGCACCTCGGCTGGAGCGCCGACTGCACCTATCGCAACGACCGGATGCCGGACTCCGTCGACGTCCTCGGCGCCGGCGAGCTGCTTCGCACGGGCGAGATCGTGCTCGGTGCCGGCGAGTCGTACGCGACGCCCACCGCCTACTTCGCGTGGTCGGGAGCGGGTCTCGACGGGCTGTCCGAGCGGTTCCACCGGTTCGAGCGAGCACGTCCGAACCATCCACGTTCCCCGCGGCCGCTCGTGCTGAACACCTGGGAGGCCGTGTACTTCGATCACGATCCCGCCTTCCTCCTGACGCTGGCAGAGCTCGCCGCGAAGGTCGGCGTCGAGAGATTCGTGCTCGATGACGGCTGGTTCCTCGGCCGCCGCAGCGATATCCGGGGGCTCGGCGATTGGTTCGTCGACCGCGCGGTCTGGCCCGACGGGCTCGGTCCGCTGGCCGACCGCGTGCACGAACTCGGCATGGAGTTCGGCCTGTGGTTCGAGCCGGAGATGATCAATCTCGATTCCGACCTTGCGCGCCGGCATCCGGAATGGCTCCTGCATCCCGCGGATCATCTGCCGACGCCCGCGCACCTGTCATGGCGCACCCAGTACGTGCTCGACATCGCGCGCGAAGACGCCTACGCGTACATCCTGGGCCGCCTGGACGCCCTGGTGACCGAGCTCGGCATCGACTTCATCAAGTGGGACCACAACCGCGATCTGGTCGAGGCGGTGCACGACGGCCGCCCCGGCACGCACGCCCAGACCCGCGCGGTGTATCGGCTGATGGCGGAGCTCAAGTCCCGGCATCCGCGCCTGGAGATCGAGTCCTGCTCGTCCGGCGGGGCGCGCAGCGACCTCGGCATCCTCGAGGTCGCCGACCGGGTCTGGGCGAGCGACTCCAACGACCCGATCGAACGCCAGGACATCCAGCGGTGGACGCAGCTGCTGCTCGCCCCGGAGCTCGTGGGCGGTCACGTGGGTCCGACGACGGCGCACTCCTCCGGGCGCACGACGCCCCTGTCGTTCCGGCTCGCGACAAGCCTGATGGGCTCGGCGGGCTTCGAGTGGAACATCGCGGAGTGCACGCCCGAAGAGCTCGAGGTGATCACGCGCTGGGCCGCGCTCTACAAAGAGGTCCGGTCGGTGATCCACACCGGGACGGCCGTGCACGCCGACGTCCGCGACCCTGCGCTCCGCGTCGTCGGCGCCGTCGCGGCCGACCGCTCGGAGGCCGTGTTCACGATCGCGAGCGTGGCGACCCTCGAGGACTCGCTTCCAGAGCGGATCCGGCTGCACGGCCTGGGCGAGGACGCGATCTACGACGTGCGGGTGCGGGACGAGATCGGCGCCTCGCGGCACGGCTTCGCGACGCCCGCGTGGCTCTCGAGTGGCACCGTCGCTCTGACGGGCTCGTTCCTCGGCACGGTCGGCCTGCAGATCCCGCCGCTGTGGCCGACGCAGGCGATCGTGCTGCACCTCACGCGCCGCTGACACGTGAGGGGCGCCGAGGTCGTTCAGCCCGTCTGATCGACCTCGGCGCCGCTCACAGACTGCCGATCTGGCGCTTCACCTCGTCGAGGGCGCGCATCACCGCGAGGGAATCGTCGAGGGAGTGCAGCGGCGACTGCGTCCTGCCCTCGGCGAGGTATGACGCGACGGCTGCCGCCTGCCAGGCCAGCCCGTCTCGCCCGACCAGACCGCTGTCGTCGCGCCAGTGGATCTCGTCGCCGCCGACGGCGATGCGCAGCTGGGCGGGGAAGACGAAGCTCCTCTCGAAGTGCACGCTTCCCGCCGACCCGTACACGGCAGCAAGGCCAGGCGTCGTGGTCGTGCTGGACGCGCTCACCGCCGCATGCGCTCCGCGCTCGTTCTCGAGGAGGATGACCGCCTCGGTCTCGACGCCGGTGGGGGCCAGCGCCCCTCGGGCGGTGATCGTGGTCGCGGCGCCGAGCACAGAATGAGCGAACCAGAGGCTGTAGACCCCGGCGTCGATCATCACCCCGCCGCCGGCTGCCGGGTCGAAGTTCCGGTCAGCGGGGTCGTACTGCCATTGCCAGCCGAGGTGCGCGGTGGCGAGTCGCACGTCACCGAGTTCCCCGTCCGCCAGCAGCTGGGCGATGAGATGCGATTGCGGCAGGAACCGCGACCACATCGCCTCCATCGCGAACACGCCGGCGGCGCGCGCCGCGTTCGCGATCTCCTCCGCCTGTGCGGTGTTGAGCGCGATGGGCTTCTCGATGAGGACGTGCTTGCCTGCCGCGATGGTCGCGAGGGCCAGCGGATGGTGCTGCGCATGCGGCGCGGCGATGTACACCACGTCCACGTCGGGGTCGTGCAGCAGAGCGTCGTACCCCTCGTAGTGACGCGGGATGCCGTGTCGAGAGGCGAATGCCCGGGAGCGATCCGCCGACCGCGATGCGACAGCGACCACGCGCTGGTCGGTGTGCCGATGCACCGTGCTCACCCAGTCCTCGGCGATCCCGCCCGGTCCGAGCACCCCCCAGCGTGCGGCGGGCCCGCCACGCAGGGGGATGATCGACGGCGTCGGAAGGCTGATCATCCGCGCGCCACCGCTGCTACCTGATCGTCGGCAGCAACGCGATCCCGGAGCAGGGAGTTCGCGTGCCGCAGCACGGTCGGCGCGAGGAGACCGTCGCGATCGAGTCCGGAGCGGGTCTCCACTCGGAACACCGCGCGCTCCCCCGCGAGCAGCGTCACCATGCCGCGGTCGACGCGGGCATCGACGTCGAAGCGGTCCACGAGAAGAGTGATGTCGCGGGCGTAGCTGCGCGCCGTGACCTCGACGAGCACGACGCCGTTCTCGGCATCCGCTTCTCGGATCTCCGCCACGACCGGGTCCGGGTCGAGCGCCTGGTCCACGACCTCCACCGGATTGTGGATCACCGTGGCGAACCCGTCGAGCGTCGCGGTGAGGATCTCGCGGGAGCTGTCGCCGAAGGCGGCGAGCTCTGCCGGGATCGTCACGCTCGTCTCTCCCCGGACGGGGACGGATGCCGGCACGACGGCATCCGCCAGCACGGTGCCGTCGAAGAGCGTCCGCTGCAGTTGGATGTCGCCGGCCCACGCCTCGTCGGTGTCGTTGAGCACGATGAGCGCCAGGCCCTCGTCGCGCGGCTGGAATGTCGCGAGCCGAGGCTCGTAGACGTCGCGCAGCGCGAACCAGAGGGGCTTGCGGTGCTCGGCGAAGTCGACGGCCGCCCACGACACGACGGGCCAGTTGTCGTTGAGCTGCCAGACGATCGCGCCGGTGTTGCTCGGCGAGAGCGAGCGGAAGTGCTCGATGCCGAACCGCACGGCGGCGGCCTGGTTGAGCTGCGTCGCCCAGTGCCACTCGTCGATCGAGCGGGGCTCGGGCAGATGCCCCTGCATGCCGCGCTCGAGCTTCAGGTTGCCGTCGTTCGCCTTCTGGTGCACGAGCATCTGCGCACCGTAGGGCTCGAGGGGCACGTCGTGCACGACGTCGACCAGCGTCGACCATGCCGGGGGCCCCTGGAAGCCGAACTCCGAGACGAACCGCGGGCGGTGGCTGCGGTACACGGAGTAGTCGACGGTGTTCCAGACATCCCAGATGTGCATCGTGCCGTGTGCGGCGTCGTTCGGATGCAGCGCCTCGTCGAACGAGTACGGGCTCGCGGGTGAGTAGAAGCGGCTCGGGTCGAGCTCGGCGACGAGTCCCGGCAGGAGGGTCAGGTAGTAGCCGAGTCCCCAGGTGCGGCCCTCGAGCCGTTCCTGCCAGCCCCAGTCGTTGTATCCCCAGATGTTCTCGTTGTTGCCGTTCCAGATGACCAGAGAGGGATGCGGGCTGAGCCGGGTGATGGCCTCGCGCGCCTCAGCCTCGACCTCGACGGCGAGCCACTCCTCCTCGGCGTACGCGGCGCAGGCGAAGAGGAAGTCCTGCCACACCAGGATCCCGGCCTCGTCGCAGGCGTCGTAGAAGTCGTCGGACTCGTAGATTCCGCCGCCCCAGACGCGGAGCAGGTTCATGTTCGCCTCGGAGGCGTCGCGGACGCGGCGGCGGTAGCGGTCGGCGTCGATCTCGGTGAGGAACGCGTGGTCCGGGATCCAGTTCGCGCCGCGCACCTGGATGACCTTGTCGTTGACGCGCAGCACGAAGGGCGCGCCCTCGGCGTCGGGCGCGGTGTCGACCTGCACGGTGCGGAATCCCACCCGCGACGACCAACGCGCGACCGACGCAGATGCCTGCGCCACCTGGACCTCGACGTCGTAGAGCGGCTGAGCGCCGTGGCCGATCGGCCACCAGACATCGACATCAGGGACATCGAGCTCGAGCCGGACCTCTGCGGTTCCGGGGTCGACCGACTGCGTGGAGGAGACCCCGGCGACGGATGCCGAGACCTCCCAGGTGCCCTCGTCGGAGGCATCCGCCCATTCCAGCGCGACGCGCGCGTCGAGGCGACCGTCGACACCGTCGGCGTTCTGGATCAGGTCGACCAAGGGACGGACCGATACGATGCGCACGCCCGACCAGCTGTCGAGACCGATCGGCTTCCAGATACCGCTCGTGGCGACGTCGATGCCCCAGTCCCAGCCGAAGTTGGACGCCGTCTTGCGCAGCGCGTTGTAGGGGTGGTGGTTGACGTGCGGCCTGGGGCCGTGGGCAGCGCTGCGCGCCTCGGCCTCGGCGACGGGTGAAGCGAACGTGATCACGAGCGTGTTCTCGCCGCCGGTGAGGTGCGGGCGCACGTCCAAGCGATAGCTGCGGTGCTGATTCTCGGTACGGCCGACGACTGCACCGTTGAGTTCGATGCTGGCGACCGTGTCGAGCCCGTGGGCCACGAGGTCGTGACGGTCGGACCCGTCGTCCTGCCAGTCGAACTGGGTCTCGTATCGCCAGACCGTGCTGCCGATCCACTGCTGCTCCGACTCGTTGTCGCCGTCGAACGCGGCGGCGATGAGGCCGGCCGCCAGCAGATCGGTGTGCGCGCAGCCGGGAACGGTGGCGGGAATGGAGGCGCCGCGGACGGCGTCGGGGGTGGGCCCCTCCACAGCCGTGAGCGTCCAGTTGTCGTGCAGGGGTCGGAATGCCATGAGCGTCCTTGCGTCGGGGGCCGAATCGGAGGGGTCTTGCGCCTGCTACTTTATTACACTGGGTAACAAAGTCGATAGGGTCGCCGGGGGATATGATCCGGGTGTCAATGGAGCGAAAGCAGGACAGGTGGCAGATGCGCGAGGCGGCTCAGCATTCGATGCGTGGCCGCATCTGACCGGCGTCGAACGCGGAGCGCTGCGCGAGCTGCTCATCCACGGCGCCCTCCCCCGCGCCGAGATCGCCCGGCGCATCAACGTGTCCAGAGCAAGCCTGACACGTGCCTCACGGATTCTCATGGAGCATTCGCTCGTGGCCGAAGACGAGATCGCGCTTCGCGGCGCGATGGGGCGACCGAGCGAGATGCTCGTCGTCCGCGAGGACACCCACCACCTGCTCGGCATCAAGCTCACCGGGGACTCGGTCTTCGCGGTCGTGACCGACCTGCGCGCGCGCAGCGTGGCCGAGGTCGAGGAGCGGCTCGTCTCGACATCCGTGGAAGACACCGTCGACCAGATCGTCCGCATCCACGAGCGCTTCGCCGAGTCGTTCGGCGATATCCGTGCCGCGGGAATCTGCCTCGCCGGTGACCTCGCGCAGATCGACGGACGACAGATCGTCGTGGCATCCTTCTTCCTGCGCTGGCAGAACGTGCCGCTGGCCGAGCTTCTCGAGCAGCGGCTCGGCATCCCGGTCACGGCCGACAACGACGTGCGCGCGCTCACCGCCGCGGAGCACTGGTTCGGCGCCGGCGCCGGATGCGACTCGCTGGCACTCGTCACGATCGGCGCGGGCATCGGCTCGGGACTGGTCATCGAGGGAAGGGTCGTGACCGGGCACAACGGAAGCGCGGGGAAGCTCGATCACCTGATCGTCGACTCGAACGGTCCGCCCTGCGGCCTCGGCCACCACGGGTGCGCGAGCGCCTACCTGCCGAGCGCGAGCATCGTGACGGCGGTCGGAGTCGAGGGCCTCGACTACCCGGGCGCGGTCGAGCTCGCCCTCGCCGGTGACCCGGCAGCGAAGCGCGCGTTCGACGACGCGGCACGTGCGCTCGGCGTGCTCATCGGCACGGTGCTCAACGGCCTCGATCCCGAGAAGGTGGTACTCACGGGCGACGGCCTCGCACTCATGGACATCTCCGGCGACGAGGTGATGCGCACGATCGAGGCTGTGCGCCTGCCGACCGAGCGCCCGGTTCCGCTCGACGTGCAGCCGTTCGAGTTCACGGAGTGGGCGCGTGCGGGTGCGGTCGTGGCGATTCGGAGTCTGCTGCGGTTCTAGGCCGTTCCGCCAGGCCTGTTTGGGCGTCTGATCAGGTCCCTCGTGTGCGGCGGACGGGCTGATCCAGGAGAGGAATGATGCACTAAGCGCGGCCGCGACCAACACCTCGCGCTAGCGCCTGCGCTCGGATCTCATCCCCCTCCGTTTGTGGGAATGTATGAGCATGACGGACTACGACTTTCGGTCGCTCTCGCCTATAGATTTCGAGTCACTCGCTCGCGACCTGCTCAACGCCGATCTAGGTGTTCTTCCCCGTGAGGTTGTGAACGCGGTCTGAGGGTGTTTGGCCGCTGATGCCGGTGTGGGGTCTGTGGTGATTGTAGTGATGGAGCCAGGTGTCGTAGGTTGCTGCTCGGGCTTCGTCGCTGGC